>DASZVB010000124.1:0-62380 GCA_035547195.1 Polyangiaceae bacterium
TTCGCCGTGCGTCCCCAAGCTCCGCTCCGCCAAACTCTTCCAGCGCCCATCGTTCCGCTCCATCCATTCTCCTCGGACGCGTAAATCGATCTGGAATTCACTCACTTGGCCGAAGATACGATCAATGCCCAGCCCCAGAGGCGGGCAGGGTTGGAGCAGACGACGTGAGCGACGTGTGTTTTAGGTTTTTGTGGGGGTACAACGCGGAACCCTCGCATGCGCTGCTCGCCTTCGGCTGCGCTGCTCGCTCGCGCATCGCGCGTCAGTGTTCGAGTGGGGGATGCCTCCCATCCCCCACGCCCCCAGAGGCGGACGATTTGCGATTGCCGGCGATTCGCGGCTGGCTTGCTCTAGCTGTTCACGGAGCCGAGCGGAGCGAGTGGCGGCTCGGAGGGACGGAGGGCCGCTGCGCGTAGGCGCAATAACGGAGGCCTCCCATCCTCACGCCCAGAGGCGGACTATCGCGACTGCGACGGCTGGACTCAGTCTTCGCTGCGTGAATCGAAGATGCCGCTCGCGAGTAGGCGCTTCACTTCTTCTAGGAGGCTCTGCGAGAGGCCGTCGTGCACGCCGTCGATCAGCGTGACGGGACGGGGACGCGGAGGGGCGTCTTGCAGAGATACGGGCTTCGGCTCGCGGACCTTGAGGCGCACGCCGGATACGGGCGGCGTCTCGTCGAGCTCGTAGAGCGGACTGTTCGGCGCGGGCAGCGTGTCCGCTTCTTCTCGGAATGCGCGCTCGTTCGGGCCGAGGCCGGCGAGGGTCTTCGAGGTCGGTCGCGGCGGGCGGAGTACCGTGCGGGCTTCCGCGCTCGGCGCTCGCACGACGACTTGCTGTCGACGCCGCTGGCGCACGATTGCCGGAACGGGTGCGGCTCCGGGAATTCGAGCGGGACGTGCGGGCATGCGGTCCTCCTCGGGAGAGACGACGAGCATCTCATCGCCGACCCGCACGGAGAGGGCCAACAAATGCGCGCCGCGCGCTCATCGCGCGAGCGTCAGCTTCCAACGATTTCGCGGCGATGAAGGCCTAGAACGCGTACTCGTAGCCGATGGACGGTTCGAACACGAAGCTCACGGAGGGGAAGGGGATCATGAGGTTCAAGTTCAATACCGCGCCGTGATTCTGCGCGACGGCGTACATCACGCCTCCGCCCACCGTCGCGAACTCTTGTCCGAGCTGTTTCAAAGCTTGCACGTGCGTCGGTGGGGTTCCCCCGGCGTAAGCGCGCGCCGTGGTCGCGTCGGGAGCCGAAAGGCATTCGTCTCCGGGTCCGTTTTGCACGTTGCCTTCGGGCATTCGGTACGCCGGTGCGCAATCGACGATGTCGACGTTCACCTTCGTGTCGACCTGTGCGACGCCGCCGCCGACGTGAAGCCACGGACGAAAACCGGGGCCTTCGAACCCGGCCGCGCCGCGGAGCCACCACTTGGCTCGCGCTTCGGCGTGCACCGGTAAGAACGAGCTTCCGCCCTGTGGCGTCTTGCCGCCGTTGAAGGCGAAACCGACCCGTGCCTCGAGACCGAGCGCGCCGAAGAGGCGCTCGTACGACGCCATCACGCGCATGGTCGCGAAGGTGAAGCCGCCGTTGATCTTGCCGGGCGCCGCGTTGCTCGGCGGCCCCGTCTTGGTGCCCGCCGCCCCGAACGTCTCGTTGCCGAGAAAGCAGACGGTGTTGTCGTTCTGACTCGCCGACGCGGTGCAAGCGTTGGACGACGACATGTACGCCACGTCGAATCCGAAGTGCAGCCCCACCAGGTTCTTCGGGTACGAACCCTTCTTCTTCTTGCTCTCGCGCTCGCAGACGCCATCGTTGCACGTCAGGCCTTCTTCGCAGCAGCCGTCCGCGCCACAAGCCGCTTCGAAGCCGCCGCACGCTCCGCCGCCCGTCGTCGCGGCCGGTCCCACGTCGGCGACGGAGCAGCGCGCTGGCGGCTGCTCGTCGGGATATGAAGGAGGATCCGCCGTGGTCTCGGACGCGACGTCGACGGACTTCGGCGCGTCGTCGCTGCCGTACGCCGCGGCCGTCTCCCCATCGGCGTCGAGCCCTTCCGCATAGTACTGAAGCGCTCCGGTGTTCTGCGTGGCCGAGCACGGGATCGTCCCTCGGAACGAGCCCTCGTGCAGCTGCATCTGCAACGTCTGCCAGCCGCCGTTCGACGTCTTGTAGTGAAGCTCGACCTTCGCGATCTTGTCGTCGGCTTCGCATTGCAGCGGAAAGGGCCTTCGCGTTTCGATCTCCGTCGGCGCCGGCGCGCAGGTGAACGAGCCCCCTCCCGTCGCGGGAGCTGATGTGGCCGCCGCGGGCGGCGCCGCCGTCGTGCCGGCGCCTGCCTTGACCTTGGCGAACGCGGCCTTCACCGGATCGGTGGCGATCTCGTTGTCGAGCGCGACGTTCGGGTCGATGCCCATCGCCGTCGTGAACGCTTCTGTCGCGCCGGGGATGTCGTTGCGTCCGCTGCCGCGAATGACGCCGACGTACATCCAGGCCTTGGCGACGAGCGACGGGCTGCACTTGTCTTCGCACGCGCGGATCGTGCCGAGCAACAGGCCCTCGGCGCCGTCGAAGTCCGTGTTGAGGAAGTCGGTATAGATGGCCTCCTCGATCTTCTTCTGTGCCGCTTTGTCGCGCGGCGCTGCGAACGCGAAAGCGTTCCACGCCACGAGACCGAGCAGGAGCAACAGTGAAGCTAACTTTTGGCGCACGGGAGCATTGTCGCGAATGGCCATGCCGTTAAGCAAGCCCCGCGCGGCTCCGATCTTAGCGAAGGGGTTCGGGAACCGCGTCGTGGATTCGTGCCGTGTTTGACGCAGTGCAAAGTTTCGCGCGCGGCGTCACCCAGTGCGCTCGATTGGCCATTTCGACGCCGAATTGTCGCAAATTGACGGCGACCTTAGCGGCTAGGCTTTTGAGTGCTCGTGCTCAGAAGGCGTCCAGCCCGGTGAATGCCTTTCCGAGGACGAGCGTGTGCACCTCGTGTGTTCCCTCGTAGGTGTAGACGCTCTCGAGGTTCAGCATGTGCCGGACGACGGGGTACTCGAGGAGGATCCCGTTGCCTCCGAGGATGCCGCGGCACGTCCTCGCCACGGCGAGCGCGTTGCCCACGTTGTTGCGCTTGCAGAGCGAGACTTGGGTCGGGGTGATGCCTTTTCTGTCCTTCATGCGCGCAAAGTGCAGCGTCAGGAGGTCGGCCTTGATGATCTCTTGCCCCATGTCGGCGAACTTCTCCTGAATCAGCTGCTTCGACGCGATGGGGACGCCGAACTGAACGCGCTTTCTCGCGTAGTCGACCGTCGCCTGGAAGCACGCCTTCGCCGCCCCGTTCGCGCCCCAGGCGATGCCGAAGCGCGCCTGGGTCAGACAGCCGAGCGGGCCCTTCAGCCCGCGTACGTTGGGGAGCCGGTTTCGCTCCGGCACGCGGCACTCGTCGAGCACGATCTCCCCCGTTTCGCTGGAGCGGAGGCTCATCTTGCCGTGGATGCGCGGCGTCTCGAAGCCCTTCATGCCGCGCTCCACGACGAAGCCTTCGATCGACTCGGCGCCGCCGTCGTTCACCTTGGCCCACACCACGGCGACGTGCGCGAGGGGCGAGCTGGTGATCCACATCTTCGTGCCGGAGAGCACCCAGCCGTCGCCGTCTCTACGGGCGCGCGTGGTCATCGAGCCCGGGTCGGAACCGCTGTCCGGCTCGGTCAGACCGAAGCAGCCGATGAGCTTTCCTTTTGCCATGTCCGGCAAGAGGCGGTTCTTCTGCTCCTCGTTGCCGTACGCCCAGATCGCGTACATGGCGAGCGAGCCCTGCACGCTCACGAAGCTACGGAGCCCGCTGTCGCCGTACTCGAGCTCCTGAAGGACGAGGCCGTACTGGACGGCGCTCATGCCGGCGCAGCCGTAGCCCTTGAGACCCGCGCCGAGGAGTCCCATCTCGGCCATCTCCGGGATGAGGTCGCTCGGGAATTCTTCCTTCTCGTAGAGCGCGCCCGCGCGCGACAGATACTTCTCGCGGATCAGCCGGCGGACGGTGTCGCGCACCATGCGCTCGTCCTCGCTCAGGTGCTCGTCGAGTGCGGACAGGGCGTCGAGGGATACGGGCTCGCTCATGACGAGCGCGCATAACACGGGAAGAGGGCGCCTGCTAAAACTGGTCCGAACGATGCGGGATCGGCTAGCCGCGGAGGCGTGGAAAGGCTTTTGGGCGCGTTCGTCGCGGCGTCGCTGGTCGCCGGCTGCTCCGCTCCCGGGTCGTTCTTTACCGTGGACGAGCACGGCCTTGCGGTGCGTCAAACCGCGCTCGTGGCGCTCGCGCCGGCGGTTGAAACCGAGCCCGCCGCCAAGACGGCCGTAGAAACCTCGAAGCGGACCCCGGCGACGCCGGAGGACGAGCCGCGCCTCGCGGCGAAAGCCGAAACAAGAGGGCGCCGAGTGCCGGAGCCGCCGGCGTCCGAGCACGACGACATGGACGTGCTCGTCGCGACGTCGAAAGAGACTCTGATCTACGCGCGCCCCTCTTTCAAAGCACCGAAGCTCGGATATCTGCGCGCCGGCGCGATCGTGCACCGCAGCGAGACCGCGTCGAGCTACGAGGGATGCCGGGGCGGGTTCTACGAGATCGCGCCGGAGGGTTACGTCTGCGCCGGGCCGAACGCGTCGCTCGACGGCGACAACCACCTGGCGCGCGCGGTGGCGCGGCGAGCCGACCGCACCACGACGTTGCCGTACGAGTACGGCGCCGCGGCCGGACCGGGCGCGCCGCTCTACTCGCGCATTCCGACGGCCGACGACGAACGCGCCGCGGAGCCGGGACTCGGCGCGCGCCGCGGCGTCGCGCCGTCGTTCGACGGCGTGGTGCTCGACGGCGTGCCGTGGTTCCTGCAAAACGGCGGCGCGTCGATCTCGACGGGGGGCGCCCGCTTCTCCACGGCTCGCCCGGTGCTCGGAAACGCGATCGCGAAGAGCGCCTTCGCCTTCGTGAGCCTCTTCGAGTCGGGAGGCCGGCGCTTCGGTCTGACCACCGACATGGCCGTCGTGCCGCTCGATCGGCTGACGCGCGTGGAGCCGAGCCGGTTTCACGGCCTGCCGCTCGGAGACGACGCGTCGCTGCCGGTCGTGTTCGTGCGGGCGCAGGCGGCCGCGCTCTACTCCGGGGATCCGCTCCGGGGGCTCCGGTTTTCGCGACGGCTCGAGTACCGCGAAGCGCTCCCCATCACCGGCAAGCGCGTCCGGGTGAACGGCGTTCCCTATCTCGAGACGCGCGATGGTCACTTCGTCGTGGACCAGGGGCTGTTGCGCGTCGATCCGCTCGAAGCGGCGCCTTCGTGGGCGAAGGGAGACCGCCGCTGGATCGACGTCTCCATCGATCGACAGGCGCTGGTCGCCTACGAAGGCGCGCGCCCGGTCTTCGTGACGCTCGTCTCCACCGGCGTCGACGGCAAGGGCGACCCCGAGACCACCCACTCGACCATCCAGGGCGAGTTTCTGATTCATACGAAGCACGTCACGGTCACGATGGACGGCGACGAGGTCGGCGACGAGTTCGACTTACGCGACGTGCCGTACGTCCAATATTTCAAGGACGGATTCGCGCTGCACGCCGCCTATTGGCACGACGGCTTCGGCGCGCCGCGAAGCCACGGCTGCGTCAATCTTTCGCCCCTGGACGCACGCTGGCTCTTCGCTTGGACCCTGCCATCCGTTCCAGTGACGTGGCACGGCGCGATGAGCGCACATGGAACGCTCGTGTCGATCCACGCCTAAACTTGGGCTAGGGTCGTTCGCGACCTAGCCATGGCCCTTCCCCCGAGCAGCGTTCTTTGCACGATCGGCACGCCGTGCACGATGTCAGCCGTCGGGAGCACGGAGACGCACCGCGCGCTGGTGTGCCATAGCCAAAACGCCATTGGTTTCGCCGCTTTCGACGCTGGCCTGGTGGACATCGAGCCCGGCTCGGCGGCTGAACCGCGTTTCATCGGACGCGAAGCGCCTTACGCGAACGAGGCGCTCACCGCCGAGCGCATCGAGCAGCTCTATGGTGAACGCCTCCGCACCTCCATGGGCATCCGGCGCATTCCCCGCGAAAGGCTAGCGCCGCACGTTCCGACCGACATCGGCGCGCCGCTGCCGCACGATCTGGAGGACGGCGGACTACGCCGGCTCTCCGGCCTCACCTTCGGCGAGATCCGTCAGTCGCCGCTCATGGATCTGTTCGGTCTCTTCGACGACGATCCGCGTCTCGGGCCGAGCCTGCAGTCGCAGCTCTTTCTCTACGGCGGTCTCGGCGCGCTCTCCGCGTTGCCGAAGCCGCTCTCGGAGCTGGTTCCGGATCCGCGCGCGTTCCGCGTCGCCGCGGCGTGCGCGTTCACCGGTCACGAGAGCTTCGAACGTATGCGTCTCGGCATGCAACCGCGGCGTGAAACGGTCGCCGACAAGAAGAACGACAAGCTCGCTTATCGGCTCGCGGCGAGCCTCGGGACCCACGGCGCGGCGCTCATCTCGACGATGCTCGCGCCGGCGTTCAGCCTGAGCCGCGTGCGGCGCAACCCGGAGCTGCTCGAACAGCTGCGGCAGCGCGGCACCTCGATGCGGCGCGTCCCGCAAGCGCCCTTGGTCACCTCCGCCGCCTGCGCGAGCGCGCTCGTCGCGCTGGCGGACGCCGCGACGGGCGCGCTCTTCTCTTACCCGGGATATTCCCGCTCCGAGGTCCTGCTGTGGACCGCGGCGGACGCCGCCATGCAGCCCGACGGACGCCTGCTCGAGGCGTTCGGCACCGGCGCCATGATGAGCCAAGAGAAGCTCGACGCCTTGAACGCCGGTCGCCCGCCGGAAGACCGGCGCAGCGTCGCGGAGAGCCTCGCTCCGTTCGACGTGGACGCGCAGGGGACGGTCGTTGGTCACGCGGGGTCGGGGGTGCTCGTGACGACGCTCGATTTCGCGCTCCGCAATTTTCTCGACGTCACCTCGATCATCGTCGGGTTCGGGCAGAGCGGCGAGACCGGCGGCAAGGGACACTTCGCCGGCGTCGGCTTCGGCGGCGAGAACGCCACGATCGCGGCGCTCACGATGGCCCGCGAGGCGCACGGCTACGGCGTCGCGGATTTCGAGCACCTCGTCGCGCACGCGACCGGGACGCGCACCAACTCCAGGACGGATCTCGCGGCGACCCACGCCGCGCGCCTCGGCGCGGCCGAAGACGAACGCTACGCGGGCAAGCTGCCGAGCATGACGGTGAGCGCGCCGAAGGCGCTGGGCGACGGACATTCGATGGGCGAGACGGGGCTCAAGGCGGTGAGCGAAGGCATCCGTTACTTGCTCGGCGAGTTCGCGGTCGGCATTCCGACGCTCCGGCACGTCGATCACGAGCTCGGCGAGCCCGCGGAGTATTTCCGCCTCGAGCGCGCTCCGGTGCGCGGCAACCCGAACGGCGGCGTGCTGGTGCCGACGCAAGGCTTCGGCGGGTACAACGGGGCCGTCGCGCTGCGCGCCGCGACCGCAGAGGCGTTCGCGCGCTACGCGGTCGACCAGTACGTGCTCGCGGAGTACCTCGAGCGCTGGACCGAGATCCGTCGCGAGCGCATCGAGCGCGAGCTTCGCGATCGCAGGAGCCGCGGCGCCGCGCGACGGCTCGCGGAAGTGCACTCCTGGCTGGGGGCGTGAGCGGCGTGTCGGTGTTTCGCGAGAGCGTCGAGAAGATGACGGCATACGTACCCGGGGAGCAGCCTCCCGCCGGGGCGCGCGTGGTCAAGCTGAACACGAACGAAAACCCGTATCCGCCGAGCCCGTCCGTCGCGCGCGCCATCGCCGAGGAAGTCGGCGCGGACGGCGCGCGGCTGCGTCTCTACAGCGATCCGACGGCGCGCGCCCTCCGCGAAGCGGCGTCGCAGCGGTTCGGGATCCCGACGAGCGGCATCCTCGCCGGCAACGGCTCGGACGAGCTGCTCGCGCTGCTCGTACGCGCGGTCGTCGACCCCGGGGATCTCGTCGTCTACCCGTATCCGACGTACGTTCTCTACGAGACGCTCGCCGAGGCGGGAGCGGCGCGGCTCGAGACGCCGTCGTTCGGCCGCGACTTCGCGCTGCCGCGCTCGCTGTACGGTTCGCGCGCGAAAATCGTCTTCATCGCCAGCCCGAACTCGCCGTCCGGCAACGCGCACCCCGTGGAGGCGCTCGACGAGCTCGCCGCGAGCCTCTCCGACGGCCTGCTCGTCGTCGACGAAGCGTACGCGGACTTCGCGGGGCAGAGCGCGCTGTCGCTCGCGCGCACCCGGCCGAACGTGGTCGTGCTGCGCACGTTCTCGAAGAGCTACAGCCTCGCGGGCATGCGCCTCGGATTGCTCTTCGCCTCCGACGAGATCGTGAGCGGCATCGGCAAGATCAAGGACAGCTACAACCTGGACCGGCTCGCGATCGCCGCCGGCGCCGCGGCGCTTTCGGACGAGGCGTGGATGCGCGCCAACGTGGCCAAGATCGTTGCCACCCGTGGTCGATTGGTCAGCGGCCTCGCCGCGCGCGGGCTCGACGTCCTTCCGAGCTCGGCGAACTTCGTCTTCGCGCGATTTCCGGCGGCCGAGCAGGCGCGCGCGGCATATCGGTCGCTGAAGGACCGCGGAATCCTGGTTCGGTATTTCGATCGCCCGTTGCTCGACGACGGGCTGCGCATCACCGTGGGGACGGACGCGGAGATCGACGAGTTGCTGGCTGCGATGTGATGAGGAGCTCGAGGTAGGGTAGGGAAGACCCGCGAGAGGCCCGCCCGGGCGGCACGCGGTCAGGCCGATTTCAGCCATCGATATGAGGGGATTTCTCAGGTGGCGTCGGGGGAGGGTAAGCTCCGGGCACTTTGGACCGGGAGCGCTCGCGACGGATTGGTGAGGCGTTTTCTCGGTTCGTCGAGACGGGGCTCGACGACGCGCTCGCGCAGGATGCGGACGCGGCGGAAGCGGCGGTCGAGCTCTTTCGGCGCACGGCGGAGTCGGTGCCGGCGTACGGGGACTTCCTCGGCAAGCACGGCTTTTCGCCGGACAGCGTTCGCACGAAGAGCGATTTTCCGCGCGTGCCGGTGATGACGAAGCAAAATTACGTCCTCTCGTACCCGCTCGCGGCCCGCTGCCCGGGCGGCGTGGTGAACGCTTGCGACATGGTCGCGGTGTCGTCGGGGTCCACGGGCGCGCCGACGTTCTGGCCGCGCAGCGCGACGGACGAATACGTCGTCGCTCGGAGGTTCGAGCAGATCTTCGCCGACGCCTTCGCCGCGGACGTGAAGAGCACGCTCGCCGTCGTGTGCTTCGCGCTCGGGACCTGGGTCGGCGGCATGTACACGACGAACGCTTGCCGGCTCGTCGCCGCGCGCGGGTATCCGATCACGGTCGTCGCGCCGGGGAACGTGAAGGACGAGATCGTCCGCGTGCTACGGGACTTCGCGCCGGGGTTCGAGCAGGTCGTGCTCCTCGGCTACCCGCCGTTCTTGAAGGACGTCCTCGAGTACGGGGCCGCGCGGGGCCTCGACTTCGCGCGCATGAACACGAAATGCGTGATGGCCGGCGAGGTCTTCAGCGAGTCGTGGCGCGAGCTCGTGACGCAGCGAATGGGCGCGCCGTCTCCGTGTTACTCGACGGCCTCTCTCTACGGCACCGCCGACGGCGGGGTGCTCGCGAACGAAACGCCGCTGAGCATCGCCGTGAGGCAGCGGCTCGCTTCCGCTCCGGAGCTCGCCCGCGAGCTCTTCGGCGAATCACGCCTGCCGACGCTCGCGCAGTACGACCCGCGCGCGCGCTTCTTCGAGACGGACGGCCGTACGCTCCTGTTCTCCAGCGACGGCGCCGTCCCGCTCGTCAGATACGCGATCCTCGATCACGGCGGCGTGCTCGCGCACGACGACCTCGTCGGGAAGCTCCGGGCCGCGGGGTTGAATCCGTACGACGAGCTCTCCGGCGAGCGCGGCGCGCGCCGGCTGCCGTTCGTGTTCGTCTTCGGGCGCTCGGATTTCACCGTGTCCTTCTACGGCGCGAACGTGTTTCCGGAGAACGTCAGCGTCGGGCTGGAGGCGCCCGGCGTGCACGAGTTCGTGAGCGGCAAGTTCGTCATGGAAGTGGCGGAAGGCGGCGACGCGCCGGCGCGTCTTTCGATCGCCGTCGAGCTCGCCCCCGGCGAGCAGGCGACCGCCGCGCGCGCGGAACGAGTCGCACAATCCGTCCTTTTGGCGCTGCTTCGATTGAACAGTGAATTTTCGAGCTACGTGCCAGAAGAGCGGCGTCTGCCGCAGGTGACGCTGCTGCCGAGCGGCGATCCGGCTTACTTCCCCGCGGGCGTGAAACATCGCTACACGCGACGTCCTAAATGAGCTCACCCTCCCGGGCGATCGTCTTCGCGGCATTCGCGTCGTTCTCGGCGCTGCTCGCGAGAAGCGGCGCCGCCGACGAGCCGCCGCCGGGCACGAATCCACCGAGCGCCGTGACACAAATGCGTTACGACGTCCCGCTCGATCTGAGCGTCGCGGTCGGCGGCGTCGCGCTGTGGACGACGCTCGAGCTCTTGAAGCCGGAGCTTTCGGGGCCGTGCCGCTGGTGCGATCGCGACGCGGCGGGCAACGACACCTTGAACGATTTCGACAGGTCCGTCCGAAACGCGCTCCGGTGGTCGGACAGGAAGACCGCCGACACGTTGAGCACCGTGTTCAGCTTCGGGCTGGCCCCCGCCGCGGGCATCGCCATCGGCGCGGGCATCGCCGCGCACGACCACCGCCTGAACGAGTTCCCGGCCGATCTCCTGGTAGTGGCAGAGGCCGCGGCCATCGCCGTGAACGTCAATCAGATCACGAAGTACTCGGTCCGGCGCGAGCGCCCCGACGTGCACGCGCGGACGCCCGAAGAGCGCGCGAAGGAGCGCACCCCCGACGACAACCTGTCGTTCTTTTCGGGGCACGCGACGCTCGCGTTCGCGCTGTCGACCTCGGCGGGGACGCTCGCCTCCATGCGCCGCTACCGCATGGCGCCGGCGATGTGGATCACCGGCATGACGCTCGCGACGGTCGGCGCTTACCTCCGCATCGCCGCCGATCGGCACTACGCGACCGACGTCCTGACGGGCATGGTGGTGGGCGCGGGCGTCGGGTTCTGCGTGCCGTACTTCGCGCACCGCCCGAGGCCGCTCCCGGTGCAGCTCGCGCCGATGGCGATCCCCGAAGGCGCGGGGCTGATGCTCAGCGGCACGTGGTAGCGGCGCTCACGCGCGCGCGGCTTCCATCGGCTTGTTCGCGAGCTCTCCCGGCGGCGCGATCGACGTGGAAATCGCGTCGCGCCGCGACAAGATCCTCCGGGCGACGAAGAACCACAGGCCGCACGCCGCGACGCTGACGAGCCCGAGCGTGCGTACGCCGGCGCCGAGCAGGCCCGCGACCACGTACACGGCGATCGCGGACGTGACGTCCCCCATGCGCACGAAGAACGTGTCGACGGCTTGCTTCGCCTTGTACTTCATCTCGCGTGTGGTCGGCAGCCAGAGCATGTTGCGGAGCGTGTTGTTCAGCGAATAGTCGAGGGAGTTTTCGACGATTTTGCCGGCGAACAAGAGCGACAGCATCGGCGCCGCCGCGACGCCGACGGCGTCGAGGATCGGCACGATGGGGAGGACCAAGAAGGCGAACCGGATCCCGAATTTTCGGATCAATCGCGACACGAAGAACGCCTGCAGCGCGACGGTCGCGATGTTCGTGTACAAATAGAACCGGCTATAGGCCGTGCCGACGTACTCCTTCACGGCGTCGGCCGAGAGCGTGCCGTGCGCCACCGCGGCCTCGGCGGATTCCTTCACCAGGCGGCCGAGCATGTACTCGCCGTTGGAGTTCACGAACGTGAAGAGCACCGAGAAGATGGCGATGGCTCGCAGATAGCCGTCGCCGAGGACCATCCGGAACGCGCCGGCTCTCGGCGCGGCCGGTTCCGCGGAGCGCCGCTCGGCGGCGATCGGCGGCGGCCCGCTGCGCCGCTCGAGCTCGTGCGCGTGCACGAGCTGCGTGAGCACCACGCTGACGACGAGCAGGCCCGCGCTGACCAGCAGCATCTGATAGACGCCGAGGAGCTTGAGGAGCAAGAAGGCGATGAACGATCCCGCCGCGGCGCCGAACGTCTGACCCACGCCGATGAGCGGAAATAGGCGCTTACCTTGTTCCTCTCGATAGATGTCGTTCGCGAACGCCCAGAACTGCGCGATCACCATCATGTTGAACACCCCGAGCCAGAGATAGAAGACAAGCCCGAGGTTTTCGCGAAGAGACGGGACGGCGCTCGCGACGCGGAAGAGCACCAGGTTCGCCGCGAAAAAAACTGTAACTATGGCGATGAGGCGGTTTCTGGGGAAGCGGTCGGCGACGCGGGCGTACGCGGGGACGGCGAAAAGCAGCGCCGTCGCGATGGCTGCCCCCATGTAGGCCTTGTACTCCGCCCCCGATCGCATCGAGAGGATGAGCCCCTCGCGCACCGGTTTGATGGCGGAGTACGCGGTCATGAGAACGAAAACATTGAGCGTGAGCAGGAGCGCCGAGAACCCCTCGCCGGGCTCCACGCGCGTGAAAACGCCGAGAAACCGCTCGACCGCGTTGCGCTCGGTGGGGACGAGGGCCGACATGCGACGCCCGCCCGGATAGAGCGCGCGCCGGCTCGTCGCAAGAGAGAGCGGCGCGAGGCCGGAATCGTACTGCCGGGCCGGGCCGGAACTCCGGGCCGTGCTACGGTCTGGCGCGTGCTTCAGCGGCTCCTCGATGCGCGCGACAAATTTCGGGAGCGCCCGAGCGTGCCTCCGGAGGAGCCGGCAGCGTGGCGCCCGACGGGGCGCGTCTACGGTTACCTCTGGGGCGCGACCGTGGTGCTCGGGTGCGCGCTCACGTCGTTCGTATCCGAGCGCATCTTCCAGGTCGCGGATCTCGTCGTCCTGTTTCCGCTCGGCGTCCTGCTCATCGCGGCGCGCTTCGGGGTGGGGCCGGCCATCTTCACCGCCGTCGCCGGCGTCTCGGCCTTCGATTTCTTGTTCATCCCACCGACGATGTCGCTCGGCATCCGTGAGGGTAGGAACATCGTCACGCTCATCGTCATGCTCGCGGTGACGGCGATCATCGGCATGATGACGGATCAGCTCCGGCGGCAAGCCGTCCAGGCGCACCGACAAGCCGAGGTCGAGCGCCTGCGCAACGCGCTCTTGTCCGCGCTGTCGCACGATCTCAGAAGCCCGCTCGCGAACCTCGTCGGCGCGGGCACGGCGCTCCGGGAGGACGCGCTCGACCCGCGCGAACGCGCGGAGCTCTCGGAGCTCGTCGCCGAAGAGGCGCTGCGGCTGAGCCGCCTCGTCAACAACCTGCTCGAGCTCACGCGCCTCGAGTCCGGACAGCTCCGCGTGAAGCCCGTGCCGCAAGCCATCGACGAGACCATCGGCGCCGCCCTCGTCCGTCTGGATCCCAAGCTGAAGGGCAGGCCGGTCCGCACCGAGGTCCCGGAAGAGATCCCGCTCGCGTTGTTCGATCCGGTGCTCATCGAGCAGGTGCTGGTCAACGTATTCGAGAACGCGATCCGCTATACGCCCGCGGGCAGCCCGATCGACGTGGTCGTTCGCTACGAGGAAGGGCACATCGTCGTCGAGGTCTCGGACCGAGGCCCCGGCGTCACGATCGGCGACGAGAAGCGCGTCTTCGAGCGCCTCTACCGCGGCAGCAGCACGCTCCAGGGCGACGGCGGCATCGGCCTCGGCCTGACCATCTGCCAGGCCGTGGTCACCGCGCACGAGGGAAAGATCTGGCTCGAGAACCGGCCTGGTGGCGGCGCGACGGTGCGCTTCACGCTTCCGGCGAAGGCGAGCCTGGGCGAGCTGCCCGAACAATTCACCGAACGCGTGGAGGCAAGCTGACGATGAGTGAACAGGCCGCGATCCTGGTAATCGAAGACGAACCGCAGATGCGTATGCTGCTGCAGCTCACCTTGCGCGGGCAGGGCTACGACTGCATCCACGCCGCGAACGGCGTGGATGGCGTCGCGCAGGCCGAGAAGTGCTCGCCGCGCGTGGTATTGCTCGATCTGGGGCTGCCGGATCTCGACGGCGTCGAGGTCACCTCGCGAATACGCCGGAAGAGCACCGTCCCCATCATCGTCCTTTCGGCGCGCGGCAGCGACGAGCACAAGATCTCCGCGCTCGACGCGGGCGCGAACGACTACGTGACGAAGCCTTTCAGCACCGGCGAGCTCCTCGCGCGCATACGCGTCGCCATGCGCACCAACGTCCCGCCGGAAGAAGAGGTTCAGACCGGGACGGTCCAGGTCGGAGAGCTCGTGGTCGACTTCGACATGCGGCGTGTCACGGTCTCGGGGCGCGAGGTTCGGCTGACGCCGACGGAATATCGTCTGCTCGGGCTCATGATCCGTTCGGCGGGCCGCGTGCTCACGCACCAGCAAATCTTGAAGGAAGTGTGGGGCCCCGGTTACACGAGCCAGCTGCACTATCTGCGCATCTACATGAAGAAGCTCAGGTACAAAATCGAGGCGGAGCCCGCGCAGCCCCGCTACCTCATCAACGAGCCGGGCGTCGGTTATCGCTTGCGGCTCCCGAGCTGAGCCCGCGGCGAAAAAGGAAGATCGCCGCGCTCGCGCCGAGCCAGAGCGGCAAGAAGAGCGCGACGAACTCGCCGTTCCTCTGCCCGTAGAACGGCAGCGCGACGAGCACGAGCGTCGAGCTCGCGAGCGACGCCGTGCACAGCGCGCCGGCGCGGCCGAGCGCGCGGACGTCGCCGCGCGAGATCCCGCGAGCGAAAGCGGGCAGCGCTACGCTCCACGGCGTCGCGAGCAGCACGTTCGCGTTGTAGTACGTGACGGCGTGATCCGTCAGCGAGAACAGCCCGGCGATGGTGCAGCCGAGCAACCCGGCGGCAAGGCCGAGCAGCGGCAACGCCGTCGAGAGGGCACCGCGCGCGGCGCGACTGCCGCGCCCCGCGGCCACGCCGAGCGAAATCCATAGCGCGCCGAGCGCGAGCCCCGTCGCGAGCAGCGGCGGGAGAAGCCCCGGCGGCGCGTCGCGCGTCGTGCGACCCTTCGCGGGCAGAAGGACGCGCTCGGAGACGACGAGCGGTTCGTCGCCGTTCGCGCCCGGAACACGGACGCTGCGGACCGCCGCTTGCAGGCGCGCGGGGAGAAACTCGGACTCCCACGTCGAGAGCGGCCGATCGATGAGCGGTCCCATGGCGACGTCCAGGCCGAGCGCGAGCGGGACGTCGTCCGCGGTCAGGCGGAGCGTCTCTTGCCGATACGTGAACGGCGCGGGTCCGTTCGACGCCGCGCGCAGCCGTCCGGCGATCGCGCCGTCGATCACGTCGCGCACCCGCGTCGCGCAGTTGTCGCGGTAATAGTCGTACTTGTAATACCGCGCGTCGCTCCGCTCGGTGCCCTCGAGGAGACGCGCGATGCGCGCGCGCTCGGCCGCTTCGATGCGCAGCTCCTGGGCGAAGATCGAGCGATTCTCCGCCGCGTAGTGACGAACGACGGAGGAGAGCGACGACACCGACAGCCAGTACCGCAGGTTCCCGCGCAGGAAGGCGACGGCGAGCCACGGCGAATCGAAGACGAACGTGCCGTAGTTGTAGACGCGGGTCGCCCCGGTCGCGGTGTTTTCGACGAGCAGCGCGTCGTGGCCGAACTTCGTGAACGCCGGATCTCCGGGGCTCATGGTGAGCAGCGAGATGCGGAGCTCTTCGCCGGGAGAGAGCGGCGCGGCCTCGGCGCGCGCGCCGAAGGCGGCGAGGGCGCAAGCGAGCAAACACGCGCGGAGCGAGAAGCTCTTCACCTGCCGGCGCGCCGCATCAGCGTCCGTGCGTAGTCCACCAGGCTCGACGTGCGCGTGCCGATGACGCGCTCGAGGACCTGCGCGACCGGCATCGCCTCCGTCGTCCCGCGTAGCCGCAGTCGATACCCGTGCGCGTCGTCGGCTGCGTCGACGCCGTAGATCCACTCACCGCCGACGAGCTCGCGCAGCGTTTCTCCGAGGTAGCCGCCGGCGAGCACCGAAACGCGCCGCGTCCAGCCCGCGTCCGCGTCCACCGGCGCGCCGCGCGGCGCGACGAGATCCAGATACGTGTCGAGCGCGATGAGGCTCGACGTGGTCCGGTCGAGGGGGCCTTCCGCCACCTCTTCGCAGTAGCGCCCGATCGGCGACTGCGACAGGGAGCGGCCGATGGCGCCGATCTGGCTCGGCGCGGGCCACGGGTTCGGCGCCCACGGCACCGGCGGCGCCACCGGGTTGTCGAAGCGCGTCCGCCACTGATCGGCCCCGGGGCGCGCCGGTCCGAGCTGCGTCGAGCTGGCGAACGGGCTGCGACGGCCGTGATGCAGCCTCGCCGAGATGGCGCGGAACGGGTAGAGCTCTTCGTTCGACGCGACGACCTTCGCGCTGTCGAGGTCCGACGAGCGGCCTTCCCAGCGACCGACGTGCGCGAGCCGCAGCGACTCGCCGAGGTAAGACCCGAGCAAAACGACGAGGCCCGTCTCGTGATCGCGCAGGACCTCGGACGAACGGCCGAGGATCAGATCGAGCGCCGCCTCGAGCCGCCGCAAGCTCCAGAGCGAGGCGTCGTAGGGGACGAAGCTCGAGAACACGGGCGAGGTCGTGAGAAAGCTCGCGCCGACGGTCGCGATGGCGGTGAAATCCTCGCGAAGGATCGCCTTCGCGATCTTTCGGATCGCGTCCTGGGCGGCGCGTTCGAGGGCCCGGAGCACGTCGCCGTGCCGTCCGGCGACGAGCTGCACGTCGATCGAAGACCAGAGCGACGGCGCTTTGCGCGCCGGCATGGATCCGGAGCGCGCGTTCTCCGGACCCGGGTCGGAGAGCAGCCCGCTCATCGCTTCTCCCTCGGCGGGAGCGAGCTCGGCGAGCTTCGACCAAGCCTGACGCGCGTCGTGGACGCGGCCCAAGTGCGCCGCCGCTTCGGCGATGGCCGCGAAGGCGTCCGGCGATTTCGCGTCGAGCCCGAGCGCGCGCTGCGCGGTGGAGATCGCCCGGTTCGCGTCGCCGGTACCCGCCAGGATGCAAGCGCGCAGCGCGAGATACAGCGCGGGGAGCGGGCCTTCCTGGGCGGCGAACTTCGAGAGGACCTGATCGGCCTCCTCGAGGAGCGCGGGGTCTCGCCGCCGCCGGCACGCGCGCACCGCGGCGAGCGCATACGTCAGGCGAACGAGCGGGCGATCCGGCTCGGCGTCGATCGCGCCCTTGGCGATGGCGAGAGCGCGCCCCGGATCTCCGAGCTCGACGAAGAGCCGCGCCGTGGCCGCCCGGAGCTCGGGATCCGGTGACGGGTTTCTGTCGAGCTGTTCGAGCAGCTCGAGCGCCTGGTCGACGTAGCCCGCGCCGGCGAGCGCTCGAGCTCTGAGCACGGCATATTCGGGCCCGGCGTTCGGCCCGGCGCGGTTGATCGCCGCGACTGCGTCCCGAAAGCGTCCTTCATCGATCCACGACGCGATGTCGAAGAGCGTCGGGATGGAGGCCGACGCGCGCGGCGGCGCCGCGGAACGGATGCGCTCCGGCGTGTGCGGCATCGTCTCGCGATGCCGTTGCGACGCGGGGATGGACGGCGGTCGCGGACCCCTGCCGCGGCGAGGGCGATTCGGCTCGATGATGTCCATCGACGTCGGCGTTTCGCTGTAGCGGCCCGCGTTGCGTGGCAAGAGGCTCTTGCCCTTGAAGAGATCCGGCTCGGTGTTGCGCCGATCCGGCGCGTAGCTCGGCGGCGAGTGGTTGTCGCGAAACTGCGGGATCGCCGGCGCTCGCGGGATCTCGGGGAGGGACGGGATCCTGTTCTGCGCGGAGGGGTTCACGCGCGCGCCGTGCGGGTCCTTGGCCTCGAATCCGGTCACCGGCGTGAACCGCTGCGGGCCGTTGCCGCGCCTTCTGCTGGACGGACGCGACGTCGGGCGTCTCGGCGACGCCGGCTGCGCGGGCGGGGCGCGAGAGGGCGACGGCAGCGGCCCCATCTCGAGGAGATCGTCCGGCGGGCCCTGCGGAACCTGCGGCGTTCGCACGACGGGTCGCGCGCCTTCCTGCGCCGGTATGGCGATCGGAGTCGCGGAGCGTCGTTCCGTCGCTGCGGGCTCCGGGCCCGCGCCGCCCTTCGCGGACGCCTCCGATTGCGAGAGCAGCGCGAGCGCCTCTTGAAAATCCGGCGCCTGCGCCACGAGATCGCGTAAGCGCTCGGCGACACCGGCGTGATCCAGCCGGCCGCGCAGGTGCAAGAGTCGGGTAGTCAAGAAGGCGACGCCGTGGGCGAGGTCCGGACGATTGTCGAGTCGGGCCAGGCGACGTTGCGCTTCGGCGACGTCCTTCTGGTCGAGGAGCGCCTGCACCTCGAGCAGCTCTGGATTGTCGAGAGGCCCGCTGCGCCCCATGATCTTCGGATCTTAACCCGCAACCGTCCCCTAGTGCCAGACGCCCACGCTCACGCCCCAGCTCAGGTACCGCGCCGCCGCGTCGAGGGAGGTCGTGATGCGCCACTCCGTCCCCTCGTCGAATAGGCCGAAGGCCGACCACGGGAGCACCTTCGCGTCGAAACCCACGGTCCCGTGGAGCCTCGGCGTGCTGGTCGCGAAGCGCGTCGGCTCCGAATAAGTGCCGCCACGGACCTTGAGCCAGCCGGGGACGACTTCCGTTTCGATGCCGAGGCGCGGCGAGTACACGACTTTTTCACCCGACCTCGCGACGACCCGCTGCAGAAACGACTCGATGCCGACCGCGTCGGTAAGTGAGCCGGTCAGAACCAGGGAGACCGACAGCAGCGCGTAGGGACGAGGTAGGCGCGCGTAGGCGAGCTTCATCCGCTGGCGCAGCTCGCGCTCCACCCGTTCGACGTGGAGCTCGTCGAAGGCTTGTTCGTTGTCGAGCTCGGCGTCGATGGCGCGCTCCGCCATTTCGTCCAGGCCGCCTTCGGCGCCCAGGCGCTGAAAGAGGAGCGCGCGTCGGTACCGCCGCTCGGCGCGACGCCGCTCGATGGCCGCGCGCGCCACGTCGGCGCGACCCTCGGGATCGATCCACCGTTCGTTGAACGGCCGCGGACCGATCTGCACCGCCATGCCGACGTTCAGGTCCCACGGCTGATAAATCCAGTTCGGAAGATAGAACTGGTTCACCGGATCCGACGGATCTCCGAGGACGCGATCGCCCGCCGCGTTGGGCGTGATGCGCCCCCCGGGATTGGCGCTCGCCGTGATCGCGGAGTGGAACGCGGCCCCGAGTCGATACGGTTCGTCCGTCGGCGCCCAGAGGACTCCGGTCTCGACGCCCATCCCCACGGACGTCGCCAGGTGCGTCTGGCCCTCCGGCGCGTTCGGGTTGGTCACGTCGAGCTCGAGCACGCGGAGGCCGCCGCCGACGACGAGCTGCCCGTCCAAGAAACGATTGGCGGCTTGCAGATGCCCGATGAGAAACTGCGCGTCGAATTCGTCGCGCCGCGCCCCCGACGCGATGGTTTCGCGCAGCAAGCTGTAGTTCTGTAACTCCAGCGTCACGCCGACGCCGAAGTTGCCCCAGGCGAGATTGATGGCCGGCGTGACGAACAGAAATCCGCTCTGGTCCGCGCTCGCGAGCTGCGTGTGCTGGTGCCCGGTGTTGAAGAAATCCGTCGTCGTCACCGCGACGGGGAGCGTCAAGCCGAGCCCCAGCTCGAGCTCGGAGTGATCGACCGAATAGGGCGCTCGTACCGCGGGAGTGACCGGCGTCTGGATGTCCGCGTCGATGCCCTCCGCGATCGCGACGTAGGCGCCGGCGAGCCCGGTGACGCGAGCGCCGGCCTGGATCGGCGTCTGCGTGAGGTCGATGCCGTACTGACTCGTGTGCAGCGGCGAACCGTCGGGGCCGAGGGGACCCGCCGCCATCGCCATTCGGGGCGCCGCCGTGGAGAAGAGCAGCGCGAGCGTCCGCCCGAGCGCCTTTCCGCGCGAACACGGGAGCCGCGCTCGGGCGCAAGTCATGACGGCGGAGCAGTCGTCGCGGACCGTCGCTCGCGGGCCATCTTCGCTTCGGCGGCGAGGACGTTCCCGAGGATGCCCACGGCGGCCGCGGCGAACACGATCAACATCGGTCCGAGCAGGTTCAGCGCGGCGGCCACCAACGTGAGGAACACGAACGTGTCGCGCTTGAAGAGCGGCGCGATTGCGGCGAGGAGCCCCGTCGCCGTCGAAGCGGTCTGGCTCGTCGGATACTTGAGAAGATCGCCGGAGCCGATCTTCACGAGGTAACGGTATTCGATGAGGCTCGCGGTGACGCCGGCGCCGACGGTCACGGCGCCCGCGGCGAGGTAGACGCTGCTCCCGGTCTCCGCGTGAAGGCCGATCGCCGCCCCGGCGAAGAAGGCGTAGTTCGTCACGTCGTCGCCGATGGTGTCGAGCCACTCGCCGAGATGAGAGCCGCGGTAACTCACGCGGCTCATCTCTCCGTCGCAGCCGTCGAGGATGCTCTGCGCCTGGAACAAGAAAGCGCCGGCGAGCATGGACCAGTACGTCCCCTGGGCCGCGAGGTACGCGCCGTAGAGCCCGATGGCCAGGATCCCGACGGAGACCTGGTTCGGCGAAAACGGCGTCCGCACGAGAGAGCGCGATAGCGCGAGCGACACGTAGCGGTTCAGCCAGCGCGCCGTCCATCCGTCCTGCGGCTTGCGCAGCGAACGGAAGAGGGCCCGTTCCGCGCGGCGGGCCGAAGCGTCGTCGGCGACGTCGATCGCCGAGAAGCCGTAGGGCGTGCCGTTGGGCGGCGCGGCGCCGGGCTCGACGGTCGCGTCGCCGTCGCCGTTCGCGCGCTCGGCGAGCGTCGCGCGATGCACGACCAGGCTCGACGCGACGGTGATGTGACGGGCGTCCGTCGGTGCCGTGTCGACGACCGGAATGGTGAGGCGCGCGTCCGCGAGCTCGGCCCGGCCGAGGCCCGAGCTTTCCGTCCACACGATCGCTCGCGCCCCGGCGCGCTGCGCGTCGAGAGCGAGGCGCAGCGCGAGCGACAGCCCGCCCAAGCGCCGACGCGGATCGGAGCTAGGTCGGCCGAGAACGAGCACCCAGGGACCGCTCACGGCCGAGGACCGTACCACCGCGAGCGGTTCGAGCTAAGGGCTCTGCGCACGACTTCCGGTCGGTCTCGGAACCGGCTCGCGGAAGGCGAGGAGCGCGACGAGAGTCGCGCGACCCATGTCTCACCCGAGCGGGGGGCGAATCTAGCGACAGTCCGCTCAGTGGACGAGTGCTATAGTGCCGCCGTGCAATACACCTGTCGATTCACCTGCATCACGGGCCACGAAGGCTCTTGGGAGGTGACGGAACCCATCTATCGGTGTCCCAAGTGTGGCGGTCTCCTCGAGGTCACGCACGACGTCGACGCGCTCCGCGATCGCAGCGGCGCCGCATGGATGAAGCTGTTCGAGCAACGTTACAAAGGGACGGCCTGGCCCTACGGTTCCGGCGTCTGGGGCAAGCGCGAGTGGGTCATGCCGACCGTGCCGGACGAGCTCATCGTCTCGATGGACGAGGGCGGGACGAACCTCTTCTGGGCCGAGCGCTACGGACGCTCCATCGGCCTCACGGATCTGTGGGTGAAGCTCTGCGGCAACAGCCACAGCGGCTCCTTCAAAGATCTGGGCATGACGGTGCTCGTCAGCGTCGCGCGGCTGGCGATCGAGCGCGGCTTGCGGGTGAAAGCGCTGTGCTGCGCGTCGACCGGCGACACGAGCGCGTCGCTCGCCGCGTACGGCGCCGCCGCCGGTCTCCCCGTCGTCGTCCTCTTGCCCCGCGGGAAGATCAGCACGGGCCAGCTCGTGCAGCCGCTCGCCAACGGCGCGCTCGTCCTCGGGCTCGACACCGACTTCGACGGCTGCATGGCCATCGTGCAGCGCCTCGCGGCCGAGGGCGTCATCTATCTCGCGAACTCGATGAACCCGCTGCGCATCGAAGGACAGAAGACGGTCGGCATCGAGATCGTGCAGCAGTTCGACTGGGAGGTGCCCGACTGGGTCGTGATCCCGAGCGGCAACCTCGGCAACGCCTCCGCGCTGTACGCGGGCTTCAAGATGATGAAGGACCTCGGCATCATCAGCCGCTTTCCGCGGCTCGCGGTGGCTCAGGCCGAGAACGCGAACCCGCTCTACCGCGCGTGGACCGCGGGATCGCGAGAGGTCGCGCCGATCGCGGCGAAACCGACGCTCGCCACGGCGATCCAGATCGGCAATCCGGTGAGCGCGCCGCGCGCCGTGCGCGCTCTCGAAGCGATGAACGGCGTAGTCGAGCAAGCGAGCGAACAGGAGCTCGCCGACGCCGCCGCGCGAGCGGATCGCACCGGGATGTACACGTGTCCGCACACCGCCGTGGCGCTCGCCGTCATCGAGAAGCTCGTGAAGAAAGGGACCATCCTTCCGCACGAACGCGTCGTGTGCGTCTCGACGGCGCACGGGCTCAAATTCACCGAGTTCAAGGTCCGCTACCACGAGAGCCAGCTAGCCGGCATCGACCCAAAGCTCGCCAACCCGCCGCACTACCTACCGCCGGACTACGGGCAAGTCATCGACGCGATCGGCAAGCACTTCGGCTAGCCGCAAAGCGTCCGCCAACCGCGCCAAGCATCTAAAACGCCCGACGCTCAAGTCGTCGCAATCGCAAACCGTCCACAACGACATCGCATTGCGACGCGTCCGCGTCTGGGGGAGTGGGGGATGGGAGGCATCCCCCACACGACTCGCGCCGCACCGTCCCACGAGCGAGCACCGCAGCCGAAGGCGAGGAGCGCAAGTGAGGGTTCCGCGCCGAACCAGGTACAAAACCAAAAAAACACACGACGCCAACGACGTTCCATCGCTGGCGTCGTGGTTGAATCAGAACGTCAGACGCGCGGCGGCCCCTTGCGTCGTGGGCGTCATGACCGGCGCTATGTCGAGGCGTGCTTTTGCGACTTTGTGGGCGGGTTCGTGCTGCGCGGTGACGTCGCTCGTGTCGTCGGAGACGAGGAGGACGATGCCGGTGATGCCGAGCGTGAGCGCGACCGCGAAGCCCATGTCGGCGATGAGCGCGTCGCGCTCGGCGCGATCCGCGGTGGAGTTCGTCGGGTTCTTGTCGAAGTCGCTCTTCGCGCTGAGCGCCTCGACGCCGAAGATCGTCCCGACGATCGCGCCGGCGGCACCGACGCCGAGCGTGATGTACGCGGGTAGCAGATTCTTCGGCTGCTTCGGCGGGGGCGGAGGCGGCGTCGGCTTCGCTGGCGGGGGCGGGGGCGCCGCAGCGACCGGAGGCGGCACGACTTCAGGCGCCTTCGTCAGCTCCACGTTCTGATCGAGCTTCTGCCCCGGGCTCACCGTCACGTCCGTCTCGTAGGGCTGATAGCCCTTGAGGCCCAGACCGAGCCGATGCGTTCCATTCAGCACGCTGATGGTTACCGGCGTGACGCCCGGCTGCGCGGCGCCGTCCACGGACACCTCGGCGCCCGGTGGCGTCGAGGTGACGTTTACCGCGGCGGGCACCTTTTTCAGCTCTTCGAGCCGCGCGGTGGCCGAAGCAATCTTGTCGTCGCCGAGCTTCGAGGCTTCCGGAGACGCGACGACGTCCGAGAGGCCCGCGTAGGCCGCGCCCGGATCGCTTCCGTAAGAAGCCGCCATCGCCATCCAATACTCCGCGTGGATGGTCGGGATGAGATCGTGCGCCTTCTTGAACTGGTCGTATGCCGTGGTGTAGTCGCCGGCGGTGTAGGCCTTTTCCCCAGCCGAGTACGCTTCGCGCGCCGCTTTTTTCGTCGCGGCGTCGGGCGCGCTGCCCGTCGCAGGAGCCGCGTCGGCCGACTTGGTCGCTGCACCGGCCGGCGCCTTCTTTGGCGCGGAGGCGGTGGTTTGCCCTGCCGCGGGCGCCGCCAGGCAGATGGTGGAAGCCGAAACCGACGAAAGGAACGTACCGGCCAGGATGCCCACCCTGAACGAGAGCCGGCCGATACTGGGCTTGAGTCGCATCATGAATCTCCGCCCCGAAGTACTTCGGGAAACGATAGTCGTCGGAGGAGGCTAGAACCATCCGGCATCCGGCGACAAGTCCCCGTTGAACCCTCTATAGTGTGAAGGTTCGGGAGCCTCCGGTTCGGCGCGGCTGTTTCTTTCGCCAACCCCGGCCCTTGGGGAACCGAAAGCGCGCGTGCTCATGTCAGACATCGACTCCAACGCGGCTTCCGAGAGCGGTGCGGCAAAGGAGCGCACCGACGGCGGGACGCGTTCCGAAACGATGCCGCCGCGGCGGCAGACGTTGCCCGCGCCGGACTGGTCGGCGCCGCGCTCGGTGTCGGCGCTCGCGCTCGAGTGGCTCTCTCGCCACGCGCCCGTCGCGCGGCGGCCCGGCGCGCGCGCCGAGCTCGCGTCGCTCCGCGCCAAGCTGAAGGGCGCGACCCGCGCGCACGACGTCGAGACGGAGCGCGTCTGCGCCGCGGCGCTCGCCCGGGCACTGGCCGCCCGCGGCGCGGAGCTCGACACGGCGACCCGGCTCGCGCGCCGGGCGCTGCTCCTCGGCGAAGATCCTTCGTTGCGAGAAGAGCTCTCGTCTTGGTTCGCCGCGCTCGGAGAGCCGGCCCTCGCCGCCGCGACGTTGAAGGCGCTCGTCGAGAACGAAATGGGCGAGCGACTGTCGCGGTTGCTCACCCGCATCGCCGTGTTCCTCGGACGACAGGGCGAGCCGCGCGGCGCCGCCGAAGCGCTCGCCAGCGCCGCGCGCGCGAATCCTTCGGATCCGGTTCCGGAGGAGCTTCGCGGCGCGCTCGCCGCATGGGCGGAAGAGGCGGTGCCGCCGAAGGACGCCGCGGACGCCTACCTCGAGGCGGCGCGCCGGCACGAAGCGAAGGGCGACAGCGCGGCGGCGTTCGAGGATCTCATGCGCGCGTTCGAGATCGCTCCCGGACACGCGCCCGCCGCGCAGCGGCTCGCCGCCGAGCTCTCGATGCGCGGCCGCGGCGGCGCAGCGGACGAAGTCCTGCGCGAGCATGCCCGCGCCGCTCCGGACCGCGCTCTTTCGACGCATCGGGGCCGCCTGCGCGACGCCGTCGTCGACGGCGATTCCATCCGCGCGCTCGGCGCCGCGTTCGACGCTGGCCTCGATCACGGCTTCGATCCACGTTCGCTCGCGCGCTCGGCGTCCTCGGAGGACTCGGGCGAGGAGCTGCTCACGTTCGAACGCATCCTCGCCGACGTCGGGTTGCACGACGTCGTCGCCGCGCGGCTCGAGCTCGCCGCCGAGGCGCTCACCGGTTACGACAAGAGCCGCGCGCGCGTCGCGCTCGGCCGTGTCGTCGGGGGCGCGCTCGGCAGCGCGGAGCGCGCGGTCGACGCGTTCATCGACGCGCTCGTCGCCGATCCGTCGAACGAAGACGCGAAATCGCTGCTGCGCGAGCACGCCGCGACGTCGGGAGATCACTGGCCGCTCGTCGAAGCCCTGGTTCGCGCCGGCATGGTCGACGTGGCGTCGCTCGACGGCGAGCGCTGCGCGTGCCTGCGCGAGCTCGTCGTGCTCGCCGATCAGCGGCTCGACGAGCCGGCGCTCGCGCTGTGGGCCGTGCAGCGTTTGCAGGCGAAGGGCCAGCGCGACGACGAGCTCCGCGTCATCGGCGCCCGTCTCGAGGAGCGCGCGAGCGCGAGCGCCGCGTCGCTCTCGGCGGCGCGTGCGGCGCTGCCGGACGACCGGAGCCAGGCGCGGATCGAGGCGCTGCAAAAGCTCGCCGCGCTGCTCCGGGGCAGACCCGACGACTCGTCGGAGCTCGCGGCCGTGCTCGATGCGATCGCCGACGAAGCTCCGGACGACCGCGCGTCGCGACACGCCCTCGAACGCGTGCTCGTTCGCCTCGGTCGCACCGAACGGCTCGAGGCGCTCTACCGGCTCGACCTCTCGCGCGCCGTCTCGCGGCCGCAGCACGAGCGCGCGCTGCTCGGCCTCGCCGCGCTCGAGCGCCAGCGCGGCGATGTGGAAGCCGCGACGGCCTTGCTCACGACGGAAGAGGCGCAGTCGCACCGCGCCGCCGCCGCGATGGTGTTCGCTCTCGCGACGAAGTACGGCGAGGGTCGCGCGCGCGGCGACGCCCTGCGAAAGCTCGCCGCCGGCGCGGACGGTCCGCTCGCGGCGCTCCTCTTCAGCGTCGCCGCCGAGGCGTTCCTCGCGGAGGGAGCCGTCGATGACGCGCGGCGCGCGGCCGAGCTCGCGTGCCACGCGGACAGCTCTTCGCCGCGATCGGTCGTCGCGCTCGCGCGCGCGACGATGGGACAAAGGGACCGGATCGCCGCGGTCGCGCTCGAGCGCGCTGCATCCGTGGTGATGCCGCGCACGTCGCTCTGCCAGGCGCTCGCGGCGACGTTCGACGCGCTGGGCGAGCCGGCGTTCGCGCTCGCCTGGACGCAGCGCGCGCTCGCGCTGCGACCTTCGGACCGCGCGACCGCGAGCGCGCTGCTCGAGCGCGTCATCGAGGCCGGCGACGCGCGCCGGATCGGCGACTCGCTCGCCTGGCTGCTGTCGCAGCCGGAACCCTTGCTCTATCTGGTGCCGCTCGTGACGCGCGCCCTCGCGCGGCTCGCGGAGCTCGACCCGCCGCGCGGAGGCGCGCTCGGCCGCCGCGCGCTGGACGTCTTCGGCCCGCGCAGCCCGGAGATCCGCGAAGCCGTCCTGCACACGGCCGACGCCGTGGGCGACGCGTCGCTCGCGATCGCGATGCTCGAGCGACAGCTCGCCTCGGGCACGCCGGGCGGAAATCGCGCGCAGCTCTTGCTCGAGCTCGCTCGGCGCAGAAGGCTCGCCGACGACCCGGACGGCGCCGCCGCGACGCTGTCGCGCGCGCTCTCCGAAGGCGCGGATCCCGCCGCCGTGCTCGCGGAGATCAAGGTCGCGCTGCCACCCCGGAGCTCCGACGGCGAGCTGTCGCTCCTCGAGGCGCACGCGGAAGCGCTGAGCGCCGTGTCGTCGGCCGAGCTCGGCGGCACGGCCCGCGTGTGGCGCGAGCTCGGCGCCGCGCGCTGGGATCTCGGCGACGACCCCGACGGCGCTTTCGTGGCCTGGGAGCGCGGCGCGGCCCTCGACGGCGAGCACGGGCTCGAACGCCTCGCGCGCGACCTCGTCGCGTTCGCCGGCCACGCCGAAGCCGTCCGGAGGCTCGAAGACATCGCGATGCGAAAGCGCAACCGCGCCGACGTCGCGCGCGCGCTCGCCGCCGCCGCGGGGGTCGCGCTCGACGGCGGCCTCGACGGCGAAGCGCTGTCGATCGCGATACGCGCGCTGGAGGCCGACTCGTCGCGCGCCGACGTGCTCGCGATCGCCGAGAGAGCCGCGGCGGAGAAGGACATCGAGCAGCTCGAGCGCGCCTACGACATCATCGCCCGGGGAGCGCTCGGCGTGTACGGAGAACGCGCCGCGCACTACCGGGCCGCGCGCAAGCTCGAGCGCCGCGGCTTCCGCGAGCTCGCGCTCCGCCACGCGATCCTCGCGTTCGAGGCCGTACCGTCGGAGGGCGTCGCGTTCGTGCTGATGATGCGCCTCGCGGAGCGCACCGGCGACTCCACGGAAGCCGTGCAGGCGATCGAACGCGTGGCGTCCCGCTCCGCCGGCTCCGAGGAGCGGGCCGTCTGGCTCCGGCGCGCCGCGCTCGTGGCCGGGTCCGGCGAAGAGGGCAAGCGCCAGCGCGTGGACGTGCTGCTCCGCGCTCTCGAAGCGAACCCGCACGCCGAGACGCTGCGCTCGCTCGCCCACGGCTTGACCGATCTCGTGCGCGCCGTTCCCGACGAGAAGGACATCGCCGAGCTCAGGTTCGTGCGCGCGCTGCGCACGATGCTGCCGCGACTCGACGGGCCGGAGGGCGCGCGCATCGCGGTCGGCGGCGCCACGACGGCGCTGTCCACGTTCGGCGCCGCCGACGTGGCGTGCGCCGCGCTGCTCCGCGCCACCGACGCCGACGCGAGCATCGACGAGTACGCGTCGGTGCTGCCGTTCGCGTCGCTCGTGCTCGGCGACGGAGCCGAGGCCTTCCTCGCGCACGTCACCGAGCTCGTGACGGCGCCGCACTCGAACGTCGCGCTCCCGCTCGTCGAGCTCGCCGAGGCGATCGGGAAGAACGCGAGCGCGATGACGCTGGCGCGGCTCCTCGTGGCCGCCGCGGTGCGCTTTCCGGAGAACGCGGAGCTGGTCCGGCGCGCCGAGTCGCGGGCGCGGGCATCGGGGGATCGCGCTCTCGTGCAGTCGGTGCGGCTCGCCATGCCGGTGGAAGCGCGCATCACCGGTCTCCTCGAGCAGGCCGACGCCGCGAGCGCCGCGGGCGATCCGCGAGCCGCTATCGAGGCCCTGGAAGACGCGCGCGGGACGGAACGGCTCCCCGACGAGCTGCGGCCGCAAATCACCGACCGGCTCCGGCGCTTGTACCGCGACGAGAAGCGCTTCGACGTGCTGCAAGCGCTCCTCCGCGAGGAAATGGAGCGAGAGACCGCCCTGGACGCGCGCATCGCGCTCGGACGCGAGCTCGCGTCGATCTTGACGGACATGGGCCGCGCGAACGAAGCGACCGCGGTCATCTCCGAGCTGCTCGAAGCGTCGCCCAAGGATCCGTCGCTCTACGCCGATATGCTCACGCACGCCCAGGCCTCGGGCGACGCGCGCCGGCAGATCGAAGCGCTGTCGTTGCTCATCGGCCTCGAGACGGAGCCCGCGAAACGCCTGCCGCTGCTCCGGCGGCTCGCGCTGCTCCTCGGTGCCGAGGGCGACGAAGCCGGCGCCCTGGTCCGCTACAACGAGATCCTCACGCTCGACGATCACGACACCGTCGCGCTCGCCGCTCTCGAGCGCGACGCGGAGCGCCGCGGCGACTGGGAAGGATTGGCCGAGCTCCTCCGGCGCCGCGCGCGGTTGCCGCAGAGCATGGACGATCGGCGCCGGATCCGCTTACATCTCGCAGAAATGCTCGAGTCGCGGCTCGGGCGACCCGAGGACGCGCGCGGGGAGCTCGAGTCGCTGCTCGTCGATACCGGCGACAACTTGGTCGTCCTCACCACCCTAGCGGACCTCAACGAGCGACTCGGAGCGAAGCTTCGCGCGGCGGCGCTGTGGCTCCGCGCGAGCGTCTTCCCGAAGGACCGGAGCGAGGCCGCCGAGCTCGCGCGCCGCGCGTGTCAGGCTTATCTCGACGGCGGCGACGTCGAGTCCGCGCGGCGGGTGTTCGCCGAAATGCGAGATTTCCCGCGCACCGCGAAGCTCGTCGCGCTGCACGTGGACATCGCGCGCCGCGGCGAGAACCCGGAGGCGTACTCGGAAGCGCTCGAAGAGATGGCGCTCTCGTCGATGGAGCCGCCGCACGTCCGCGCGTCGCTGCTCGTGGAGGCCGCCCGCGCGGCGCTCGCGGCGAACAAGCAATCCATGGCCCTCGGTCAAGCGCAGCGCGCCGCTCGCATCGCGCGGGAATCGGCCGACGCCCAGCTCCTCGCGCGGCAGCTGGAGTACCGCGCTCGCGGCGCGGGCAACCGCGACGAGGCGTTCGCGACCCTCGCGGAGCTCCGAGCGGTGCGCGCGCCGCTCGACGCGACGCAGCGCGAGATCCACGCGTTCCTGCTCGCCGAAGCCCTCGACGTCGCCATCGGCGCGGGGGAGGGCCTTCGCGAGCTGGCGCAAGCAGAAGCGGAGCTCGGCCCGCTTCCGCTCATCGCGCTCGGCACGGCGGAGCGCATCGCCAGCGGCTCGTCGCCGGAGCGCGCGCTGCCGCTCTACGACCGCGCGCTCGAAGGCGACCTGCACGATCTTCGCAGCCGCGGCGAGGTCGCCCTCGCTTCCGCCGCCGCCGCGGAGCGCGCGCAATTGCCGGATCGCGCGCTCGAGTATCTCGAGGTGGCGGCGGCGATGCCCGACACGCGCGCGCGCGCGCTCGGAGCGCAGACGGAGCTGCGCGCCGCCCTCGGACGGATCGTCGACGCCAGCGCGGCCTTCGGGACGCCCCCGCCGCCCGAAGGCGTTGGTGGCACGAGCAGCGCGCCGGACGGCGAGCACGTCTTCGCTCTTCGCAAGCCGCTCGACGAAGGCCCGGTGATCGAGCTGAAGACGCCGGCGGCCATCGAGCTGCGCGCGCCGTCGCGTCCCGCGGCGCTCGTCGATTCCCCCACCGAACCGTTCACGACCACGCCGCCCGGCACGAGCGCGCCGCTGCCGAAGGACGACGAGCGCAACGGACCGCCGTCGGATCTTCGAAAGAGCGCGCCGCCGAAGCCGATGCGACGCTCGAACACGCTGCCGGGCACGCCGGCGCCGCCCGGCACCGGATCCCAGCTGCCGCCGCTGCACGAGGCGACCCGCGCTCCCGACCCCGTGCCTGCGCACGCCGACGGCGAGCCCGCGTTCGCGCTCGATCGCGGCGCCGTTCCCTGGAACGTGCCGTCGTCGGCCGCGGCCGCGGCGGCGCTCCAGCCCCGCGCGCGCGGACCGGTCACCGATCCACCTGCAGCGCCCGCGGCGACGGCGACCACGTCCATCACGCCCGCCGCAGGCGTTCGTCGTGCCCGTTCGATGCGTCCTCCGCCGGAGGCCGGCAGCCAGGAGGAAGCCCTGTTCACCGCGCTGTCGCGCGGTTCGATCGAAGCGGGCCGCGAGCTCATGCTCCAGCTCGAAAATCGCCGAGACCGCACGCAAGATCTGGTGAGCGTGTGCCGCCGCGTCGCGCATCTCTTGCCGGGCGATCGCTCCATCCTCGAGAAGCTCTACGAGGCGACGCTCGCCGATCGCAACATCGTGTACGCGCGCGCGGTCGAGCACGTGATGCGCGCGTTCGACTCCGCCGCCGAGCCGCTCCCGCCCCCGTCGCTCGCCGAACAAGTCGAACAACCCGATCGCGTTCGCGCCGTCCTGTTTCGCGACACGATCTCGCCGGCGACGGAGGCGCTCGCGCTCGTCTGGAGCGGCGCGCCGCACATGTTCCGGCGCGATCCTTCGAGCTACGGCGTGACCGGCCTCGAGCGCGTATCGCCGACCTCGCCGACGCCGCTCGCGCGCCAGTTCGCCGCCGCGACTCGCTTGGTCGGCATGACCCGAACGCCGCTCTTCCAGAGAAAGGGCGGCGACTCGATCACCATCGAAATCGCGCTGCTCTCGTCGCCGGCGCTGCTGCTCACCGGCGACGTGAAGCACGAGAGCCCGCTCCTCGGCTATCACCTCGGGGTGATGCTCGCGGCGACGATGCCGGAGCACGTGCTGCTCTACGGCGCCGCCGACACGCAGGTCGAGAACGTGCTGCGCGCCCTGGTCGCGGCGTTCGGACCGCCGCAGGCGGGCAAAAATCATCTCGCCAGCGTCGCCACACTCGCGGAGATGCTGTGGGAGAGCATCCCCGCGCGTTCTCAACGGAGATTACGCGAGCTCTGCGATGATCCGTCACGCCTGGACTACGCGACGGCGCGGGCATCGGCCAAGCAGGCCGTTCGGCGCGCCGGGCTCTTCGTCTCGGGAGATCTCACCGTCGCGGTGCGGGAAACCTGCGCCGATCTCGGCGTTTCGACCTGGGGGCTCGACGCGCCCGGCGGGCTTTCGGCGCTCTGCAGCTCGAGTCCCGCCGTCGCCGATCTGGTCCGTCTGGCGACGAGCCCGGAGTACGCGAGCACCCGCTGGCAGCAAGGACGCACGCCCGGGCGGCAGCCTGGGCCGCCGTAAGGTAGAGTCCGCGGACGCTATGAGCGATACGTGGATCGGAAACGCCGGCCGCGGGGCGAGTGTGACAGCGGTGTCAGCCTTCTTCAAGCGGCGGAAGCGATCCGCAGCGACGTTCGCGCGGAGTACGGCGGCTAACACGCTGGCACGTCTTTCGCTGCTCTTCGTGGCCATGACCTGCGCCGAGGGCTGTCTCGACTCCCCCCCGCAGTACACGGAACCGACGCCCATTCCGCCGCAGATCTTCGCGAACCTCGCCCAGCCCCCGGCTACGAGTCTCGTCGTGACTTACAGTTCGTCCATCGATTTCAACATCCCATTTCGGGCGGACGACGACGGGCAACAGCTCACCGCGTTCTTCATTCGCGACATCGACAGCGACGGCCAAAGCACGCCCGTGAAGTTCATAGATGTCCCGCCCGATCCATTGAAGCGTCCGTTTGCGGAGCAGCAAATGCCCTATCGCTCGCTGGACTGGCCATGGGGCTGGAACGCCGACGGCAACGGAACCCTCGCCGGTTGCCACACGATGACCGTCATCATCACCAATCCGAGCAACTTCCGCATCGACGCGACCCCGGACGATCTCCCGGTGGCGCGGCTCACCTGGTTTCTTTGGTTGCGCGTCTCGTCGAACGATACCCAGCCCGTCTCCTGTTTGCAGAGCAGCGAGCTCGGACAAAAGGCGAACAGTTCGCCGTGACGCGAGCGCGTGTCCAAGCGTTGCTTTGCGTGTCGGTCGTCGTTTCGGCGTGCTCCGTCAACGTCAGCCAGACCTCGGGTTCTCCGGTCGAAAAGAACCTGTGCAGCGCCAACTCCGACTGCGGCGACGGCGAGTGCTGGAACGGCATCTGCGTCGCTCACCAAGGTGCGCTTTCGAACGTGCTCCTCTCCGTGACGCCGCCGGTGGGTAGTCCGGTCGCCGGCATCGACGGTCTGCGCTTTCTCACGGTAGCGATGGATCTCTCCCGGAGCAACGAGCAGCACGACATCGATCTCGCCGGCGCGTCCACCGTGCGCGGCTACATCCTCTCGTCGTGTCCTTTCCAGGTCACGCTCACGCCGGCGTCGGGCTACGGCTTGCCGGCGGTCAGCTACGTCACGCACACGTCCTCGGTCGATATCCCGGCCCCCGCCTGCCGCGACCAGCTGACGCTCGCGGGGACGGCGCAGGAGTTCTTCGTCAACGTGCCGCCCGGGACGTTCGACGTCTACATCAGTCCGACCAGCTCGGTTGCCGGAGCAGACGGCGGGGCGTCGAGCTGCGGCGTCGCTCCGGAGGTGTTCCCCGGCCTGGTGAAGGCGCAAGCCGGCGTGTCCTGCGTCTCGATCAAGCAGGTCGCCCCGAAGACGTTGGACGTCCGCATCCCGTGGCCGAGCGCCGCTCCGTGGCTCCAGGGCTGGACGCTCGACGTCCTCCACCCGATCACCGGACAGATTCTGTCGCAGCCGTCCGAACCGCTCCACGGCGCACCGACCGCCGCCGACGGTGCCTTCTATTATAGGCGCTCGGTCACCTACTCGCCGATCGCGAGCGGCGGACCGAGCGTCGTCGGACAGGAGCTCTTGCGCCTCTCGCCGCCGACGCCCGATGCGGGGCCCGTTCTGCAGTTCAGCATCGCGGGAGCGATCGCGTCGTCCGCCCCGACCGCGAGCGGTCCGCAGAAAGCGGTTCTGCCCGACGGCATCGGTCCGATCCCGACGAAGGTGCGGGTCGAAGCGTGGGTTTACCAGGCCGACGACGCGGCGAAGGGGACCGACACGCCGGTAGCCGGAAGCGTGACGTTCAACGCGACCAGGGTGGACATGCCGTCGGCCGGAATCTTCGCCTCGTTCTCGGCATCGGCCGACATCGAGTCCGACGGAAGCTTCGCGACGGATCTCTTCCCCGGCGACTATCTCGTGCGGGTCGTCCCCGCGGTCGCTCAACGCAACGGAGCGGTGCTCGCTTCGCAAGAATGGACGTTCACGGTTCGCCAGAGCAACGGCGCATCGGGCACCGTGCAAGCGGGACGTCAGTTTCTGGTGAACGACGCCGCCACGCTGACGGGGCGCGCGGTCTCCGCATCGGGCGCCAGCATCGCAGCTGCATCCGTTCAGGCCTTGCCCGCGGTCGCGGGGACGCGGCGCTGCCCGGACATGGATGCCGGCGACTGCGCCGCTGCTTCCGTCGGCGTGCTGGAAATGTCGCTCGGGGAATCGGCTTACGTGCCGCGCGTCGCCACGGCGGTGTCGCGGGGAGACGGCAGATTCACGCTTTCAGGCGTCGATTGCGGCGATTGCAGCGACGGTAGGGACGCCGGCTCGGGCGAGCGAAGCAGCGCGATCTTCGACGTCGTCGTGCAGCCCGCGGACGGCACGCACGTGCCCTGGCTCGTGTGGCCGCACGTCGACGTGAGCGGTGGAGCGGCGGATCTCGGTTTGCAGTACGCGACCTTGCCGATCATCCAGCGCGGCAGGGTGCAGGTGCCGAACGGCATGTCCGGCGCCCCGCCGAGCGTTCCAGGCACGCTGATCCGCGCGTACGTCGTTCGCGACGCAAGCGGCGCGCCGATCGCGGATCCCACTGGGCTACCCAGTTGTTCGAGCGGCACTTACATCGGCCCTACGGAGTCCACACGGTGCATCCGCTCCGCTCTCCAGGTGGCCGAAACCCGCGCCGACTCACAGGGCAACTACGAGCTCGTACTTCCGGCCAGCGTGGATGCCACACCGGAATGATGCGGCGCGTCGCACACGTCCCTACATAGGGACTGGTTCATGGTGCCGCGCTGTAATAGTGTGTTTGCCGTGAAACGACTGGGAATGGAGCCGGCCTCCCCAGCGGATCCGAGTGCAGATCTAGCGGGCGCGCTGCACGAGGTATCCAACTCATTAACCGTCGTGCTCGGTTGGCTCGATCGCGCAAAGAGCCAAGTACCGCGCGGCGAAGTGAAGGACGCGATCGACGTCGCGCTGTCGCATGCGCGTCTCGGTCACTCGATAGCGCGTCGAGCAATCGGCGCGGAGACTCAAGAAGCTAACATCACGCGCAGCGCGCTGTCGCTCGCGCGCGACGCCATGCTCGGTGTGGCGCAAGAAGCCGCTCGTCGTGGCGTCTCCGTGTCGTGCGACGACGAAGCAACGAGCGATCTGCTCGTGCGCGCGGCGCCCATCGCTCAGCAGATCTTGATCAACCTGCTGCTCAACGCGGTCCAATTTTCTCCACCCGGTGCGATCGTCCGCCTGGTGACGCACGCCTCGAACGACTGCATGGCGTTCCGCGTCTGCGACGCGGGTCCAGGCATCGCACCGGAGCGCGTCGAGTCGCTCTTTCGCTCGCCGGAGTCGACGCGCCCCGGCGGCGCGGGCATCGGCTTGCGACACGCGCACGCGCTGGCGCAGAAGCACGGCGGTCGCCTGTCGCTTCTACAGAGTGGCCCGCAGGGCAGCACCTTCGAGCTCGCGTGGCCCCTCGGTGAGGCCGCGTCGGCGGCGTTCCGCACGGCGCCGTTCGCCGCGCTCGACGGAATGCGCATCCTCCTTCTCGAAGACGATCCCGCCGTGCAGACCCTCGTCGACCTCGGTCTCACCACGCGAGGCGCCCTGGTCGCGACCGCGTCCACGATTACGGAGCTCGACGCCATCATTCGCCGCGGCGTCTTCGACGTCGCGCTCCTCGATCTCTCGCCCCTCGGCAAGAACCCGGCGACGACACTCGCGCTCATCGAGCGCTGTCAACGCGGCCTCCCCGTCGTCATCATCAGCGGCTCCGTCGCACCCGACATCGACGCGCCGAACATCACCTCCTGGGTCCGCAAGCCCTTCGAGATCGGCGAGCTCGTCCAGGCCCTCTCCGCGCTCGTACCCCGCTAAGGGCGCGCCCGTAGGTTCGCGCCGACGCAATCTCCGTCGCCCGAACGGAAGCCCAGCGTCTTTCTTTCGCCCATCCCTCGCAACCCCTTGACTTCGATGCGCTAACGCATACCTTCCGGCTCCCCGGGCCGCCCAGAGCCCGGGCCCCCACGCGAAGGTGGCGGAATGGCAGACGCGCTAGCTTGAGGTGCCGCACCGACGGAGCCGAGACGAGCGGCGCAGCCGAAAAAGGCTCGAACGTGAACGACGACGTTCACGCCGAGACACGCCCAGACCCCTCGCCGGGGCAATCTCGGGGCAAAGAATCGACCGCCGATGTTGTCGAATTGGCCCTCGCGGAAGCGCTCAAGGGCGCGACCGCAGCGGGGGAGTGGACGACGGTCGCGAAGCTCGCGGCGGAGCTCCAGGCCCGGCGGGAGGCGCGCGCCAAGGTCGTGCCGCTGGACGCCCGGCGGAGGCGGAAGGACGGGTAGGGCATGGGCTCGAAGCTCTCGGAGGACGCGGCCGCGCTCGCGTACTTCCTTTCGTGGGTTTCCCGCTACGCCAGCGATGGGCGGTGGGACGGAGAGAAGATCGCTCGAAGGATCGCCGAGGTCCGGGACATCGCGGAAGGGGTGATCACCGACGAGCTCATTCGGGGCGACCTCTGGGACGGTCTCGTCGAGCTCGGGAAGCAGAACGGGGACGTCACAGAGACCGAGGTCACCATCATTCGCGACTCGTTCGTCATCCTCGGCCTGAAGGAGCCGGGCACCGAAGTGACGGAAGAGGCGATACGAGCGTGGCGGCGCAAGCGCGGCAACGCTGCTGATGGCGCACCAGACAAGTACGAGGCGACGGCGCGGCTGTTCCACAAGGGAGGACTGCCGAAAGTCACAGCGGACGCCCTGAAGCAGGCCGAGAAGCGACGGAAGAAGCGGCGAACGAAATAGGGGACACGCTCTCGCGAATATGTCCTTTAGTCGAAGGGCCGCGCGACCGGTAATCAGGGGGACATCGGAGGTTTGCCGATGTCCCGACCTAAGCCTCTTGGTCAGCCGCTCGATGATACAGACCGCGCCCGCGTTCGCAAGCTCGTAGAGCAGCGTGGCGAGCGCGAGGCCGCCGTCCTGCTCGGTGTCGCTGATCGCACGCTGATGCGCTGCATGGCGGGTCTCGGTGTGTACCCGGGGACTCGCGCCATCGTGAAGCAGTCGCTCGATCGCCTCAGTCAGGGGAGCATCGCGTGAGCAATCGCGCAGCTGCTCTCTACGTCGGGCGCGATAACGCCGAAGCGGTCATGGGCCGCTCGTGGCGCTGCGTGCAGGACTTGGCCGCCGAGCTCGGCGTGAAGCCGCGGAAGGTCGGTCGGATCGCGCTTTATCTGGCCAGCGAGCTGGTCGCGGCGATCGAGCGGCGCTCGACGGGTGGATCCTCAAATGAGGATCGAACGGCGGCGGACGAGCTCGCCGAGATGCGCGAGCGCGTTCGGAGGGCGGGATGACCGCACACACGCAATCGCATGTACGTGCGGCCGAGGCGAAGGATCTTCCGCAGCTGTGCGCCGAGTGCCTCGAGCATGTTCGTTTCGGCGAGCTCGTTTCCGTGCACACGAACTACCTGACGCACTTCCGTTGCGAGGTTCGGGCGGCGAATCAGCGGAGGGCGCGACGCTAATGGCTTCCACGCCCCAAAAAGTGAAGTTCATCGTCGCGCGGGTTTGGTCCCGTTGTTTTTGGTGCGGCTACTTGATCCGGCGCGGAGCGTCTGTCGTGTACTACTCAGATGAAGACGCGACGGCGCACGAGAAGTGCCACATGGAGGCGTGTCCGTGACGGAGCTCGAGCGCGAGAAGAACAAGCGCGAGCTGATCGCGGAGATCGTGGCGGCCGTGAAGGCCGAGTTGTGGATGCAATTCCTGCTCGCCGGGATCTCGAACCCGCCTGAGTGCTGGAGCGAGATGGATCGCGTGACGATGGCTGAGCGCCTGCGAGTCGTCGCTGACGATCTCGATCCGCCGCAGCTCCGGGAGCCTCGCGAATGAGAGCGCCTGACGACAATGAGCTCGCGCAGCAAGGTCGCGCCCCGAAGGATCTCGAAGACGGGACGGTTCCTGTCGTGGGGCCGGGGTTCAAGCTGACGGATCTCGGGAACGCCGAGAGGCTCGTGGCCCGTTTCCGTGACCGGATCCGGTTCTGCCCGCCGCGCCGCAAGTGGTTCGTGTGGGACGGCAAGCGCTGGAGCACCGACGAGACCGGCGAAGTCCTCCGTTTCGCCAAACAGACGGTGCGCGGCATTTACGGCGAAGCCGAACACGCCCGTGATGAAGAGCACGCCCGCGCCGTGGCGAAGCACGCAGTCAAGAGCGAAGACGGCGCACGAATCAAGGCGATGGTGACGCTCGCGCAATCGGAGCTCGGCGTCCCCGTGATGCCGCACGAGCTCGACGCCGATCCGATGCTGCTGAACGTCGAGAACGGCACGATCGACCTTCGCACGGGCGTCCTTCGAAAGCACGCGCGCGCCGATCTGCTGACGAAGCTCGCGCCCGTCGTATACGACGCCGACGCGAAACTTGATGCCTGGGAGAAGTTCCTCGTCGATGCGACCGGCGGCGACGCCGACCTTGCCAGCTACTTGCAGCGTCTCGCCGGCTACGCACTGACGGGCCTCGCCAACGAGAAGAAGTTCTTCTTCGTCTTCGGCCCGAGCAATACGTCCAAGAGCACGTTCATCGACGCACTCACCGCGACGTGGGGCACGTACGCGGAGACCGCCGATTTCTCGACGTGGCTCGAGCAGACAGTGAGCGGCGGCAACCGCGGCGACCTTGTGCGCCTCGCCGGGGCGCGGCTCGTGTCGAGCGTCGAGGTGAAGAAGGGGCGACGCTGGGACGAGGCGCTCATCAAGCGCGTGGTCGGCGGAGACGTCATCACAGCGGCGGCGAAGTACGAGGCCGAAGTCAGCTTCCGCGCGACGTTCAAGATCCTCTTGGCGGCAGAGGTCGCGCCGGCGGCTCGCGAGGACGACGCCGGCATGTGGGCTCGCGTGCAGCGGATCCCGTTCGTGCAGCCGATTCCGAAGAAAGACCCGAAGGTCAAGGCGACGTTGAGCGACCCTGCGGCCGCGGGTCCCGCCATCCTCGCCTGGGCGGTGCGCGGTTGCCTGGAATGGCAGCGCGCTGGGCTCGGCACCGCGACGGCCGTAGAGAAGAGCACCGCGGCGTACCACGCCGAAATGGACCGCGTCGCACGGTTCTTCGACGAGTGCTGCGTCTTCGAGAACGACGACGACATTCGCGTGAAGCGGGATGAGTTGCGGAAGGCGTACGAAGCGTGGTGCGAAGAGAACGGTGTTCGCCCAGTGAGTCCGAAGGAATTCGCTGAACGACTTCGCGAAGACGAGAAGGCCGAAGACGGGAAGTCCAACGGCGTTCGCATCTGGAAGAAGGTCCGCCTGCTCGGACCCAATGAGGACCCCAAACCTCGGCCGGTGCAGGAGGGTCACCAGGGGTCACCTCTACAGAGAACTTTTCTACACGTACGGGTGAAGACAAAGTTCATGAAACTGGTGCCCCGTCGTGCCCCGTCGTGCCCCCAGCCGACGTCGAGCGCCAGGCAATCCAGAGCGAAGGAGCGGCCGAATGACACGGCTACGGGCGCCCTACGAGGGCAAGCTCTTCGACGGACTCCTCGACTGCTACGTGCTCGAGGACGGGCGGCATCTCGTGAGCCAGCGCGGGGTGGTTCGAGCGCTCACGAACGGCGGCCGCGATCGCGGCGATTTGGGTACTTATTTGGAGCGATTGCCAAGCAGATTCGCCGGTTTGACGGCGGCCGCAGAGGTCGAGTTTTCGCTTCCGGGCGGCGGTGTCGCGAAGGGCCGCGAGGCCATGTGGTTCGTCGACCTGCTGAAGGCTTACGACGAGGCGGACGACGCCGGCGAGCTCCACCCGCGCGCGAATCCGTCGACCACGACCCGGAATCGCGATGGTGCGCGCGCTGGCGCGGCCGTCCGCGCGCATAGCAACGTCCGTGCCGATCTGACCCCTTCGATGGCCAGATCTGGGCGATTCGTCGAGGTCGTTCGTGGCGTCGGACTACGAGTCCGCTGCTTTTCAGCCGTTTTGATGCCTATTCCGTCTTCTACGATCCGCCATTGCCCCATGGGTTGCCCCTTCGGAGGCGCGTCCTGATGGCCCTCCGATCCGGCCATGGTGCTGGTCGCGGCGTGCCTCGCATCGAGGTTTTGCCGGCGGGCGAGCAGCCGGTGGGCGTGCCGGCTCCTGCCGGGATACCCGCTCCGGCTGCACCAGACGTCCGCAGACGCGCCAACGGTACGCTGGCGGACTCGGCCTCGGCATCGAAGCTCGGGCGCATTGGCGGGCTGACCAGGGCTGCTCGTTCTCGCGAGCTCCGGGCTCTGCAGCGACTCGGGCTCCACGAGACCCCAGCGGCGCTCGCGCCCTACATGGACGCCGCCTTCGAATTTGCTCAGCACGAGGTTGCGCGGCTCGCCTCCGACTGCGGCGGCGGGATCTGCCCGTCCAACGCGGCGGCGCTCGTCCAGGCTGCAGCACGTGCCATGGCCGGCTCGTGCGCGGCGTATGCGGCTGGCGACCTGGCACTAGGTGCTCGGCTCGGTGCCGAGATTCGGTCGCATCTGCTCGGCGCTCGTGAGCTGTGCGTCCGTGAGGCGACTTCGCGCCCGTCTGGCGAGTCACCCGTCGAGCGCATCCGTCGCCTGATGACCAGGCCGAAGGAGACACCATGACCGCTTCACCAGAGCGGCTTCAGTTCTTCCGATCGCTTTCCGAGCGCGCGGTGAGCCGCGGCGCCCATCCGCACACGCCGTTTTGGGACGGGGCGGCGGCACGCTTTCTCCCGCATCCGACGGTCATGCGCCTCGTGGCGCGCGTCGGCCGCGGCGGCGTGAAGAGCACGACCGCGCTCGACTTCGCGTTGACGGAGATGGTCGGTGTCGATTGGAAAGTCCCCGTCGGCGAGACGCACTATTTCGCGTGGGTCTCGGAGAACCTCGACGAGGCCGCGCAGCGTCCGCGCCAAATCGAGGCCCGGCTCAATGCGATGGGCATCCCGTGTCAGCGTGCGGGCAACACCGTCACCATCGATGGGTTCGGGATCGGCTTCAAGTCGTTCGCCTGTCGTGTCGGCGCCGTCTCGGGCTTCCGCTGCATCGGTTTCGTCGCGGACGAGCTCGCCAAATGGAACGCCGACGACGATGCCGCCGATCCGGCGAGTGAGGTGCTCGCGTCGCTACGCGCCATGTGTGTCACTCACCCGGAGGCCAGGGAGTTCCTGATCTCGTCGCCGTTTGGTGAGCTGGACGAGCACGCCCGTCTCTTCGCGGATGGCGACACGGACGCGCAGCTCACGTTTTACGCGCCGACCTGGGTTGCAAACCCGAGTGTCACCGAACAGCAGACGCGAGACCGAGAGCCAAATCCGTCGATCTGGTCGCGCGAGTACCTCGCCGTTCCAGGTCAGACGGTCTCCGTCGCGTTCGATGTCACCGACGCGCTCGCGTGCTTCGGCCGCGTCCCGTCCGGTACGCGCGGGATGGGGTTCCTGACAACCGACGCGAGCTCACTTCGTGAGCAGGACGACTTTGCGTTCATGGCCGGCTATCAGACGACGCGCGGCGAAGTCGTCGTTACGGAGATCGGCGGCTGGAGCGGCGCCGAACAGCGCACCGTCACGCTGAGCGACATCGCCCAGATCCTCGCCACGAAGGCGACTCAGGTCGGCGCGTGGGCGGTGCTTGGCGATCAGCGCGAGAGCGCCGGTCTGCAAGCCTGCCTCGGTGACGTTGGCTGCGACTTCCGTTTTTACGATTGGTCGCTCGGCTCGAAAGACGAAGCGATTCAACTGCTGCGCCGGTTGATGCGCGAGGGCAAGCTCATGTTGCCTGAGCACCCGCGTCTACGCCGGGAGCTCACGACGCTCCGTGCTCGCCTGCTGCAGTCCGGCGCGACGAAGTACGAGACCAACGGCTTCGATTACGCGTCGTGCCTCGTCACGTTGGCGCACGCGATGCTCGAAGGTGACGCGCCCGCGGAGGCGCCGGACCTGAGCGTCGCCGGCGTCGACCTAGCCACGATCATGAGAGTCACCGCAGAACGCGGACGACTCTGACCGGGAGAATTGTCAAATGACCGAAAATCCCAAAGAAAATCGCACTGCGTCGTACCGTACGACGCCCCTCCGCGCGATGCCGCTCGAGTCCTTCGAGGAGGAGTATCGCGCCGGCCGCATCGACATTCACGTTCTTCTCGCGATGCGCGAAATGTTCCGCCGTCAGCCGCGCATCTTCGCGAACGCTTTGCCGAAGTCGCGTTGCATCTACGCGCTCGCCGAGAAAGGCGATGCGATCGAGCTCGACGTGTACGACGTCGTCGGCCTGGGCGGCGACAGCCCGACCGCGAAGCAGGTGCTCGACCGGTTGTCGTCGGCGAAGAACGCCAAGACGATCGAATTGCGCATCAACTCCGCCGGCGGCCTCGTTGATGAAGGTTTGAGCATGTACAGCCTGCTCGCCCAGCACCCGGCGCGGAAGATCGTGCACGTCGATAGCCTGGCCGCATCGATCGCTTCGGTGCTCTGTATGTGCGGCGACGAAATCGTAATGGCTGAAAGCGCCATGATGATGATCCACAACCCATGGAGCTTGGCGCTCGGCGATGCGGCCGAGCTCCGGAAGACGGCCGATATTTTAGACAAGCGCGCTGGTCAGCTCGCCGGCATCTACTCGGCACGCACCGGGCAGTCGTTGCCAAACGTGTTTGACGCGATGGCCCGCGAGACTTGGATGACCGCCAACGAGGCGAAGGCTCTCGGTTACGCGACCCGCATCGTTCCGTCGAAGGGCATCGCGGCGAGAGCTCGCGTCTTCGACCTCACACCTTTTCGACATGTTCCAGCGGCAGCCTACGCGCTTGCCGCAACCACCAAACCGACCACGTCCGTCCGCACGATGCGGCGGTGATTCAGGAGAACGAAATGCCATCACTAGACTACATCATGCAACAGAAGCGCGAAGCCGACGAAAAGGCAGCGCGTGCAGCAGAGGAGCACGCGCGCCAGCAGGTTGCCCGCGCCGAACAAGATCCGCGTCTGCCGCAAAAAGCGGCCGCGGCCGAATCGGAGATCCAAAAACTCGAGGCCGCTTTCTCAAAAGCAACGGCGGCCGTCGAGGAAATCGCGCAGCAGGTCGCCAAAGCGACCGCATCCGGCAACGAGGAGGAGCTCGCCCGCCTGGACGGCATTCTGAATGCGCGCAAGCGCATCCAGGCTCACGCCGAAACGGCCCTGCAGAACGCCTGCGACGAGCATCAGTTCGTTCGCCAGGCGGCGAAGCGCATTCGCGATTGCGAGCGCCTCGAGCAATTGCGTCCGCGCGTTCTGACGAACGGTCGCGGTGAGGCAGTCGAACAAGAAGTGTCCACCCTGATGGGCATCATCACCGACTTCCAGAACACAATCTTGGAACAACTCGAATGCATCCATTCCCATCTGCAGGATCGGAACTCCGAAGCCATCACATTTGACAATCTGGCCATCTACCTGGGCCTTGTCGAGCGCGCCGGCAAAGCCACGGTGCCGATGATCCTCACGGACGTCACACAGCAGTTGACTCCTCACATCCACAGCGGTTTTGGGACGCGCATTTTCATCCAGGATGAAGGCAATTCAGCGAAATTGATCTTCGAGATGCGCGTCGCTGCACCGCGGGAGCTCGTCCGATGAGCGCCATCACCGTCCAGGCATCGACCACCATATCGGGCGCCGGTTCGTCCACCCCGGTGGACAGTTCATCGTATTCGGTGCTGCGCCTCTCGATCAACGCCCGCCCGACGCTCACTCCGCAGTTCATCGGCGCTCGCGCACACTTCTACATTGAGACTTCTAGGGACTCCGCGACATGGCACACGCTCTCCGAAACGGTGTACTTCACCGGCCTCACGAGCGGGCCCGAGCGGATGCCGGCGAGCGGGATCACAGATCTTGCAGCCTGCAATGCGGACCTTTGGGTTCGCATCCGCTGGCTCGTCGAGGACGCAGGCACCTGGACACTTTCGTGCACTGGCACGGCACAGTGAAAGGAAATATCACCAATGACTACCTGGATGAATGGACGACAGCTCGAAGAACCGAAACTCCCGAGCGGGCACACTCCGAGCGAGCTCGCGCGGATGGATCCCAGGCAGGCCGCGGCCATCCGCCTCGCGAACGAGGCACGCAGTGACGCCGAGGCTGGGCCGATTTTCTCGCACATGGCCTATCACATGAGAAAATCAGTCGGCCGCGAAGGCGCCGCGCTTACCCCCGAGCAGCAGAACGAGGATATCGCCGCGTTCGAAGCCGCAGATCCGTCCACGCTCAAGCCCGAGCACGCGGCGGAAGCAAATCGGTTGGCGGGGCTGTTGCGCGCGAGAGGGTGGGACGCACACCGATGACAGATTCTCGAGCAGCGGCTCTCCAGCGCCGTCGTGACGTAGTGGTGTCACGACCGGTGCGCATCGCTTTGGTCGGCATGTGCGCTCCGGCTGCTCGAACCCACGTTTGCCCCTCCTCGGAGATCTCGCTGGCGCCCAAAAGTTCTCACCAGCTTTTCCAGCTGATGGTCTCCGGGGAGTGGGCAGGCGCCTAATTGGGAGGATTTCGTGAGTAGTCGAAAATTTTCAACGCACAGCATCCCGCCGCGCTTCGTCTACGACGAGGGCGCTCGTGCGCGGGAGATCCAAGCGGCGCGGCCGTCGCCGGTCGTCGATCCGCTCGAGATCGCGGCGTACCAGTGCGCTCGCGCACTCTCGCGTCCGATGCCGACGACGGCCGAGCAGCGCGATCGAGCAATCGAAGACTTCATGAACGCACCGACCACCGCGCTGGACAGGACTTGGAGCGGGTTGGCGCACACCACGTTGAGCGAGATCGGGTTCGCCGAAAGAGAATGAGAAATGCCGACCCCGCTGCTTCAGCAAAAGCGTACTCTGATGTCGCAAATCTACGCGCCGTATGCTGCCAATGGCCTTGGCGCCGGCGTGCCGCGTTCGAGTCTTCCGACAGATGCGACGAGCTCGGCGATCCTCGATGCCTGGGCAGGCACACCGGGCCTGATCTCGTACACGCAGGGTCCGGATCCCTCGAAGGTTGGTCAGCCACGGCCGCCGACACTTCCGCAGAGTCAGGCATGGCCGCCGCTCGTCCAATTCGTGCAGATCACCCTGAAGGGCATCCAGCTCTACGAGTCGCTCCCGACGGATCCATCGGCGCCGCTATCGCCGCTCTTCCCATGATGTCACCGACGCAAATGTTTCGTGGCTTCGAGCGCGTCGATCGTGCCGTCGATCGCCTCGCGGATCGTGTTGACGATCCATTTCACGATGACGAACGCGCCGTAGGCGCCGACGGCGTAGGCGAAGATCTTCCACTCAGCGAAAAGCAGAAACAGCTCGAACACAACCTGAGGTTTAGCACATGAGCGACGACGCCCCGATTTTGATTCGTTTGGGTTGCGCTATCGATGCGAGCGTCGAGAAATCGTTCGCCACCATCGAGCAGCGCGCACAAAAGGCGAACGAGATGATCGCGAAAGCCAACGAGCGCACGGCCGAGCAGATCGCGAAGAACACGCGGAAGACGGTGACGGAGACCGAGAAGGCCGCGGCGAAGCAGGAGGCCGCGGCGACCCGACTCGCGGCACGTCAGGAGCGCGAGGCGCAACGTGCGGCTCGTGCAGCCGAGCGCGCCGCGCGCGATGAAGCCCGCGCTGCTGACCAAGCCGCCAAGGCCCGGGCGCGAGCATCCGAAAAGGCTGCCGATGCGGCAGAACGCGCCTTCGCCCGCGAGGCTCGTGCCGCCGAAGCCGCCGCTCGTCGCGAGGAGAACGCGCGCCGACGGGTCGTCGATCGGTTCGCAACGCGCACGGCCCGCAGGCAGTCCGCTCGCTCGTGCCCTACGCGCCTCTCGCGAGCATGGCTCAGCGCACTGCCAGCGAGCTCGCACGCGGACTCGGTGTCGATCTCTCACTCAGTGGCGCGATCTCCCGCAACGTGGAACGCGAGACCATCGCGACCGCGCTCTCGAACTCGGGATTTCACGAACTTCGACCAGGCGAAGTCGCAGGCCCGAACAACACCCGCGTCTCGGCATCCGTCCTCCAGAACGAAGCGAAAGACGTCGCTCTCCGCACCGGCATGGACACGACGGACGTCCTGCAAGGTGCACGCGCATTCGTGGGCGTCACGGGCGATCTCGATCAATCGCGAAAGCTCATGGGAGATCTGAGCAAGATCTCCAAGGCCACGAACGCCGACCTGACCGACGTCTCTCGTGCAGCAGCGAAGATCAATGCGCAGATGGGCGAGACGCCCACGAAAGCGGAGGACACGCTCGCCGTTGTCCGTCTCCTTGCTGGCCAAGGCAAGCTCGGTGCCGCCGAGATGAGCGACTTCGCCAAGTCGATCGGCAAGATCGCTGGCACTGCGCATCAATTCAAGGGAGACACCACCAACAACATCGCCGAGCTCTCCGCGATGGCGCAATTTGCGGCGCAGAAGTTTGGCCTCAATCCGGCAGAGGCGGCGACCAGCGTAACTGGTTTCGCAAACACGCTTTCCAAAAATGCGCGCGTGAAGGAGTTCGTTGCAGCTGGGATCAAGGACTACGCGACGCTCACTCCGGAACAGCTAGTCACAAGATCTCTCGTCGCCACGAAGGGCAACAACCTAGCGCTTGGCAAGCTGTTCGCTGATGTGCGTGCACGTAGAGTGGTCCGACCGTTCGAGCAAGTTTTCAATGCCGCCACTGGTGGTAAGACGGATTCGGCTTCGTTACAGGCAGGGGTGAAGGCAGTAGAGGCCGCTTTCGACAGTCTGAAGCATGGCGCGATGTCCGCTGGAGAGGTCGACAAGGAATTCGCCGCGCAGATGGACACGGCTGCATCGAAGGCAAAGATCTTCCAGACGCAGCTCGACGATGTCGCGACAGGCGTGCAGGCGAAACTTCTGCCGGCGTTCGAGAAGCTTGAGCCGGCCATCTTGGCATTCGCCGAGACCGCTGGGAAAGTGGCCACATGGATGGTCGACAATCCCAAGCAGGCGATCGGCGCCGCCATCCTGGCGGCCATCACTCGCGGTGGCATCGAGTCGGCGTTCCGCGCTGGCATCGAGACGATCATTACGACCGTCGCCGCACGCCTCGGCATCATCACAGCGGTCGGCAGTAGTGGCGCGGTCGGTGCCGCCGGCGCGGCGACAGGCGCAACCGCGATGGGCGTCGCAGGCGTGGGCCTCCTCGCCGCCACGGGGCTCGGCGCGACCGCCTGGCAGAGCTACGAGCTCACGAAGGACGTCATGCGCACGCCGGGCGGCATCAAGGGCGTGTGGCACGATGTCTGGAACGGCCCGTCGAAGGCGACAACGCCCGAGGAGTACGACCGGCTCTATCCCCAGAAGCCCACGGCGCAGGCGAACCCCGCGACTCCGGATTCGGACGACTCGATGCGTGCAGTGCGATTCTGGCTTCAAAAGGGCCGCCCTGACATTGCCGGCCTCGTGAAGGCACCGGAATCCTCGGAGAAGCTCTCCAAGAACGACCAAGAGCTTCTCGAAGAGATGCGGTCGCTAAACCAACACATGCAGGCGTTTCGGCGTTCGACGCTGAATGTGCACGTCGACAATATGCCGGTGACGCCACCGGAGCCGCACGGTGGCAGGACGAATCAGTTGTGAGCTGGGGTGACGAAGTGAATCAGCCCGCGCCGTCGGTCTCGTCCGCCGCGGGCTACGTGCTGTGCTGCGTCCTAGCCGTCTTCCGCTGCGATTGGGACCTGGCGCGGTGGGCAGCGAGAGAAGCGGCGATGGCGCGAGCCAGAGAGGCGTGGGAGCTCTGATGCTGGTCCGTCACCGCGCTGGCACGCCCGTCGTGGCGGACCTCATCGGGTCGGGGCCGGGGCGAGGGTTCGAAACAACAAAAGGAGAATCATGACCAACGTCCACTGGCACTGCGAACGCTGCAACGAGGTCGTCGTCGAACCGGCCGATGTGGATAACCTACCGCTGCTGAAGGCGCACTACTGTTGGGACGGCGGCGTTGGCAGGGCGACACCGGAGGTAGTGCACTCGGCGCTGCCCGTCTTGCTCGCGCCGGAATCAATGCGGTTCGCGGGCGAAGCATGAAGCTCGTTTTCTACATGGATCTCACCGGGCAGCTCCGCCCGCTCGACGTCACGCGGATGACGAAGAAGCGCGTCTATTTCCGCTTCAACGGACGCGAGCGTTCGTGTTCGCTGGCCGAGTTGCAGCGACCTTTCGGCGCAGCGCCCTGCAAGCACGTTCCCAACAACGGTATCTACACGGGCGCGGCGGCAAAACAAATGGACGAGTCGCGCCGGGCCGTGTGGGAGCTCAGAGAGCGCGGCCGCATTGCGTTCGAGGCGGATAGCGGGCTCGTCGCGCTCGGGCTCTCCGCCGGCGCGAGCCGCGATGACGTGAAACGCGCGTTCCGCGAGCGGGTGAAGACGGCGCATCCGGATGGCGGCGGGTCGGATGCGGCGTTCATCGAGTTGAAACGGAACTACGAGAGCGCCTTGAGGGCGGCGCGGTGACGCTACCCTCCGAGTACTCGCCCTCCCTGTCTCGAAATGCCCCCGACGCTCAGATCGTCAGTCTCGTCCTGCTGCGCGTCGACGTCATCCTTCTGGCGAACCCAAGTGACGTACGCGACCTTCTGCCCCTGGACTTCATCCACGGCAACGTGCTCAATGCTCCAGTCCTCGCCACTCGGCGGTTCCAACACGATACCCCTGTCCCCTTCGGCGTTGGTCAGCAAGTGACGCTTGATTCGGTAGTCCGTCATGCTCGCGATGCTCGACGCTCGCGCCCCTCGCCGTCACCTCAAATCCGACGCGTAGTCAAAACTTCGCGCAACCGCGTCCATGCGAGTGGTCGCCGGGGAAGCGGCTATCGCGAAGACGCGGGAGGCTTGGGAAGCGGCGCGATGAGCAATAGCGTTCAGACATCAGCCAATGCCGAAGTCCCAACGAGGGCCCGTGGTTCAATGGTGTTGGGTATCATGCTCCGATGAACCTCAAGCGCTTGGTGGTTGGTTTGGGCGGCGTAGCGGCACTTGGAATGATCGGCAAGATGGCAATCGATCGATCTATGGAACGCGACGTCGAGAAAGAACGGGATCTCGTGCAGGCGCTTACTACTACTACGAACGACCTAACCGCTGCCGAGGCTCTGTTGCGCCCAGTAACGCCGGAACAGGAGCGGTTACGGGCTGTGCAGGGCGTGTGGCAGACGTTCGACCGGCTCCGTGGACCCGAGTTTCGGACACTCGCCATGCTGAACGCGCATCTGCTGCAAGCAAATCAGACCGTTCAGCACGTGCCCGAGCCAGAAGCAAGCCAACTACTAGCGTACAACCAAAAAGAGTTTCGCAAGCGAATCAGCGAAGTGATGGTAGTCGGCGAGATGGGCCGCACGGATGGCGCGAATGCGGAGATATTCGTTCCAAGTCTAGATCCGCAGCGATGTCCCGTTCTCGCTGAGTCCTGGAAGAAGGACGGGACATTCCAGCAGCTTAGAGACGTCGGTTTCGCGACCGTCCGATGTGACAACGGCAGCGCTTGGCCTCTCGTACGACGATGACCCAGCCCCCGCATTCTGCGAAATAAGGCTTGCGTAGGCATTAGTGCACGATGTACACATTGAGCACCGATCATGACTGACACCACCATTACCATCCGAGTCGATGGGACGACTCTCGAGCGGCTCGACCGGCTTGCGGAAGCCATGTCGAAGGCGGCCCACGGCGCCGACGTGAAGCGGGGAACCGCGGCGCGCGCGGTGCTCGAACAGGGAATCGAGGCGATGGAACGTCAGCTCAAGATCGGCAAACCGAAACGCTGAACCCCAAAGCGGGCCCGCGGCGTCGTTAGCGCCCGGGACCCGGGACCACGAAGGAGTGACCATCATGGCCAAGAAGAAGGAAGCACGTTCTCTAGCAACAACCAAGTCCGGAAGAAGGCGACGTCCAAAACTGCGGGTTCTGTCGACGCGTGGCGCCCGCTCGATGCCGACACCTTCGGCGCTGGCCTCTATCGAAGATTGGAATGGGATGCTGCTCGCTCGGCTGTACGTCGGGCAGGCCATGTCCTTCAACCTCCGCTCCGCGCGCTACGGCACAGAACCGTTTGTCTGCGAGGAGCTCGCGCTCGAGTTCAACAGACTCCTCCCCAAAGGGGTCCGTGACCGTTTCGCGCGCACCGGGAGCAAGGTGAAGTCGTGAGCACGCTGGCGAAGCTCATCGAGGACGACCCGTGGCTCGAGTACGGGCTGACCGTGTTCACGACGAACGTGGTCTGCCTCGACACGTATCGGGTTTGGACGAAGGAGCACGCGCACATTTCGACGTTCGGTCGCGTCGTGCGTTCGACGATGTCGGAATCGCTCCTACGGAAGGAACAATGTCGGGCCCGCGCGCTGGCGCGCAAGCTGGCGCAAGTTGAAGAACTTCGCGTTCGCGAACGAGAACAACGAGCTCGACGCAGGCGCGAGACGCTGCACTGACGCGAGAACCCCGGGGCTTCGGCTCCGGGGTTTTCTGCTTTCCGGAGACATGAAGGATGCCCCGACACGAAACCACCGGTGAGGTTCGCAAGGATTCGCTCGGCAACTACTCGACGCGGATCCGCGCGTTCGGGCGCCGCGAGCCATTCGACCTACCGACGTGCACGGATGACCCGACGGCGGAAGATCGCTCGACGCTGCTTGCGAAGATCGCGAAGCAGCTGAAGCTCGCCGGCGCGAACGAGGCGCGTTCGCTGGAGGCGCTCCGGCTCGTCGCTGCGGCGTCCGAGCGGTCCCTGAACAACGCGTTAACCGTCGCGGAGGAGCTGCTCGGCGGGCAGATCCCGGCAGGCACGGGCGTGCCGGAGGCGCCGACGTTCGAGACGGTCGCGAAGGAGTGGACGTCGGGCGATCTGCACACGCGGTTTCCAGATCACGTCGCGAAGCTCAAAGCTTCCCTCGCGACGGTCAAGCAACGTCTCGATAAGGGGATCCTTCCCGTGATCGGCAACGTCCGCGTTACGGAGATCACGCGGGCGCACTGCGATGACGTTATGCGGAAGCTCCCCATCCCGAAGGGCAAGACGGAGCTGTCACGCGAGACGCGTCGTCAGTACGCCGGACTCGTCAACCGCGTGCTCAACCTCGCCGAGCTCGCCGGCTACATCGACCGCAACCCATTGCCACGCGGCTGGCTTCCGAAGGTCGGGCCGCAGAAGCGATTCCCGGTCCTGTATCCGGAGGAGGACCGCACGCTGCTCGCGTGCGAGGAGGTGCCGCTCGCGTACCGCGTGCTCTACGGGTTCCTTCACCGCGAAGGGATGAGGCGAGGGGAAGCGGCCGCGCTGCAGTGGAGCGACCTCGACCTCGATAACGAGACCGTCAGCCTCGACGAGAACAAAACCGACCACCCGCGCTGGTGGCGACTCTCCGAGGGCGTCGCGGAGACGCTCGAAGCCTGGAAGGCGTTCCGCACGCGGGAGCTCGGCGGCGAGCCGAATCCCGAGGACCCGGTCTTCACCGACGAGCACGGGCGCCCACTGAGCCCCGACCACATGGCGGAGACGGTCCGCGCCCACCTGAAGAAGGCCGGGCTCACTCGGGCGGACCTCTACTCGACGGGCCCGCTCAAGGGGGCGTTCGGGCTCCACTGCTTCCGGCGGTCGTTCGTCACCATCTCCCTGGCGAACGGCCGCAACGAGGACTTCGTCCGGCAGCGGACCGGGCACAAAAGTACGCAGCTGCTGAAGTACCGCCAGACCGCAAAAGCCCTTGCAGAGCTGGAGCTTGGCGAGCTAGATCCGCTCTCCCTTGAGCAGCTGGATTGCCCCGGCATTGCCCCAGGGAACCCCACGCGAAGGTGGCGGAATGGCAGACGCGCTAGCTTGAGGTGCTAGTGGGGTAACTCCTGTGAGGGTTCGAGTCCCTCCCTTCGCACCCGACTGATTTGATTCTGAAAAACTTGAACATGCTGGTCTCCCTTTCTTGCTGCTGAATGACGTAGCCAGAAAACGTAGCCAGGCAACTATTTTTTTCAGAGCGCACCCCTCCCCTCCAAGACGGCCCGGGCAGCTCGCTCCGAAGGACGGACGTAGATCGCCGTCGTCGAGCTCTCTCATGCCCTGCGAGGAATTGGACCCCGGAAGGTTGCCGGTCGCTTCGAGTGAATGCGTGATCCTCGCCGACCGATAGTGAGCCCCGTTCCAGATCTTCGCCCGGTGTCATCTTCACCGAGCACGGCTTGGCTGCCTTCGGGCGACGAATAACGGCTATGAGGAGCGCCTCAGCCCAGCAGCTCGCTCGCTGAGCCGGCCGTGACCGCGCGTCGCACCCACTGTTCGAGGGTCGCGAGATCCGTGCACGCGAGGATGCGTTCCCGCTCGGGCGCGGAAACGGCTAGCCCTCGAGCATCGAGCACGGCGAGCACCGCCTCAGCTTTGCCATGCGCGGTGTGCCTCCGGGCGAATTCGCTCTGGAACTCGTATCCTTGCGATTGCATGAGCGTCTCCAGTGCCGACCGAGTTGCTGCCCCGAGGAGGGCCCGGAGCAAGTCCGAGTATAGCAGAGCCCTCTCGTCTTCCAGGCCGAGGCAGGCCGCCAAAGCCGCAAGCGCCACTGGCGCGGCCTGTTCGGGTGGATCGGCGTCGTGCGCCAAGGCGGAAAGTACAGCCAGCTCCGGCTCCCGGGTGGCGGCTGCATGGTCCGTCACTACCGGTACTGCGTCCGGTCCGATCACGAGTGGTTGCAGCACGCTCCCCGGACCCAGCGCGATCGACGTTGCTGCCCATCGCGCGACGCTTTCCGTCGGGGTCACTACCAGCACGACCGCGGGACACTCGAAGCGCGCGCGGCATCCGACGACGTACACGGGCCACGTGAAGCGCTTCCGGTCATCGCGGGCGAGCTGCACCTCCACGACGATTGCAAGCACCGGCTCGCCATCAACGAGGAGTACAATGAGGTCGGCGCGGTACTCCGACGGCACGACTTCCGTCAGGTCCGCAGATTCGAGCCGTACTTCCGTGTACGAGGGCAGCTCGATGTGGAGCGCATCTCTGAGCAGTTCCGGCGCGAGCTCGGGCCGATTCCGGAAAAGCAACAGCAGTGCCTCATGGAGCTGGGACGGCACGGTGGACACGGTAGCACCGGCGGACAGATTCTCGGTCGAATTCCCGCGGTTTCAAGCACTCGTCGACGGCTCCGCGAGAGGGCGCTTCTGGCGGGCACACCGCAGCGCAGGGACGAGTGGATGGAGCTAGCAGCGATGCGTGAGACGCCGAGTCCGCGTCAATCATCGAAAGAGCAGGGCCGTTCTTTGATGCTCTCGAAGTGGTGTTTCGACCCCGTTGGAGGGGGCGAGCTAGCCGCGTCCGCGCCGGCGCGGATCCCGCCGCGCTCTGGAGCGGGAAGATCGAGGACGGGCGCGGCAGGTAGCGAGGGCAAACGCCGTCCTCGACGGTCAGCAGACTTTCTCGGCCGCGTTCCGGTTCGGATGCGCGTACTTGTTCGTCCTCGCGACCGCCTATCGGCGGCAGCTCGGCACGTCACCGCCGGCGCCGCAAAATCCGCATCATTCGAAGAACGACTTCTCTCGCGTCGTCGGACAGGGACTCGAATAGCCGCGCAGCTTCGATGCTCGCAGGCGACAGCCCTTTCACTGTTCCGAGTAGCTCGCCTGGTTCTGCTCCCAGCGCTTTCGCAATCGCAACCACGGTCGAGACGCTCGGGTCGCGGCGCCCCGTTTCGACCGTGGAGAGGTAGTGCGGCGAGAGACCGCTCTCTTGGGCGAGGCGTTCGAGGGTCCACTTGTGGCTCATTCGACGCCTGCGGATTTCGCTGCCGAGCCGCACGATTCCGCAGCTTGTCGGCTCGGTACTTCCGTGACCATTCTCGGTCGTGTATCTTCAGTACACTATCGTGCAAGACGCGCTCGAGGCGAGCCTGGCGGAGTATCGAACAGGCCCGTCAACCCCACAGAATGGATCGGCGCCAGCCGACGGCGGCTCCAACGTCCGCTCATTCGCGTGGCTGGCGCTGTCCGAGAATGAGCGGGGCTTCAACGCGGAGCACGCACCGCGGTCGTGCTGTGGCGATGATGCTGTCGTTCTGAGCCGGTGCCCCTAAATCGCGGGCATCGTGCGGCGGGTGTATTCCTCGGACTTGTCGGCGTAGTGGTACGTGTGGGGATGAGTGAAGGTCTTCAAGTGCGGTTCTCCGGGCGCGAGCGGGGGCTCGATCGCCGGGACCTTTTCGCCTCGCACGAAGTCCGGAGGACGGATCACGAACACACTCGCCGGTGCTTCGCGCACGACGTGCTCCGCAACCGAGCCGAGCAACACTCGGTCGAGCCCTCTGCGTCCGTGCGAGCCGACGACCACGGCCTCGGCATCGACGTGCTTGGCGACCTCGGCAATGAGGTGGCCCGCATTTGCCGAAGACAATCCGGGCAGCACGTAGACGCAGACCTCCGAGACGCCGGTCGGGCCGCGCGTTGCGTGATACTCATCGATGATCTCCGTCACACGCTTGCGAACTCGGTCGCGGGCTACTGCTTCAGGTACCGGATCTGTGCTGCCCGGCAAGAGGAGCATCGTGGTCGACGGCAGCCCCACGACCACGACGCGTAGCACCGTCGGCGGGCGTCGTGCGGCGAGCTCCAGGGCTTCTCGCAGAGCGCGCTCCGAGAGCTCGGAGAAGTCGAACCCCACGACGATGTTGCAAGGCTTGTTGTTCATGGCAGCGGTTTTCGAGTTCATGGGTTACTCCTACGGTCGGGCGGTCTTGGGTTTCGTCGCTTCGGAACCACGGACGGTGAGCACCGGAACCGGAGAGAGAACGCCCTCGAATTTCAGTGATGTGTCCATCATGGATCCGTACCGTGCATCGGCGATGCCAATGGGGTGCCCCTGGTCTTCGAGCGCGCATACGTTGCCGCGTGATGATCGGGAGGACTGGGCGTAGCTCGTGCGTTCGATGCGCAAAATGTGCGCTGGCTACAGGACTGCGGCCATCGAGGCGAGAGAGGCACGTGCTGTGCAAGCCCGATGAGAAAGCTGTGAACGACGACTCGATCCTCCGCGGAGCCCGTCACGTCGTGCTCCACGACCGCTCCCTGCCGCGTTCCGCAGACGCAAAGGTGGTCTTGCACGGTGTCCCACGTGTCGTGCCTGTCGGAACTAAGGCTCGCGCGCTACTCCCGGAACGCATGCTGGGCCGTCTCGTGGTTGCCGCCCTGATGGACCAGAAGGCCGTCTCGCTGACGACGCCGATCACCGCGTCGTGCAGCCTTGCGGCGCTCACGACCGGTCACTGGGAAGGGCAGCGCATACACCGGCAGAGTCTTGCCTTGCTCGCGCTGGAAGCGGCCGAGCACCTCGAGCCACCCTTGCGCCTTCAGATGGGGCCGTCGCTCGGCTTCGCGCAGCGCGTGTCGTTCTCCGATCCTGCCGGTCGCGGCGCCGCAACACTCGCCGAGCAGCTCGAGCAAGCGATGCACGCGCTCACCGCGCAGCGTAGGGAGCTGCGTGAGGAGTGGTGGACCGTCGACGAGGCTCGCGCTCATTTCCTCGATAAAGGTGCGAGTGCAGCGGCGTTGCTCGATACGTGGCGGGATCCAGCCGTCCCGCTCGTGTCGTACGGGCAGATCTATGCCTTGCAGATGGGGCCACTGCTTCCGGACACGGCGTTGCTCGACGGCTTTCACGTCCTCCCTGGCGACGACGTGTTGCTGCTGGCGTATGGCAAGGAAGCGGCGGCGCGTCCGATGACCTCGTCGGCGTTTCCCGCGTTCCCGTCACCGGCTCCGCCGGGCTCGTCGAGCGGAATTGAGCCCTCCTCGGCTGGTCTCCCGGAGGAACCAGAGCTGGCTTACGTCGCGCGACACGCGCGGCGCGCGTCGACACACGCGGCGAGCCTCATCGAGGGCCAAGAGCGATGGCTCGCCGCCCTCGACGTCACCAGCGTGGGGTCACTGAACCATCTGTGCGTCAGCGGTGGCGTCGCGCAGCTCATCCGCGTGAGCGAGGGCTTTCACGAGAAGCGCATCGGAGCGATCGCCGACGAAATCGGAGATCGCCGGGATCAGGTGCGCGTCATCTGCATCGCCGGGCCGTCCTCGTCCGGCAAGACGACGTTCATCCAGCGGCTCGAGGTGCAGCTCGAAGTCAACGGGCTTCGGCCAGTCGGGCTCTCGCTCGACGACTACTATTGCGATCGCGTCCGGACGCCGCGAGACGACGCAGGCGAGTACGACTACGAGTCGCTCGACGCCCTGCAGCTCGATCTTCTCGGCGACCATTTGCGCCGTCTTCTCGATGGTGAAGCGGTGAGGACGGCTCGATTCGATTTCCCGACGGGCCTTTCAAGTGCAGAGGGGGGCAAGGAGATCCGGCTCGGCAAAAGTGATGTTCTCTTGCTGGAGGGGATCCACGGTCTGAATCCAGGCCTTCTCCGGACCGTCCCCGCAGAGCACGTGTATCACGTGTTCTGCTGTCCACTCGCTCAGCTTCCCTTCGACGATCTGACGCGGGTCCACGCGTCCGACGTGCGACTCATCCGGAGGATCGTCAGAGACCGTCATTCACGCGGTACTGGTGCGGCCGACAACATCCAGCGCTGGCCGTCGGTGAGAGCGGGCGAACGGCGGCACATCTTTCCGTTCCAGCACCACGCGGACGCCGTCTTCGATTCCTCACTGGTCTACGAGATGAACGTGCTGCGTGTATTCGCGGAGCGCTACCTGCTCGAAGTGCCGCGCGATCATGCATCGTATACGACCGCGTTCCGTTTGATGCGCCTGCTCGATCGCTTCGTCGCGATCTACTCGGACCATGCTCCGCCGACTTCCATCGTACGTGAGTTCATCGGCGGAAGTGGATTCCGATACTAGGATGCCGTCGTCTGGCCAACCGGTGCTGTGGCACGCTGATTCCGCGCAGGACGCAAGGATTGCGTTGCCGCTCGGTGCGGTCGCGGGACGCCAGCTTTTTCATCGCATCCACTCGGCGGGCGAAACTCGTGGCGTAGGAGGTCCCGTGCCGAGCATGGATGTTGCTGCGCCGTCGGTATGACCACAGTGCTCTTGTCCGCGGCGTCTCCCGCGCTTCCGTCGCTTCGACGTCTCGAGGATCTTCTGAAAGCCGAGCTCGCCAGCGAGGGCGAATCGGATCTTCGCGTCTTCGACCTGGACCGGATGAAACTCGATTACTGCCAGGGCGAATTTGATTGCTGGGTGAAGACACCCGGAACCTGCCGCATTCACGACGCCGAACAGGAGATCGTGAAAGCCATCCATGACTCAGAACGGCTCGTAATCCTCGACGTCGTCACCTTCGGCGGCCACAGCTACACGCTGAAGCGCGCTCAGGACCGAAGCATATGCCTCGTGTCCCCATTCTTCACGAAGCGGTCCGCGCTCACGCACCACGTGCGGCGTTACGAGGCGTCCGCGGGGTTGTTCGCCCTCGGGTGGTCGCAGGTTGCGAATCCGGAGGAGACGCGCACCTGGTGCGAGCTCGCCGATGCCAACGCGATCAACATGCTCGCGCCACGCGTCGGGGCCGCCGTGGTGGACGACGCCGGTGAAGCGCGCTGGGCCGATACGGTCCGCGCGCTGTTCCGGGACGCCGGAGAGCCCGGGCGCGGCATCGAGGGTCGTGAGCCGCTGCATCAGGCGATGCTCGAGGCGACCGAGCCCTTCGCCGCGCCCGCTCCGCTCGGGGCCGTCAAGACCGCCGCCCTGTTGATCGGAAGCGCGAAGATCAAAGGGACGAGCGTCTCGGAAAACCTGGCGCGCGCTCTCTCGTCGAGGTTGACCCGCCTCGGTGTCTCGACCGAAATCCACTTCGCGACGGAATTTCTGCACGAAGGCAGCGGCCGGTCGGCTGCCGAGTCCATCGCAAAAGCGGATCTCTTCGTGCTCGTCACGCCGCTCTACGTTGACGCCCTTCCGGCGCTCGCGACCCTCGCGCTCGAGTCGGTCGCTGCGCTTCGGGCTTCGATCGCGCCGCCCTCGCGGTTCGTGTTGCTCATCAACTCCGGTTTCCCCGAACCCGAACAGAACCGCAACGCCTTGCGAATCGCCCGGCACTTTGCGTCGCGGACCGGCTATCACTATTGCGGTGGGCTGCCGCTCGGCGGAGGGGCCACGTTGAACCCCGAACAACTGCTCGACGAGCAACGCGGGCCTGCGGAACACGTCAAGCACGCGCTGGACCTCGCTGCGGCCGCCCTGGCTCGTGGCGAAAACATCCCCCGTGATGCCGTCGAATCCATGATCAAGGCACCCCTGCCGGACGCCCTCTACCGTCTCGTGGGTGATCTCGGTTGGCGCTACCAAGCATTCCAGAACGGCGTCCCTCAGCGCGCCCTGCGAGCGAGGCCGCTCGACTGACTCTTTGCCGGGATGATGCGCGGGTTCGAAGCGTCGCCGGCGTCCAGGGCGCCGAGCTCGTGACCGAGAAGGCCGAGGAGATGGCGACGGATGAAACGAGACGCAGGGCCGATGATTGCGAAGTACCGCCGGAACGCCCGAAGCGATTCTGCGTCCGTTGCGCGGACTCGCACCTCGAATTCGATGTGCGATCCACGTTCACCACGCGGCGAGACCCGCACCGCCCACGCGACCTTGGCGAAACCGGGCTGATCGAACGAACGGAAGGCGTCTTTCGATCGGATGTCGGCGAATGGAATATTTAGGTGCCACAATTTGCCGACCGCGCCGACCACGAGCTCGCGTCCGGGCTCCTCGGCGAGCACTCGGAATCCGGGTCGTCCGTCGCTGCCGATGTCGTCGATTCGAAGCTTCAAGCATGCGGAGATCCCGAAGGGCGGCTTGGTCGAAGGCCGCATGCCGTGTACGCTGACAGGCGGGAGATTTCGGATGTTCGAGACGGCGGAGCTCGGTCACAAGGTCACGCGCGAGGACTACGAACGAGATGAACCGAAGTTCCGGGAGCAACTGCTGCGAGCGCAGTATGCGCTCAAGGAGAGCGCAAAGTTCTCCGTGGTCATCATCGTGAGCGGCATGGACGGCGCCGGCAAGAGCGAGGCGGTGAACGTGCTCAACGCCTGGATGGATCCGCGGCTCATCGAGACGCACGCGTTCTCGAAGCCGACCGAGGAAGAAGCGGATCGCCCGCGCCTCTATCGCTATTGGAGGGCGATGCCGCCGAAAGGAAAGATCGGCATTCTGTTCGGCGGCTGGTACGCCGATCCGTTCGAGGAGAGGGTGCGGGGCTCCATGAAGAGCGGTGAGTTCGACCGGCGTCTCGACGAGATAGTGCGGCTCGAGAAGATGCTCGTGAACGAAGGTGTGCTGGTGCTGAAGTTCTGGCTCCATCTGACGAAGAGCAGCCAGAAGAAGCGGCTCGCCGCGCTGGAGAGCGATTCGAGCACGCGCTGGCGCGTGACGGCGGACGACTGGAAGCGCTTCGACGAGTACGACCGCCGCCGGCTCGTCGCGGAGCAGATGCTTCGGATTACGAGCGTCGGGGACGCGCCGTGGAGTCTCATCGAGGGCGATGACGCCCGCTACCGCAACCTGACCGTCGCGACGGTGCTGCTTCGCGAATTGGAGAAGCACCTCGCCGAGCAACGGCCTCCGTTCGTCAAGCGGGACGCGCCCCCGCTGGCGCCGCCGATCGACGGACTCAAGGTGCTCGACGGTCTCGACCTCGGCCGGAGCCTCGCGAGAGACGAATACCACGAGGAGCTCGAGAAGTGGCAAGGTCGGCTGAGCCTCGTCATGCGCAAGCCGCGGTTCAAGAAGCGGCACGCGGTGGTCGTCGTGTTCGAGGGCAACGACGCGGCCGGCAAAGGCGGCGCTATCCGGCGCGTCACCGCGGCGCTCGACGCGCGCCAGTTCAGCATTCTCCCGGTCGCGGCGCCCTCGGAAGAAGAGCGCGCGCAGCCATACCTCTGGCGGTTCTACCGTGCGATCCCGAGGTACGGTCGCATGACGATCTTCGACCGCTCCTGGTATGGCAGGGTGCTCGTCGAGCGCGTCGAAGGGCTGTGCAGTGAAGAGGACTGGATGCGCGCCTACAACGAGATCAACGACTTCGAGGCGCAGCTCGTGGAGAGCGGGACCGTCGTCGTCAAGTTGTGGCTCGCGATCAGTGAAGAAGAGCAGCTCAGGCGCTTCAAGGAGCGCGAGGAAGTGGAGTTCAAGCACTTCAAGATTGGCGAGGAGGACTATCGTAATCGGGCGAAGTGGAGCGCCTATTCGGATGCCGTGAACGACATGGTCGAACGCACGAGCACGGATCTCTGCCCCTGGACACTCGTCGAGGCGAACGACAAGCATTTCGCGCGTATAAAGGTGCTTCGCACGATCGCCGAGGCCATCGAGCGCCATATGTGAGTCCAGCGGGTAACGGCTCGCTCCGCAGGGAAAGCCAACCTCGACCGCGAGACGTCTTCCGCTTCGACTCGTTCGAGCAAGTCGTTCGGGGACGAACGCGAGGCCGCGACGAGATGAAAGGACACGTGCTCGCCGAGCGGGATCCCGTTTGCTTGCGTCGCGTTGCAAGGCGACTAGCATCTCGTCTCGTGCACCCAGTTCGGAAGTCTCCAGACCGCCCAGCTTGGCTCGACGGCGGTGGTCAGATGGCCGAACTGGTTCGAGCATTCGATTGGTCGGCGACCGCGCTGGGGCCGATCGATAGCTGGCCCGGTTGTTTGACCACGATGGTAGGGGTCATGCTGCACTCGCGGCAGCCCATGTTCCTCTGGTGGGGATCCGAGCTGATCCAGATTTACAATGACGCCTACGTTCCGAGCTTTGGCGTCGGAAAGCACCCGCGCGCGCTCGGGCAACGCGGCCGCGATTGCTGGCAAGAGATCTGGCCGATCATCGGCCCACAGATCGACGACGTGCTCCAGCGAGGCAAGCCATGTTGGTTCGAGGATGCGCTCGTGCCCATCTTCCGCAACGGCGCCATCGAAGACGTCTATTGGACGTATGGGTACTCGCCGGTCTTCGACGAGGCGGGTCGGATCGCCGGCGTCCTCGTCATCTGCAATGAGACGACGGCCCGCGTGCAGGCGACCGCTGCGAAAGAAGCAGCCCGGGCCTTGGTCGACCACGAACGCGAGCGAATATTGCGGTTCTTCTCACAAGCGCCCGCTGGCATTTGCCTGTTGCGCGGACCGGATTTCGTCTTCGAGTTCGCGAACGAGCAATATCAGCGACTGGTTGGCCGTACGGATATAGTCGGGAAACCGCTGCTCGAAGCGCTACCAGAGCTGGTCGGTCAGGGCTTCGACGACGTGCTTCGGCAGGTCGTGCAGAGCAATGAGACGTTCTTCGGTCACGAGGTACAGGTGAAGCTGGCGCGCGAACGCCGTGCCCCACAGTCGCTCTCCGACGTCTATTGCACTTTCATCTACAGTCCGATGCGTGACGTGAACGGCGCCGTCGAGGGCGTCAGCGTATTTGCGCTCGACGTGACGCCCCAGGTACTGGCGCGGCAGAAACTGGAAGCGCTCGCGTCGCAGCTTCAGCGTTCGGCCGCGGAGCGCAACGCGTTGCTCGCGACCGCGCAGCGGGAGCGGGAGAACGCGGAGCACGCCAACCGCGCCAAGGACGAGTTCCTGACGACCGCGTCCCACGAGCTCCGCACGCCTCTGACCGCCATATTGGGCTGGGCACGCCTACTGCGCGCGGGTCACCTCGATCCGAGCGGGTATCTGCGGGGCGTCGAAACGATCGAGCGCAACGCCTTGGCACAGGTGCGCCTGATCGAAGACATCTTGGACGGCTCTCGCATCATCACCGGCAAGCTGCGGCTCGAGACTCGACCGCTCGATCTCCGGCGTCTGGTTCAGGCGGCCGTCGAAACGGTGCGCCCTGCGGCGGACGCCAAGAACATCGCATTGTGCAGCGAGGTGGATGAAACCGCTGTTCACGTCGTGGGTGATCCGGAACGCTTGCAACAAGTGGTTTGGAACCTGTGCAACAACGCCATCAAGTTCACGCCCAAGGGCGGTGCCGTGTCGGTACGGCTGCGGCGGATTGGCACGGATGTCGAGCTCGAGGTGAGCGACAACGGACAGGGCATCGCCCCCGATTTCCTACCCCACGTGTTCGAGCGCTTTCGCCAGGGCGAAGGATCCACGACGAGGCGTTATGGTGGGCTCGGCTTGGGGCTGGCGTTAGTGCGGCATCTGATCGAAGCGCATGGCGGCAGCGTCAGCGCCGAAAGCGCAGGCGTCGGCTGCGGCGCCACGTTCACGGCTCGCATTCCGGTTCAGGCGACTTTTCGGAAGGTCGAGTCCGAACCGCCCGCGGCAAACCGGGACGTCGCGGCCACGCCGCTGGTCGTCGATCTTACGGGCGTCAGCGTGCTGGTAGTCGACGATGATCCAGACAGCCGCGCGTTGGTCGCGACGGTCCTGCGGGGAAGCGGAGCCGATGTCACCACGGCGACGAACGCGATGGATGCCTTGCATCACCTATCGCGCGCCATGCCCACGTTGTTGCTGAGCGACGTGGGCATGCCAGAGACCGACGGCTACGAGCTGATGCGCCGCGTGCGAACCGAGCTGGGCGCCGCCGGGGCCGCCGTCCCCGCCATCGCTCTGACCGCATACGCACGCGAAGAAGATCGCCGTCTGGCTATCTCAGCCGGCTTCAACCATCACGTCGCGAAACCAGTCGAGCCGGCGGCGCTCCTGCGCATCGTGGCGGGCGCAGCCGCCAATCGTCGCGCGAGCCCGGCATCACTTTGATTCGAGCACCCATCAGGGAGCCACAGCGGAATGGAAACGGCGGCGAGCACGATGCGCCCC
>DASZVB010000125.1:0-30281 GCA_035547195.1 Polyangiaceae bacterium
TCCCCCCGCCTTCCATATACCCAGCAGGCCCGCCACCAGCCCTACGCTCCGCTCCACACACAACCCCACCAGCGACTCCGCTCTCACTCCAGCTCGTTGCAGCGCACGCCCCACGCGATTCGACCACGCCCAGAGAGATCCGTACGTCGCGTCCTCCCCCTCGCACCGGAGCCCCACTGAATCTCGCCGCGAGCTCGCTTGCTCCTCGATCCGCCTCAGCACCGGCACGAACTCGCGCTCCCGCGGCGCAACGTTCAGTCCCGGCTCGATCGAAAGCGCGATTTCGTCGATGTGTTTGTCACCGTCGCTCGCGAGCCGTTCGAGCACTTCCCTGAAGTGACGCGACAGTGCCTTCACTCGGCGCCCATCCACCCGCTCTCCGTCCCATTCCCAGTCGAGCTCGAGCCCTTGCCGCGGGAACACGGTCAGCGTCAGCGGATAGTGCGTGCGATCGCTCGTTTCGACCTGCTCGATCGCAAGCAAACCGGAGTGCGCCGCGAGGCTGTCGGCAACCGGATAGTTCTCGAAGACGATCACGCTGTCGAAAAGAGAACTCCCTCGTGACCGCGCCCAGCTCTGAATCGAGCCGAGGCTCGTGGTCTCGTGCTCGCGGACGCCCGCGAAATGTCGTTGAAGGTCCCGGAGCCACTCGTCCACGGACAGGCCCGATCGCACGTCGACACGGACTGGAACGGTGTGGATGAACAGACCAACCCTGCTCTCCACGTCCTCGAGCTCGGGCGGACGGCCCGCTACCGTCGAGCCGAAGACGGCCTGCTCCCGATCGGCATACCGGCTGAGCACGATCGCCCATGCTCCCTGGACGACCGAATGAAGCGTCACCCCCGCCCGCCCCGCGGCGCGCTTCAATGCATCGACGAGGGCCGTCTCGCCTCTTTCACGGAGGTGATGCGTACCTGGCTCCGCGAGCCGCGCGGCACCGATGCCGTCACCCAGCGTGGCGGGATCGTTCCAGCGTGCGAGCTCGGCGCGCCACCACGCCTCGCCGTCTGCGCGGCTCGACAGCCAGCGCACGTATTCGCCAAAAGCAGGGGCCGCGTGTGCAGATGGACTCCGTCCGGAAGCGATTGCGTCATGCTGCTCGAGCACCTCCGAAAGCACGCGCGCGACGCTCCATCCGTCGAAGATGGCGTGATGGTTCGTCAAGACGAGCTCGTGTGCGCCGTCCGGACGCTCCACGACGTGCACGCGCAGGAGCGGCGCCTCGCCGACCTCGAACCCACGGCGCACGTCTTCTGCACACAGCTGGGAGACCCAGCGTTCGTGGTCGGGCGCCACGGGGACGTGCTCGAAATACGGCAACCGCGCCGACCGCCGGACGACCTGGAGCGCACCGCGAGAGCGCGTCCACACGAACCCCGTCCTCATGACGTCATGGCGCGCGACGGCGCTCTCCCACGCTCGCCGGAACGCGGCGCGATCGAGCCGTCCGCGAAGGGTCAGACGGACCTGGTGAACGTAGACGCCCTTGTCTCCGTCGAGCGCATCGTGAAACAGCAAGCCCTGCTGCACCGGCGTCGCCGGATACACGTCCTGCACGTCGCCGGGCGGGAGCCCGAGCTCCTCGATCGATACATCCAGGAACGCGCCGGTCCGCAATAGATCCGTGGACCGCTGTCCCCCATCGTCGCCTGGCTTCGGACCGATACGCTTGCTCGCGCGGGCCGCGCCTTCGACCGTCGGGTGCTCGAATATTTGTTTCAGCGTGAGCGACCACCCCCGTTGCCGTGCGCGCGCCACCACCTGCAAGCAGAGGATCGAGTCGCCACCCAGCATGAAGAAGTCGTCCCCGAGGCCCGCGTCCGGGCGTCGGAGCACTTCGCGGAAGATCGCGAGCAGCGCGACCTCGGCGGGGTCACGAGGTTCTCTCTGGTCCTTGTTGACGATCGCTTGCGGGGGCGCCGGAAGCGCGGCGCGATCGAGCTTGCCGTTCGGAAGCAGCGGCAAGCGTTCGAGCGGGACGATCGCCGACGGCAGCATGTACGCGGGCAAGAGCTCCGCGACGTGCCCTCGAACGACGGCCTCGTCGGACGCGCCGGTGACGTAGCCGACGACTCGCGCGTGCTCTCCCGCTCCGTCGAGGACGGCTACCGCGTCTGCGACGCCCGGCGCTCGTCGCAACGCGCTCTCGACTTCCCCGAGCTCGATGCGATGGCCTCGGAGCTTCACCTGCCCGTCGCGGCGACCCAGGAACTCGAGTGTCCCGTCGCGCCGTCGCCGGCAACGGTCCCCGGTCCGGTAGAGCCGGGTGCCGGGGGCGCCGTTCGGATCCGGTACGAACCGCTCGGCGGTCAGCGCGGGGCGCTTCAGGTATCCGTTCGCCAACGCCACGCCGCCGAGACACAGCTCGCCGGTGCCCCCCGCCGGCACGACCGCTCCCTCGTCGTCGAGCACCCAGGCGCTCCGCGCCGGCAGGCTCGTCCCGATGGGCACGATGGGGAGCGACATGTCGGCCTCCCGCGTGCGATGCGCCGACGTGGTGATCGTCGCCTCCGTCGGACCGTAGGTGTTGTCGAGAGGAAGGGTTCCGAGCGAGCTCGCGTACCAGCGCGACAGCGCGTCCCCCGAAAGCGCTTCGCCGCCGATGGAGACCCGCCGGAGCGACGGCGGGGCCGCGTCCGGCAGATGGTGGAGCCACTGCCGGAAGTAGCCGGTCGGTAGATACGCGAGTGTGACGCGCTCGCTCTCGAGCCAGCGATTCAGCTCGTCCCAGCTCCAGATACCCGGGCCCCGCATCACTACGCGGCCCCCGACCGTCAGAACGGGCAGCAACTGCTCGATCGACGCGTCGAAGCTCACCGTCGAAAATTGAAGAACGGCATCGGAAGCGCCGAGCTCGAAGACGGCGAGATAGTCATCGAGGTGAGCGGCGAGCGCGCGGTGACTGACTTCGACGCCCTTCGGCCGACCGCTCGAGCCGGAGGTGAACATCACGTAGGCGATCTCGTCGGCGTGAACCGGTCGCGATCCGCCCCCAAGTGCGCCGCGCGCGTCTTCCGTGATGACGAGCACCGAATGATTCGGGAAGCGGGCACGCAACGACGCGGCGTTCGAGGCGTCGGCGACGATGAGCCGCGTGCCGGCGTCGTCCATCATCGCCTCGAGACGCGCGGTCGGATAACTCGGATCGAGCGGAACGAATGCCGCGCCGGTCTTGGCGATGCCGAGGAGCCCGGCGACGAGAGCCGGACCGCGCTCGATGCACAGACCCACCTTCTCGTTACGCTCGAGGCCGTAGCGCACGAGCGCACCGCCGATGCCGTTCGACCAGGCGTCGAGCTCCGCGTACGTGAGCTTCGCGCCCTCGCAGCTCACGGCGATGGCGTCGGGGGTGACCTTTGCCTGTCGGGAGAACCGCTCACAGAATGGCAGGAACGGCGTGACGCGCGGCGAATCGACGGGGGTCGAGAACCGTATCTCTTCCACGCGCACGCCGGGATCGATCGAGATCTGCTCGAGCAGCGAGACGTAATCCTCGAGCGCCTGTTCGACGGTGGCCCCGTCGAACAGATCGGCTCGATAATCCAGCGATAGCAGCAGCGCTTCCGGCGTCTCTCGGACATTCAGCGTCCAATCGAACGGCGGGCTCCCCTCGTGGAGCTCGACATCGTCGGCGGTGACGTTCGAAAGACACACGCGCGATGCCTCTCGTTGCTGGTGATTGAACGTGACCCGAACGATGGGCGTCCCCTGGTCGCGCTGCGGCCGAAGAGCGGCGACGACCCGTTCGAACGGCGCTTCCTGGTGCGCGTGCGCCTCGAGCATCCTGGCGCGCACGTGGGCGAGCACCTCGCGGAACGAGGCGCTCCCGGCGATCGTCGCGCGATGGACGAGCACGTTGACGAAAAGACCGAAACATCCCTCTGTCTCGCGGCCGAGCCGCCCGGCGACGGGCACGCCGACGACGACTTCCCGGCCGCTCGCATGGCGGCGCAGCAGCACGTCGAACGCCGCGAGCAACACCAGCGACAGGGTCGCCCGTTCCGAGCGCGCGAGGCGGCGAAGCGGCTCCGTCTGCTCGGCGGTCAGGCGGCGCAGCGTCCTTCCCGCTCGCGGTCGCTCGCCGTCCTGCTCTTTCAGCCGCCCGGGGAGCTCGGTGATGGCCTCGGGCGACAGCAGCGCGCGAAAGTAACTCAGATGAGGCTCGAGCCGCTCCGAGTGCGTCTCGCCGCGTTGCCAGGCGGCGTAGTCCACGTACTGCAGGGGTTCGTCCAAGGCGACGGAAGTCCCGGCGCGCTCCGCATCGTAGAAGGCCGAGAGCTCTCGCCAGAGGATCTGCGCCGACCCCGCGTCGGCGACGATGTGATGTGTCGCAAGGGTGAGCACATGCTCGGCCGGGGAGACTCGTACCAGCGCAACGCGCAGCAAGGGCCCCTCGACTAGATCGAAGGGGCGCGTGGAGAGCTGCGCGAACACGCCGGGCGCTTCATCCGGGGTCGATTCGACCTCGCTCCACTCGAAAGCCGCCGCCGCGGAGACGACCTGGAATGGGACCCCGTCCGTCTCCGCGAACCGCGTGCGAAGCGCCGCGTGTCGTTCGACCAGTCTTTCGAACGCGCGGTGTAGAGCGTCCTTGTTCAACTCTCCGCGGAGCCTGACCGACAGGGTCAACGTGTACGCGGTACTTCGAGGATCGAGCTTCCACAGGAACCACAGGCTCTGCTGCTGGTACGACAGCGGCACGGGCCCCGTGGCCCCCCGCGGGATCGGAGCGCGCCGCGACGGCGTCGTCCCCACGTCTGCCCCGATCAGCTGCGCCTGCTGCTCGATGGTACGCGCCTCGAACACGGCCTCGAGGCTCACAGCGACGCCGAAGACCTCCTCGACGCGCGCGAGCAACGCCGCCGCCGCGAGTGAATCTCCGCCTGTCTCGAAGAAGTCGTCTCGAACACCGAAGTCGCGCCGGCCGAGCACCTCCCCCCAGACGCTCGCGAGCGCGTGTTCGACGGCTGATCGCGGGCCCGTCCTTCGAACACCAGAAGGCGCGCCACTTTCTCCCGGCTCTCGACGGTACACCGCCACCGTTTTGAGCTCGCCTCGCTCGTAGGCGACGACGCACGACGAACGGCGCAGCTTGCCGCTCGAGGTGCGCGGAAGCTGCCCCGTGCGGAGCAAGAGGACGAGATGGACGGATTCCCGATACTCGGCCGCGATTGCTCGTCGAATCGCTCGCACGAAGTCGTCGGCGCTGCGCGCGCGCAGGGCCTCGGTCGAGACCTCGGCGGCGACGCCGATGCCTTCGACCCCGTCGAGCTCCGAGGGAAACGCGGCGATGCGCCCCTTGTTCAATCCCGTGACGCGGTCCGCCAGCGTTCGTTCGACGTCTTGTGGGTAAAGGTTCTGGCCCCGGAGAATGATCAAGTCTTTGTGTCGACCACAGACGAACAAACGTCCTCGGCGCAGGAAGCCGAGGTCGCCGGTGCGGAGGTAGCGCTCCGGCACGCCGTCCGCCGCCATGATCGTCGGAAACGTCCGGTTGGTCGCCGCGTCGTTCTTCCAGTAACCCGCGGTGACGCTCGGTCCGGTGACCCATATCTCCCCCACCCGTCCGGGCTCGCATTCGGCGAACGTCACGGGATCGGTGATGCGAACCCGATGGCGGGACGGAATCACCCCGCAATCGACGAGCACCGCACCGCCGACGACCACGTCCTGAACCTTGCCCCGCCCGAGCTCCGCGGCGTCGAAGCGTGCGGCGTTTGCTCCTTCTCCAGGGCGGCAGCTCGACACGAGCAGCGTCGCCTCCGCCAGGCCGTAGCAGGGACACAGCGCTCCGGCGCGAAATCCATATGCGGCGAAGCGCGCGGCGAACGCCTCCATGGACCGCGCGCGGATGGGCTCCGAACCGCAGAACGCGACGCGCCATCGCGAGAGATCGATGCCCTGGATCTGCTCGTCTCTCACGCGGTCGACGCACAGCGGATAGACGAAATCCGGCCCGCCGCTGACGGTCGCGCCGTATCGAGCGATCACCTTGAGCCACGTCGCGGGACTCTCGAGGATGAGCTGCGGGGACAGGAGCGTCGCCGCCATGCCCTTGTAGACGGGTAAGACGACGCCGCTGACGAGACCCATGTCGTGATAGAGCGGGAGCCAGCAGGCCATCGAATCCCGCTCGTCGAGCTTCATCCTCGAGCAGATGGCGGACGCGTTGGCGAGCAGGTTCCCGTGCGTGACCATCACGCCCTTCGGCTCTCCCGTCGAGCCGGACGTGTATTGAAGGAGAGCGATCGCGTCGCCGCTCGGAGGCACCGGCTCGAGGTCGGGAACATCGCCCCAGTCGTCGGCCGTGACGAACGCCTGCGACGCGTCCGCGTCCGGAAGATATCCGAGCTTTGGTTCGGTCGCCGCGTCCACGACGAGCAGCGCCGGACGAGCGTCCTTGAGAATGCCGCGTAGACGTTCGGCGTGCTGTGGATTCCCGGCGCTCGGTGGGTACGCGGGCACGGCGATGATCCCGGCGTACAGACACGCAAAGAACGCCTTCACGAAGCCCGCGCCCGTGGGCAGGAGCAAGAGCGCCCGGTCACCCGCGCGCGCCCGCTCGAGCATCTGCGCGGCCATGCCGCGCGCGCTGCGATCGAGATCGGCGTACGTCAAGACGCTCGCCGCCGCGGACGAGTCGGCGACGAATCGCATGGCAACGCCGCTGGGATCCATCCTCGCTCGATGGCGTAAAATGGCGACGAGATCGGAGGCGCGATCTTCGATCCGAGCGCGCGAGCCGTGCTCGATGAACGGACAGCGAGCGACTTCCGGTGTGTTGTCGTCGGGCAGGAAATATTGCTTCCACTCGCGATTTTCCGGGTCACCGTAGACGCCGAGATCCGGGTGTGGCGCCATGCCGTCCCACGCGACCAGCCGACGCCGCACCTCGGCGCGCGCCTCCATGGAAATGGCCCGCTTCGTCACCGGATCGACGAAGACCGCGCGCGGCTGGAACAGCATGACCACGCCCGGGCCGAGATTCCGACTTCTCCTGCGGACGTAAGACGGACCGCACCCGACGACGAACATCTGCGTCCCGTAAGCAGTGAACTCCCACGCCGCGTCCGACGGCTCGACCGGCTCCCCTTCCACCGAGTCGTCTCCGTCTCGGAGCGTCTGCAGAACGTCCCAACAGAACGCGCGAAACTGCTCGTGACCGAGGGGCACGTCGCGCGGCTCGAAGAACAGCGCGAGGTTGCTGTGACGGTGCTCGAACGACCGCGAAAGCGCGCAGAACCGCGCGACCGTCGCGCCGAGGTGACCCCAATCGTCGCCGGAGGCGAAGGCGTAGAACATCTCGGCGCGGCGTTCCGCGCGCGTCCCGAAGAAGCAGGGGAACGCGTCGTCGAGCACGTTGTCCCGGAAGGTGGCGTACGCTCGCGTGAGCCACTCCGGAGGGTCCGGAACCCCGACCCGATCGCCGAAGATCACGCGACTCGTCCAAGGTTCTGCGGCGGCGCGCCGGACGCGTCCGATACGTTCATTCGCGGTCATTGACGAACTCCTCGCCGGCTCGCGGCTAGAGAGCGTTGCCTGTTGGATCGAGCTCGGCCACGAGCGCGCGCACCCACTGCTCCGGAATGATCGGCTGGTGATACGTGCACTCGGGCGACTCGATCGACGAGCCGTGCAGGCGCCCCTGCGGCACCAGCACCATCTCGCCGGGAGCGAGCCGCAGCTGCATGCCGAGGTTCCCCCAGAAGACCATGTTTCCCGACTCGATCACGACGAGGCGGTGATCGTCGTGCACGTGCGTCGTGGAGCACATCTCCCGCGGCTCGACGAAGGTTTCGCGATCGATATTCGGACACTCCGCACGCACGCGTCCGTCGATGCGGCGCGCGATCTCGCGATGAGTCTCCATCGACGAGAGCCAGCGCAGCTGCTCGCCGAGATTCTGGCGCGCTACGCGACCGAGCGAGACCGCGGACGCGAGCCCGCGAGCGACCTCGGTCGTTCCGCGGTCGCCCCAGAGGCGTTCGACCGTGCGGGTCATCCGTTCGAAGCGCGCTACGTAGTCGTCGACAGGCGCGCCCCCTGCCCCTTCCGCGAGATCGCCCAACCCGAACCGCGCCGAGGCCGCGCCGACGAGGCACCCGAACGCGAGCCACTCCGCCTCCGCAGCGTACGCGGCGCCGTACAGGCGAAGCGCCCGGTCGGGCCGGCGGGCGTACGAGTAGAGCAAGTTGCTCCGCGCGAGGCTCGTCGACAGGTAGAACTGCCAGTAGGCGTGCTGGAGTCGGCGAACCCCGCAGCGCACGGCGAGCTCGTGCACCGCGCCGTCCGAAGGCGCGTCGCCGGAGAGTCGCGGCAGGACGCTCGCGGGGAGCGGCTCGAAGAAGCGCGACGCCATCGCGCGCCCGAGAGCCGCGCGCTTCGAGGGCGCGAGAGACCAGACCTGAAGCATCGCGAAGCGCAGCCCGTCCTCCAGATACTTCGTGTGGACGAGCCGCTCGAAGACGTTGCGCCAAAATGACGCTTCATTTCTGAGCGCTTCTCGGACGTAGTCCACGAGGTGCGCGCGCGCCCGCCGAACCTCTTCTTCGCTCTCCAGAAAGTCGAAGGCGAAGGACTCGAGGAACGGGAGGACCTGCGCCCCCAGCACCGCATGCTCGTCGTCGTTGAAGCGCGCCACTCGGGCGAAGCTGTCCTCGGTCCCGTCGGGGGGTAGCCCGGCTACGCCGATCTCGTGGATCGACGACATCAGGCGCTGCGCCGCGAGAAAACCGAGCTGGGTGACCGTGGCCGCGGTGACCGGGCCCGAGAACTTTATGAACGCGAGATCCTCCGGTCGTAGGGCCCTTCGATGAAACTCGTCCCCCAGCTCCAGCTCGTCCACCGTCGCGCTGCGCAGCGCTTCGTGAGCGGCAAAGCGCCGAATGGATTCGACGGCTTGGTCGGTCCGTCCCTCGAACTTACGAAACTCGAACATCTTTGTTCCACTTGCGTTCATCACGAATCTCGCACTTCAGCTCTCTCGGCACATCGCGGAGCAAGCGGCGACCGCGTCGGCGAACGACGCCGCCACGGCGCCGACCACGTCCCCACGACTCGCCTCGACGAAGAAATGATCGCCGTCGAATATCTTCAACTCGAAGGGACCGGAGGTCTCTCGCGCCCAGGCCATCAGGTTCTCCCTCGGATTCGAGAGCTCGTCTGCGCTGCCGCCCAAGACGAGCACCTTCGCCTCGAGAGGCTCCCGATCTCGACGCCGATAAGTGCCACAGAGGTGGAAGTCCGCGCGCAAGGCCGGCAAGAGCAGATCGAGGAGCTCGGGCTCTTTCAGCACGACATCCGGCGTGCCTCCGAAGGACCGGAGCTGCTCGATCACGCGCTCGCGGGAGGCGGTCAGCCAGGTGTCATCGTAAGCGCGCCGCGCCGGCGCGACACAGGCCGAGACGCCCAACCAGCGAGGCTCCACGCCGAGGCGCTCACGCAGCGCGTGCGCGAGCTCGAAGCCGATCAGCGCCCCCATGCTGTGGCCGAAGATGCCGAACGGTTCTTTCACCATCGGAGCGACGTCGTCGACGAGCAGATCGATGAGCGAAGACCAGCGCGCGACGGGCGGCACGCCGATCCTTCGACCTCGACCGGGAAGATGCAGGGGTTGCAGCTCGAGCCAGCGGGGCATCGCCTCCGCCCAGCTGCGATAGACGGCTGCGCTTCCCCCGGCGTACGGGATGCAGAAGAGCGGCACGCGGTCGCCTCTCAGGAGGTTTCCTTGGCGCGGCGCGCCTCTTCTTCCTCGAGAGCCTTCCGCAGGCTGAGCGGACGCATATCGGTCCACACCTGATCGATGTACGCGAGGCATTCGGGCTTCTTGCCCTGCTTGCCTACGGTCCTCCAGCCGGCGGGCACTTCCTTGTAGCTCGGCCAGATGGAGTACTGTTCTTCGTGATTGATGACGACGTCGAACGTCGTGTCTTCGTCTCCCCAGCTCATTGCACGACTCCTCGCGTAAGCGGGCGTCGGGACGGGTGGCGTCCCGCGCTCGCCGATCAGACGAATGACGAACACTTTTTTTCGAGTCTTTCGTCATGATCCGCCTCTTCCGGCGAGCTCGCACGAACTGCGCCGGCCCTGCGATGCACGGCAGCTCGTACATCGCAGGGCCCGCGACTTTGGTGAGGGCGCAGTAGGGGGCGCCCGAGAAGTCGCACGATGCTCCGCTCCGATGTCGACCGGCGGCGCATCACCGCACGGATCAGTCAACGAGCCGAAGCACCTCTAGGACGAACGAGTGGCGACGTTTTTCGCCTCTTTTGTGTCGCGGGCGAGATCGCTACCGACGCGCGTGGCCGAGACACAACGCTGTCCGCGCAGTCGACGCGAAGCAACCCACGGTGCTCGGCACATCAGCGGCACCCAGACGTCGCGATTCCACCGCTTTCGTCGCATTCCCAAACCGTTTGTTTGCTCTAGCAGCGCATCGCCGAGCGCGCGCCAGTCTTATCCGACCCGACGGTGGCCTTCGTGGCGCCGTTGCGCGTCGCCGCTATCTCGAGCTCTGCACCCAGGCGCGCAATGACGAATCCGAGCTCCGACTGATCGCGACGCAGGAGCAACCAAAGGAGCGCGGCGAGCTCACGAGTGGAAAGAACGTTGCGTCCTTCGACGAAGTGATGCGCGAGCGCCGCCGGAGTCAACGCCTCGAATTGGGCGGCGATCGGCCCGAGGCTAGCGTCGACCAATTGAAAGCAGCGACGGCGAACGACAGGAGAACCGAGAGCCGCAGCGGCGAGAAGCGCGTAGAGACTCGACGGCCAGAGAGCGACGGCACCGTCGCGATCGTCGTCAAGGCAAGCAGCCGCCGTCTCACGGTCCAGCGCGATCGCTAGAACGATACGCAGAGCTCGACCGGTGGCGACATCCGGATCGCCCCGCCAAACTCCCGGATCCAAGAAGCACCCGTCCGCGCTCATTCTTCTTTTCTCCTGGCACTTGAGCCGCCGCATCGCCGACGCTGTATGTTGCGAACTATTCGCATCTTTGATGAGCGCGCGCGCTTTGTCAAGGGCGCTCCGTCGCGGGCAAAGCAAGGAAGGGCGTTTCGTCGAAACGGACCCTGATTCGATCAGAAGGCTCGAGGGAGGCGAGCATTCGATCGCCGAGTCGGTCGCGCGGACGGACGACGCAATCGTCCAGGTGATGCACTTTTTCTGTAACTGGCAACTGATTCGCATTTTCATTTCAATCGGATTGTGGGACGCTCGGCCGCCCACATGATGCGTCTCCGAAGGCTGCCACCGTTTGACGACCGCTATGTCCGACCGGAACTCGCACGAACGATCCGAACGGTTCGGCCTGCCTCCCCCTTCCTCTTTCTACTCACTCTCTTGCAGACCGCTCTGGCGGGTCTCGTTGCCGTCGCTCTCTTGATCGGATGCGCCGCACACCAGACCAGCCCGCAAGGACCGTCGCGACCGGAGGGGGATTTCGGCGTCCTCATCATGGCGCACGGCGGCCCTGCCGAGTGGAACGCCGCCGTGCTCGACTCCGTGAAGCCGCTGCGCGAGCGATACGACGTCGAGGTCGCGTTCGGAATGGCCGACGCGACTACGATTCAAGAAGCCGTCCGCAAGTTGGAGGCGCGGGGAGCTCGTCGCATCGGGGTCGTGCGCCTCTTCGTGAGCGGCGCGAGCTGGTACGAGCGCACGCAGCAGATCCTGGGGATCGCCCCCGGTGCTCCGAACACGAAGCCGGCTCTCCACGGTGAACACGCCGGCCACGGAATGGCATTCTTCCGCATCGACACGCGCGCTTCGTTCGCTTTGAGCAAGGACGGCCTGGCGGACGCGGACACCATGGGCATCGTCCTCGCCGAGCGAGCGGCGACGCTCAGCCACGACCCCGCCAAGGAGGATGTGCTCGTGCTCGCGCATGGACCGGAGACCGACGACGAGAACGCCCAGTGGCTCACGAAGCTGGATGTGCTCACGCGCGCGATCCGCGCGCGCACGGCATTCCGGCGAGTGCAGGTGGAGACGTTGCGCGAGGACTGGCCGGACAAGAGAGCCGAGGCCGAGGCTCGAATACGCTCCTACGTCGCACGAGCGACGACGGAGGGCGGCAAGGCGATCGTCATCCCTTTCCGCGTGCACGGGTTCGGTCCGTACGCCGACGTCTTGAAGGGGCTCGACTATGTTTCGGATGGGAACGGCCTGATTCCCCATCCCGAAGTCACTCGCTGGATCCTGCGTCAGGTCACGTTGCTCGAAGCAGGCCCCTTCTCCGACCCATTGCGACATTGAAGAGCATGGTCAGAGGCGGCGGGCTCCACTTCGCGAGCTCGTTCGGGCGCTGCGCCGGATGCCCTGCCCCTCGAACGGACTGCGGTTGGATGCGATGGATCACGATCAGAACGAAACCGCGAAGAACACCGAGCGGCGCGCCCTTGGACGCTACCGGCGGGTGTTGCGAAACAGCTCCTTGAAGTGCACCAGAGTGCGGGAGGCAATCGCTCGGGCGGCGCTCGGCTTCGACGGACACTTTTCGGTCAACGACCTCGTTCGCGCCCTTCGCAGCAGCGGAATTCAAGGCGCGAACGCCTCCTCCGTCTACCGTGCCATGCCGTTGATGATCCAGGCCGGGCTCGTCGCGCCGACGTTGACTCCGACCCATGAAGGCCAGCTCTACGAGCGGGCCTTCGAACGCGACCATCACGACCACATGATTTGCCGAGTATGTGGCGCGGTCGTCGAGTACCATTCCGAGGCGCTCGGGAGGCTGCAACGGCAGATCGCCGAGCAGTACGACTTCGAGCTCGAGGGCCACGTCCACGAGCTGCGTGGTCGCTGCAAGGACTGCCGCCAGATCTCGGAAGCGCGAGTGCGCGTCGCGGAAGCGCACTCGCTCGAGTCCGAGTAGCCGCCGACCGCGCGATCACTACGACGCGGCGCCGCGCGGCGGACCGTTCGGCGATGGTACGTCCGCCACGCGCGCCGCCCGCTGAAGCAACCAATTTTCGAAACACTCCGAAAATTGGTCCACTTCGTCCGTCGTTAGGAGCGAGCGATGCGCAACGGCTCGCGCCGCGAGTCCAAGAAGTAAACACGTCTCCTCAGCCCGTACCGATGCGATCGCGCACGGCATTCGACGGCGCCGATGAGACGCGGCTCGCCATCGCGTCGACGCATGCGGACGAGATCCGCGTGATTGTGATCCTTCAACGTATCGAGAAGCAAAGGATATCCGACATATGTTCGACAAGATCAGAAGAGGCCCCGCAGCGCTCTGTAGTGCGGCGGTTCTATCCACCATCGGGTTTCTGCCCGCTCTCGTCACCGCGGGCTGCTCAGCCGGTGACGCCGGTGACGGTAGCTCCCTCGGGCTGAACGGCGCGACCGGATCGGTGGGTCTCGCCATCACGTCGCCCGACGGCCAGCTCATCAGCTCGGTTCGCTACACGGTCACGAACAAGGCGGGCGAGGTCGTCCACAATGACGTCGTGAACGTGAGCGATCCTAATTCGACAATCTCGGTGACCTTCTCGCTCGTCGCGGCGACCGGCTACACGATCAGCATGACGGCGGATTCCGTCCAAGGAGGTCACTGCGCCGGCTCGGCTACGTTCGACGTCGTGAAGGGTTCGACGACGCACGTAGCGCTGTCGCTCGCCTGCGGCGCCGCCGCCGACGGGAACGGGGTCGTCGTCGTCAACGGCACGCTCGACCCTTCGTGCCCGCGCGTCTCGACCGAAACCGTGGCTCCCTTGGTGACGAGCGTCGGCGGCGTGCTGACGCTGAACGGCGCGGCATCGAGCAGTGACGCCGTCCTGACCTGGTCCGCGACCTCGGGCACAATCAAGTCCCCGAACGCCGCGACCACGACGTTCACCTGCACCGCGCCCGGCACGGCGACGGTGACGCTGACCGCGACGCGGGGGACGACCTGCGTCGACTCGAAACGCGTCGACGTTTCCTGCGTGACTCCCTTGCCGACGAGCCTCGTGCTCACCGACTGCCAGGCGACGCGCGTGTGCCAACTCGAACAGCAAGGCACGGACTGGAAGGCCGTGTGCGACGCGGGCGCCACCGTGCTGAGCGGCACGGTCCAGGGAAGCACGGTCGCGTGGCACGCGCTGGATGGCTCGGCCTGCACGGCGACGCTCCAGAACGGACACCTCAACGGCACCTGTCAGAGCGACGCTGGCACCTGCCCCGTCTCGTCGGCGGACCCGCTCCCCAGCGCGACGTGCTTGACGGTCCCCTCGCAGATCCTGAGCGACGGGTGCGGATCGGCCGACACGCGGTGTGACGTCGTTCAAAACGGATGCACGTGGCAGGCGAGCTGCGCGGACGGCAAGGTCTTCGGCGGCACCGCGACCGCGACCGGATTGCGCTGGACGGCGGCGGATCGCTCCTCATGTCGAACCGCCGCGAGCAACGGGACGTTGCCGGCGGGGACCTTGTCGGGAACGTGCACGCCTCCGTCGAGCAACAAGACCGCGACGGCATGCAACTTCACGCTGCAACGGCCGGCGGATCTACCTCCCGATCCGGTCTGCCAGCCGCTCGCGAGCTCCTTCGTGCTCGATGGGTGCGGATTCAACACGCAATACGCAGACACGGCGGGCTCCCCCATTTGTCGCACCACCCAGAACGGGTGTTTGTGGCAGACGAGCTGCGGCGACGTCTCGATGAGCGGGCGCGCCACGGACTCAACCTACACATGGACGACCAGTGATGGAAAGAACTGCACCGGCACGGTCACCGCGGGCAAGCTCAGCGGGTCCTGCAGCGACGGGACGAATACCTGCGCGTTCCAGCAACGTGATCCGCAGCCTCCACAGGCATGTCAGACCGTGCCTCCCTCGCTCACCATCGACGGATGCGGCGTCCAAGGGAGCTGCGTCACGGTTCAGGACGGTTGCGACTGGCAGGCGCTCTGCAACGGCGTCGTCACCTACGACGGCATCGCTACATCGACGGGGCTGGCTCTCCTGACCCACATCGACGACGCTCCTTTCTGGTGCACCCTCGACATCGCCGGCTCGGCGATCACCGGATCTTGTGCGCCGTATCCCGTCGCCGACGGCGGCGCGGGAGCCGTGTGCAGCATCAGCGGAGCTGTGGCGAGCAGCGGCGGCGGCTGAGCATCGAGTGAGCTCGTCAGAACCGGCGAGCTCCAGCACAGAATACGTGCAGAATGATGGAGGAGCCGATGAACCAGCGTTCATCGGCTCCTCGTCGTTTTCCGGCGCGCCTCCGAAACGAAATCCTGAAGAGCGACTTTGGTTACCGATGAAACGACCTTGCGCTGAAGCAATCCGAAGCGGTGCCCATCGGCCGTTCGGGCCGTCGTCTTGACAGAGGCCACCTGCGACGGCACGGTCACGCTTCCAATGCCGAAGACCCCCCGCGGCAGGCCGCCTCGAATGCGGGAAGAAGACGTCGAACGCGCGCTCGTGCGATTCCGAGCGGTTCTTCATGAGCGGTCGCTGAAGCTCTCGTCCGTCCGAGAAGCGATAGTTCGCGCGGCGCTAGCTCGCGATGGTCACTTCACCGTCGAAGAGCTGTCCAAGGATCTCCGATCGCGCGGTGTGTTGGAAGCCCACGTGGCAACGGTCTACCGGGCAATTCCGCTTCTCGTCGAGGCGGGTCTCATCCAGGCGACCATGCTCTCACGCGGAAACGAGCACCACTACGAGGTCGCTTTCGAACGGGAACACCACGATCACTTGGTATGCAAGTTGTGCGGCAAGGTAGTCGAGTTTCACTCCGAAGCCCTCGAAGCCCTGCAACGTGAGATCGCCAGCCGATACGGCTTTGTCATCGACGAGCACGTCCATGAACTCCTCGGTCGCTGCGGCGATTGCCAGGTACACTGAGCCTCCCCCGCTGACTCGTGACCACGTGACGCCGAGGCTCGTTTCCTCGCCCCTCGTCGCCTCTTCGCCTGGCGAGGGTGCAGGCCACGTCAATTAGGTCACCGAGGTTCATCGCGGCGACGTTGCGTCCTATCGTGCTGCTCGGCCCGAGCCCAAAGGGCGCGCGTGTCGCGCCGCGGGCTCGCACGCGGCGCGGGCGACGCTCCTTCGACGCCTGAGCGTTACCTGGTAGATGTCCATCCTGACGCGGATGGCTGTCCAACGACACGCTCGCTTTCCACTCGCCCTCGCCGCCGTACTGTTCGTCGTCTGCGCGGCAACGCTGTGGGCCCCTCCCGCGGGGCGTACGTCATGGCTCCTGGAAACGACGCCGGGGCTCGTTTACGTCGCGGTGCTGGCGCTGCTGTATCGCAGAATGCCGCTTTCGCATTTCGTGTACGCCGGCGTCTTCGTGCACGTACTCATTCTCGTGTACGGGGGCATGTACACGTATGCCGAGACGCCGCTCGGCAACTGGGCGAAACGGGTCTTTCATCTCGCGCGGAACGACTACGACCGCATCGGCCACTTGGCGCTCGGCGCGCTTCCGGTGTTCACGGTTCGCGAAGTGTTGCTGAGGAAAACGCCGCTGCGACGCGGAGGGTGGCTCGTCTTCTTGTGCTTCTCCGTCGTGCTCGCGATCGCGGCGTTCTGGGAGCTCATCGAGTGGTGGGTCGCGTTGCTCGCTGCACCGGACGTCGGCGTGGCGTTTCTCGGCGCGCAAGGCGACGTGTGGGACACGCAGTGGGACATGTTCCTCGCCCTGGTCGGTGCGATCGTCGCTCTCTCGCTGTTCTCCGGGGCGCACGATCGTTCCATGGCCCGCGTGCCGTGATGGAGACAGATAGCCTCAGCGCAATGCCCATCGATGTGACTCGAGGGCTGGTCCGTCAGAGGCGCGGACCGTAAGTTCACCCGTCGACAGTTCGAGCGCAGACGGCGACGCAGCCCGCGCTCGACCTCCCTTGCGTTCCGCCGATCCGTGCGCTAAACACTGAACCACATGGTTCAGTTTTCGGGTGCCCGCCTCGACACCTCGTTCGCCGCGCTCTCGGACGCGACGCGACGCGGCGTTCTGGAGCAGCTCGGACGTGCAGACGCTTCGATCACGGATCTTGCTGCGAAGTTCCACATGACCCTCACGGGCATGAAGAAGCACGTCGGCGTCTTGGAGCAGGCCGGGCTCGTCACCACGAAGAAGGTCGGGCGCGTGCGGACCTGCAAGCTCGGCTCGCGCCGATTGGAAGAAGAGACGGCTTGGATCGAGAGGTATCGCCAGCTCTGGGCCTCACGCTTCGACGAGCTGGACGACGTTCTCGAGGAACTGAAACGGAAGGAGAAGGTCGATGGACGCAAGAAAAGAGAGTGAGCCCACCCCCACGAAGAACCGCACTACGGCGGAGCGGACGTCCGAGCGGGAGCTCGTCGTCAGGCGAACCTTCGACGCCCCGGCGCACCTCGTGTTCGAGGCGTGGACCAAGCCCGAGCTGCTCAAGCGGTGGTGGGCACCGAAGTCGACAGGCTTGTCCCTGCTTTCCTGCGAGGCGGATGTGCGTGTCGGGGGCAGGTACCGTTTCGTGTTCGGCCGCGGTGGCTCGAAGACCATGGAGTTCTTCGGTAGGTACATCGAAGTGATACCGCACTCGCGCCTTGCCTGGACCAATGAGGAAGAGGGTCACGGCGGGCCCGTCACCACCCTGACCTTCGAGGAAAAAGGGGGCAAGACGCTGCTGGTCCTGCACGAGCTCTATCCCTCGAAGGAAGCTCTCGACGCTGCCGGCGCCGGGATGGCGGATGGAATGGGCGAGACGTTCGCGCAACTGGACGAGCTTCTCGTCACCCTGGGCGCGAACGCGGGACGATCCTGAAGCCTGCGCTGGAAGAGGGCGCGTTACTTCGAACTGTAAAGTTCCCCAAACGGAACCCACGTCTTCCCGTCGAAGCGGACCAGTCGTAGGTCTTCTATGGGATAAAAGTCGGTCGAAGACGTGTTTATCCGGATCCCCGGCAAGAGCAAATTTGGCGTGAAGTCGACGAGGCTCGCGGCCTGTTTCATCACGTTCTCACGTGTCAAGTCGGAGCCGCACTGGGTCAGCACCTGGACGAGGGTCTGAGCCGCGATGTACCCATACACATTGTTCGCGTCGGTCGTGCTTCCTTCCGGATAGTATTGTTTCATGAACGCCTTGAAGGCTTGCATCGCGGGATCGGCGTCCCATTGTGGGTCCGTCGGATCCTTGTAGTACCCCACAGTGATGAGCCCGACGGATTTGTCCAGGCCGGCGGGTGTCAACACCGAAGCGATCGACCAGGATACGTTGTTCAAATATTGCACGGGCCTCCACCCGATGTCGTACGCCTTTCGAATCGCTTGAGCGGCAAATTTCGGCGTCGTGATATTGACGAAGGTGTTCGCGCCCGAGGCCTTGAGCGTCGCGATTTGGGAGTCGATCGTCGGGTCGGACACTTCGTACGTCGCCTCGGCGACCACCGACTTCGCCTTGTCTCCCAGACCTTCTTTCAGGCCTCCCAGGTAGTCTTTGCCGTAGTCGTCGTTCTGGTAGAGAACGGCGATCTTCGCGTCCGCCTTGGTCGCCGCGATGTGCTTGCCGTAGGTTGCGCCTTCCAGGCGGTAGCTGGGATTGAATGCCATCGTCCAGGGGTGATGCGCCGGGTCGCCCCACCGTGACGCGCCGCTCGCTGTGAAGAGCTGGGGGACTTTCTTCGTGTTCAGGTAATCCTGGATCGCCGCGTTCGGGGCGGTGCCCAATGGTTGAAAGATCATGAGCGCTTGATCCTGCTCGACCAACTTCCGCACCTGCTCCACGGCCTTGGGTGGGCTATAAGCGTCGTCCAGCGTGATGAAATTCACCTTGTGCCCGTTGATCCCGCCGCTCTCGTTAATCTTCTTGAAGTACGCGGCCTCGACGCGGCCAATCGTTCCGTAGGCGGACGCCGGCCCGCTATACGGCATCGTCTGACCTATCGTGATCTCGCCACCCGCGCCGCTCTGCGCGGTCTTTTCAGCTTGCGTCCCCTTCTCTTCGCCCGGGTCGTGCTTGCACGCGGGCAAGGCGGCCGCGACGAGCACGATTCCGAAGCATGAGGATAGAAAGCGTCTCATGGATGTTCCTTCCGCGGCGGCCCGATTGGCCGATTGATGGGCGAATTCTCGCGATAGCGCGCTGCGAGACGAGTCAGGAAGCCGGCGACGCCGTCGGGCATCAGGTGAATGACCCCGATGAGGACGACGCCATAGATAGCCCAGGGCGCCGCCTTCGATACTTCTTCGGCGACGTTGGGCACGAATTGAATGAAGAGCGCGCCGAATACCGCGCCGGAAATCGACGCGAGACCGCCGACCACGACGCCCACGAGCAAGCTCAGAGAAAGAAACAGCGGGAAGCTATCCGGGCTCACGAATTGCACCGCCAGGGCGCCCAGCGCCCCTGCAATCCCGGCGTACATCGCGCTCACCGCGAACGTCGTCGTCTTGTACATGGCGATGTCGATGCCCAACGACGACGCCGCGATGGGACTGTCGCGGATCGCGATGATTGCGCGCCCCGTCTGCCCTTGGATGAGGTTTCGCACGCACGCGAAGAGAACTACCGCGACCCCGAGGTAGAGGAAGTACATGAAGCGATCGGGCGATTCGACGAGCCCGAACGGGGCCTCTGGTTTCTTGAGCGTGATGCCCTGTACACCGCCCGTGACGGCTTGAAACGCCTTGTACTTGAGGACCTGCGGCAGTGCGGCCGCGAACGCGAACGTCGCGAGCGCCAGGTAGAGCCCCTCGAGGCGAAGCGCAGGCAGTCCGAGAAGAAAACCGACTACGAAACAGATCAACGCCGCTCCGACGATCCCTAGGCCGTACGGCAAGCCCCATTTCTCGACGAGGATCGCGGCCGAGTACGCGCCGATACCGTACAACGCGCCGTGACCGAGCGAGATCTGCCCGCCGTATCCGGTGAGCAAGTTGAGGCCGAGCAATGCGATCGCCGACGTGATGACCAGAGTCGCCTGAAACAGGTGAAACTCGGTGGCGACGCTAGGAACGACGAGGAGCGCGACCAGGGCGATGACGGACGCGACGCGCCTTAGACGAGCTGTTTCTGATTCGACTTTCATCGGGACTGCGGGAGATCGTCGCCACACGAGAAATGCAGCAAAGCCGGAACGTCTTCTTTCGCGCCCGAGGATAACGCCGATCGAAAGAAATACGGAACGCAATCGATCGCAAAGCACGACGAGAATTCAACGGCGCGACTCGAATGAGGTGGTGCATGGCGCAGTACGAGTTGTGCATGGATTGTACGGCGCCTATCACGCGCATCGTTCGCGATGACATTTTTCGGCAACAGACACCAATCTGTGTTCGTCCATTGCACCACTCGAGTCATGTTTGGGACATCGCGCTGGCGCGATCGTGTATTGCGAACTTCTCTCTGCTTGAAGAGATCTCCTTCCATTCGAAGGATGGCGCCGAAGCGTTCTCTCGTTCACAAGGAAGAATCCGTGTGCGAGTCTCCACCCAAGCGAAGCATGAAAAATCTCCAAAGCGGGGGCGCTGCCCTGTTCGTGTTTTCGATCTCGATCGTCGCTCACGCCGAAACGGATCCGCGCGACTATGCGGCGATCGCGGGGACGAAAACCAATAGCATCGTCACACTCGGCTATGCGCGAGCCATATCTACGTCCGATGCGAGCAATTTAAGCCAAACCCTGGGGATTGTTCGCGCACTTTACCTCGTCAAATTCGGCAACCTGGCCCTCCTCCCGTTCGACGCGTTGGTGCCGATGGCCGACGTGACCGTCTACTCACAGCCCACTCCCCCCGGCCCGTTCCGCGCGTCCGGCGTTGTCGAGCATGCCTCCGGCCTCGCCGATCTGACGTATCTTCCAACGGTCGCGTATGTGGTCCCCGAGGGCGAAGGCACCAACACCACGATCGCCGCGAGCTTTTACTTAACGGTGCCGACGGGCACGTATGACTCCTCCAAGGTCGTCAACATCGGCAACCACCGTTGGGCCATTCAACCGCAGCTCGCGGTTGCGCAGCGCTATAAAACTGCATTCACCGCGGAGGCGGTCGGCTATGCAGTTTTCTACACCGACAACTCGGCGTTCCAGCCGCCGGCCATGCTGCCCCTGCAGACAGTGAAGCAGAATCCGACGTTCGGGCTCGATCTCCATCTGGCGTACAATCCGAACCCGACCGGATTCATCGCGCTTTCCTATTACCTTGCCGCGAACGGGAGGAGCTACTTCGATCCCACCGTGAACGGTCAAGTGGTGGCACCCGAAGCGGACAAGACGCCGCAGCAGACCATTCACACCCTTCGCTTTACCTACGGCTGGCGCTTCGAAAAAGAATCGCTGGTCCTGTTTCAATTCAATCAGGACATCCTTGCCAAGGGTACGGACGCTTCCATCAGCCGCTTCGTGGGCGCCCGTTTCAGCCACACCTTCGAGCTCTGACGAGGCAAAGCAACAGCCCCTAAACTCTCGTCACGACCACTTTGCCGAAGAGACCCGAAGGGCGTAGCACCAGCACGCCGACAATGAGAATCAGGGCGACCGTCAGCTTCAGCTCGGAGCCGATCACGTACGCGCCAAGGACGTTCTCGAGCACGCCGACGGCAAATCCCCCGAACACCGCACCCGGTGGGCTATTGATACCGCCGAGGAGGGCTCCTGCGAACGCGTAGAGCATGACGCCGGACATCATGTTCGGCTCGAGGAAGACCACGGGGGCGACCATCATACCGGCGACGGCTCCAACCGCCGCGGCGAGCCCCCACCCGAGCGCGAGCATTCGTCCCACTCGAATGCCGACCAGCCTGCTCGACTCCGCGTTCACCGCCACGGCCCGCATGGCGAGACCGAGGGGCGTGAACCGGAAAAACACATAGAGGAGCGCCATCATCACGAAGGTGACGCCGATGGTGCCCGCTTCGTGAGTGCCGATGTAGTGATTGCCGAACAGTGGCGCGGCCGGAAATGGGCTCGGAAATGTTCGAATCTCGTAGCTGAAGATGAATCCGGCGACGCTGTTGAGAATCACGAGCAATCCGATGAAAACGATGACCGTCGCGAGGACCGAGCCGCGCTGCGCAGGACGAACGACGACGCGTTCGATGACCACTCCCGCCAAGAACGAGATCACCAGCGTGGCCAGGAACGCCACCCAATAAGGGAAACCGGCGCCGATCATGGCCGAGGCGAGGTAGGTCGATACCATCGCCATCTCGCCCTGCGCGAAGTTCACCAGGTGGGTCGTCTGGTAGATCATGACCAGCGCGAGCGCGAGCAGCGCGTAGACCGCTCCGTTGGCGAGCCCGGAGATGACCTGGTGCAGTAGCGCCTCCACGGCTTGCTCCTTCAATACCCGAGGTAAGCGCGGCGAATCGATTCATTACCCCGGAGCTCCTCGGGGGGCCCGGCCATCACGATCCTTCCGGTCTCCATGAGACAAATCCGGTCCGCCAGCTCGAGCGCGATGCTCGCGTTCTGCTCGACGAGCAAGATGCTGACCCGCTCCTGTTCTTTGATCTTGCGGACCATCTCGTATAGCTCCTCCACGACGCGAGGGGCGAGACCAAACGACGGCTCGTCGAGAAGGATCAGCTTCGGGCGCAGCATCAACGCGCGCCCCAGTGCGAGCATCTGCTGCTCTCCGCCGGAAAGGGTGCCGGCCTGCTGCTTTCGACGCTCTGCCAGGCGGGGGAAGTAGCGGTAGACCCGTTCGAAATCAGCGGCGACGTTCGCCTTGTCGCCACGGCAGTGAGCACCCAGGCGCAAGTTTTCGTCCGTCGTCAGACTCGCGAAGGTGCCTCGTCCTTCCGGGACGTGCGCGATCCCACGGCGCGCGATGTCTTCGGTCGATAACCGATCGATGCGGGAGCCGTCGAATTGGATCTCACCAGTGCGCGTCACCATCCCGCAGATGGCTCGCAAGAGCGTCGTCTTTCCGGCACCGTTCGCGCCGAGCACCGCCGTGGCCCCACCGGCAACGACACCGAGATCCACGCTACGCAGCACCTGGACCCGCCCATAGCTCGCCGCGACGGAGCGCACGGACAGCAATGTCATCGTGCGGTACCCAGGTAGGCGCGAATGACTTCCGGGTCCGACTGCACGCGCGCTGGCGTGCCCTCCGCGATCAAACGGCCGAAGTCGAGCGCCACCACCTTATCTGAAATCCCCATGACCACCTGCATGTGGTGTTCGACGAGCAGCACGGTGATCCCCATATGATCTCGCAGTGAGAGCAAAAGTGCAGTCAGGTCACCCAGCTCGGAGTGATTCAACCCGGCCGCCGGCTCGTCGAGCAGCAAGAGCTCGGGTTTCGTCGCGAGGGCGCGAGCGAGCTCGACCTGTTTTCGCGTCCCGAGCGGCAGGTCGCTCGCGCGCGCGGATGCCACGCCCTCTAGATCCAACAGGGCGAGCAATTGGTCCGCTTCCGCCGCCGCCTGGCGCTCGTTGCGCAACACCGCCGGAAGCCGCAACGCATTCGCCAGAAAACCGCAATCGAGCCGTAAATGTGCTCCCAACATGAGGTTTTCCCGTACGCTCAGGCTGTCGAACAATGCGGCGTGCTGGAACGTGCGTGCAATGCCGAGTCGTGCAACGCGGTGCTGCGGCTGCGACAAGAGCGAACGGCCCGCAAAGAGGATGTCGCCACCGTCGACCGAGTAGACGCGACTGATGCAATTGAACAGCGTCGTCTTGCCGGCGCCGTTCGGTCCGATGACCCCGACGATCTGACCCCTATCGACGTCGAAGCTGATCCCGTCGAGCGCCGTGATGCCGCCGAACCGAACGCGGACGTCCTGGCACCGCAACAAGGGCGCGTCCGGCGTGTTTCTTCGGGGAACTTCGCTGTTTTCTACCGTCACGCGCGTCCGTTCCACGCCAACTCGTAGCGCGTCGGCCTCGCTAACCGTTTCTAGCGGGCCGCGCTTCCTTTGCGGCCATATCTCGTCCGGATCGGGCCAACAAGTGCCTTGTGGATCGGCCAACGCGAAGCTCGGCGACGACAGGGCACACGGTGCGCCGCTGCGATTCGTTACGGCGCGTGGTTCGCGGAGCAAGCAGTAGTCCGCGCCACGGCGGAATGAGCGCTCGCGGTGGCGCGATTTCTTGTTGATGCGTCGCTACCAAGCTGCACCTCGCGGTCGCATACGTCGCCGTCGTCGAAGCGCGTATCGTCGGCTTCGCCACCGTCGCGGCTTCCTCGATAGAACGAGCGGGCCTATCCAACGCTCGCCTGCGGAAGCGCCTCGCAGCTTACCTGCTTCCGGTGTTCCGGACTCGCTCGCCTCGGCGCGTCGCGCTCAAGGGTGTTCAGGAGGGACTCTTGGTGGGTGAACCACTACCGATGTTCCTCGGGATCGAGACCATCGCGGCGACCATGACGAGGTGACGAGCGTCACCATCGATACGGCGCGTGGCCGCGAACAGGAACTCGGACGACGGCCGAATGAGCCCATGTAGTGGCTCCGTATCATGTCGCCGGCGAATGTAGTCTCGGCGCCGAGATGTGCGGCGTTCTGCGCGGATTACTCATCGCGCGAGCTCCGTGACAACTGAGTCCTGCGTCACCACGCCGAGTCGGCGGTATGGCAAACTTACCCTGCAGATCTTTCACCGTTACCCATTGACCCGATTCTCGGACGAGCGCGGTCATCGGAACGTTTGCCAGCGTCGTCGTTCGAATCACGTGCGTGCACCATGAAAAGTCAGCTGCGAAGTACGAGTGAAGCAACGCCGAAGCGTATCGGTCGCTACGACACGTTCCTGCAGCTTGGAGCAGGCAGGTTGGCGTGTGTCTATCTGGCTGCTCAGAACGACCAAGCCGGGCAGTCGCAGCTCGTCGTCGTCAAGGTGCTGCGACGGGAAGCGGTCGAGGACGAGCACGTGCTCGCGCTCTTCAAGGACGAAGCGCGCATCGCGACTCGCCTTCAGCACCCGAACATCGTCCGCACGCGAGAGGTGATTGCCGAGCCACCGGACTATCTTCTCGCCACGGACTACCAGGCCGGGCACTCGCTGCTGGAGGTGCTGCGCCGGCTCGGGCGACAGGCTGTTCCCGTCGACGAGCACATCTACATCCTGACGAAGGTGCTCGCCGGCCTGAGCTATGCCCACGAGCTGAAGGACGAGAGCGGGAAGCCCTTCGGCATCGTGCATCGAGACGTGAGCCCGGCCAACGTGCTCGTGTCGTACACCGGCGACGTGAAGCTCATCGACTTCGGGATCGCGCGGGCATCGGGCGCGGTGGTGGCGACCCAGGATGGAGTCGTGACGGGCAAGGTTGGGTATGCCGCACCCGAGCAGTGCCTCGGCGAGCCGACCGATGCGCGGTCCGATATCTACTCCGTCGGCGTGATGCTATGGGAGGCGATCGCGATGCGGCCTCGCTCCTCCGGCGAGACCTGGCAGTCCATCCACCAAGCGCGCCTGGACGACGCCGAGCCCGAGCTCGAAGCGGTGTGCCCCAACACACCGCCCGCGCTCTTGGCGATCGTCAGGAAGGCGCTTGCACGCGATCCGAGCGACCGCTACGCGAAAGCGCGCGAGTTTCAGCGAGACCTCGAGAAGTACCTCGGCGGCAAGCCGGGGCCCAAGGTCGGTCCCGCGCGTGTAGCCGCGTTGCTGAAGCCCCATTTCGATCGAGATCGGGCACGGCGCCAGAAGGAGATTCACGCTTTCGTGAGCACGCTTCGCGGGAGCGCAGCTGCCTCGCCGCGTCGGGTCCTCGGCGCCGCCCCTCCCGACAGAACCGCTCAGCCGACCAACGGAGTGCAGCTGCCACCGCCTGCCGCCGTAGCGAAACCGATGCAGCTCCCCGTTGCGGAGACGTCGAAGCCGATCGCGACGCCGCCAGCTCTTCCGGTGGCGCACAAGTCCATCGCCGGCCCTCCTCCTCTGCCGCCAGCGACCAAGCTCGGTGCGGGGCCTCCTCCGCTGCCGTCCGTGCGCAAGGCGACCTCACCACCGCCGCTCCCGACTGCAAGCGTTTCCCTGGCCGGGTCGGCAGCGAACTCGACAGTGCCGAGAGCCGTGAATGCGCTCGGACGAGTCACCGGGATGATGCCCAGCGTCGGCTTGAATCCCGTCGTGACCGTTTCGAATATCCCGCCGCCTCCGAGGAAGACGCGCGCAGGGCTCGCGCTGGTCATCTTTGGAGCTGCGCTCTGCCTCGGTGGGTTCATCGCGTCGACGCTGCACAAGAGCGGTCAGCAAGCGGTTGCTCCGCTGCCCACCGCTGAAACATCGCAGCCGGCGGCGCAAAAGCCGAGGGCGCCGCAAGTAGAAACCGTGCGCGTCCGCATTTCGGTCGATCCGCCCGAAGCAGTCGTCCGGCTCGATGGGCGCGTGCTCGATGGCAACCCCTTCACTGCGAGCCTCCCCAAGGACAACGCCGTGCACGAGCTCATCGCATCCGCGAAGGGGTGCCGAGACGCGAAACAAGTCATCCACCTCAACCAAAACGTCGACGTGCTCGTCGCCCTGAAGCGCTTGTGGAATTACATGCCGCCGCGCGGCCGAAACCGTTCGAATCCGTAACCGACGGCGAGCGCATCATCGTCGAGCCAGTCGGGTCGAAAGCGGAGAAAGCCGGGCATCGGCGCCGCCGCGCTCATCGAGCTGACCGTTTGATGCGCCTCTCCAGAAACCCCCTGCCCTCGAATATCGCCGGCATCGCCTTTTCGATTCGCGTCACCCGCGTCGCCGACTGCTTGGCGGCGGCAAAGTGGTGAAGGTAACTCCGCTGCCGCCCCGGCGTCAGCGCCTGGAACGCGCGCTTGAACCGGGGATCTTTTCGGAACTGATCCGTCAGCTCGTCTGGAACCGGAAAATCCGCGGTCTTCTTTCGCTCCGTCCGCAGTCCAGCCTTCTCGACGGCGATGGCTTCGCGCACGTATGCCTTGATGGTCGCCGCCTTCGCCGCGATGTCTTTCACACTGGTGAACTTCATCACTCGCCCGGCTTGCACCTGACCGAGCTGCACCAGCACCTTCTTGGGGTCCTTCAGCAGCGCGCCCTGAAAGAAGCCCAGCCCGAAGTACTCTTTGAAGCCCTGCAAGATGACGATGTTCTTCCCATCCAGCGTGTACGTGGGCTTACCCCACTTACGCTCTTCCTTCATCGCGAAGCCGGCGAGCACCTGCCGCATCGCCGCGATCTCCGCTTCCCATTGCTCTCGATACGCCATCTCCATGTCGGCACCAGGGTCCGACATAGTGCCTGTCTCGGCGGCGGTTCCAAAGCTACAAAATCGCTCGCCGAACGTGCCGAGAAAACGCGCAGGTCACCTGGTGCGTCCGTCGCCCGCGCGCAACACACGGCGGGCGCAAGCCCGACAGAGGTCCGCCTCAGCTGATCGCCCGCAGACGATGTCCAGATCGAGCGTCGTCCGGACAGCACCGTGGGCCGCCGCTGCAACCCCGCCGACGAGGATGAATTCGACTCCGGCGGCGCCGAGGGCCGAGAGAAGACCGCGAAAGTCCGTCATCGAGCAGAGCGCGGTGACGGCATTCCTCGCCGCATCTCCGCAACAAGAGCCCGACGACAGACGAATCCTCGGCGACGGAGTGCCGATGCCGACGCGGCTGCTTCCGCCACCGGAATGTGGCCCTGCGTCACCTTGAAAGTCTTGTGACTCGCGCGCTGCAAGTCGCTAGTAACTCCTTGCCCGCGAGCGTGTCCCACGTGATGCCCATCGCAGGCAGGTCGTAGAAAGTCACACGTGACGAGAACCAGCCGCGTCTGCTCCAGTCCCGCGGGCTTCGGGTGGCCGCAGAATGCATCGAAGCCCCTCGGATTGACGTTCCCTGCCCAGCCAAGCCATGCTGCTGGCCATGCTCGGGAGTCGATGGCGAGCAAGTGAGCATCGGTGATGACGTGCCTGATTCGAGTCCGTCGCGGCGATGACGAAACCGGGGCTTCGCTGGGGCTGCGTTGCTTGGTGCTTTGCGACAACGTGAGCAATGTTAAGCATGAATGACTCGGCAGACACAGTGAACGAAGTGGCAGAAGCACCGGTTGAGGCTGGTATCGAGAACGTCGATTCCGCACCAACAAAGGCATCCGCCATGATCACCGCGGCGGAGAAGGCTTCGATCATCGCTAGGCTAGAATTCGAGCACGCGATTCGAGCGGCGCTTGCACAAAGGGAGGAACCCTCAGGCGTAACGTGGAAATGGATAAATTCGAAAATAGGGCTTCTGGTGTTCGGCGCTGTAGTGACGGGTCTATTTGTTCCAGGATTTCAATACACAGGGAAGCTATTTGATGCCCGTCGGCAAGATAGATTCGAGACACTTACCGCGCGTATTCAGGCCATGCGCGACAGCCATCGCGATTTGGTTGGTACCTCGATTGCACCGAAGCTTACGAACTCGCAAGGCCCTTCCTGTCTCCATTGACGGTTAGCGAGTCTGATTTCGTTCAGTTTCGCAGAGGAATGTTTGAGATTGACGCACGGAGATTTGAGGAAAATGCGCGCGTGTCAGCGTCCCTGGCGTATTTCGGTGTCGAGATACGGGCGCGCGCAGAGCGGAGCCTTGATCGCTATTTGGGTCTTCAAGCGGCGTTTTTCACGGCAGTCGATCGCATCGTTGTGTCCCGGTATTGTCGAGACGTTCCTCAGAAGTGTGGGTCGGTCGGCAACGGGCCCGCGCAAGATGTGGACAGCGACGCTCTTCTCGACAAGAGCATAGGCGCGATGAACGACCGGTACACTGAGATCGAAACTCTTATGGCTAACGCGACGAGGAGGATGGAAGATGAACGTGCGCATTTTTGGTTTTAGCGTGTTGTTGGCGTTCGGTTTCGTGGCGGCAGCCGCCTTCGGGGGCAGTGGAGGTGGAAGCGGGCATCCAATAACGCCGTATCCCGATGGAAAACCGACGTTGGAGGCTATCAACACGCAGCGCGCCAAACCCATCTTCTTCGGCGATGTCGCGCTGAGTGTTAAGCCACGGGAGTCGTTCTCCAAGGCGGATTTGTGTTTCGCGAAAGCAGGGAAATGCAGTGGGCCAATTGTACGAGCGTTTTCCGGAAAGGATGCGCAAGACAGCCCCGTGACCGTTGCGCTCGCGGACGTAAGAAGCGTTCGCCTCCTGAAGGTCGTCGATAGAGGCAAGAGGGGTGCCATTGTCAGTGTGGAGATCGAGATGTTTCCGGACATCACCCCAGAGGACCTGCTTCGTGACAAGCCGAGCTACTCCGCGTTGCGATCGAAGAAGGTGCGCATATCGGTGGCTTTGGAACGGGCAGACGGTGCTCGGCTCGCCTTTGGGCCTCTACCATGTTGCAGCGAAGACCGAGCAGTGGGCCTCGAAGAAGTTCAGATTGATTCGGCCATCACAGCCGAGCCACAATGGGAAGAGTACTGGTACGCAGTGAACTCAGTTACGAGTGATCCGTCGTTTCCGTATCGCGCTGTTTCGAAGAAGTAGTCGCGGCATCGGCTTGGGCGTGACGAACGGACCCAGCGACTTCGGTGCGCGCCAGCTAGAAGCGCTTCGCCCGCCGTTCGTCCCCACGACGGACAGCGGCTAGTCCGAGACGGCCAGAGAGGCGGTGACTCTGCGGAGCGACGGCCGCAGCGCGAGCGAGTGGCGTTCAGCCGACCAAGGACAGCCGTATGCAAAGGATTTCCGCGACTTCCGCCGTGTTCACTACTGCGGGCGTCCCGTTGGGGACGCTGGCTTTCTAGCTTTCTTGCTGCTCGATTCGCGATCGACACCCGCCACGCGGCCACTATGTGCGGCCACTATCACCGAACCGTGGAGAGGCGGGAACGGCACACCAACGCCGAGCCCCACTGCTTCCGCTTCGCGGATGTAGCCCTGCGTCGTCTTGAAGTCCTTGTGGCTGGCGCGCTGCATGATGTGCAACGGCTCCGTGCCGGCGAGCGCTTCCCACGTGATGCCCATTGTCGTTGCTCACGCGTTCGGGCTGCAAGGACGCTTACGCGCAAAGCCGAGCGCTCTAGGCGGCAAACATCCATTGCAAGGGCCCGGCGTGCGGTTGCTTGAAGCACCCACGCCGCTTCAGGCCGAGCGCATCGAGATGACGAAGCACGCCCCGCCGTGGTCGCTGCCCTCGCCATCAAGGATGATGTCACCGCCGTGAGCTCGCGCGATTTCACGGGCGATGCTGAGTCCTAGCCCGGCGCCTTCTCGGCGTTCCGCACTTCGGCTCCGAAAGAACGGCTCGAAGATGCGCTGGCTCTCGCCGATGCCGGCGACCGCCACCGCGATCGCGAAGTTCGCCGCGTACCGAGCTCCGTCGAAAAGCTTCATCGGTCCGGGCGCCGTCTCGATACATTGCCCGCACTGACAGCGATACTTCTGTCGCTTGTGCTTCTTGATCACGAAGCGTCGCT
>DASZVB010000126.1:0-1519 GCA_035547195.1 Polyangiaceae bacterium
CGATCTCCTTCAGCGCGCCGACGGTCATCGAGGTGAGCGGCACCGCGTGCAGCTGGAAGTCGTTCAGCGAGCCGTCCTCGAGCGGGCTTGCCTCGTAGCCCGCCTTCTTCAGGTTGCGGTCGTTGAACGCGTCGGTGTCGACGATCAGCGTCGCGCCCTTCGGCAGGTCGCGGACGTTCGTCTTCAGCGCCGCCGGGTTCATCGCCACGAGCACGTCGGGCCGGTCGCCCGGCGTGAGGATGTCGTGGTCGGCGAAATGGAGCTGGAATCCGGACACGCCCGGGAGCGAGCCGGCCGGCGCGCGGATCTCGGCCGGGAAGTCCGGGAACGTCGCCAGGTCGTTGCCCGACAGCGCCGTCTCGGAGGTGAAGCGGCCGCCGGTCAGCTGCATGCCGTCGCCGGAGTCGCCGGCGAAGCGGATCACCACGGATTCGAGCTGCTCGACGGGCTTTGCCACTTCTCCCGTCCTTATAGCACCCTGTCTGGAGCAGAGATCGCGAAAATGCGGGTAAACCACGGTGAGCGCACCGGCCGTCCCCGCGAGCGGGCCGCCGAGGAGGGCAGTCCGGCCCGTCGCGAGAACGGTCACCCCCAGGGGCACGCGCTGAAGACAACCGGAGCCGCCTCAGAGATCCATAAGAACTCCGGCGGCGGGTACGGGGCTCAGGTGACGACTTCGGCGGCGCGCGGCGGCTCGACGCCCTCGCCGACGTGCGGGTGCGTGCGCAGCGGCACCTCGCGCAGGAACCACGTGAGGACGAAGGCGAAGAGCGAGATCCCCGCGGCGGTCAGGAACACCGGGTGCAGCGCGACCGCGAACGCGTCGGCGAACGCGGCGTGCGCGTGCGCGGGCAGGTGCTTGATGCCTTCCGGGTTGATCGCCTTCGGGATGTTCGCTCCCTTCGGCAGGCGCTTCGCGAGCTCGACGTGCTCGCGGTTCGCGAAGATCGTCCCGAAGAGCGCGACGCCGATCGAGCCGCCGATCTGGCGGAAGAGCGTCGAGCCGCTCGTCGCAACGCCCATCACCGAGTGGTCGACGGCGTTCTGGACCGCGAGCACGAGCACCTGCATCACCATGCCGAGCCCGAGCCCGAGGATGAACGCGTACACCGCGGCGATCCAGACGCTCGTCCCGACCTCGAGCCGCGAGAGCAGGAACATCGCGACGACCATCAGCGCCGTGCCGGCGATCGGGAACATCCGGTAGCGACCCATCCGCGTGATCAGCTGCCCGGAGGTGATCGACGTGATCAGCACGCCGCCCATCAGCGGCGTCAGCTGCAGCCCCGACACCGTCGGGCTCGAACCCTTCGTCACCTGCAGGTAGAGCGGCAGGTAGGTGACGGCGCCGAAGAGTGCGAAGCCGACGATGAAGCCAATCGCGCTCGTGAGCGAGAAGGTGTGGTTGCGGAAGAGATCGAGCGGCAGGATCGGCTCGGACGACCGCAGCTCGATCAGCAGGAACGCGGGAAGAAGCAAGACGCTGAGGCAGATCAGCAGGATCATCTGCGGGGAGTCC
>DASZVB010000127.1:0-1507 GCA_035547195.1 Polyangiaceae bacterium
GTCGACGTCGTGAACAAGGACTGCGAGTCGGTCGTCTACCCGACCGGGTAGTCCTCCCGACTGGACAGCTCTCTAACCCATCCGAAAGACGGAGCTTGTTCTCGGCGCCATCTAGAGTGTCTTCATGCGCCTGACCGCTGCAATTACGCACGAGCCGCCGTGGTACGTCGCGCGCTGCCTCGACGTCGAAGTGACCAGTCAGGGCGCATCCGTCGAAGAGGCACTCGCGAATCTCCGTGAAGCGCTCGAGTTGTATTTCGAGGACACCACCGCGCCTGAAGTCGGCGAGCCGCCGATCATCACCTCGGTCGAGATCGCGGCGTGAGCCCTCGCCTCCCGGTCGCCTCAGGCCGCGAGGTGATAGAAGCGCTCGGCCGCACTAGCTTCCGCGAGGTAAGCCAGAAGGGCAGCCACGTCAAGCTCCGGCGAGACGACGATTGCATAGTGATCGTCCCGCTCCATCGCGAACTCGCCCCGGGAACGCTGCGATCTTGCTGCGCCAAGCCTCCCTATCCGTAGACGAGTTCAGGGCGCTCTTGTGACGCTTCGTTGCACCGTTAAGCTCCTGTCGCTCCTCCGCGCTCGCGTCGCAACCCTCCCGGAGACGCCCGCGAAGGCCGAGGACTGGTACGCGAACCTCCTGTGGATCGACCGCCGGAAGTGCCTGCTGCTCAGCCATGCCGCGACGTTCTTCCCGATCTTCGTTCCCGAAGTGCTCAAGGCCGATCTCGTGCCGGTCGGACACCGCATCACCGCGATCATCGAGGACCACCTCCTGTCTGAACAGCTGCCGGCCGACTCCTTCGGCGTGCTCGACCCCAATGACGTATCCCTCGCGAAGACGAGTGACCGGAGCACACTTGGGGTTATGAACCAGATCGCGCGCGACATCCGCTACCAGGTCGCGTCGATGGGCGGACTCGAACGTACGGAACCGGCTTACGTGAACCACTTCATCCGTCGAACGCTGCATGGCACGAACCGCGAATACATGACTCCGCTCGAGCGCGCCGGACGATGGCGCGGATGACGCGAGCGAGCCGACGTCGGTTGCCGGCTCTACAACGAATGGGCGGTGCAGGGCTCGAACCTGCGACCCCCTCCTTGTAAGGGACATCAGCCAACGGGCAGACAGTCCCGCGCTGTCCCGACGCGTCCAGTTTCTCGCCACGTGGTGCGGGCGATTGCTGATCGCCCAGGGGACCTGCATCGTCTAGCCGGGACGCCAGAGAACTCGCTGATGTTGCCTCGATGTTGCCATCGCAAACGGCTGCGGCGCCCTGGCAGCGAAGGACCAGCGCGCCCTACCCCGAATCCTCCAACATCGATTAACTTGAGTTTGCACGAAGTACTTGGCGAGGGTGAAACCGAACATGTCCTGCGCGAGTTGCTCCGCTCACGAGTGCATGCCCGATGAGCGCGATTGATCTAGCCGCGGTCCTCGAAGAGGCGGGTGCCGAGCCGTGGATGGTTCGCGCTGTGAATGACATCGCGCGGACCACCGATC
>DASZVB010000128.1:0-3283 GCA_035547195.1 Polyangiaceae bacterium
CTTCATGATCTCGATGTTCTTGAGCGCGATCGCGCACATCACCGGGTGGCCGCCGAAGGTGATGCCGTGCGAGTACATCGCCTTCTCGCCGCTGAACGGCTCGAACACCTTCTCGCTCGCGATCACCGCGCCGATCGACGCATACGCGGACGAGAGCCCCTTCGCCGAGGTGACGAGATCGGGGCGGATGTCGTACTTCGCGGAGCCGAACCAGTCGCCGAGGCGGCCGAAGCCGGTGATCACCTCGTCGGCGCAGAGCAGGATCCCGTAGCGGTCGCAGATCGCGCGCACGCCCTGGAAGTAGCCGGCCGGCGGCGTGAACGCGCCGCCCGCGTTCTGCACCGGCTCCATCACGACGAGCGCGACCGTCTGCGGGCCGGCCGCGACGATCGTCTGCTCGAGCTCCTCGAGCAGGAGCTCCGTGAACTCCTCCTCCGTCTCGCCCGCCGGGCGGTGGTAGCGGTTCGTGTTGCGCACGTGCTGCGTCTCCGGCACGAGCGGCTCGTACTCGTTCTTGAGCGCGGCGATGCCGTTGATCGAGAGCGCGCCCAGTGTGGTGCCGTGGTAGGCGGTGCGGCGGCCGATCGCCTTCCAGCGGCGCTCGCCGCGCGCGAGGTGGTAGGAGCGTGCGAGCTTCCACGCCGACTCGATCGCCTCCGAGCCGCCCGAGACGAAGAAGACGCGGTTCAGGTCGCCGGGCGCGAGCTGAGCGACCTCGTGCGCCAGCTCGATCGCGCGCGGATGCGCGTACGACCAGTTGGTGTAGAAGGGCAGCTCCTGCATCTGCGCGTGCGCGGCCTGCCCGATCTCGTCGCCGAACGAGTAGCCGATCTGCACCGCGAACAGGCCGGCGAGCCCGTCCAGGTAGCGCTTGCCGTGCGCATCCTCGAGGTAGCAGCCGTCGCCGCGCACGATGATCGGCACCTCGCCGTTCCGGTACACGCCCATGCGCGTGAAGTGCAGCCAGAGGTGGTCGCGCGCAGCTTGCTGGAGATCGAGGTTCATACGGCGAGTGCTCCTTTCCGGGCACGGACGTTCTGGAAGAGGATGTTCGCGAGCATCCCCGTGACCGCGATCACGAAGATCGCCGTGCCGATGACGTTGATCTGCGGCGGTGTCGCGACACGCGCGGCGCCCCAGACGAAGAGCGGGAACGTGACGGTCGCGCCGGCGTTGAAGTAGGTGATGACGAAGTCGTCGATCGAGAGCGCGAACGAGAGCAGCGCGGCCGCGACGATGCCCGGCATGATCAGCGGCAGCGTGACGCGGTAGAACGTCACCCATTCGTTCGCACCGAGGTCCATCGCTGCCTCCTCGAGATGCCGGTCGAAGCCGACGAGGCGCGCGCGCACCGTGACGACGACGTAGCTGATGTTGAAGAGGATGTGCGCGATCAGGATCGTTCCGAACCCCTGCGGCATCCGCCAGTTGACGAACAGCGTCAGGAGCGACGCGCCCATCACCACTTCGGGCGTCGTCATCGGGATGAAGATCAGGAGGTTCGTCGTCGCGCTGCCGCGGAACCGGTAGCGGACGAGCGCGAGCGCGATCAGCGTCCCGAGTGCCGTCGCGACGAGCGCCGAGAGCAGCGCGATCTCGATGCTGATCTTCAGCGCCGACTCGACGCCCGGATAGCCGAACGGGTTCGTCCAGTTCTTCCACGTGAAGCCCTCCCACGTGAAGTTGAACCGGCCCTTCGGGTTGTTGAACGAGAACGCGACGACGACCCCGATCGGCAGGAAGAGGTACGCGAGCGCGAGGATCGCGTACGCGGTCAGGACGTGGTGCCGGATCCAGCGCGTCGTGCGTGTCACGCCGCCACCGTCAGCCTCTCGGTCCCGAGGATGCGCGCGAACGCGATCACGAGGATCAGGATCCCCGCCATCAGGACGAACGAGAGCGAGGCCGCCGTCGGGTAGTCGCGGACCGACAGGAACTCCGACTGGATGATGTTCCCGATCATGTACTGGCGCGGCGTGCCCAGGAGCTGCGCGTTGATGAAGTCGCCGGCCGCCGGGATGAACGTGAGCAGCACGCCCGCGAACACGCCGGGCAGCGAGAGCGGCAGCGTCACCTTCGCGAACGCGACCGGCCGAGACGCGTAGAGGTCCTCGGCAGCCTCGATCAGCCGCACGTCGATCTGCTCCAGGCTCACGTAGAGCGGGAGCACCATGAACGGCAGGAAGTTGTAGGTGATCCCCGCGATCACCGCCGCCGAGGTCGCGAGCAGCCGGTCGTTCTGCCCGAGGATGTGCACGTCCTGGAGGATCCGCACGACGAGCCCGTTGTCGGAGAGGATCGTCTCCCACGCGAGCGTGCGGATCAGGTACGTGACAAAGAACGGGGCGATCACGAGCAGCAGGAAGAGGTTCTTCCAGCGGCCGCCGCGGAAGGCGATCCAGTACGCGAGCGGGTACGAGAGGACGAGCGCGAGCACCGTCGCGATCCCCGCGTACTCGCCCGAGCGCACGAACTGCGTCTGGTACGACGTGATCGCGTCGTGGAAGTTCCCCCACGTCCAGCTGAAGCTGAACAGGGGGAACAGCCCCGACGAGAGCGACATCTTCGCCAGGTAGTACATCGGGATGACGAAGAACACGACGAGCCACCCCATCCCGGGGGCGAGCAGCAGGTAGGGGATCGCTCCCTTGCGGCGATGGATCATCCGTTACCCCGCGATCAGCGCCTGGAACGCCTTCTTGTACTTCTCGTTGTTCAGCGCCTTCGAGTCGAACTGGTGCGTGTTCGCGAGCATCGCCTGCGTCGGGAAGATCAGCGGGTTCTTCGCGACCGCCGGATCGGACTTCTCGAGCACCTTGTCGGCGCCGACGACGGGGCAGATGTAGTTGACATAGTCCTCAACCTCGGCCGCGATCGTCGGCTTGTAGAACCAGTTCATCAGCACCGACGCGGCGTAGACGTTGCCGCCCTTCGGGATCAGCATGTTGTCCGTCCAGATCATCCCGCCGGTGTCCGGCAGCACCCACTTGAGGCCCGGATGGTCGGCCTGCAGCTGCACCATGTCGCCCGACCACGCGAGGCACGCGTAGATGTCGCCCTTCGCGAGCAGCGGCGCGTAGTCGTTGCCGGTGAACTGCCGGATCTGCCCCGAGGCGACGGCGCTCTTCAGCGTCGAGATCGCCTTGTTGAAGGTGGCGTCGGTCACCTTCGAGGGGTCGTCGCCGTTCATCAGCATCGTCGCGCCGATCGAGTCCGACATCTCGGTGAGCATCGTCACCTTGCCCTTGAGCTTCGGATTCGTGAGCAGGTCCTTCAGCGAGGT
>DASZVB010000129.1:0-11947 GCA_035547195.1 Polyangiaceae bacterium
ACGTCGGCTCCGAAGGCTGCGTCGACCATCTGGCCGCCACCGCGGATGAGCGTGTCCAGGGCGGCGGCGTAGGCAGGGGCGAAATGCTCCGGTCCGCGGTCCGGCGCGCGAGCGACACCCGATGCTCCCCAGAAGACCGTCTCGGTGTCTCTCACGGCCGACCCCGGGTTCACCGACACGCTGCTGACGGCACCGCCTGCATGCCGGAGCGACAGCACGACCGCCCCGCCCCGGCCGCCGACGCCGACGACCCCCTCGACCGACCCCAGCGCGGGAAGCAGGAACGAGAGCGCATGCGGCACGACGTCCCAGAGCGCGCCCCGTTCCGCGCGCCACTGCGACCCCGCGTACGGACTGCCGGGTCCCGCTGTCGGAACAACCCAGCGAAAGCTGCCGCCGTCCCATTTCCGACCGAGCACGACCTCGTCGAACCAGCGCTGCGTCGGCGGAGCGAAGCGCCCGGTGAAGAAGACGACCGACCGAACGCCCGCGGCGGCCTGGGCGAGACGGTGCGCTGCGTCGAGCGACAAGGCGGTCGGCTTCTCCAGGAGAAGGGCGCAGCCTGCGGCGGCGGCGCGCGCAGCCAGATCCGCCTGCACGTCGGGGGCGACAGCAAACGCCACGGCGTCGACCGCGCCGAAGAGATCGCTCACGTCGGCAAACGGCTGAACCCCGTGTCGCGCCGCAAGGCTTTGCGTTCGGCTCGGATCTCGACCCCAGATGCCGACGAAGTCGACGGCGTCATGCGCGGCGAGCCCTGCGGCATGAGTTGTGCACGCCCAATAGCCGGTTCCGACGAGCCCGAAGCGCACGCTACGACGGCACTTCACGCGCGTACGAGAGGCCATGGCCGAGCGGAAACAGCGGATCGCGCGAGTCGCTCGGGACGTCCTCCTTCTGCTCTCGGACTGCATCCATCGACGATGGCAGCTCGAAGGGGAGTCGTCCGCCGGGATCGGCCCGCCCGAAGACGACATCGAGAACTGTCGAATCCTCGGCGCCGAAGTCGGCGACCAGCGCCGCGGCTGCATTTGCGATCTCCGGTACGACCGCCGGACGATCCAGGTAGATGTCGACGACTGTCGGGACGTCCGAGAGCAACGTCAGCACCTCCTCGAGTGCAGGTGCCTTGAAGTCGAGGTCCCCGGCATGAAACCGGCTCTCGAGAAACGAACCGTCCCTCTGCTCGAATGGCGCGCTCAAGCGGATGAGCGCGACGTCCGCAGTCTGAGGGTCGTCAACGGTCTCTGCGTACCCCTCAGCGACCACACGGTCGATGTTCACGAGATATACCTTCGCGCCCTCGCGCAGCGGGAGGGTTCCGCTGTCGTTCTTGAGCAGGACGATCGCCCGGCGCTGAGCCTCCCGGCCGGCGGCGCGGAACGAAGGATCCCCGACGATCGAGATCGACTGCTCCACGTCGAGGTACGGGTCATCGAAGAGTCCGAGCTCGAACTTGGCGCGCAGCAGCCGCCGACACGACTCGTCGATGCGCGACTCGCTGATCTCGCCGACGCGGACGAGATCCACGAGCAGCTCGCTGCAGGCTTCTCCGCCGACCTGGTCGCAGCCTGCTTCGAGGATCTTCTTGACGCGCTCCCGAGGCGAGAGGTCCTCCACCCCCCAGGAGCAGGCGCTGATGAAGAGCTTGCCGTCGCGAACCTGATCCTCGACGAGCTTGAAGTCGGTGAGCACGATCCCGTCGTAGCCGAGCCGCTCCCTGAGGAGCCCGGTGATGACGTCGCGGTTGAAGCTGAAGCCGACCTCCTCGAGCTCGAGGCCGACGGGCATCCCGTAGTACGGCATCGCAAACGCCACACCAGCGTCAAGGGCGCCCGCGAACGCCGACAGGTGGTACTCGAACATCCCGCCCGGGTACACCTGCTCGCGACCGTACGGGAAGTGTGCGTCCTCACCGTCTTTCTGGGGGCCTCCTCCCGGGAAGTGCTTGATGCAGCACGCAACGCTGTCCGGGCCGAGCCGGTGTCCCTGGAAGCCCTCCACGTAGCTGCGACAGAGACGGGAAGACAGCGCGGCGTCCTCGCCGAACGTTCCGTTGATGCGAGCCCAGCGAGGCTCTGTGGCCAGATCCGCCATCGGGTGCAGGGCAACTCGCAGGCCGAGGGCGAGATATTCCCGACGGGCCATCTCCGCGAAGGAGCGAACAGCCGCGTCGTCTCCGATGGCGCCGAAGCCAATCGGCTCCGGCCAGCGTGAGAGAAAGTCATTCGACGTACCTGTCGCCGGATTGGAGTCGTAACCGTGGATCGGGTTCGACGACAGGGTCACCGGGATGCCGAGACGGCTCTCCTCGGCGAGTGCCTGTACGCGGTTCACCCACTCGCACATCTCGCGCGGCTGAGGGAACTGCAGGACGCAGAAGTGGTTCAGGTTTCGCTCGTGAATGGCGCCGCGCGTGCTGTACACGTCGGGGTACGGGCCTGGACGAGTCTGCCCCTCGACGAGCGTCCCGTCCCCGTTTGTCGGGATGAAGTCGTGGAACATCAACCCGGCCTTCTCCTCCAACGTCATCTGGCCGAGCAGGTCCGCAACCCGTTCTTCCGTCGGGCGTCCGGGGTCCTCGTACGGGTCGATGCGACCGTTCTTGTTCAGGTCGCGTGGCGGCACCGTACCTCGCAGGGTTGCGTCCATCTCACGACTTGATGCCGCCCGTGAAGCCGCGCACAAGCGTGCGTTGAGCGAAGAGGTAGAAGCCGAGCAGAGGTGCGATGGTGACGATTACCGCAGCGAAGATCACCGGCCATTGCGCGGCAAACTCCCCCACGAACGAGTAGATCGCGACCGGCAGTGTCTGCCTCTTGCTTCCCGAGAGGAAGATCAGCTGCACGAAGAAGTCGTTCCAGATGATCATCGCCGCGAGGACGGCCACCGTGGCGGTGACCGGCCGGAGAAGCGGGAAGATGATCCGTGCGAACGTGCGCCGCCGCGAAGCGCCGTCGACATACGCCGCCTCCTCGTAGTCGCTCGGAAGCGTCCGGAAGAATCCGGTGTAGAGGAAGACCGTGAGCGGCATCAGCAGCGAGGTGTAGAGCAGGATCATGCCGGGGTATGTCCCGGCGAGCCCGAGCTTCCGGACGGCCACGTACGCAGGCACGATCCCGAGCTGGAACGGAAGGATGATCCCCATCACGAAGAACAGGTAGAGCGCGGTTCCGAATCGATCAAGGCGACGGGCGATCGCGTAGGCGCATGACGAGCCGACGGCGATGAGGCAGACAACGCTCCCGACTGTGATGATCACGCTGTTCTTCAGAGCGGCCCCGAGAGTGACGACCCCGGTCCCACGCCAAGCCTGCGGGTAGTTCCCGAGCGTCGCGTGCTTGGGGAGTGCGAGGGGATCGCTGAAGAGCTCCGTCGACGGCTTGAGCGAAACGACGATCAGGAAGTAGAAGGGGATCAACCAGATCGCCGCGACGAGTACCAGTACGAGCTCGCGTGCGAGCGTTCGCAACGTGTACCGCTGCAGGAGCATCAGACCCGCGCCTCGCGGGCCCGGAGGAACAGCACCTGCGTGAACGCGACCACCGCGACCAGCGCGGTGAGCACGAGGGCAAAGGCTGCGCCGTAGCCGAACCGTCCGTTGAGGAACGTCTGCTTGTACACCTGCGTTGCCAGCGTCTCGGACGCCACGCCTGGCCCTCCGTTCGTCAGCGCGATCACCTGATCGAACACGCGCAGCGCAAAGACGGTGGTGAGAGTGACACTGACCGTCATCGCCGGAGCGAGAAGCGGCAACGTGATCCGCCTGAATCGAAACAGCGACGAGGCTCCATCGACTGCGGCTGCCTCGTCGATCTCCTCGGAGATGCTCTGCAAGCCGGCGAGGTAGAACGACATCGACAGGCCGGCGAACTGCCAGACGAGCACGACGAACACGGTCCAGAGCGCCCAGCGCGGGTCGCCGATCCAGGCCCGCGACGAGTTGATCCCGACGACCCCGAGCATCCGGTTCAACGGCCCGTCGTACTCGAAGATGTATTGCCACACGTAAGCGATCGCGAGCGGACTGACGACAACCGGCGCGAAGAAGAGCGCCCGGAGGACGTTTCGCGACTTGACGGCACGATGCAGACCGAGCGCGAGTCCGAGGCCGATCGCGTTGACGGTGACGACGAATGCCGCGGCGAGCTCCAGCGTATGCCAGAGCGCTCCCCGCGCTTCGCTCGAGCCGAAGATCGAGCGGAAGTTCGCAAGCCCTATCCAGTGCGCGTGGCTGACGCCGTTCCAGTCGGTGAAGGCGTACCACGCCCCCGCCCCGATCGCGACGTAGTGCATCGCCAGCGTGAAGACGATCGCCGGAAGAGCCCAGTACAGCGGGACCCGTGCGAACTGCCTCCGCCGCCGGATCCTCATCGACGCGAAACGCACGGCCGCCGGCACCTCATCCGAGGCGGCTCGAGTTGCTTGAGGTGCCGGCGGCGCACGATCGACCTACTTCGCCGGCCAGGCGGCGTCGATCGACTTCAGTGCCTCGGTCGGGCTCGACTGTCCAGAGAGGACTGCGGAGGTTGCGGTGTTCAGCGCTGTCAGGGGTGCCGCGCCGGGCCATCCGTCGCTGAGTCGCGCCACTGTCGTCTTGGCTTTGAAGTACGGCGCGAACGCGGTCATGGTGTCAGGCAGGTTGCCGACGTTCGCGTCGTGGATCGACACGGCCCCGAGCAGCTTCGCGAGGAGGCGTGACTGGCCCTCCCGCGCCAGGAAGTTCACGAACGTCAGCGCCGCGGTCTTGTCCGACGCGGTCGCGGACACGGAGATCGCGTCCGAGTAGGTGACCAGCGCGGGCGCCTTGGATGTGTTGCCAGGGAACGGGATCATCTTGAACGTCGTTCCAGGGCTGATCTGCTGAATAGTCGCGAACGCTGCCGACGGGGCCGGGAACATCAGCGCCTTGCCGGCGCCGACCAGCTGAAGCGCCTGCGGGACACCGGTTGCCTGCGCTCCCGGCTGGAAGCAGCCGGCCTTCTTCAGGTCGAGCAGGCGCTGGTACGCCTGCAGCCACTGCTTCGTCCCAGCGAAGGTCGTCTTCCCGGCCAGACGCTCCTTGTTCCACGCGCCGTTGACGCCGAGGCTGACCGCAATCGCCTGCATTGCCGTGCTACCTCCGGCACCCGGGAAGGCAATCGCAATCTTGCCCGCAGCAGTGATCTTCCCGCACATGGCGCGCAGCTGCGCGTAGGTGGTCGGCGGCTTCAGGCCGAGCTGCTGGAGTGCCGTTGCGTTGTAGATCAACCCGGTCGGCGAGACATCCATCTGGAGACCGTAGAGCTTCTTCCCGATCCAGAAGAGATCGTGAGAAGCGGCCGGCATGCGCTTCGCCCACGGTTGCTTCGACAGGTCGAGCAGCTTCCCCGCGCGCGCCAGCGGGAGGATCGACTCGAGCACGCCGGTCCCGCCGTTTCCGTAGAAGACATCCGGGATGTTGCCCGCCTGGATCATGGTGGTGAGCACCGGGCCGTATCCGGCACCGGCGGGTCCGTACGACGAGTTGACCTTGATGTCCGGGTATGCCTTCTGGAAGTTCTTGAGCAGCACCGTGAACGCGGGCTGCTCGCCTGTGTGAGTGAAGAATTTGAAGCTTCCGCTTGCGTGTGGGCGTGCCGCGGCACCGCCCGCGAGGACCGCGAGGGCGGCCACCGCCACGACGAGGGCGGCAATGGCGCCCCGGTATCTGCGAGTCATCTCGTACTCCCTCCTTCGCACTGCATCGACAGCGGGTCGCACGTCTTTTCCGACTTCACTGGGCCACTTCGGTTAGGTCGACCGCCTCGGCGACGAACGGAGCTGCAAGCTCCCTGAACTCCTCGTCGGTCACGAGCCCGCGCTTCGAGATCGCACGAGACTTCACGCGCTCGAGAACGTCGCGCAGGGATGCTTCCGGAACGTTCAGGCCGAGTTCTCTGGCTTTGATGCGGATCGAATCGGCACCGCTCTTCTTGCCGAGGACGATTCCTCGCGTGGCTCCGACGAGCTCCGACGAGTAGGGCTCGACCGCGGGAGGATCGTGGAACTGCGCCGCCACAGCCCCCGTCTCTCGCCGGAACAGGTTCTCACCGACCAGCGGCGACCACGGCGCGAGCGAGTAGCCGCACAGCTCGCGGATCCGAGCCGACACCCCCACCGACTGCTCGAGCCGAAGATTCGTGGTGTAGCCGTAGAGCGCTTCGAGGGCAAGCGCGATCTCCGGGAGGTTGGCGTTGCCGGCACGCTCGCCCATGCCGTTGACCGTCCCGTGGACCCAATCCGCGCCGGCCTTCACCGCCGCGACCGCGCCAGCCGTGGCGAGCCCGAAATCGTCGTGCCCGTGGAAATGCAGCGGGACTTCCTGCCCGATCGCATCCCGGATGCGGGAGACGAAGTACGAGACGGCTTCGGGAGCCGCGATACCGAGCGTGTCGACGGCGACGACCTCGGCCGCGCCCGCGGCAAGGGCCGAGCGGTAGGCATCGACGAGGAAGTCGAGATCGGCGCGCGACCCGTCGACACCGAAGAAGGCGACATTGACACCGGCTTCGGCCGCATGGGCGACGGCGCGCGTGATGCGGTCGAGCATCGTCTCGCGCGAGACGGCGAGCGCCGCAAGCTTCATGTCGGAGAGCGGCGCCTCGATGACCGTGTGCCGAAGGCCGAGCTCGAGGATCGCGTCGACGTCCTCGGGAACGGCACGCGCGAATCCCCACAGCTCGGCCCGCAGCTCGTCGCCAACGATCATCTCGATCGCATGGCGGTCGTCGTCCGAGACCCGCGGGAAGCCGACTTCGATGCGATCCACGCCGAGCGTGTCGACGAGCCGCGCGATCTCCAGCTTCTCCTCGGGGCGGAGGACAACGCCGACCGTCTGCTCCCCGTCCCTCAGCGTCGTGTCGTACAGACGGACGAGCCGACCGTCCCCGGCGCCGAAGGCCGCGCGGTTCAGGGTGCCCGTCCAGACGTTCTCGCGGTCGATCACACCGGCTCCTCGACCCACGTGACGCGTGCGGGTGCGGGCTCGCCGTATGCCTCTTCCCACGAGATCACCGGGTTCCGAAGCACTCCGACCCGCTCGATCTCGGCCTCGACGACGTCGCCGGGCTTCAGGTACAGCGACGCGGGGTCGTCGCTGAAGCCGGCGACCCCTGCGACGGTTCCAAGAGACAGGATGTCGCCGGCGCTGAATCCGAGCGGCGCGTAGTGGGCGAGGACCTCCGGGACCGTGGTCGACATCCGGCTCATGTTCGATTCCTGCCTCAGCTGACCGTTCACCCGGAGCTCGAGGGAAAGGTCGTGCGGATCGCCGACCTCGTCCGGCGTCACGATCCACGGGCCGATCGGACAGAACGACTTGATCGCCTTGCAGAACGAGAAGACGCCGCTCTTCATCTCGCGGCGCTGGATGTCCCGCGCCGTGATGTCGTTGAAGACCAGATAGCCGCCGACGTAGTCCATCGCCGCGTCTGCGTCGAAGTTCGCGCCGTCCTTCGCGATCACCACTGCCAGCTCGAGCTCGTAGTCGAGCTCGTTCGTCAGGTGCTCCGGATAGATGATCGGCTCGTCGGGGCCGACGATCGCGTCGATGTTCTGGAAGAACACGATCCACGGCGCGACCGGGTGTGACCACCCGACATTGAGCGATTCGTGGTGGTGCTCGCGGAAGTTGCCGGCGGTGTGGAAGAACTTCTTCGGCACGATCGGCGCGCGCAGCACGACCTCTGCAAGCGCGTACCGCTCGCCGGTCTCCGCAGCGTCGCCGGATTCGAAGTACGTCCGCATCGACGGAGTCTGGAGCTCGACGACCTCCTCGCCCTCGACCCGACCGACGCCGCGGCCGCCACCGTGCTCAAACGTCACGAGTTTCACGTCTGTCCTCTCTCAAGATTAATGCGCGAGACTCTATTTGCGCAAATCTAGAATGACAAGTCAAGTTGTGCTAAGAGTTCGCCCATGAGCTCGCACGCAGCGTCGAGCTGGGCATCGAGCGGGGACGGCCACCGCACGCTCGCCGAGCGCGCGCTCGCCGCGCTGCACGAAGGCATCGTCAGCGGCGAGCTCGCTGCCGGCCAGCGGCTGCGAATCGAAGAGCTGGCCGCGGCCCTGAACATGAGCCACCTGCCGATCCGCGAGGCGATCCGCCAGCTCGAGAGCCGCGGACTCGTCGAGCACATCCCCCATCGCGGCGCGCGCGTGACCGAGCTCTCGGTCGCCGACGCGGTGCAGATCTACGACGCCCGGCTCCTGATCGAGCCGGAGATCCTCCGCCGCGCGGCCGAGCGCTTCACGGACGACGACGTCGCCGCAGCGAGAACGGCACTCGCCAGGCACAACGAGGTCAGTGCCGGCGACCGTCGCGTCGAGACCTGGCAGACGCACACCGAGTTCCACTTCGCGCTCTACGACCCTTGCGGCTCTCCATGGCTGCTCCGGGTCGTCAAGCCGCTCTGGGAGACCAGCCAGCGCTATCGCCTCACGATCCCCGCCGTCAACGCCGAGCAGCGCCGAGTCGAGTCGGCGGTCGAGCACGAGGAGATGCTCCTGGCGTGCAGCGCCCGCGACGGCGAGCGCGCAGCGAAGGCGCTCTACGACCACCTCGTCCGGTCGGCGAACCTGATCACGACGCACATGGACGGCACGGCGACCTTCCGCGCCTGGAGCGAGCTTTGAGCGCCCGTTTCGAAGGCAAGGTGGCGATCGTCACCGGGGCGGGCACGGGCTTCGGGGCCGCCATCGCGGAGGCGTTCGCCGCGGAAGGCGCCGACGTCCTCGTGCACTACCGGAGCTCTGCACAGGGGGCCGAGCACACGGCCGCCCGCATCCGGGCGTTGGGGCGGCAGGCCGAGACGGTTCAGGGGGACATCAGCTCCGCCGACGACGTACAGCGAATGGCCGAAGCCGCGTTCGCGGCGTACGGACGCATCGACGTGCTCGTGAACAACGTCGGAGACATGGTCGTCAATCAGATGTCCTGGCGCGACCTGACGCCCGAGAGCATCGATCACACGCTCGCCGTCGACATCAAGGGCACCATGCTGATGACGCACGAGTTCGGCCGGCGCATGCTCGACGATCAGCAGGCAGGCGCCATCGTCAACATCGGCTCACGCGTCGTCGTGGAAGGCTCGCCCCGCGCGCCGCAGTACGCCGCTGCCAAGTATGCGATCCTCGGCATCTCGAAGTCGTATGCGCACGCACTCGCACCGCACGTGCGCGTGAATACGCTCGGCCCTGGGTTCATCGAGAGCGAGGCACTCCTCAATCGCGAGGATTGGAAGACGGGCCGCCGCGAGGCTGTGCTCGCCCGCACGCCGTTGCAGCGACTGCCGAAGCCGGCGGACGTCGTGCCGCCCGTGCTCTTCCTGGCATCGGAAGACGCGAAGCACATCACCGGCGCGTTCCTTCTGTGCGACGGCGGACACAGCATGGTCGGGGCGTGAGCAAGACCCGGCTCGAGCAGGTCGGCTGCGTTCATCTCCTGACACTCGCCGATCCGGCCAAGAGAAACGCAATCGGGCGTGCAACCGCGAGCGAGCTGGTGGAGCACGCGCGCTCGCTGGCCGACGCGCGCGCGGTCGTCATCACCGGCGAGGGGACTGCCTTCTGCGCCGGCGCCGACCTGCCGGACGTCTTCGGGTCGGAGAAGCCCACGGAGGAGATGCGCGACGCTCTCCGTGAGTACTACGAATGCTTCCTGGCGTTCCGCGCTCTCCCCTGCCCCACGTTTGCTGCCGTGAACGGGCCGGCCGTGGGCGCAGGGCTCAACCTCGCCTTGAGTTGCGACATTCGAATAGCCGGAAGCGACGCCCGGTTCGGTGCGACGTTCACGAAGATCGGCCTGCACCCCGGCGGCGGATGCAGCTGGTTTCTCGTCGACGCGATCGGGCGCGAGCGCGCCCTCCGGATCCTTCTCGAAGGCGCCACGCTCACCGCCGACGAGGCCGTCGCCCTCGGGCTGGCCTCCGAAGTTGCCGAGGATCCGCTCGAGAGAGCCCTCGAGCTCGCCGACGGCGTCGCCGAGCTCGATCCGTGGCTCACGCGCTCGATCAAGCGGGCGACGGCCCTGCCGACGCTCGATGCAGTCGTCGACTTCGAATCTCTGGCGCAGTCAGAGAGCACGCACAGCCCGCGCTTCCGCAAATGGATCGCCCGGTTCTCCTAGAGCACGAAAGGGGCCGAAGAAGTGGCTTCGGTGACGTTCGACGGAATCACCAAGACGTACGGCGACGGCACACAGGCCGTCAAGGATCTGTCCCTCGAGATCGAGGATGGAGAGCTCATCGTGTTCGTCGGCCCTTCCGGCTGCGGCAAGACGACCGCCCTCCGGATGGTGGCCGGACTGGAGGAGATCAGTTCGGGTGAGATACGGATCGGCGATCGCGTCGTCAACGATCTCGATCCGCGGCAGCGCGACATCGCCATGGTCTTTCAGAACTACGCGCTCTATCCGCACATGTCGGTCTTCGACAACATGGCGTTTCCGCTCGCAAGTCAGGGCGTTCCGCGCAAGGAGATAAAGGACCGCGTCGAGCGGACGGCGGCGCTGCTCGATCTCTCCGACCACCTGCGGCGCCGCCCGCGCAACTTGTCAGGGGGCCAACGCCAGCGCGTTGCGATGGGCCGAGCGCTCGTCCGCGAGCCGCAGGTGTTCCTGATGGACGAACCGCTCTCGAACCTCGACGCCAAGCTCCGTGTGCAGATGCGGGTCGAGATCTCTCGCCTGCAGCGGCACCTCGACATTACGACGATCTACGTCACGCACGACCAGGTCGAGGCGATGACGATGGGGAACCGGATCGTCGTGATGCGGAAGGGCGTGCTGCAACAGCTCGGAGCGCCGCAACAGCTGTACGACCGGCCTGTGAACCTCTTCGTCGCGACGTTCGTCGGCTCGCCGGCGATGAACCTCTTCGAGGCAACCGTGCAGGAGAGGGCTGACGGGCGATTCTCCCTCGAGCTCGGCCGGCAGACGCTCGAGCTGCCGGCGCACGTCGACGGTCATGTGCTTCGCCCGTACCGCGGTCGGAAGATCGCTCTCGGGGTGCGCCCCGAGCACCTGCTCCCGCCGCAGGCGGCGGGCGACAACCCGCGGCTTCGAGCGAACATCGACCTCGTGGAGCCACTCGGCTCCGACCGCCTGGTGTACGTGAGCTTTCCCGGACATCCCGTCGTGACCGAAGACGTTCTGGAGTCGGCGCGCGACGTCGACGAGGCCGCGAAGGAGTCGCTCCAGGGCGCGCATCGCGAAGGCACGGTCACGGCCGTCGCTCGCTACGACCCGGAAGCGGATGCACCCGTCGGCGCCGCGCAGGACATCGGTGTGCGGGCCGACAAGATGCACTTCTTCGAGCTCGAGACGGGCGCGCGCATCTAGCGGGCGCGCCTCTCGAGCAGTCGGGGCGCCGAGATTTGAACTCGGGACCTCTAGTCCCCCAGACTAGCGCGCTAACCAGGCTGCGCCACGCCCCGCGACGCCGCACACTCTACCCGGGCTTCCTCAGCGCGTGAGCGGCAGGAGGCGCGTGCCCGTCGCCTTGAAGCTCGCCACCGCCGTGCCGCCGCTTGCGAGCTCGAGCTTCTCCGCGGAGGCGGCGGTGACCTCCGCGGTGATCGGGCCGATACGGACGCGGACACGGCTGCCGATGTGGACGACCGAGCGGATGTCGCCGCGGATCACGTTCAGCGCCGAGTCGGGCTGGTGCGCCCGCCCGACCGTGATCTCCCACGGGTAGACGACGACGCCGACGTCGCCCCGGGCGGTGTCGGTCGAGTAGATCCGCTCGCCCGTCTCGAGCCGGACGAGGGTGAGCTCGGCGTCCTGCGGCTCTGCGACGCCGTGCAGGAGGTTCGCGCCCGTGAACGAGGCGACGAAGGTGTCGGCGGGATGCGAGACGAGCTCCTGCGGCGTCGCGAGCTGGCGGAGCTTCCCGTCGACGATCACCCCCACGTCGTCGGCGAGCGC
>DASZVB010000130.1:0-9645 GCA_035547195.1 Polyangiaceae bacterium
AGCGATGGGACCAATCATTGGTTCCTGTACATCCAGTCGGGATTCTCGAACGGTCGAAAGTATCTCACCGCGACTGCGAATTGCATGATGCGTCGTCAGCCGAGCTGACCACTTCCTGTCGGCCTTCCGCGTGCCCGCTCTATCGCGGGGCGCGGGACGCCGCAGGTCCCGTATTTGGAGCTACAGCCGGACTTCCACGTGCGTCTGCCGGCGTAGCCCCTCGATCCAGTGGCTGCGTGCTTTGTTCATTTTTTCCATGTACACGCGCTGGCTGAGCTCGTCGCGCGCCTCTTCGTAGGCGGGGAGCTGCGATTCGTCACGAGACAGTAGCTTCAAAATGACGAAGTCGTTTCCGGAGCGCACGGGCTCGGAGATTTCGCCCGCGTCCAGGGATAGCGCCACCGCGTCGAGCGCCGCGGGGAGCTGGCCCGGTTTCAGCGGACCCAGGGAGCCGCCTTGCGAACGCGTCGAGAGGTCTTCGGAATATTTGCGCGCGAGCACGGCGAAGTCTTCGCCGCGTCGCGCGGCCGTGACGATGCGGTCGGCTTCCGCGCGGCGGTTCTTCATCTCGTTCGGGGACAGGGAGTGCGGCGCCGCGATCCGGATCCACGCGGCGCGGAAGCCGAGCTGTTTGCGCTCGTCGATGACGAGGCGCTGATACGCGCCGCGCACGTCGTCGTCCGTCACCCGCAGGCGGCCCTGGATGCGCAAGTTGAGCATCTTCGTCTCGAGGAGCTGACGCCGGAGCTCCTGACGATAGCCCTGCTCGGTGAGCCCGCTCGAGAGCGCCTCTTCCATGATGCGCTGGACGGGCACGCCGTTCTGCTGCGCGATACGCGTCAGCGCGTCGTCGATCTCGCGCGGGGTCACGGTGATGTTGGACCGGTTGGCGGCCTTCTGCTCGAGCTCCTCTTCGACGAGCCGCTGGATGAGCCGGCGGTAGAGCTCCGAAGTGGCGGCGGCGCGCTGCGCTTCGTCGGTCGCCTGCTGTTGCTCCAACCTGAGCAAGAACGGCCGCGCGCGATCGCGCAGCTCGCTGAGCAGGATGGCTTGCTCGCCGACGACGGCCACGATGCGCTCGATGATGGTCGCGTTGCCGCTCGCCGCGCAGCACAGGAGCGCGACGACTGCGGAGGCGGTGCGGAACGAACGACGGGAAAGGAGGGGCCGGGGGCGCGGACGATTCAAGGTGGCGGGAATATTTGCACGGACTTCCGCGCCGTGGGACCGAAAACGTCAGCGCCGCATCAGCGAACGCGCGGCCGTCGTGACGTAATAACCGCGCGGCCAGTGGCGATAGTACTTCGCCACGATGATCGGCTCGCCGTCCGAAGGATCCACGTCGTCGCTGATGGTGCCGACCACGCGCACGAGCGACTGAGGGCCCAGACTGTGCTCGCCGATGTCGTCTTCCGTAGCGAGGTGCAAGAGCGCGTGGACGACGGCGTACTCGCGGTCGCTCACCGTGACGCGGCAGCTGTCTTCGTCGCTCGAGTCACAGAGATTGCGCGGCTCCAGCGTCCGCACGCTGAGCTTCGCCTCCGCGTTGCCCGAGCTGCCCGGCGCGCGCGAGACGACGACGCCGAAGAGGCTCACCGTCTTTCCCTTCCATTGGTCGGGCGAGCGCTTCGCCATCACCGGATCGAAGTCGACGGCGCCGTTCGCGGCTTTCTCTTCTTCGTCCAGCGGCGAGTACACCTGGCTGTGTCCGTACGGCCCCGCAGAGCTGCACGCGCAGAGCAAGAGAGCTATCGACAGCGCCGTGACCTTCATCGCGACCGCCGGATAACATGTCACGGGTTCGGGATCACGCTCCGAGGCGATACCGTCCGCCTTCCCGTCCACTTGCGGAAGAGGCGGACCGCGAGCTCGGCGGCAAAGAGCGCGACGAGCACGAACGAAAGTTCGCGCGACACGCCAACGCGTGCACTCCCGCGCACGGAATCAGCCTGGCTGTCCTTCGGCGGCGATCGCGGCTCGGCGAGGATTTCCGCGGGGTCGAGGGTCGCGATCCGGGTCTCCGTCGCCCCGTCGACGTGGACGGTGTAGCGGCCCAAGTCGCTCGCGACGGCGCGTAGCACGGTGTCGCCGCAGCCCGGTGGCGCGCCGCGTTCCGCGCACGCCTCGTCGCTCGGCTCCTGCGTCACGGGCGTGCGTCCCTCGGGACCTTCGACGGACACCTGCTTCGCCGACGGGAACGTCCAGGCGCCGCCGGCCGTGGTGCGCCGTCCGCCTTCGCGCTGCGATGCTTGTCGCAGCAGATGATCGAGCAGCGCGATGAACCCCGGGCGCAGTGCGAAGTCGCTCTCGTCGAGCGACGCGGGCAAGCCCACCGTCACCGCGAGGCCGCGTCCCGCGGCGCGCTCGAGAAGGAATGGCACGCCGTCCTTCCAGCGTCCGTTCACGCGGGCCCCGGAGATCTCCATACCGTCGAGCCGCGTGCGGCCGCGCCGCGCGATGGTGCCGAGGCTCGTCGCTTCGGGGCCGAGCCACGATAAAGATCCGGTGTCGACTTGGAGATCCTTCGCTTCTTCCCAGCGCGCGGCGCCGCGTCCGAAGGGCTCGAGCGTCCAGCCGAGCGCGGTCGCCGCCGAGCGCGGCCCGAGCAGCGCCGCGGCGACGCCGCCGCGCGACAAGAACCCCGCGAGCGACGCGCGTGCTTCCGGCGAGAATCCCGGCGGATCGTCGATGACCAGCGCGCTCGTGCCGTCGAGTCCCTTCTCGTCGTCGGGCACGAAGGGCAGGGGGCGCACGACCCAGGAATCGCCGAGCGCTTGCAGCGCTTGCTCGACCACCGTGGGGCCGCCGGTCTTCGCGGCGGCGCGTGTGGGGTCGGCGACCACGCCGACGACGGAGGCCGTCGACTCCTCCGACACCGGCGCTTCGTCGTCGTGACGGCAAGCGTCCGCGCCGGTGAGCCGCGCGTTCAGCGTACCTGCTCCGCGGGGGACCGAGAGCGAAAGCGACTGCTCGCCGCGTCGCGGCGAGAGCTCCGCGTGCGCGGCGACGTCACCCGCGGCGACGTGACGCGCGCCGGCGTCGGCGGCGTGCGCCGCGTGCGACGCTTCCGAGACCACGACGAGCTCGAGGCTTCGCCCCTGCGCCGCCGAGTCCGACGAGCACGCGACGGCGGCGGTCACCCGCGGGCCGCGCCGTTCGACGGAAGTGATGGCGCAGTCGTTCACCTTCGCGGAGAGCTCCGTCAGCGGCACCGACGCCGGCGGCGTGCCCTCGCCGATCTCGTCGTCGGCGAGATCGCTCAGGACGACGAGCCGATGATCGCGCTGCGGGAGCGGCTTCAACGCCGCGCGCGCGAGCTCGACCGACGCGCGAAGATCCGTCGAACGATCCGAGACGGCGAGCTCGGAGAGCGCCCGCTCCGCCGCGCCGAGGTCCGTCGTCGGAGCGAGCGCGATGCGCGAGGGACGTCCGGCGAGCACGATGGCGATCGCGTCGCCTTCGCGCGCCGAGTGGAGCAGCTGCTCCGCGCCGGTCTTTGCGACGTCCCATCGCGTCTTACCGCTCTCGAGCGACGCCCGCATGCTCGCCGAGTCGTCGAGGACGATCGCGAGCGCGACCGACGCGCCCGACGTGCGGCCGAGCGCCAGGCGATCGCAGCGCACGAGCGGCGTCGCGCCGAGCACCGCGAGCCCGACGATCAGCGCCGAGCGCAGGACGAGGAGCGGGAAGTCCTCGAGGCGGCTTCGCTCGCGCGCCGTGCTGCGGTGGGTCGGCACCAAGGCCGCCGGCGGAAATTCGCGTTCGCGCGCGCGCCCGAGATGCAAGAGATGCGCGACGATGGGCCCGATGACGAGCCCCGCGATCGCGAGCGCCGCCCAGACGACGAAGCTCAAGCCGAAGGCCCTCCGATCGCGGCGAGCACGTCTTGCACGGCGAGCACCGGATCGTCCGCCGTCGTCACTTCCACGAAGCGGCCGCCTTGCTCCACCAGCTTGTCACGATAAGAAGCCATCTTCTCGGCGAGCGCCGAAAGGTAGCCCGCGCGCGCCGACGTGCCGTCCGTCTCGACGTGCGCGCCGCCCTCGCTCGCGCGGAGCAGCACCGGTCCGGTGAACGGAAAGCTCACCTCCACCGGATCGAGCACGCGCACGCCGACGACGACCTTGCCGCCGGAGCAAAGCGCCGCGAGCCGCTCCGCGGCGCCGTCCGGCAAGTCGATGAAGTCGCTGAGCACGACGATGGCCGTTCCACGTCGCGATCTGCGGGCCACGGAGTCGAGCGCCGCGTCGAGCAGCGCCACGCCCGCGCTCGCGTCACCCGAAGGCTCGACGGCCGCGAGGATCTCGGTCAAACGATCGAACGCCTCGAGGCCGCCCATCGCGGGCAACGGCGGCGCGTGCTCGCCGCCGATGAAGTCGAGCGACACGGTGTCCGCGGACGCGAGCGCGACGCGACAGAGCGCCGCGCCGACGAGCGCCGCGAACGCGAGCTTCGCGCCCGGCGCCGACTCGCTGCGGTACGCCATGGATTGCGAAGCATCCACGATCAGACGAAGTCCCCGGTCCGTCTCCGTCTCGAACTGGCGCACGATGAGCTTGCCGTGGCGCATCGTCGCTCGCCGATCGAGAAAGCGCAGATCGTCGCCGGGGACGTAGCTGCGGTGGCCGCCGAACTCGACGCCCGACCCGCGCCGGCGGCTGCGATGTGCGCCGGCGTACACGCCTTCGGCGATCGCGCGGGCGCGCAAGCGCAGCGGCGCGAGCTTCCCCCAATCGAGCGAGCCGACGCGCTCGGCGAACCGCTTCGTCACGGCGCCGTGTGCTCGCACGCTCGGACGAGCTTGGGGCTGAGCCAATCCGGGTCGAGCACGACGGAAGGGTCCGCTTTTCGCCAGGCGTCGCACGACGCGGAGGCGAGGCCCGTCGCGCCGAGCGCGGCGTACGCTTCGAGGAGCTGGCGGTGAATCGTCGCCAGCTCGGGGCTCGTCAGCTCCGCGAGCGCGAGGAAGCTCGTTCCGCGGCGCACCGCGTCCGCGTAGCGCGCGCCGCGCACGTCGGCGATGAGCGCGGGGATCTCGCTCTGCACCTTGAGCTGGCGCGCGCGCGTCTCGCCGTGCGCTTCGGTGCCCTCGAGCCCGCGGGCGCCGGCGGCTTCCTGCTTTCCGGCGTCCGTGAGCGGCAGATCCGTCAGCGGCACGAGCAAGACGTCGCCGCGCTTCAGCTCGACGCCCTTCCATTCATTGTATTGTTGGAGAGCCCACGCCTTCTTCGCGTCGCCGAGGTACTTGTAGGCGATCTGCGGCAGCGTATCCGGCGTCGTGATGATGAGACGCAGGTTGTAGGGGATCACTACTTCCGCGCCCTCTTCCACGGGGAGCCAGGGATTCGATCCGTTGGCGATCGAGAGCGCCACGTCGCGCTTCGGCGAGCCGAGCTGTTCCGCGGCGACGCTCGCCCAAGTGTCGCCTTTCTTGATGCGCACGTAGGAGAGCGCCGGAACCTCGAGACGCATTCCCGGCACGATGGAGAGACCGCCTTGGACGTCGAGCTCGTTGGCGGCGACCAGAATGCGTTCGTGCTGGATTCGTCCGTAGATTCGCTCGGCGATCGACGCGAGCGTCTCACGCGGTTGAACGACGTGCGTGAACGCCGAGGCGGGTGCGGCCAGCGTCGCGGCGCTCGAAAGCAATACGAGGAGGGTGCGGACGCGCATCTCGGCCAAGCCTAGACCAGCTTCGGGGGATGCAGCCGTTTACTCCAAGAAGGGATGTCTTTCTTGTCACTCCCTGGGCACCGGCCGGCCTGGGTAGAGTGGCTCTCGTGGTGGCGGGCGGCCTTTAGCGCGCGTCGGGGGTTTCGCGGTGGGGAGACGGTGGGGGCGGCGGTTCCGGAGCGGGTGCTCCCGAGCCGCCGCTTTTTTTCGACCCTCAGAACCAGACGAGGATGCCACCGGAGATCAGGCCGAAGTTCTTCGCTTCGGGACCCGACCCCGCGATCCCGAGGTCCATGAGCGGGCCGAACAAGAACGCGACGTGCTCGACGGGCGCGGCGTAGAAGCTCGCTTCGAGCGTCAGCGCGAACTCCTCGTCGCCGCCGAAGTTTCTATAAGTGAAACCGCCGCGCGGATAGAAGCCGAAGACCTTGCTGAACTCGAGCGCGTACCCGACGCGCGGGTAGATGAACGCGCCGGATCTCGAGCCGCCCTGAACGGTCAAGCCGTTGGGCGTCGTGTAGTCGTGCACGTCCAGATCGCCGAAGCCGATCGCTCCGCCGATGCTCAGGTTGTCGATGATGAAGTAGTCGAAGCCGAGCCGGGGCAGGTGATACGGGTGCGCCGAAGGCGCTCCCATGCCGAGACCGATCGCAGTGAATCCCGGGTTCCCTTCGTCGAAGAAGTAGATCCCCATGAGCCGCTCGCCGGAAACCGCGAAGTCCCCCTGATTGCCGAAAGCTTGCGCGGCTGCCGGTCGCGCCATCGTGCCGGCGGCGGTTGCGAGAGCGAGCGCAGAGAGCAGGCAGAAAGCTTTTCGCATCGAAGACCTCCGTTTTTCGGGCGCGAACATAGTCCCGGCGCGCCGCGATCCGAAAGTAAACTGGCCATGGAGAAGGCCAGGAATTGCCCCCAGGGCGATGTCACAGGCGAGGCATTTTCGCGACGCGTCACGCCGCGATTCAGCCGTAGCGCGCGGCGAGCCGGCAGAGGCCCGCTACGGTGGCTTCGAACGGCGCCACTTCGTCCGGCGCTTGCCGCAGGAAACGGCGCACCTCGTCCTGGGAAGCGAGCGCGCGATCGACCGCGGCGTCGGCGCCTTCCCGGTACGCGCCGAGCGCGACGAGATCCCGTTTTTCGTCCGCGAGCGCGATGCCGCTGCGCACCTTGCCCGCCGCCGAAAGGTGCTCGCCGGCGACGACTTTCGGCATCGTCCGCGAGATCGACGCGGGCACGTCGATCGCCGGGTAGTGGTGGCGCTCCGCGAGCGCGCGCGACAAAACGATGTGGCCATCGAGGACGCCGCGCACCTCGTCGGTGATGGGCTCGTCGAGATCGTCGCCCTCGACGAGCACGGCGTAAATCGCCGTGATGCTGCCCGTCTCTCCCGGCCCCGCGCGCTCGAGCAGCCGCGGCAGCATCGCGAACACGCTCGGCGGATAACCGCGCCGCGCCGGGGGTTCGCCCGCGGCGAGACCCACTTCCCGCTGAGCGCGGGCGACCCGGGTGATGGAATCGACGAGCAGGAGAACGCGTTTGCCCGCGTCGCGGAACGATTCGGCCACCGTCGTGGCCACTTGCGCGGCGCGCAGCCGCTCCACCGCGGGCGCGTCGCTGGTCGCGACGACGACGACGGCGCGCGACAGCACCGGCGCGAGCGCGTGCTCGATGAGCTCCTTCGCCTCGCGCCCGCGTTCACCCACCAGCGCGATGACCACCACTTCGGCGGCGGCCGCGCGCGCGAGCGAGCCGATGATCGTGCTCTTGCCCACGCCGGAGCCCGAAAAGAGCCCGATGCGCTGCCCCACACCCAGGGTGAGCAACCCGTCGATGGCGCGGATCCCGGTGATGAACGGCTCCGCGACGAGCGTCCTTTGGAGAGCGGGCGGCGGCGTTCGATCCACGGCGACCGGCTCGCCGCGCAGCGGGGGACCGCCGTCGAGCGGACGACCGAGGCCGTCGACGACCCGCCCGAGGAGCCCGTCGCCGGCGCGGATCTCGAGCGGCGCGCCGGTGGACTCCACCGCGTCGTCCGCCGCCACGCCCGAAGGCTCGCCCAGGGGCATGGCGACGACCACGCCTTCTTCCAGGCCGACGACCTCGGCGAGGAGCGGTGTCCCCCGCCTCCGGACGACGATCACGTCGCCGATCCGCGCGCCGGGGAGCACCGCCGTGATCCGCAGGCCGGTGACGCCGCGGACGCGCCCGGTCGCCCGCGCGGGCGACACGGCCCGAAGCTCGGCGCGGATCCGCTCCAGGTCCATCGCCCGATGATCTCACAGGAACACGGAAGGATCGGCAAGGATCCGCGATCTTGCCCCGAGGCGGGCACGGGTGCGACGCTTCCGTCCGTGAGGCTCGCGATCGCCGAAGCTCTCGTTGCGTGCGGGGCCTGCGCGGCCCTCGCTGGTTGCCAAGCCTCCGTCGAGGCCAACGTCAACACGCCGAAATCGGAAGCCGAGGTGGCCGATTTCGACAAGCCGTTGGACCAATCGGCCATCGAACGCGCCCAAGCGTCGAAGCAGCCGGCGCCCGACACCGCGCTGCTCGGCGCGCGTCAGGATCTATCCTTCAACGGCGCGACGACGCCGCGATGCAAGTGTCTCGCCGTGTACATCGGAACGCCGGGAGATTCCGCGTTCCAGTGGGCCGGCACGCGCCCCACCATCGACCAGGACACCGAGGTCGTGCTTGCGCTGACGTCGTCCGGCGTCTCTTGCGACGCCGGGGCGAATCTCGCGCCCGCGTCGTACTGGGGTTACGAAATCGTCGGACAGGACGTCGTCGTCGGTGTCGAAGCTGCGAAGCCCGGGCGCCCCGTCGCCCAAGGCGCCATCATTCCGCGCCCCGCCGCCGGGGGTCACATCTACGTGCGTCCCGTCACGAGTGACATCCCATACGGTCGCCCCGCGTCGGGGCAAGGGGATCGGTGCGTCGTTGCGAGTCTAGCAAGACCGGAGGCGGCTTCCGCCGCGCCCGCGCCATCGGCATCGTCACCGCCGGGTTGGAAGAGCATCAAGAGCGAGGAATCGGATCCGTCCTCGACGAAGGTCGACATCCCGTAAACCCGACGCCGAGCGTTTCCGAGACGAGCTGCCCACCCCGCGAAATGCTCGCCGCCTGCGGCGGCTGCGCGTTTCGCCGCCCCTCCCAAGCGTCATCCTCGGCGGCTAGCGCCGCCTGCGGGTGCCGCGGGAGGGGCTTCGCCGCAAAACGAAATGGTGCATGCGTGTGACCACGAACGGCGTGTACCAGAGCGGTACTCGGATGAGGCGCCCGCTTGCTCGATCGCGGAACAGTGACCACGAACGGCAGATACCAGAGCGGTACATCGAGAGGTCCGCAAAAGGAAATGGTTCAAGCGTGTGACCACGAACGGGCGTGTACCAGAGCGGTACATCGAGGGGTCCGTAAAACGAAATGGTGCATGCCTGTGGGCATGAACGGCAGGTACCAGAGCGGTACATCTAGGGGTCTGTGTGCCTTCGAGCAGCGTTCGCATTCGGCTCAAAACCCGCGGATCAAAGCTCGCGCTAGGGCGTCGATGTACATCAACGGGACATTGGATGCCCTAGGTACCGTTGATGTCCCCCGTCTCGGGGTTACGCTCTCGAGCGAGGGAATTTCTGCGCTTTTCGAGGTTCGTTTTCACACGACGAGCCACCTGGATGTCCCGCAACAGTACATGGCAATCGTAATCCATGGAACACTCATACTCGGGCCCGTACCGCCCGCGTCCAGCACTTCGAATCCGCGATCGACGGACACTCATGCTTGAGGCCTGCGTCCGCACTTCGAATCCGCAATCGACGAAACACTGATGCTCGGGTCCGCACCGCCGACGTTCGGTACTTCGAATTTCGCAATCGATGGAACGCTCATGCTCAAGGCTGCACCGCCCGCGTCCGGCACTTCGAATTCCGCGCACTCACCGGTATGGCCGCGGACGTGGCATATACGTACGCGGACATCGCG
>DASZVB010000131.1:0-6790 GCA_035547195.1 Polyangiaceae bacterium
GTGCGTCCCCAAGCTCCGCTCCGCCAAACTCTTCCAGCGCCCATCGTTCCGCTCCATCCATTCTCCTCGGACGCGTAAATCGATCTGGAATTCACTCACTTGGCCGAAGATACGATCAATGCCCAGCCCCAGAAGCGGACGGGGTTCGTCGAACGATGTTAGCGCAGAGCGCAGAGCAGGACCTTGCCCCCCAGAAGCGGACGGAGTTCGTCGAACGATGTTAGCGTCGTGGGTTTTTAGGTTCTTCGTTGTGGTACGGAGGGGAACCCTCGCATGCGCTCCTCGCCTTCGGCTGCGGTGCTCGCTCGAGGGAGGGTCCGTCGCGGTTCGAGTGGGGGATGCCTCACATCCCCCACGCCCCCAGAAGCGGACGATTCGCGACTTGCTTCTCAAGGGCAAACAATGTCCGCCCTTCAGTTGACATCTGAACGGCCGCACAGTACCTAGTAGCCCACGTGAACCACGTGGATCAGCGTGGTCGCGGCGCCGCCGGCACGGGTGGCACCCTGCATTCCCCTCCCTGGAGAGACGAACATGGACGACAAGCAGCGCAGCAAGGCCCTCGAGATCGCGATTGCCAGCGTCGAAAAGGAGTTCGGCAAGGGTGCTCTCATGCGCCTCGGCGACGGCGAGAGCATCGGCGGCGACATTCAGGTCGTTCCGACCGGCTCGCTCGGCCTCGACATCGCGCTCGGCATCGGCGGTTATCCGCGCGGACGCATCGCCGAGATCTACGGTCCGGAATCGAGCGGCAAGACGACGCTCACGTTGCACGCGATTGCTGCGGTTCAGCGCATGGGCGGCGTAGCCGCGTTCATCGACGCGGAGCACGCGCTCGACGTCACGTACGCGAAGCGTCTCGGCGTGAAGACCGACGAGCTTCTCATCAGCCAGCCGGACTTCGGCGAGCAAGCGTTGGAGATCGCCGATATGCTCGTTCGTTCGGGGGCCGTCGACATCGTGGTCGTCGATTCCGTGGCAGCTCTCGTGCCAAAGGCGGAGATCGAAGGCGACATGGGCGACTCCCATGTCGGGTTGCAGGCGCGTTTGATGAGCCAGGCCCTTCGCAAGCTCACCGGCACGGTCTCTCGCTCGAAGACGCTGCTCGTCTTCACGAACCAAATCCGCATGAAGATCGGCGTCATGTTCGGCAGCCCGGAAACGACGACCGGCGGCAACGCGCTCAAGTTCTACGCCTCCGTTCGGCTCGATGTTCGCCGCATCGGCGCCATCAAAGAATCGACGCCGGATAAAAAGGGCGAGCTCGCCGTCGTCGGCAACCGGACGCGCGTGAAGGTGGTGAAGAACAAGCTTGCTCCACCGTTCCGCGAAGTGGAGTTCGACATTCTCTACGGCCAGGGCATCAGCAAGTCGGCGGAAGTCCTCGACATGGGTGCCGATGTCGGCGTCGTACAAAAGAGCGGCGCCTGGTACTCGGTCGACGGTGAGCGCATCGGCCAGGGTCGGGACGCGGCGCGGCAGTATCTCGAAGAGCACCTGCCTCTCATGACGAAGATCGAGGCAAAGCTGCTCGATCACTTCAAGGTGAAGCGCCCCGGCGCCGAGGGAGCCGATGCGGGCGGCGTGAATGGCAAGCCAGCAACGGGACCAGGTGCGAAAGGTGCGCCAGGTGACGCGGCGGACGACGGCGGCAAGGGCGGGGGTCCGAAGCGTTCGACGCCCGCACGCGCAAACTGACGAAAGTCCTGGGGAAAACCTGAGGTCTCCCTGTGGGGAGGCTCCAGGACGAAAAGTTCGCGGTTACCGCCGAAAATTGGGGGGGACACGCCCGGAACCGCCGCCGGTTCGCGGGGTTAGGCGAGGGGTTCCGTGGTCGCCGTGACCCAGCTCTAAGCCGCGGTATTTTCAGCGAAAAGTGGCATTCCTTGACGCCATGTACCCCGTCCCATACCCCCCCAGAAGGTATGGCTCTTCCGGCAGTCTTTCGTTTCCCTCCCCATGGTGCCAGCGCGAAGCCGCTGCGGGGGCGAGCCATAGCAATTCCACGTATTGCGAGCGCCGCGGTCCGCATTCCCGATCCGCGAGTCGGTCATCTTCCGCTGTTCTTTCCATCGGGTGGGCCGCAGATCTTCGTTCATGAAGGCGCGCGCCAGGCCTTGGAGCGCAAGCTCGAGCTCGCGCTGTCGGCTCCCGTCCAGCTCGCGGTCACCGACAACCGACAGCGAATGATCACGCAGACCCGCGAGCGAGGAACGCTCCGGGTGCGCATTCACATGATGTTCCTGGACGCCCCCGAGCGCGTTCACGACGCGCTGGTCGACTACGTGGCATTCGGCGACAAGGAGGCCTCCCAGGTCGTCGGGGCGTACATAGAAAAGAATAGCCACCGCATCCGTGCGTCGCGGCCGGTGCGCGGGCCGCTCCGCACCCGCGGGAAGATCCACGATCTTCGCGAGATCTTCGACAGGGTCAACGAGACGTACTTCGGCGGTGCGCTGAACGACGTGCTCATCACCTGGGGGCGCAAGTCGGCTTCGCGGCGTGATCGGCCCCGGCGCACCATCAAGCTCGGGTCCTACAGCGCTCAGGAGCGGCTGGTGCGCATCCACCCCGTGCTCGACAAGGCGTGGGTGCCTCGCTACTTTGTGTCTTACGTCGTCTACCACGAGCTCGTGCATCACGTGGTGCCGCCGGTCCGTGTAGGCGGCCAGCTACAGCTGCACCCCCCGGAGTTCTTGCGGCGCGAACGCCACTTCCGCTACTACGACCGCGCGATAGCGTGGGAAGAAGCGCACATCACCAGACTGCTGAGCGGTTGAGATCGCAAAGGCGGAGCCAAAGGCCCGATTGCGAAGACCGTGGGTTCAGATGGCTGGATGAGGAGCGCAGGCGTGCTCTGGCGCGCCGAGCACCGAGCACCCAGCTCGGCTCGTGCTCGAAGCGAGCGAGCGGCGGGGCCTATGAGTTGCTAGATCTCGAAAGCCAGCCCGAGAGCCCAGGTGTTCGTGCCGACTTCGAGCTGGTTGCCGGCGCCGAGCTTCGAGACGTACCACTCGAAGAAGAAGTACGAGTTGTTGATGCCGAGCTCGTTGTCCAGGTTCTTCGCGGAGTCCTGATCGAAGAAGTCGAGCAGGAGCATGCCGCCCAGGGCCACCTGCGGCCCCCACGAGATGCCGCTGCCGGCGACGCCGTCCACCTTCGCGGTGCCGCCGCCGTTCGTGATGCGCCAGATGGCGGATCCCAGCCCGGCTTTGACGTACGGCACGAGGGGGATCGGCGTACTGCGCGCGAGCACGTCGGCGCGCAGTACCCCGAGCAGGGACATCGGGATGATCATGAGGCCGGTGTCCTCGCCTGCTCGCTGGCCGCCGCCGTTCGCGATGAACGCCGGCGCGCTGAAGTGCGTGTATCCGAGGCTGAGGCCGCCGCCGAGCGTACCGACGTAAGGGATACGCAGGAACTGGTAATCGAGCTCGAGCCCGAACACGTAGCGGTCCTTGCTGCCGAAGGTCGTCTCGTACGGCGTCGCGACGGAGAACTCGTCGTCGATGTTCGGCACGTAGCGGCCGAAGCGAATCTCGAGCGCGAAGTGCTGCGGCGACTCGACCGGCGCGCCGCGCTCGTGAGCGCGATAGATGCCGTACTCGTCGACTTCTTGTGCGCGAGCGCCACCGGAAAGCGAAGAGATCGTCGCGAGCGCCGAGACGGCCAGCGAGTATCGAAAGAGTTTCAATCATTCCTCCGCGAGGTGCGGCGCCGCAAAGCGAGCGCGAGCGCGAGCGCGCCGCCGACGAGCAAGCCGCCCTCGCCGGTCGAATTACGACCGAAGCTCATCGAGCAGATGCCGCCGCCGGCCTTGCCCCCCGCCGCGCGGTAGAGCTCGAAGAAGTCCGTCACCTCCACCGGCGTCGCGCAAGCGTTCTGCGAAAGCTCGCCGATGTTGCCGACCTGATCGACGGCTGCGACGGAGAAGACGTAGGGCACGCCGTTGACGAGGTTGTTGACGGTTCCGCTGTTCGCGTTGTAGCCGTTCACCGAGCCACACTCGTAGCTGCTCAGATCGTTGGGAGTCAGCGGGCTTACGCCGGCCTGAAGGACGCTCGACGACGAGCAGCTCGGCAATATGGTCGGCGTGGTCGTCGTGCCGCTGCCGACCAATCCGCCCGTGCCGGCGGTCCCTGCGACGCCGGCGACACCCGCCGTCCCGCCGGTGTCGATGAGCGTGCCCCCGCTGCTGATGAGACTTCCAGCGACGCCGCTGAGCAACCCGCCGGCGCCGAGCGTCCCGCCGGCGCCGACGTCACCCCCCGATCCCAAGATGGAGCCACCGGTGCCCACCGCGAAGATATCGGTCCCGCCGGCACCGCCGCTGCCGACGTCGAGCATACCGAGCGGGGGGCCGCTGGTGCGGAGGCCGCCGTCGGGAAGCACCTCGCCGGGAGGCGGATCGCAAAAGAACCGGTACGACTTGATATCCGTGTCGGCTGCGTCGGTCCAGTTGAGGTGGGCGCGCGTTTCACCGCTGCCCGCGGTCAGGCCCGTCGCTTGACCCGGAGGTGCGATGTCGTAGCCGATGTTCGTCCACTGCTGGGCGGTACCGACGATGCTCGTGCCCGAGCTCACGAAAAAGAAGAAGAGCACCAGCTGCTGTCCGCCGGGCGGCGAGTTCGGATTATTGAGGCACGCATCGGGATATCCGAGTGGAGTCGCGGTGTCCGGTGTGTTGCGCGCGACGAGATCGACCGCCTGGATGTAGACGTTCGTTGGCGTCGAGGTTGCCGGTTCGCTGTAGAGTTGCCAGCACTCGGCGCTGCCGCCGGGCATCCGCTCGTTCACCTGCGTGCAGTCGACGCCTTGATTGCCCGCCCAGACCTGCAGCGTGAGACCGATGTATCCCGTCATCGATATCTGAAACTTGTAGTAGTCCTTCTGGAGGCAATCGGACTGGCTGACCCAGGCAGGTTGCTGCCCGGTGGGGCGGAGTGACAAATGCCGGTAAATGACGTTCGACGGCGGCAGAACGATGGTCTGCGCGTGCGCCGCGGAGCTCGCCACGAGCAATGCGATGGGCACGAGCAGTCGGGAAAGGACCCGGGGCAAGGCGTGGGTCATGGGCAACTCCGGCGGGACATTGAGCACAGAGCGTGCCGCGGAGCAATTCGAGGTTTTCGTTGGCGTCCGAGCCCTTCGCTCGCCCCGGAAGATGCAAGGCTCTGCCAAGTTGGCAACGGGAGCCGATGTCAAAGTCATGTCGGCACTGTCTCGGGGCTCCAGGTATCCGGCCGCATCGCCTTCTCACGCGCTGTCCTGGGTCCCGATTACGTGCCGCTGGCGCCCGGCCGTGGCCTGGGTGGGAACGCGTCGTATGTGCGGAGCGGCCGCGAATCTGCATCGACCTGATTGACAACGATCCGTCGTATCAGACCTCGAGCAAAGGTCGAGGCTCTGCTCGCAACACGTCACGTCGTGATGTGCTCGGGGATACGTCGGCGCTCGAAAACGTCGAGTCGTGCGAACCAGCGCACGCGGTGCACGACGCGATCGCGCTTCGAACGGACGTGACCCGTGGGCGATGACGTTCTCACCGCTGCATGCACTGATATCGAACGCATTACTTCACTTCCGGGGGATCATGTCGTGCCGGCCGGTCGCGAGCCACGCGCGGTGCATCGGAATGCACACTGCGACCTCTTCGAGCCATTTCCGCACTTCGGACGAAATAGATGGATCCATCGTGGTTCCGTCTGCCAAACGATTCTTCGAGGAGCGTGAGCTCGCGGGGCGCAATCAGCAGACGAGTGCACGATTCGTAATCGTGCCACGCGCGCGTTGGTTGGCTAACGGGAGGGAGATGGTGGAGTGAAGGCCGCCTTCCGCGCGACCACGCATGAAAAAATGGGAGTGAGGACACCAAATGATCAAGCAGCGCATAATTCAGGGGAACACGGGGTTCGTGGTGGTCGGCTTGCTACTTGCAGGAGTCTGCACGCAAGCATGCGGGGCCCCCGAGAATAGTGACGAGGAGGGTGGAGGAGCCGGCGGACCGAGCACCGCGCGGGCGACGGCGCCAACGATGACGTCGTCGGACGGCAAGATCGGTCAAGCGGTGGAGGCGCTCGTGACGGTTCCCTGGGGGTGGACGCAGTCGTTCGGGCAGAACAGTGATGCCTCTGTCGCGAGCAGCGATCTATCCATCGTTCCCGATCCCGGGAGCGACGTTTGTCTGCTCACCATGGTCACTGGCGTCTTCAGCGACTCCACAACGGATGCGGAAGCCGCCGTGACGCCGAGTGGCGGAAGCTACCGAGCCTTCACAGGATCCGGCCAACAAATGAGCGTCAGCTGCTTCGCTGGCAGCTCGTTCGTGGCGCCAGGTTCGGCGCGGTGGGTCTCAGGTCAGTTCTCCACGGTGGCCGCGAATCGAAGTGGTTGCCGAACAGCGAGCTCACCGACATGGTGGGGAGACGCGAGCACGTTCATAACCGGTTGGGCCGGTTCGATGCGAGGTACCGGTGAATCCGTCCGAGCAAACCAATCGTCAGGTGCGTTTACCGCATCCCGCATCCAACTCTCGACGTGCCGCGACGCGGTAGGGATGATCGAATGGGGGCAATCATTCTTTGCGGGCACGCCGAGCTCCGGCATTCTCGCCAATCTCTGGGCGGGACCGCCCGGGGTCTCGCTCACGATGAACCCCAATGATGGTGCATCCAAAGAAACCCAGCTGGCTCCCGCGGGAGATGCCATGTGTTACTTCACGTACATTGGTGGCCAATTTGATGGGTTTGGCGAGCAGGCGAAGATATATATGAAGACTGGCAGCGATGGG
>DASZVB010000132.1:0-91955 GCA_035547195.1 Polyangiaceae bacterium
AACATCATCGCGATCGCCTGAAAGCAGAACGGGCACCCTTGCGAGGCGCCCGTCCGCGGCTTTCACGCCGACACGCTACGGCCCGTGGCGCTCGACGGCGAGCGGCGTTGCGAGCTGCGCAAGCGCGTCGGTCAGATCTTCGCCCTTGGACGTCTGGAGCTCGTGCAGCGTGGCCGTCAGCCCGGCGCCGGCGGTGTGCTCGACGGTCAGGCGCCGGCCCTCTCCGCCGGCAAGCCACTCGCCGAGGACGGCGAGAATCAGCGTTGCCTGTGCGATGCGTGCGTGGTGTACGTTATCGTTCGTCATGGTCGGTCTACTCCGATCGTGGCCAGGGTCCCGGCGGTTGGCGCCGCGCGGGGCCCACTTGTTGTTCGAGATCGTACGCGTCCGTGGTCGCGACCTTCCCAAACGCAGAACGCCGGCCCTTGCGAGGCCGGCGCGGTAGGCGGGAGCGGGTGCGAGAATCAATCGTCGAATGCGGCGCTAAGCTCGCGCTGCACGAGCTCCGAAAGCGAGACGTTCTCTTGCTCGGCAAGGGCGATCAGCTCCGCGTGCAGAGCGGGGGATACGTTGATCTCTACATCCTCGTATTCGGCGTTGTCATCGTGCTCGTGGCTGGTCAGCATGTCGGTCGTTCCTTTCGGCGGGCCCGGCAAACGCGCGGCGGCCTTCCCATCGTACGCGGCCCGCGGCCGATTGCCCCGCTGGCCGCGCATTTCGGTGGGTGAGGGTGGTCGGGTGTCGGAGGCATAGGAGAGGCAAAACCACCAACGCCGCCCATGAATTGCCCACGTTTTTCAACGTCCCCGACGGCCCCTTCGATCGTCGTTCCAGCGTGATTTCCGGCAGAATCTACGCTGTTTTCCTTGGCGCCCCCGGCAAGAGTCGAACTTGCGACCTTGGCTTTAGGAAAGCCCTGCTCTATCCAACTGAGCTACGGGGGCGGCGCCGAAAAGGCGCGCGAAGCTTGCACGAGCGCGGAGCGGTCGCAAGTCCGGCGGTCTCGCGGCGCTCACGCCGCGGCGGTCATGGGGTTTGTCGCGGTCGGGCCGAACGGTGGGTGCGAAACGTATGGGTGAGGCGCGACCCGCGCGGGCTCGTGTGCTCACGCGCTTGCTCCGGCCGAACCGGTGTTCCGACTCGGAGTGTGTGATCAAACTGTGGATCGTTTGCGGTCAACATGAGAACGAAGAGGGAGTCGCGCGCGTGCGGGCGATGTCGGATCCGTTTCGATGTCGTGGGGGTTACCGCGACGGCACGAAAAGGTGGGATTTCGTGCGCGATTCACGGACTCGCTGTGTCGCGGTAGCTCGAGCTGCGCGCGAGCGCGCGCTTTCCTTACATGCTCGCACTGAACGACACGAGACGCCCAATCAGCACGAGCGAACGCGTGTTCTAGGTGCTAGAGAGGTGGAGAGTTCGGGGCGAATGACCAAGAAAACAGCGTCAGCGCGGAGTCGATCGAGGACTGCCGCGGTGGCTGAAAAGCAGGAAGACAGCCTGCGCGCATCATCAGTGCGCGTCGCGCTCGGGGTGTTCCTCGCCGGCGGTCTGCCGCTCCTCGCTCCCAGCGTCGCGCGCTACATCGGGGTGTTCCTGGCCTACGTGGCCGCCGCCGTCGCACTGCATTTCGCCATCCGGCGGCGGGTGGGCGGCGTCTTTCGCGTGTTGTTCGGCGGCATCCTCGACGTCGCCATCACGACGTTTTTGGTCCATCGCCTCGGCTCGCAGGGCACGCCGCTCGTCTCCGCATATCTACTGCTCGGCATGTTCGTCGCGCTCGTCGCGCCCGCTTGGACGGCGCGCGCGCTCGGCGCGCTCGGCGTCGTGTCGTTCTGCGCGGTGTCCTTCGCGGAAGCGCTGCACCTCGTTCCCTACGCGCCCGACGCGCCGGAGGCGGCGCACTACACGCCGACGTTGCTCGCCGCGGCGCGCTCCACGGTGCTGCTCGCGGTGCTCGTCGCCGTATCCACTCGCGTTTCGGAGCGCATCGCGCGCGCCCTGCACCGGCGCGAACGCCAGCTCCGCTTCGCGAACGTGCGCCTCGAGCAGCTGAGCCAGCGCGATCCGCTGACCCAGCTCTACAACCGTCGCTTCTTCGTCGCTCGCGTCGAAGAAGAGCTCGCGCGCGTCCAGCGCGGCCACGCCATGGCGGTGCTCATGATGGACCTCGACGGGTTCAAGCACATCAACGACGAGCAGGGACACCTCGCCGGCGACACGCTGCTGAAGAAGATCGCTCAGCGCGTCTCGACGAGCATGCGCGTCATCGACGTCGTCGGTCGCTTCGGGGGCGACGAGTTCGTCGTCCTTCTCCCCGACACGGACGCCCAGCAAGCGGAAGTCGTCGCCGACCGCGTCGTGCGGACGGTGCGCGAGGTCGGCACCGAAGCCGATCCGGCGCGACCGGTGACCGCCAGCGTCGGCGTCGCGATCGCCCGGCTGGAAGACGACGTCACCGTGGTGCTGAACCAGGCCGACGAAGCCGCCTACGCGGCGAAACAAGATGGCGGCGACCGCTATCGCGTCGCGTGTCCCCCGTCCGTCTCGCACATCGGCGATCTGTCGCGGAAGCCAGCGGCGAAGACCGGCTGAGCGCGCGGTCGCCCTGGTCCGCAAAGGCGCGCTTTTTCCGCGGCCGCCGCCGAAATCTCGCGCGAGCCTCCCGTGCCGTGCTCCAATTCGGCGCGCGTGGACCGAGCGGAATTTCAGGAACGGCTTCTCCAGATAATGGAGCAAAAGACGCACTGGGCGTGGCCCCATTTCGGCTCCGGGAAGGTACCGAAGGAGCTGCTGCACGTGCACTTCGAGCAGGAGTACGCCACTTACGTACGCGATTTTCCGGTGATGATCGGCTGGGCATACATAAAGTGCCCCATCGCCGTCGTGCGTCGTGAGCTCGCGGAGAATCTGTACGAAGAGGAGACCGGCGGGCTCGTGGCGAAGCGCCCGCATCCGGAGCTGTTTCTCGAGTATCCGCGCGGGCTCGGGATGGATGTCACGCGGTTTTCACGCATCGAGCTCTTGCCGGCGGCTGCGGCGTACCGCGCGTTGCTCGACGAGCTCACTCAGCGACGGGGATGGGAGATCGCCGCCGCGGTGACGACCCTCTTCCTGGAGGGAACCGAGCACGAACGCGGCGAGGTCGACCCGAGCGCGCCGAAACGGCCCGCGCCGCCGCTCGAACGCCACCCGCTCGTCGTGCACTACGGGCTGCCGCTCGAGGCGCTCGCGCTCACCAAGGCGCATCGCAGCGTCGAGGGGGATCACCGAAGAGCGGCGTGGCGAATCGTCGTCGATCACGTCCCGGAGCCGATGCGGGACGGCGTCCTCGACGCGATGAAGGACGTGCTCATCGCGTGGCGGCGCTACCGAGACGAAGTCGCGGTCGCCTGCGGTCTGTCTCGGCCGTAGCCCGAGCGCGCATCACCCGCGCGTCGCGCTATTCCGATGCGTCGGCGGGTTCGCTGCTGCCAGCGCTGCCGCCGTGGCCGCCCGCGCCCGCGGCGCCCGATGCTCCGGCCGAGCCGCTCGCGCCGCCATTGCCGCCGTTCGCGGTGGCGCCGCCCGCGCCGGAAGATCCCGCGGCGCCGGCCGCGCCATCCGCGCCAGCTGCGCCGCCACTGCCGCCGGTGCCGGTAATTATCGGAGCGCCGCCCTCGAGCTCGCACGAGTCGTTGCTCGGGTCCGCGTTCGGATTGCACTTCTGCGCGAGATCCTGAAAGCCGTACACGTCGCCGAGGAGGGCGGGCAGGGTGTCGAAATTCACGCCGAACGAGAGCGCGTCGCACGGAGCGGTGGGGCCCGCGGTGCCGCTGCTCGTGATGTCCTGGCTCTGGCAGATGTAGTTTTTGAAGCTTTGATACGGCGGCGAATCCGTGCATAGCGGCTTCGGGTGCTGTAGATCCGTCGGATCGGGGAAGTGCCAGACTTGGTGCAACAGATCGTCCGCGGTCCAGCGGCCGGCGAGCGTGCAACCTTTCAACACGAAGCCCCAGCGTCCGACGGTGGTTGGCTCGATGTTGCACACGACGAAGGCCGCGTGGAGGTGCAGATCCAGATTGACGTGGACCGCGGTGGTGAGCCCGATGAGCAGGCGGAAACCGCTGTCCCCGAGCGTGGCGACGAGCTGGTTGTTGCTCACGTAGGCGTTGGGGTCGACGTTGTTCGGCTTGCTCAGCATGCCGTTCATCACCGAGTCGGACGCGACCGGCCAGACGTCGTTTCCGTCCCACTTCGGCTTCGGCGTGCCGCCGTCGGTCGTCTTGCCCATGTAGGCGTAGTAGTTCGACGACACCAGCGCTTCGACGCGCACTTGATCGTCGTCGGGCATGCCGTTGTATCCGGTGACGTGGAGGATGGCGTTGGCGGCCCCCTCTTGCAGCTGCTGCGTGTAGAGCTCGGAGCTGAAGTTCATGGGGACGAAGTCCCGCACCTTCTGGATCACGTAACCCATCGCGTTGTCTTGACCCATGGGGCCGTCGATGACGCCGACGCTCCCTTTCGGCAACGTGCAGCGGGTCATCGTCAACGCTTCCTGCGAGGTCTCGGTGCACAGGCCGTCGAGGTCGAAGCCGATGCTGAGGTAGCGCGTCGGTTCCATCGCCGCCGGCGGACTGTCCCCGAGATCGATGTTGTATTGCACCGCGACGATCTCGCGGTCGCCCCCGAGGTTCTTTCCGGCGGGGTGCGGTGGATACGTCTTCAGCACGCAGCTGCCTCCGGCGCCCCCTTGTCCGCCGGAAGCACCCGCGCCGCCGCCGGCCGGCGCGGCGCCGTCTCCGGCGCCGCCGCTTGCCGTGGAGCCGCTCGCGCCGCCGGCGGCGTGCGCCTTCAGCGAGGAGTCGTAGACCGAGCAGCCCGCCAAGAGCAGCGCTGCGCTTCCAAGTGCCGAAAGGCCCCGCATCACGCGCCTTATATCACGGAGGTCCTGCCTGGCTACGGAGGCCGATCCCCCTGCTTTCGCGGTCGTCACGGCACCGCCGTCCGGACGGCTCCGCAGGAATCCTGTGAACCGATCTGTTGCGCGACGAAGGTGGCGGACATCGTCGTGTAGACCGGGCGCGCGAAGTCCAAAAGACTCGCGTCGCACGGCATGCTCGCGTTGTTGTCGCTGGCCACGCAGCCGAGGATGTGATTGTCGATCGCCGCGCTCGTCGTGCCGCTGATCTCCGTGCACGAATCCAAGGTGCCTTTTTCCGAAGAGATCTGCCGCACCACGAGGAAGATCTTGTTCGTGCGGCTCGGATTCACCAGCGTCGGATTCCCGAGATACCAGATGATGTCCTTGTACATGTTCCCGGTACCTGGGATTTGCCCGGTCTTCACGTTCGCCGTGATGCCCGGATTCCCGTCGTTGTCGGCGTCGAGGATGGTGTAGCCGTTGTCGGTGGTCAGGTCCGTGTACGAATCTGGCCACTGGCCCGTCGGGGTCGCGGGCGGTCCGATGGTGAGCCCGATGAGGATGGCGGACGTCGTGGTCTGGAAGCTCGCGCCTGGCGACAAATTCCCGAGCTGGCCCGTGAAGTTGAACGTCGGTATCTTCGTCGAGTCCCAGATCGAGTTCGCGAACGTGATGCCGTACGTCTCGTCGCCGAAGCTCGGGGCGCTGTGGAAATCCGGAATCGTGAGGCCACACGGCTTCAGCGTCACCGTGAACGCCGTGTCGCCCGTGGGCTGCACGATTTTCAAGAGCGCCCACTGATCGATCTCGCCTTGACCGTCGACCAGCGCCTTGCCAGACCACGAGACCTTCGCGCTCACCTTCATCGCCCAGTTGCCGGAGATCTGGCACGTGGAGAGCGCATGGCAGTTCGAGTCACAGCCGATGGTGTTCGGCGGGTCGCAGGTCTCGCCCTTCTTCGCGTCCGTGTAGCCGTCGCCGCAGAAGCTGACGCGGCAGATGCCGCTCGAGCAGATCTTGCCCGCGGCGCAGTTGATGCCGTCGGCCTCCGGCGTCCCCGGCTGACACATCTTGCCGGTGTCGATCGTCGCGCACGTCTCGACTCCGTTGCACGGGTTCAGGTCGTCACAGTCGGTGTTGCTCGAGCAGGAGAAGAGGCAATCGGAGTCGCACCCGTCGCCGTCGACCGTGTTGCCGTCGTCGCACTGTTCGCCGGCGTCGAGCAGTCTGTCGCCGCACGTCCCCGCAGTGCACGCGCCGTTCTTGCACACCGCGTTGCTCGAGCCGCACGACATGCCCTCCTGGGTCGAATCGGCCTTCGTCCCGCACGCGCCGCCGTTGCACGCCGCCGCTCGGCAAGGAGGCGGCTTCGCGGTGCAATCGGCCGGCGCCTTGCACACCGGCAAGCACTGCGTCGTGCAGGCATCCGTGTTCGAGCCGTTGCCGTCGTCGCAGGCTTCCCCGGGGCCCTTGATGCCGTCGCCGCAGATGGGCGCGATGCAGTTGCCTTGCACGCAATTGTCCGTCGTCATGCACGCCGTGCCCGCGGCTTTCGGCAGGAGCGGCGAGCATTCGTGCGTGCTCGCGTCGCACGTGCCGGAGGCGATGCAAATGTTCGTGGATTGACAGTTGCGGGTCGGATCGCTGGCGAGGCAGCTGAACTTGCAATCCGGCTCGCAGCCGTCTCCCTTGAACGGATTACCGTCGTCGCACTCTTCGCCGGCGTCGACCTTCCCGTTGCCGCAATACTTGTCGGTGCACAGGCCGCTGACGCACGCTTTGCCCGCGCCGCAGCTCGCGAGCTCGGAGAGCTCCGTACCCGGGATGTGCACGCAGGTGTGCGAGACGTCGTCGCACATCGCGTTGCCTTGGCAGGGGTTGTCGGTCGGGCAATTGCGGGACGGATCCGTCGATACACACGTGAATTTGCAGTCGGTACAGCCCGGGGTCGAGTTATCGCAGTCTTCGGCGGGGCTCTCTACGAGCCCGTCGCCGCAGACCGGCGCCGCGGGGACGCACACGCCTGCCTGACATCGGTTGGCGTCGCCGCAAACGGTGCCGTCCGGAGCATTGCCCTTCGACGGAAGGCACTGGTGCATGTCGCCGCACGTCTCCGCGCCGTTGCAGAAGTTGCCGTCGCTGCACGCCGAGGCGTCGTCAGGGGTGCAGCTGTAGTGGCAATTCGTGTCGCACCCGTCTCCGTTGACCGAATTGCCGTCGTCGCATTGCTCGCCGGGATCGACCGTGCCGTTGCCGCACAGCGTGCTCGCGGCGCCCGAAGCGCCGGCCGTGCCTGCCATGCCCCCCATGCCGCCCGTGGAGGCGTCCGGACCGACTCCCGCCTCGCCCCCGGTTTCGGCCGCCGGCGGCGGTCGCGAGTCAGAGCCACACCCGATCGTCAGAGCTCCCGCCACCAACACCCACGCGCGGGCAAGGGCCCATACCGAGCGACGCATTTTCATCCTCCGGAACGACTTCAAGTAGCTTGCGGACACACAGCATAGCGTGAGCCGTCCAGAGCACAAAAGTCCACCTCGCGGCGTTCGCGTCCCGCGCAACCGTCCAGGCGTCTGGACTCTTCAAATGGGCTGCGCTCCGCGCTACGACACGCCGTGTCGATGCAGCAGCATTTCCTGGTGAAGAGCGAACCCGGTGTTTACTCGTGGGAACGGTTCGTGAAGGAAGCTAAAGCCGTCTGGGACGGCGTCCGGAATTTCGAGGCGCGCGGCAATCTTCGCGCGATGAAGAAAGGCGACCTCGCGTTCTTCTATCATTCGGGGGAAGGCAAGGAGATCGTCGGCGTCGCGAAGGTGATCCGGGAGGCCTACCCCGAGAAGACCGCCGACGAGGGCGAGTGGGTGTGCGTGGATCTCGCGCCGGTGAAGGCGCTCGCTTCACCGGTAACGCTCGCGGCGATCAAGGCCGATCCCGAGCTCGCCGGCATGGCGCTGGTCAAGCGATCACGGCTCTCGGTGTCGAAGGTGACCGCCGCGGAGTTCGCCCGCGTGCTCAAATTGGGCAAGACGAAGATCTAGCGCGCCGCGGCCGCGCGGGGCGGCACCGCGCGCTCGAACGCCGCAGCCGCACGGGCGGCACCGCGCGCGCGAGCGGTGAAAGACCTTCTCGGGGTGGGTACCGATGCAGAAACGAAGGTACGTATGCGAACCATCGAAGGTACGTATGCGAACCATCGAAGGTACGCATGCGAACCATCGAAGGTACGTATGCGAACCATCATTGCGCGGTCGTAAGTAGCTCGTCGCGGAGAAATTGACCGAGCCGGCCCATCGAATTGGGGACCTTCACGGGTTGGTCTCGGCCGTTTCCGGGCGCGATTCGTTCAGCTCGATCAGCGTCGAGAGCGCTTCGATCTCGCGCTTCGAGCGGATCTCGTTTTGCCTCAGGGCTTTCAACTCCGTCTCGAGGGAGCGCTGCTTCGTTTCGACGTCGCGCAGTTGGGTCTTCAATCGATCTCGTTCGGATTTCAGGGACTCGATGTCGATCGGCACGGCTTTTCTGGCTCCTCTGGCTCTCTCGGAGGGAAGAGCTTCGGGACGCTAGTCGGTCCGGCTTCACGGCTCAACGGCCTCGCGCGGGCTCAGCCCGTGTAAATGACCCGATCGCGCCCGGCGTGCTTCGCGGCGTAGAGCCGCCGGTCGGCCGTCGCGATGAGCCCCTGCGCCGAGCGCTCGCCGCAAGAAAGTGACGCGCAGCCGATGCTGACCGTGCACTCGATGCGCTGGGCGCCGAAATCCGTGGGCGACAGGGCCACCGCTCGCCGGAGCCGTTCGCCGGCGCGCGCGGCGCCCTCTATGGCGATGCCCCGCAGGAGCACGATGAACTCCTCGCCCCCGTAGCGCGCGAAGATGTCCTCGACGCGCAGCACCTTTCGCACGGTCGCGGCGAACGTCCGCAGCACGGCGTCGCCGCCCGGATGACCGAAGGTGTCGTTGATCTTCTTGAAGTGGTCGATGTCGAGCAAGAGGAGCGACGCATCGGAGCTGTGGCGGTTCGCGTACGCGAGCTCCCCGCCGAGCCGCTCCAGGAAGTAGGCGCGGTTGAAGACGCCGGTGAGCGCGTCGCGCACGCTCGACTCGTAGAGCTGGCGCAGGATCCTCTCCTGGTGCTCGTCGACGATCGAAAAGCGGAAGCGCACGCGCGGCCCGAGCTGGACGAGCGAGCCCTCGGTGAGCTCGACGCTCTCGACGCGCGCGCCGTTCACGTAGGTGCCGTTGCTGCTCTTCAGGTCTTCGATGAAGTACGCGGCGCCGCGGCGAACGATGCGCGCGTGCGAGCGGCTGATGCCGTCGTCGTCGATGACCAGCGTGCTGGTCGGATGACGCCCGATGCGCAGATCGGGCCCGTCCGCGGGGATGACCTGACCCGCCTGCCCCTCGTCCATGCGCACCAGCACGGCGCGATCGCGCTGCGCGGGGAGCGGAATGGACGCCGACACGTTCACGTTCGTCAGCGTGCGCTGCTCGAATCGGCCCGGCGTCGCCGGCCCGGTCTGAGACGACGTCGGCGAACCGCTGCTGGCCTGAGTCATCCCGATCCCTCCTCTCGTCCGTGCGATTTCACGTCGCGACCGGCGGGAACGGCCGCCCCGGTTTGGCGAAGAAATAGCCCTGCAGCAGATCGCAGCCGAGCTCGACGAGGCAGTCGCGCTCCGCGGCGTTCTCGACGCCTTCGCCGACGACCAGCATGCCCATGTCCTTGCAGAGCTCGGCCATGGAGCGGATGAGCTTTCGTTTCGTCGCGCTCTGGTGCACGTCGCGAACGAGCGTCATGTCGAGCTTGACGATCTCCGGCTCGAGCAGCGCGAAGCTCGTGAGCCCGGCGTACCCGGCGCCGAGATCGTCGACGGCGATGCGGAAGCCGATCTCCCGGAGCGCCGCGATGCGGGCGCGCACGTCCTTCACCTTTTCGAGCGAGGCGCGCTCGGTGATCTCGAGCACCACGCGGTGGGCGATGCGCGAGAGCGCCGCGTCGCGCGAAAGGAGCATCGGGTCCAGCAGATCCGTCGTGTGCAGGTTGACGAAGAGGACGCCCGCGCTGGCCGACGCCGCGATGGGCTCCGCGGCGCGCTCGCGGATGGTTCGTCCGAGGGGCTCGAGCCGCCCCAGGCGTTCGGCGGCGTCGAGCAGCGCTCCGGGATGCGGCAGGCTGGGCTCGGCGCTCCTGAGGAGCGCTTCGTAGCCGAACACCTCGCGCGACGCAGAAGAGACGATCGGCTGGTAGGCGATCCAGATCGAATCCACGGCGCGATCGAAATTCGCCGCGAGCCGCTTCATGTCGTCCTGCTCGATGGGGTTGCCGAGCAGCTCCGCGGCCTGGCGCTTCATCAGCGTCATCCGGCGGAGGCACACCGCCTTGTCGATGACCTCCTCGAGATCGGGGATCTCGAGCGGCTTCGTCAGATAGTGGAAGGCGCCGTACTCGAGCGCCTTCACCGCGGTGCTCACCGTGGGCTCGCCGGTGACGAGCACGACCGGCACGTCCAGACATCGCTCGCGCACTACTTGCAAGAGCGCGATCCCGTCCATGCCCGGCATCGCGATGTCGGACAGTATGACGTCGAAGCTATCTTGCGCGAGCTTCGCGGCGGCGTCGGATCCATTCACCGCCGAATCGACCTCGTATCCCCGCGAACGCAGCGCGCGGCCGATGCTCCTCACTTGCAGCGGCTCGTCGTCGACGATGAGGACACGACCTTTTGGTACCGTCGCGACGCGCGTCTCCGACGGCGTCTGCTTCGAAGGTCCGGGCGGCTTGCCCGATGGTCTAGCCGCAGCCTCCAGCTCTTTCGCTAGAGGGTTGTCCGCCGCTTGGGCGCTCATACTCGAGTTTGAACGGCGGTTTGCCTTTCGGCTAAAGCGTCAGCTTCGTGAAAGCCTGCTTCACGGACACGGCGCCGGTGAGCCGACATCGTCGCTCGACGACGATTCGATGGGATTCGAGTAGTTGGCGGCCGTGGCGATATGCCTCGGTCGGGAGCTGGGGCCTCACCGGCTATCCGAGAGGGGCGACACGCGGCCTCCGACGTCGACGCGGTACCGCGTTCGACGCGTCGCGCGCGCACGCGGAGTACGTCGGTCGAGGTAGGACAGAGGATCCTTCGGCGCTTCCGCTCGCGGCCGGCTCTCGACGCGAAGGAGCTCCGTTCCCGGCGCGAGCTCCACGGTCACGACGCGTTCCCACACCGTGCCGGGGCCCGCGTCGCGCGCTTCCACCGTCGCGCCGGGCCACTCGGCGGCGCGCGTCCATCCATCGCCCTTGCGCACGAACCACGTCACGCGCGCCTCTCCATAGGGAACGACGCGCGCATAATCCACGAGCTCGACCGGCGCCGCGCGCGTCACTGCGCGTAGCCGGGCTTCGCGGGCGGCGGCACCACCGCGTCGCCTTCATCGTCACCGGACTTGGGCGCTTCCTTCGGCCCTGGCTTCGCCGGCTTGTCCTTCGCGGGGCGCGCGTCGGCGTCGGACGGCTTCGGCTCCTCCGGAGGAGGCGTCGCGGGAGCCGTTTCCGGCTTCGTCTCGGCGCGGGTGACGAAGCGCGGGCGGTCCGCCGGGTTACACCCGGAGGTGAAGCCGGTTGCGTCCACGTCGGTGGACGTAGACCCGCTGATCTCCTTTCCCTCGTCGTCCGTCGTCACGACCTTGATGCGCACGCTGCGCTGCCCCGCGCGCGCCGGCGTGCAGTACGCGAGCAGATAATAGCGCGCGACCACGTCGCCGACGCGTCCGCCCGCTTCGTCGAAGGCGTGGACGAGCGACGCCGGTGAATCCGCCTCGAACGTGCCGCTCTTGCCGATGCGGCTCGCGCGGAACCCGGGGACGTCCTTGATGCCGATGGAGAAGACCAGATCCTTCGACTCGTCGAGGGCCTCGGTCATCTTGCTGTCGGCGACGCGGCCGGCGAGATCGGGCCCGCGCCCGAACACGATGAGCGAACCGATGCGGACCGGCTTCTGCGCGGTCATCAGGCGCGCGTCGAGCTGCGCGAGCGCCTCGATGACGGCGCTGTTCAGATTGCTCGACGAATCCGTCTGCGCGTAATTCTCGATCTGTGGAAGCTCGGTGATTTCTTCGGTGCCCTGCGCGAACTCGGCGATGAGGCGGATGGACGGGCCGCCGTCGAACGCATAGACGGTGACCGGTTCGGCCGCGTGAGCCCGCGACACGAACCGCGCCGCGGCCATCGCGATCTGATGGCGGGTGTCGCCTTCCATGATCGGGCCGCTCATGTCCACGAGCAAGAGCGCTCGATGGATCGCCGCTTCATCGCGCGGCAATAGGATCTGCTGGGTCTGCTCGGGCGTCAGCTCTTGGCCGTCCTCGAAGACGTGGAAATTCTTTTCGCTGAGCCCCGTCAGCGGGGCGTCGCCCTTCGAGATGGCGAGATACACCGCGACGTTGGCCGGCTTCTGAGCGGACGTCGCCACTTCCTGCACGTGGACGCCGCCGAGCATGCAGCCGCAGGTGAGCGCCGCGGCCGTGGCGAAGAAAAGCAAATGGCGATTCATCGTTGTCCTCGAAAAAGCTCGATCACTCCCAATTGACGGCGCCCGCGCGCGCGTCGCGAATCATGTCCTCCATGCCCATGCCGATGCGGTCGGGGAGCGCGTCGTCGGCGAAGAGCCGGACGTCGCGGATCTCGAGCGAGCTCATCGGAGGGCGCTCGGGCGCGGTCACCTGCGCGTGGACGACGACGGTGACCGCGTGAAATCGCGGGTCGCGATCCGGCGCCGAGTACACCCCGCTCAGCGCACCGAGGCGCTCGACGCGGGCGCCCGCTTCCTCGAGGAGCTCTCGTTCGATGCTCTGGCGCAGCGTTTCTCCCCACTCCAGCGTTCCGCCGGGGAGCGCCCACTCGCCGGTGTCGCCACGACGAATGAGGAGCCACCGGCCGTCGGCCGTTCGAGCGGCGGCGGCGACGCCGATCACCGGCCGGCGCAGGAGATGTCGAGCGACTTCGCGGATCAGAGGGAACGCGGCGCTCGGGATGGGCATCGGGCCCGCATCCTCGTGGCTTGTGGTGTCGTTTGCAACCGTTCGCCACTTTTCCCTCGGAAATGATAGAGCCGTTCGCGCGGAAGCGGCCGACGCATGCGCGGGAAGACGACGACAGCATTCGCGGCATCGGGACTCGCCGCGGTGCCGGCGCAACTGAGTTGCGCCTTGGCCGTCGGTGTCTTGGCCGCAGCGTGCTCGGAGCAGGCGCCGCCGGGAGTCGCGCCGGTCCCGAGCGCGCGCGCGGTGACGGTCGCCGTGTCCGCGTCGCCTTCCGCGGCCCCGAGCGCCGCCGCTTCTTCGGCCGAGCTCGGCACGGTCGCCGACGCCCTGCCGTTCGAGCCCACGGACGAGAAAATCGCGAGCATCGCCTGGCGGACGTGGGTGTACACGGACACGGGCCCGAAGCGCACTCGGCTCGGCTATCTGCGCGCGGGCGCCGTCGTTCCGCGCCGCGGTCCCCCCATCGTGAACGAGGGCTGCACCGGCGGCTGGTACCGCATCAACCCGCGGGGCTTCGTGTGCGTCGGTCACGGCGCGACGCTCGATCTCGACAACCCGGTCGTCGTCGCGTCCAGTGTTCCGCCGAAGCGAGGCGAGGGGCTTCCTTATCTGTACGCGATGGCGAATAACCCGGGCCCTCACTTCTATTTCCGGCTGCCGCGGCCCGACGAGATGCTGCAAGTCGAAGGCGAAGGCTACGCCTCGCGGGCCCTCGAGTGGCGTGCTCGCTACGAGCGCGAGGGATGGAAGGAGCTCGTCGGCGAGCTCGCGCCGCCGCCGGATTTCGTGCCGCGCCTGGGCGGAGCGTCGCTCACCAAGCCGTACGGTACGGAGCAATTGCTGCACCGCTCGGTGCAATCCGGCCAGAGTGACCCCGACGCCGGGTTCGCCATCGAGCGCGTCTTCGAATGGCAGAACCGCGCCTTCGGGCTCACGACGGAGCTCGACCTGATCCCGATGGATCGGACGCGCATCGTCAAGCCGAGCACCTTCCACGGCGTCGCGCTCGCCGCGGACGAAGATCTCCCGGTCGCGATCGTCACGAACCGCTTCGTCATTCGCTACGTGGAGGCCAAGCCGGGCCTCTTGAAGCCGGCGGGCACGTTCGATTTCCGCCAAGCGGTGAAGCTCACCGGTAGAACGGTCCTGTTCGGCGGCGTCAGGTTCTGGGAAGGACGTGACGGCAGCTTCATCGCGCCGTCGAACGCGCTCGTCCTCGAGAAGCGCAAGACGTACCCGAGCCTCGCCGAGGGCAACCGGAAGTGGATCGACATCTCGATCCGCGATCAATCCCTGGTCGCCTACGAGGGGACGAAGGCCGCGTACGTGACGCTGGTGAGCACCGGTCTCGCGGGGCTCGCCGATCCGGAGAAGGCGCCGGCCACCGTCCGCGGCACCTTCATGATCGTCACGAAGCACGTGTCGTCCACGATGGACGGCGACGACGACGTGGCCGACTCGTACAGCCTTCGCGACGTGCCGTTCGTGCAGTATTTCCACAAGGGATACGCGCTCCACGCGGCGTACTGGCACGACCAATTCGGCAAGGTGCGGAGCCACGGCTGCGTCAACCTGTCGCCGGTGGACGCCGCGTGGCTATTCGAGTGGACGGATCCCCAGGTGCCCCCCGGTTGGCACGGGGTAATCAACAAAGAGCGCGGTACGGCGGTCTTGATTCATCCTTGAGCGTCGTGCTCGTGTCGTGCCGCGGCGCGGTTCCTCAGTCTGTGGATGAGGAAAAGACAGAGGCCTATCACGATGATGATGACGAACGCGATCTCTTCGTAATGTCGCGCGCGGTTCAGCGCGCTCTCCACGGCGCGCCCGAACACGTATCCGAGCGTGCTGATCGCCGGCGCCCAGAGGAGCGCGCCGATGGCGTTCAGCGGGATGAAGCGCCGCGGCGGCACCCCGGCGACGCCCGCGACGAACGGCACCGCGTTGCGCAGGCCGTAGAAGAATCGGAAGCTGACGAGCAGGAACGTGCCCCGGCGCTCGAGCTCGTGGCGCGCGCGCTCCGCCGTCGGTCGCCACTTCGGTCGCCAATCGAGCACGCGGTCTCCGAAGCGCCGCCCGACGAAGTAGGCGAGCTGATCGCCCGCGAGGCTACCCGCGAACGCGCACGCCATGACGAGGGGAAGGTACAGCTCGCCCCGGTGCGCGAAAAACCCACCCAGGAGGACCACCGTCTCGCCCTCGAGGAAGGCCCCGACGAGCACGGTCCAATACCCGTAGCGAGCCAGCAGTGGAGCGAGCTTCAATCGAACCTCGGATCAGAAGACGACGTCTTGCCGATCCGCGTAAGCCTCGAACGCCCGGGGCGCAATCCCATCCGGGTTTTCAGTTTCGAGGACGACCGAAGCGAGGGCGCCCTGGCCCGGTCCAATCTGCCCCTCGAGCTTCCAGACGTGTTCCGCCACGACCAGCGGCGGCGGTTCGATGGGGGTGTCGTAACGGAACGTCTTGTCCAGCGCGCGGACCTTCATCGCCAGGTGCTCCCGCGGTTCCGAGCTCGCGTTGAAGACGCAAGCTCGGACGCCGCGCGAGCTTCCCCCCGGCGCGACGGTCACCTGGCACGTTCGCACGTCGGACTGCGTCCAGAGGAGCCTGTCGATGTACGGCGCCTCTTCTTCGCGCAGCGCTTCGCGGAGGCCGAGCGCGCCTTCCTTCGCGCGCGGATCACCCAAATAAGCGAGCAGCATCGCGCCGTGGAGGCGAATCGGTCGGTGAACCGCCTTCAAGAGATCGTACACGAGCCCCACGGGCGCCGCGTCGGCGCCGGTCGGGTCGAGCATCGGGCTCGCGGCGCCGTTCACTTCGAAGTCGTTGCCGCGGGCCTCGACGTGCCACTTGATGGCTTGCCCGGGGGCGAGCGGTCCCTGGAAGTAGAGCGGGCGGTCGTAGGTGGGCGTGCGCTGGTTGCTCGGGGGCGGCTCGCGTTCGAAGAAACGAACCAGGAGCGAGACCTCCGGCAACGATTGATCCCAGTTGTTCACCACGCCGATCTCGAGCTCGAGATGCGGGTGGTTGTTGTGCACCTTCGTGTGCCGTTCGATGAGCACGGTGCTCAAGCGTGGCAGCCCGTCTTGCCACAACAGCGAATCGGCGCGCTTGCAGGTGCAGCCGCCGGACAGCGTCACCGACTCCGCGCTTCCGAGAGCCGCGGCGCGAGCGGCCGCCGTCGGCGACGGGGACGGCGCGGAAGCCGGGGAAGGTGCGGCCGGCGGGGGCGCGGCGGGCGAGGGGACCGCCGCCATCGCCGTGGCGACCGGCTTGGTTTCGGCGGCGATCGGCTCGAGGCGCTCCGGCGCGGGCGGCGGCGCGCTCGCCGGGTTCTCGTCCCCTTCGCGCGCGGCGCGCACCGGCGTGCGCGACAGCCAATTCGCCGTGAGCATCGCGGCGATGAGCGCCGCGGACATGGTGATGACCACCGCCGTCGTCGTGCGCGGCAGGAGCATCTGCAGTGACGGCATCGGCTCCGGCGGAGCCGGCGGCGGGGGCGGCGGCGCCGTCCGTGCGCTGTCCGTCGCTGCGGCGAGCGACGGGACATACGACGAAAGCTCGGTGACGAACGCCAGGCGCGCGCCCTCCGAGTCCGCGCCCTCGCGCCCGAGTCGATGGTCGAAGGCCATGCCGGCGATGAAGACGGCGCCCGCCGCCGAGCAGCCGAGGAGCACGCCGAGGCTCGCTCCGCCGTCCGTCGAGATGCGCGCGACGGTGATGGCGACGAGCAGCCCGAGCACGAGCATGCCCGCGCCCGTCCCGAGGCGGATGAGCAGTCGCTGGCGGCGCCGCTCCACGAGCGGCGGCGGATCCCCCTGCGTGAAGCCCGACAAGAGCAGGCGATGATGCGGCGTCAGGCCCTCGTCGACCGCGAGGAACAGCCGGTTGCCTTCGGGGGCGGCTTCGCGGATTTGCGTCCACGGCACGACGATTTGCGTGCCGTGCGTGAGCGCGCCCGGCGCATAGCCGCTCTGGAACGATCCAACGCCGTGGTGCACGATGAGCAAGCCGAGCGGCGTGCACTCGAGCTCGACCGAGCCGATCGCGTTGCTGCGATCACTCGGAATGGCGACGGCGCGCGTTCTCATCGTGACGAGGGCCCTCTCCGCCGCTCTCAGAAGAGCTTCGTCTGCCTTGGAGCGTCTTGGAACGGGATGCCGAGGTGCTCGTACGCGCGTTTGTTCGCGACGCGTCCCCGCGGCGTACGGCCGATGAAGCCTTGCTGCAAGAGATACGGCTCGTACACGTCTTCGATGGTGTCCCGCGGTTCGGCGAGCGCGGCCGCGAGCGTTTCGACGCCTACCGGGCCGCCTTGATAATGCTCGATGAGGACGCGAAGCAGCCTGCGGTCCATCTCGTCGAGGCCGCCCTGGTCCACTTCGAGCCGCTCGCACGTGAGCTCGACGATGCGCGCGTCGATGCGGCCATCGCCTTCCACCTCCGCGAAGTCGCGCACCCGGCGCAGCAATCGATTGGCGACGCGCGGCGTCCCCCGCGAGCGCCGCGCCAGCTCGTGCGCGCCGGCCTTCTCGCAAGAAATCCCGAGCAGCTCCGCGTTGCGCAGGATGATGCGCTCGAGATCCGCGACGGGGTAGAAGTCGAGCCGCATCGTCACGCCGAACCGCTCGTGCATCGGTTGCGTGAGGAGCCCTTCGCGAGTGGTCGCGCCGATCAGCGTGAACGGCTTGATGTCGATGCGGATGCTCTCGGCGTATGGACCGTCGCCGGTCACGACGTCGATGCGGAAGTCTTCGATGGCCGGATAGAGCGTCTCTTCGACGGGCGCGCTCAGCCGGTGGATCTCGTCGATGAACAGAATGTCGTTGCGTCCGAGCCGCGTGAGCACTCCGGTGAGCGCGCCCTTGTGCTCGACGGCCGGTCCGCTCGTCACGAACAGCTGGACCCCGAGCTCGCTCGCCAGGATGTGCGCGAGCGTCGTCTTGCCGAGCCCGGGCGGGCCGCTGAGGAGGATGTGATCGAGCGGCTCGCCGCGTTGCCGGGCCGCCTTCACGTACACGCGAAGATTGTCCTTGTGCTTCGATTGCCCGACGAAGTCGTCGAGCGTCTTCGGTCGAAACAGCCGATCGAAGCGGTCGTCTTCCCCGCCCGTGCCGGGTCCCACGACGCGCGGCCCCGGTTCGGGTCCGGGCTCGGTTACCGTTTTCCTCTTCGAGGCCATCGACCGGGCGGACTCTAAATCAAGTCGCGCCGCCGTCGAGGCGGGGATTGACGGCGCAGCTCGAAATCCTATGAGGATCCCATGCGATCACGTTCACCGGCCCCCATTTCGTCGCTCATGCTGACGCGCCGCGCGCTGATCGTCGGCGCGGCGCTCGGGTTGGCGCCCGTCGCGTGCATGGCCAAGCGGCCCGACGGCGGCAGCGGCCTCTTGGCCCTCGGAGCCGCCGCGCCCGACTTCGCGGCGAAGGACGCCTCGGGCAAGGTCGTGCACCTCTCGGATTTCAACGGCAGCCCGCGCGTCGTCTACTTCTATCCGAAGGACGAAACGCCCGGCTGCACCAAGGAAGCCTGCGCATTCCGCGACACGTACGAGAAGTTCAAGGCGAAGGGCGTCGTCGTCTTCGGCGTCTCCCGCGACACGGAGAAGAGCCACGACGAATTCCGCGCCGCGCACGAGCTGCCGTTCCCGCTGGCGGCCGACCCCGACGGCGCCGTGCAGAAGGCGTACGGCGTTCCCTCGATGATGCCGAACGTCGCCTCGCGCGTCTCGTTTCTCGTCGGACGCGACGGAAAGGTCGAGCACGTCTTCGAAAAGGTAGATCCCGTCGTGCACGCCGACGAAGTGCTCGACATGGTGAAGTGATCCGGGAGGCACCGCGGAAACGGGCGCGGCGGAAGCCGCTGCGCGGTACCAGGTGCCGCTGGCCGTCGTCGCGCGAAGCGGCAGCCGCGCCTGCCCTCCTTTGGAACGAGGCCGAGCACGTGCCGACGCGTCTGATGCTCGGCGGCCAGCGTGCCCATGAACAGGCGTCAACCCGGCGCCTGCGCGGCGCGGGGTTGGTGAGTGACGCGCCTGCACGCCCGGGCGGCGCGGGGTTGGCGAGTGATTCGCGCGCGCGAAATGCCAGGTACCGCCGCGGGACATGCGAGATAGCTCGTCGCGCGGGAACTCTCGCGATGGCAGCCGAAAGTGGCTCGATCGAGCGCACCGCTCGCCCGTTGGTACATCAGCGGTACCTCGGACCACGCATGTACCGCGCATGTACCTGGTGCGATGCTCGATGCGCTTCTGTCGTTTGGATCAGCCAGAATAAGCCGAATCCGCTCGCGCTTCGACCACACCGCGATCATTCGATTTGCGCGCGATGTCCCGCCGATGTACCTGCCATTTCCTTCGCCGATCCAGTCGCTTCGATGACCATCACGGCGCCGCTCGTCGGATCGGCCGATGTACCTGCCATTTCCCCCCGCCGATCCAGTCGCCTTCCGTTACCTTGCTCCGATTCCGGAAGCATGAAGGCCCGTTCTCGGTCTCGACGATAAAAGCCCGTTCTCGGTCTCGATGATAAAAGTTCGTTCTCCGTCTCGATGATAAGGCCCGTTCTCCGTTTTCGATGATGACGATTGAGTGACGGCGTTCTTATCGAATGGACGCGCCGCACGTCCGTTGGGTCGGTCGTCGCACGCCGCCCGTTGCGAGCCTGTTTCCTGGCAGTCTCGCCGAAACTTGTAAGAGAATCAGCTTGATCGACCACGGCCTTCGCAAGATCATCCGCGCATGACACCCGCCGGAGACGAGACGAAGAGGGAGCAGTCCGTGACCGTCGAGAGCACCGCGCTCGCGGCGTCGGCGTCTCACGGCAGCGGTTTCCGCGCACGACTCGAAGGCCTCAGCCTGTTCGATCTGGTGCAGCTCGAGTGCCTCGCGCGTTCGCGCCGCGTCGTGCGCGTCGCCTCCGCGGGACGCGTGGGCTTCCTGTATTTCAGCGACGGGGAGATCGTCCACGCGACCACGCGCCACCTAGCCGGTGAGCGCGCGGCCATGGAGATCCTGGGGTGGAACGACGGGGTGTTCGAGGTGTGCAAACTCGCTTTGCCGGAACAGGGCACGATCTCGGCGCGCTGGCAGCAGCTCCTGCTCGCGGCGGCGAAGGCGCGCGACGACGCGTCGGGCAACCTCGTGCACCTGCCGAGCCGGAAGTCGCCCGGACCGTCCACCACGCCGCCGCAGTCCACCACGCCGCCGCAATCCACCACGCCGCCGCAAGCGGAGGACCCCGACGTGACCCCCACGGCCGAGACGACGCCGTCGCCCGCACCCGCGGAGCCGAAGGCGAAGGTCGACAGCGTGCCCCCGCCGCCGTCGAGCGTACGGCAAGCCGTTCGCGTCGATGGCGCCGGGCAAGTGATGTCGGTCATCGGCGACGACGGCGAGTTCAGCGGTCTCGTCGCGTACGCGAGTCTGCTCGCGGGGCTCATCGCCGAGGCGTTCGGGCTCGACAAGTTCAAGGCGCTCGACGTCGGGCTCGCGTCCAGTCGCTGCGTCATGTACGTCGAGGAAAAGGGCAGCGTGGTCGCCGTCCGCGCGAACAACGAAGTGGACCTGTCCGCCGTCCTCCGGCGCGCCGGCCTCTGATCATGGACGGCCTGCGCGAGTGGTTACGCACGCTGTGCGATATCGACGGCGTCGTCGGAGGTTTTCTTCTCTCCGACAGCGGCGCCCTCGTCGCCACGGATCTCCCGCCGATATTCGACGCGGCCGCCTTCGCACAAGCGGGCCCGCGCATCGTGCGACTCGCCGATCTCGGCGGGGCGTTCGGCGAAGAGACGCAATTTTTCGTCATTCGGTTCACCGAGTACAAGCTGTTCGTGCGGATCATGCAAGGCGCGCTCCTCGGCGTGCTCCTCACGCCGGCGACGAGCATCCCCGCGCTGCGCGCGGCGACCGGGGTGGTCGCGCGTCGACTGGAGACGCTGCTCGGGACGGGCGCGCCGCGCTCCTAGGGTCCCGGTAGCGGCAGCTTCACCGCGAACGCCGGCGCGCCGGAGCTCGACTCGATCGCGGTGAGCTTCCCCTTGTGCAGCTCGATGATCGAGCGGGACAGCGAGAGCCCGAGCGCGAGGCCGCGGTGCTCGCCTACGCCCGGGCGGCTGACGGCCTGAAGCAGGCGCGAGAGGTCCGCGGAGCCGCGTCGCCCCGGGACTTCGACTTCGATGTTCACGTGGATTCCGTCGGAGCTCGCGCGCACGTGCACCGCCGTCGCGCGCGCCTGGCGAACCGCGAAGAGCACGAGGGTGGCCAGCGCTCGGGCCATGCGCACGCGATCGACGACCAGCTCACCGGCGCCGGCGCCGATCTCGCCGATGATCTCCACCGTGCGATCGCTGCCGAGGTCGCGCGCCTTCGTGAACGTCTCCCCGAACAGCTCGGTCGTCTTCGTGCGCTCCACGACCAGGGACAGCTGTCTCGCCTCGACGCGCGCCGCGTCGAGGATCGTCTCGATGAGCGCCAGGAGCTCCCGGCCGCGCGTCGCGATGACGTCGAGGCTCTCGGCCTGTCCGCTGGTGAGCGGCTCCTGCCGCACCAGCTCCGCGAAACCGAGGATCGCGTTGAGCGGGTTCTTCAAGTCGTGGCTCACGCTCGCGAAGAAGAGGCCGCGCATCCGTGTCGCCGCTTCCCGCGCCAGGATGGCCCGCTCCTGGGCTCGCGCGAAGACCCGAAAACGCTCGGCGAGCCGCTCGATCGCCGCTTCGAGCTCGGCGACGGCCTTGAACCGCGGCGGACTCACCGCGAGCCGTCCGCCGCGGATCACCGCTTCCGTGCCGAGGAGACGGATGCCGTCGGTCGCGTGTTGCAAATCCACGGTGTGCGCGCGGCCGAGCGCGCCGCCGAGGCTCGCCGCGAGCGCGACGGTGACGAGCGCCAAGAGCACCGACACGACGCTGAGCACCGGGACGGCGCTGCCGTAGAAGCGGATCTCCGCGGAGCCTTCGTCGAGCGGGGTCGTCACGATGGTGAGCCCGTGGTCGCGGCGCACGACCCCGTACGGCTTCTCGTCGTCGTAGAGCGTCGCCATGAAACCGAGCTCCGACGCCCGCGCGGCGGCCCCCTCGAGGCCCGCGGTCTCCACGACGCCGGGGTTCAGCTCGAACGCCGCGCGTCCGAGGGCGCGCGCGGTAGCCTCGCGCGCGACGGCGTCCGCGCGGCGCACGTGCGCGTTGGCGATGAGCGCGGTGCCCACGGCGACCAGCGCGACCGGCATCGCGACGGCCGTCCGGACGCGCTGCATGATGCGCAGCCGTGCCCGGCCGCCGCGCTCCGCGGCCTCGATGACCTCGCGCATGACGTCGGGCGGCGCGAGCTCCGTCGCGCGCGAGAACGCCTCGCGAACGAACATGTAGAGCACGAGCGCCACGGCCGAAACGACGATGGCGCCGAGCAGCGCGAGGCTCGTCCCCGTCGTCAGGTCCACCTCCCGGGGGCGCGCCCACGTCGCGAGCAACGCTTCGCCGACGAGGTGCGGCAAGAGCCAGCGCCGCGTGAGGCGTCCGGGCTCCGCGCCGAAGTCTTCGAGCTCGAACGGCTCTATGGAGCGCAGGCCGAGCGCGAGCGCGCGCAGGACGTAGCGGTGGCGCTCGAGGCGAACCGCGACGATGCCGAACCCGGCGAAGCCGGCGAGCGCGAGCATCGAGAGCTCACGTTCTATCGCCGCGCCCTCGGCGACCGGATCCAGCAAGAGCAGATCCGGAATGAGACCGAGCACGAGGACGCTGGTCGCGAACGACGCGATGATGACCCAGCGCGTGACGCGGGAAGAGAGCTTCGCCGCGACCTCGTTCATCGAACGGTCTCCACGTTCATGTCCGGCGGCGGTGGCGCGGTGCTGATGAACCTCACCGGACCGCGCGCCTCGATCGGACGGATCGGCAGCCTCACCGTGAACCTCGAGCCGTGCCCCATCTCGCTCTCGACGCCGATGGCGCCGCCGTGCATCCGCACCAGGCGGCGCGTGATCGCGAGGCCGAGCCCGGCGCCGGTCCGAGACTGCCGCGACGCCGGCGCTTGCCAATACTCCTCGAAGATCGCGGCGCGCTGCTCGGGTGGAATCCCCGGCCCCGTGTCGACGACGCTGATGGACACGTAGTCGCCGTCGAGCTCGACGTGGATCTCCACCCGCCCTTCGCGAGTGAACTTCACCGCGTTGCTCACGAGATTGCCGAGGATCTGACGGACCCGCCGCGCGTCGGCCAGCGCCACCGCGGGGCTGCCGGAGAGGAGTACGTCGATCGGCCTGTCCTGCGCGGTGACCCGCGCCTCGCGCGCGACCTCCGCCGCGACGGCGAACACGTCGACCGCCGTGGTGTCGAGCTTGAGCTCGCCCGACTCGAGCGCCGACAGATCCAGGATGTCGTCGATGAGCGCGCGCAGGTGGTCGGCGCTCTTCCGCAGGACCGTCAGGTTGTCGTGGGCGTCTTCGCTGAGCGGCCCGTCCACCTCGGCGAGCAGCACGTCGGTGAAGCCGAGGATGGCGTTGAGCGGCGTGCGGAGCTCGTGCGAGAGCGCCGAGAGGAACGCGGCCCGGTCTCGATCGAACTCGAGCGCGTGCTGGAGGTCGTGCTGGTAGGCGTGCTCGGCGGCCGTGAACCGTTCGACGAGCAGGTTGAAGGCGCTGGTCAGGATGCCGACTTGATCCGTGTCGCGCACCGGGATCGATTTGCCGCTCGGACCCGCGCCCTCGAGGGCCATCTCGACGATGCGTTCGCGCACGTAGGAGACGTCCGCGTTCACGTTGCGCGCGATCCCGAACGCCACGAGACCCGCGCCGCCGACGAGGATCGCCGTCAGCACGGCGACGGAGACGAGGAGCGAACGCGTCGCGAACGGCAGCTCCGGCGCGGGGGCGAAGACGATGAGCGACAGGTTCGAGAGCGGCGTCGAAAGCGGCGCGGCGAAGTAGCGGGTGCGCCCCTGGCGCGTCGTCGCTTCGCCGCTCCCTTCGACGAGCAGCTCGACGATATCCCGCGGGCTCGGCGCGCCGAGCGAGCCGTCGACCACGACGCGGCCGTTCTGCTCGACGAGCAACAGCTCGGTGCTCGATCGCCGAGCGGCCTTGTCGACGATCGCGGGGCGGTCGAACGCGTCCGCCGCTCGGAGCCGCTCGGCGAGCGCGACGGCGAGCACCCGCGACCGCAGCGCAACCGCTTCGTCGGCGTGCGCCCGGAGCCGGAAAAACCCGAGCAGCGCCATGACCGCGGCGACGGCGATGCCGAGCACGACGACCAGCGTCGGCGCGAGCTTGAGCAGGCTCCGCCGCGGCATTGTGCGGAGCGTAGCAACTTTGGAACGGCGCGGTTCGGCGTTTTACGAGGGATTGAACAGGAAGAGGGAAGGGCGGAAGGTTTTGTTGGGTTTTGAATCCCAACACGGCGCGGACACGGCAGCGCCGTTCCAAAGTCGCACCAACAAAAAATCCTTCCGACCTTCCGACCTTCCTGTTCAATTCTGGATCGCCACGCGCCGCTACGAGGCCGCGCTAGTCCGTAGATAGCCGCGCGAAGACCGCGTGGTCGACCCATCTTCCGCCCACGAACTCGGCTTGGCGCGCGATGCCCTCGAAGCGGAAGCCGAGGCGGGCGATGACGCGCAGGCTGCCGTAGTTGTCCGTCGCCGCAGCGCAGCGTACGCGGTGCACGCCGAGCCGCGTGAGCGCGAAATCGACGCATTCACTCGCCGCCTCGGTCATGAGGCCGCGCCCCGTCACGTCGAGCCTGAGCCAGTAGCCGAGCTCGCAGGACCGATGCAGGTGCACGCACGAGTCCAGGCCGACCACGCCGAGCAAGGCGTGGGTGCCCTTGTCGCGGATCCCGAAGCGCACCGCCCGCCCCGAATCCCAGTCGGCGGCGCACGCCTCGGCGTACCTTTGACTCGCTTCCGGGGTGTTGTTGAACGGTACCCACGGAAGCCAGCGCTCCAGGTGCCAGCGCGACTGATCGACCACCGTCCACAGCTCGGGGCCGTCGGCGGGATCGATCGGCGTGAGCAGGATGCGCTCCGTCTCGATCGGATGCGCGCGCATGGCGCTGCGCGACGGGATCGTCAGATAGCTTCCGCCCGCGGGCGCTGCCCGCGAGCTCGGGACGTTCGTGTCGGTGTCTCGCTGCTTCACTTGCACTCGGCGCGGGCGACGAACCCTTCGTGCTGTCCCGCCTCGAAATCTCTCCAGGCGATGATCCATTCCTTCGGCTTCGCTCCCGCCGTGATGTTCGGCGGAGGCTGATAGCCGCTCGCGTGTCCGATGAGCGTCGGCTCGCCGACGCCGTCGCGGCTCAGGCGCGCGAGCCGAAGCCGGGACTGGTCGTACCACGCAATGACCAGGTCGCTAGCCGCAATGGCGAGGGCGGGGTTCAGCGACTTCGGGCCGAGGTCCCGCCGCCAGATCACTTCGCCGTTCGTGCCTGAGAAAAACGCCACGTGGGCGCCGATCTTTTGATCGTCCCACGCGACGAAGCAGCCTGCCTCGATGCAGGCGATCGAGGGATCGCCGTGCTGGCCTTGCCCGACGCTGATGGGGACCAGCTGGCCGAGGAATCGATCCGGCTGCTTGTCCGTGTCTTTGCCGGTGGCCGCCGGAGCCGGCATGCCCCCGCGCGTCAGCTGCGCGTCGTTCAACGGCACGCGGAGCGCGTAGACGCTGTGCTCGGCGCCCCGCTCGAGGGCGTAGGCGACGTTCAGGAAGCCGTGGGCGATCGCCAGCGCGGCGTGCGACGCCGTGACGGAGCTTCGCTGCGGCTGGGCGTAGCGCGTCAAGCGCGCGGCGGCGGGCGTGAGCGGCTTCAGATCCCCGCCGAGCGAGCGCGCGAAGAGATCCGACACCCGCTGCCCGTCCTTCTCCGTCCAAGCGACCCAGGTGTGGCCGCTCGGCTCTCGCGTCATCGCCGGGAAGCTCTGGCGCTCCTGGCTCTGCGAGACGGCCAGCGGCGGGCCCGCGATGCTGCCGCTCGCGTCGAGCTTGCGCACGAACACCCGCGAGCCCTCGGGCGCGTTGTCCCAGTAGAGCAGCGACAGTCCGTCGTCCATCGCCGCGAGCAGCGGCTGCTGCACGAGCTTCGCCTCGGGCGTGACGGCGACGACCGCGGTCACGCGCCGGAACACGTTGTCGAGCGTCGTCGTATACGCGAAGCGCCGGCGGGTCGCCGGATCCGCCTCCGCCCAACCAACGACCACTCCAGTGGTCGAAACTGCCACGGTCGGGAGCGAGCTCGCGTCGTACGTCCCCGCGAAGGGCCGCGGTCGCCCGAGGCCGGTCACGCGGCAGGGGGCGTTCGGCGAATTTTCCCGGATGACGTCGGCCTGGTTGTAGAGCGACCGCGCCGCGCTGCTCTGTCCGCTCGCCTCGAAGGCGCCCTTGAAGAGCTGCACCGCGACGTCGGCTTGCCCGCGCGCCAGGTGCTCCTGGGCCGTCGCGATCTGCAGCGCGAACGGCTCCGTCTCCGCGAGATCGTTGCGATGACGATCCACGCTGGGCGCCTCGCGCGGCGAGTAGTTCAAGGGCCGCCCGACCCGCGCGCGCTCCGCCGGGTGAAGCACGTAGAACCAGGCGCCATAGCCGGCGAACGCGAGCATGCTCGTCACCAGCAGAACGCCGATCGCGACGCCCGGTCCGCGCGAGCGCTCCGGCGGCAACGAAGGGACGAGCGCCGCGGTTTCGTCGCTCGCGACGGGCTCGACCGTCCCGGGCATGCCGCGGCGTGGCGAGAGCATGGGCTCCCTTCGCGTCGCCGGCGGCGGCTCGGGCTCCGTCAAGACGAGCCGATCGACGACCTCGCCCTCTTCCGCCGTGTTGATCGGCGACTGCTTGATGGACCCTTCCGGCGGATCCAGCGCCACGACCAGGGCGTCGGCGAACTCGCGCGCCGTCTGGTAGCGCTTGTCGGCGTTGCGATCGAGCGCGCGCAGGAACCATTCGTCGAACGTCTTCGGCAGATCCTCGCGGATGCGGGAAGGGCGAGGGATCGGCGCGCCGGCGATCTGCGCGAGGATCATGGCGACGCCCTGATCGACGTTCCACACCGTGCGTCCGGTGAGACATTCGTACACGATGCACGCGAGGGCCCAGAGGTCGGCGCGCTGATCGACTTCGCCTTGCGCCTTCGCCTGTTCGGGGCTCATGTACGCCGGCGTCCCGAACAGCGCGCCTTCCTTCGTGAGACGCGCCGAGGAGCCGTCGAGCGCAGGCTCGTAGAACTTGGCGAGGCCGAAGTCGACGATCTTCGAGACGACCTCGCCGTCTTCGTTCTTCGTGAGGAAGATGTTCTCCGGCTTCAGGTCGCGGTGGACGATGTTCGCTTCGTGCGCCTTCACCAGGCCCTTGGCGACCTGGGTCGCGATCGTGATCGTCGGCTTGATGTCGAGGCGTCGAACTCGCGAGAGCTTGTCGTAGAGGCTCTCTCCTTCGAGCAGCTCCATGACCAGGAACGGTCGGTCCTCGAACGTGCCCACGTCGTAGACGTCGCAGATGTACGGGCTGCGGATGGCTGCAGCCGCCCGGGCTTCGCGCAAGAACCGCTCGGTCACCGTGCGCGACGACACCAGCTCCGCGGCGAGCACCTTCACCGCGACCCGCTTGCCGATGTCGACGTTCTCGGCTTCGTACACCGCAGCCATACCGCCGCGCCCGATCTCCCTCGTGACGCGGAACTTCCCGTCGAGCAGCGTACCGACGGGCAATGGGTGAGTCTTCTCGACGGGCATCTACGAGCGGCGGCGGTTCCGATCCGGTGAAGGCGCCGCGAAAACAGGCGGGCAGGTGAGCGGGTTCGACGGGTGACGCTTGGCCACGGGAGGGTCCGGGGACAGAATATGCCAATACCGGGCGCGCTCGGGGCTCGCCAAGCGATGGCCCCGCTGAGTTCGCGAAAATCCGAAGGTTACCGGTTCGCGCAGGGCTCCCGCGAAATGGCGGGGGCGGCGCCTATCGATGTAGCGTGGCGAGCGAGTTCCGCCTCGGATGTGCTCGGTGTCCCCGAGGGAAACCAAGCGAAGGGAGCCTGACCCACCGGCCGTCTGGCATTGCCGGCCTATCCGCCCGAGGACCCGCGGCGACCCGGTCCGAGATGGAGTTTTGTGCTGGAACGTCGTATTGATGCGAGCTCGAAACATTATAGAAACATGGTTCCCGCTACTCACGCACAACGCCCTTCTCCGGCGCCACATTTGAGTTGACGATATCCACGAGTGGATGGGGCGAACGCTCCCTCCCGTCCGAGCAAACGAGGGAATCATGAAAAAGGTCGAGGCCATCATCAAGCCGTTCAAGCTGGACGAAGTCAAAGACGCGCTCTCCGAAGTCGGCATCCAAGGGATGACGGTCACGGAGGTGAAGGGCTTCGGCCGCACCGGCGGTAAGAAAGAGGTCTACCGCGGCTCGGCGTACGTCGTGGACTTCGTCCCGAAGGTCAAGATCGAGATCGTGGTGGCAGACAGCCAGGCGCAGCAGGTGATCGACGCCATCGAGAAGAGCGCCAAGACCGGTCGCATCGGCGACGGTAAGATCTTCGTGAGCCCCGTCGAAGAAGCGGTTCGGATTCGGACCGGCGAACGCGCCGAAGAAGCGATCTGAGCGGACCGTGATCGATCACCTCCCGGGCGTGCCTCCGGGAGGTGGCTCGGGCGGCGCGCCGCAGCGAGGTTCGATCTCCAAGAGGAGTGGGAATGGCGACGACAGCGAAGGAAGCGATCGAACTCGGCAAGAAGCACGGCGCGGTCATGGTGGACTACCGGTTCACCGACCTGCCCGGCAAGCAGCAGCACACGAGCACGCCTTTCTACAGGCTGGAGGAGTCGACGTTCGTCGACGGCGTCGGCTTCGATGGCTCGTCGATCCGCGGCTTTCAGCCGATCAACGCGAGCGACATGCTCCTCATCCCGGATCCATCGACGGCGAAGATGGATCCGTTCATGAAGCATCCCACGCTCGTCCTCTTCTGCACGATCCAGGACACGATCACCCGGCAGAGTTACACGCGCGATCCCAGGCACATCGCCAAGAAGCTCGAAGCGTACGTGAAGAGCACGGGCGTCGCGGACACCGCCTACTTCGGCCCCGAGGCGGAGTTCTTCGTCTTCGACGACGTCCGCTACGACTACCAGAGCAACGGCAGCATGCACCGCCTCGACTCCAGCGAGGCGATCTGGAACAGCGGCAAGGACGAGGGCCCGAACCTCGGCAACAAGATCCGGACGAAGGAGGGGTACTTTCCCCTGCCGCCGAACGACACCCTGCAAGATCTCCGCACCGAGATCGTGCAGACGATGGAATCGCTCGGGATCCCGATCGAGGTGTCGCATCACGAAGTCGCCACCGCCGGCCAGGGCGAAATCGACATGCAGTACGACAGCTTGTTGAAGATGGCCGACAAGCTGATGTGGTTCAAATACGTGGTGAAGAACGTAGCCTGGCGCTACGGCAAGACGGCCACGTTCATGCCGAAGCCGCTCTTCGGCGACAACGGCAACGGCATGCACGTGCACCAGTCGCTGTGGAAGGACGGCAAACCGCTGTTCGCCGGCGACAGCTACGCCGGCATGAGCGATCTCGCGCTCCATTACATCGGCGGCATCCTGAAGCACGCGCGCTCGCTCGCCGCGATCACGAACCCGACGATGAACAGCTACAAGCGGCTCGTGCCCGGCTTCGAGGCGCCGGTGAACCTCGCTTACTCGAGCCGGAACCGGTCGGCGGCGATCCGGATCTCCACGTATTCGTCGTCCCCGAAAGCGAAGCGGATCGAGGCGCGCTTCCCCGACCCGACGTGCAACCCGTACATGGCGTTCTCGGCCATGGTGCTCGCCGGTCTCGACGGAATCCAGAACAAGATCGACCCGCGCGATCCGCTCGACAAGGACATCTACTCGCTGTCTCCCGAGGAGCTGAAAGACGTCCCGCGCATGCCCGCGTCGCTGGAAGAAGCGCTCGCGGAGCTACAGCGCGATCACGAATACCTCCTGAAAGGCGACGTCTTCACCCGCGACGTCCTCGACATGCACGTCGAATACAAATACGAGCAGGAGATCAATCAGATTCGCCTGCGCCCGCATCCGTACGAGTTCCACCTGTACTACGACATTTGACCGCGGCGCGTCGGCGCGGCCGCGAGGTCTGACAGGGGACGAGCTCGACGCACTGGCCCGGTGGATCCGTCGACGTCGTGGCGCGCGTGCTTGAACCGCGGGCGTTCCAAGGCCAATGTCGGGCGCGCGCGAGGTCGTCGCTCGCGGACCTGATTGGAAAGGCCTTCTCGTGAAGAGTTTTCGTTTGCTCGCATTGGCCGCGGGGGTCGCGTGCGTTTCGTCCATGGCGCGCGGCGCGTGGGCGTTCGACGCGGGGACATCGGCGGACTCGGGGGCGCGCGACGCGGGGCGGTCTACCCACTCGGGACTCGACGGCGGACGTGAGGCGAGCGCCGTCATGGACGCGTCGCAACCGCCGCTCGCGCCGCCGACTCATGCCGTCGGCAAGGCGTGTAAAAAGGACGGCGATTGCGCGTCCGGGCTCGTGTGCCTGACGCCGGCGACCGACTCGCTCGGCACCGGTGGTCCGCCGGGCGGCCTCTGCACGGTCTCGTGCGCGCAAAACGGCCAGGACGATTGCGACCGCGTCGACACCGGCTCGACCTGCGCCTCGGACGCGAACGGCACCTTCCATTATTGCTACGAGGTCTGCGCGTTCGGGACGCCCGCGGATGACGCGACGAAGTGCCACGACCGTCAGGACTTCGCCTGCGCGCCGACTCAACTGGGGTCGAGCGTCTGCGTCCCGATGTGTCGCGGCGACGTCGATTGTCCGGGCCGCGTCTGCGACGTTGCGACGGGCCTCTGCGCGAACGCCGCCAGCGGCACGTTGCCGGTGGGAACGGCCTGCGATCCCACGGCCTCGACGACGGACTGCCTCGGCAGCTGCGAGACGCTCGGGAACGGCGTGCCGACGAAGGACAATTCGTTCTGCTCGTACAGCTGCACGCTCGGTCGACCCGGCGCGTGCGGGCAATCGACGACCGGGTCGGGCCCCCAGCCTTTGGGGTGCGTCTTCATGTACAGCTCGACGTCGTCGAGCGGCGACGTCGGCGAGTGCGGCCAGCTCTGCGACTGCGATTCGGACTGTTCGAACTCCGGTTTCGTGTGTCAGGCGAACCCGCTCGCGCAACGCTCGGGGCACACCGGCGCGTGTACTCCGAAGCTCACGTTCGACGGCGTCACCGCGGGAATGCCGTGCGGTGCGGGCGGCAGCCTCGGCGTTCGCGACGCGGGCGCGAACATGGACGCGGCCGCGCCGCCCGCCGCCGGCGAAGACGGCGGCGGCCTGACGCCGATTTCTCCGGGCGGCGGTTGCTCCTGTCGCACGGCCGCCGGAGCCGATGGAGCGGGCGGATCGGCGCTCCTCGCGGCGCTTTCGATGCTGGCGCTCCGGCGACGCAACGCGCGTCACACCACCTGGAAACAATGACGAAATATCCGCGCGCGTAGACTTCGCGGGCGATGGAAAAGCCGACAGGCCGCGCCTCGCAGCCGTCCGGAATTCGAGTCGCCCACTCCGCAGCGCTCAAGGCGCGCCGCCTCATCAAGGGCGCGCCGCGCGTCACGCTCGAGTCCCGCGGCGCCGAGCAGGCGACGCTGCTGCTCCAGGGCGTCTTCATGTCCGGGTTCGTCGGGAGCCTCGCCGCGGGCCTCGCCGAGCGCGGGCTCAGCATCGCGAAGGGGTTCGCCGAGGCGAACGCGTTCGGCGAGTGGGAAGCGGAGTTCGAGCTCGAGCGCGTGACGGCGCGCGATTGGCCGACCGTCGCGCAGCTCGTGCGCTACGCCGACAGCGACATCCGCGAATACTCCGCTGCTCGCGTCGAGCTCCACACCGGCTCCGCCTCGCGGGTGCCCGACCACGGCGGCTCGGTGCTCGTCATCGTCGAGGGCGAAGATCAGCTCGGGTTTCTCGCGAGCATCCTCGGTCGCCTCGCGCAGGTCGCGCTGTATCCGGTGGAGATCGCCGTTTCCACGACCGGCGGTCGCGCGGCGGATCGCTTCTGGTTGCGAGCGCCCGGACACCGCGAGCCGCGGCCCGAGGCGCTGCAGGCCGTCTCACTGGCCCTGCATCCCGTTCTACCTCGAACGGGCTGAAGCGCCGTTACTTCGCGGCCTGCGCCGCGCCGAGCCTGCGGGCGTACTGCGCGGCGTTGTAGTCGTCGATCTGCTTCGCGTAGTCCGACGGGAGGCCCTGGGTCATCTTCGCCGCTCTCGACTTGTACTGGTCGAGCATCTGGGCGGTCCGGTCCTTCGGGTCGAGCGCGTCGTACGCCTTCCACACGGACGTCGCCTGGTTCATGCGCTGTTGCGCGGCGTCGGCGAGCTGCTTCGCGCTATCCGCCGCGCGCTTCGCGAGCTCGGCTTCTTTGTCGGTGATCTCTTTGTCGAGCGGCGAGGTGAGCGTCGCGTCGTTGCACAGCTTCCACGCGCGGTCGCGCCATTGTCGCGCGATATCCGGCTGGTCCTTCGACAGCGCGTCGCGGGTGACGCTGATGGCTTCGTCGCACTTCGCCTTGTCGACGCACGCGGGCGCGCCGAGGACGAACGAAAGCATGAAGACGACGCCGAGCGGAGCTCGGCCCTTGCGATCCTCGAACGCGCCCATGGATCCCCTCGCTTTCAGCGGCGGCTCGTGCGCTTGCGCTTTGCCGGGGCCCGCGCGACGCGAGCCGCGATGGGCTCGGCCGCCGGGGTCGCCGCCCGGATTCGCTTCGTCGACTTCGGCGCGTCGTCGCTCGTGTCGCGGCGCTTGCGTCCGCGCGCGGGCGCGGCCTCCGCCTTCGCGCCGCGACGGCCCTTCGGCGCGGGGGGCGCCTCGGGTTCCGGCTTCTTACCGCGCCCCTTCGCCGGTGCCGGCGCGGGCTCTTGCTCTCCCTCGACGGGCTTCCACGAGCGCTTCGCGCCCTTACCCGAGAGTTCCTTGGCGATTTGCTTCGCGCGGTTCGTCTTCTCCCACGGGAAGCCCTTGCGCCCGAAGTGGCCGTACGCCGCCGTCTCCCTGTAGATGGGGCGCAGCAGGTCGAGCTGCTCGATGATCGCGCGAGGCCGCAAGTCGAACGTCGCCGCGATGTAGTCGCCGAGCGTCTCGTCTTCGACCTTGCCGGTGCCGAAGGTGTTCACGTGCACGCCGACCGGTTTCGCCACGCCGATGGCGTACGCGACCTGCACCTCGCAGCGCCGGGCGACGCCGGAGGCGACGATGTTCTTCGCCACGTAGCGCGCGTAGTAGGCGGCGGAGCGATCGACCTTCGACGGGTCCTTTCCGCTGAAGGCGCCGCCGCCGTGCCGGCCCATGCCGCCGTAGGTGTCGACGATGATCTTGCGGCCGGTGAGGCCCGCGTCTCCGAACGGACCGCCGATGACGAAGCGACCGGTGGGGTTGATGAAGAACTTGGTTTGCTTGTCGATGAGCTTCGACGGGATCGCCTTCCGGACGACGAGCTCCATCACCGCGTCCTTCAGCGTTTCGTACGACACGTCCGGCGAGTGCTGCGTCGACAGCACGACGGTCTCGATGCGCTTCGGGCGATCTCCCTCGTACTCGACGGTGACCTGGCTCTTGCCGTCGGGCCGGAGGAAATCCACCTCCTCCTTCTTTCTGACCAGCGCGAGCCGTTCCGTCAGGCGATGCGCGTACATGATCGGAGCGGGCATGAGCTCCGGCGTCTCGTCGCACGCGAAACCGAACATCAGCCCCTGATCACCGGCGCCCTGCTCCTTGAAGAGGCCCTCGCCCTCCGTCACGCCCTGAGAGATGTCCGGCGACTGCGGTTCGATCGCGGTCATGACCGCGCACGTCTCCCAGTCGAAGCCCATGTCCGAGCCGACGTAGCCGATGTCCTTGATGGTCTGCCGCGCGAGGCGACCGAAGTCCACCGTCGCTCGCGTGGTGATCTCGCCGCCCACGATGACGAAGCCGGTCTTGCAGAACGTTTCGCAAGCGACGCGCGACAGCGGATCCTGCGCGAGGCAGGCGTCGAGCACGGAGTCGCTGACGGCGTCGCACAGCTTGTCGGGATGGCCTTCGGTGACGGACTCGGAGGTGAAGAGGTATCGGCTCATTTGTCGGGCGCGGACATTACCATGCCCGGGCCTCTTGCACAGCATACGCCACCTTCGCCCCGCGGTTTTTCGCCGGGTGCGCCGCCGGCGAAGCGGTCACGGCGCCTTCGCGCTTGCTCGCGGAGGCGCCGGAGTACGAGCGAGCGTGACGCGGATCACGGCGTCGCCGCGAACCAGCGTGAGCTTCACCGTGGTCCCCACGTCTCCAGAAAGACTGCGGTAGAGCTCGCGCTCCCCCATTTGCCGCACGTCTTTGCCGTCGATGAGGAGGATCTCGTCGCCCGCCTCGACCCCGTGCCGCGCTGCCGCGAGTCCAGGCGGAGTCTCGCGCACGAAGAGCCGCCCATCTGGCCTTTGCCCGAGGAGCGCGCCGATGGTTCCAATGTCCGCGACGCACCCGTAGACCCCGCCTAAACACACGATCGTCACGAAGAAATTCGCTGCCGTCGAGAAGCCCCAGCGCACCTTGACTCGATTCGCCCGCTGCGTATGCTCGCGGGCCTTCGAATCGCCACCTTAGCTCAGTGGTAGAGCAACGGTTTCGTAAACCGTAGGTCTCGAGTTCAAGTCTCGAAGGTGGCTCAAATACCCCGGAACCGGTGCGTCGTGCCGCCCCTCTGAAGAGGCCCGCTCGCCGGCCGTCCTCGGTCGCGCCGCGTCCGAAAGCACGGAATTCGTCGCGGAGCGCTTCACGACCTGCGGTGCGGCTGCGGAATCGTGCGCGAAGGACGTCGGAAGATTGCGCGAAATCGAGGTGCGTGAGAGCCAGCGTGCTGTCCGGGCTAGACGAGGCACGCGCGGAGAAGAAGCTCGAAGGCGCGGCGTGTCGCGCCGAGTCTGCGTCGACGATTCGGGCACGATTGATGCTTCGTATGCGGACATGGGGACCACCGCGGCGGTGTCGATTCCGAAAAAGCAGTCCGGATCCACGCTCCGGGCTTCCGACTCCGTGAGCCTCGAGACGGCGGCTCGAATCGCGGGCGCGGGGAGCGCCGTGCTCGCGATGATCGCGTGCGGCGCGCTCGTCGTTCTCGCCATCCAGACGCACTCCATCACTCGGGAGCTGGCTCGGGCGGCCGAAGACATCCGCGCGTCCGTACAGCTCGAGAACGGCCTCGTCATGCATCACGCAGCGAGAGGGACCGGCTCGCGCGCGCTCGACTCCACGGGGATCCGGGAGGCGCTGGAAGAAGCGAGGGACGGGTCCGAGACAGCTGACGGTGAACCGTACCGCACCCAGGCCCGCGCCGCGGTGGAGCGGTATCTCTCTTCCGAGTCGACGGACGGCGATTTCGAAAGCGCGCTCGGAGCCGCGCGGCGACTGGTCGCGCTGAGCTCGAGCCACGAGCGGGCGGCTCGGCTGCACGCCGCGCAGTGGAACAGCGAGGCCGACGTCGTCGGCTTCGGTGCGGCCGTCACCGTCTTGATGGCGATCGCGTTCGCGCTGTGGCGCAGCCATCGCCACGTCGTGCGCCCGCTCGTGCAACTCGACGACGTGATGCAGAGGTTCACCGACGGTGACCTGAACTCCAGGGCATGCGAGGCGGGGACTCGAGAATGCCGCTCGATCGCGCTCGCCTTCAACGACCTCGCCGACTCCCTCGTCCGCTCGCGGTTCGCGCAGCTCCACTACGTCGCGGGGGTCGTGCACGATCTGCGCAGCCCGCTCTCGGCCATCCTTCTCGCGACCGGGTTCGGCTCGGGCGACGCGCCGCTGCCGCCGGAGCCTCGCCTGCGAGAGATCTTCAAGATAGTGCGCCGCCAGGTCGACAAGCTGAACGCGATGGTGACCGAGCTCCTCAACTCCGTTCGCCTGGAGGCCGGGGATTTCGATCTCTCCATCGAGGACTGCGACGCGGTCGGGCTCTTGCGCGAGGCGGGCGAGACCTTCCAGGCGATGGCGCCGACGCACGCGCTCGAGATTCACGTCCCACCCGGGGGCGCGCACTTGCGCTGCGACCGTTTGCGAATCGAGCAAGTGCTCAACAACCTGATTGGCAACGCCATCAAGTTCTCGCCGCCGGGGAGCACGGTCTCCATGGAACTAGAGCAAGACGAAAGCGTGGTGACCTTCAAGGTCGTCGACGAGGGTGAAGGTGTTCTCCCCCAAGAACGCGACAAGATCTTCGAGCCGTTCCGGCGTTCGGCGTCGCATGGAAACGTGCCGGGTGTTGGTCTGGGTTTGTACGTGTCCAAGCGGATTGTAGAGGCACACGGCGGCGTCATCCAGCTCAGCACGTCGCCGGGTAGGGGCGCCGCGTTCTCGATCGTCTTACCGAAGGAGCCGTCGTCCTTTGCCCGCTCGATGCAACCAGCGACGGCGTAGCGACCACCCTTACACTCCGCTGAACGCCGACGTGCTGGTCGTGGAACCCAACGACGACCAGCGTACGCTGCTCGCCGGGCTCCTCCGCCGCGACGGCTATACGGTGAGGACGGTCCCGAACGTGGCGCTCGGACAGCGGGTGCTCGAGCAGCGCTACCCGGAGCTGGTGATCAGCGACGCGGAGGTCTCCACGCTGGATCACGCCGCGCTCGCGTACCGTCACTTCGTGGAGAGCCTCGGGCGGCAGCGCGTCCCGATGATCCTGGTGTCGGTGCTCCCGCGGCTCGCGGACATCGCCCGCGCCGTCGGGACGCCTTATTTTCTTCCGAAACCGTTTTCGATCGAGAGCCTGCTCGAGCTGATGGGCCGCGCGCTCGATGAAGGACTCGGGCCGCACCCTCACGCGTCGTGAAGGGCGGCGGGCTGGAACGCGATGTTGAACCCCGTCACCTCGGCGACGACGCTCGAGATCCGGTCGAGGCACTCCGCGAGCTGGCGCAGCGTTTCGTACTTGCTGCGCCGGCCGTGAGCGAGCTCGTAAGCAAGCTGATGGATGCACTCGGCGATGCCGAGCAGCGGCGCGTTGAAGCGCCGCGCGAGGCTTCGCGCGCGCTCTTCTTCTTCTCTCTTGGGGACGGACGCCGTGCCGACGCAGCTACCCACGAATCCGGCGAATCGGCCAGTCTGATCGTAATACGGCGATCCGATGTACGCGACGTTCGCGTAGGTACCGTCCTCTCGCCGGAGTCGAAACTGCACGGCCAGCGGGCGCCGCTGTTCCAGGTGTTGGAAGAACAGGCCGACGCAGAGTCCTCTATCGTCGGGGTGGATCTTGTCCGCCCATTGGTCGCCCGAGGCGTCCTCGAGCTTGCCGCCGGTGAAGTGCATCCACGCCGCGTTGACGTAGTCGCACTGCCCGTCCTGGTTGAACCGGCAGACCATCATGGGTAAGTCTTCGACCAGCATCCTACTGATTTCCGCTTTAATTCCCTGACGGGCGCCCGCAAGGTTCCCGACAGGCGGCGCGAGTTCGAATTCGTTCATGCGGCGCAATGGTCTCCGGTGTCCGGGACGAGCCCGAACTTTTCGATCCGATAACGGATCTGATCCCGATTCAGTCCCAAGAGCCGACCGGCGCGCACCAGGTTCCAACCCGTCGCCTGGAGCGCCTGGTGAACGAGGCTCCGCTCGACGTCCGACAGCACGAGGCCGCCCGTCGGGAGTTGGAAAGCGTGTTCGCTGGGCGTCGGATCCCCGAGACCGCAATCGGTGGCGCTGAGGTACTCGCCTTCGGCGAGCAGAACGGCTCGCTCGATCGTGTGCCGGAGCTCGCGGACGTTGCCGGGCCAGGTGTGCGCCGTGAGACGTTCCACGGCGCTCGGATCGATGCCGACCACTCGTTTGTTGAAGGCGCGGCTGAACTCGACGATGAAGTGTTGCGCCAGCGCGATGATGTCGTCCTTGCGCTCGCGCAAGGGCGGCAGGTGGATCGGAAGCACCCGCAGTCGGTAGTACAGATCCTCCCGGAAGCGCCCCTTCGCCACCTCGTCGGCGAGATCGCGATTCGTCGCCGCGATGACCCGCACGTCTACGAGCACGTCGCGGGTACCGCCGACGCGCCGAAACGCGCGCGCCTCGGTGAACCGCAAGAGCTTCGCCTGCAGCGAGAGGGCCATCTCGCCGATCTCGTCGAGGAACACGGTTCCTTCGTCGGCGAGCTCGAGCAACCCCTTCTTCTGGCGCGCCGCGCTCGTGAACGCGCCCGCTTCGTAACCGAACAGCTCGCTCTCGAGCAGCGCTTCGGGCAGCGCCGAGCAGGTGATGTTCACGAAGGGTCGATCCGCGCGGGGGCTCTGAGTGTGGATCTCCTTGGCTATCAGATCTTTCCCGGTGCCGCTCTCGCCGGTGAGCAGCACGGTCGAGATCGGGCTCGCTGCGACTCTCTCCATGAGCGCGCGCACGCGGGCCATCGGCTCCGAGCGCCCGACGAGCGAATCACCGTCCTTCGGGCTCGGCGCGGGGGGCCGTTCGGTGATCGGTGCTCCCGCCGTCAGAGCGTGTCGGACGATCTGCGCGAGCGCGTCGACGTTGACGGGCTTCGTCATGTAGTCGGCGGCGCCGCACTGGAGCGCTTCGACCCCGACGCGGATGTTGGAGAACGCCGTCATCACGATGATGATCGTGCGAGGCGACGCCAGTTTGATCTGCGCCACGACCTCGAGCGGTCCCGCGTCCGACAGCTGGTCGTCGACGAGCACGAGATCGTGATGCGAGCCGGCCTTGAGCAGCTCGAGGCCGTGTGCAGCCGTGCTCGCTACGTCGACGAGAAAGCCGGCGTTCGTGAGCCCTTGCGCGGCGGCGCTCCGACCTTTTTCATCGTTCTCGACAACCAGGATTCGCTTCATGAAGACCGCCCTCGTCGATAGGTGACCAGCGTGCATATCAGCTTACCGTACGTGACCCGTTTTGCTGAAGACCAAACTCGCGTTGCGCGTGCACATAGATGTGCTCCAACGAACGGCGCGCGCGATGCAAAGCTCCCGGACTTCGTTTCCGACGAACGAACGCTGGGCGATTTGTTCGTTGGTTCCCGTCCCGACGCCAAAAGGCCTTCGGCCGTACCGCAGCGCAAACTGAAACGTCGCGCGTGAGGACGTCCATTCGGGAATGGGTGACCGGCCGAGTGTGACGGCGCCGTGTTTCGAGTCGCGCGCATTGGAGTCATGCGCCGCGGCCAACCCGCTTCACCCGAGCGAAGAAGCGCGACGAAGCGTAGCGAGCGCGATGCACGGAGACAGTTCGCCGAAACTAGCTCCTCACTACTCTTGTGCGTGGACATTAACGATTCGTCACCTACCAAAGCAAGGGTGAAAAGCCGAACGATGGGCCGCAGACCTCGCGTGACAGCAAAGCCGATTCGGCGTGTCAGCGACGTGCCGTCGACGGCTCGTCCACCCCCTACGAGCGTCGTTGGTTGGGATGCGTCCGCGCGCCCGAAGGCGGCCTGGCTGTCCATTACACTGCGCAAACTCTTAGCGAACTGAACATGGGTGGTCAGCGCATCCTGCTTCTTCAGCGCCGGACCGCGCGCGTGTTGATTCTCGTCTTTGATTCGAACGACGAGGGCACCGCCGCGCTCGCGACCATCCCTTACCCGGCGACGCCCGGACGTTTGCTCAAACGGGATGAGCATCCCGACAAACCGGGATCGAGTCGCCGAGAATCGCGGAAACCAGTGTCTCCCATGCCCCCGTTTCGGGTTGGGCTCGTCGCTCGAGAAAGGATCACACGGAGTGGGTGATGGGGTGTCCACTCCATTGGACTCTCGTCCGCGAGGAAGCGAGTCGGGTGGCTCTAGGGGGGAGACCGTGGCGCCCGCCCTTTGGACGAGCGCCGGACGAGCCGATTCCGCGACCAGAACGCGCTGCACCGTGATCTCCGTTCTTCATTCGCCGAGCTTCGAGACGAAACCGCTGTACCGTGAGACGCCGCGACTTACCGAGGAAACCTCCACAGTCGCGGAGCACTAGTTTCAACGCTCCTACCGGAATCACGCCGGCGTGCGCCGGTCCTGCTGCCCCCGGACGCGCGGCGCCGTCGATTCTATCTTTCGCGCTCTCGGCCGCGATTCTCGCGGCGCCGCCCAGCCCGGGCGCGTTTCCGGTCGCCGGTAAGTAACCGGGACCCGAGCATCGTTCGTGGCGAGCGTTTGCGTCGAAATGACGCCGTCGTACCCGGCGGCCGCGAGCTCACCAGTTGCGCGTCTCGCGCTTGCATAGTGGTCTGCGGGCGCCAAGGCAAGGTGGGGGCCCGGAGTCGGGAACGCGGGCGCGATGATCCGCGCCCAGACCAGGATCGCAAACCCGCTTCGTTCATACACGGCCCACGTTCCTTTCCGTCGTTCGAGGCCCCGCATGCGTCACTCGGGAATGGACGTCGGCACTTGCGGCAGAGTCGGCGCGTCCGCCGGGGCGTCGTCGGCGGTGGGATCGGGGTTCGGAGCCATATCGGACTGGAACGCCGCGGGGCACATGAGCTCGGAGCTCGAAGACGTGCAGCTCGTGTCGGTGACGTCGCAGGTAACCGAAACGGTGGAGGCGCTCGCGGGGTCTAGACTCGCGGGCACGCAGGTGCTGATCTGGAGCTCCTGACCCTGGGGGATGTCGCCGCCGACCGCGATGGCGTCCGCTCGAGCCCCGTCGGCCTGCCGCCAATCCAGCTTCACGATGACCAGCTCCTGCGCGTCGGTCTTCGTCTCCTCCAGGTTCGTCTTCAGGACGACCCGGAGCTCGTTCTGATCCTGCCCGTGGCGCACGCCGATGGCGGCGGCATCGACGGCATCCGCCCGCGTCGAGTCCGGCGTGAATCCCTTCAACCGAAACCGAAGGACGTTCGTGGTGCCGTCGTCGGACGCTCCGAGCAAGAGGGTGCCCTGCGAGCGCAGGCTGCTGTCGGCCGCTGCCAGCGCATCGCCGTCGACGCCGAGGGTGCTGCGGGTGACCGGCGGCGAGTCGTTCGAGACGTCGATGGTCCCTCCGGCGACCGTCTTCAGGTCCTCTCCGCTCGACTGCTGCTTGGCCCGCAGCTCCCACGAAAAGCTCTTGTTCGAATTGGAGAGCTTCTTGACGGTGAACACGTACGACGCCGAGCCGCTGCGGATTGGACCGTAGGTGAGCGTATCGCCGGAGCGGTTCGGTCTCGTCTTCACGAGGAGCACGACGGGGTTCATTGCTTCGGCGACGCCGGCGTTGACGGTGTCCGCGCCGAGGCGCGCCTTCGCCAGCAGCTCCGGCACCGCGCTCGTCGAGGCGTCCGGCGCGTTCGTCTCGCCGGAGGTGACGCCCATGCTGCCGCTCCCGGTCGCGCCGCCGTCGGCCGCGGTCAGGTAGTAATAGACCGTGGAGGGGTAATATGGGTAGTAGTAATAGCTGTCCAGGTAGTAATCGTATGTGTACGGATAAGCATATGCATACGTGTCGCACACGTAGTTGCCGTACGTGTCGGTTGCGCAGGTCGTAGATGAGGAAGCGCACGACCCCGCGCCGGCGATGGACGCGCTCACCGCGAACAGCGGGACGAGTGTCTTCCCCAATTTGACATTCTGCATTTCATCTGTCTGACTTGGTCCCTTAAGTATTGCAAGGTAGAAAGATTTCGCCTTCTTCGTTGAAACTATCCACATGCACCTACTGCACGGCGCGCGTGCATCGTCGCGGGCGAACGCAGAAGACCGAGCGACTAGTTCGGCGCGACGAACGGTTCGGTCTGCGCCTGCGGCGTGCCTGTGATCCGCCGACTTGAGAAAGCCGCGGCGCGAAGGTCGAGCCGGGAGGCGAGGGATGTTGCGTCGCGCGACGTGAACGGGGGACGCGTCGCGGTCTTCGTTCACTGCGGCGCGCCGGCGCTTTCGTCGGCGCCGACGAAGTTCTGAGCGGGAGCGCGTTGCACGTACTCGCGCATGAGGTCGGAGGGCGGGCGTCCGGCGCGGAGCAGCGCCGCCATGCGACGCATCGGACGAGCGACGTGCTCGAAGAACGCCTTGTAGCCCGCGCAGAGGTAGTTCAGGTTGGGTTCCCCCTCGGGCGTCCTGACGAAGCGATCCTTCGAGCAGCCGCCGTTGCAAGCGAACAGCACCGAGCAATCCCGGCAGCAGCGCGGGAGCGTCTCCAGCTTGGCCCTGCCGAACGAACGCCGCCGCTCGGACGCAGCGAGATCGACCACGGGCGAGCGAGCGACGTCGCCGAGCGCGCCGTCGAACGTCTGCACGAACACCTTGCCGACGTCCCGCCGTACCCACTCGTCGAAGACGGCGATCAGAAATCGCCCGAACTGCTCCGCTCCCACCGATCGATCCGAGACGGTGTCGCCGCCGAAGCATCCCGTGGAGCTCAGGCGTTCGACGACGGGAATGAGCTGGATGAACTCCGCTCCCGCCTCGTCGCGCAGGAAACGATAGACTTCCACCGGATAATCGCCGTTGACGGCGTGCACGGTCGTCAGCACCTTGACCGGGACGCCATGCTTCTGCAGACAGCGGAGGCCGCGCATGGCGCGGTCGAAGGTGGGTAAGCCGCGCTCGTCGACGCGGTAGAGATCGTGGAGCTCCTTCGGTCCGTCGAGGCTCAGAGAGACCAGGAACTCGTTGTCGCGGAAGAACGCGCACCAGCCGTCGTCGAGGAGCGTCCCGTTCGTCTGAATCGTGTTCGATATGACGGTCCCCGGGCGCCGGTACTTGCGCTCGAGCTCGATCGACTTGCGAAAGAAATCGAGCCCCAGGAGCGTCGGTTCACCGTCCCGCCACGCCACGTCGATCTCCGGCCCCGGCTGCGATTCGAGATACTGCTGGAGGTAGTTTTCCAGCAGGTCGTCGGACGGGCGAAACGTGCTTCCGGGGTAGAGGCGTTCCTTCGACGAGAAGTGGCAATACTTGCAGTCCGAATTGCAGAGCGCGAAGGGGGCCCTCGCGAGCGGGTGAAGCGGTGAGCGTGCGTACGGCATGGGCTTTCTGTTGGCGTCGATGAGAGATCGGGCGGTGTTTTGGAACGCTGCTCACTGCAGGAGCACGGGGCTGCGCTCGCGCGCGGCAAAGCGCCGAGCCGGGACGAGCGGGTCGAGTGAACCGTCGAGCGGCAGGACGGCGTACCTTCGCGCTTCCGCCCACCAGAGTTCGACGAGCTCGAAGAGCTTCTGCGCCGTGGGATGCGCGACATCGACCACGTCGTTCGCAGCGAGCAAGTCGTGGCACTCGCTCGGGTCTCTTTCCAGATCGTAAAGCTCCCAGCGATCCTCGTCGAAGCGGATCCTTTCCCGACTCGGCCGCTCGGTCCGCGGTCGATGGGCGACGGCCTTCCACTTACCGCTCACGATCGCGCGGTTTCCGAGTACCTCGAAGTGCTGCCTCACGTGCTTCGTCGGCGCGCCCGCGTCGTCGAAGCTGTAGTTCAGGGCGACGCCGTGCATCGAGCCCTGGCGTCGCTCTCGAGGCGGAGGCGGCTCGATGCCGATCGCGGAGAGGATCGTCGGAGCCAAGTCGACGACGTGGTGAAACTGGGTCCGGAGCTCGCCCTTCGAGCGGAGCCCTTGCGGCCAATGGACGATCAGGGGGCTCCGCGTTCCGCCGAGGCGCCCCCCTTGCTCGTACAATTTGAACGGGGTGTTGCTGGCGAACGCCCACTCCAGGGGAAGGCTGCCGTAGGCCGCGCTGCGTCCGAACTGGTCGACGGCGCGGACCGCGTCGCCTCCCGCGGGCCCGAGCAGCAAGAGGACGAGCGTATCGTCGAGCTGTCCCGTGGCGTCCAAAAAGCCCAGGAGGCGACCGAGCTGCGCGTCGGCGTGCGAAAGGCACCCGGCGTGGAGCTCGGCGACGCGCGCGAAACGCCTCTTCTCGTCGGCGCAGAGGCTCTCCCACGCACGGCTTCCTTCGGGCATCGGAGCGAGCTCCGTGTGCGGCGCGACGACTCCCATCTTCTTCTGCCGGTCCAGCACTACCCTGCGGTAAGCGTCCCAGCCTCCGTCGAACGCGCCCGTGTAACGTCGCGTCCACTCCCAGCCGATACGATGCGGCTCGCGTCGAGCAGCGAAGTGCAGGCAGCAGAACCAGGGGCGCTCGGGATCTTCCGAGCGCCGGTGCCAGACGAAGGTCGCCGCTCGGTCGACGAGGTCCTCGGTCGACCCGGCCCGCTGTGCGCGCGAACGGCCGCGGACCTTCGGTTCGTCGTCGAGACAGAGCGTCGCGTAACCGTGCTCGTGCAGCACGCCGGCGATGTCCGGCCCCTCCGATGGTTCGAGCTCACCCTGCACGGAAGAAGCGGGCGAGTTGCGGCCGGTGAGCAGGCAAGCCCTGGCCTCCGCCGGAGACGACGGGGCGTGGTGGTTGACGTAGCGAAGGCCCGAGGCCGCGAGCCGCGACAGGGCCGGCGTCTCGACGAGCCCGCCGAAAGCATCGATCCACCCGAAACCGACGTCGTCGAGGACCACGCAGAGGACGTTCGGCGCCCCCCGCGGCACCTTCCTCGAGGCGTGTTCTTGAACGTTGTTCATCGGGCTCCCTCTGTCGACGGCGACCCGCGCACGGAGACGGTTCGCGCGTTGGCTCTCGACGGGTGTTCGAAAGATGCGCAGGTGGCTGCGCCGGGCTTCCGCGTCGCGCTCGCTCACGTGCTCGCGGGTCGTGTTCCTGAGCTTCGGCAGGGGTTTCGAGACGAAGAGGGATTGTTGTTTCATGCTGACCTGCTCATCGTTACTGAGGCATCCGGGAATAAGTCTGGCGGGGGCTCGGTGCCCTTCGCCCCGACTCGGAGGGTTCCGCGAGGAGCGCGATGCGGGTCCGTCGGGGCGCCGAGCGCCGAGCGCCGCAAGGATCAGTGGGGCCTGAAGGCGAAGCCGCACGTCGGAGTCGGTCGACTCGCGATTCGAATCGACGGCGTGGCGTGGCGCAGCGCGGTTGCGGCCCCGGACCGGTGTCCACGACAACCGGGATGCGCCGCCGCGAATGCCGTGACGTTGCGGCGTTGCGGCGTTGGTTCGGCGTCGTTGCCGAAAGAAGTCGAGCGCGTCCCCGAGTCGTCCTTGTTCATCGTGCGAAGCCCTTCGTCCGGCGCACCTCGCGCGACGTTGCTATCTCTGTGCCAGTGCGACGCGTCGCTCAGCGCGCGCGAGCGCCGAGTTCGACCGGGCAGCATGAAATCCGCAGGAACGAATCAGCAGGGGGGCAGGGCCAATCCATGCTCACCGCGGAACACGGTAGACCGCGGAGCAGAAAAGTCCGCGAGCGTATGATCACGTACGGAAAAATTCCCGAACGTGAGAGTTTCCGCTCGAAACGGCGTTGCGAATGGAACGCGTCGATCGAGCGTCATGCGCGTGCGCGGCCGTCAGAACAGAGTCTTCGCCAATGCGTGGCCGACGGTTCGCAGCAGCTCGGTCATCGGGATCTCCGACGCCATCGAGATGACGAAAGGCAAGCTAACCCCGAGCGCCACCGCCAATAGCATTTTTGGCTCCACGGGAACGAGTCGCATCCGGAGCAGGTTCTGATAAGTCGAATCGATGTCCGCCATCGACGAGCTGTCGAACACGCCGATGGCGGATTCGGGCTGCGGCTGCCGTTCGAACCAAGCCGCGTGCACCTCTTGGACGTAATGAAGTACGAGCCGCGAATGCTCGCGCTCCGCGCGCAGCCGGGCACGAAAGGCGGGCACGCTGAAGAAGAGCAGGGGGCCGATGGAGAGGATCACCGCGGCGGCGAAGAGAACCCCGAAACTGGGCGCGAAGTTCCGGACGGAGAAGTGCAAGATTTTGGCTTCGGTCCGCCATCGGGCGCTCATTCCGGCGCTGATCGCGAAAGAAACGACGGCGGCCGCGGCGACCGGTTCCGAGAGGAAGCCCAGGCCGCCCGCACGATCCGGGTGAGTGGGGGCGAACCGCAGCTCGACCCGGGAAACTTGGAACAACGACGCCGACCAGACGATCCAGCGCCAGATCGCGCGGGCGAACAGGAAAACGTAAACGGGAACGACGAGCAGCACGTACCAGACGTGCGCAACGCCCGGGAACGCGGCCGTCTCGACGCCTTGCAGGCTCTCGGCGGTGCCCAATCGTCCCTTCAACGCCAAAAGACCGAACGAGAACCCGAGCGCCCAGAGCGCGTACTCGACGATCCGCGAATGCCGACGCCGTTCCGCGGTGGCTAGGATTCGCGCCACCTCCTCGTGATGCGATCGCTGCACGATCTTCCCGTCGGAGAGCCGGTCCAACACGTACGCGGAGCGTTCGTGATGAATGGACTCCGAGAGGAGCAGCGACGGGATCGAGACGAGGACGCGGACGTGCGCCGAAAGATCCTGGAACAGCGGAGGAGTTTTCCCGGTGAACGCGCGGTCGATGAGCGCGCAGAGCAGGAACGTGAACCACAGGGCGGCCGAGGGGGCCAGCGTCGAGCGGTTCAGTCGACGCCGGCTCGACGGCGCGAGATGCAGCGCGAAGAGCCAGCGCGTAAACGGACCATGACGACGGTGTGAAGAATCGCTCGAAGGCGGCGGGTCAACGCTGGTCATCGATCGGCTGCGGTACGCGCGAGCACTTGCATATGCAGCGCGCACGCCAGCCGCCGCGCGGAGCTCGCCGCAGCGAACGCGAGAGCACGGATGTTGCACTCCGGAGGGCGATGCCACTCGAGCCCGCGCCTGAACGACGCGAAGAAAACCGTCCGAGGGTCACGCGTGCTCGGCGTTCGACACCGGTTTCACTGGTCGGTCTTCACGAACCCACGGATACGAAGAATTCACTTGCTGCTTTCCTGGTCCGCGAGGATCGCCCGGTGAACGGGTCTACCTTGCTGCAGCCTTTCTTGGCTTATCCTTTTCTTCTTCTCTTCGCGTCCGTGCGGCGCTGAGCCGCGCGTCGGAGGCGCCATGGGCGAGCTCTTCGCGAGAATGTGGCGGGAGATTGCGGCGCGTCCTTCGGGACCGATGGCCTTCAGGTTCTATCTTCAGCCGACGATGGCGATCCTCGCCGCCGCGCACGACGGCCTCCGGGACGCGCGTGAAGGAAGACCGGCGTACTTCTGGTCGCTGTTCGTCGATCGGGAGCACCGGCGAGCGAGGTTGCGAGAAGGGTGGCGAGCGGTGCGAAACATCTTCGCGCTCGCGGCGGCCATGGACGTCGTGTACCAGGTCTTCGTCCTCCGCGGGTTTCGGCCCGTCCAGGCCGTCGACGTCGCCGTTCTCCTCGCGATCTTGCCGTACCTGTTCGTGCGAGGACCGGTGAATCGTGTCGCTCGCCGGCTACGGCGCCTGCGCGCCAAGAAGAAGGCCGCTTGAGGCGTGGTTCGAGAGTCGCGCTCCTCCTCGCGACGGTGCTCGCAGGGTGCGCGTCGCCGGAGCCGAGGAGCGCGCGCGACGTCGGCGTGACGGTAACGCTACGCCGCGACGTCGAAGCGAGCACGCCCGAATGCGTCCGCCTTGTCCCATGGTCCTCGAATGTCGAGGAGCTCGAGCTCCTCCAGCGGATGCGGGATGGCCGGATCGACGATGAGGCGCCCCTCCTCCGCTTCCAGACCGAGGAGAGCGCGCAAGACGAGGAGAGGCGCACCGCTCGCCCACGCCTGCGGCGAGCACGCCGTGGGATACTCGACCGGAAAGCGCGTATCCGCTCGCGGATAGCCGGCGAACGCTTCTGGAAGCCTGTAGTGGAAGAACTCCGCCGCCTCCAGGATGGCGCGGGACAGGCGCGCGGCTTCGGCGCGATACCCGGCGCGCCTGAGGCCCCAAGCGATGATCGAACAATCGTGCGGCCAGACGGTGCCGACGTGATACCCGATCGGGTTGTAAGAGCCCTCCGTGGTGGCCATGGTCCGGACGCCCCAGCCGGAGAACAGCGGGTCGCTCATGAGGTGGTCGACGCACGACTTCGCCTTCTCGGGATCGGCGATGCCGCTCCACAGGAGATGTCCGATATTGGACGTGAGCGCGTCGACTTTGCGCTTCTTTCCGTCGAGCGCGAGCGCGAAGAAACCGCGTTCGGGTAACCAGAATTCGCGGTTGAAACGCTCCTTCAGCGCCTCCGCGCTCCGCTCGAGCTCGTTCGCCCATGCCGGATCTCCCAAAACGACGCGCGCGAGGCGCGCCGTCCGCAGCTTCGCGTCGTAAGCGTACCCTTGGAGCTCGCAGGTCGCTCGCGGCGTCGGCGCGAGCTCGCCGTCCGCGAAGGCGATGGAGTCCCATGAATCCTTCCAGCACTGGTTCTCGAGGCCGGTCTCGGTGTTGCGCCGCTCGTACTCGATGAACCCGTCGCCGTCGCGATCTCCGTATTCGTCCATCCAGCGCACGGCAGCGCGCACTTCGCGCTCCAGCACGCGAACGAGCTCGCGGTTACCGGTCCAGCGCTCGTACTCTTCGAGCAAGATGAGGAACAGCGGCGTCGCGTCGGCGGAGCCGAAGTACGGCGAGTGCGGGCGCTCTTCGAAGGCGGTGAGCTCTCCGAGCCGGAGCTCGTGGAGTATCTTGCCCGGCTCCGCGTCGCGAAACGGGTCCGTCGTGCGCGCCTGGAGCGCGCCCAGCGTGCGCAGCGTCGCTTCGGCGAGCTCCGGCGCGAACGGTAGCGCCTGGAAGCTCGTGATGAGGCTGTCGCGGCCGAACATCGCCATGAACCAGGGCAGCCCCGCGGCGGGCACGGGCCGGCCGGGCGCGAGCGGCGAGTTGACCCGCAGCGCAGCGAGATCGACGAGGCTTCGCCGATAGGTGCGCTCCAGCGGCGCCCAGTCGCTGACCAGGCGCGGCGCCTTGTCGAGCCACTCCTTCACGCTCTTCGTGAGCCGCTCGTCCACTTTCTCCCGCGCGCCGGGACCGTTGTTCGTCGCCGGGACCACCGCGTCGGCGTTCACCGCGCGGACGTCGAGCTCGACGTCCCACTCGCCGTGTGGAGGCAACTGCACGTGGAAGCGGACGCCATCGGGGCTGAACGTCGCCTGTTTGTTCGCGGAGATCACCGTTTCGCGAATGAAGCGCTCGCGGCGGTAGCCGAAGATCAGCCCGGCCCCGTCGACCCGATGATAGAGCTGCCCCTTCTTCGTGAGATGGTCCTTTACCTCGAAGAGGTCGGCGAAGTCCGCGGCGGCCTCGATGAAGACGTCGAGGTCCATGGACTCCTTGCCGTGGTTCTGGATGGTGATCTTCTCTCGAAAGCCGGAGTCCAGCGTGCGTTCGCGACGGCACGACAGGTGCGAGTCCACGTAGACCGTTCCCGTCGACAACGTGGAGAAGAACTGGGTTCGGAAGTATTGAAAATCGTCGACCGACAACATGTTGGGCCGCTTGCCGTTCATCGTGAGCACCCACCGGCACAGATAGCGCATGTCCTGGTGGAACAGCCCCGCGTCGTCGCCCGGGATGCCCTCCATGTCTCCACGTTGATCGCTGACGACGAACGTATTGCCGTCGAGGATGCTGACGCGCCCGTTGTTCACGATCCGGCTCCGATCCCCGCGGCGTCGGTGAACGGTGCCACCATCCGTCCGACGTCCTTCATCGAGCCCGCGACGCGAAGCGCGAGGAGCGGATCGCCCACGACCCGCACCCGCCCTCGCAGGATCGCCGTCACCATGTTCAGCTCGCCCCTGACGATGTCCTCCAGATCGCCGGCGTCGTACGCCGAGAGGACGCAATCGGCGACGCCGTGCGCGGGGCTCAGGGACACCTGTCCGTCATCGACGATCATCGTGAGGCTTCCGCGCGGGCCATCGAACCGCAACCGCCCGCGAATGCCCTCGAGCGACGGGACGTGCTGGACGTCCCCGGCGACCGTGCCCTGTGTGGACTGTTCCATTCCGATTCCTCTCCTTCTCTTCGTGGTGGTCGGCGCGAGTGAACGGCGTCGGGTGGGTGATCTCAGCGCGCCCCGAGACCTTCGATGATGAGCTCGACCCGACGGTTGGCGGCGCGGCCCTTGGCCGTCGCGTCGCTCTGCAGCGGCTGCGAAGAGCCGACCCCGGTCGCCATCACCTGATCTTCCGGCAGGCCCTTCGATACGAGGTACTGCCTGACCGTTTCGGCGCGGCTCTGCGACAGAGCCAGGTTGGTCGCGTCGGACCCCGTCGAATCGGTGTGCCCTTCCACGATGACCCGGCGCTGCCGCTGATCCTTCAGGGCCGACAAAGCCTGGGCCAGACCGTCCAGGCGCGCGCGCGCGCCCGGCGCGAGGTCGGACTGCCCGCTGGCGAACAGAATGGCGCCGGGCAGGGTGACGACGGTGCCGCGCGGTTGCTCGGTGACGGAGCCGCCGTAGGCGACCACCAGCCGCTTCAGGGCATCGCGCATCCTGTTTTCCGAGTCCTCGCGCGCCTGTCGCTCGCTCTCGAGCTGGTCCTGACTCGCTTGGAGCTGCTTGCCGGTCGTGGCGAGCTGCGCGCGAGCCTGCTCGAGATCGCCCTGGTGCGCGTGCGCCAGCGCCTGCTGCCACTGCAGGACCTGGTCCATCGCCAGTTGCTCCCGGCGTGTTTGCTTCGCCGCCGAGGCGTCCACGTTCGCGATGTCGGACTTGCGTTCCGCGATGTACGCGAGATCTCGCGTGCGCTGCTCGTCGCCGTTCTCGGCGAAGGCGTGCTCCGCCGATTGCATGGCGCCCTGCGCGTTGGCGAGAGCGGCCGGGCTGTACTGCTGCGCGTCGTTCGCGATCGCGTGTTGGTACGCCGCGCGCGCGTCGAGCAGTTGCTGCGGCGGCCGTGAAGCGCCGCAACCGGACAGCGCGCCCAGTACGACGAAGCCCATACCCATCAAGGTCATATTGCAGCTGTTCATCACTTGCTCCTACTGTGCTGGCTGCCCGTTCTGCTGTTGCCGCTGTATCGACTGCAACACGGCGACGGCTTGCTCCGCCTGGGAGCGCGCCGACTGTTCGCGCGCGAGAGAGCCGGCGAGGTCGGCGTCGGCGTCGGCCCGCAAGAGGACGAGCTCGGCGCGATCCATGTCGCCCTTCTTCACGAGTCCTTTGGCGAATCCGATCTGCTCTTCTGCCGACTGCAGGTAGAGCGACGCGAGAGCGGTGTCGTTCGCGCCGGCCTGTCGCGCGGCGGCGACGCTCTCTTGAGCGGACGCGATCCGCTCCGTGGGAGGCGGCGTGCTCGCGCAAGCGGCGAGCAACGGCACCAACATCCATGATGGGAGACTTGGCGTTCGGAATGGCATTTTCATCGCCGCCCCTTTTCTTCGCTCGGTGTTCGACGCGAGCCTCCTCGGCTCGCGCTGCTCCGGGCATTCGAGCAAGCATCACGCCAGCGCCGCGCTCACCGCCGGGGACGAGTTTCTCGCGCGCTCCGCGGTGGCCTGCTGCCCGGCGGACCTCGCCACGTGCGTGAAACTCACCACGCGCGCCGGACGATCGCGCGCGTCGGGCCCGCCGGGTGGTGAACCGGCCGGCGGCGCGCCGGCCGCGCTCCTCGGGCTTTTGTCGTCGCGCCGCTCCGGCTCCGTCGGGCGAAACGACTCGCTCGACGCCGGCTTCGGCGCTCAGGCGTGCTTCGGCACGAGTCCTTCGCTGCGCAGAAACTCGATCGTTTGCCGGACGCCGACGTCGAGCGGCGTCGGCGCGAACTCGAGCTCGCGCTCGGCCTTCGACGTGTCGATGCGCGGATTCCAGAGCAAGAAGGAGAGCTGTCCGGGCGCGATGAGAGGCCGGAAGCCGAAGGCGCGCGCGAGAGGCGCGCTGCCGTGCGCGACCGCTTGCATGAGCCATCGCGGCGCGACGCCCGGGACCTTGGTGAGCCCCGCCTCGCGCGCGATGAGCGCCACGAATTCGTGATTCGATGCGTGAGTGTCGGCGATGAGATATCGCTCGCCGCTCTTGCCGCGCTCGGCGGCGGCGATGTGTGCTGCGGCCACGCCTTCGACGTACGCGAGCGACATTCCCCCCGGCGGCACCATGGGCATCTGCCCGCGCATCAGCTGGATGAAGAGCGAGTTGACGCCGACGTGCACCGGACTCGGGCCGTACACCGCGCCGGGGTTCACGTACACCAGATCGAGCCCTCGGGCGCGAACGGCTTCTGCTTCGCGCTCGGCGGCTTGCTTGGAGCGCTCGTAGGCCGTCGGCTTCGGGTTCGGGTCGATGTGCGTTTCGACGAGGGTCCCCCCGGGGGGAGCGGCGAAGACGTCCATGGTCGACGTGTAGACCAGGCGCTTTACTCCGGCGTCGAGCGACATCGTCGCGACGTTCGCCGTGCCCTTCCTGTTGACGCGGTCGAAGGCGGTCTCGTCGCGCTGCCACTGCTCCGGCATGCCCGCGGTGTGAAACACCCACTCGATGCCCTCGAGCGGCGCGGCGAGAGAAGAGGCGTCCTCGATGTCGCCCCGCACGAGCTCGACGCTCGCCGGTACCAGATCTTTGGCGCGCTCGGGGTCACGCACCAGCGCGCGGACCGAGTGTCCGTCGCGCACGAGGCGCTTGGTTACCGCGTTGCCGATGAGCCCGGTGCTGCCGGTGACGAGCGTTCGCATCGAAGGGCCCCGACGCTACACCGAAACGGCGAGGGGCCGAGCTCAAAAGCCTCATTGCCACTCGGCGGCCGCGGCGTGCTTCTCTCGGTAAATCGGGCGTACGAGCCACAGGAGCAGGGCGGCGAGCAGGCACCCACCGACGACGACGGCGGCGAGGCTGTACCGGATCTTCGCGGGATCGTGAAACAGCTTGTCGTTGATGAAGGGGATGAGGGCCGGGCCGACGCCGAGGCCGAGCACGTTGATGACGAACAGGTAGATCGCCGAAACCTGAGCGCGGAGCTGATTCGGCGTCACCTGGTTGATGGCCATGGAGCCCACGCTGGTGTACGCGCTGAACGGGAACGCGCTGATGGCGAGCGCGATCCACAGCGTGGACAGCGACGGCATGAACGGCGTCACGCTGCTGGTGAGCACGATGCAGAGCGCGACGCCGGTGGCGACGACGATCGGGGCGTCGCGCATGCCCTTCGCCGCCAGGTGATCGCTGACGCGGCCCGCCGAGAAGATGCCCGCGGCGTTCAAGAACATGGTCGCCAGCCCGAGCACCTTCGCGACCTGGGAGATGGTGAGGCCGTCCGGGCGATAGGCGCGGACCAAGGCTTCGGGGAGCCAAGCGCCGACGCCGTAGCCCACCATGGCGAGCAGCCCGAACGCGACGCAGTGAAGGGCGTAGAAGCTCTTGTTCGCGTTCACGAACGCGAGCACCTCCGAAAACGGGACGACCGCCTTCGTCTGGCCGCCCGCGCGGAGCAGGCCGCGCCGCGCCGGCTCGCGCACCGTCAGCAGAAGGAGCGGCAGGATGACGCCGGGCAATCCGGTGATGATGAACACGAGCTGCCATCCGCGAACCTCACCGAGTACCGGCAGCGTGTAATGGCTCACGTGCGATACCGCGACGATCACGAAGCCCGCGGTGAGCGAAGCGATGCCGCTCCCGATGGCGATGCCCATGTTGTACACGCCGAAGGCGCGGCCGAGCTTCTCGCGCGGGAACGAGTCCGTCAACAGCGAGTAGGCCGCGGGCGAGAGCGCCGCCTCGCCCACGCCGACGCCGACTCGGGCCAGAAACAAATCCGTGCCGGTGCGGGCCAGGCCGCACATCGTCGCCATGAACGACCACACGAGCACGCCGACGGTGACGATCTTCTTCCGGCTGATCCGATCCGCGAGCCTCCCGATGGGCAAGCCGAGGAACGTGTAGAGCACCGCGAATCCGAACCCCTGGATGAGCCCGACCTGCGTGTCGGTGAGGGCCATGTCGCGCTTCATCGGGCCAATCAGGAACGCGATGACCTGGCGGTCGATGAACGAGAACACATAGAAGAACATCAGCGCGCCGACGAGGTACCAGGCGCGCGCGGGGGGCGGGTACGGCGCGGCTTCTTCGACGCGAAGGGCGCGCGCGGGCGGCGGATAGGGTGCGGCTTCTTCGGCGCTGTGCGATGGGTCCATGGTGCTCCCGAGGTCCGGGCAAAGGAGCCTGGCGCGGCCCAGAGTGCCCGTGAATCCATGCGGAGTCGACGAGACTTCGCCTGTCGCGCCCAAGGCAGAAATTTGTGATCGTGCCGTGGACTCTGTTAGCCGACCGAGCGGAGGACGTTCACATGGCAAAAAATGCGATCCGCACCAAAGGCACGACACGCCGCGCTCGAAGGCCGAGCCTGAAAATGGCCACGGAAGTGGTCATGAACCACGACACCATTGCGCGCCGCGCCTTCGAAATCTACGAGTCACGCGGGCCGGGCGAGGGCGATGCGCTCGCCGACTGGGTGCAGGCCGAGCGCGAGCTCCTCGGCGGGCAGTGACCGCGTCGCGAGTGGCCGGCGCCGCTCGGGTTCGCGGTTGCCGGCGCGCGTTACGCCGCTAGGGGCACGCCACGCCGCAGCCGTTCTGCGCGAGGCAGGACAGCGCCGGATCCGCACGTTTCGCGCCGATGCTGGTACGCCCACCGGCTCTGTCGATGATGCCCCCGCAGCTGGTCTGGTAGCAGTCGTCGATGGAAACACAGCCGATCTGGTGCGCGCACGCGAGGATCCAAGAGCAGCCGCCGTCGCCCTTGCACGCCGCATAGACGTCCGCGCAAAGCTTGCACCCGCAATCCTGCGTGCAGTCGTCGGCGAGCACGGTTTCGGTGCTCGTACATTGGTCGTAAGAGACGGACTTTCCGGCAGCGCCCGTCACGCCGCCGGTCCCGGTCACGCCGCCGGTCCCGGTTTTTCCCCCCGTGCCGAGCGCAGAGCCGCAACTCGAGACGTCGTAGACGCAAGTCTTCGTGCACGTCAGGAAGCCCAGCGTCCGTGAGCCCATCGTCGCGGCGGAGCAGGTGATGCCGAGCGGCACGGTGGGATCGCAGGATTCGCCCGGATCGAGCCGGCCGTTGCCGCAGCTCGCGCTTTGCGTTGCGCCAGCGCCGATCGCGCCGCCTTTGGCGACGCTGCCGCCCTGAGCCACGCCCTTGCCGCCGCTCGACGGGCGGCCGCCGGCGCCGAGGGTGGCTCCGGAGCTCGTTTGGCCGCCCAGCGGAATGCCGCTCCCGTCCGGTCCGTTCTGGGTGTCTCTGACGATGCCGCCGCAAGCGCCGCCGAGCACGCTTGCCGCGATGGCGATGATCCCCGCGCGCGCGCCGTTGCCGCTCAATGCTTCTCGTGTACGGGTCCTCACGTGTGCTCGCGGAAAGGGTAGCATCTTTACCCTCCACGCACAGCTATGGCGGTTCCCGAGTCGAGCTGAGCTGACGCCGCCTCAACGGGACGTGGCGGTGGTTCCGTGTCGGCAGTCGGTGACCCTGTCCCGCGCGGTGTTTTCGCACTGGACGAAATCCCCGCATGCGGTGACGGAGGCGCAGCAATGCACCTCGGTCATGGGGGTCCGGCACTGGTGCTGCTCCGCCCAGCACTTCGCGAAGACGTCCTTCGCCGTCAGCATGGGATCCATGTTCGGCATCGCGTACGAGCACGCGGCGAGGCGCTCGCAATACGCCTTGCAGGTCGAGTTTTCGGGCTCGTCATCGTGATCCTGAATGGAGACCACGGTGGTTTCACCGGAGCGAACCATCGACACGTCCGTCGCGGGCGGACCCGCCGGTTCGGGTTTGCTGCCGGCGCACGCGACGAGGAGCCAGGAGCTTGCAACCGCGAGAACGCTGCGTCCCAAAAGTGGCACCGAAGGAACCTTACCCCCGAATCAGGGCGAAGCAACGCTCAGGCGGGGAGCGTATAGAGATCCTCGATGGCGCATCGGATGCGCCGCCGGCTCTCTCGGGGGGAAGCCGCGAGCGAGCGGTCCGCCTCCACGGCGAAGACGGCCTTCGAAAGCGCCTCGTCCTTGATGGCGTCCTTCAACCAGCGCGAATAATCGTGTCGTAAAAGATGATGCGTCCACGTCGCGTCGTCGACTCCTTCCGCGATTTGGAGAAAGAGGGACAAGTTATGGGCCCGCAAATTCAGCGAGCCCTCCGGACCGCGAAAATAGAAGCTCTTGTCCTCGCCGAGCTCGCCGGACGCGTACTTGCGCTGGTGACGGCGCCGCTCGGTCTTGGGGGCGAGGACGCGGAAGCGCGCGACGCGGTCGGGTGCGGCGCGCTGCCAGTAATACACTTCGCCGGCCGCGAGTTCTTCCGCGGAGACCGGCAACCCGACGTTCGCCCGCTCGGCGAACGCGCGCAGCGGTTCGCCGGCGTTCTTTCCGACGACGAAGACGTGGTCGAGCTGCTCGAGGACGCTCTTCGCGATTCGCTCCGGATGCACGGTGACGAGGAGCACGCTGTGCGTGACGCTCGCCAGCGCTTCGGAGAGGGTCACGTCGCCCTCCGGCATCATGTGGTGTGCTTCGTCGACGACGATGAAATGAGGCGTCCCGTATCGGATGCGGTTTTCCATGAGGCGCGCGAGCAGCGGCGAAAGGACGCGGGGGCGTTCGGCGAGCGCGACTCCCAGGAGATTCGCGACGACGCTCGACTCCCCGGCGCGCAGTACTTCGATGACCTCGTCGGCGGTGGGCTCTTTTCTTTCATCGCCGACCACGAGCGCCGCGGGGGCGTTGGTGAAGTCTCCTTCGGGGTCGATCAGACAATAGCGGTAGCCGGAATCGGACAGGCCCTCGAGGAAGGTCGTCACCAGGGTCGACTTGCCGCTCCCCGAAGCGCCGCACACGAGGATGCGAGGGCCGTAGGGCTGTACCGTGACGTCGTCGCCGGAAGGGGTCTTGCCGATCGCGACGTCGTGACGGCGAAGCCGCGGCGAGAGCTCGCGTAGATCCGTCGTGAGCAGCTGCTCCGCGAGCTCGGCGACGCCGTCGCCGCTCTCGCCGCGCGTCACCCAGTCCGCGCGCTCCTTCAACGTCGGCAGCGCGTTGTCGACGGCCACGGCCGCCTCGCACTCCGAGAGCAGCGTGTGATCGTTCTCCGCGTCGCCGACGGCGACCGCGTTGTGCGCCGAGAGCCCGAGCTCCGCGAGCGCCGCGCGCAGGCCGGTGGCTTTGTTCACACCGGACGGCAGAATCATCACCGCGCCCTTGTTGAAGATGACCTGCAGCTCGACGCCGAGCTCGCGGATGACGTCGAGCACCGTCGTCTCGTGCGGCTCGTGCGTCGCGACGATGACCCGCCCGACGCTCACCGGCACGCCGAGCTCTCGAAGGCGCTCGACGAACCCCTCCGGCGGCGGCTCTCCGAGGAGCTTCACCTCTCGCGAATCCGGCGCCCAAAGCACGCCGCCGTTCTCGCCGACGATACGATCGAACAGCGTGTGCTCCGGAAACAGCGGCACGAGATCGGACAGCTCGCGACCCGTCACCAAGACGAGCCTTCGACCGCCCTCTCGCAGCTGACGGAGCGTGTTCACCGTTCGCGCGCTCACCTTCCCGTTCTCGGCGAGCGTCCCGTCGTAGTCCGTCACCAGCGCGAGGAATCGCATCGGTGAGGGGAAAGCACGGCTCGTACCACACCCCTGGACGCGTCCCGGCGCGCCGTCACGTCGGGAAGCTGTGGCGTCATGCCCCGTACGGCGCAGTGGCACGGTCGGCCGCGTCACGACGCGGTTCATCTCGTCAGGAGCGAGGCGAAGTCGCGCGACCCACGCTCACGGAGGCTCGGAGTGTCTTGCGCTGCGCTCGACGACGGTAATCTCGCTCGCCTCATCGGCGCGCTGGGTGGGGCCGAAGTCGTCGATGGCGCGCGCCGGCTCGGCGATGGTCCGTTCCTCGTCGGCCTCAGCCAGGAAGCTGAGGTTCTGGTTGGTGAGGGTCACCGGATCTTCCACGTCGGTGACGGGCGCTTCCTCCATGTCGACGAGCGTCGGCCCGTCGACGCGCAGCTTCGCGAACGAGGAAGCGAAGCGCTGGACGCCGCGGATGGACCGCCACGCCGTCCCGCCCACCTCGCAGGCGAGGGTCTCGGAAGGTACCTTTCCGGCTCGGATGCCCTGAATCACGAGCTCGGTCGCCACCGGTCCAATCGGGACTCGATCTCTGCCCATCAGCCACCATTGACCCATTTAGTCTTGCCGCCTGATCGATCAGAGTACCACAAACGGCACCGCCCGGGGTTACTCGCCGTCACGGGCGAACGGCGCGATTTGTACTCGGGCCTACCGGCGCGTACATTTCGTCTCATGAGTAGCTCGCGTCGCCCGCTTGCTTTTGCGTGTCGCGCGCGTCTCGGCTCTTCTTCACATTCCGTCCGCCGCGCCGCTTCTCGCCTCATGCGGTGCTTTGAAGGCAGGAGTAGGCACGAGTCCCCGAATTCGTGCTCCAGCTAAACCTTCCTGTTCGGCGTGCGCCCCGGCAATCGCGCGGGTCCACTCAGCTGTGTCGCGCGACTTTCGTCACGCTCCGGCTACTCGGACGTGGATCGCGCGATCTGTCGGCCCACGCTCAGCCGTGATACGTGTTCTCGTCTACCTGGAGGCACCGAAGTGGCTCATCCCGTAACGTGGTTTCAGATCAGTGGAAAAGACGGCGCGGCGCTCGAAGAATTCTACAGGAAGATCTTCGACTGGAAGATGACCACCTCGCCCGACGGCAGCATGCAGCTGGTCGAGGCCGAAGAAGGGGGCATCCCCGGCGGCGTCGGTCCTTCTCGCGACGGCACGCACAGCGTCGCGGTGTATGCGAACGTCGACGACATCGCCGCGCACTTGAAGAAGATCCAGGACGCCGGCGGCGAGATCGCGATGCCGCCGATGGAGCTGTCGCAAGGGATGGGATGGATCGCCGGCTTCACCGATCCGGCGGGCAACTGGGTCGGCCTGTGGCAACCGGGCAAACCGCCGGAAGCGAAGGCGTTGGCGTCGAAGAAGCGCGCGAAGAAGGCGCCCGCGAAGGCAAAGGCGCCGGCGAAGAAGAAGGCCAAGGCGAAGGCCGCGAAGGCAGCGCCCAAGGCTCCGGCGAAAAAGAAGAAGAAGGGGCGCGGCAAGCGCTGACGCCGACGCGGCCGTTTACTCCCACGCTTCGCGCGGCGTAAAACGCTCCCCATGGGAGAAGCGCACATCCGCTACGCCGTGGACGATCGCGTCGCGACGATCACACTCGATCGCCCGGACCGGCTCAACGCCTACACGCCCGAGATGCGGGATCAGCTGGTCGACGCGTTCGTCGCCGTGGATCGCGACGACGCGGTGCGCGTCGCCGTGGTGACCGGCGCCGGCCGCGCTTTTTGCGCCGGCGCCGATCTGTCCGGAGACCGCGGGAGCACGTTCAGTCACCCCGACATCCGCCTCGCCGACTACCGGGACGGCGGCGGCCGCGTCGCGCTGTCGATCTTCCGGTGCCGCAAGCCCGTCGTCGCGGCCATCAACGGCGCGGCCGTCGGCGTGGGCATCACGATGACGCTGCCGATGGACATCCGAGTCGCCGCCGAGGACGCGAAGATAGGCTTCGTGTTCACCCGGCGCGGCATCGTTCCGGAAGCGTGCTCGTCCTGGTTTCTACCGCGCATCGTCGGTACGTCGAAGGCGGCGGAGTGGCTCTTCACCGGACGCGTGTTCCGCGCCGCGGACGAGGCGCACTCCGGGCTCTTCAATTATGTCCTTCCGGCGGATCAGGTGCTGCCGAAAGCCCAGGCGCTCGCGCGCGAGATCGCGGAGAACACATCGGCGACGTCCGTCGCGCTCACGAAGGCGCTCCTCTACCGCGGCCTCGCCGATCCGAATCCCGAGACGGCGCACCTCAACGATTCCCGCTGCATCTACTGGGCGGGCATGCAGAAGGACGCACGGGAAGGCATCACCAGCTTCCTCGAGAAGCGCCCTGCCGCGTTCACGATGAGCGCCGCCAAAGACATGCCCGAGTTCTATCCCTGGTGGACGGAACCGAAGCTCTGATCAAAGGCAGAGCTTGAAGTCCGACGGAAGCACGCGGCTCGCGCCGCACGTCGTGCCGCTGGGGCACTCGGTGTTCGACGAACAGAGCGGGCGCTCCCCGTTGCCGTTGCAGGTCGCGGCGCAAGAGATGGACGTGTACGTCGTGCCCGTTTGATTCGTCGTGCCGCAGCAGCTCTGTCCCCTGCCGCAGTCGGCGTTGGTCTTGCATTCCGCAGTCGTATCGGTGCGCGCGCACGTCGCCGCGCAGGTGAAGGCGTACACGCCGTTCGTGCGCACGCCGCAGCACACCTCGCGATTTCGGCAATCGGCGCTGCTCGTGCAAGCGGTCGCCGTGCTGCCGCCGTTGCCGCCCATGACGCCGCCGGTGCCCAAGCGACCGCCCGTGCCGAAGCCGCCGCCGGTGCCGAACGCGCCGCCGGTGCCGGCGCGTCCACCGGTTCCCGTCGCGCCGCCGGTGCTCGGTTCGCCAGAGCCCATGCATCCGATCAAGACGAGATGGCACTTGTCGTCGCAGCTGAGCTGACCGTCCGGATGCGCGTTCATCGTCACGCTGCTGCAGGTCGCGCCGCCGAGGTGCGTTCCGTCGCACTCTTCGCCGTCGTCGATCTTGCCGTTGCCGCACTTCGAGGTGTCCTCGGCGCCGCCGTCCGCGTAGTCCGCTTCGATCCTCCCTCCACAACCGACGAAAACTGCGGCCGTCACCGCGAAAAGCCCCGCCATGCGGAGCAACGAAGCGGAATTCATATTGCGAGCGATCCTTCCGAAGTCGCTCGTTACCTTACCGAATCCCTGACCAGTGGGCCAGAGTCTCGGAGGACTTGAGCGGGAACGAGAAAGAGTCAAAGGTACCAGCGTCACTCACGTCGGGAGCCGTTCACCATGGGTCACTCGGTCACTTCCCCCTCCGCTCCGTTCCGTTCCGCCAGCGGCGCGTTCGAGATCCACCAGATTCCCGCTGCACAGGACAACCTGATCTGGCTTCTGGTGGCGGCGAACGGCGAAGCTGCGGCGGTGGACGGTCCAGACGCCGGTGGCGTCATCGACTACTGCGCGGCCAAGGGTCTCTCTCTGACCACCATCCTCAATACGCACACACATGGTGACCATATCGGGATCAATCGCGATCTGGAACGGCGCGGCGTGCTCAAGGGCCTGCGTGTCGTCGGCCCGAAGCGGGTCGCGAACGACGTCCCGGGCATCACGGAGCAGGTCGACGACGGCGACACGCTGCGGTTCGGCGGCGCCACGGGACAAGTGTTCTTGACGGAGGGGCACATCAACGGCCACATTTCCTACGTCATCGACGGCGTCTTATTTTGCGGCGACACGATGTTCGGCGCCGGCTGCGGCTATCTCTTCGACGGTCCACCCGCGAAGATGCATCGTAGCCTGGAGCGCCTCGCGGCTTTGCCGGAAGCGACACGGGTCTGCTGCGCGCACGAGTACACGCAGGACAACCTGCGGTTCGCGTTCAGCGTCGAGCCCGGCAACGCCGAGCTCTGCGCGAGGATCCGGTGGACGTGGTCGGTGCGCGCGCGCGGTGAGAGCTCCATCCCGTCGACCATCGGGCTCGAGCGAAAGACGAATCCGTTTCTGCGTCACGAATCGGCGGAGCTCCGCGACCGCGTCGCGCGCGCCATGCCGGATCGCGAGCTCGGGACCGCGGAAGAAGTCTTCGCGGCCACGCGCGCCTTGAAGGATCGCAAGGACTACAAGTCCATCCCCGATACCGAGCTGCCGCTGGATTAGTCGACTCCGTGTTTCGCCCCGCCCGCGGGGCGAAGCACTCTGCTCCGGCACACGTCAGATCCGCGATCGGATGTCGCGGACCGTCTTGAGGAGCAGCTTGACGTCGATGGGCTTGTCGAGCTTCGGGTTGTCGATGCTCGAAAGGAACTCCGCGACGCGAGGCACGAAGGCGCCGCCGGTGACGAAGACCATGCGCTCGGCGACGCGGGGATCCTTCCCGCGGATCGTCGCGTACAGATCCACGCCGGTCGTCCCCGGCATCATCACGTCGCACACGATGACGTCGAACGCTTCCGCCTCCATGAGCGCGAGCGCTTCGGCGGCGCTGGTCGCGATCGCCACGTCGTGCTCCGGCGATAGCATGCGGCCGAGCAACGCCGCGACCAGCGGTTCGTCGTCGACGACCAGGAGCCGCCCGCGGCCGGGCGGCGGATGAGACGACTGCGCGGCGGGTCGTTCGTCGTCTTCCTGCGGCACGGGCGGGGCGAACGTCTGAAGCTCGATGCGTACCTCCGTGCCGCGCTGCTCGGCGCTGTCGATGCCGATGCTGCCGCCGAATCCCTCCACGATGCTCCGGCAAATCGGCAGCCCGAGGCCGGTGCCGACCCCCACGGGCTTCGTCGTGAAGAACGGATCGAAGACGCGCGGCAGCACGTCCTTCGGAATGCCGATTCCGTTGTCGATGACCTCGGCGACGACGCGATCGTAGGACGACGAACGGACGCGAACGTGGATCTCGGCGAGCGCCGGTTCGCGATCCGAAACGGCGTGCGCCGCGTTCACGAGGAGGTTCAGGAACACCTGTTCCAGGCGGGCGGCGTTGCCGTGCACGAGCGCGTTCGTCTCGTAGGTTCGGATCAATCGCGCGCGGTGGCGCAGCTCGTTGTCCGCTATCTTGATCGCCGAGTCGATCACCGCGCGGAGATCCACCGGGCCGCGCTCCGCTTCGTCCGCCCGCGCGAACATCTTGAGGCCCGAGACGATGCCGCCCACGCGCTCGGCGCCGCTCCGGATCTCCGAGACTCGCGAGAGCATCTCGGCAAGACGCGAAGGGTCCTTCGAAACCTTCGGCAACTCGCGTTCGAGGTACTGCAGGCCGAGGAGCACGTAGGCGAGCGGGTTGTTGATCTCGTGGGCGATGCCGGCCGCGAGCGTACCGACGGCCGCCAGGCGATCGGCTTGCACCATCTTCTCGTGCATCGCCTTGCGCTCGGTGATGTCGCGTGCGACGGCGAGCGTCGCCGGCGCCCCCTCGAACTCGATGGGCATCGAAGAAATCTCGACGAAGATGTCCGAGCCGTCGCGCCTTCGAGAGCGATATTCGGCGGAATCCGCGAACCGTTTTTGCGTGCGCTGGAGCTCGGCGATGCGCGTCTCGGCGCGCGTCGCGTCGGTGGGGCTCAAGAAATTCGTGAGCGATCTGCCGAGCGCCTCTTCGGGCTCCTCGAATCCGAGCATCGCCGCGGCCGCGGAGTTGAGATACGAAAACGTCGTCCCGCGCAGGATGACGACGCCGTCGGGCGCCGACTCGACGAGGAGGCGGAAACGCGCCTCGGACGCTTCGAGGGCGCGGAGCGCTTCGACGCGCGACGAGGCGTCGTGAGTGAAGCTGACGTTCGCCGGCCTGCCCTTGAAGACGACGCGGCTCGTCGTCACCTCGAGGGGGATCTTCGTGCCGTTCTTGTGATTGACGTGCACTTCGAGCCGCCGCGTCCCGGTAGGGTCGGCCAGGCGCTCCTTGTGACGCGTGCGCATGGCTGCCCGATCCGGAGGCGGGAAGATCTCCCAGATCGGGATCTTCACGAACTCTTCCACCGTGTAGCCGAGCAGCGCCGCCGCCCCGGCGTTCACGAAGAGATATTCCGGAGGATCCGTGTCGACGGCGACGATGGACAGGCCGACCTTGCCGGCGTCGAACGTCTCGAGCAGCGCCGACAGGACGTCCTGTTCCAGGTCACCGGGCGTCGACGAGGCGGGCCGATCGGCCATCCGCCCGACTATACCGCCCTCGCGACGGCGCGTTCGTGGAGAGGCTTGCACGCCGCAGTCAGTCTTTGGCAGAACAGATCACGATCCGCGCGGATCGCCACGAACCACGGAACGAACCGGCGAGGCCGGGGCGGGCTGCTTTCTCGGCGCTGATGACGCGCGACAACTTTCCGGCAGTAGTGCTAGGGAGGTGGCGGCGCGAAGTGGCTGCGCGGGAAGGCGTCCGGAGCATCCCACGCCCGCTCGGACCACGATTCCCGCGGGTAAACGTCGAAGCCGCGCGCCGTGAGGCCATCGGCGTCGTCATAGCGGAGACTCATCAATGCGTCGGGTCGGACGGGGTTTTGCCGCTGGAACGGGACTTCGCTCACCGGGCTGTACGTCGATTCGCCATATTCGGTGCCCAGCCGGCTCGGGCTGCCGCCGCCTTCTAGATCGCCGGAATCGCTGGCTCGACGCTTCGCCGGGCTCGCGGACGAGGCGCGGGGGCGCGACGCGTCCTCGTCGAAGTGTCGGGGGATGTACGTTGGCGTCGCGACTCGCCGGGTCGGGCGCTCTGCGAAGAATGCGACGCCGATCACACCGACGTTCTCCGGAGTGCCCATGCGCGACGAATAGCTCGCGCCCGGTCGTGAAAAGCGAAACGCCGCGGCGCGCTCGAGGCTCTGCCGGAAGCCGTTCACGACGATGGAGCCGTGCGGCGGCACGATATAGCCGCGCTGACGCACGAAATCGCCGGGATCGCCGCTGACGGCGTCGCGGCCATCGACGGTGAGGACGGCCTCCACCCGGCGATCGCCGTGGTTCGTCAGGCGTACGTTGTAGCGCTCGCCGAGATAGCCGAGGACGAACGTCGTCCTTTCGCCGCGGAACGTGCGGAGCGTGTTGCCGTTCTCGTCCTCCAGCGAGACCCCGTACGGGACGTAGCGAGAAGGAGGCTCCGCGCTCACGGCCGCGACCAACGTGATTGCCGCCATGGCCGCGGCGGCGAAGACTAATAGACGAATAAAACGTCCAGGGTAGAAAAATCCAGTGGCGAGGGCGCGCATCCCGATCCGACGTGCCCGAGCGGCGCGCGATCTAGTCCTTCGAGGTCACGGTATTTCTTTTTCGCTCGAGGCTTCATCAACGGCGGAGGGTCGAGCGACTCACTGTTTAACCCGGCCTGCTCCCTATCCAACCGGCCGCAAGATTCGTTCTGGGGCAGGTCGGGCTTCTTAATCCATCGCGAGCGTTCCGGAGCTTCACTCGAGTGACCGGAAGCTGAGCTCGCGATGACGATTTTTGGATGATTTCGTTCGTCTGCGGACATTACTCAACGTCTGGGGACGGTGGGCGGCCCATTCGCCCCCCGGCGCGGTACGCGACGCCCGCGCCGGGGGCGCTCGCAAGCCCGGTGCTGCGCGCCTCACCTCTGGGCATCATTTGCACGGTGTCTTCGTGTTGTTGATGTCGGTGTGGGGGCAGTGCAGGACGGGGTCGATGCCGGCGGCGGCGGTGACGTGATAGAGGCGGCACTCGAAGGAGTTGCCGGTCTGGGTCGGTAGGGTGTCGTTGTAGCTGCCGAGCACCGGGAACGTGTTGCAGGCCGCGAGGCAGTCGGCCGTCGAGGCGTAGATGGACGGGCATATCTGCGACTCGAGGGTGCACCAGCTCTCGCAGTTGTCGCCGCAGACGCCGTTGCCGCCGGGACCGGCGGCGGAGCAGTTGACGGGTTTCTCGACCACGGCCGCGGATTCGGCGAAATGGAGCCGGCAACCGACGGTGTTACCGCTCGTGTCGGTGCGCTTGCCCTCCGGCAGCGCAGCGCACACCGCGAGACAGAAGTCGCGCGTCGGGTACAGCTCGAACTGGCCACTGCAGTTCGCGAGCGCCTTGGAGCAATACTCGTCGCAGAGCGAGCCGCCGGCGTCGCTGGTGCTCGCGGTCTCGAGATCGGCCTTTTCGATGCCGAGAATGGACGCGCACGACGCCGCGAGCGGCGTGACGACAGCGATGGCGACGAGCGGCCGAAAGAGGCGCCGCATCAGAAATCCCCTCCGAGAACGAAGCGGCCGCCGGCAGGCGTCGCCGCGGCAGAAAGGTGCAACGACGGAGCCGCGCCCGACGTCTCGGCTCGACTCGACGGCGCCGTGAGGTAGAGCACCACGCCCGACGCGAGGAAGACGCCGCCGCCGATCATGAAGGCGGTGGCGAGCCGCGCCGACGACAGCGCGTCGTTTCGCAGATCCACGCCGGTCCGATCGCAGAGGTTCGGTTGATTCTTTTGGCAATGCGGGAGCGAATCGCTCTTCTTCGAGCTCGCGTGCACCGTGAAATACGTTCCGAGGCCGAGCCCCACGACGCCGACGCCGCCGGCGATGTAGCTCAGCAAGCGCTGGGTGTCCCCGCCGTGCGACGGCGGCGGCGGCGCGACGGGCTCCGTGGCCGCCTTCGGCGCGGCGACGGGCGCGGCGGGGGCGCTCGGCGTCATCGGCTCCGCCTCGAGGAGCGGCACCTCGACGGGGATGTCCGCGCCTTCCCCCGCGATGTTCACCGTGCTCGACCACGTCTTCTTGCCTTTAGCCGACGCCTCGATGAGGTGGGTGCCCGCGTCGGTGGGGAGCGCCACGCCCCACGACTCCTTCGGGATGGCCTCGCCGTCGCGCTTCACCACGATGGCCGGGTCGTTCCCGTCGGCCACCTTGATCCACAGCTTGGAGAGCCGCGGCTCGAGCGCGCCGTAGCGGGTCTTCGCGATCTGACCACGAGCCTGGTCGCCGCGGCCCATGGCGATGGACTCCGCTTCGCGGAACGTCGCCCAGGCGCTCGCGAGCTTCCCCGCTTTCTCGTAGCAATCGGCGAGAAAGAGCAGCGTGCCGAGGCCCGCGTCGAGGCGCTGGCTAGCCTCGAATTTCCCGCAGGCTTCGTCGTACTTACCGGCGCTCAGGAGGTCGCGGCCCGCCTGGAACAGCGCCTCCGCCGCGGCCTTGTCGGCGCTCGACTGCGCGAACGCGCCGCCCTCCGCGCCCACGGACAGCAAGAGCGCCGCGGCGCACGCCGAGAACCGGCGCTTGGTCTTCTCGAGCATCGTCTGAGGAGCGAGGGTATTCTGGTAGCTGTCAGCTGTCAGCTGTCAGGCATCAGGTATCAGCTGAGCGCGGCGACTACGTCGGATAGGTGGGTCACTTTTTCGCGGATTTTGCCGATGGCGGCGCCGCGCTCTCGCTCGACGCGATCGAGCCGTTGCCAGTCTGACCAGGTGACGACGCGCACGCCGCGGGAGCGGAGCAAGTCGTCCACGGCTTCCCGCGGCTTCGGCGGCGCCGCGCGATCGCGGATGTCCTCGAGCATCTTCTGGACGGTGCCCGAAGCGTCGCTCTTGTTGGTGCCGATCACGCCGGAAGGCCCGCGCTTGATCCATCCGGCGACGTAGACGAAGGGGACCGTCTCGCCATTTCGCTGCACGCGCCCCTCGGCGTTCGGCACGATGCCTTGTTTCTCGTCGAAGGGCAGCCCCGGGATCGGTACGCCGCGGTAGCCCACCGAGCGGAAGACGAGGCCCGCCGGGATCGTCTCGATGCGGCCCGTGCCGCGCGCCGAGGCGCGTCCCGCGTGGTCCTTCACGAGCTCGTTGTGCTCGATCGAAAGCCCGGTCACCTTGCCGCCTTCGCCGACGATTTCGACCGGCGACGCGAGGAATCGGAAGATCGCGCGGCGGTCGCTCGTGCCCTTGTCGCGGGTCGCGAGCGTCGCCAGGTACTCGAGCTTGCGCTTCGTGAGGCCGTCGTGCTCTTCCCCGCTCTCGACATCGGCGCGGACCTGCGCGGGATCGATGTCGACCGCGACGTCCGGGAGCTCGACGATGTCTTCGAGCTCTTTGGTCGCGAAAGCCGCCTGCGCCGGTCCGCGCCGGGCGACGAGCACGACCTCGCGCACGCGGCTCTTGCGGAACACCTCGAGCGCGTGCTCGGCGATGTCCGTCTTCGCGAGCCGCTCGTGTCCTTGAAGGAGCATCCGAGTGAGATCCATCGCGACGTCGCCGACGCCGACGATGACGGCGCGCTCGGCGTCGAGCGCCACCGGGTAGTCGACGAAATCGGGATGTCCGTTGTACCAGGCGACGAAGCTCGTCGCCGGATGGCTGCCGCTCAGATCTTCCCCGGGAATACCGAGCCGTCGATCGGTCTCGCAGCCCACCGCGAACACGACCTGGTCGTAGTGGAGCAGGAGCTCTTCCAAGGAAATGTCGGGGTGCCCGACGTGCACGTTGCCGAGGAAGCGAAGCCTCGGATTTTCGCACAGCTTGTCGTACGCCGCGGTGACGCTCTTGATCTTCTGGTGATCCGGCGCGACGCCGTATCGCACCAGCCCATACGGCGCCGGCAAGCGCTCGAAGAGATCGACTTCCGCCGTGATCTGCTTGTTCTTCAAGAGGGCGTCGGCCGTGTAGAACCCCGCGGGCCCCGAGCCGACGACCGCGACGCGCAGGGGACGCTGTTCCGAACCGAGCAGGTCAACCGAACCGAGGGGAACGGGAGAGCCGGAAGAACTGGAGTATGCGGTCATGTGCGCCGACGTATGCTCCCGGGAGCTCGCGCGAGCTTATGCGGGACGCCGCCTCCGCCGTGATAGACTCTAGGATCTCGGCGGCGCCGCCCCAATGAAAAGTTCGCGACCCAAACGGTGGACCCTCTCCGGGCAGGCTTCGGCGCCATCTGCTCCACCGGTCGAGCAAGGTCCCGGGCCCAGCGTTCGCGGGCTCACTCGCGACGATCTCGACGTCGTTTTTCAGCCGATCGTCGATCTTTCGACGCGGCGCATCTTCGCCTACGAGGCGCTGACCCGGTGCAAGTGGCCGGAATACGCGAATCCAGCGGTGCTGTTCTCTCACGCTGCAGACGAAGTCGCGTGCGGTCGATTGGGCCGCATCATTCGTGAAGTCACGTTCGACCGCGCCGCCGGCTTTCCGCTGTTCGTCAACGTGCACCCCGACGAGCTCAGCGCGCGCTGGCTCGTGCGCCCCGACGATCCTCTCTACATGCACGACCATCACGTGTTCATCGAGATCACGGAATCGGCCGCTTTCACCCACTACGAGCTCTGTCGCAGCGTGCTCAGGGAAATGAGCACGCGGGGCGGCGTGTTCCTCGCCGTCGACGATCTCGGCGCGGGGCACTCGAATCTGAAGCGGGTGCTCGATCTCGAGCCCGACATCGTCAAGCTGGATCGCGCGCTCGTCACGCGGCTTCATCAGAGCCACCGGCAACGCATCCTCGTGCGCCATATGGTCGCGCTCTGCTCCGAGCTCGACGCGCGCGTCGTCGCCGAAGGCATCGAGACGCAAGAGGAGCTCGCGGCCGTCATCGATTGCGGCGTCGACTACGGGCAGGGCTACGTCTTCGCCCAACCGGCGTACCCGCTACCGAAAGCGAAGTGGCCCGGGGCGCCCAGCGTGCCTCCGGAGACGGCGGCCAAAGCGGTCTTCGGAACTTCGCGGTCGAGGTAGTACGCGGCGTCAGCGGCGCGTCGTGCGGCTTGCGAGCGCGAAGTACACGACGACGAGCGCGACGCCGACGCTCGCGTGACCGAGGAGCAGATGCAAGGGCGCCACCGACGGGCAGTGCATCTCGAGGGCGGCGTTGCCGGCGAGGCCGCCGCACGCCGCGGCGAGCACGGCGACGTCGACGGCCCGGTGGGCGTTGCGATCCAGCGCACGCAGCGCGACGACGAGGAGCACGCCCGGAATGGCGCCGAAGACGAAGCAGCCGAGCGCCGCTCCGACCATCCCCGGCGTACCCAGGGGGAGTGCTTCGGCGCCGGGCGGCGTCAGCGCGAAGAAGACGGGAACGAGCAAGGCCGTCGCGACGCTGGCGCGCACGAGGCGCGCGTTCGGCGCCGCGAGCTGGAGCGGCCGCAAGGTAAGCCGTAGCAGCGCGGCCAAGAGCACCGCCAGCACGCCGAGCACGAGCGCGACGTGACGGACCGGGACGGGACCGAACGCCCAGCGCGGGCGCGTGGACGCCATGCCCACCGCGAACAGCGCCGCGGCGACGATCCCCGAGAGCATCCGCGTGGACGTGGGCAGCGCGCGCAGCCCGGCGACGAAACCGGTCTCGTGTCGCACCGCGGACTCGACGGCGGCGAGCAGCGGGGCCGACGGCGCGAGATCCCCTTTGGGCAGGGTCTGCGAGCAGACCGGGCACGACGCGGCGTGCTCGGCCTCGGCGGCGGACAGGGCCCGGCCCGCGAAGAGCGCTTCTTGCACGTCGACGCAGTCGAGCTCGGGCACCGGAGGCATACGGTTCATGCGCCCTCCGAGTTACTCGGTTCGCCGAGGAGCCGTCGCATGGCCGCATACCCGCGATGGGCGCGGACCTTCACTGCGCTGAGGCTCGCGCCGACCATCTGCGCCACGTCCGGGAGCGGCACGCCGGCGAGCCAGTGTAGGGTGATGACTTCCCTTTGATCTTCGGGCAGCGCGCGCAGCGCGTACCCGAGCTCGTCGGTCGCCTCGAGTTGCTCGTGGCCGCGAGGCCCGACGGCGGGATCCATTCTCCCGTCGAGCTCGAGCGCGCTCTCCGGCCGCCGGCCAGCGCGGCGGAAGTATTCCCGTTTGAGGTTCATGGCGATGGTGAAGAGCCAGGGGCGCAGCGCCGCGCCGTCACGGAAGTCGTTGCGGCTGCGATGCAGCTGCAGGAACGTCTGCTGCACGAGATCGCGCGCGTCCTCGGGACGGCGCAGCTGGTGCCGCATGACGCGCAGGAGAACCGGCGAGTGGCGCGCGAAGAGCTCGCGAAACGCAGCGGCGTCGCCTGCGACGTACGCCGCCATCAGCTCTTCGTCGGTGCGCGGCATCTCGATCAGGGCCCCGCGGCGAGACTCTCACCGGGGAGCAAGAACCCGTAGCGCTGCATGATGGCGCGACCCGGCTTGCTCGCGACGAAATCGACGAATTCTTTGCCGAGCTCGGCGTTCTGCCCGTGACGGCACACGACCATCGCTTGGTCGATGGGGTCGTGGAACCGCTGTTCGACCGGCAAATACGCGCCTTTCTCGTCACCGATGGCGAGCGACAACGCGACGATCGCCACGTCCGCGTTGCCCGTCTCCGCGCTCTGCAACGTTTGCCGGACGTTCTCGCCGAACACGAGCTTCGGTCGCACCGCGTCGAGGACGCCGGCGCGCGCGAGAGCCTGCTCCGCCGCGCGCCCGTACGGCGCGTGCTCCGGGTTCGCGATCGCGACGTGTACGAAGCGCGGATCGGCGAGATCGGCGAGCGCGGCGGGCGGCGCCGCAACGCTCGCCGGCCACCACACGACGAGACGGCCGCGGGCGTAGAGACTCTTCGTCGCGCCGTCGCAGGCGCCCGCGGCGACGGCTTGCTCGACGTACGATTCGTTCGCCGCGGCGAACACGTCGTATGGCGCGCCTTGGGTGAGCTGCTTCGCGAGGAGCCCGGTCGACCCGAAGCTGATCGTCGGGTGGACGTTCGTCTTCGCGGCGAACGCGCCGCCGATCTCACCGAACGCAGCGGTGAGATCGGACGCCGCCGCCACGGTGAACGGCCTTCGATCCGCCGGCGCGTGGCAACCGGTGGCTGCGGCGAGCGCCACGAAAAAACGGCCGATTGCCCGCGTTTGCATGTGGCGCGAAGCATACAGTGCGCTCGTCCCCTGGACCGCCGGAATCTCGGGCCGCAACCGCCCGGGTTGCGCCCGGCAGCGGCGGCCCTGGCACAGGTGGCACACACGCTCGAGTCGGTGTAGCCCGCGAGCAGGGTGACGTTGGCACGTCGGGTGCTACACACTGCGCATGAGGACGGATTGGCGAAAGCTGGGACGCCCCGCGCTCGTGGGGTTCGTTGTGGGGTTGGTGGTCGCAGGCGGTCTCGCGTACGCGGTACCGCATTCGTCAGGAGGAAAAGCGAAAGTCACACAGTGAGCACTCGTCCATAGGTGGACGTTTCGAAGCCTTCGCCGCGCGCAGGGGGGCCCAGCCGATCATCGCTTGCCGATCGCGGCGTGGGTCGCGGTGATTTCGTCGCGCGATAGGTGTGAGACTTCTCCGGGGCGTCGCAGGTGAAGCTTTCCGGCCACGACTTCCATCGTGGTGATGGACGCGTTCGCGAGCGCGCAGGGCGAGACGCGGTCGTCCTCGGTCGAGGCGCCGATTGCCGCCGAGATCGCGACGAAGTGCGAAACGACGACGGCGCGGTCGCTGCCGATCGCGACGAGCGCACCGAGCACCCGGTCGCGCCATTTGCGGAGCGGCTCCGGCTGCTCGCTCCATCGCCCCGAGAGGAGTGGGATCAGCATGTCGCGCCGGGCGCCGACCTCGAGCGACGGATCGAACACCTCGCTGACCTCGTCTCGGATCTCCGGGGTGACGCCGAGCGCCTCGGCGATCGGGGCGGCCGTCTCGCGCGCGCGACGGAGCGGCGAGCAGATGAGACGAGTGGCCCCGGTCCTTTTCAATGCCAGAGCGGCACGCTCGGCTTGAGACTTGCCGACGTCGTCGAGCCCGGGATCCGGATGCTCCACTCCGGCCTCTGCCCGGCCGTGCCGCACGAGATAGATGGTCATGGGGGTAGCCCTGCGCGTGGTGAGGGGGCGAGGCGCTCGCCACTTTCGACCGCGAGCGATCGGAATGGACCGAGAACCTCGAGAATAGCTGAAGTCCTTCCCCGAGTGTCAACCGTAGGCTCGGGCCGGCGAGGCCGGTGCTCACGGTGGCCCGCGTTAGCGGTGTCTCCCGAATTGATCTAGCCTCGCGACGCCGGCGCCGATGCGGCCGAGCCGCAGCGCGTCGTTTTTGGAAACCATGCCCGCCCCGCCCGTTTCGCTCGTCAAAACGCTGGACGCCGCCACGGCCCGCAAAGTCATCGTAGGCCTGTCCATCTTCGTGGTCGTGGCCGTCGCCGTCGTTCTATATGTGGTGCCGCACCCCACACGCTCCGCGTCGCCCGGCGACGGTCCGGACGTGCTCGCGACCGTGAACGCGGCGCTCAACGGAGCGTCGGCGATCGGGCTCGTCCTCGGCTTCGTCGCCATCAAGCAGCGGCGCGTGGATCTTCACCGCCTCTGCATGTCGACGAGCTTCGTTCTATCGTCGATCTTCCTCGTGACGTACCTGGTGCACCACGCGCGCGTGGGCTCGGTGAAGTTCCAAGGAACGGGCGCGCTCCGAACCCTGTACTTCGCGCTCTTGGTGCCGCACGTCGTGCTCGCCGCGGTCATCGTTCCGCTCGCATTGACGACTCTGTATCGCGGCCTCACGAGCGACGTCGCTCGGCATCGGAGCATCGCGCGTCGCACCCTGCCGCTCTGGCTCTACGTCTCCGTCAGCGGCGTGCTGCTCTACTTCATGCTCTATCACCTGCGATGAGGGGACGATGAGAGCCGTCGTGCAGCGGGTGACGCACGCCAGCGTGACGACCGACGGGGTCGCGGTGGGCACCATCGGACGCGGCTCGTGCGTCCTCGTCGGCGTGGCGCGCGACGACTCCGATGAAGACGCCGCCCTGCTGGCGCGAAAAGTCGCGGGTTTACGCATCTTCGAAGACGACGCGGGCAAAATGAATCGCGATTTGCTGGAAGCGGGCGGAGCGCTGCTCGCCGTGTCGCAGTTCACGCTGCTCGGCGACGTCCGTAAAGGACGGCGTCCGAGCTTCGGCGACGCGATGGAACCCGAGCGGGCGAATACGCTGTTCGAACGGTTCGTCGCCGAGTGTCGCGCGCTCGGCGTGACCGTCGAGACGGGCCGCTTTCGAACCGACATGAAGGTCCTGCTCGAGAACGACGGGCCGGTGACGTTGCTCATCGACACGCGGAAGGCGTTTTGAGATGCGACGGCGTGTCCTTGGGTCGATTTTGCCGGTCGCCGTCACGCTGGCTTCCGCGGCCCTGGCGCGCGACGTCGTCGACCTGCCGGCGCGTTTCAAGACCGGGCGATTCGCCATGCTCTCGCTCTCCGGCGGCTACCCGAACGACGGATGGCAGCTGCGCGGCAAGCGGCTCCGTCCGTCGCCGGAGCTACACATCCGCGAGGCGAGCCGCGAGCGCGTGTACGGCCACCCGGCGCTCGTGCTCATGCTCGGCAGAAGCGCGCGCGACGTCGCGAAGGCCGCGCCGCACTCGGTGCTGCTCGTCGGAGATCTATCCGCCAAGCTCGGCGGTCCGCTCTCCGGACACCGCTCGCATCAGAGCGGCCGCGACGCGGACGTGGCGTTCTACGTCACCGATCTGCAGGGCAAGCCCGTGCCCTCCACGCAGTACGTGGCGTTCGACGGCGACGGCAAAGCGAAGGACGGCCGTCCGCTGCTCTTCGACGACGAGCGCAACTGGCTGCTCGTCGAGTCGTGGGCGCGCGATCGCCGCGCGGGCCTCTCTCACATCTTCGTGTCGTGGCCGCTACGCGACCGGCTGCTGAAGTTCGCGCGGTCGCGACCCAAGTTCGCGCCGTACGTCCTTCAGGCGACCGCGCTGTTGAAGCAGCCGGAGAAGGGGGAAGCGCACGACGATCATTTTCACGTGAGGATCACGTGTCCGAAGGAAGAGGAGGAGATCTGTCGGGCGGAGTCGAAGATTGCGGTGGAGGGCGCGGGCACCGCTCGCGACGCTTCGCCGAGCTCCGCGGACGCGGGAGGAGCGGGCCGGTAGGGGGCGAACAAACCAGCCATGCGACCAAGACTGCTCGAGTCGAGTCAAGCGCGCCGTTCCAGCAAGACCTTGAGTGCTCCAGGTTGGCCCGCATGCCGGAACGCTTCGTCAGCTTCGGAGAGCGGATAGTGCGCGTCGATGAGCGGCGTCGGGTCGACGCGATGAGCGGCGAGGGCGTCGATCGCGCTTTGTAAGTTGCCGCAGCGCGAGCCGACCACGCGGAGCTCGTTGATGACGATGGGCGAGAGATCCACGGACGTGGCGCCGGCGATCGTCGTCTTCAGGATGACGGTGCCGCGGGGGCGTACGAGTCGCAAGGCGAGCGCGATACCGGCGGCGCGGCCCGTCGCTTCGACGACGACCCGGGCGCCGTCGAGCGTGCTGCCGACGTCGGATTCGAGCATCGCGCTCGCTCCGGCGGCGCGGACGAGCGCGAGCTTCGATTCGTGGCGACCCACCACGACGGCGTCGCGACCCGAGCCGACGACGGCGCGCGCGATGAGCTGGCCGAGCTTGCCGTCGCCGAGCACGACGATGGGCTCCGTTCCGGGCGGCGCGTCGTCGAGGACGTGCAGCGCGGCGGCGAGCGGTTCGGCGAAGACCGCCGCGTCGTCGCTCACGGAATCGGGCACCTCGACGAGACACGACTCCTTCATCGTGAAGCGGTCGGCCATGGCCCCGTCGCGACCGACGATGCCGAGCACGGTGCGTGACGGACAATGATGCGCGTCGCCGCGCGCGCATGCCTCGCAGCGGCCGCACCCGGCGTTGATGTCCGCCACGACGCGCTTACCGACGAGGGCGCCGTCGGAAGCGGAGAGCACGCGGCCGACGAACTCGTGCCCGAGCACGCCGCGGTAACTCATGTAACCGCGCGCGAGCTCCAGATCCGTATGGCAGATCCCCGCGGTGCGCAGCTGAATGAGCGCCTCGCCCGGAGCAGGCGACGGCTCCGGATGATCTTGGACGAACACCGGCTCGCGCGCGCAGAGGACGGCGCGCATCAGGTCACCTGCACCTGCAAGCGATAACGCCGGCCGCCCGAGCCCCCGTCGACCTCGACGCGGCACGGCGCGTCGAATGCCGTCGTGAGCGTCTCCGACGTGAGCACCTCGGCGGCTCGGCCCATCGCCAGAACTCGACCTTCGCGGAGCACCAGGGCGTGAGTGACGAAGCTCGGGATCTCTTCCAGGTGATGCGTGACGTGGACTTGAGTCGGCCCTTCTTCGTCGCGCGAAAGCGTCGCTAGGTCGGCGAGAAAGCGCTCGCGCGCGACGGGATCGAGGCCGGAGCAGGCCTCGTCCAGCACGAGCAGCGCCGGATCGCTGACGAGCGCGCGGGCGATCATCACGCGCTGTTTTTCGCCTTGCGAGAGGACTCCATAGGGCTTTCGGGCGGTCGATTCCGCGCTGACCTTCGCGAGCGCGCGCCGGCCTTTGGCGAGCGCCTCGGGGGAGGGCGCGCCGAGCTTGCCGATCATCGCGAGGAGACCGGACGCGGCAATTTCTTCACCGGTATCTTCCGTCGGGAGCAACCCGAAGAGCGCCGAGCTCACGACGCCGATGCGCTTACGGAGCTCGCGCTTGTCGACACGACCGTATTCCTGGCCGAGGACGTGCACGACGCCCTTGCTCGGCCACAGATCGCCCGACAAGATGGCGAGGAGCGTGCTCTTGCCGCACCCGTTCGGGCCGACGAGCGCCCAGTGCTGCGACGGCTCGATGCGCCACCGGACGTTCTCGAGGATCGGGCGCGGGAGCTCGAGACGGTAATGGCGCTCGACGAAGACGTCGGCAATCGCGTTCATGCGCGGTAATCTCGCACGGCTCGCGTGCTTTGGTTTGCACAATCGCCGGCGCGCGCCCGCCCCTCGGGCGGGTCGAAACACGGAGTCGGCTCAGGCGAGCTCTGCCGACTCGCGCTACTGCCGGAGTCTGCGGATGGAGCGAAATCTCCGACAGATCGGCGAGCTTCCGGCAGTAGTGCTAGATAGGGCCGTGCCCAAGATTGAGTTCATGGAGAGCGTGTTCGGCCCCGCCAAGACGGTCGACGCGCCGGACGGCGGGGCCCTCGTCGATCTGTGTGATGCGCACTACGCGCCGATTCCATTTTCCTGCCGATCGGCGACGTGCGGCACCTGCCACGTCGTCGTCGTCCAGGGCGAAGGTCACTTCGAGCCGCCCGGCGAAGCAGAGGCGGAGCTCCTTGGAATTCTCGGTGGACCGAAGCCGAGCAGACTTGCTTGCCAAGCGGTGTTGAAGGCGGAACCCGGCCTGGTGCGGCTCCGCTCCGTCGATGGCTGACCTACCCTGGATGTAAGACGTCGTGGGCCGTCGTGAGCGGCGGCGGACTTGCACGCGGCTGCCTGTGCGACGCATACTTCTCCATCGATACGGAGGAGCGTGTGCATGCGCCTGCGATTCCTGAGCACGGCTTTGTGTGTCGTCTCCGTCGGATGCGGTAGCGACACGACCGCGACGTTCGCCGGCGATGCATCGACCGCTGGTGCTTCCGGAGCAGCGTCGGGGGGCAGCTTCTCGACGGGCGGCGCCGCGCCATTCGCCGGCGGTAACACGTCGTCTGGCGGCGCTTCGGCGTCGGGCGGCGTCTCGTCGGCGGGCGGTAGCGTCGTCATTTCCGGGGGCGCAGCGGGTCAGGCCGTCGGCGGCGCCGGAGCTTTCGGCGTGTCGAGCGGCGGTGGCGGCAGCGCGGGCACGGGCGGATCGATCGCGGGTGGTTCAGGCGCCGGCGGCACCCACACAGGTGGAGACAGCAACGCCGGAGGATCGTCCGGCATGGGCGTGGGCGGCGCCGGCAAAGCCGGCGCGACGTCGTTGGGGGGCGCAAGCTCCATGGGCGGCGCGACGGCAGCGGACGGCAAAACCGGCGCCGGCGGCAAGCTCGGCAGCGGCGGCACGGCGGGCGCCGGCGGCAAATCGGGGATGGGCGGCATCAGCGGCGCCGGCGGCGCGACGAACGGCCCCCCACCGACGGTCGAACAGCTCATGCCGCTCGCGGTCGGCGACGTCTGGAACTACCGCACGACGATTCTCCCCGGGACGACCAGCACGATGCCGTGTCCCGCCGGGATGCACGCGACGACCATCACCGGTACGGCGATGTTCATGGGCGAGAGCGCGTTCACCGCGACGCACTTCTGCGCGCCGACCGTCACGCGGTACTACGTGGAGAGCGCCAAGGGGCTCGAGGTCGACGTCGGCACGGGTTGGTCGCTCGTTCTCCCGCGTCCCATCACCGACGACGAGACGTTCATGGCGGCGTCGAGCACCGAAGTGATCGCCCACGTCGCCGACGTCACCGTGCCGGCGGGGACCTTCTCCAATTGCTGGGCGACGCAATATCTGACCGCCACGGGCCCGATGGCGACTTACTGCGCCGGCGTGGGCCTCGTTTCGCTCGAGTACGACGCGCCGAGCGGCGGCGGTTATCTGGTCGAGCTGACGTCTTATACGGTGAAGTGACGGATCGCCGTCAATCGGTGCACGCGGTCGACTCGCGGCCAAGTGACCAGCGCCCTTGCCGCGTGAGCTGCTCCCCTCGCGCTCAGCGTGGCGGAACCGGGACCTCGCAGAAAGAGCGAACGCAGACGGCGTTGGCGTCGCAGCACTGCGAAGCCGACGTGCACGCCTCGTCGATGTTCAGGCAGCGCGGGGGCGGCGGCGGCTGCCCAGGTGGCGGCGGCGGCGGCTCCCCGCATTTACCCATGTAGCAATGGCCCTTGCAGCAATCGACGCCCGACTCGCACGAGTCGCCTTCGGCGTGGCAAGGCTCGAGCGCCGCGAACGCCCGGATGTTGCCCGATCCGTCCTCCTGACCCGGCAGGTAAAACGGCGGATTGCTCGGATCGTCGATGATGCCGCCCGTCCGGATATTGTAAGCGCTGACCCAGATCTTCTTCGTGACCGCGTCGCCGACGCCGAGCGAGTTGGTGTCGTTGATCGTGTTGCCGTAGGTGCGGCGGCTGGTGAAGAACACCCAGAAATATCCGCCCTCGGCGATGGGGCTGATCGTCGGGAAGAACTCGAGATGCTCGTCACGGCCCGGCTCCGGCAAGTACGTCGGCGCGCCGTCCGTGAGATAACCGTTCGCGCGGTCGAGCGGACGCGCTTTGCCGGTGGCGATGTCCACCGTCCATAGATCGCTCGCGGCGATGTCGAGGCGTCCCGGATAGCCGCTCACGTAGTCGGGCTTGTTGCCGAGCACGAAGATGACCTCGAGGTTGTCCGGCGTGATCCAGGGCCAGCCCGGGTAGAGCGTGTCGTGCTTGTAGATGACGCGCACGTTGGACATCGTGTTCGTCGCGGTGTCGAAGTCGGCGACGGCGAGCGAGTGGCCCGTCGAGTCTTCGTGCCAGTTGAACGCCACCATCGTTCCGTCCGGCGAGAACGAGGGCATCTTGGCGTACTGCACGTTCCAGCCGTTGATCGGCAGGTTCGCGCCCGTCTTCGTGTCGAGCAGGAGCGTCGGCTTCGGCCCGATCATCGCCGGCACGTTGCCGGGGGCGTCGGGGAACACGGGGTTCACGGTGGAGTCACCGGGACTCCCCATCGTGAGCACCTTGCTGCCGTCGGGGTACACGGCGCCGAGCCCCATCTCGCCCATGGAGCTCGACTGCATGAACATCGGCGGCGGCGACAGTCCCGGGTTCGCGACCAGGTCGAACGACGCGCTCGAGTAAGGGCCGCCCGGATATTGATGGTGCTGAGCGACGAGCACCGCGCCGTTCGCGGACAGCGAATGACAGGACCAGCAAGGACCGACCGGCGCCAAGCCGGTGTCCGTCAAGAGGACGTCGGGCTTCGACGCGCCGAGCTTCAACTTCATCACCGCGCCGTTCAGGCCTGCCTGCGGCGACGTGTACGTATTGTAGAAGAGATCGCCCTTCAGCTTGCCGAGCGCGAAGATGAGCTGCACCTTCACCGGGCCGAGCACGTCCGAGCCGCTCTTCACGGTGAGCTCGACGTCCAGCGGATCGGTCGCGCCTTTGCTCTGCTGTTGCGCGGGCGTCCAAGCCGAATCCGGTATCGGCAGCCTGAGCTGCGCGTTCGCGCCGAAGCAGCCCTTGTACTCGAAGAGCTGGCTCTTCATGTGCAAGTAGACCGCGTCGGCGGTGCCGGCCTCGGACCACTGCAACGTCGGCCCGGCGAGGCCGATCGGCAGCACCGTACCGTCGTACGGATACAGCAGCTTGGGGGCGGCGCCGGTGGACGCGCCGGTGAGCGCTTGCACCGTCGCGGCGTCGAGCTGGCCCGGGCATTCGTTCACGTCGATGGGTTGATCGGTCGGCGGTGGAATGACCGGCATTCCGCCGGATCCGGCGCTCCCGCCCGTCGCCGACGCGCTCGGCGCAGGCGGCGTCGGCGGATTCACGTTGATGATGCCGGTGCTGTCGCCTTGCCCCGTCGCGAATCCGCCGCCCGCGATCGTGCCGCCGCTCCCGGCGCCCGGAACCACGGCATTCCCGGTGCCGCCCGCGGCGTTCGAGCCGAACCCGCTCTTGCCCGATCCAGTGGATGCGGAGCACGCGGCGACACCGAGCCCGAACCCGATGAGCGCGCCCGAGAGCGCCTTACGGAGCGAGCTCCGTGCACTGCATTCCTTCGACACGGCGACCTTCCTTGGCACCGGCGCGCGCACGCAGGCGCACACCGGCAAGTGATTGGTCGCCGGAGGCAGGCAAATTGCTTTTCAGGCCACCAGAACTACACGAACCCACCCCGCACTTGGTTTCGATGTTCCGGTCTTGCCCGATTCCCGGGCCTCCCTGGCGCGCTGCGGCAGCCCTTACTGCTGGCACCAAGTCCGCCAAAACGTGCGATAGGCCGCTTCCACCCCCCGCGCGAAGAGCGGCGCGTTCATCAGGGGCGAGCGTTCCATTCTCTCTCTCAGCCCGCGGCGCAGATCCATGAGGCGCGCATGGTCATTGGCGAGTCGCGCCGCGATCTCCACGTATTCGTCCGGTGTCGCGGTGACGAGCTCCTGCAGCCCCAGGTTCGTTGCTTGCGAGAGGCCGGCGCGTCCCACGGCCGTTCTGCCGACGAGGCTCACGACGGGAACGCCCATCCAGAGCGCGTCGAGGCTGGTCGTGTGTCCATTGTAAGGGAACGTGTCGAGACCGATGTCGATGGTCCGGTACGTCTCCAGGTATTGCCGCCGAGGCTGTCGATCGACGAAGACGAGGCGCGATTCCGGGACTCCGGCGCGGCCGAGGTATCGACGAACGCGCGCTCGGCTATCTCCGACGGGAACCAGCAGGACGAGCCTCGAGCTCGGAGTGGCGTGGAGCACCCTTGCCCAAAGATCGAGGGCCGGCTCGCTCACCTTGCGGAAAGCATTCAACGACCCGAACGTGATGGACCCTCGAGCGCTGAAGGGGGGCGGCCCCACTTCGATCGGGTCCACCAGGGGGTCGTAGCACCAGAACGTATTCGGCAGCCGGTGGCTTCGTTCGGAGTAGACGCTCTCGTCGCCGCCCTTGGGATCGAGCTGTGGATCGGTGAGCCGGTAGTCGATGCAGTCGAGGCCGGTCGTGCCGGGATACGCGAGCCACGTGACTTGAATCGGCGCCGGGCGTTCGGCGAACAAGCGTAGGCGGTGACCGGCCATGTGCATCGTCAAATCGACGAGCACGTCGATTTCGTCCTTACGCACGACCTCTGCGGCGACACCGTCGCTCATCCGGGCGATGTCGCGAAAGTGATGAGCCAGCGCGCGATGCTCGTCGGTGACGCGGTCGCGCTTGCCTCCGCCGGAGTAGCAAAATATCTCCACTTGGGTTCTATCGTGATTCCGGAGCAACGGGAGCACGAAGAAGGCCTGACAGTGATCCGCGAAGTAAGGGGAGACGTAGCCGATTCGCAAGCGTCGTGAGGGGGAACGATCGCGCTCGATGAACCCTCGTCGCGGCTTCGCTGCTCCGTGTCGTCGACTCCATTGCCGGGCCTCGGCGAGAATGGACGGCGCGTCGTAGTCGCGATGAAAGGGGAGCTGAAAGACGAGATTGCTATGTGAAATCCAGTCGTCTGGATTGGCCGCCATGGCTCGTCGATAGCCTGCGATCGCCTCGTCGAGGTGTCCCGCTTCCGCGTGCGCGTTGGCGAGGTTTCCATGCGCAGCAGGCAGCCCGAGACCCGCGGCGCGCTTCAGCGACGCGATGGCTTCATCGAGGCGAAAGAGAGAGAGCAGCAGCGTCCCGAGGCCGTTGTGAGCGAGCGAAAAATCGGGCCGGAGCGCGATCGCCTTTCGATAGAACGCAAGCGCCTCCTCGTTGCGTTCGAGCATGCGAAGCGTTCCCGCGAGATCGACGAGAACCTCCACCGCGCGCGGATCGCGGGCGCGCGCCGCCTCGTACACGGCGACGGCGTCCTCGAGCTGCCCGACTTCTCGGAGTGCGCCGGCGACGCGGTAGTGATGTTCGGCGCGAGCCGGTTGGAGCTCCGCAGCGCGCCGGTAGTGGACGAGGGCAAGCTCGGGTTGCCTCATATCCTCGAGAACGCGCCCGAGCCCGTACCTCAGGGTGGCGCGCTCCGGGAGTCGTTCCGCTGCTCGGGTCGCGACATCGAACAACGTTTCTGCCGCTTCCAGCTGTCCGGTGCCGAGCAGGATGAACGTGGTATTGCGGAGCGCCTCGAGGTTCGTCGGCTCGAGGGCGAGGACCTGGAGATATAGCGCTTGCGCTTCGGCGATTCTGCCGGCGCGGTGCTCGCCGACCGCGAGCGCGAGCAGGCGAGAAGGTTTGGAAGGCGGATCCATTGCGGGTCTTATTCTTCTAAGATAGAAACCTGTCTTGCAATTTGATGGCGAACGAAGCAAGTAACGCGAGAGCCGCGACGAGGTGAACGACGACCCGCGCTGGGTGATGGCTCGAGTATTGCTCTCCCGAAGTCGACAGGAGGCCACATGTCGACACTGATGAGCGTGAATACGGCCAGCATCAACGAGCTCGCGGACGCCCTTCAAGACCGAGAACGTGCTCAAGCAATCCTGAATGCACGCGAGCTGCGCGGCGACTTCAAAGATTGGGAAGATCTCCGCGCGAAGGTTCAGGGGATCGGCGATCGCGCGATCGACGAGCTTCGCGACGCCGGCATGACGTTGGGCGCCGAGCGCCACTGAAAGGACCCCGCTCGGTTCGCCAGCGATCCTCACGAAGCCTTGCGGACCCGATTCGCCCCAGGCGGGGCAATGCGCGCGATTCGACCGGCCGGGTCGGCTCCGGCGTTGTCGCCGGGAGAGCTCCGTCGACGGTCCCGGGCGCTTGACGCCTTACAGCGCTCTGGTCTAGTAAAATGACGGTTCGCACGTAGCGCGCTCCAGCCGTCGTCCCATGGTCAGTTCGCTCGCAGACCAGGGTTTGCCCGAAGCCGAGCGGCTCCTCGCAGACGCGCTCGCGCATCACAGAGCGGGCCGGTATTCCGAAGCAGAGGCTACCTATGGGAAGGCGCTCTCGGCCGACCCTGCCAGCCATCGAGCCCTCTACTCGTGGAGCGTGCTTTCGCTGCAGCTCCGGCACGATCAGCGCGCGGCGGACTTGTTGACCCGCGCCATCGAGCTCGCACCGGAAAATCACGTCTACCACTCGAACCTCGGGGAAGCGCTCCGGAGACTCGGACGGGTTCGAGAGGCGGCGCTGGCGGTCCTGCGTGCGGTGTCGCTCGACCGTGAGTTCGCCGAGGGCTTCTACAACCTCGGCGTGCTGCTGAAGTCGAACGGCGAGCACACGGGGGCGGCGCTGAACTTCCAGCGAGCCGTGGATCTGCGGCCCGACACGTTCGTATTTCAGCTGGCGCTCGCTCGAAGTCTAGAGCGGCTCGGACAGCTGGAGCTCGCGGCCGGTCATTGCTGCGCAGCGCTGGCCCTGAAGCCCGACGCGACGGAAGCGTGCGACGTGTCGGCGGCGGTGCTCCTTGCGCTCGGGCGTGGCGAGGCGGCCGCGGCGATCCGCGGCGGCGACGTCAATCGGGCGGGGAAGGCGGCCCTCCGACGCGGCCTCGAGCTGAACGCCCTCGGACAGGCGGAGGCCGCGTTGCCGTATTTCGAGCGCTCGGCGTTCTCGGTGCCGCGTGAGCCCGGTGTGCATCTACCGCTCGCTCGGCTACTGCGTTCCCTGGGTGAGCACGAGCGATGCGTCCCGGCTTACCATGCGGCAATCGCGGTCGAGCCCACCGCGGTCGAGGCGCTCGTCGAGCTCAGCTCGGTGTTGAAGGAGCTCGGTCGCTCCGACGGCGCTCTCGTCGCGGCTCGGCGTGCAGTCGGTCTCGCTCCGGATTCCGCGGCAGCGCATGCGAACATGGGCGCAGCGCTCGTGGACTTCCGGCGCAACGAGGAAGCAGCGGCGGCGTGCCGCGCCGCCATCGCAATGGACGCGAGCTCGGCGCTCGCTCACTTCCAACTCGGCAACGCGCTGGTCGGGTTGGGCGCCGTGGAGCAGGCGATCGAGAGCTACCGCCGTTCGCTGGCGCTCGAACCGCACCAGCCCATCGCCCACGCGAACTTGCTGCTGACGATGTCGTATTCGCCGGAGTACGACACGCACGCGATCGCGAGGGAAGCGCGGCGCTGGGCGAGCCGGCACGCGGATCCGCTCGCGGTCGAGAGAAGACCGCACGTGAATATTCGCGACCCGGAGCGCCGGCTGCGGATTGGCTACGTGTCGCCGGATTTCTATCGTCACCCCGTCTCCGTGTTCATGCTCCCGCTGCTCGAGCACCACGACCGGGCGGCGGTCGAGGTGTATTGCTATTCGAGCGTACAGTTTCCGGACGCGATTACGGATCGCGTCGAGCGCGCGGCGGACGTTTTTCGCAACGTCGCCGGCGTGAGCGATCGCGGCGTCGCCGAACGAGTTCGCGCCGATTGCGTCGACATCCTCGTCGATCTCACGATGCACGCTGGGAACGGCCGCCTGCGCGCCTTTGCCAGAAAGCCCGCGCCGCTGCAGGTTTGCTGGCTGGCTTACCCGGGCACGACCGGTCTGGACGCGATCGACTATCGCCTCACCGACCCCTACCTCGATCCGCCCGACGTCGACGCGGGCGTCTATGCCGAACGCACGCTCGCCCTCCCGGATACGTTCTGGTGTTATGCGCCGCTCGAGGCGACGCCGGACGTCGGGATGCTGCCCGCGCGGCGCAACGGTCACGTCACCTTCGGCTGCCTGCATAGCTTTCACAAGGTGAACGGGCCTCTGCTCGTCCTGTGGGGGCGGTTGCTCGATCTCGTCGCAGAGTCCCGACTCCAGCTGCACGTCCCCGCAGACGCGACGGCCCGCGCGGTTTCCGCCCTCGAGGCGGCCGGCATCGACACCCGCAGAGTGGATCTCACGCCGCGGAAGCAGCACGCGGAGTACATGAGCGCCTACGGAAGCATCGACGTCTGCCTCGATACCGCGCCGTTCAATGGTGCGACGACGAGCCTGGACGCGCTGTGGATGGGAGTTCCCGTCGTCACGCTGGTCGGTGCCACGCCGGTCGGCAGGGCCGGGCTGTCCATCATGTCGAACCTCGGCCTGCAGGAGCTTTCGGCGAGGTCGCCCGACGACTATGTCCGCGTCGCGGCGGAGCTCGCCGCCGACCTGGATCGGCTGGAAGCGTTGCGTCGGGACTTACGCGCCCGCCTGCTCGGTTCGGCGCTCATGGACGCACCGCGCTTCGCGCGAAATATGGAAAGCGCGTACCGCACCGCGTGGCGGAGGTGGTGCTCGGCCTGCGAGGAGTGAATCGGGCGCGTCGGCCCAATGACATTCACACCGAAAGCACGATTTTCCCGAAGTTTGCGTTCGCTTCCATGCGCTCGTGAGCCTTCGCGGCTTCGGCCAGGGGGAAGACGGAATCGACGACGGGACGCAAGCGGCCATCGGCGATGAGCGGCAGCGTCTCGCGGATGAAAGCTTGCGTGATCGCGATCTTCTCCGAAGGATCCCGCGCGCGCATCACGAGGCCGAGGATCTGATAGCGGCGCGACAAGAGCTGCGCCAGGTTCACCTCCGCGGTCGCGCCCCCGAGCACCCCGATGCACACACACCGGCCGCCGACGGCGAGACACGCCGCGTGCTTCGGCCAGTAAGCCGCGCCCACGAAATCGAGGACGATGTCCACGCCGTGTTTACGGCTCTCGTGCATCGCGATCGCCGCGAAGTCCTCTGTGCGATAGTTCACGAGAACGTGCGCGCCGAGCTCGCCGATCCGCGCGAGCTTCTCCGCGCTGCCGGCGGTGGCGATGACGCGCGCTCCCGCTTCGCGAGCCAGCTGGACGGCCGCGGAGCCGACGCCGCTGCCCGCCGCGTGAACGAGCACGACGTCGTCCGGTCGGATTTTGCCGAGCGTGAACAACGCCTCGCGCGCCGTGAGGAAGGCTTCCGGTATCGCGGCGGCTTGCTCGAAGCTCAGGTTCTGCGGCATCGGAACGCACATTTTCTCGGGGACGATGACTTTCTCGGCGTAACCGCCGCCGGGTAAGAGCGCCATGACGCGATCGCCGGCGGCGAACGAGGTGACGCCTTCGCCGACGGCGGCGACCTCGCCGGCGCACTCCATCCCGAGGATCTCCGACTCTCCGCGCGGGGGTGGATACAGTCCGCGCCGCTGCAGGAGATCGGCGCGGTTCAGCGCGGTCGCGCGGACGCGAACGGCGACGGTGGAGGGACGCAGCTCGGGCTCCGGAACGTCCGCGAGCGTCAGGTTTTCCGGTCCTCCCGGCGTGGTGATGACGATGGCTTTCATGCAGGGAATTCCTTATCCCGTCAGCGATCTGACGCCAAATCCGTCAACGTAGCCGCGGCGCGCGGCGTCGTTTGGCCGCCGGATCTCGCGCCTCCCCTGTGGACAAATCCGAGCGCTGCTCGGCCGCGAGAAGCTCGCACGATCTTCGCTCAGGGTGGCGCGCCTACCCAAGAAGCCTCGGCATGGGGCTTGCTGAAGGGCCTGCGCATGAGAGTCGAGAGCCGAAAATTCAACACCACGTTCGAGCTGGAAGACGACAAGGTCATCCAGTTTCCGTTCGGGCTCATCGGATTCGCCGAGGAGAAGGAGTTCGTCCTCGTCGAACGCGAGCAGAGCCCGCGCATCGCTTGGCTGCAGTCGGTGCACAACCCCGATCTCGCGCTGCCGGTCGTCTCCGGGCACGAGCTCTGCGAGGACTATCCCGACGTTCCCCTCGAGAGCGCGATCTTCGCGGATCGCGTCGCTCCGATGGGCGACGAAACCGCGCTGATGCTCGTCCTCACCTGCCAGAGCGGCATGGCCCCGACGATCAACATGATGTCGCCGATCGTCGTCGACGCGAAGACGCGCACCGGCGCGCAGCTCATCCTGCAGGGGACGCGCTTCGCCAGCCGAGAAGTGCTGACGCTCCGTCCCTACGCGGATGAAGCGCCGAACAGCAACACCTACCAATCCGGAGCCTCGCTGTGAGCCTCAGTATCGTAACCAACGTCTCGTCGCTCAACGCCCAGCAGAACCTGCAGCGTACGACTTCCGCGCTGCAGTCGAGCTTCCAGAAGCTCTCGAGCGGCCAACGCATCAACACCGCGGCCGACGACGCCGCGGGCCTCGCGATCAGCGAGCGCATGAAGACCCAGATCCGATCGTACGTCGTGGCCGAGCGCAACGCGAACGACGCGATCAGCATGGTGCAGACCGCGGACGGCGCCCTCGGCGAAGTCGGCGGCATCCTCGGCCGCATGCGCGAGCTCGCCGTGCAGTCGTCGAACGGCAGCATGACCTCTACCGATCGCGGCTACCTCGAGACGGAGTTCAAGCAGCTCCAGGCGGAAATCAGCCGCATCCAGGGCGCGGCCAAATTCAACGAGAAGCCGCTCCTCGGCACCACGGCGTCGACGGTCACGTTCCAGATCGGCCTCGACAACGCGTCCTTCGACCAGCTCGCCATCACGTTCGGCGGCTTCTCGCTCACGACGCTCCTGTCCAGCACGACTCAGGTTGGCGGCACGACGGCGTCGGCGTCCCTCGCCTCGCTGACCACCATCGACAACGCGCTCCAGACCATCTCCACCGAGCGCGCGAAGTACGGCGCGTCGATGAACCGCCTGCAGGTGACCACCGACGCCATCCAGACGATGCGCGTGAACCTCTCGGCGTCGAACTCGCGCATCCGCGACGTCGACGTCGCCGAGGAGACCTCGAAGCTTGCGAGCAACCAGGTCATCGCACAAGCGGGCGTTTCGGTGCTCGCGCAAGCGAACCAGCTGCCGCAGATGGCGATGCACCTCCTCGGTCAGTAACGAAAGCACGACCCCAACAGCTCATCTCGACTCTTACGCGGCGTCGCCCAAATGCTCCAGGGCGGCGCCGCGGACCTTTTTGTGGCCCTTTGTATTTTGTGGGGGGTCGATGCGCGGCGCCCGCCGTCGTGGGGCCGTCGCGGGGCGGGGCGGCTCCCATGGCGGTGACCAGATCTCGAGCAGAAGCCGGCCAGATTCGACCCTCACCCAAGTAGGGCCGAATCTGGCGGCGGTCAATTCAAGTGGGAACCGCCATATCCACACGGCGCCGCGCCCTGAAACACCGTGCGGCGGGCGACTATTGCTTGCCGATGACCACGAACTCGGCAAGCAATTGGCCGGTGTCGGAATAGATGTGATCCTTCGACTGCGCGGTCGCGCCGGGTATTGGCAGGCCTCCATAGTTCACCACTGGGTCGATGACGGTGAGAAGTCGGCCATTCCCATTGTAGTCCGTCCAGGCGCCGACCGACGATACGATGTAGCTCGCATCGGTATTGTAGACGGCGGCGTTGCAGTACCCGGGGCCGCAGACTGGCGGCGGATCGGTCGAGAGTCCATACGAGAACTTCAAGGCCCCGAACACGGGAATCGTCGGGCGTATACCGATCGCGTAGACGTCGATGGTCCCTTGATCCTCGATGCCCTGCGCCTTTGCCTCGCCGGTCCAGCCGCCAGCGTTCCAGCCGTCGCTCGGCACGGACATGACCAGGAGTAGACCGGCACCTTGGTAATGCACATCCGTGCCACCGCCTATGCGATTGTAGCCAGCGGGAACGTTGTACGTGAGATAGGGTATATCGCTGACGGGAGACGTGCCGTGGTTGCACCACATATTGGCTCGCAGCGTTGCTTCTGAAACCCCGCTCAGCTGGATGCCGACCGCATAGGCGCGAAGCTGATGGGGGTATGAATAGACTTGGTCCTTCGACTTTGCAGTCCAGACCGTCATCCCGTTATCCGGGAAACTGCTGACCAGCAGAGCGCCGGGGTTTCCGTCGTTGACGACCTCCGCTCCTCCGCCGGTCAATACGAAGCCTGGTTCAACCGCGCACTGAGCGACAGGCGCATGTTGGGCGGTCGTCGGATCGCAAAAGTGAACACTCATGGTCATGGTGTTCGCGCTGTTGACGTAGTGATGGAATTGGTCGGCGTTCGCGGTGCGAGGCAGGAGTGCCCCGGCGCAGCCGGCGAGAAGACCCAGTCCAAGTAATTGGTGCATTGAATCACGTCCTCCAGATACGGGTTCATCGCCCCTCGACGCGTCGTCGTACATCGAAGCGACACTGTCGGTAGGCGTCGCGACGTGTGCAATGCGTGTGCCCCGCGCGCGCCGGTCATCGACCGAGAAAATCGCCCGTGTTTATCGAGGACTACCACCGCGCGGCCGCCGCGCGCGCATGCGCGCGCAGCGCGCGCGCGCCGAGTGAGCGACGTCGCTCGCTGGACGTCTTTCGCGTCGTGCTGCTGTCGTCTGTCACCGTCGCCACCTCGAGGGCGACTTGATGAACGGGAGTTCGCAGCTCGGGCCCGTTCACCCGCCGAGCTGCTTGGCCGAGTCCAGATCCGGCAAGTACGCCGCTCCGACCACGCCCGCGAGATCCGAAAAGTCACTCACGAGCAACGGGAGCTCCGAGAGCGGCTCGGCGTATCGCCGCGCCCGCAGCTCGGCTCGCAGCGGCGCTTCGATGAGATCGAACGATTTCGAGACGCCGCCGCTGAACACGATGGCGTCGAGATCGAGCAAGTTCTGGATCGAGTTGATGGCGATGCCGAGGGCGCGGGTGAGCTGCGCGAAGGCCGCCTTGCCCGCCGCCTCGCCGCGGTGAGCGCTTTCGGCGATGGTGAGCACCTCCGTCGCGCTGCCGCCGGCGTGGCGAAACGCTTCGAGCAAGGCGTGCGTTCCGGCGAACGCTTCGAGGCAACCCGTGTTGCCACAGGCGCACCGCGGAGCGCCGGGCGCAGGATCCACCGTGATGTGGCCGACCTCCGCGGCGAACCCGTGCGAGCCGCGGACGAGGCGGCGCGCCATGACGAGCCCCCCGCCCACGCCGGTGCCGAGCGTGATGAGCAAGAAGCTTTCGTACTTTCTTCCGAGGCCGTAGAGCGCCTCGCCGTAGGCGGCGGTGGTCGCGTCGTTTTCGACGACGACCAGCCCGGCGCCCGTTCGGCGCGACAGCTCGCTCGCGATGTCGAAGCCCTCGAAGCCGGGGATGTTCGGCAGCCGCCACACTTTTCCGTGGGAATCGACCTCGCCGGGGATGGCCATGCCGATGCGCCGCGGCGAAGCGGTGATGCGCTTCACGCCGCGGGCGATGGCGTCCATCACGGCCGCCGGTCCCTCGTGGGCCGGCGTGTCGACGGACTCGCTCCGTAGCACGTGGCTCCCGCTCACTTCGGCCACCTTGATGCGGGTGCCGCCGAGGTCGATACCTACACGACTGGGGATCGCGATGTCGCTGTCCGGCATGGCCACTTCCTCATACGTGCAGCCGCTCGAGGCGTCGGCAAGCCTCGTCGAGATCCCGCTCCGTCTTCGCGAAGCAGAAGCGCGCGAGCGAGTCTCCGTCGCCGCCGCGGTAGAACGCGGAGCCTGGGACCGCCGCGACGCCCGTCCTCGCCAGCAGGTCCATCACGCGTTCCTTGCTCGTCTCGCCGCTCAGGCGCGAGGTGTCGGCGAGCACGTAGTACGCGCCCTGCGGCGCGTAGGGCGTGATGCCGGCGCGATCCAGCGCGGCGCAGAACTTGTCGCGTTTGGCCGCGTACTCGGCGCCGAGACCGGCGTAGAAATCGTCGTCGAGCACCTCGAGCGCCTTCGCGACGCCGCGCTGAAGGGGCGCCGGCGCGCAGATGTACACGAGGTCGTTGATGTAGCCGAGCCGTTCGAGGAACTCCTTGCGCCCGGCGCTGAAACCGACGCGCCATCCGGTTATGGAGAGCGTCTTCGAGAACCCGTTCACGGTGATGGTGCGATCGCGCAGGGCGGGGAGCGCGGCCGGGCTCAGGTGCTTGCGCCCGTCGTAAACGAAGTGTTCGTAGATCTCGTCGGTGACGACGAATAGATCGTATTTTTGCGCCAACGCCGCGATGACGTCGAGCTCTTCCCGCGTGAAGACCTTGCCGCACGGGTTCGACGGGGTGTTCACGACGATGGCCCGCGTGCGCGGCCCGATGGCTCGCTCGAGCTCCGCCGGGTCGAAAGCCCAGTCCGGGGGTTTCAGGGTGACGGTGCGCGGCTCGACGCCGACGCCGAGCAGCGTGTCGACGTGATAGCCGTAGTAAGGCTCGAACAGTACGACGTCGTCCCCGGGGTCCAAGATCGCGAGGCACGCGCCGTAGAAGGCCGCCGACGAACCGCTCGTCACGACCACGTCCCCTTCGCCCGAGACGTCGATGCCGTTGAACCGGGCGAGCTTCTTCGCGATGGCGGCGCGGAGATCGGGTAGGCCGTCGAAGCGCGTGTAGATGTTGCACCCTTCCTCGATGGCCGCCTGCGCCGCTCGCCGTACGACCTCGGGCACCGGCGTGTCGCAGACGCCCTGCGACAGGTTCAGGCCGCCGACGCGGGTGCATTCGATGGTCATGTTGCGGATCTCCGATTGGCGGAGAAAGCGCATGCGATTACCTAGAGTTAGACCGGTGGTCATTCTGGTCCCTTGGTCATGTCGCAATCCGTGTCGCAATTCTTGCGCTGACACTGTGCGCCGTCCAGTCCGGCTGGAAGAACGCCACACCGACAGTATGCACCTTCGTCACCCGAGAATGCACGAAGTCGAATTATGCACAATTCTGCTGCCGTTGTAACCGCGGCAGTCGTGCCTATCTTGCCCCTGCAAGGGGCGCCCATCTCGTAACGGCATGTTGCCGGGGTTCGGGAGTCGTCTGCCCTTTCAAAGGAAGTCATTCAATGAGCGAATCAAAGGTTATCAAAGCACGAATAGCAAAGGTTTCTCCCTATAAGCCGGAGAACGGAATCAACAGGTTTCGAATCCTGATTGATTACCGGCTAGAAAGCTCTCCCTCTAGACGGCGCATCTTTAGCCAGGTGGTAAAAGCCAAGAATATCGTCCTAGCTCAGGAGCACGCTGAAACGCTCCGATATGAGGTTAAGAAGGGTCAGCACGTCCCTTTCGAAGAAGAAACGGAAGAGCTTCCGGTTATCAAAACGAAGGCTCTAACTCTGGAGGAAGCCTATCCCGAATACGAAAAACGTATGAAGGATCGGGGTAGGCAAGAGCTAACTATCTTCAACACCAAACGACTCTTTGAACTGCATATCTTTCCAGTCTTGGGGAATTACCCTGTAGACGACATTGACGGTAATGCCATCAATGAGACTCTAAAAACGTCTCTTAATCGGAAGATTGCCAACGGGGAGATTACCAAGCGAACCGCCAAGTTTTTCATGGCTCGGTTGAAGAGTTGTTTGCAAACCCTGCATGTCAAGGGGCTCCGAGCAAAGCCATGTCCCCCCATCGAGACCTTCGGCAAAGATGAGGATAAAGCTCTTTCTCCCTATAAGAACAAGGTCATTAGTGAGGAACAGTTTCAAGCCGCCTTGAATCTGGCTCACCAGCTCGGTCCCGTTTATGTCGTCTTCCTATTGTTGGGGGGTCATTGCGGGTTGAGGTTGGGTGAGATCATGGGTCTGGCATGGG
>DASZVB010000133.1:0-67466 GCA_035547195.1 Polyangiaceae bacterium
AGTTTGCAACCAGGCCCATGTCGTCGATCGAGACCCGTGAGATAGTGGCTTGGGCGAAGTCCCTGAAGGACCGAGACACGCAGCACAAGTACGGGAAGCGTCCGAAGAAGCGGTTGAGCTACCGGACGAGGAAGCGATGCCTCGGCCTTCTGCGCCGGATGCTCTCGGACGCCGTGGATGATGGGCTGATCAAGACCAACCCGGCGCTCGGAATTCGCCTGGTGAAGACCGAAGACGACGTCGCAGAGGATCACATCCCCGAGGAATGGCCCCTCAAGCCCGCCGAGCAGGCGATCCTTCGAGCCGCGGTCGGGGACGATCCCGAGTGGTGGATCATCCAGTTCGCCGCAGGTACCGCCCTTCGGCAGGGGGAGCAGTGGAACCTGCACCTGGCCGACGTCCACCTGGAGGGGGCTCGGCCCTACGTCTACGTGCGGTTCGGAAGCAAGGGCCGCCTGCCGAAGAACAAGAAGCCCCGGAAGGTGCCGTTGTTCGGGATCGGCCTCGAAGCGGCTCGGGAATGGCTCAAGGTTCTCCCGAAGTACGCCCCGCACAACCCGCTCGGGCTCATGTTCCCCACACCCTATCGAGCCCCGGCGGCTGGTGGAAAGCGGCGAGCACGCGGAGGGGCTCTCCGAGGGCAGGCGAAGGTCCCGAAGGCGTGGACCCGGGCGAAGGGTGCTCTTGGCCGTCCGGTGTGGTGGCACCTTCTCCGCCACACCACGGCCACGGCGCTCCTCTGCGGATGGTGGGGTCGCAAGTGGACGCTCGGGGAGGTCGGGAAGCTGCTCGGCCACAGCTCCGTCCGGACCACGGAAATCTACGCCCACCTCCTGGACTCGGCCGTGGCCGACCTGGCCGCCGAGACCGATAAGGCGTGGGCGAACGAGAACGGCGGCCTCACGGGAACTCCGGCCTCAGGGGGCGATTCGTGGCAATTTTCACTGCCACGTCCCCTCGCAAGTAACTGAAAATGCAGGCTTTGCATCGTCCTACGGAACCGAAAGTCGGAAGTTCGAATCTTCCCGGGCGCGCTGATATGCGAGTGGAGTCCCTTCCCGCCATAGCCAGGGAAGATTCAGCCATCTAGGTTTGTCGGTGGTGACAACCGCCGCTAGTCGATTCGGGCCGTAGCGTGCCGACCTGTCCACGAGCCCTGGCGATGACGAGCCATTCTGCGGTAATTCAGTAGCTTTCGATCTCCTCAGGCGGAACGTCCAGACGATCGGCGAGGAGCTTCAAAGTCGCGGCATGTGGTCGCTCGACTTCGCCTCGTTCGATGCGGGCGATCTCCTTCGCGCTGATATCCGGAAAGTCGGAGCGCCCGAGACCCTTTAGGAGCCGGAGCCTTCGGAGGGCACCACCGAAGGTGCGATCTTGCTCAACCTTCCGTGCCTTGGCCCGCTTCCGGTAGTCACGGTCGAAGGAGTAGAGGATCGCGTCGGCGGAAGCTTCGTACTCACCTAGTCGGACCGTGTTGCCCCAGTCGGTGATCTCGTAATCGTCGAGGTTCGGTTCCGACATGCCGGGAGCGTTGCGGAACCAGGACACCGGAACAACGAGAGGTTCGAGGTTCCCTCGGAGAAGGAGGACGGCTCCCGCTTCTTTGTCGGCAGCAACTCCGATGAAGCGATCCTCTCGCTGCTCAGAGGTGAGCACGTCGAATAGATCCTCGCGGGGAAGGAGCCGGTAGCCGTCCTCCCTGACGGCGAACTCGAACCATGCTCGGAGCAGTTCCCAACGGGTGCTCGGAAGATCGCCGAGGAGAAGAAGGCGCTGCGACGAGTGCGTCCTTCCGGACGTGGTGATCCATTCGGCGAGAGCGGACCCATGGGTGGAGACCCAGACGCCACGAGGATGGTCCACGAGAGCCCTCTTCCAGTCGGCAAGGGATTTCACTGTCGTAGCGCGACGACCTTGCGACCCAGCCGGCGCGACGAGGGCAGCCTCGCGTTCGATCATTAGGACGGGCTCATTCATTGTCGTCATCTCCGACCGAAGAAACCGGGTTCTCCGGGTACAGACGATCCCAGTTCACGATGAACTCGTTCAAGTGCTCCACGACGAATTCGGTGACCTCATCGGGGACGTTCCGGGGATCGGGTTGGGCGTCGAGGAAGGATTGTTTCCGAAGACCGAACCGGTACACGGTGCCGCCCTTGAACAGGATCGAGACGTGGGGCTCCTCGTTCCGCTCCTTGTCGCGTATCTTCACCTTCCAGGCGGCGGCGAGGACGACGTTGGGCAGACGAAGCTCGAACGGCACGAGGTGGTCTCACTAGGAAAATATGTCCCGAATTTAGGAAGTATCAAGCGGGGACAGATAGGGTTCGGGCCCACGGCCAGGGTTTTGTCACTGGCCATAGCAAAACCTTGAATCAGCACCCGAAATCCCTGACAAATCATGACCAGCCCGGCCTGCCTGCTGCCTGTACAAGTCGTTGGAATACTTGCGCTTCAGGGAACGACCGCCAGATTACGGAACCGAAAGTCGAAGTTCAGATCTTCCCGGGCGCGCAAACGAAATTGCAGGGGGATTTCGTCGAGCGCCGGATCGGGCATGTCAACGGCGTCGCGACCGGCGTCGCCGGAAATACTGCTTCGGGCATCACGGTGGCGCTCAAATTCTCGAAGTGAGAATTCAAGGATTACCCGGCGGACCGCCCATGCCGCCGTCGGGCGGTCCACCCGGCATGCCGCCGCCCAGCGTGTCGGAGTACTCGGTCGTGATCGGCAGTTGGATCGTCAGAGAGGCCGCGTAGCCGTTGGTGTCGTCGCCGGTGAGGGTGAGCACGTTGGCGCCCATTTCTTGCTCGCTGTAGACGCGGTCGCTGGCGTTGGTGGTGGGGTTCTTTCCTTCCTTGTCGTACGGCGCGACGTTCGTCGCTAGACGGTCGACGAAGGTTTGTTCGAAGAAGGCTTGGGTCGTGTTGGTGCCGTCGGTCGTCGAGGACGCTGCGCTGTACGCGGAGCGCACGCGAAAGTGGATGTGCGTGGTGCGCCCCTGGTACCAGCCGGGGACGATCGTCACGAAGGTAACCTGGCCGTTTGCGTCGGTGATCTGATAGCCGCGCAGCCAGTTCTCCGTGGTCGTGTTCTCCGCGGCTTGGTCCGAATACACGCCGGAAGTGTTGCAGTGCCAGATGTCGACCTGGGCGTTGACGTACGGCGCGCAACCTTTCTGCGCGTCGAGCACGGTCACGGTGAGGGTCAGCGGAATGCCGCTCTGTTCGTTCGTTCCGTCGATGTTCGTGAGCAGGTTGCTTCTGTTGAAGCGCGCGTCGCTGTCGTCCGCGAAGTAAGGGCCGATCTCGCCCTCCGGCGTGACGACGCAAGCGTCCGCGTCGGCACCGGCGTTGCTCGATGTTCCTCCTGACCCCGAAGCGCCTCCGGATCCCGAAGCGCCTCCGGATCCCGAAGCGCCTCCTGACCCCGAAGCGCCTCCTGACCCCGAAGCGCCTCCTGTGCCCGTGCTCCGAGAGCCACCGCCGTCACCGGCGTCGGTCTCGTCTCCGTTCGACGTGCCGCTGCACGCGAGGGCAACGGTGGCGGCGCTCACGATGATTCCGAGCGCTTCGCGCCGGCTGAGCACCGGGGGTTGTGGGACGTTCTTGGGGCTTTTCATCTATTGAGTCTCCGCGGCTGAAATCGTGGTTCGCATAGAACATCCCGCCTCCTCGTTTAGAGGGGATTACGCCTTTGTGTTGAATTGTTGCAGGCCCGGGGGCCGCGCTCGTTCTGCGTCGCGATGGATCGCGACGAAGCGTTGGAGTCCGATTCGCCGAATGCGCAATCCCGGGTCGAGGCGATCGCAGATCGCTTCAAGCCGCCGAGACGCTGATCGCGTCTCCGACCGTGATCAGCGCTCGTGCCACGGTCTGCGCGAGTGCGCCGCTCGTCGCGATGTCTCCGCGGCGGACGAGCAAGGCGACGCCGGCGATGCAAAACGTGCCCGACATGAGCGCGCCCAGCAGAACGGTGTCGTAGCAGGTGCCGCCGACGTCGCGCCACTCGCCGGACATCGTCCCGAGCGGGACGGAAGTCATCGCGCCCGTTTCCATCGTGTCGGCGCGACTCTCGCTTTCGACGCAATCCTTTGCGAACCGCGTGAGCTCGGTGACGGAATCGCAGGAGGCGTTCGACGCGGCCAGCGTCAAGCCGTCCTTCGTGTAGAGGAAGAGATGTCCGCTCGTCGGTGTGTCGCCGTCGCAGAGCAGAGCGAGGGCGCGCTCTGCGCGCTCCCGCGCCGTGGCGCACCCATCCAGGATGTCGGCGAGGTCCATCGTGGAGCGCGGCGCGGCGTCCAATTGCCCGAGCACCGCGCCCGGCGTCTCTTCGATCAACCCTGCCTGACGACCCTCGTCGGCGAGCCGCTCGTAGAGCGCGCGGAAAGCCGACTTCTTGCCGCGCTGATATTGCTCCCGCGCGAGGGCCAGCGAGTGATGGAACTCCTGTTTGTCCTCCTGCGCGATGGCGACGCGAGCGCGAGCTTCGTACGACTGACCGAGCTGGACGCCCGTGATGTCCAGCGTCCTCTGTTCTGCGATGATGGCTTCGACGCGCGCGGCGGCCTCCGTCAGGCGCCCGAGCTTCGTCTCGGCGCCGGCGATGGCGCGCGACAGATTGCGATTGATGTAAGGCGCGTCGAGCGAGCGGCACGCTTCCAGCGCCTCGCTTCCGAGCGCGAGCGCGTCGAGCGGTCGTCCGAGGTCGGTCAAGAGCTCGACGGCGATCGTCCTGGCGGTCCACACCCAGCTCGAAATGAGACCTCCGCGCTGGCCGCTCTGGACGGCCAACTCCGCCGCGTCGAGCGCGCCTTGCAGATCGCCGCAGAGCCGGAGGTAGTAGGCGTCGGCGACGTGCCTCAAGGGCGCCCAGCCCGGGAACTGACTCGCGAACTCGTGGATCCCGGCGCGCACCTGTCTGACTCTGGTGAGATCGCGGGCCGCGGCGTACGTTTCGAGCTCCAGGGGCAACGTCGAGAACATCGACGACGCCTTGTTCTGGAGCGACAGCAGCTCGGCGGTGTGGCGATGTGCTTCGGCGCTCTCCGCGTCTCCTTGCTGGAGCGCGGCGATCATCTGCAGGAGTCGAGCGCTGACCTGGTGATTCGGATCTTGCTCGCTCGCGAAGCGGGTGAGGTGCACGGGTGGGATGCCGAGCAGGGCCTCCCCCGAAGAAAGCGAGTAGCAGACGGCGGCGCGGATCTTCTCGACGTAGCGCAACTGCTCGGCGCTGACGCCTTCGAGCTGCTCGAGTAGCCTCAGGTTTTCCCGGCGCGCTTGCTCGCGCTTGCCGAGGCCGTTGAGGCGCACGACGTGGGCGTTCGTGAGCATGGCGGCGATGAGCGGATTGAGCGGCGCGAAGGGCTCGAGCAGCTCGGGCAGCGACGCCTGGAGCTCCAGATCTTGCACGCGCCCCGCGACCGAGATGGTGAACACCGCATATGCGACGAGCTGCTGGATCGCCTCCAGCGGAGGCAGAACGCGCGACGGCTCGGGCGTCGCCGCATACCGCTGCACCGCCATGCCGATCGCGGTCATGACGCGCGTATTCGGATCCAGCGACGGATCGAGGCGCTGCCAGTCGTCGTAACCCGTGTCGCGCTTCAGGTTCGCGAGCCAACGATCCCGCAGAAGATGGAAATGCGCGGGGTCACCGCCTTGCGCGCAAGCGCCGGCGAGCAAGACCCAGATCGATTGCAGCTCGCGCTCCGGCCTGCCGATACGCTCCGCGGTGGCGCGGGCGCGGTCGAGCGCGCGCGCGACGCGCGCGGTGCCGAGCTCCGATTGCGAGGAGAAGCTGAGCAGCGTACGCGCATCGCTCGTCGTCGTTTCGGCGGCGAGGCGGTCGAGCCACTTCCCCGGATCGCTCCCCGAGCAGGCGTGGTACACGCAGAGCAGCAGGTGCCGTCCGGCGCGCGCGTGCAGCTCGCAAAGGTCGTCGTGCACGCGCCGCTTCTCGGCCTCGTTCAAGGACGTGCTCAAGATTCGTGCGACGCCGCTTCCTCGGAGCGCGTAGCCTGTCGCGTCGCCGGAGACGATTCGCGACGCGAGCAGCTCGTCGAGCGCCGCGTCCAGCTCGCGCAAGGAAGCGAGCTCGATGGCGCGGAGGTCGGTGCGGCCGAGGCGCTCGACGAGATTTTCGGCGAGCAGAGCGGCGATCCTTCGCGCGACGGGCCCGAGTTGCGCAATCCGGCGGCTGAAGACGTCCTCGAGGCTCGCGGGCAAGATGCCGTCGGGGAGCTCCGCCGGCAACGTCCAGCTGCCGCCCGCGTACGCGATCACGCCTTCGTCGACGAGGCACTGCGCGAACGCCATGCATTCTCGCGGCCGCCCGCCGGAGAGCATCGCGATCTTCGCGGCGAGCCCGGCGAGGTTCGGCACGTCACCGAACGAGGACGCGAGCAACGCCTTGACCTCCTCCCCGCCGAGGGGCTGAAGCGCGATCCGTTCGGCGTGTTCGAGCAGGATCGAGACGGCTGCGTCGGTCGAGTCTGGCCTCCGATCGGAGAGCGCGCCGGCGTAGACGAGACGGCGGCCGGCCGCCTCCCACGTGAGCGAGGCGATCAACGCCGCCGAAGGCTCGTCGATCCGATCGAGGTCGTCGATCGCGATCGCCAGCGTCCGTCGATTGGCGAACTCCAGAATGAAGCTGCGGAGCGCGGTCTGCACTTCCGCGCGATCCAGATCGGGGCGGGTGACGTCCGTCAAAATAGCCGTGCTCGCGTCTGCGGGTTCGGGCGCGCCCGGGTACAGCAGAGCCGCCGACTTCGCGTTGGCCAGCGCTGCGGTGAGCGCCACCGCGGGCGCCGCGCGGTGAATCTGCGCGGCGATGGACGCGGCGACGCCGAAGGACTGCCCGGCGTCGGCGTAACCGGAGCGCACCGCGGTAGCGCCGACGAGCTGCGCCTCGAGCACGAAAGCGTCGAGCATGCGGGAGCGACCGCTGCCGTCCTCTCCGACGACGGCGAAGCCGCCGCCGCGTCCGCGGACGGCGCGCAGCATCTGCTTGCGGAACTGCGAGACGACCTGCTCGCGTCCGATGAGCTTCGGCGTGGAAAGATAAGCGCGCGCGGCGCGGAGCTCGTCGTCGGGGCGCGCCGGGAGCAGCGGCAGGAGCCGCTCCATGACCTCCGCGGCGCTCTTCGGGCGCGAACCGGCGTCGATGCGCAGCATCCCGAGGAGGATGTCGTCGAGCGCCGCCGGGACGCCGGGGGCGAGCCGCGAAGGCCGCGCAGGAGTCGATCGCCAAGCGTCCTGCAGTTGGTCGAACGCGCGGGCGGAGTATGGCTGCCGGCGCGTGAGCGCGTAGTAGAGCGTCGCGCCGAGCGAGAAGAGATCGCTCCGGCCGTCGAGCGCCATCGTAGTGATGAGCTCCGGCGCGACGAACGGCGGCGTACCGGCGAGAAGAGTGGTCTCTCCCATCGGAGAGAGCAGGCCGAAATCGATGAGCTTCGTCTGTCCGGACGACGTCTTGCGGATGTTGCGCGGCGTCAGATCGCGGTGCACCAGCCTTCGCGAGTGAAGCAGCGAGAGCGCGGAGCAGATCTCGTACGCGACCGTGCACACTTCCTGCCAAGGCAGCGGCGACAGCTCGCGCAGATCGCCGCCGTCGAGGAGCTCCATGGAGTAGTAGGGCTGCTCTCCGTGAAAGCCGTACTCGTGCGCGCGGACGATGCGCGGATGGGCGAGATGTACGAGCGTGTGAAACTCCCGCTCGAAGAGCTCCACGCCGCGGACGGTTCGCTTCGCGTCGGCGTCGGCCGTCAGGAGCTTCAGCGCGACGGCCGCGCCGGTCGCGTCGTCGCGAGCGCGGTAGACGGAGGCCATCCCGCCGCGGCCCAGCAACTCGGTGACCTCGTAGCGCTCCGCGACTCGGAAGGGGAGGCTCCGAGCCTCCTCGCTGGGTGTCGTTCCGTCCATGTAGAAACAAGGCGCATCGCATCGCGAACGCGCCCTGGGGCAATCTACGAGTTTATCATGCGAGTCACGTCGCGCTCGTCGCGGCGAGCAGCTCGGGGCGAGACGCACACGCGCGGAGGCAAGCGCACACCACGGTCGCGGGGCCAGCGGCCGTTTGGGTGCCCTTCTCGGCCTTTCCGGCGACGCCCGCGCTCGCCGGGTGCCCCCCGCGCGCAAGGCAAACAGCGCTGGATTGCGTCGCGTAGAGACACAATCGGCGGCACGAACGGGCACGCACGGCCAATTTGCGCCTAATATTCGAGCACCATTCGAGGTCGCGACGCAAGCCTTGCGCGAAGTCCATCGAGTCGTGGGCGCGGCGCAGTTCGCTAGTCGCGGCGTTCGCAAAAACGCGTCTTGTTGTCGCAGCAGGAAATAGTTACGAAGCGTCGTCGGTGAGCGCGTCCACCGTGAACCTCCCTCAAGGACTGAAATCGATGAACGTCGTTCGAGCATTGCTCAGCGGTCTGATGGTGACCGCACTGGTCATGGCATGCGGAAGCGATAACAAAGGCAACGCGACCAGCAGCTCTTCCTCGGAGACGAGCTCGCCGTTGTCCAAGTGCGTAACCGGCGGCGCGACGTCCAGCGCTTGTCAATCTTGCGTAGAGAGCAAGTGCGCAAGCGCGATGAAGACGTGTTACGGGGCGAATTTCAGCGGCGGGGCCTGCAAGAACCTCGTGTCGTGCGCCGCCGACGCGTCCGATCCGTGTAGCTCCTGCGTGGCAGACACGCCGTGTGAGACGTGCATCCAGAATACCTTGCTCCCGTGCGTGCAGAAGAGCTGCTCGAGCAGTTGCACGGATTTGCCGGTTGGTCCCGCGGTGCCGACGTGCGCCGATCTCGAGCCCTGCTGCGAGCGGATCACCAACGACAGCGCGAAGACCGGTTGTGAGGGCATCGTGAAGGACGGCAGCGACAGCGTCTGCGGCAGCTACTACAACTCGATTCGGTTCTTCTGCACGGGGCAGAGCAGTTAGCCCGCGTCGGGCGAGCCTCAGCGAAAGCCCAGGCCGACGCCGGCCGTGAGCAGCAGACCATCGAGGCCTACCGCGTCCTTGCCGTCCGCTCGAGCGCGGAGGCTCGACGAGTATCCGACGGCGAGCGCCGCCTCGACGTCGTTCGCCGTGCCGCGAAAGAGCGTCGCGACGAGCCCGGCGTGCAGCGCCGCGTCGAACGCAGCCTGCGTTTCGGCGCGAGCCGGCGCCCGTGGAACGCCTGACGCGATCGCGAAACCGAGATCCAGCGTGCCGCGCAGCCGCAGGCGTTCGGAGAATTGGACGGCGTCGTAGTAAGCCGTTGCCGACGTCACCCACAGCGTGATTTGCCCGATCGGGACGCTCTGCCGGGCGCCGAAGACGCTCGCCCCCGCGCCGAAGCGCGGCCATCCGACGCCGAGGAAGATGCCGCCCGCGGGCGTCGACGTTTCCGTCGCATAGCGAAATGCAAGGCTCGCGCGAAATGCGAAGCTCGACGGTTCGCGCGTCGGCGTCGGTTGCGTCACCGGCATCGGCGGCGATACCGGGTGCGGTAGCGGCACGACCGCCGGCGGCTCGAGCGCCGGCGGCGCGGCTTCCGGCGCCGCGGGCCGGGACACCGTGGGATCGGAGCGTGTTTCGGCGAGCGCCAGCGCCAGCGTTCGCGTTCGATCTTCCGGCGGCACGTCCGCCAGGACGACGACTCGCTCGCGCCGCTCGGCTCCGTGCCACACGCTGATGCGCACCGAAGGCGGCGTCTCCACGCAGCGATCGATCGCCAGCACGACGGCGTCGTCGGGTTGGCCGGGGATGGTCCGAAGCGGCGCGATCACGCTCGGCGAGAGCTCGGCGCCCAGGATCTTCACGAGCTCGTCGCGTTCGACGCCTTCGGGCAAGCATGTGCCGCCGAAGTAAACGGTGTCGAACGGTCGAGCGCGCAGCGACGGACACCACGCGAGCGCTCCGCCGAGCACGAGCCGTCGAGTTACGCGCGCGAAGAGACGGCGTCGATCAGGGCGAAGGCGCGGCGGTCCAGCGGTTGACGGCATCGAGCCTTCGGCCGTGAGGATACCTTGCGAGATAGCGATCCGCGATATCGCGCGCGGCCCTCGCGTCGCCGGCGCGCGCGTAGGCCTCGACCAGCCGCGCATAGGCGTCCTCCGCGAGCGCGTCGGAGAGCCCGTGCAACAACGCGCGGGAAAAATGAATCGCCGCGCGCGCCGGATCGTCGAGCGAATCGAGGTAAAGGCGCCCGAGGGAGAATTCCGCCAGCGACGCTCGTCGATCGCCGGCGCGTTCCGTCACGACGTGCTCGAGGATCGCCGCGGCTTCGCGATATCTGCCGGCCAGGCGAGCGTCGTCCGCTTGGGCCAGCAGGGTGTCCACGGAGGGCGCCGCGCGATCCACCGTTTCACTCGCGGACGGCGCCGCGCGATCTACCGTTTCACTCGCAGACGGCGCTGCCAGAGGGTCGACACTCGGTGCGACGGCCTCCGCGCTGCCTTCCGCGGCGGCACGCCGGGCGCGCGGCGGATCGAGGGCGAGCTGATCCGGTCGCGAAGGGTCCTTCGAATCGGGCGCCGGCGCCGGACCGTGGTCGGTCGCAGGGGGTCGTTCTTCAGGTGGATTGGGAACCTTTTCTGCCGCGATCGGCAGCGGAACGACGATCGATTGCTGAGGTCCGAGCCGCACGACGCGATCGGGAACGGGCTCGCCGCTGACGAGGACGGCGCCGCGATCGACGGACACTTGGACGTGTTTTTCGTCGCGCACGATCGTGAAATGCGTCCCGACGACCTCGACGGTCACCGGGCCGCACTCGACCTTCCAGAGGCGCGGCCCCCCCGGATGCACTTCGAAGACCGTGGCGCCGCGGCGGAGCGCCAGAGAGAAGATTCGCGGCGTGCTTTCGAGCAAGTCGAGACGCGTGCCGGCTCGCAACGTGAGCTCCGAGCCGTCGTCGAGCGGAAGCGACGGCGCCCGCGTCTCCAGGTGCTGCGGGACGTCGCTTCCGTCGGCCAGATGCAGAACGCCGGGCGCGGGCGCGCGCATCCACAGGAACGTGAGCACCGCGCCGAGCACGCCCGGCGCGAAGAGAAGCGTCCACACCCATGGACGCTTCGACCGCGGCGCACGCGCGCGTTTCGCCTCCAGGCTGTTCCACGCTCGCTTCACGTCGGACTCCGCGAGCCGTTCGTCGAGCAGCTCGCGCACCGGAACGGGGAGGCGCGTGCTAGGCATCGCTCACCTCTTCGAGCTCCACGTGCGCGTCCACCGCGGCGCGCGCGCGACCGATGCGACGCTTCGCCGTGGCGACGGAACAGCCGCAGAGGTGGGCGACTTCTTCGAGCTCGTATCCCTCGACGAAGCGGAGCATCCACGCGGCGCGGTCGACCTCCGCCAGCTGGCAGAGAGCGGCGTCGAGCAGACCGAGCTCGGTGCGGAGCTCGGGCGACGTTCCGGCGTACGCCGTCGCTTGAAGCACGCTGTCCACGGCGGCGAAGTGATGGCCGAGCAGCGCGCGCAGCTTCCTGCGTCTGTAGCGCCGGTGAACCTTGTGCACGGCGATGCCGGCGAGCCACGCCCGGAACGACGCGGGCGCCGCGCCGGCGCGAAGCTGCGCGAACGCGTCGAGGAACGTATCTTGAACGATGTCCTCGCCTTCGGCGCGGTCGCGCAAGAGCCGGAAAGCGAGCGCGGAAATATAGTCGATGTACCGCCGGAACAACGCTTCTTCCGCCCAGCGGTCGCCGCCCCGGACGCGGAGCGCGAGGTCGTCGTCGGAGACGCCGTCCCGGACGCCGCTCCGCGCGGCCGGCTTCGCCGCCGCGTCGAGTCGGGAAGCACGGACGCGGATCATGGCGCGGCTAAGTGCCACGAGCACGGGACCGTAGCTCACGCGATCGCGCGGCTCGGTGCGTTTTGTCGTCGAGCCCCGGCGGCGCAAGTATTTCGCGTGCTTCCATGAGCTACGACGGTCCAGCCATGGCACTGAGCGGTGCCGAATCGACGAAGAGGGCTTCGCAACGAATGACATCGAGACACCGGAGCGCGGGGTTAGTTACGGGAGCGCTGCTCCTTTTCGGAGCGCACGTGGGGTGCGGCAAGGTCGCGAACGTGCTCGAGAGCCCGGATGCCGGAGAACGTGGGCGAGTGGAACACGACGCGGCATTGACGCCGTCGGGCGGCGGCGGGGCAACGCAGCACGATGGGGGGACCGTGGGCCCAACCGGGCAAGGTGGCGCGACGGGAGGCGGCGCACGGCCGTCGTCCGCGGGAACCGGCTTGCTCGGTGATGGCGGCACGAGCGCGGGGACGGCTGGAACCGACGCGGCGATCGCCGGTGGGGGAGCGCTGGGCGCTGCGGGCACCGCCGGCGTGGTGGACAGTCTGGATCCTCACGCCGCCGAGCGCACGAGCCTCGCCACGCAAGCTTGCAAGATATTCGATGCGAACAAATGCCTGACTCAGACAGATGGGGACATCCCCGTGACGAACGGTGACGAATTCACGGTATGTGAGAACATGGTGGAGACGAATGAGTCCGAGGGCGCGGGCAACAACTGCTGGGACCAGTGGGTAGCCAACGTGAAGTGCGGGATTGCGCGCACCGACTGGTGCCCGTGCACCGGCAATGGTTGCTTCTTTCAGCCCTGGAGCGGCATATTCGGCGCCGAGTGTACGAAAACCTATTACGCGCTGGACGCTTGCATGCAGCAGGACAAGACGTCCGGTACCGTCACCGGCAAAGACGGCATGTGTAACTGGTACATTTCGGAGCAAGGTTGTTACGCGAGTTGTTTCGACGATCCGAAGGCGTTGATCGAATCCGACTGCCAAGGGTCCCCGGCGGGCGCGCAGCGGTGCAGCTGCAGGGTCAACGGAGTGTTTCTGGGAGACCAGGCGCAGTTCATAGAGAACCACGGGGGTTACTCGATGTGGCCGGCGCAGAACTGCGCCGCCGTCGGACAACAGCTCGCGAATGGTCTGTGTTCGGATATCCTGAATTGCTGCTTCACCTGGACTTACTACGACTCGCCCGACAGCGGTCCCATCGAAGACTGCGGTTGCACAGCGGATCCGAAGCAAGCGGGATACGACAGCTGCGACGCGATCGCCGCGGCCGGGCACGGCAAAGTCGTCGATTTCTGTTCGCGCTATCGTCCGGATCCGGAGAGCTTCCCGGCGCCGCCGTCGCAGTAGTTAGAGCTTGACGCGTCTCACGGACGGGAATGCCGATGGAGCCGTCCCAGATCGAGCAGGACCCGGCGATCGGCGCGCTCGAAGCAGGACCGTGGTCAACGAGAATTGCCCTGAAACGAGGCTCATCGTGCGGCCGTTGCAACTCGACCGCTCGCCCGACGCGCTCGCCGGTTGCATCGATCGCCGCCGCCGTGATTGATGCGGAGAGCCGTCATGCAGAAGATCGTCGTTCACAGCGCCGGAGGTCACGACAAACTGAAGCTCGAGGAGCATCCGACACCGGTGCCCGGCCCGGGAGAGGTGCTCGTCGCGACGCGATCCATCGGCGTCAATTTCGCGGATCTAGTCGTGCGCATGGGGCTCTACGACTCCGCGAAGAAATACGTCGGCTGGCCTATCACGCCCGGGTTCGAGTGCTCGGGGCGTGTGCTCGGAGTCGGCGCGAACGTCACGGATCTCGCCCCCGGTGACGAGGTGGTGGCTCTGGTGCGATTCGGCGCCTACGCGACGCACGTCGTCGCGCCGCGCGTGCAGGTGTTCCGGCGCCCCGAGAAGCTCGACATGGTCCGTGCGGGCGCTTTCTTCGTCGTGCACCTCACCGCGTGGTACGCGCTCGCTGAGCTCTCGCGAATTCGGGTAGGGCGGCGCGTGCTCGTTCATTCCGCTGCCGGCGGCGTGGGGCTCGCGCTGGTTCGCATCGCGAAGATCCTGGGAGCGGAGGTGACCGGCGTCGTCGGCGCGCCGCACAAGGTAGAGGCCGTTCGCGCCGCGGGCGCCGACCACGTGATCGATCGCAGCAACGAACGGCTGTGGCAGGTCGCGGAAAGGATTGCGCCGGGCGGCTTTCACTCGGTCCTGGACGCAAACGGCGTCGAGACGCTCCGCCAGAGTTACGCGCACCTCGCGCCGACCGGTCGTCTCATCGTGTACGGCGCCCATACGATGTTGAAGCGCGGCAAGGACAAGCCGAATTGGGCAAAGCTCGCCGTCGACTTCGTGCGCACGCCCTGGTTCCATCCGCTCGCTCTCACCGGCGAAAATCGTGGCGTGCTGGGGTTCAATCTTTCGTACCTCTTCGACGAGACGTCGATGCTGACGGAGGCGCTCGACGCGCTCCTCCCGTGGATCGCCGATGGACGCCTTCCCGCGCCGCCGGTGACGACATTTCCGTTCCAGAAGGTCGCCGAGGCGCACGCGGCGCTGGAGTCCGGGCGCACGGTGGGCAAAGTCACGCTGCTGGTCGAATGAGGAACCTCTCGGCGCAGGCGGCGCGAGCGGCACGAGCCCTGCAGGCACGATGGATGACAGCATGCCAACCGAATTTCGGCGACATCCGTTGCTGCTTCAGATCAACACCTGCATCGCGCTGCAGGAGCTCGGGCGTCGCATCGGTCGTCCGGCGACGCTCGACGACTTACCGGACTCCTCACTCGACCGGATCGCCGAGTCGGGCTTCGATCTTTTGTGGCTCTTGGGCGTTTGGCAAATCAGTCCAGCGTCGCGTCGCGTATCCCTGACGAACGCCACGCTGAGACGAGCGGCCGAGCAAGCGCTGCCCGATCTCACGGAGCAGGACATCACGGGTTCGCCGTTCGCGATCCGCGTGTACGAAGTTCGGCAGGAATGGGGCGGCACCGCCGCGCTCCAGCGGCTGCGCGCGCGCCTGACCCAGCGCGGCCTGCGTCTGATGCTCGATTTCGTACCCAACCACACCGGCTTGGATCACCCGTGGATCAACGAGCATCCCGAGTATTACATCCATGGGACCAAGGACGATCTCGCGCGCGCGCCGCTCGATTACGTGTGTGTGCGCTCGCGCGGCGTGGAGATCGTCCTGGCGCACGGGCGCGACCCTTACTTCCCCGGATGGCCGGACACGTTGCAGCTCGACTATCGGCACCCGGGCTTGCGCGCTGCGATGACGGAGCAGCTCCTCCGTATCGCCTCGCTCTGCGACGGCGTTCGCTGCGACATGGCGATGCTGCTTCTTTCCGACGTCTTCGCGCGCACCTGGAGCGACCGGCCGTCGCCGGCGGGTGGAGCCTCCGCGGTGTCCGGTCGCTTCTGGTTCGAGGCGATCGAAAGAGTTCGGCGCGAGCATGCGGCGTTCGTGTTCATGGCCGAGGTGTATTGGGATCGAGAATGGGAGCTTCAGCAAGAGGGGTTCGATTTCACGTACGACAAGAAGCTCTACGATCGTCTCAGGGCAGGCGTCGGTCACGAGGTCCGTGAGCACCTGCTCGCCGATCCCGAATACCAACGGCGTTCGGCGCGCTTTCTCGAGAACCACGACGAGCCGCGCGCTGCCGCCACGTTCCCCGTCGACATGTACCGAGCCGCCGCCGTCATCACGTATCTGGTCCCCGGACTACGCTTCTTCCACGAGGGGCAAAGCGAAGGACGGCGGGTCCACGTTTCGATGCACGTCGGACGCCGACCGGATGAAAAGGCCGATCCGTCCATCGTCGACTTTTATGCAAGGTTATTACCCTGCTTGTGCCGGCCCGAGGTGCACGGCGGACAGTGGGCCTTGTGGCTCTGTCGCCCGGCTTGGGAAGGCAACGAGACGTGGCGGAACATGGTGGTCATGACGTGGGTGCTCGGTGAGCGCCGGCTCTTGATCGCGGTGAACTACGCGGCGTCAACCGGCCAGTGCTACGTCACGGTCGGTCTGCCGAACCTCGCCGGGAAAAATTTCGCGTTGTGCGACCTTTTGGGAGACGCCCGCTACGAGCGCCACGGCGACGGTCTCGTTCAGAACGGGCTTTACCTAGAAATGCCGCCGTGGGGGCACCACGTCTTCGAGATGAAATCGATCTAGCCTCGCGCTTTTCGCGTGCAGAAAACTCGCGCCTTTTCGCGCTCCGCGCGGATTTCTCGACTTCGGGGTCGATGCAGCACGGCATCGGATTTGCTGGTTCGCCGAGCTCCGAACAAGCGAGGCGAACCTTGACGAACGGCTCGGACGAGGAACGACGGCGGTTGCTCGAAGCGCGCGAAGGCAAACGGCAGTGGAGACTCTGGGGACCGTACCTCTCCGAGCGTCAGTGGGGCACGGTGCGGGAAGACTACTCGGCGAACGGGGACGCCTGGGCCTACTTCCCGCACGAGCACGCGCGAAGCCGCGCGTACCGCTGGGGTGAAGACGGGCTCCTCGGCATATCCGATCAGCTGGGGCTCTTGTGCTTCGCTCTTGCGCTCTGGAACGAGAAAGACCCGATTCTCAAGGAGCGCCTGTACGGCCTGACGAACCCTCAGGGCAACCACGGCGAGGACGTCAAGGAATGTTACTACTACCTGGATGCCCTCCCGACCGCCGCGTACCTGCGCGGTTTGTACAAATACCCGCAGGGCGAGTTTCCATATCAGCATCTCATCGACGAAAACCAGGCTCGCGGCAAAGGCGCGCCGGAGTATGAGCTGCTCGACACGGGGCTCTTCGACGAAAACCGCTACTTCGACGTGTTCGCCGAGTACGCGAAGGCCGCGCCGGACGACATCTGCATCCGGTTAACGATCGCGAACCGCGGCCCCGACGCGGCGCGGCTGCACGTCCTTCCCACTCTGTGGTTCCGCAACACCTGGTCGTGGAAGGGCGGGTACGAACAGAACTACGGCGCGCCGAAGCTTCGCCGCCTGGATCGGGCGCGCGTCGTCGCGCAGCACGAGCATCTCGGGCGTTACGCGCTGACGGCGGGCGCCGGCCCCGACGGCGCATTGCCCGATTGGCTCTTCACGGAAAACGAAACCGACACGGCTCGCCTCTACGGCGACGCGAACGGCACGCGTCATTCGAAGGACGCCTTTCATCGGTTTCTCGTCGAAGGGGCGCGGGACGCCGTCAATCCGGACCAGGTTGGAACGAAGGCCGCCGCGCACTACGCGTTCGTCGTTCCGGCGGGAAAAGAGGTCGTGCTCAAGCTCCGGCTCGCGTCCGAGCTTCGGCCGATTCTTGATCCGTTGGGTACGGATTTCACGAACCTGTTCGCGGAGCGCGTCCGAGAAACCGAATCGTACTATCGCGGGCTATCGAGGCCGGAGGACGAGAGCATCGTCCGCCAAGCCGCCGCCGGGCTCATCTGGTCGAAGCAGGTTTACTACTACGCAGTTCGAGACTGGCTCGACGGAGATCCCGTCTATCCGCCGCCGGAACAGCGGCGTCACGTGCGCAACCAAGATTGGCAACACGTGTTCGCACGCGACGTCATCTCCATGCCCGACAAATGGGAATTTCCCTGGTTCGCGGCGTGGGATCTCGCGTTCCACATGCTCCCCTTCTCCCTCATCGATCCGGATTTCGCGGAGCAGCAGCTGCTGCTCATGCTTCGCGAATGGTATCAGAATCCAAATGGAGAGCTCGCGGCCTACGAATACAATTTCGGCGACGTGAATCCGCCTGTCCATGCGTGGGCGTGCATGCACCTATTCAGGCGTGAAACGGACATGGGCCTGCCGCGGGCGAATTTCCTCAAGAAGGCGTTTCAAAACCTTCTACTGAATTACGGCTGGTGGATGAACCGCAAGGACGCCCTCGGGCACAACCTGTTCGGCGGAGGGTTCCTCGGGCTGGACAACATCGGCGTGTTCGACCGATCCATGCCGCTACCCGCCGGGGTCACCCTCGATCAGGCCGACGGCACCGCATGGATGGGCATGTTCTCGAGCTCCATGCTGTCGATGGCGCTCAAGCTCGCCGAGTACGATCCCAGCTACGAGGACATGGCCGTCAAGCTCCTCCAGCACTTCGTCTCCATCAGCTCCGCGATCAATTCGTTCGACGGAACGGGGTTGTGGGACGAAGAAGACGGATTTTACTACGACCATTTGCGCGCCGGCGACCGCACCGCGCCGTTGCGAGTAAGGTCGCTCGTCGGGTTGCTCCCGATGATCGCGGTGCTGTACACGGAGGGAGTCTTCCGCGAGCGCCTCCCGGTGTTCGCCGAGCGCGTGCGCTGGTACTTCGAAAACGTCCCGGGCGTTCAAGAGCGCATCCAGCAACGAAGCGAAGTGCTCCCCGGCGGTCGCACCGTTCAGAAATGGCTCATCGCGCTGCCGACGCGCGAGCGCTTGGTGCGCATGCTACGGGTGATGCTCGACGAGAACGAGCTCCTGTCGCCTTACGGCATTCGTTCGGTGTCGCGGTATCACCTCGAGCACCCGTTCGTATTCGATGCTCGGGGCCAGCACATGGAAGTGCGTTACTTACCCGGTGAATCGGACGGCTTCATGTTCGGCGGCAACTCGAACTGGCGCGGTCCGATCTGGTTTCCGATCAACGCGCTCATCGTCGAGTCTCTCTTCAACTATCACCGCTTCTACGGCGATTCGCTGCGTGTGGAGTTCCCGACGGGCTCGGGGAACCAGATGAATTTACGGGACGTCGCGCTCCGGCTCTGCGAGCGGCTGGTGAGCGTGTTCCGCCGCCGCCCCGACGGCTCTCGTCCGGTGCACGGCGATCAGCGAAAGTACGCCGACGACCCGTACTTTCGCGATCTCGTTCTGTTCTACGAGTATTTCCACGGGGACAGCGGACGGGGCTGTGGCGCCAGCCACCAGACGGGCTGGACGGCCACGGCGCTCGTCATGGCGCACGTTCTGCGCCTCGCCGACGCGAACCAAATGTAATCCGCTGCTGACGCGCGGCGACGACTGAACGTCGAAGCGCCCTCTACGATCGCTGCGGCTAACTGCGACCTCCTGGCGCCTCGCGATAGCTGTTCGGCGCTGATTGCTATCCGCCGAACCGGAGACGGCGTCGAGTCGGGTGTGTAGGCTACCGCAGCGCCGGCGGCCGGAGAACACGCGGAAGCGATCTTCCGTGCGGTGTCCGTTCCATGCCCGGCGATCCACGGGAGGACGACGATGGCTTTACAGGTTGCTTACGAAGAGAGCTCGAACGAAATCAGGACGGCGCGTGTCGGGCATCGCAAGGTCTGGCGCAGCGCGCGCGAAGCGTGGCTGCTCGGCGCTCTGGTTCTCGGAGCCTGTGTCGCGTGCTCCAGCGACGACAAGACGGGCCGCAGCAGTCCGAGCCTCACGCCGGACGGTAGCACCGGCGAGAGCAAGGAGTTCGAGTCTTGCATGAAGACGGTGCAACCGCTCTGCAAGACCAAGGACATGGACACCGCAGAGAAGCTCGAAACACCTTGTGCCGCAGTAGAGTTCATCCCCATCCCGCTCACGGACGGCACCCAGTACGGTCCGATGACGATCAAGGCCGGCCCCTACGCTTCGAAGATCGACTGGAATCAGGGAGCGAACACGGAGTTCGTCAATCCGGTCAACTCGATGGAGCCGGTCTGTATCCCGACGGGCATCGATACGTTCATGGAACCCGACGCGGTGACGGCCGACCTGAAGAACACGCGCGGCCTCGACTACTCGCTCTACACGATCTTTCGCCCTGCGTGCATGAAGGACGGAGAGAAATATCCGGTCATCACCTGGGCCAACGGCACCTGCGGCCTGACCCACGGATACGCCGTCCTCCTCGGCACGGTCGCGTCCTATGGCTTCGTCATCATCGCTTCGAACTCCACGTGGACCGCGACCGCGCCGACCGACGGGGTCCAGGAACGCGCGCTCGACTACGCGCAAAGTTTGAACGAAGACTCGAGCAGCGTCCTTTATCACAAGCTGGATCTCGACAAGATCGGCGCGATGGGGCACTCGCAAGGCGCGCTGGCGACGATCAAGGCGGCCGCGGATCCGCGCGTGAAGTCGGTGATTTTCTGGAACACCGGGTCGACGAACAACGTCCCGTTCCTGAACGTCTCCGGCGATCACGACGTCGGCAACACCACCGTCGCCGGCGTTTCGGGCGCGACCGACATGGCCACCCAACCCGGCGCGTGGATTTTCTACCATCAGATTCTCATGACCGGCGGCAACTCCACCGGGCACCTCGTGCTCATGGAGCAGCCGGATCGCGTTTGGGAAATGGCCGTGAAATGGTGGCAGTGGCAGCTGAACGGCGACGACGACGCGAAGAAAGAATTCGTCGGCGACAGCTGCACGCTGTGCAATCGCGCCTCCGAATTCGACTACGGCGTGAACAGCTTGGTGAAGTGAAGTAGTGATGCAGCGTGGGGCGGGGCTCGCCGCCGGAGGTCGCCTGTGAATTCAGCGGCGCCGGCGCGGGCGCCGACGTCCCCGCGCGATTCCTTGGGGGGAGGGGGGCCATGAAGCTCTTCATTACTTATCCGAAGCGCCGAGCGACTCTGTCAATCGCATCTTCGGGTTATGTGCTCGGTGCTCCGTGCCGTTCTATCGTGCGCTCAACCATGGGAGGTTTGCCGATGATGAGATGGGTCGGGGTATGTTCTATTTCGTTGCTGCTCGGTGCTGCCGCGTGTTCCAGCGACGGAGGCGGGAAAGCGCAGGATACGAAGAACGACGCGGGCGCTCCGAGCACCGGCGGGCACACCGGTGCGACCGAAGCCGGTGCTCCGAAGACGGACACGCACCCCGATGCGACCACCCCGAGCGCCACATCCGTCTCGGTCATGGTATCGGCGGCCAAGGGCGGGACGGTGTCGCTCGGCAGCGCAGCGCTGGACATCCCTGCCGGATCTCTCTCCGGCGACACGAAGGTCACGCTGGAAAAGGTGACGCCCGGCGCCGATCTTCCGGATTCGAAGACCGTCACCGGCAGTCTCTACGACTTCGGTCCCGACGGGACGACCTTCGATCCGCCGGCCACGCTCGCGCTTCCCGTCGAGGGTACGGCGAGCGCCGGGCAGACGGCGGTGGTGTCGTGGCTGGACGAAAAGGCGGGCGCGTGGGTCGACCTGGACACGACGGTGACGGACGGCAAAGCAAGCGCGGCCATCGCGCATTTCACGAAGTTCGTCGTCCGCTTCAAAGACTCCGGCACCGCGGCCGTGGATTGCTCGTTCTCCGCTTGCGGCGGCGACATCGTCGGAAGCTGGGCGGTCAGCTCGGCTTGCGTGGACGACAAGAAGGACGCGGGTACGGGCAACCCGTTCGGCCCAGCTTGCCCGCAAGCGTCGTTGGACGTGTCGCTGGACGCGACCGGAACGATCGAGCTCCGCAGCGACGGGACGTACGAGACGACGCTCATGGGAACGCCGATGATCACGCTCACGGTCCCCGGAAGCTGTCTCGTCGGCGGGATGCTGCCCGTCACCGATTGCGCCGCGCTCGCCAAGGCCCTCGACAAGGACGGCGGCAGCAGCACCACGTGCACCGGTGACAAGACCGTGGGCTGCACCTGCACCGGCAGCGCGGGCAAGTTCTCCGGCGATCACTCGGTGGGTACGTACACCGTCGCAGGCGATATTTTGCAAACCGACAAGCAGACCGACAGCGGGACGACGGCGGGCGACCCTTCGCCGTATTGTGTGAGCGGCAACACGCTGAAGGTGCGTACCGGCGACGGCACCATCATCATCGCGACGAAGAAGTAGGGGACACGCGGGCTACAGAGTCAGGATTTGGTGGATCAGCTCGGCCCAGCGCTCGAGCGCCGAGAGGCTCAGGTAGTTGGCGCAGACACGTCTGTAGCCCGCTTCTCCCAGTCGACGTGAGAGCACTTCGTCGTCGAGCACGCGTCGCAGCGCGCCGCTGAACTCGGCGAGGTCGCTCGGATTGCGGACGAGGAGCCCGTCCATGCCGTCGCGGATCTGATCGACGATCCCGCCGACCGCGGACGCTACGACGGGCCGCCGCTTCCACAGCGCCTCGGTCACCGTGAGACCGAAGCCCTCGACGAGGCTCTTCTGGACGATGACCGCGGCGTGGCGCTGGAGCGCGTTGACGATCGCGGCGTTCTCTTCGGGGTCGGTCATCGGGAGCAAAGCGAGGTGCACGCGGCGGCGCACGGCGTCCGGCAGCTCGAGGTACGCTTGCTGGACGTCGCCGAATACCTTCGCTCCTTCGGGATCGTCGGCCACGGCGCCGATGCTCGGTCCGGCGAGCACGAGATGCGCGGTGCGTGACGCCGCGGGATCGACGAAGCGCGCAAAGCCACGCAGCACGCCGATGGGATCCTTCATCGCGTCCCATCTGGACACTTGCACGACCAGGGGCGTGTCCCACGACGGCGGGCGGCCGACGCGCACCACGTCCGCCTCGCGGTCGACGCGGCCCGCGCTCCCGTCGTCGCGCACGAAGCAGGAGTGCGCCGACTCCCACGGGCCTTCGATCAACCCGACCTGCGCCAGAATCGCGCGGATCGTGAAATCGTCCATGGACTGGTTCTTCGCGGAGAAGGGATCGATGTTCGGCGGAAGGACGAACGTGCGCTTCCCGTGAAGCCACGCTGGCGCGTACGCCTCGCGCGTGAACACGGCGAGGGGAACTCTTTCGATGTACGGGCGCAGGAAGTTCCACCCGCGCTCTACCTCCGCGAGATGACGTTCCTGACCGACGTGACATCGAAAGACGACCCTCGCCCCTTTGCGCATCAAGATCGGGACGAGCCCGGCGGTCTGCGGATCGTGGCAAATGACGATGTCGCCCGGTCGCACGAGCGACTCCAGGGCGAGCGCGTTCTCGTGCATCACCGCTTCGACGAGCGCAGCCTGCTCCGCGCCCAGCGGTGAGCCGTCGCCGGCCGAGCCGTGAAGCGCGTGATGGACCCTCTTCGTGACGCGGAAGAACTCCGGCGGGCCTTCGAGGACGAGCCAACGGACGTCGACGCCGACGCCGCGCGCATAGCGCAGCAGCGAGTGCAGCATCTCCGAGACGCCGCCGCCCACGGCCGTCGAACTGATGTTCCAGATCGCACAAGTGCGGAGTGCGTCACGAATGGCCGCCGCTTGTCGCTCGAGAGCACGCACGCGCTGATTGCCGAGCAGCGGCTCGAACAGCTGGATCGATCGCGCGCTGATGTGAACTTCTTGCACGGGCGCCGCCAGTAGACCGCTGAAAGCGGGTCCACGGTCAATGTAGGGCCGCGCTCGACGTCCCCAAGACACGCGGATGTCCATCGGCTGGCCGCATCAGCCAATTGTCTCGTGCGGCGTTCACGAGTCGCCGCCCCGATGGCGAGCATCCGCTGACAGATCTCGGCATGTCGGCTGCGGGCAACTGCAATGTCTGCCCGAGGACACGTCACGCGTCGGGTGCCGCGCGCGCGCTTTCGAACGTTCCCCGAGAGCACCTCGACCACCGAGACGAAGCGCAGTTCATGAACATTCGTGAAGCTGAAGGATAGCTCATGATGAAATTCGCATGCCGCCGCCTCACTTCGGTTACGATCGTGTTCGAGGAGAGACGTGGGCTTTCGGGACTCCTCTATCTAATTTGCAGGGTCGAAAGGATTCTTCACATGCGCCTTGGTTCTCGTTGTTTAGGGTGGACGGTGGTCGGTTCCCTCGTTGTCGGCTGTGGCCTCGTCGGCTGCGGTTCTGATAGCTCGACGACGGGCGGCAACGGAAACGGCGGAGCGGACGCGGGGCAATCGTCCGGCGGAAGCGGCGCCACAGGAAACGGCGGCAGCACGTCATCCGGTGGCAATTCATCGGGCGGCAGTACTTCCGGCAACAGCGGTGGTGCGACGAGTACGGGAGGCGCAAGCTCCGGCGGCACGTCGAGCACCGGGGGTTCGACGGCGGCGGGCGGCTCCGGAAACGTGCCCGACGCTTCGACGCCGGACGGCTCGGAGCCCGATTCGGGATCGCACGCGGGCGGCACGACCGGCAGCGGCGGTACGACATCGAGCGGCGGAACCGCGGGTAGCAGCGGTGCAGGCGGCGAGACGAGCGCGGGCGGCAGCGGCGGTGCGGGTGGCTCCAGCGGCGCGGGCGGCACAGGCGGTTCCAGCGGCGCAGGCGGCTCCAGCGGCGCAGGCGGCTCCAGCGGCGCGGGCGGTTCCAGCGGCGCGGGCGGTTCCAGCGGCGCGAGCGGTTCCAGCGGCGCGAGCGGTGCCGGTGGCACCGGTGGCGCGACGGGCTGTACGAGCTCGGCGAGCTGTGCGCCGCCGACGGGTTATTGCGACACCGCCAGCGGCACTTGCGTCGCGTGTCTAGGCGACGCCAATTGCACGACCGCGGGACGCCGCGTCTGCGACACGAACTCGTTCACCTGCGTGCAGTGCACCGGGGACTCGGATTGCACCGGCAACGCCGCTGGTCGTACGCATTGCGACACCGCCACGGACACCTGCGTCGCTTGCAACAAGGACGGCGACTGCGCGAACGGCCAGGTCTGCAACACGACGAACCACACCTGCATCGCCAAGTGCACGAGCGACGCGACGTGCGCTCCGCCGACGGGTCACTGCGACACGACGAGCGGCCTCTGCGTGCAGTGCCTGGGCAACGCGAACTGCACGGGCGGGACGCCCGTGTGCGACACCACCAGCGGCGACTGCGTCCAATGCACGAAGACGGCCGACTGCAGCGGCGTCGCCAATCGCCCCGAGTGCGACACCACGACGCATCGCTGCGTGGCTTGCGTCGGAGCGGAGTGTGTAGGTAAGGGCGTCGTGTGCGGCGGTAGCACCTGCGGCGCCGGCGACACCTGCTGCTTCACGCCCGCGCTGGGCGGCGGCACGCCGACGTACGCCTGCGCCGCGACGTGCGGCGGCGGCAGCGTCGCGCTCGGGTGCGACGCCACTTCGCAATGTGGAACCGGGAACACGTGCTGCGGCGTGAGCAACGGGCTCTTCGTCACCAGCTATCAGTGTCAAGCCTCGTGCGCGGCGAACAGCCCGAGCATCGGGTGCTACGGACCCGAGAGCTGCGCCAAGGGTCAGGTCTGCTGCGAGACCACCGCCGCCGCCACGGCCGGCGGCGCGAACCGCGTCTCCTCGCTGGCGTGCGCGGCGACCTGCACCGGCGCGAACAAGAACGTGGTGTGCGGTACGAACGCCGACTGCCCGCAGGCCGCCCCGACTTGCGGCGCGTCGATCCTGCTCGAAGGCTTCGGGATCTGCCGCTGATCGCGACGACGCCCGCGTCGCGGAAGCTCGGCCTTCGAGCTCCGCGTCGCGGGCGGGCGTGTCCTCCCACGGCGAGCAGCTAGTCGATCAAGCCGATGCGCGCGTCGTAGACGAGGCGGCCGTACTGGGGGTCGTCGAGCTCGACGCTGTACTCGTCGTGCAGGTTCACCGAGAACTCTTTCTTGCCCGCGAAGAGCGGGCGCCAGCCCTTTTCGCTCTCGATCTTCACGACGAGCCGCTGCGGCGTGTCCTCGCCGAGGCCGAGCCTCGACTTCGACATCTGAGCGAGCGCGTTGCCGCTGCGCTTGTAGATCGTGAGCCACGTGCCTTCGTCGGATTTCTCGAACACGAGGACGTCGGCCGTGAACTTGTCGCGCTCCTTGTCCATGCACGCCGCCTTTGCGTTCCCCGGCTCGGGGAACTTCACGGAGCATTTGTGATCGGCGAGGTCCTTCACGCCCGAGTTGGGGTAGTTGACCATGTACGCGATGCGCGGCGAAAAAACGCGATCGGCCACGCTGCGCGTGACCACCGCATCCGGCGGCGCTTCCGGTGGGAGCTCCTTCGGTCGAGAGGCGGCAGCCGACGCCGGTTGTTCCTTCGCATCCGCTGACGCGGTGGCCTTGGTCGAGTCGGCGCCGGCGGCGGGAGCCGTAGGTTTTGGCGCTTGTGCTTGCGCTTGCGCCGCACCACCGCAGCCGAACGCGACGGTGCACGCGAGACAGGAAATGTAATGGAGAGAGCGGAACGAGGCTTGGGGCATGCTTTATCGATAACACGCGCGCGAGCAACGGCGCACTCCGCGCCGCGCATTTCCAGACGTCGTACCCGCGACCACGTCGGCCTCCGTTCCATCGCACACGCCGTTCGAGCGCGGCGTCGCGGCGCTGCACGTACCTGACGAAGACTGCGCCAATATCTCACAGATGCTGCTCGCGCAATCGAAGCCGCCGAGACGAGTACCCGGCGTCCGTTCGTCGCGCCGAAGCAATCGAGGCGGGTGTGCACTCGGCGCCCCCGGCCTGCGCGTCCGGCGAGACGTCCACGCCGGCGTCCGACACGTTTCGTCGGTCTCCCACCCTTGTCGCTCGGGCTGCCTCATGGCTCGCCCGAGTGAAGAACGTGCGGCGATGTGACCGCTCGCCACAGCGGTGATTCGGTCATCGCGTGCGCGTCGTCACGGCTCGCGAAGCCGGGGGTGTGCTCGAGCGCAGCAGATTGGTCGCCAGCAGGGGCTTTCGGTGCGACTCGCCGAAAACCATACCTCGGCCGTGCGATCCTCGAGAACGGCCTCCTTCGCCGCGGTCGCCGCGGCGTTCTACGCATCGCTCTTCTGGACCCGAAGCGCCGCCGCGCAGGTCAACATCGAATCGGTGCGCAGCCAGCTCGACACGTCCACGTTCGGCGCGCGGCTCCGTCTGTCGTTCTCTGCGTACGCGGGCAATACCGAGGGCGTCATCATGGGCACTTCCGGCATCGTCGGTGGTCGCATCGGCCCGAACCTCGGCTTTGCCACCGCGAGCGCCGACTACGCGCGCCTCGGCGGCTCGACGTCGGTGAAGAAGTCGTTCGCGCACCTCCGACACAACTACGAGCTCACCGACTTTTTCTGGTGGGAAGAGTTCGTGCAGTCGGAGACCGATCGCTTCAGGCGGATCCAGATCCGCGCGCTACTCGGCACCGGTCCGAGGTTCGCGCTGTTCGAGACGCACAAATGGCTCAGCCTCTACGTGGGGCTCGCTTACATGCTCGAGTACACGAGCATCGATCCCACCGCGGTCATCCTCGAGCCGGCGCTGGTCCATCGCTCGAGCAGCTACGTCGCGCTCACGATGCGCCCCGACGACCGCATCGTGTTCACCACCGTCTCGTACTATCAGCCACGGTTCGACGAATGGACGGACACACACTTCTTGAACGTGAGCAGCGTGGAATTCAAGGTGACGCCGCTCTTGTCGAGCCGGATCGACGCGACGACGCGCTACGAGAGCGTGGTCCCGCTGGGCGTGAAGCGCGCGGATCTCGAGTTCAAGAGCTCGCTCGAGTTGAAGTTCTGACGGAAGGCGGCGGCGGAGCACCTGTTGCGCGGGCTGTCTGGCACACCAGATGCTTTGCATTTCCGTCATGATGCGGTCACCCCCGCCCAGATCGGGCACTCCGTCGATGCAACCGTTCCCTCTCGTCCCGATCGAGTCGCGGCGACACGTCGTCGCCGATCCCGTCCGGACCCGTTTCGGCGTGGGCGACGCGCGGATCGATCACGCGGCCGGTGTGCCGCTCGGCCTCCGCCGCTCCAATTTTGCCCCGCGATCCATGCCGATTACGCCGTCGGCGGACTGGGACGATCAGCCGAACATCCACGACGGCAGACGCTTGCGCCAGCAGGTGTATTACGACGAAGACGACTCACCGGTCGTGCTGCCGATGCAGCCTCGCCGGTCGGCGCTGGTCATCGCCGCGACGATCGTCATTTTGTTCATCGCCGTCTGCGCGAGCATCGCGTTCAGCGGCGTCAGCGCGACGACGCTCATCACGCACGCTAGTCGCACCGACGCGGTGCCGGCCCAGCGCTAAGCTTCACGCGCTCCAGCGCTCGACGACGTCCAGCGCGAGCTTTCTGCCGAGCTCGTAGTCCAGCTTGAGCTTCGCGGTGTCTCGGGTCGTCCGGGTCGTCGCCAGCATGTCCGAAGGAGCCAGCTGCAAGATCGTGCAGTCCTTCGGCGGAGAATGGATGAACTCGACGGCCCTGCGATACTGCGCCGGCGAGCCGTGCACCGCCTCGATGAGCTTCGGTCGGTGTCGCAGCATCGCGCCGACGAGATGGTTCTCGAGCCGCGGCTTCTTCACGTAAGAAGCGGGGCGCGAGCGCACGACGAGGATGCGCCGAGCGCCGCGGCGATACGCTTCTTCCACCGGAATGGGATCGGCCACGCCGCCGTCGATGACGCCGTCGCCCGAGAGCGTGATCGTGCCGCGATACAGCATGGGCAACGCGCACGACGCTTTCAGGACGTCGAACATGTTCGCGGCGTCGGGGCGCAGGTACACCGCGCGCCCCGTCGACGAAGACGTCCCCACCACGACGAATTCGGTCGGATTGCCGAGGACGCGCTCGACGTTCAACGGGTCGCGCTGCGCCAAGCTATCCCAGAGCCAGTCGAGGTCGACGACCGAGCCGCCGCGGAGCGCACGCCAGGGATCGATGAAGCGTCGCGTGGTCATCAGCTCGAAATACGCGCGCCGGTTCCTGCCCTCCTGCCCGGCGAGGTGAGATGCCAGATTGCAAGCGCCGGCGGACACGCCGATGGCAAGATCGAAAGGGTGAAACCCGCGCTCCATGAAAAGATCGAGCGCGCCGACGGCGAACACGCCGCGCATGGCGCCCCCTTCGACGACGATGGCAGTCCGCTCTTTCTGAGCCATTGCCGCCCTTTTACGGCGCCAGGAAATCGTCGGCAACGTCTTCGGCGGCATGGGCACCGCCGACGGTCGGATGCTCACCGTCGATGCGACGTTTCAGTTAGCCTCGCAGTAGTGTAGCGCGGCGCTGTACGATGTGTGCACGAACCCAACGTGCCACTCCTCGTATTTTCGAAAGCCGAGACCTGCGCGTTCGCCGTTCTTTCGTGCGCGGCCTTCGCGGTCGCTTGCGGCCGTGGTCCGAGCGGGACCAAACCGGCGCCCTCTGCCGCAGCGAGCGTCGTCCCGAGCGCGCGCGCCGTGCTCCCGCCCGGCGGCGGCGATCCGGCGCGCGTCGCGCGCGGGCAGCGCGCCGAACGCAGGGCCGCGTGTTACTACGGTCCGGGCGCAAGGCCGCGCGACACGCTGGATCTGGACGCTCCCGAAGCCGGGCAAATCCCGCTCGACCACTTCGTCGTGGTCATGCAGGAAAATCGCTCGTTCGATCATTACTTCCAGAAGCTGCCACAGTTCGGGCAAACGGACGTCGACGTCGCGCCCGCGTCCTACGCCAACGCCGATCCCTCGGGAGAAGGCGCGATCGTCCATCCCTTCCTGGCCGAGACACCTTGCTACGAAGACGTTCCGCACAACTGGGTCGCGGTCCATCATCAGATCGCCGACGGCAAGATGAACGGGTTCCTCGCGGCGGCGAACCCGGACGGGCGGCGCGCGCTCTCGTATTACGATCAGAGCACGCTCGGCTACTATTATGCGCTCGCGAGCACGTTCGCCATGGGCGACCGCTACTTCGCCGCGGTGCCGGGGCCCACGTTTCCGAATCGCATGTTCGCTCTGTCGGCGTCGTCGTTCGGGCACGTGGCGAACACACCGCCCCCACCGCGTGACGAAGAGCGCACGCTCTTCCATCAGCTCGAGGCCAAGGGGCTTTCGTGGGTCATCTACGCGCAGGGTCGGACGTTCGAGGAGCAGATGTATCCGCGCTTGCACGCCGAGAAAGGCGAGCACTTCCGGGACTTCGAGGAATTTTTCACGGACGCCGCGAGCGGCAAGCTGCCGTTCTTCGCGTGGATCGAGTCCATCTACGACGAGCGGGTCGGCACGGACGAGCACGCACCGGGCGACGTACAACTCGGACAGGCCTTCGTGGCGCGAGTGGTGAAGGCGTTCATGGCGAGCCCGACGTGGCCGTCGAGCGCGCTCATCCTGAACTACGACGAGCACGGCGGGTTCTTCGACCACGTGCCGCCCCCGCGCGCTTGCCCGCCCGACGACGAGCCGCCGCACACGGAGACGCTCCCGGAAAATTCGAGCTTCGATCGCCTGGGGGTGCGCGTCCCGTTCGTCGTCGTGTCGCCGTTCGCGCGCCCGCATTTCGTCTCGCATCGGACGTACACGCACACGTCGGTGCTGCGGCTCGTGCAGGCCAAGGCGGATCTACCGGCGCTCACCCGGCGTGACGCGAACGACGCTCCGCCGTTCGACATGTTCGATTTTCGCGAGCCGTCGTTCCCCTCGCCGCCCATTCTCCCCGAAGCGACGGTGGACGAGGCGGCGCGAAAGCGATGTCTCCGCGAAGAATCGGAACCGCGCCGTAAATAGCGGGCCGAGGCGTGCCGCTTCCGGGAATCGACGGCGCTCCGACTCCGCGATCCGACGGGTGGACGATTGGCGAACGCGGGTAATGCGCCGCGCGCGCCGCCTCGGTGGCGTCTCGCAATCGTGTCATCTTGAAGTCGCGTCGCAAGATCGACGCGGTGTGTGTGTCCGCCGAGAGTCGTTCCGCCGCGTAGAGCGAATTCGTGCTCGAGGATGTGAATCGTCACGCGCCGTCGCGGCGTGTGCGGTTGCTTGCCTGGCCGGGTAGCAGGCGTGAGCATCGCGAAGTTCGCCGGTAGGTGACTCATGATGCTCGAGACGATGCGAAATACTTGGTGGACGTCCATCGCGTTACTCCTCGCCCAGGCCTGCTCGGGCGGCGCGGGCTCCCCCGCGAGTACCGGGGCTACGGGCGGCGTCGGCGCGATCGCCAGCGTGCCTGCGACCGGTGGTAGTCCGCCGGCGGCAGGTGGCGTCGGCGCACTCGGCGGCTCCGCCCCGGCGGCCGTCGGGGGGACGGCGGGCTCTTCCCCGGTCGGTGCCGGCGGGACTACATTTGGCAATTCTGGTGGTCAGATCTCTGGCGCGGGCGGCACGTCCGCTGCCGGCGGACTCTCCGGTTCGGGGGGCACCGGTGTCGCCGGCTCGAGCCCGGCCGGCGCGGGCGGCTCGAGCGGCGGCAGCGCAGGTGCGGGCGGCGGCAGCGCGGGGGCGAGCGGCGGTAGCGCAGGCGCCAGCGGTGCGAGCGCAGGAGCGAGCGGGGCCGGCGGCGACGGCCCCTACAGCCCCTGCCCGACCGACGGCACCGCCTGCAAGATCCTCCCGCTAGGCGACTCCATCACGTTCGGCCTCGGCACGTCCGATCAGAGCGCTTACCGCGTCGGCCTCTTCCAGAAAGCGATGGCCGACGGAAAACACATCACCTACGTCGGCTCGTTGATGGCCGGCCCGACGACGGTCGACGGAGTTTCGTTTCCACGCAACAACGAAGGCCACAGCGGATGGACGATCGATCAGATCGCCGGCATCGTTCCGAGCCCGGCGCTGAGCGACGATCCGGACATCATTCTGCTGATGATCGGAACGAACGACATGTACATGGGAAGCCCGGGCACCGCGCCGCAGCGGCTCGCCTCCCTAATCGACAAGATCATCGGCGTGAGCGCGCGCCCGCTCCTCGTCGTGGCACAGATCACGCCGCTCGCGTCGGGTAACATGACGGTAGAGACCTATAACGCCGCCCTGCCGGCGATCATCGACGCCCGCGCGACGGCCGGAAAGCACATCGAGCTCGTCGACATGTACACCGGGTTTTCGACCTCGTGGCTCGCCGACGGAGTCCACCCGAACGCCCAAGGCAACGCCCACATGGCCGACGTCTGGTACGCGGCCATCAAGGACGTGCTGCGCTGACCGTCACATGCCGGTCGTCGGTCCACCCGAGGGACCGCAGCCCGTGCATTTGCTGCTCAGACAGGCGTCGACCTCTTCCATCATGCCGATCGCCGAGGAATGATCGTGCAGCTCTTGCTTGCACTTCTGCACGCAGCCGATCTCCGTCGTGCATCCGCTGCTGAAGCAATCCATCAGCGCGCTGCAATCGTCGTCGGCGGCGCAGGCCACCAGGGGGTCGCCGCACGAGTCGCACATGCAGGAGTTACACGTGTCGTCTCCGCCATAGCCGGTGAGGCTGATGCCCGCCGAGCAAAGGCGCGCATTCAGGGATGACGCTTTCGGAAAACCTCCCGCTTCGTCGGCGGGGTGTCCGATGCCCATCGAGTCGATCCAGGTGACGCCGCAATCGGCGGGCGGCAGCTCGCGCGTGCCGGAGGGCCAGAACCACCCGGCGAGGATGCACATTTCGTCGGTGCCCTTGATGCCGTAGCGCAGGGGCGCGTTGCTGTCGTTTTCGAAGTCGCACTCGAACTTGAAGCCGTCGCCCGCCTTCACCAAGCTGGGCGTGGGGAAGGTGTAGTCCGGCTCGTTCTTCCAGTCGTGACTGGTCCAAATGAGATCGCCGTCGTGATCGCCTCCGGCGTACCAGACGCTGAAGTCGCGGCCCTGCTGGTGCGTGTGGCGCAGGATGGACGAAATGACCAGGTCGTCCTTGAAGTGGCACTCGGCGGTGAATTTTCCCGTGGATTGCGGCGGGATGTCGATCGTGTAATTGAAGAAGCTGAAGGCGTTGGCGATGTGCTCGATGGACGCGCCGTCGACGAGGTGCACGTTCACCGCGCTCTGCGCGTGAATGACCTCCGTGCTCGTGTTCAGGTAATGGTAGTCGAACACGATGCGTTGGTTGCCGTGCAAGATCGTACCGACGCCCTTCGGGAAGCTGCGATCGATGTACGGCGTTTGCGCCGACGCGACGAAGACGAGCCCGTCCTGAGGGAACTCGTAGTTCGTTCCGTTGCACGTCACGCGATCTCCAATGTTCATCGCGCGCAGCGCCATGTCGGCTTCGCTGCCGGGGTCTGCGCTCGCGAGCACCAGGTGATGGCTGTGTTCCGCGTTCGCCAGCTCCAACGAACCGACGTAGTACGTCTCGCTCGCATCGCCGGGGAGCTCGCCGATCTCGCAGTACTCGACGTCCTCGCCGGGACCGATGTCCGCACCGACGTCCCTGACCTGGAAGCCGTCGGTCGGGACGGGCAGGTCATCGAGGCCCGTCGGAGTCTTCGCAGCGCCGGCGTCGGTTTCGGTCTGCTCCTGCAGATGCGTGGACGAGCGCGTGTCCTTCGCAGACGATCCGCAGCCGACCATCAGAGCCAGGGCGCCGATGCTCCAACAATGTGAAATTACACGGTTCATTCTGGGCCTACGCGCCCCCCGCTTTACCTACATTCCATTACCAACTCTCGACTCCCAGTCGAGTAACTCCGTCGCTCAAGCGACTAGCGCTGGGCGACAAGTGAGCTCGAAAGGACGAACCACTGCCGTGTGCGGTCCATACACAGCACAACTTTGAGCGTTCAAGGTAACGAACGCCGGAGCGCCGGCTATCCTCATCGTTCGTGACAAACCAAGACCCGAGCCCGGCGCTCTCCGCCATTCGTCGATAACCCCGCCCTGAAGGAATCAGGCATCATCGCCTACGCCGGAGTGCCGCTCACGTCGGCGGGCGAAGCGATCGTGGCGGCGCTCACGATACCCGGCGTAGGACAGGTGACTCTCTCGGCGGGGGTCGCGACGAAGGGCGACGAGGAACGTGCGGACGGCCTGCTCGCCCGGGCCGATCCGCGCCTTCATGTCGCGAAAGCGTCTGGGCGCGATCGCGTCGAAGCTCGACGCGCGCCGGCTCGAACGCGCTTCAGCGCTTCGCCCACCAGCTCTTGAACTCGCCGAAATCGATGCGGCCGTTGCCGTTGACGTCGATCGCCGAATACGCGATCTGGATCTCGCCGGCCGTGAGCCGCAGCCCGAGCGCCACGACGAGGCGCGCGAACTCGTCCTCGCCGATGGATCCGTTGCCGTCCGTGTCGAACTCACGAAACTTCCGGAGGAGCTCGTCGTCGCCCATGAGCTATCGTTATCACAACTAGCATGGCGGACGATCGTTCGAGCGCCTTCGTCGTCGTCCTGACGGGCGCGGGCATCTCCGCCGAGAGCGGGATTCCGACTTTTCGCGGGGCGGAAGGATATTGGCAGGTCGGATCGCGCAATTACCGTCCGATGGAGCTCGCGACGGCGGCGGCGTTCGCACGCATGCCGGACGACGTCTGGGGTTGGTATCTTTACCGCCGCGCCGTCTGCCACGCGGCGGCGCCGAATCAGGCCCACCTCGCGCTCGCCGAGCTCGAGCGCCGTCTCGGCGATCGCTTTCTTCTGGTGACGCAGAACGTGGACGGGTTGCACCTGCGCGCCGGAAGCTCCGCGCACCGCACGTATCAGATTCACGGCAACATCGATTACATGCGCTGCGCGCGAGAGTGCACGCTTGCACTCGTTCCGGTTCCGGACGCGCTCGGCACGACCTGGGACAAGGGACGCATTCCGGGCGCCGCGGAGAAGGCGCACCTCGTCTGCTCGCGCTGCGGCGCGCCGTCACGACCGCACGTGCTCTGGTTCGACGAGTACTACGACGAAGAACGGTTCCGGTTCGAGAGCTCGCTTCGCGCGGTCGATCGCGCGGCCGTGCTCGCCGTCATCGGTACCAGCGGCGCGACGAATCTGCCGACCCAGATGTGCCACAGGGCCGCTCAGCGCGGCGCGAAGCTCATCGTCGTGGACACCGAGCCGACGTCGTTCTCGGCGCTCGCCGAAAGTGGCTCGGGGGAGTTCCTTCGCGGCGCGGCGACGGAGATCGTCCCCGCGCTCTGCGGGCGGTTATGAGAGCTCGAGCGCAGTGACGATCGCAGAGTCTTCGCCCGCGCCAAGGGCGTTCGGCGCGCTCAAGATACGCGGTTACCGCGCGTATCTCGCGACGTTCATGCTCACCATGATGGCCGACAACGTCGAGCACGTCATCAGCTACTGGGTGTGCTTTCAGAGGTTTCACTCGCCGGCGCTCGGCGGATTCGCCGTCGTCTCTCATTGGCTTCCGTACCTTTTGTTCTCCGTGGCCGTCGGCGCGCTGAACGATCGCTTCGACTCCCGGCGGCTGATCCAGGCGGGCGCGCTGCTCTTCATCACGGCTTCCGCCGGCTGGGGTTACTTCTTTCTGACGGACACGCTGCGGATGTGGCACGCCATGTTGCTCCTGGTGATCCATGGCTGCGCCGGCGTGCTCTGGATGACGTCGAGTCAGATGCTGCTGTACGACATCGTCGGGGCGGGCGCGCTGTCGAGCGCCGTGCGGCTCGCGGCGACGGTGCGTTACCTGGGCGTGCTCATCGGACCGGGCGTCGGAAGCGTCATCATGCTCACGCTGGGTCCGACACGGGGCATCTTCTTCAACACGGTGTTCTATCTGCCTCTCGTGCTGTGGCTCGCGAGCGCGCCGTACGGGCGGCACTTTCGCCACGAAGCCACGGGGCCGCTGCGCGCCGTGCGCGGCTTCGCCGATATCGTCGAGACGTTGCGCGACGTACGAAAGGTGCCGGTGCTCGCCGCGATGATCGCCGCCGCCGGAGCGGCGTCCTTCTTCATCGGAAACAGCTATCAGGCGCAGATGCCCGGGTTCGCGCAAGATCTGGGGCACGGCGATCCCGGTACCGCGTACACCATGCTCCTCGGCGCCGACGCCGCGGGCGCGCTCGTCGCCGGCGTTCTTCAGGAAAGTCGCGGCGGCATCTTCGTCCTCGGAACTGCTCCGGCGATCCGGCTCGCGTTCGCTTGGGCGCTCGCGCTCTTCGGGTTCGCGCTGATGCGCTCGTACCCCGTCGCGCTGGGCATGCTGTTTCTCGCCGGCTTCTTCGAGCTGTCCTTCAGCAGCATGGTGCAAACGCTCGTGCAACTGAACGCGCCGGAGAGCGAGCGTGGTCGAGTGCTCGGGCTTTACAACATGGCAGCGGCCGGCTTGCGCGCGTTCAGCGGCGTCACGGTCGGCCTGTCGGGCAGCGTGCTCGGCATCCATACCTCGCTCGCCGCGTCGGCGGCGTGCTTTCTCGCCGTCGCGTCGCTGCTCTTCGTTCGGGTGAAGCGAGCTGCGATCTGAACGCGCGCCGTCGCTTCAGCGTTTCTTCTTCGGTCTGCGGACGGCGCGGATCTTCCCGCTGCGCGCGCCGCCGCAGTAGAGGATGTCGTCTCCGTTCGACTCGAGCCCGCTGACGTGGACGCCCTCGGGCAGCGTGAGGCGCTCCAAAACTTCGCCGGACTTCGGATCGACGCGGCGGAGGTCGCTCTCGTCGCCTTCCCACGTGGCGTGCCAGAGCTCCGAGCCGACGAAGGTGACTCCGGTCACCGAGCGCGCGGACTCCAGCGTGCGCAGCACTTTTCCTGTTTTCGGATCGAGCTGGTGGATCTTGCGGTCGTGGTACTTGCCGAGCCACAGCGTGCCTTCGGCCCACGTCAGCCCCGCGTCGCCGCCGCCGGGCGGCGCGGGCACCGTCGCGACGACCGCGCCGCTCGCCGGATCCACCTTTTGAATCACGTCGCCGGCGAGCTGATAAAAGTAGCGGCCGTCGTAAGCCGTCCCTGCTTCCGCGCGCACGGGGAGCGAACGCCCGGCCCGGCCGCTCTCCGGATCGAACGACTGCATTCGGTCGCCCGCGGCGAACCACACGTCTTTGCCGTCGAACGTGACGCCGCGCACGTGATCGACCTCCGGAAACGGCCCGTACTCGCGCACGATTTCCGCCGGGGTCGCTTCGACGTCGTCCGTGTTTCGCGCCACGCGGTCGTCTTAGCTGCGCTCCGCCCGCGCGGCCAGCAACAATGTCGTCGCGAAGCCGGAGGGCGGCGGGGCCACCCATCGACGTGCGCGCCCGTGCCCAACTGCATGAACGCGGCCTTCTTCGAGCAACGCACCGAGGGCTCGCTGCACGGTGCGCTGGCTCTGCCCCATGGCTTCGGCGAGGGCGGAGGTGGACCACGATTCGCTTCCGCGCAAAAGGCCGAGCAGCGCGCTCGCGTCTCCGGGCTCCGGTGGCAACAGCACGCGCACGGGACCGCCGTCGCGCGCGGCGATTCGAAAGCCTTCGTTCGTCGCGCGCACCTCGGCGAGATCCGCGAGCATGCGCCTCAGCCGCCCAAGCTCGACGCGCAAGCGCGCGCGCAGCGACTCGCTCGCCGTCTTGCCGCCGAACGCGGCGCGAATCAACGACTCTCGGTTCGCCGCCGCAGGAGCAGCCTCGGCCAGCGCGCGGGCGAGCGCGAAGAGCACCGGCCGTGACGCGAGCGATACGACGGTCCGGGCCGAGCGGACCTCTCGGCGACAACCGTCCACCGTCAGCGCGCGCGAACGTATCAGCTCTTCGACGTCCGCGAGAGCGACGGGGCGTTCGCCGTTCGCCGTCGCCAATCGCGCGACCGGCGCGTCGAGATCCCGTGCGGCGCGCTCGACGTCGGCGACGAGCGACGGAATGCGGGCGGCACGCGCCGCGCTCATCGCGCGTCCGAGCGCGGCGCGCGCCTCGGTGGACCGGAACCAACGGACGGCGATGTCCGCTTCGGCGAGCGCGGCGAGCGCGACCAACCGTGCCGGAGCGCGCTTCAGCGGCAAGCGCCGGAGCGCGCGCGCCGCGCCGTGGAGATCGCCCAGCAACACCAGGCGCCGCACGATCTGCAAGCGCACGAACAACGCGTTCTCCCAGTCGCCCGCGCCTTCGAGCAACCGTAGAGCGGTGTCGAGACCGCGCTTCGCCGCGGCGAGGTCGCGGCACGAAAGCGCGATCTCCGCCTCGGCCGCGATGCAGCGCGCTCTCTCCGCGGGTGCGGCGCCGCCGAATCCGCGCGCCGCCTCGGCGAGCAGCTTGCGCGCGCGCGCGAACTCCCCGAGCTGCGCCATCGCGACGCCGCGCAACGCGAGCGCGGTCGCGTCGTTTCGGAGCGCGACGCCGCGAAGCGCTTCCAGCGGATCGAAGACCGCGAGCGCCTCGGCGGCGGCGACCAGAACCGAGTCCATGGCTCAGTCTAGTAGCTCCTCGGTCTAGTAGCTCCTCGGTCTAGTAGCTCCTCGGTCGCGCCGAGGGGCTACCGATCGCGCCTCGTCGAGACTAGGTTCGCGCTGCTCGGGGCACGTCGCTTCGAGCTACCGGAGGAACCCGCGGTGAGACCCGTCCTGTACTCGGGAAATCAGAACTACTCGTCCTGGTCCATGCGACCCTGGCTCGCGCTCACGTGGGCGCATTTGGATTTCGAGCTGCGCGTCATTCCGCTCGGCGGTCCCGGCTACACGAAGCGGCAAGTGAAGGACGTGCTCGCCGTCTCGCCCTCGGGCACGGTCCCGGCGCTCCACGTCGACGGCGACGTCATCACCGATTCGCTTTCCATCTGCGAATGGGCCGCCGAACGGGTCCCCACGCTCTGGCCGGCGGATCGCGCGGCCCGCGCGCTCGCGCGTTCGGCCGCCTGTGAGATGCATTCTGGCTTCTCTTCGATTCGAAGCGAGCTGCCGTGCAACATTCGAAGGCGCACCGAGCCGCGAACGCTGTCGGAAGACGCCCGTCGCGAAGTCGCCCGCGTGGAAGCAATCTGGTCGTCGCTGAAGACCCGTTTCGGTGACGGCGGTCCTTATCTGTTCGGCGCGAATCCCACCATCGTGGACGCCTTCTTCACGCCGGTCGCCACGCGCTTCCGCACCTACGGAGTTTCTCTCGGAGCTCCGTCACGGGCGTACGCGGACGCGTTGCTCGAAAACGCCGCGTTCCGCGAATGGGAAGAGGCCGCGAAGCGCGAGCCTTGGATCATGCCGCTGTGGGATTCGGCGTGATACATCGGAGGTCGTGATCTCGGATTGGGACAACTTCTTCGTCGCCGAGGTCGGCGCGTCCGCGGCGCTCGCCGGCCTCGTCTTCGTCGCGGTCTCCATCAACCTGTCGCGCATCCTTCAGTTACAGCAGCTCCCGGCGCGCGCGGCCGAGGCGCTCGCCATCCTTCTGTCGGTGCTCTTCGTTTCGTCGTGTGGCCTCGTCCCTGGACAGAGCGCGACCGCGTTCGGCGCCGAGGTTCTTTTCATCTCGGGCTTCCTGTGGGTGTGCCTGACGGTTTCGTTCCTCCGACATCGAAAGGTGTACGGAAAGGCGTTCATCTATTATCGGATCACGTTCAGCCAATTGCCGCCGCTGCCGTTCATGGCCGGCGCGGTGCTGCTGCTGTGCGGCCGCGCGAACGGCATGCACCTGGTCGTCGCGGGGATCCTGCTCTCGTTCGCGATCGGTGTCCTCGACGCCTGGGTCCTCCTCGTAGAGATCCTCCGCTAGGCTCGGGGTGTAACATCGGAGCGATGACACGCATCGTCGTTCTGGACGGCTCTCTGCGACCTTCCACGGGCAACACCGCTCGCGCCTTGTCTCGTTGCGTCTCGGCGTTCGACGGCGGCGTCGGCGTGGACTCCGTTGCGCTCGCCGCGTACCGCGGTTCGGTCGGGGAAATGGCGGCGCTGCTCCGCGCCGCGGACGGCCTGCTCGTCGGAACCGGCACGTACTGGGGCTCGTGGGGCTCGCCGCTGCAGCAATTTCTCGAGCTGATGACGCCCTACGAAGCCACGGACGTCTTCCTCGGCAAGCCGGCGAGCGTGCTCGTGACGATGGACTCGACGGCGGGCAGCGAAGTCGCGTCCCGCCTCGCGTCTACGTTCGTGTGCCTCGGATGCTGGACGCCGCCGTTCGGGTGGATGGCCTTGTCGCGCGCCGGCGTCGCCCTCGCCGAGCGCGCGCCGGACACTGCGCGCGACGTCTGGTCGCACGCGGATCTACCCGTGCTCGCGAACAACCTCGTCGCCGCGGCGCGCGCGCCGCGGCCCGCATACCAGGCCTGGACGGTGGAGCGCGTCGCTGTCGGCGACCGACCGTGGCCACCGGCGCAGTCGCTGCCCCCCGCCGCACCAGATTTCCCGTGAGCCGTCCGCGTCAGCTCGAAGGAAGGATGGGCCAGGGCGTCGCGCGCGGCCCCGCTTGCCAGTTGTCATGACGCCCGTCCCAGTAGATCGCCTTCAGGTCCGAGAGCTCTACACCGTCGAGGCAGCTCAGGTTGATCGACACGTAATCGCCGCCCACTTCCGGCAGGTGCCCGCGTCCGAAGCACTGCACGCCGCAATGCTTGCAGAAGTATCGCTTGGAAATCCGCGGCCCCCATTCGTAAGCGCCGAGCTCGCCCTCGCCGGCGAGTAGCTCGAAGGCTTCCGGCTTCATCAGCTTGCCGAACGCGTTGAGCTTCGTGCAGATGCTGCAATTGCAGCGTGAACCGCCGTCGCTCAGGTCGATGTTCGCCGCGAATTGAACCGCGCCGCAATGGCAGCTTCCGATGTAGCGCTTGCTGTTCGTGTTCATGAGTCACCTCCGAATCGTGCACACGTTCTAGCGCGTCGACTGGCAACTATATGTCATGTTTTATCGCACGGTGGGGCGGACGCGGCCCGGAATCCGCTCGGGGCCGGCGCCTCGACCCGTTGACATTGAGTAACCGATTGATTACGGATTAGTCCGGCAGCGGCAGCCAGTGCTCTGGTTCATGCCGTGTTCGCGTAACCAATCAGGAGTCATCATGCACCGGGCACTCGCACACGCCGATGTCTATCGAGCCATCGCCGATCCCACCCGCAGGGCGATTCTGGATCGCCTGCGCGCCGGACCGGCTCCGGTGAACGCGCTCGCGGCGGAGTTCGAGCAAAGCCGGCCGGCCATCTCCAAGCACCTCGCGGTGCTGCGGCGCGCGAACCTCGTGTCGGAGCAGCGCGCGGGCCGCGAGCGGCTCTACGAGCTCGAACCCATGCCGCTTCAACAGGTCGCGGGGTGGATCGCGGGATACCGCTCATTTTGGCAGATCAGTCTCGGCAACCTCAAACGACACCTGGAGAAGACATGACCAGACCCAACAAGAGTGCGCGCGCCGTCGCCGACGTGACGAACGGGGTGGTGCTCGCGTTCGTCGAGATCGCGGCGCCGCCCGAGCGAGTCTTTCGCGCGCTCACGACCGACGAGATCACGCAGTGGTGGGGCTCCCCGCTCGAATACCGCACGACCGAGTACACGGCAGACGTGCGTCCGGGAGGACGCTGGCGCTCGGTCGGCGTCGGACGCGACGGCACGGAGTTCGCGGTCGAAGGGGTGTTCCGGGAAGTCGATCGGCCGCGCCGGCTCGTCCAGACCTGGGTGGCGCCGTGGGACGGTGGAAACGAGACGCTGATCACGTACACCCTCGACCCGATCGAAGGCGGCACGCGTGTCACCGTTCGTCACGAGGGCTTCGGCGATCGACACGAGTCGTGCCGAGGACACGGAGAGGGTTGGGAGCGCGTGCTCGGGTGGCTCGCGAAGTTCTTTCCCGTCGAAGGCGGGTCCAAGTTCTTCTTTTGCCGCCTCGACGGTCCACGCCCGACGTTCCAGATGGACATGAACGACGAGGAGCGCGACATCATGCGCCGTCACGCCGCGTACTGGACGAAGCTGCTCCACGAGGGCGTCGCCGTCGTGTTCGGTGCCGTCGCCGATCCGAAGGGCGGCTGGGGAGCCGGCGTCCTACGGGCCGAAAGCGAAGAGGCGATGAGGGCGCTGTGCGCCGCGGACCCGGCGATCCTCTCCGGAAAAGGCTTCGGTTACGACGTGCTCCCGATGTTCTCCGCCGTCTATCGCAGTTGACGCGGGCGGGGTGCGACTCGGGTTCCATCGTCGTTGCACGCGCCGCGCGCCGCCCGAGTGACGCGCGCCGAGAGAACGCGGGCGCAACGCGATAGCGAAGAAACATGAACTGTAAGCGCGCTCCGTACTGAGCTGTAAGAACGCGGCGTCACCGTGCCTACATGCGCGCGCACGTGAGCACGGGTGACTCGGAGAAACGCGAGATTCGAAGCGCCGCATCTTCGTGCGGTCCCCCGGCCTTGTCGAGATGCGATAGACTCGCGTCTGCTCGAGATTTCTTCGCTCGACTCTGCCCCCGAGGAGACAAGGCCAATGACGACCGCTCAGACCCCAGATGCGTCCATGCAACCGCAAGAGAGCGCAGCACCGCTCTTTCAATCGACGTTCAAGGAAGGAGACCAGCGCTTCCTTGCTTACGCGATAGAGCACAGCTTCGTTTGCGGCAGGCGCACCCCGCAAGACTTCATCCGCCACTTCCCGCCGCGCGCGATCATGAAGGGCCTCGAGAACCAAGCGGGCCTGCGCGCCGCCATCCTCGTGCTCACCACCGGGTTGAAGCAGAAGATCGCGCTGAAGAAGGAGTGGCAGGACGCCGCGACGGATCTGCAGATCGCTCTCGACGAAGGCGAGACGGACGCGGAATCCATCGTCGCGCTCTTCGACGCCGACGATCGCGTGCGCTACCTCGACGCGCAGAAGATCTGGGCGTTCCTCACCGAGGGCGAGTTCTGGAAGGCGTCGACGAACAAGACGCAGGCGGACATCGCGCGCAATCACATCGCGTTCATGCTGGAGCGCGCGCTCGCCGACAAGCTCATCAGCCATCGTGACGTCGTCGAAGGCGTGACCGTCGAAGAGCTCGCGAATCGCTTGCCGAAGGCGGAGCTCGGCCGCTTGATCCAGTGCGCGCTGCAGAACGCGGATCGCGGAAGCACCTTCACCGAAGCCGACTTGCTGGCCACGACGCCGGCGCGCACGCTCGTGCAGTACGTGCCGCTCTCTCATCTCTGGGACAACGTCGTCGTTCCGAAGATCGCGCGCCGCCACAACTACGTCGCGGAGCAACATTCGACGAAGCCGGAGGGATCGCGGCCCGACGCTTCGAGGGCCGCGGAGCCCGTGAAGCAGGAGCCCGCCGTCGCGGAGGTTCACGACCTGCCCAAGCCGCCGGCGCAAGAAGCGCCGATGACCGCGGCCGCGCCGAAGGAGACGAGCTTGAAGCCCGTCGCCAAGCCGATGAAGGACGCTCCGCCGAAGGAGGTCTCGAAGGTGAAGCTCAAGGCGCCCGAGGGCGCGTTCCCGATGCGCAACGACGTCGGAAAGGGAACGCTGCCGTTCGGCGACGAGTCCGACGACATCGAGGTCACGGAAGACGATCTGAAGGCGATGTGAGCAGCGAGCGGCGCAGGACTCGGCGAAGGGCAGATCGCCGAGTCCTGCTTTTTTCGCGTGGGTCGCGCGACGACGTCGCGCTCCTCTTGCCTCGCTGTCTATGGCACTGGATCGCAGCTCGTCGAGCCGTCGGCTTGAGCGACGCACATGGTGCCGGTGGGGCACACGACGCGAGCGCAAGGATCGGGGCCGGTGCCGGGGACGCAGGCGCAGACCGTGGGATCCGTGTTGAAGGTCTCGCCCTTCGTGCAGGGCTCGGTGGTGTTGCACTGGCAGACGCCGGGGCAGCTGCGCCCCGCGCTCGGCGTACAGTGGTCGCTCGGGTCGTCGACGCAGACGCTCGCGCCCGCGCACGCCGTGCCCGCGGACCCGCAGACGGGCTGACCCGAGGGAGCGCACGCGCCGCGATGCTCGACGGCCGCGCCGCCCTTCGCCGCGTCGCAGAAGTTCGTGTAGGTGACGCCGTCACAACCGCACACGGGGTCCGAGAACGTCGGACACGCACGCGGTCGCGGCGCGCACAACCCGATGCGCCGCGGCCCCGGACAGCCCTGCGCGACGAAGGGGAGGCACACTTCGTTTTCGTGGCACTCGACGTTGGCGAAGCCGCCGCACCAGCGCAAAAACCCCAGATCTTGCGAGACCGGCTGCACGCTGTCCGAATCGGACGCGCCGCCGCCGCCGCTGCAGCCGACCAGGCCGCCCAGCACGAAGAGCGTTGCGACCGGAAGTCCCCAAACGACGCCTGCGCGACCAGCGAAGTGATTCGTCATGACTACCTCCGAGGTCTCTCGCTCCCCAACGAGAACCCGTATCCAAAATCATACGAAGCTGACAAAGGGGACGTCAAGGTGTCGAGAGCGCGCAAACAGCAAGAATCCAGCGACGCAACACGTTAGCCACACAGGTGTCGCGCGCCCGCGTCGCGCTCCTTTGGACCTGCATGGTCGTGTGAACACTTACACGGGTGTCGCGCTCCCTCCGTCGCGCCCCTTTCGACCGGGAACGTGTGGTATGGCGAGCGTTCGGGAGCGTCCGCGCATGGCCATACCACCGAAATCCGGCCTTTTCGTCAATGATAATAATGAACACGAAGAGGACCTTCGTTCGCGCAGCGATGCCCGGCGTGAACGGAAAGCGTCCGAGGAAGCGCTGATGCAGCTCGCCAAGGCGCTCGTGGACTTGCCGGAGCGTACGCTGGCGAAGCTCGCCCTCCCCGAGAGCCTGCTCGACGTCGTCGTGAAGGCCCGGCTCGTCCCCGGCGGTGGACCGAAGAACCGCGCCCTGCGGCTCGTCCGCATCGTCCTGCGCGACGGCGACGCCGACGCGATCGCGCGCGCGCTGCGCGATGTGCACGATCCGCCGCGGAAGGGCGCGGCGCCCCGTGTGGAGAGCGGAGCTCGGAGCGAGCTCGAGGAGCCGCGCGAGAAGCTCGTCGCGGGCGGTGAAGACGCGCTCACCGAATATCTCGCGGCGTTCCCCGACGGCGACCGACGACAGCTACGGCAGCTCGTGCGCAACGTCGTCAAGGCGCAGGACGCCGCTCGGGCGAGCGCGCTCGCGGCGCTCGAAAAGGCGCTCCGCAAATCGACGCGCTGACACCTACGACACGGCGAGCGGAGCGCCGAGCGCCCGTGGTTCCGCCGCGTCGGGCGCGGGCAACGTCGAAGGGCGACCGCGCCGCAGCAGCGCGCGCCACTGTTCGACGGTGTACGACGCCGGCGCCGTCGTCGCGACGAAATCGCGCAGCACCGCGGCGAAGCGCGCCGGCTCCGCGTAATGCGGGAAGTGTCCGGCGTCGGGGAAGGTCTCGAGACGGCTACCGGGCATGGCCTTGTGCGCGATCTCGCCGTGGTGCATGGGGATGACGGCGTCGTGCGCGCCCCACATCAGGAGCGTCGGCATGCCGCGCGTCAGATAACAGCGATCGAGCATCGTGATGGCCTGACCGCGCCAATCGACGACCGCGCGGATGGTGCGCACGAACGCGCGGCGCGCCGTGGCGTCCGGCAGCGACTCGAACATGCGCAGCAAGTGCTCCGCGTCGCGGCCCAGATCCGTCCGAAGGATCTCCATGAGGCGCACGCTTCCGACCCCGGCGAGGCGCACCGGCGCGAGCCGTATGAGCGGCAGGAAGAGATCCGCCATCGGCGTGGCCGCCAGCCGCAGCGCGGGATGTACTTCGTGCGACACGCCGCCCGTGGCGACGAGCACCAGGCGCTCGCAACGCTCCGGGTACTGATACGCGAACTGCATGGCCACGCCGCCGCCGAGCGAATGCCCGACCACGGTGACGCGCTCGATGTCCAGCACGCTGAGCAGATCGCGCATCGCGTTCGCGTACGCCGCGACCGAATAGTCGGCGCGCGGCTTGTCCGATCGGCCATGGCCCAGAAGATCCGGAGCGACGACGCGGTGATCCCGCGCGAGCTCGGGAATGACGTGCCTCCAGGTGTCCGAGGAATCGCCGATGCCGTGGATCAAGAGCAGCGGCGTGCCCTGACCGACGTGCACGAACGCGCGCCGGTAGCCGTGCACGATCCGGTATTGCATGTCGTACGGGAGAGCGTCGGCCACGGGCTGGCGGAGCTTGAAGGGCACGATGTTCACGCGGCGGCTCTCTCGGCGAAGGATCGGCTAACGTCGATTTTAGCGGCGTCATAGTCCGTACGGGAGCCTCATTCGCCCGCTTCGCGAGCCGTCCGCGTCGCGGTCGGCGCGCCGTTCGCGCAACGACATGGACGAGAAACGGCGGAGAAATCTCGCGGGCCTCGCCGCCTTCTCGGACTACGCTCCGAGCTCCTTGTCGGCCGAAGATCTCTCCTGGATGGACGTTGCGCTCGACGAAGCGCGTCTCGCGCTCGGCCACGGCGATGTACCGGTCGGTGCCGTCGTCGTCGGGCCGGACGGCAAAGAGCTAGCGCGAGCGCACAACCTCCGCGAACGCGACGCCGATCCCACCTCCCACGCGGAGCTCGTCGCCGTGCGCGCGGCGGCGCGCGAGCGCGGCCACTGGCGCCTCGACGGCTGCACGCTCTTCGTTACCCTGGAGCCCTGCGCGATGTGCGCCGGCGCGCTCGTGAACGCCCGCGTCTCACGCCTCGTCTTCGGCGCTCACGATCCGAAAGCCGGCGCCGTCGTGAGCCTCTTCGAGCTCGGCCGCGACCCGCGCCTCAACCACCGCTTCCTCGTCGAAGGCGGCGTCCGCGCCGAGGAAGCGGTCGCGCTGTTACGCGCGTTCTTCGGAGAGCTTCGGGCGCGCGGCGAGAAGTAGAAGTTCATTTCTCGTTTCGAGGGCCCCGCTGGAACGGGGCGCGGCGGCAGTCGATGCACGCGCCAGGTGCCATGGACCGTCGCTGACGTCGCCGCAGCCGCGCCGGCCCTCGATGAGACGAATGGGCCAGTTCGTAGATTCCTCCGCGACGAGCTACCCGTCACCGCGCATCGGTGAATTCCTTCGCGAAGAGCAACTCGTCACCGCGCATCGGTGGATTCCTTCGTGACGAGCTACCCGTCACCGAACATCGGTGGATTCCCGGTGGATTCCTTCGCGAAGAGCAACTCGTCACCGCGCATCGGTGGATTCCTTTGCGACGAGCAACTCGTCACCGCGCATCGGTGGATTCCCCGGTGGATTCCTTCGCGAAGAGCAGCTCGTCACCGCGCATCGGTGGATTCCCGGTGAATTCCTTCGCGAAGAGCAACTCGTCACCGCGCATCGGTGAATTCCTTCGCGAAGAGCTGCTCGTCACCGCGCAACGATAGTTCGTATACGTACCATCGTTTCTGGACGGTACCAACGCCAACAAGCGAGACGGGCACGGGCTGCGCGTCTTCCACAGCTGGCGCTCGAATTGCAGAGCGGGTCCTGACGAATCCCCTCATGTACAGCCCAAATTTGGCTAGATGCGAGCGACCGGGACAAGCCCCGGTCGCTGCTACGACCTGAATTCGTCGGAAGAACAGATCACGATCTGCCGCGGAGAGGCGAGTGGGATGCCCGGCGAGGCCGGTGCCAGCTGTTTTCTCGCTGGAGCAGTCGCAGTGAGCGCTCGGCCTCTCGCGGTGAACTGGATCGACTGACCGGATGAGTCGACCGGCACCGCTCCGCTTGGCCACGCAAAACGAGGGATACCTCAAGGGAGGGCCGGCGCGGCTGCCGGGTCGTCAGTGGACGGATCCAGTGGCACCTTGCGTGTGCACGGACTCGGGCCGCGCCTCGTTCCAACGGGGCCCCAAAAATCACGAACAGGTCGTCGCCGAGCCTTGAAAATCACGAACAGGTCGTCGCCGAGCCTTATGGACCGTCCGGATCGCCGCGCTCGAAGGAGCCGAGGTCGTCGTCGTTGCCGGCTGCGCTTTCGCCGGGGGCGGCGGCGACGCCGCGGTGGATGTCTTCCGCGAGGCCCACGGCGAGCTCGTGGTCGTCGATGCGGCGGATCTTGTGCGCGATGTCCATCAAGTGGCGCAAATACTCGGCCCAGCGATCGGTCAGGCTGCCGTCCGCTTTGAAGTGGTGCACCTTGGGGTTCGGCAAGAGGGAGATGAGGTACAGCGCTTGGCCGAGCGAGAGGGCCCGCGGCGTGGAATGGAAGTAGTGGTCGGCGGCGGGGCCGATGCCGTAAAGGCCGGGCGCGAATTCGATGACGTTGAGGTAGAGCTCGAGGATGTGCTCCTTGGTGAGGGTCTGCTCGAGGAGCATGGTGAGCAACGCTTCCTGTAGCTTGCGCGAGAGCGTCTTTTCTCGCTTCAGGTACAGGTTCTTCGCGAGCTGCATGGTGACGGTGCTGCCGCCGCGCACGAAGCGGCCGGCGGCGAGGTCGTCGCGGATCGAGTCTTGGATCGACTTTTGATTGAAGCCGCTGTGGGTGAAGAAGTTCGCGTCTTCGCAAACGACCACTGCAGTGGCCACATAAGGCGAGATCTCCGTGAAGGGCACCCAGTCGCGCGTGCCGGGGCCGCTCTCGATGGTCGTCGGTAGTCCGCTCGCGTCGAGCACGGTGCGCGTCCAGGGGCGGGTGAACCTGTCCGGCGAGAGCACCTCGGGAACGCGGGTGATCTTGCAGCCGTTCGCGGCGTCCGCGGCCACGCGCGTGTCGCGCGGACGCCGGGTGTCGAACGAGACGTCTCCGGCGAAGACGAAGGTGCCGGTCATCTCCAGGCCGCTCACGAGCGGGGCGAGTCCCTCCGGCACCGACGCGAGCATGTCCGTGCAAGCCGCCAGGGGGATGTCGAGGTGGAGCTTGCCGCGCGCGTGCCCTTCGCTGCGCGAAAGGCTGCCGCTGGCGACGACCTTCACGTTGCCGAGCCGCGCCTCCACTTCGGAGAAGCGCAACGAGCTGCCGTCGAGGGCGACGTCGGCGTCTCCGCTCGCGCCGAGGTGCAGCCCGCGCACGACTTCCTTCGACAGCCGCGGCTCGAAGAGCGACAAGTCCGATAGCCGCGCGCCGCCGGACAGGTGCACCGACGTCCCTTCGGCGGTGAGGCGAGCCCGCCCGCTGACCTCGACTTCGGCGCGGTTCACGGCCTCGAGCCCCATGTCGTGCTCTTGCACGCCGAGCGCGGAGAGGCTCACCGGTCCGCCCGCGAGCTCGATGTCCACCGGACCTTCGGCGAGCGGCACGGCGACGTCGAAGCGAATCGGCGGCGCGCCTTCCCCGGCGCCGGAAATGACCTGCGCCTTCACGGCGTCCGCGGTGCGTTCGAGCACCGCCTTGGCGGGGCCCACGTTGAGCGCCTGAGTGCCTTGTCGCAGCTCGAAGCGGACGTCGGGCAGCCCGAGCGCGGTCCCCGGGCGCAAGCTCTTCGCCACCGACGCGGCGGCGCGCCCGAGCTCGCCGCGCAGCGCGAGCCAGCGCGCGCCGTGCTGCTCCGAGTCCGTCGTCTTCGGAGCTGGGTTTTTTGGGGGGGCGCCCGGCGCGACGGGCTCCGGCGCGGACTCGTCTCCTGCCGTCAGCACGGCAGAGACGCGCGTCGCGCCGATCGCGGTGATCTTGCGCTCGCCCGCGTCGCGTTCCATGGACGCGCTCGCCTTCTCGACCTCGACCTCCAGCGCGCCCATCGCGATCCGCGCGAGGTCCGCGCCCGCGTGCTCGGCGCCTCCGTCGGTGCGCTCGTAGCGAATTCCCCAGGCGTGTCCGTTCGTCCGGCCGCCTCCGTCCCAGGTCACGTCGACGCCGTCGATGGAAACAGGAACGACGCGCGCCGCGGAGGCGTCTCCGTCGCCGGCGCGGCGTGGATGCGCGGCGCGGTAGGCGTGGAGCTCGTCTTCGAGCTGCTCGGTGCTCCCGCGCACTCGAACCGACCCACCGTGCACGCGAACACGCCGCGGCGAAAAGGTGAGCCCGAAGCTCACGTCGACGCGCACGAGCTCCGCGGTGACGGATGGCGCGTCGGGGCTCGACAGGGTGACGCCGCCGAGGTGCACGCCGCCCCACGCGAGCCCCGCGTCACGGATCGCGATGCGCAGTCCCATCGCCTGCGCGCGAGACTCCGCGGCGCTGCGAACGATGGGCCCGGAGACCAGAGCGGCGGCGGCGACGGCCAGGACGCCGGCGCCCGCGGCAACCATGATCCGACGCGAGCGGCCCGGCGCGAGCAGGAGCGCGACGCGTCGAATCGCGCCGGACGCGAAGCGCGAGCGGAACGGCACCGGGCTCTGGTCGGCCGACGGCCGCATGGATGAGTATGGGATACCTCACCACGCAGCGAGTCACCAGAACGGTCAGATATCCACGCCCATCGAACGGCACCACTCGATCGAGCGGCGCATCCCTTCTTCGAGCTCGATTTGCGGATCGTATCCCAGCTCTTTCTTGGCCTTTTCGATCGAGACGGCGATCGACTCGCCGAGCTCGCCGAGCACGTGGATCTCCTGATTGTACAGGCCCGTCATCTGGAGCAGCGAGTCCGCGAGGCGAGCCACGTCTCCCACGGCGCCGGGCAGATAGCGCGGCCGGATCCCGACGCCGAGGAGCTTGCCGACGGTCTGCAGGATCTCGACGAACGAGTACGGGCGTCTATCCGTGATCCAGTACGTCTGTCCCGCCGCCTTCGCCACGTCGCGCGCGAGCAGCATCCCCTGCACCGTGTTGTCGACGTAGCTCATGCTGCGCAGGTTGTCGCCCTTGCCGACGATCGGCGGATGACCGCGTTTGATCATCTTGAAGAACGTGGTCTGCCGCAGCGGCTGGTTCGGACCATAGAACCAGCACGGACGCAGGATGACGCTCTCGACGCGGCCCGCGCGATGCGCGTCGTTGACGAGCCATTCGCTCTGCAGCTTCGAGAGCCCGTAGTTCAGATACGGCCGCGGCGGATCCTCTTCCAGCATCAAGTGCGTCGGAGAGGCGTTGAGGCCCGCGGGCGAATTGGAGCTCACGAAGACGAAGCGCCGCACCTTCGCCGCCGCGGCCGTCTCGAGCAGCGTGCGCGTCGCGTCGACGTTGATCCGGTAGAGATCGGCGATGCGCTTCGCGTGAATGATGCCCGCGCAATGAAAGACGGTGTCGATGCCGTCGCACAGCCCTTCGGGCAGACGTCGCTCCGTCAAATCCGCCGTGACGACTTCGACGAGCCCGGTCCGTGTCAGCGGCCCGGTATCGCTCCCCGGCAGCGCCACGATCCGCACCGACTCCGGCCTTTGCTCGACCGGGCCGGAACGAAAGCCGTTCGTCAGCGCTTCGACCAGGCTCGACCCGAGCCACCCAGGGGCACCCGTCACCAGTACACGCGGCTTTTGCATGATACGCTGCTCGTTCGAGGCGCCGCGTTCAAGCCGGCGCGCGAGCGAACGCTATTCGGGAAAAGGGCGCACCCGCAAGATTATCCATGGCTCACGGCGTTCGCTTCCGGCAGACGACGCGTGCGGCGTGAGTTTTTCAGGTTCTTGCGTTGGGGTTCGACGCGGAACCCTCGCTTGCGCTGCTCGCCTCCGGCTGCGCTGCTCGCTCGAGGGACGGTTCGTCACGGTTCGAGTGGGGGCTGCCTCCCATCCCCCACTCCCCCAGAGGCGGACGATTGGCGACTTGCCGTGCTGGGCGCGGTGAGGCGCGTACCGAACACCGCCTGGTTGCCGACCCAGAAGCGGACGATTGGCGACTTGCCGTGCTGGGCGACTTGCTTGCTCCCGCCGTTACACGGAGCCGAGCGAAGCGAGTGGCGGGCCCGGAGGGACGGAGGGCCCGCTGCGCGGAGGGCGCACTAGAGTGCAAGCGAGGGTTCCGCGTCGAACCCCGACGCAAAAACCTGGAAACCCCACGACGCCAGCGCCGTCTTAGTTTCCGCTATACATCGTCGTGACCAGCTCGGCGCTCTCTTCGTCGTTCAGGTCGGTGGCGACCGCATAGCCGATGCCGTGCTGTTCGCGCGCGGCGATCGTGTAGCCGCGGCGCTCACCCACGTGCACGGGCTGGTTGTGGACGACCATGGGCTCGAGCACGCCGCGGAGCGGTACTCGGTGCGCGTCGTAGACGTACACGGTCACCGGATGGTTCGAGATGCGGTACCGAAGGTAGGCCGCGTGCTGGTTTCGCATGGGCACGACCGTCGCGCCCACCCACGACGCGCCGTATTGCTTCAGCGACGGCGCGCGCAGCGGCACGCCGACCTCGGGCTGAAGGTCCAACAGGTGCGCCGGCTCGGTGATCTCCGGCTCGGGCGGCTTGGCGTGATAATCGACGAGCTCTTCGAGCACCTGCTCGGGGTTCATCATCGCCGCTGCGACGGGCGCCGCCGGCGCCGGCGAAGGAACCGCGGACGACGACGTGCCGACGTGGCGGTTCAAGAATGCCACGAAGCCGAAGGTCGTCGCTGCAGCCAGGAACAGAGGAAGCATCGCCGTCCGTCGAGACCGGCTCGGCGGCGGCGCGCTCCTCGGTTCCAGCATCCGCTCGCGTTCGGCGCGCAGCGCACCGGCGACGCGCGCCTCGAAGCCCGCCGAGGGCAGGGCGTCGGCGGCCGTCACGCGCTTCATGCTCCCGCGGAGCGCCGCTTCGAAGCGCTCGCGCTCGGCGCAGGCGTCGCACGTCGCGAGGTGATCTTCCACCTCGAACACGCCTTCCGCCGGCAGCTCGCCGTCGAGGAATGCGTCCAGCAGAGCGGTCACTTGTCGGCAGCTCATGCGCCACCTCCTCGCCGCGCGCGATACGCTTCGAGCTTCACCGGCTCTTTCGGTTTCGGCGCCGCTTCCTTCCGCTCGGCCTCCGCGGGTCCTTCGCTGGCGATGCCGATGGTGCGCGCGTGCTCCACGAGCCGCGTCTTCAAGAGCCTTCGCCCGCGGTGCAGCCGCGACATCACCGTGCCGATCGGACATCCGACGGCGTCCGCGATTTCCTTGTACGAGAGCTCTTCGACGTCGGCGAGCAGCACGATCAGACGGAACTCTTCGGGGATGGCGTCGAGCGCGCCGTTGATCTCGCGCTCGAGGATCGGGCGGAGCGCCTGCGCCTCCGGATCTCGCATCGAACGCAGCGTGCTCGCGCCGATCCATCCGTCGGCGAGCGGATCGGCGTCGGGTCCGTCGAGGACGTTGCGTTCGAGGCCGCTACGGCGATAGCGGTTGATGAACGTGTTCTTGAGGATCTTGAGCAGCCACGCCTTCAGGTTCGTGCCCGCTTCGTACTGATCCTTGGCGCGCAGCGCTTTGACCAAGGTGTCCTGCACCAGGTCCTCGGCCTCGGAACGGTTTCGGGCCAGCCGCGTCGCGACAGCAAGCAGGTTCGACCCGTGCGACAGGAGAGCCCGCTCGAACTCTTCTAATTCCGCTCTAGTTTCGGGCCGATTCACGGCAAAATGTCCTTCATTTGCCGCAACCGGGAGCAGGGCTCGCTTATTCCTTCGGCTTCTCTTCCAGCCGCTTTTCGAGGGCGGCCAGCCTGTCCGAGACCCGCTTCAGCTCGGACTGGAGCTCTCGGATGGGCGCGAAGTTCGGCAAGATGGCGCGTATGCGTTCGTCGATGGCGTGCTGCCATTGCTCGAGTGTCGCCCGGAGACCTTTCTGCTGCGTTTCGCTACCGGTCACATCGTCCTCCTCCGGGAGCGGCGCGGCCTCGCTGGCCTCGCCGCCTTCTTCCGGATGCTCCTTCGTTATCAGGCGACGGATGGGGCTGTCGCGAAAATGCGTGAGGATCTTTTCGCTGCGCTGGCGAATCAGCGCTTTCAGCGTCGCGAGAGGAATACCGCGCGGTCGCGCTTTCAGCTCTTCCGAGATGATGAGCGCGAGGGTTACGTCCGTCTTGTCCTCTTTGGTTGCGTTGTCGATGATCTGCACGTCTTCGTTCGCGCGGATCATCTCTGCGATCTGCAGAAGCGTGACGTAACGGCTGTCTTTCGTGTCGTAGAGCTTCCGATTCGAGTACCGCTTGATGACACGCCGCTCGGGTGTCGGGCCACTCTCGGGGCTCTCGGAAACCATTCTTTCTTCCATTCTCCGGTGGCCTGCTTTCTTAAAAGATACAGCGCCCGCCGGCATTTGCCGCTCGATCCGCTCTAAAACAAATTAAGCCCCACTTGCTGCAAGGCGTCAAGCTTCGTGCCACTCGTCCCGGCGGTGGATCGGCGGCGTTCGGAGCGGCGGGCAATGGTCCCGAAAGCCCACCCGGCGGACGGGCGCTTTTTCGCCCGCTACGACGGCGCCGAGTATCGTTCGGCTCGCGATGCGGGCCCGAGTCGTTCTGCTCTTCGTGTGCGCTCTCGCATGTGCGTCCGGATGCCACACCCGAATACCTCTGGAACTGCTCGTCGTGCATCGGCTCGACCCGGAGCGCGCCTCGGCGGGCGACCGCGTCCTCGTCAGCGGTGAAGGCTTTCCCGAGGGCCGCCCCGCGACGGTGACGTTCCGCGGCGATCTGCTCCGGCCCGGCTTGCCGAAACAGACGGACGTCCGAATCTCCGCGCAAGCGGTGCCGGCCGAGCGGGGGACCGTCGCCATCGCCTTCGATCGCGGCATGGAGCGGCGGTTCGTCGGCGCCGCGGGATCGGCCGTTCATACGACCTTCATCGGGGACGTCCAGGTCACGTTCCAGCCGGGGCCGGACGGCTCGATGCCGCTCTTCGGCGCCGCGCACGGCGTCCGTTTCGACGTCTTGCCGTCGGCTGGGCAGGCGGAAGGCGCCGCGGAGGCACCCGAGCATTCGGCGGTCGAGTTCCTCGGGTTTTCGGCGACTCCGGCGCCGTCCGGCCGAGGCCTCGCCGTGGACGCGGTGGATCCGGACGGACGCGCCTTCGCGGCGGGCATTCGTCGCGGCGATTTGATCGTCGAGATCGACGGACTCTCCGTCCTGACCGAGTCGGACATGACCGTTCGCGGCGGGCAGCGCGCTGCGCACGTCGTCGTGGAGCGCTCCGGGCGGCCTTTGCCGCCCTTGACACTGGACGTCGAAGGGCTCGCGCCGCTCGGCGTGGCGGACGTGATCGGTCCGGCGTCGTTGGTTCTGCTGAGCTGCCTCTTGCTCGCCCTGCAGAGGACGCGCGCCGGCGTCGTGCTCCGGTGGCTCGGACGATTAGCGGAGCCGCGCCGCGCCGCAGAGGAGCTCCGCGGCAGAAGCGCAGCGGCAACCTTGAGCGCGCTGCTGCCGCCCGAGGGAAACGGCCGAGAGCTCGTCGCGCCGGCTCTGCTGCCGCTGATCGCGGTGTCCGCCGCTTTCGGCTGGCTTGCCGTCGGACGCGCGTTGCTCCGGCCCGATTCCGATCTGCTCGCGATGGCGATCGGGACCGCGATCGCGCTCGTCCTCGTTCGTGGCGCGGACGGCGCCGCGCGTTCTCGAAAGGTCCCCGTGAAGGCGTTCATCCTGAGCGCCGGACGCGCGCTCGTGTGCGCGCTCCCCGCCCTGGGCGCGGTGCTCGGGGCGGTCGTCGCGAGCGGTCGCTTCGTCGTCGCGGAAATCGTGGCGGACCAGGGCGGCGCGCCGTGGCGATGGGCCTCCATGCGCAATCCGGGGCTCTTGGTTTTGTCCGTGCTGCTCCTCGCGAGCGCCGTTCCGGACGTCGGGATGACGGCCGCCGATCCGCCCATCGAAGGTCTGCCTCGGCGACCGGTGCCGCGGCCTTCGGGCATGCGCGCGGTGCTGCGCGCCGTCGAGTCCGCGTACCTGTGGACGGTTTGTGGGTTGTCTGTGGTCCTGTTCTTCGGGGGTTGGCGCGTCCCTGGGATCGCCTCGGTCGTACAAGAGGGAAGCCGGCCCTTGATCGCGTTGGGCTTTGGATTCTTTCTGGTGAAGTTGTGGGTAATCGCGCTCGTCTTGGGGGCAATTCGTCGGGGCGCGGGTCGTATCGCCCTGTCGCATGTTGCTCCCCTGGCGCTGCGGGTGGGCTTGCCCGCGTCGCTGTTCGCGCTGGTGCTGGCGACGGCGTGGACCGCCGCGCAAGACGGGCTGCGCTCGTCCGTCGGCGCCGACTTCCTCGGGTACGTCGCCGTGATGCTCGTGGCTGCGCTGGCCACGTACATCGGCGCCGCCGCGCTCCGCGGACGTCGTCACGCCGTCCAGGCGGCGTCCGTGAATCCGTGGCTGTGACGCGCGTGGCGCGTCGTGGCGACGGGGATTTTCCCCTTCGACGCTAAAGAAGGCAGCGGCGGCAACCGTTCCGTGGCTAGAGACGTCATGTCCGGATCGAGCCCCACGCCCGACGGCCAGCCGCGCCCGCCGCGTGACGAAGCCGTGTTCTCGGCGAAGGCGGAGTCGGTCACGCCCGACAACCGGCGGCGCGCGCCGCGGTTCAGCGTCGACCTCGACGTCACGATGTCGAGCGACCACAACTTCTACGCGGGATTCGCGGAGAACATTTCTTCCGGCGGCCTGTTCGTCGCGACCTACGTGAAGCGGCCCAAGGGCGACCGCCTCGACATCGTGATCAACATTCCGGGTCATCCAGAACCGATCCGCGTCGTCGGCGAAGTGCGCTGGTCGCGCGATTACTCCGAGCACAGCAACGTCCCGCCGGGGCTCGGCGTTCGCTTCGTCGACCTGCCGGAGCGCGACGCGAAAGCGATCGAAATGTTCCTGAAGGACCGCGAGCCGCTCTTCTACGACGACGACTGAAGTCGATACACGCGCTCTTCGCGGCCGAGCTCGGCGATCGTCGAAAGCGTCTGCTCGGCGATGGAGCGGTACACGCGCGGCGAGCCGCGCTGCGACGAAAGCGCTCCGTAATCGAGGGGCTTTCCGAACACGATGTGAACGGGGACGCCGGTGCCGTCGTAGTTGCTCGTCACCTGGCGCGGCAGGTCGTTCAGCAAGCCGTTCACGAACACCGGGAGCACGGTGACGCCGGAGCGGTGGATCAGCCTTCCGATTCCCGGTTGCGCGGGAAGCAGCTCGTACGGATCGTCGCCCTTGCCGCGGGTGCCCTCGGGGTGCATCCCGAGGAAGGTGCCGCCTCGACGCAACATCCACGCGAGCTCGTCGAGCCCGGTGAGGTTCAACGCGGCGCGCCCGCGATCGCGGAAGATGGGCGGGTACATCGCGAGGAAGCTCATCAAGCCGTTCACGACCAGCCCGAGCGGGCTGTCGTAGAAAAAATCCGAGCGCACCGGGAACACCAGCCGGTGCGGAAGCCCGTGCTTCACCAGATACCCGGTGATCACGTAGAGGTCGAAGAAGCTCCGGTGGTTCGACGCGCAGATGTAGCTCTTCGCGGGGTCGAGCTCGGGCAGCCGATCGAGCCCGTGGACGTGGAGCAGGTTGCGCGTCACCGTCGTGATCCACTCGGCGCCGATGTGGCGCTGGCAGAATCGAACGGCGCGGTCGATGGGCCCCGGTTCGAACGTGGCGCGCACGGCGCCGATGGTGAGGCGCTCCACCCGCGACAGGCGGTCGCCCCCTTCTCGAATCAAGTCGGGTCTTTGAACGCTCTGAAGGTCCAAGGAAGCGCTACTTTACAATAAGAGAGCGTCACCAGACTCGACTTGAGCGGTCTTGGAAGAACAGATCACGATCGCCGTGGAGGGCAAGCGCCACGAGAAAAACCGGCGAGGCCGGAGCCCGCTCCGGGCTCTGGTCGCGAGAGACGCGCGACTTTTGAAGCGTGCCGCATCGACCCCGAAGTCGAGAAATCCGCGCGAAGCGCGGAAAATCGCGAGTTTTCTGCACGCGAAAATCGCGACCACCTCACGTCAGAGTTCGGTCGTCGAAGAGGATGTCGATGTACCCCGGAGGCGGGAGCAATCCATCGAGCGCGGAGGCGAGCTCTCGGGCTAGCGCGGCGCGATCCACGGAGGCGTCGGCGCCGATGACGTTCAACGTGAGATGCGGCTCGAGGTCGCGCTCCGGGTTGAAGGTTCGCTTCAATGCGTACGGAGTGCTCCGTAGGACGCTCTCGATGGCGGCGACGATCTCCGGAGGCGGTCCGCCCTCCATCTCCGCGACCAGGCGTTCTTCGTTCGGATCGAAGGGGATGTCCCCGACGTAGCCGACGAGCGGCAGCGGGCGTCCCTGCGCGATGCTCGCGAGCTCGTGCCGGCGCAGAACGAGCTCACTTCCGTCGAGCGCGTTCAACAAGAGCCCGCCGACGCGATCGTCGTCGGCGAGGGCGAGAGCGAGCTCGAGCACGACCTGTGACGGCAGCGCGACGAACTCGAGCGGCCCGTCGTCGGTGGTCCATTTGATCTCGTCCGTGGCGCGCGTCACGAGCTCCTGGCGCGTGAACGCGGTGACGTAACCGGTGCGCTCGTCGTCGAAGAGCAGGTGCGGCGACAAAGAGAGCTCTTCGCCGACCTCTCGCTCCATGCCGAGGGGCACGTTGGTGATTCGTCTCGCGAGGGGCACGAGCAAGCGTGCCTTTCGCAGCGCGATCACGAGCGCCGCGACGTCGCGTTTGAATCCGCGACGCGCCGCAGCGACGGCCGCGGAGGCGTCCTCGAACGTGGGCTCGCCGTCATGGGTCGCGTCGGTCATGGGGGCGTGTTATCACGACGGGCTCGCCCGCTCGCCCACGATGAGCTTCTTCGACGTCTTCGAACCGGTGGCTCGGCTGTTTCGCGAGCGCGGCCGCCGCTCTTTTCTCGCCGACGGCCGGGCCCACGTCGAGTTCGTCGAGCTCGCCCGCGACGAGCTGCCCCGCTTCGAGCGCGCGCTCCGCAAGCAAGCGACGGCCGACGGCCGCGTGACCTGCCTCTCCGTCAACGCCTACTTGCGCCGCGCGATCTTCGTGTTCGAGCCCGGTGCGTGCCCGCTTTCGGAGCTCGTGCAGTGGGTGGAAGAGGCGGAACGTTCCGCCGGAATCCTCGACGCCGGGTTCGCCGGCGCGCCCGAGCACCCGGCGGATCGCGAGCCCGCGCTGCGAAAGCTCGTCGGGCTCGCCGCGGACGGCGCCGCGTTTTTCACCGGCTTCGGCCTCTCCGTGACGCCCTTGCCGGCTATTCCGCTGGCCGGTACCGCGTCGGCGCTGCTGTCGCTGGTCGGCAGCGTCGATCGGCTCCGGTCGGGCATCGAGCAGCGCATCGGTCCCGAGCGCGCCGAGCTGTTCATCGATTTGGGCACGGCAGCGCTCTCGGCGATGGCTCAGCGCCCGATGACGTCGCTCGTCGAGGGCGTGCACAAGCTCGCGGTGCTCCGCGAGGCGCAAGCGCAGCGCGGTGCGTGGTCACGTCTCGAGCCCGTTCTCGCGCGCGAGCCCCAACCGCGGATCGTGGGCGAGCCGCAGGCGGAGCGCCGCCCCGTGGCCGTGCCGCGCGGCCCCATCGAGGAATACGCGGACCGCGCCTGGATCGTATCGCTCGCCGGCTTCGCGGTGAGCTTCGCGACGACGCGCAGCGTGCAGCGCGCGCTCGCGGCGCTCTACGGAAGCTTGCCGCGCCCGGCGCGCCTCGGACGCGACACGTTCAGCGGCGAGCTGAGCCGCATCCTCGCGTCCCGCGACACGCTGGTGCTGGATCCGGAGGCGCTGCGCCGTCTGGATCGCATCGATTGCCTGGTGCTCCCCGACGACCTCGTCTCGGCGGAGGCCTTCGCGCTCGGTGCGGTGCACCCGGCGCCGGGCGTCGACGCCGCCGCGCTGCGCGGCCCCCTCGCGGGGCTCTTCAACCCGGACGATCCGCTGGCGCGCCAGTCGGCGAACGGGCTGTCGCTCGGGCCGTGGAAGCTCTCGCACGCGAGCCCCCCGCCCGCGCTGGACGAAGAAGCGCGGCTCCTCGCGCAGAACGGCGCGCTGGTGCTGTCGCTCGAGCGGCACGGCGAGGTCGTCGCCGCCGTCGAGGTCGGCATCACCGCGCGCACGGGCCTCGAAGAGCTGGTCGCCGCCGCGCACGACGCCGGAATGCGCGTCGTCATGGCCTCGAGCGACGACACCATCCTGCAGGCCGTCAGCGCCGACGACGTCATCAGCGCGGCGGAAGGCATTCGCGCCGGAGTCCGGAGGCTGCAGCGCGAGGGTCACGGCGTCTGTCTCGTCGCGGGCGGCGACTCACCGGCGCTTCCCATCGCCGACGTCGGCGTCGGTCTCTGTCGTGTCGGCGAGCCGGCGCCCTGGGGCGCGCACGTCATCTGCCCCGACGACCTCGCCGAGGTGCGCCTGCTGCTGCGCGCTTGCGTGCGCTCGCGCGAAGTCTCGAAGCAGAGCGTGAACATCGCGCTCGGCGCCGCGGCGTTCGGCGCGCTCGTTTCGGCGGGCGGGCTGCTTCCGCTCTCGAGCCAGCGCGTGGTGTTCGTCGTGAACATGGCGACGCTCATGTCGATGGCCAACGGCCTGCGCGGCTCCATCGCCATTCGCCGTCTCGCGCTTCCGCCGTCGCGCGATCCGACGCCGTGGCACGCTCTCGACGCGGACGGAGTCCTCGGGCGGCTGTCGAGCGTGCGACAGGGGCTCGGCGCGCGCGACGTCGCGATCCGTCGCGCGCCCGCGCCGCCGCTGCCGACGCGCCTGCGCGAGCTCGGCGAGGCCATCACCGACGAGCTCTTCAACCCGCTCGCGCCGCTGCTCGCGGCGGGCGCCGGCCTCTCCGCGGCCGTCGGCTCGATCAGCGACGCGGTCATGGTCGGCGGTGTCGTCGGCTTCAACGCGCTCGTCGGCGGCGTGCAACGCTTCAGCACCGAGCGAAAGCTCCGCACCCTCTCGCGGTCGGAGAAGCGCCGCGCGACGGTGCGCCGGGAGGGGCGCCTCGACTCGATCGACGCCGCGGAGCTCGTGCCCGGCGACGTCGTGCTGCTCGCCGCGGGCGACGTCGTCCCCGCGGATTGCCGCATCCTCGAAGCGACGCTGCTCGAGGTCGACGCCTCGAGCCTCACCGGCGAGTCGCTCCCGGTGAAGAAATTCGCCGCGCCGTCGTTCGAGCTGCAGCCCGCGGACCGAAGCTCCATGCTCTACGAAGGCACGACCGTCGTCGCCGGCCAGGCCGCGGCGATCGTCGTCGCGGTCGGTGCGCACACGGAAGCGCGTCGTGGCGCCGCGGGTTCGAAGGGCGCGCGCGCGCTCGCCGGCGTGGAGCGGCGCCTGCGCGGTCTCATGAGCCTCACCGGGCCGGTGGCGCTCGCGGCCGGCGTGGGCGTCGTCGGCGGCGGCTTGCTGCGCGGACGCAAGCTCGAAGACCTCGTCGGTTCCGGCGTCAGCCTCGCGGTCGCTTCCGTGCCCGAGGGGCTCCCGCTCCTCGCCACCGCGGCTCAACTCGCCGCTTCCGAGCGGCTCTCGCGGCGTCACGCGCTCGTGCGAAATGCGCGCGCTCTGGAAGCGCTCGGAAGGGTCGACGTCGTCTGCCTCGACAAGACGGGCACCATCACCGAAGGGGCGCTGTCGCTCTCCGTCGTGTTCGACGGCGAGGTGGTCGCCTCCGTCGGCGCGCTCGACCGCTCGCATCGACTGGTGCTCGCGGCCGGCCTGCGCGCCACGCTCGCCGGCGACGGCGCGCAAGGTCCCGGGGATCCGACGGACGACGCGCTCACGCGCGGCGCCCGCGACGCGGGTGTGGACGCCGCCTACGGGTGCGCGGGGTTCCGGAGGGTCGCGGAGCTGTCGCTCGCGCTCGCGCGCAGCTACCACGCCGTGCTCGGCCGCGGCGAAGACGGCGCGCGGCTCTCGGTGAAGGGCGCGCCCGAGGTGCTGCTCCTGCAATGCACCCACCTGGTGCGCGGCGACGCCAAACACCCGCTCGACGACGTCGCGCGCCTTTCGCTGTTCACCACGGCAACGCAGCTTGCCACGCAGGGCCTGCGGGTGCTCGCCGTCGCCGAGCGCGCCATGCCCTCGGACGCGCCGCTGGATCCGGCGCATGTCGTCGACCTCACGTTCCGCGGCTTCGTCGCCTTTCGAGATCCGATCCGCGGATCGGCGTCGGCGGCCATCGCCACGCTCCGTAGCGCGGGCGTGGATACGGTGATGATCACCGGCGACCACCCGAGCACCGCCGAGGCCATCGCCCGCGAGCTCGATCTGCTGCGGGGGCGCGCGGTCGTCACCGGCGCCGAGCTGGCGGCGCTGTCGGACGCGGATCTCGACGCGCGCGTCTCGGGCGTCGCGGTGTTCGCGCGCGTGACGCCGTCGCAGAAAGTCCGCATCGTGCGCGCGCTGCAACGCGCGGGACGCGTCGTGGCGATGGCGGGCGACGGCGCCAACGACGCCGCCGCGATCCGCCTCGCCGACGCCGGCATCGCCATCGGCGAAGGGAGCACGCAGGCGGCGCGCGCCGCGGCGGACATCGTCGTCACCGACGGTCGCGTCGAGACCATCGTCGACGCCATCGCCGAGGGCCGCGCGATGTGGGCGTCGGTCCGCGACGCCGTCGCGATCCTCGTCGGCGGCAACATGGGCGAGATCGGCTTCACGCTGCTCGCCGGCCTCCTCGACGGCGCGCCGCCGCTCCACGCGCGCCAGCTCCTGCTCGTGAACCTCTTCACGGACGTCGCGCCGGCCATGGCGATCGCGTTGAAGCCGCCGGTCCCCGTGTCGTTCGAGTCGCTCCCCCGCGAGACGCCGGACGCCGCGCTCGGCGCCGCGCTGAACCGGCAGATCGCGACGCGCGCGCTGGTGACCACCGTCGGCGCGGGGACGGCCTGGGCCGTCGGACGCCTCACGGGCTCGCGGGCGAAGGCGCGCACGATCGGGCTCGCGGCCCTCGTCGGCACCCAGCTCGGTCAGACGATGACGTCGGGCGAGTTCAGCCGTCCGGTGATCCTCACGACCGTCGCCTCGGCGGGCGCGCTGTCGCTCCTCATCTCGACGCCCGGGATCAGTCACTTTTTCGGCTGCCGTCCGATGGGTCCGATCGCCTGGAGCACGGCCATCGGAGCGTCCGTCGCCGCCACCTTGCTCGGCAACGCCCTCACGCGACGCGTGGAAACGCTCGACGCTCGTGCGCTGCGCGTCCCCTCCGCGTTCCGCGCCGCGACCGAGGCGATGGCGCTCTTACGCCCTCCTCGACCACTTCGAGAAGTGGTTCGCTGAGCCGAGTTCTTCCGGCGGGTTCCGCCGCCCACGCCTCTGCGAAACGGGCGAGGATTTGGCCGGATCCATCGGCGGTCGGTATCCCGCGAGCATGGTCCGACACACGCTCACCGCAGCTTCGATTCTGACCCTCGCCACCGCGTGCGGCGTGATGGCGAAACCCGCGCCGCACTCCGTGACCGCCAGCGCGTCCCCGTCGAAGCCGTCGAGCCATCCGAAGGCGCGCGCCGAAAGCGACGACTCGCCGAAGACCGAAGGCGAGAGCGCCGCGACGGCGAGCGCCTTCCGGCGTGTCGGCGACTACCACGTGTACCAGTACGGCGGCAGCTTCGCGAAGCAGCCGCTGACCTTGACGGAGCAGGTCGTGGGCAAGGAGGGCGAGGCGCTCGTCGTCGACTTCGTCCTCGAAGAAGGCCAGCGGATGAGCGCGCTCCGCGTGCGCATGCGCGACGACGGCGAGGTCCTCTCCGTGCGCCGCATCACCGACGACGGCGAGGTGGCCGCGACGGTCGCGGACTACGACGCCATGATGAAGCGCACCGAGCTGCTCCCCGACACGAACGACCAGGCGCTCGGAACCGACCACACCACTTGTCTCATCGGCGACGAGCAGGTCGACTGCGACATGACCACCTACAAGGTCACCTTGGGCGGCAAGCAAGCGAAGCTCGTGATCACGAAGAGCGCGCGCGTCCCCGGGCGCGACATCGGCGGCGACATCGTCGCGGAGGACGGCAAGGTCCTCTACAGCGCGCGCCTCGTCGAGCGCGGCAACGAGCCGCCCGTCGCCGAGTCGCTCGCGCGGCTCGACCGGCTGTAGAAGTCGCGGCTCGGTTCGAGCGGCGTCTTCATATGCCCAGCGTCAGGATGATGTTCGGATCCACCGGGCCGATGCCCTCGAGGATGAGATTCGAGACGGACGCCTTCGGATAGTAGTACGCCCAGAAGAAACACATCTCGTTCAGCGCCGATTCGCCCCAGGTGATCGTGCTGTCCGTCGTGTTGTTCCAATCGCATTGCAGGACGAAACCGCCGCCGCTCGGGACCTGCGCCGGCGGATTCAGCTGCTCGAGCGCCGGGGAGTCCCAGTTGTAATTGTCCGGCGCGTAGATCGACGTCGGCGTCGCGGTGGCGCTCGCCGCCGTCCCGACCTTCACGGCGGTGCCGAGGCGGTGCGTGTGCCCGGTGATGGCGAAATAATTCACGCCGGCGAGCGCGCTCGGCATGGCGATGTAGCGCGGGCCGGTGGAGTACGTCGATTGCGGCGCGATCGAGAAATTCGTCGTGCCGATCAGGAGAACGGTGCTGTCTTGCAGGCTCGCGCCGGCGTCCGCGGGATAAATTTCCGTCTCTGCCTGGACGTCCAGGGTGTCGCTCGTCGTGTTGATGTAGTGCAGCTCGAGGCTGACGATCTGGTTCGCGTTCAGTCCGTACCCGACGCCGGGCGGCGTCGTGATCGTGTCGTCCTTGCGCTGGGTGATCGCGAGCGGGCCGCCCTGCAGCGCCGCGCGGAAAGGCTTGCACTGGGTGAGCGGCATCACCGCGGCGTTCATCGTGTTGATGGCGGAGACGATGAAGTGATGAGACCCTTCGGACAGGACGTTGTGCAGCTTCACGACGCTGATCGGCGTCGTGTTCGGCAATTGCACCTGGAGGCACTGCGTGTTTTCGTCGCCGGGCGCCACGTTCGGGACGGCGATCGTGTACTTCAACGGCGCGGGACCGGATTGTGCGGGGGTTCCCCCCGAGCCGCCGCCGGCTCCGCCGATCACCGCGCCGCCGGCGCCGTCCACCGGGACGCCTCCAGCCGATGTCGCGGGCGTGCCTCCGGTTTGGACCGTGGCGCCGCCGCCCGCCGTCCCGATTTCTGCCGACGTGCCGCCGCTCGCGGCGACGTTCGTGCTTCCGCCGGCTCCGCCCGGACCAACGGCGCCCGTCGAGTCAGCCGTCGCTCCCGCCGTGCCGCCGACGGCGGTGGGGTTGTTCTGACTTGGACCCGACGAGTGGGACGCGGGTCCGCAGGCAAGCGCCAGAGCGCAGGTGCTCGTCCAGGAGAAGCCTCGACCAAACATTAGATCCCTTCAGACCGCGGCCCGCATCTTCGCACGATCCGCGGGTTCGTGTATTGGCCAGCCGCGACACGCGATTTGCTCGCGATCCCATGGCTCACCGAGCGGCGTCGCGCGGCGCTCGCATGCGCTCCTCGCCTCCGGCTGCAGTCACCCGTCCAGCGGCGTCCGGCCGGCGACGATCACGTCCCACCAACCGAAGGCCATCGCCAGGATGTGATCGAGTTGCCAGGTGCCGGAGTCGATGGACTCCCCGACGCGACGCCCGAGCGGCTTCAATGTGTCGTCGGGCATGCAATACGCGGCGAGCTCCGACGACTGCAGCAAATGGAGCACGCCCTCGCTGAACCCGACGCCGGCGTACGCGACAGCGGAAGGCATGCGGAGCGCGGCGAGATCTTGCAGCGTGTAAGGGATCTTTTCGTCGGCGGTGCCGGAGACGTCCTGATACTTGCACTCGAGCGCGAAAGCCTTGCGCTCCTGGGGTTGCAAGACGAACAGATCCACGCGCCGTTGCTTCCCGATTATAGAGGTGCCGAGGTTCACCTCTTCGAACACCTGGATGCCGCGATCCCAGTACGCCGAGACGAGGTAGCTCGCGATGCGCTTCCGGTACTCGTGGCCGGTCACGAGTGCACCGTGCTCACGGCAGCGCCGCGCGCAGCCGCTCCGTCGAAAGCTCGACCGCGGCGCGCGAAATGTCCGTCCCCACGAACCTTCGCCCGAGCGACAGCGCCGCGACGCCCGCCGAGCCCGACCCCAAGAACGGATCGGCGACGAGCTCGCCGGCCTCCGTGCTTTGACGGATCAGCACTTCGGACACGGCGGAGGGCTTCTCCGTCGGATAGCCGGCGTGGACGCGCGGATGCGAAATGACGTCCGGGATGGACAAGTCCGAGAGGCGCCGCTTGCCCTTCTCGAAGAAAAGGACGAATTCATATCTCGAACGATAATGATATCCCATGCCGATCTTTTCTTTGTCCCACACCAGCGGTTTCCAAAAACGGAAACCGGCGGCTTCTGCCGCGGGCTTGGCAACGAACATCGTCTCGGCGTCGGAGAAGAGATAGAAATGTCGGTTGCGGGCGAGGGTGCGGTAGAGCTCGTGGAAGAGCTCGGGGAAGCGGCTGTTCGGGAAGATGCGAAACCAGTCGTTGCTGGACGCCTTGCTGTGCTTGAGGCGGGTCGTCGTGCCGATGGCGCGGTGCTTTTCGAGCGACTCGTACGGCGGATCGGTCACGAACAGGTCGATGCATTCATCCGGCAACCCACGTAGCCACTCGACCGCGTCGAGCTCGTGGACGGCGTAGGCGGCGCCGTCCCGCAGCGCCGGCGTGGCGCCGCTCGACGCGCCGCCGCGCGTTCGCGCCGAAGGGCCCGGATGGGCTACGCGGGACAGCTCGACCAGATCGAGCTGCGAGCCCGCACCGTGATAGGCATCCATGCTCCGGGTTTTATCACTGAGCGGCCGTGCAGTCTCGGTGGATGACTCGTCGTCCTGACATTGCGTGTCCCGGCACCCCGTCAGGGGCTTTGGCGGAACAGGGATGGTTGCTCGGCCGGCGGTTCTGCGGCACGCTTCGGGTTTGGGCCAGGGGAAAACCATGAAGCATCGGGTCCCGAGATTCGTGCCGTCCCTCGTCTTTACGAGCGCGGTCGCGTCGGTGGTGCCCGCGTGCGGCGGGGACTTCAGGGCGGTCGACGGTGACGACGCCGGCGCGGGCCGGAGCTCCGCCGGTGGCGGCGCCGGAGCGACGACGTCGACCGGCGGCCGAGGCGCGGGCGGCGGCAGCGGCGGAAGCGGGGGCAGCGTCGGCACCACCGTCGTGCTCGCCGTTGCCGGGTTCACCGGTGGCGACGGGGGCGTCCCGAACGCCGGGGGCGTCTTCGGCTCTGGCGGAGTGATTCCTCTCGCCGTCGCGGGTTTCACCGGGCGCGGCGGCTCGCAGAATTCCGGCGGCGCGACGGCTTCGGGCGGCTCGCAGAACACCGGCGGAACGGTGGGTTCGGGCGGGACGAAGGGATCCGGCGGCACGAAGTCGACGGGCGGTCTTCAGGGGACCGGCAGCGTCATCGTGCTCGCGGTCGCCGGGTTCACCGGCAACGGCGGAGCGAGCACCGGCGGCACGCCGGCCAACGGTGGAATGACCGGGTCCGGAGGGACCGTCGCTTCGGGCGGCAGCTCGTCGACCGGCGGCGCAACCGGGACGGGCGGTACCCTCGGGTCCGGCGGAGCCGGCGGCCACGCCGGTTCGGGCGGTAACACCGGCGCAGGCGGTAAGATCGGCATCGGCGGAATCATCGTGCTCGCCATCGCGGGGTTCGCGTCGACCGCGAACGCCTCCCAGACGAGCAGCGAATCGAAGGGTTCCGACGAAACCCCCTGACCCCGGCGGCACCTCGTGCTCCCGCATCAAACCCCAGTCCGGCGCATCCTCAGCGAGACCCCGCTCGCGCGCAGCTACGAGCTTTCTCTGCTCGGCGACGCGCGCAAACGCCGGGTGATCCCCTGGCAAGCGTTCGACCGCTCGCGGTACCCGGACGCGGCGCTCGAGCTCGCGGGCGACGCGCACGCGCGCCTCGCCGAGGGCGAGTACCACGCCGTCGGGTTGTTCGGCCGCATCTCGTCGGGCATCGCCATGGTGCCCGCGCCGTTCGACATCGTCGCGGCGTCGACGCGCATCAGCAGCGACGAGATCCGTCACGCGGATTACTGCACGCGCTTCGCGTCGCTCTGCACGGGCCACGAAGTCACGCTCGCCGTGGATCGGGGAGCGCTCGCCGCCGCGGCGCCCGCGCTGCCGGATCTGAACGAAGCGGATTTCCTCGTCGCGAAGTACGCCGCGACGGGGGAAACGCTCGCCGCGGCGCTCCTCCTCGCGTGTCGCAAGCGCGCCAAAGATCCGCTCGCGCGCGCTCTCTTCTCGTCGCTGCTCGGGGACGAAGTCGCGCACGCGCGGTTCGGTTGGTACTACCTGGCCTGGCGCGCGCCGCGCTGGACCCAGACTGAGCGACAGATCGTCGCGGATCACCTCGGCGAGTTCGTCGCCAGCATCGAGCGCGCGCTGTGGTTCGGCAGGGACGCGCCCGCGTCCGCGCGCGCCGCGGCGGATGCCCTCGGCGTCCTCGACTCGGAGTCGCAGCGCGAGGTCGTGCGCCAGGTGATGGAAGAGGAGATCGTTCCCGGTCTGGACGCGCTCGGGCTCGGCGCCTCGCACGCCTGGCGGGTGCGCGCGCGGGGCGCCGCGAGCGTACCGCGCGCCTTCGGCCGCGAAGAGCTGGTCTTCGGAGGAGGTAAGCCGGTTGCGGCCAGGCCGGAGAGAGCGACGGATTCGACCACTCAGGTGGTCGATCGAGCCGCCGCCTGGCTCGCCGCTCGAGTGACCGAT
>DASZVB010000134.1:0-35629 GCA_035547195.1 Polyangiaceae bacterium
CCGGCAGCGGCGGCCGCGCGCGCCGTCGCGGCAGCGCCGAGCCCTGTTCGGCCAGCGGCCCCGGCGGTCTCCGCGGCTCGCGTCGCGCCGCAGCCCGCCGCCGCGCCGGCCGCGCGCGCGAACGACGCGGTCGCAGCCGCCGTCGCCGCTGGAAACGGCCAGCTCGAAAGCAAGCTGGAAGCGCTGGGCCTCACGTCGAGCCAGGTCGAAGGCGTGCTCGCGCTCTCGCGCGAGGTCGTCGAAAAGGTCGTCTGGGAAGTCGTCCCGGTCCTCGCCGAGACGATCATCAAGGAAGAGATCCGCCGCCTTACAGCGGAGTGACGGCGCCCTTCGCCGCGCGACATTCGCGCAGCGCGAGCGCTGTCCATCCGCGTTCGTGCGTTTGCGAGGCTTCCACGAGCGCGAGTGCCATGTACCAGCGCGGGACATCTGGCGTGGCTCGTCGCGTGAGAATGCTCGCGAAGGGCCGCTGAAATTGGCTCGAACGAGGGCATCGCTCGCGAGCTCGGTACATCAGCGGGACATGGGACAGCCGATGTCCCGCTGATGTGCATGAACGCGCCTTCGCGCGCTTCGAGTTGCGGAAAATCAGCCGAACCCGAGCGCGCTTCGTCCGCTCGTCGACGTGTCGATGTACCGGCCGTGTACTCGCCCCGGCGGGTCGCACGTACCCACCATGGTGTCGTGCGCCCTCGGGATGGTACGTTCGGCCCCCGCCATGAGCGAGCTGCCGAAAGCGTACGAACCGGCCGAGGTCGAAGGACGTTGGTTTGCGTTCTGGGCGGAGCACGGGGTGTTCCGCGCGAGCCTCTCCCCGAACGACACGCGGACGCCGTACGTCATCTGCATGCCGCCGCCGAACGTGACGGGCTCGCTGCACATGGGGCACGCGATGTTCGGCACGATCCAGGACGTTCTCGTCCGCCACAAGCGCATGCAAGGGTTCAACGTGCTGTGGCAGCCCGGCGTGGATCACGCGGGCATCGCGACGCAGACGGTCGTCGAGCGCCAGCTGAAGCGCGAAGGCAAGACGCGCCACGATCTCGGGCGCGAGGCGTTTCTGGCCCGCGTCTGGGAATGGAAGGAGAAGAGCGGCGGCCGGATCGTCGAGCAGATGAAGGTGCTCGGCTGCTCCGCGGACTGGGATCGCCTGAAGTTCACGCTGGATCCGGACATGGTGCGCGCGGTGCGCGAAGCGTTCGTGCGCCTGTACGAAGACGGCCTCATCTACCGCGCCACGCGGCTCGTGAACTGGGACGTCGCCGCGCAAACGGTGCTGTCGGATCTCGAGGTGGACATCGAGGAGAACGTCCAGGGCGAGCTGTACGAGTTCGCCTACCCCGTCGCGGACGCCGACGCCTCGAAGGGCGCGACGGAGCTGGTCGTCGCGACGACGCGCCCCGAGACGATGCTCGGCGACACCGCGGTCGCCGTTCACCCCGACGACCCGCGCTACGCGCACCTCCACGGGAAGATGCTGCGGCACCCGTTCAACGGGCGCGAGATCCCTATCATCACCGACGCGGTGCTCGTCGATCCGAAGTTCGGCACCGGCGCGGTGAAGGTGACGCCGGCGCACGACTTCAACGACTTCGCGACGGGCAAGCGCCACGGGCTGCCGGAGATCAACATCCTGAACCTCGACGGCACGATCAACGACGCCGGCGGGGAGTTCGCGGGCATGGACCGCTTCGTCGCGCGCAAAGAGGTCAAAAAGCGCCTGGCCGCGCTGGGCCTCGAGCGCGGATCGAAGCCGCATCAAATGACGCTGCCGCGCTCGCAGCGATCGGGCACCGTCGTCGAGCCGATCATCTCGACGCAGTGGTTCGTGAAGATGAAGCCGCTCGCCGAGCCGGCGCTCGCCGCCGTGCGCGACGGCCGCACCACGTTTCTCCCCGAAGATTGGGTGAAGACGTACAATCACTGGCTCGAGAACATCGACGACTGGTGCATCTCGCGGCAGCTCTGGTGGGGCCACCGCATTCCGGCGTTCCACTGCTCCGCGTGCGGACACGTCACCGTGACGCGCGACGAGAAGCTCGCGCGCTGCGGCAAGTGCGGCGGTGAAGCCACGCAAGACCCCGACGTCCTCGACACCTGGTTCTCGAGCGGACTCTGGCCCTTCTCCACGCTGGGCTGGCCGGACGAGACGCCCGCGCTCGAGCGCTTCTACCCGTCGGACGACATGGAGACGGGTTACGACATCATCTTCTTCTGGGTCGCGCGCATGATGATGATGGGCCTCTATTTCATGGGAGAGGTGCCCTTCCGCCGCGTCCTCTTGAACGGCCTCGTCGTCGACGAGACCGGCGAGAAGATGAGCAAGACGAAGGCGAACTCCATCGATCCGCTGGATCTGGTGCACGGCTCGACCTTCGACGCCGTCGTCCAGAAGGCGCTGCCCGACGCGCCGATCGAGGAAGCGCTCGCGAAGTTCAAGCGCGCGTATCCGTCGGTCGCGCAGCTGGGGAAGGGTTTTCCAGCATACGGCGCGGACGCGGTGCGACTCACGCTGTGCAGCTACTCGCCGCAGGCGCGCCGCATCGCGCTGTCGCCGAAGCGCATCGAGGGATACCGGCACTTCTGCAACAAGGTGTACAACGCGGTGCGCTTCGCGCTCGGCAACGTCGAAGGCGCGGAGCTCTCGAACGCCGCGCCGAAGACGACGCTCCTTTACAACCGCTGGATCTTGTCGCGTCTCGCGAGCGCGGTGGAGGCGGCGACGGCCGGCATCGACGAATTCCGGCTCGACGAAGGGTCCGGCGCCCTCTACCACTTCTTCTGGGACGAGCTCTGCGCGTGGTACCTGGAGCTCACCAAGCCCGTCTTCGCGAGCGGTACGGAAGACGAACGGCGCGAGACGCGCGACACGCTCGCTCACGCCATCGAGACGGCGCTGCGCGCGCTGCACCCGTTCATTCCCTTCGTGACGGAAGAGCTCTGGCAGCGCGTGCCGCGTCCGCGCTCGCGCCCGGTGTCGATCGCGCTCGCGCCGTATCCGACCCGCGCGGACGGCGCCGCGGATGAAGCGGCCGAGCTCGACATGAGCCACCTGATGCAGGCGATCGGCGCCGCGCGCACGATCCGCAGCGAGCACGACGTCCCGCCTTCGGCGAAGGTGCGGCTGCGCTTGCGCTCGTCCGACGCGGCGCTGCGCGATCTCCTCGCGCGCGAGTCGCGATCGATCGCGACGCTGGTGCGCACCGAAGGGGACCCGGTCGTCGAAGGCCCTGGTCCGCGCCCGCTCGGCAGCGTGCTCAGCGTGGCCGGCAGCGTCGAAGTCCTGGTCGAGCTGCGCGGCCTCGTGCAGCCGGAAAAGGAAGCCGAGCGCATCGAGCGCACGCTGAAGAAAGTGGCAAAGGATCTAGCCGGACTCGAAAAACGGCTCGCCGATCCCAAGTTCATCGGCAACGCGCCGGCCGACGTGGTCAAAGCCGCCGAAGAGCAGCGCGCGAGCCTCGAGCGACAACGAGCACGCCTGGAAGAAGAACGCGGGCTCGTGGAAGAGCTGAAGTAAATCTCGCCGACTCGGCGTGGATCCAACGACGTGTTCGTCGTGTGTTTTTCAGGTTTTTGTGCGCGCGTCGCCGCGGAACACTCGCTTGCGCTCCTCGCCTCCGGCTGCGGTGCTCGCTCGCGCATTGCGCGACACGGTTCGAGTGGGGGATGCCTCCCATCCCCCACTCCCCCAGAAGCGAACGCTCAGCATTTGCGACGCTGCGCGATTTGCGGCGCTGCGTGACTCGCGACGCTGCGTGACTTGCTTGCTCTAGCCGTCGCACGGAGCCGAGCGAAGCGAGTGGCGAGGCCGGAGGGACGGAGGCCTCGCTGCGCGGCGGCCGCTGCGGCCGGAGGCGCACTAGACCCTGGCGCGCTGGGGGGAGAAATGCGAGAAAACGTGCGCGAAAGCTCCATGGCGGAAGAGAGTGCACGAGCGTCGGACGCGGAGGCACCGACCGGCGCGTCCGGCCCGGGCACGGACTCGCTGCGCGCACCGCTCGACGCGGAAGTGGCCGCGGGAAACGGCGGCGGGAGCGACGGGCTAGCGGCGGCGTTGGGCGCGACCGCTCTTCCGGCCCCGGCGCCGGCGAAGGGTCGCTCGACGCAATGGGTCGCGCCGGCAATCGCCGCGGCGGCGCTCGCCGCCATTCCGCTCATCGTCATGTGCGCCGAACGCCGGTTCGGCTTCAGCGTGCCGCTCGGCACCGTCACGATCCTGCTGTCGTCGGTGTGTCTGCTCGTCGCCATCGGCAGCATGCAAGGCGATGCGGCGCGGGTGACGCACACGGCGACCGTGCAAGCGCTCACGCCGCGCCTCGTGGAGCTCACGGCCAGCGTCGCGCTGCACCTCGGCGTGCTCGCGCTGTGCGTGGCCGGCGTCCTGCCGAAGCCCATCGCGACCGCGGCGGTGCTCGTCCCGGCGACGTTTCTGTGGGTGACGGCCGCGCTCTACCGATTCGGACGCGCTCTCGGCGCGTGGCCGGACGAGCCGGGCGTGGTCAGCGGGTTGCTGTCGCGCCACGGCTTCTGGCTCGTCGTGGTCAACGTGCTCTTGTACATGCCGCTCCTCGGCAGCTACTCGCTGAGCGATCCGTGGGAGACGCACTACGGCGAGGTCGCGCGCGAAATGCTCGCCCGCGACGACTGGATCTCCACCTGGTGGGCGCAAGACGGCTGGTTCTGGTCGAAGCCGGTCCTGGATTTCTGGATCCAGGCCCTCGACTTCTCGATGCTCGGCGTCCACTACATGCCCGACAAGATGCTGGAGGGCGCGGCGCACGGGCTCTTTCCGCAACCGGAGTGGGCGGCGCGCATGCCCGTCTTCGTGCTGACGCTGCTCGGCGCCTACGCGATGTACCGCGCGGTCGCGAAGGCCCTCGGGCGCCGCGTGGGGTTCGTCGCGGGCGTCGTGCTGACGACGATGCCGTACTGGTACCTCATCGCGCACCAGACGATGACCGATATGCCGTACGTCGGCCCGCTCGCCGCGGCCATGGCGCTCGCGCTGCTCGGCTTCGTCACCGACGCGAACGAGACCTTGCCGCTCACGGAGATCCGGGTGTTCGGCCGTACGCTGCGCTTCTCGGCGCTGCACCTGGTGCTCGTCGCGGTGATCGCGAGCACGCTGCCTCAGGTGCTCTACCTGGTGTCGCGGGATCTGACGCTCCATCTTCGGCCGGGCATGCGGGGCTTCCGCTTCCACCCGGACGAGTTCTTCTCGGGCTCCGGTGAGCACAACTGCGGGTTACCCGGCAATCAGGCTTGTCAGAACGAGCAGCCGGTGCACAAGGAGCTGTGGCCGATCCACGCGGCGCTGATCTGGGCGGCGGTGTGCGGCGCGTTCCTCTACATCGAGCGCAAAGTCACCAGCAAGAAGCGCGTCTACTTCCTGGGGAGCTGGTATTTCCTGGCGCTCTCCATGCTCGGCAAGGGCGCGCCGGGGCTGGTGCTGCCCATCGTCGCGGCGCTCGGGTTCGTGGCGATCACGCGCCGCTGGAAAGATCTCGAGAGCATGAGCCTCGGCAGCATGGTGCTCGTGGTCGCGTGCGTGGGCCTGCCCTGGTACGTGCAGATGTTCATCCGGCACGGGCCGCCGTTCATCGATCGCTTGATCATGCACGACATGTACAAGCGCGCGTTCGTCCACGTGCACGACACGAATCAAGGCGACGACACGAGCTTCCGCTATTACATCTGGCAGCTCGGTTACGGCCTCTTCCCCTGGACGGGCCTCGGCGCCGGCGGTCTTCTGTGGTGGCTCCGCCGCAGCGATCGAACCCGCGACGGCGAAGGCGACCTCGCGTCGCTGATGATGGCGTGGTTCCTCGCGGCGTTCGGGATGTTCACGATCACGCTGACGAAGTTCCACCACTATATTTTACCGCTCGTTCCCGCGGTGGCGGCGGTCACCGGCGTGCTCGTGGATCGCATGATGGGCAAGAGCTCCGCGGCGCGACCCGGGAAGCTCCCGCACTACTTCGCCGCGAGCGGCGCCGGCCTCGCGCTCGTGGTGTACGGCGTCTCGCGCCTCTTTCCGCGGCGCTTCATGGGCGAGGCGCTGAATCACCCGCCAGCGTCGAAAGCGTGGGGCGTCGCGCTCATTCTGGCCGGCGCGGCGGCGGTCGTGTTTGCGGTGCGCCGCTTCGGAGCGAAGGCGGAGCCTGCGGAGACCGCGGCGGCGAGCCGTTACGACGGAGCGATGTTCGCGATCCTCGGGTTGGCTTCGGCGATCGTCGTCGCGCTCGTCGGAAGAGATCTGTTCACGACGGGTTTCGGCGGCGTCGAAGGGCAGATGCGGCTGCTCCATCTCTTCACGTACAACTACTCGCGGCCTTGGCCGGAGACGCTGGATTTCACCGGGGCTCTCGTCGGCTTCACCGTCGTCGCGGCGCTGCTCTCGCTCGGGCTGATGGTGAACCGGCTGCGTTCGGCGGCGACGTTCCTGTTTGCGACGACGGCGGTGCTCTGGACGGCGTGGGGGCTCGACGTCTACCTGTACAAGGCCGCGCCGCACTGGGGGCAGCGCGAGACCATCCTCGCTTACTATCGCGATCGCACGAACGAGAACCAGCCGTTCGTCGCCTACCAGATGAACTGGAAGGGCGAGAACTTCTACACCGGCAACCACGTCCCCGCGTTCGTCTCCTCCGGCGAGAAGTTCAAGGAGTGGGTCAATCAGCAGAAGACGAACGGCATCAAGCGCGTCTACTTCATCACCGAGCATTCGCGCACCGGGACTCTTCGGAGAGAGCTCGGAGATCCGAAGAGCTACAAAGAGATCACCGACAAGGCGCTCAACAACAAGTTCGTGGTTTCGCGGATCGAGTTCTGACCGCGTTGAGCGACCTCGGAACGAAGAAAGTCCGTGCTCCCAACTTTTACTTTCGCGTATCCGTCCTCTCGGAGCTCGAACCTTGAAGGCTCAAGGCTCAAATTTATCCCGAGTGATGGTCGGCACTTACAGCTGGACCTTGGGCACTCAAGGTCCGATGCAGAAAAGGCGCCGCGCAACCAGGCTCGCCGCATGAAGATTCGTTACGCGAATGCAATCCATCGAGCGCGAGACCGACGCCGTTGCCCGCTCCGCCTGAGCCCGCGACGAACGTGGTGTTCGTTACGCGACCACGGCTAACGAGCATCCGCGGAGAGCGAGCTCGCTATCGCCAGAAAGCGGGCGCGCGCCATCGCGTGGTCGACCACCGGGTGCGGGTAGTCGCGGCCAAGGACGACGCCTGCTGCGCGCAGCACGGATTCGGGCGCGCCCGCGGGTGAATGAATGTACCGCGCGGGGAGGCGCGAAAGCTCCGGAACCCAACGACGAACGTACGCTCCGTCCGGGTCGAATTTCTTGCCCTGCGCGGCGGGATTGAAGATGCGAAAGTACGGTTGTGCGTCGACGCCGCAGCCCGTCGACCATTGCCAGTTGGTGTTGTTCTGCGCCTGATCGCCGTCCGTCAGCTGTTCGTAGTAGTGCCGCTCACCCCATCGGTAGTCGACCAATGCGTGTTTCGTCAGAAAGCTCGCGGCGATCATGCGCGCGCGATTCGGGACGAAGCCCTCGGCGAGCAGCTGGCGCGCCGACGCGTCGACCACGGGATAGCCTGTCTTGCCTTCGCGCCAGGCGGCGAACAGCGCGCGATCGTTTTCCCACGGAAACGCGGCGAACTGCGCGCGAAACGGCTCGCGAGCCAGCTCCGGTCGATCCCACAGGAGCGCGTGGGCGAACTCGCGCCAGATGAGCTCCTTCGTGAACGCATCGAGCGCCTGGGGTGCGCCGGCGAGCGCTCGATGGGCGGCGTGCCAGACCGCTCGAATGGAAACGAGACCGGCGCGGAGATCTGCCGAGAGCCGGCTCGTTCCGTCGAGGTCGAGTCTATCGCGCGTGTCGTGATATCGAGCGGCACGCGAACGGAGATACGCCTTCATGCGCTCACGCGCTGCGCGCTCGCCGGCTGCGAGAATTCCGTTCGCCCGTTCGATGCCGAGCTCGCGGAGCGTGGGGAGCGGTTCGCCGTCGCGGCGCACTTCGACCGGCAGGGACGGCAGGCGCTTCGGCGCGGGGAGTGCATCCCCGACGCCGCTCGCCAGCTCCCGGAAAGCCCGGGAGAAGGGCGTGAAGACGGCGTACGGCGTGCCGCGGTCCGTGCGCACGGTCTCCGGCGGCAACAGAGTCTCTCCGTCGAGCAACGTCAGCGGCGCTCTCAGCGCTTTACGGACCTTCTCCGCCTCGTCACGCGCCCACGGTTCGGTGCGGCGAAGGGCGACGACGCGATCGACGTTCCAGCGCTCCGCCCGCCCGGGCACGACCGAAGCGGCGTCTCCACGAGCCACGACGAGGCGCGTACCGAGAGCCTCGAGGTTGCGCGCGAGAGCCTCCGCCGACAGGACGAGAAACTGGGCGCGGTGCGCCCCATGGGTGAGCTCCGGCCCGGCCACGAAGAGCGGAATGACCTGCGCGTCACGGCTGGCCTCCGCGAGCGCCGCGTTGTCGGAAAGACGAAGATCCTTTCCACGGAACCAGACCAGCGTGCGCATCGCTCAAGCGAAGTGCGCTTCCAGCGCGTCGAGCAACCCTTCCACCGTGTACGTCGAGGCCGTCGCGTCGATGTTCACGTTGCGCGCGCGAAGCGTGTCGCTCGTCACCGGCCCGATGCTGGCGACGGTGACCTTCGCGAGCAACGCGGCCGCGTCGGCGCCGAGCAGATCGGTGACGTTCTCGACGGTGGAGCTCGACGTGAAGAGCATCACGTCGACCCCGCCTCCCTCGAGCAACGAACGGAGCTCGGCGCCCTTCTCCGCCGCCGCGGGCAGCGTCTGATACACCGGAACGACGTCGACCCGGGCGCCCCCGGCCCGCAGCGCGTCGGGCAACGCGTCGCGGGCGACGAGCGCGCGCGCGACGAGGACGCGCCGCGCAGCGCCGATCTCCCGCGCCAGACCTTCTCCGACGTATTCGCGCGCGGTGACGTCGGCGCGAACACCATGGCGCTGGAGCGCCGCGCGCGTCCCCGGACCGATGACCCCGACCTTCGCCGCGCCGAGAGCCCTCGCGTCGCGCCCTTCGCGCTCGAGCGCCGCGAAGAAACGGTCGACGCCGTTGGAGCTCGTGAAGAGCACCCAGTCGTACGCCGCGAGCTCCGCGAGCGCCGTCCGCAGCGGGCCCGGATCCGGAGGATCCACGATGCGGATCACCGGGAACACGACGGGCTCGGCGCCGCGCTCGCGGATCTTCGCCGCCGTCTCGCGCGCTTGATGCTCGGCGCGCGGGATCAACAGGCGCTTTCCGAAGAGCGGTTTCTTGTCGTACCAGCGCAGTTTTTCGCGCAGCGCGACGACTTCGCCCACGAAGACGAGCGCCGGGTTCGAGAAGCCTTCCTGCCGCGCGCGCGCGGCGATGTTCCCGAGCGTCGCGACCAGCACGCGCTGCTCGGGGCGCGCGGCCCATTGAACGATGGCGGCGGGCGTCTCGGGCGCGCGACCGCCGCGCGCGATCGCGGCGGTGATCTCCTCGAGACGGCGCATACCCATGAGGACGCAGATGGTGTCCGTCGCGGTAGCAAGCCGCTGCCAGGCGTCCGGCGTCCATTCGACGCCTTCGCGATCGCTGCCGGTGATGAACGTCGCGCTCGACGAAAGGTCACGATGCGTCAGCGAAATGCCCGCGTAAGCCGCGGCCGCGATCGGTGAAGGCAACCCCGGGACGATCTCGAAGTCGACGCCCGCCGCCGCGAGATCCTCCGCTTCCTCGGCGCCGCGCGCGAACAACAGCGGGTCGCCTCCCTTGAGACGCACGACGCGACGCCCCGCGCGGGCGAGCTCGATGAGCTGCGCGGTGATCCAGGCCTGGGACGGGTTATTCTGGCCACCGCGCTTGCCGACGTTTCGAAGCTCGGCGGAGGGGCTCGTGAACTCGAGGAGCGCCGGATGCGACAAGGCGTCGTAGAGCACGACGTCGGCGGTCTCCAAGAGCGCCTTTCCCCGGACCGTGATGAGAGAAGGATCGCCGGGTCCGGCGCCCACGAGGAAGACCTTGCCGCCAGCCATCCAGCGGGACCCTACCAGGCCCCTTTTCCGCGGCAGTTCGTTTGCTCGTTCTCAAAGAACATCAGGCGAACGGATTTGAATTGATATCTGAAATTTCAGTCTCTAGTGTCTGAGCGAAACCTGGCCGCATGTATTTTCAGATATTTGGACCACACGGAACCCGCATCGGGAATGCTTTTTTGCAATACAGGTCCGACATTTGAAGACAATTTCCTACGTTGTGGTGCCGTGTAGGTGTATAGCTCGGTCGGCGCGGAACTTGGCAACTGACGGCGCTTCGAATCGGGCTCGCGATGCAGAAAGACCCTAGCCTGGATCAGTGGTTCGTGACGAACGGGGTGGTCGCGCTCGGACCGGTCGAGTTCGACCGCCTTGCCAGCGGCGTCGCCCGCGGGCGGATTCCAGCGACATCCTTCGTTCGACACCAGTCGTGGAAGGTTTGGCGCGAGCTGTCCGAAATCGAGGGGCTCTCGGCGGTGGATCGGCTGGAGACGGTCCGTCGTCTCGCCGGCATCAGCACGGTGGCGGAAGAGCGCGCGGCGGATCCGACGAGCTATCCCCCGCCCCCGCTCGAGGTCACTCCGACGATGTTCGAGACGCGGGAGAGCTCGCCTCCGCCCCTCTCGTCCGTCCGTCCCGCGTCGGTCGACCCGGTGGGCGTCCTGACGGCCGCGCGGGATCTGGAGGACGCGCTCCTTCTGACTCTGTCCACCGCCATTGCCGCTGCGAAGGCGGACGCCGGAGTCGTGCATTGCGAACGGCCCGAGCTCGGGGCCGTCGTCGCGACCTATGCGCAAGGGCCGAACGCAGAGACGCTGCTCGGCGCGCGTCTCCTGGCCGACGATCCGTCGCTGATCGCCGCTCGCGGCGGGCGCACCGTCCTCGGCGAGCCGCAGCTCGGGGACGCCGGTCGATACATCGCCGGCCGCTTCGCGGCGTGTCTCGGCTCGGTGCTCGGCGTCGCGATGGTCCCGGTCATCGTCTTCGGCGAGCTCGTCGCGATGATCGAGGTGGGCCGCGCGTCCTCGCCGTTCCGCGCGCGCGAAATCGCTCGCATCGAAGACGTCGTCGAGGCCCTCACCGGGCGCATCGTCGTTCACGGCTGGGTGTGACGCCCGCCAAGCGCGTGCTCAAAGCAAGCGGCCTTGGGGCTGCGGCGTTGTAAGCTCCGCGCCGTGCATCGCAACATAGTTCGCATCGGCATCGCGAGCTCCGTGTTCGTCGCGCTCGGCGTATCGCTCGCCTCCTCCGTCGTCACCGCGGGCTGCGGCCAGATCTGCGACCGCAACCCCGACGAGCCGCCGGTCCCGTACGACCGTGGAACCGTGAACAATCCGGGCACGCCGTACGCTTCGTACGAAACTTCGGGGTACCCCGGGCCGTATCTCGCATTCCCCCCGGGCCGTACGTACCGCATCTACCATCACCTGGGTGCTTGCCCACGTGGCATCGAGGCTGACTTCGCATTCGACGTCAGCCCCGTGCCTGGGTCCAACGCCGGCAAAGAGCCCAGCGGCTCGGCGCCTGCGGCTGGCAATCAATTCACCAAAGAACGCGTCACCCCCGAGAGCCTCGACGTCCGCAACGACACCTGTTCCGACGTCCTCCTCCGCGTCTACGCTTGGGACCCCGACTTCACCGGCGCCGCCTGTTCGCCTCTAGGCGAAGACGCCGGCAATGCGCGCCCCTTCCCCACCACGAAAGACGCCGCAGCGCCCAGGCCCCCCGACGCGGCTCCGTAATTCCTACGCCGTCTGCGCCGGCGGATGCACAAGACGCCGCGGCGCCCAAGCCCCCGGACGCCGCCCCGTAATTCCTACGCCGTCTGCGCCGGCGGATGCACGCTGTCCGTCTGCCGCGCGAAGTGCAACCGATGTAGCTTCGCGTACAGCCCTCCCGCGCGCAGAAGCTCGAGGTGCGACCCCTGCTCGACCAGGTGCCCGCGCTGGAAGACCAGGATGCGATCCGCGGCGCGGACGGTGCTGAGGCGGTGCGCGATGATGAGCGCCGTACGGCCCTTCATCAGCTCGTCCAGCGCGCGCTGGATGCGCGATTCCGTGTCGCTGTCCACGCTGGCCGTCGCCTCGTCCAGGACGATGATGGGCGCGTCGCGATAGAGCGCACGCGCGAAGGCGATGAGCTGCCGCTCGCCCGCGGAGAAGTTCTCGCCGCGCTCCTGGACCTTCGCGTCGATGCCGCCCGGGCGCCGCATGAACAGATCGTAAGCGTCGATGCGGCGCAGCGCGGCTTCGACCTTCGCGCGATCCGGCGTTTCGTCGCCGACGGCGATGTTCGTCGCGATGGTGCCGGGGAACAGAAAGACGTCCTGCGGGACGACGGCGAACCGCGGACGGAGATCGTCGCGCTCGAGGCCGTTGACGTCGCGCCCCTCGACGCGGACGACTCCGCTCGTCGCGTCGTAGAGGCGCAGCAGCAGCGACGCGAGCGTCGTCTTCCCGGCGCCCGTCGGCCCCACGACGGCGACCTTCTCGCCGCGGCGTACGGAGAAGCTCACGTCCTCGAGCACGGGGACGTTCGGCTTGTACTCGAAGGTGACGTGCTCGAACGAAAACGCCGTGCTCGGAGCCGCGACGGCCGGGGCGGCGTCAGCGCGCTTCGGCGCGTCCGTCTCGTCCTGATCGAGGAGCCCGAAGACCCGTTCGGCCCCGGCCATCGCGCTCTGCAACAGCGTGTAGCGCTGAGCGAGCGCGCTGATGGGCTCGAAGAACATGAGCAGATAGGCGTTGAACGCCACCACCGTGCCGAAGCTCACCGGCCGATACCCGAGCGACACCACGATGGACGCGAGACAGACGGAAGTGACCATCTCGATGGCCGCGTCTTGGAACGCCTCGTACTTGATCGAGGCCATGTTGGCGTCCCGGTAGGCTCCGTTGATCTCGTCGAACTCCGCGGCCGCCGACTCTTCGCGACAGAACGCCTGCACGACGGCCATGCCGGACACCTGCTCGTTCATGTTGGCGTTCATCTGCGCCGTCTTGCCGCGGATCAGCCGGAACGCTTCCCGCGAGCGCCGCCGCACCAGGGAGACGAGGATCGCGACGAGGGGCGCGGCGGCGAACCCGATGAGCGACAAGCGCCAATCGAGGCTCACCATCACGATGACGATGCCGACCAGCTTGAGCAGATCGACCACCGCGTTCAGCGCGCCCGACGCGAAGAGCTCGAGGATGGCGTCGATGTCGTTCGTCACGCGCGTCACGAGCCTGCCCACGGGCTGCCGGTCGAAGAACGCGAGCCGGCGCCCGAGCAGGAACGCGAAGACCTTCTTCCGCAGATCCGCGCACGCTCGCGCGCCGGAGAGCTGAACGGCGTACACCTGCACGAAGTTCAGCATCTGCTCCGTCAGGATGACGATCGCGAACCACGCGCCGCCCAACAAGAGGACGTGCGGGTCCTTCGCGAGCACGCCCTTGTCGATGGTCATGCGCATGAGCCACGGCCGCGTGATCGACAAACAGGCGACGACGACGCCGAGCCCGATCGAAGTCCACAGAAGGAGCTGGTACGGCTTGATGAACGGCCAGATCCGGAGCGCGAGCCGCGTATCGTACGCCTTTCCGAACGCGCTCTCTTCATGGAAGGCGCGCAGCGCGCGTTGCGTGCGCGTTCCTTGCGTTACCGGGCGCATGTCGCGAGCCGGCGTCGTCATGCGGTGACCAATCCCTTCAGGTCGCGAGCGAAGTCGGCGGGACGTAGGCCACGACGCGACGGACTTTGGAAGAACAGATCACGATCTGCCCAATAGAGGTGAGTGGAAAAACCGGCGACGCCGGCGCCTGCTGCCCTCGAACGTCTCGAGCCGCCGGACGCTTCTGAATGGAGCGGCGCAGAATCGAACCTGCGAGCTGGCGACGGTCGCCGACACCGGGCGGTTCGCGAACTCGACCGCGACAGGCGCGAATACTTCGACGTCATGCCGGCTGTGCCTCCGCTACGGCGACCGGACCGCCGCCGAGCGCCTCGAGCTCGCTCTCGACGCGCTGTTCTTCGGCGAAGGAGGCGTAAACCCCGCCGCGAGCGATGAGCTCTTCGTGGGTGCCCTGCTCGACGATGTGACCGCGGTCGAGCACGAAGACCTTGTCACAGCGAGCGGCGGCGGCCACGCGGTGGGTGACCAGGACGACGCTGCGCCGCGCCCGCTGCTTCTCGATGACGTCGAGGATGGCGCGCTCCGTGCGCGCGTCCACGGCGGAGAGCGGGTCGTCGAGGACCAGCACGCGCGGCTCGGCGAGCAGGGCGCGTGCGAGCGCGACCAGCTGCTTCTGTCCGCCGGAGAGCTGCACTCCGCGCTCGCCGACGACGGTGTCGTAGCCGTCGGGGAGCGCCGCGAGCTCGCCTTCGATCTGCGCGTCGCGCGCCGCCGCTTGCACGGCGAGCGTCGCTTCGGCGCTGTCGGGCTCGTTCACGCAGAAGCCGATGTTACGACCGACGGTGGTGGAGAAGAGAAAAGCGACTTGCTGCGCGTACCCGATGGCGTTTCGCACCGTGCGGAGCGGCAGATCGCAGACGTCGGCGCCGTCGAGGAAGACGGTGCCGCGCGGCGTCGGTTGCAGGCGCGGGAGCAGCGCGGCGAGCGTCGACTTGCCGCTCCCGGTCTTGCCCACGATGGCGACGAGCATCCCCGGCTCCACCTCGAAGCGGACGTCTTCCAACACCTGGTGATTGCCGTAGGAGAACGACAGCCCACGCACCGAGAGCTGCCCGCGGACGACCTCCGGCGGCGGCAAATGCCCGCTGACGATGTCCGGCTCGGCGCCGAACACGTCTTCGAGCCGGGTGAACGCGGCGCGCCCGCGCTGGAGCATGGAGATCAGAAAACCCAGCGAAATGAGCGGCCAGGTGAGGCGCGATAGGGCGCGGAAGAACGCCAGGAAATTCCCGGCGCTCATCTCCTGGTGCAGCATGAGGCTGCCGCCGTACCACAGCACGATGATCGTACCGATCGCGGTGATGGCTTGCATCACGGGGAACATGAGGCCGCGGAGGCGCGCGAGGCCGAGCGTTTTGTCCAGATAGTCGGCGTTCGTGCGATCGAAGCGGCGGAGCTCGTCTTGCTCGAGCGAGAAGGAGCGCACGACGCGCACGCCGGCGATGCTGGACTGCACCGCGCCGCTCATGTCGCCGATGGCTTCTTGATTCTGCCGCTGGCGCGCGAACATGACGCGGGCGAACGCCCACATCGCGATGAGCAAGAGCGGCAGCGTGGACAGCGACGCCATCGTGAGCTTCACCGAGATGTGGAGCGTGACGGCGAGCGCGCTCACCAGCGCGAACAAGGTGTTGATCGAGTTGAGGACGCCGAACCCGAGGAGCAGGCGCACCTGCGTCAGATCGTTCGTCGAGCGGCTCATGATGTCGCCGGTCGAGATGCGACGGTAGAACGAGGGCCCGAGGCGCTGCAGCTGATGAAGCAGGGCGCGCCGGAGCTCGTACTCCGCGATGCGGCCCGCGTTGAACACCGCGATGCGAGAGGACACGCGGATGACGAGCGACCCGACCGCGACGCCGACGAGCGCGGCGCCGATGCGACCCGCCGTCGTCGTATCTCCGCGCGTCGCGGCGTCGATGGCCTTCGAAAGCCGTGTATCGAACCAGTATTGGAAATACTGATACGTGCCGAGCAAGACGAGCCCGATCCCGTAGCGCGGCGCCTGCCGGACGAATTGACCGGAGAGCGTCGTTGGGATTTCGCTCGCGGGAATGCTCACGGGGATGGATGCGGACGAAAACATTCGGACGTCGAGGCCGTTACTTGTAGTTTGGGACGGCCGATCCGCAATGGGAGAGTTGACCGATTTCCAGGAAATCTAAGGAGTTACGGTCAGAACAATCCGATACTGAAATGGAACGCGAACGGATCTTCCCAGTACCTTCGATCCAGGTTCACGCCGATGTCGAGCGCGAGCGGGCCCACCGGCGTGTTGGCGCGAAGTCCGGTGCCGGCGGCGTATCGGAGCTTGTAGGGCACCACGGTCGACGGCAAGAGCCATAGATTCCCGGTGTCGACGAAGAGCGCGGTCTGGAACACCCCTCCGAGCGGGATCCGGAACTCCGCGCGGGGATTCAGGAGAAAGTTGCCGCCGCGGATCGGGACCTCCGCGGGCGTCAGCACGCTCGCGGGGTTCGCGCCCGCGGCCGCCTTCTTTTGACCCGCGATGATCTGCTCGGCGAGATCTTCGGGGATGACCGAATCTTGGAGAAAGCCGCGGATCGAATCGACCCCGCCGAAGTAAAATAGTCGATCCGGATACGTCTGCGACGTCGAGTTGAGCTGGATGTTGTAACCAAACCGGAAGCTCAACGCGAGCGCGAGCCCGGCGTCCGACAGCCGAACATATCCGGCGACGCGAGCCGTCGTCCGCAAGAACTCGCTCGTGATCGTGGCACGGGCGTCCCCCGGCTCGGCGTGGACGTGCTCGACGCCGGCCGAGACGAACGTGCCGCGCGTAGCGTCGAATGGATTGTCGCGTCGATCCCAGGTGACGTTCGCGCGCTCGGCGATGGCGTACGTCCGTCCGTCGGGCACGCGTAAGCGCACGCTCAAGCTCGGGTTGGCGACGAGGTACTGCTCGATGTCCTGGGAGCTGTCGAAGATGAGGGCGTCGTTCATCTCCAGCGAGCCGCCGATCTGCGCGACGAAGCGCGTCGTCGGGCGATAGCTCAGCGTTCCGATCGCCGCTTCCTTCGTCAGCCCGAAATCGCGGGAGTTGTCGCGCACGTCGACCAGGTCGATGCCCAGCGGGAACAGCGGCCCCAGGCCGACTTCGGGGAATTCCACCGAGATCGTGTCGCGGCGCTCGAGCCGATCCTTCAGGGAGAGCTGGCTGAAGTGCGCGCGGACGTCCGGCTCGAAGATGAGAAAATCCGGCAGCAAGCCGAGCTGCACCCGTAGCGTGAGGCGAATCGCTTGATCGCCGAGGTTCCGGTGACCGTACTCGAGGAGCACGCGGAAGCCGTCGCCGGTGCTGAAGCCGGGGCGTACGTCCAGGTACTGCGTCGGGCGCTCGCGCACGGTGATGACGACGACCTTCTCGCTGGCGAACACCTCGGGATCTTCCAGCCCGACGGTGACGCTCGAGAACACGCCGAGCGTCGCCAGCCGTTCCTCGGTCGCGCGCACGTCGCTGCGCTTGTAGATGTCCCCCGGTTTGAACGCGACGCGCGTCACGATGAGCGACTCGTTCGTGCGCCGCGCCCCGTGCACGACGATGTCCTTGACGCGGACCTGACCGCGCTCGCTGATGACGAACCGAACCAGCGCGCGGGTCCGATCCGGCGAGAGCTCGACGCGCTGCTCTATCGTGGCGAACGCAAAGCCGCGTTCGGCGTATTCGTCGAGCAGCCGGCGCCGCGCTTTCTCGAGCTCCACTTGCGACACCGGTTCGCCGAGGGGAAGCTCCGCGATGTCGAAGAGCTCGCTCTCCAGGAGCACTTGATTTCCCTCGAAGGAGACGTCCCAGAGGCGCGCGCGCGGCCCGAGCTTGATCGGGATCTGCACGACGACGTCCGGCTCGCAGCGGATGCCGTGCCGCGGATCCGGCGTGCACGCGAGCGCCGACGGCTGATCCTCCGTTGGCACGTCCGAATCGCTGACCGGGCAATGCACCGGCGGGTGCACGCGCGGCCCCACGGGAATGCACTTGCCCGGCGGCGAGTGGCGATCGCACACGCGCCGGATGAGCTGAACGGGGCCGACGACGGCCGAAAGATATCCCTCGGAGCGATACAGCTCCTGCAGGTGCTTCGTCGCGCGGTCGTACACGTCGGGCACGTACGTGCGCCACGGGTTTGCGAAGACCGGCGCGACGCGAGAGCCCGTCGTTCCCGTGGGGCCGAGCACGGAGTCGACGGCCGCGGGATCGACCGCGCCCACGAAGCTCGTTCCAGGAAGCGCCTCCGAGAGAAAACTGTCGATCTCTTGACCGACCTCGCCGGCGAGACGCCCTGCGCTGAGACACGGGTACTCGCGCGCCACGACGCGAACGATGTCGCTCTCGTAGATCCGGAAGACGAGGGCGTTCTGTGCGTCGTTCGGTCCGCCCTGGAGCTCCGGCCGCACGCGCACGTCGAGGTAGCCGCGCTCGATGTAGTACTTCTCGATCTTCGACGCCAAGGTGGCCGGTGCGCGGTCGTCTCCCTGGTCGAGCTCCAGCGCGTCGGTGAGCTCCGCGGCGTCGAAACGGTGGTTGCCTTCGAAGCGCAGGACGATCTCCGGACCTGCTTGCACGTTCACGGTGAGCGTCGCGACGTCGCCGCCGGCGAGCGCGTGGCGCACTTCGGCGTCGTGCCAGCCGCTCTTGCGCAGGACGTCTTGCACGTCGCGATCGGCTTGCGACAGGGCCTCGTCGTCCGCGCGATCGCCGCGCGATACCGCGTACTCGTCGAGCAGCTCGCGGAGGCGTTCCGTGACCGCCGGACGCACGACGAAGGAACGCTTTCCGATGACGCGCGGCGGTCCGGCGGTGACCCGGAACTCCACGATGACGCGCATCTCGTCGTCCGTATCGATGGGATCCACCAGGATATTCGCGTGCGGATAGCCGCGCGCGATGTACAGCGCGCGCACGCGTTCACCCGCCGCCTTCAGGCTCTCTTCGGTGACGGCTTCGTTGACGTCGACGCCGCCGGCGCGCAGCACGTCGTCGTCCGGCAGATCGCCCCCGGGCGCCTTCACGCTGGCGACGATGCGCCGCGGCGTCACGAACAGACGCAGCACGACGCCGTCGTCTTCGCGCACCGCGTCGGCGCGCGCGTCGGCGTACCGGCCCGAATCGAGCAGCTCCGTCATCGCCAGCCGTGCCAGGTCCGCCGAGAACGGAACGCCCGTGCCGACACGCCGCAACGTCACCGGTTTCGACCAGCGCGCGCCTTGCACGACGACGTCGATCCGGACAAGTTTTCGTCCTGCAAGTCCTTCGAGGGAAGGGGCTTTCCCCAGATCGGGCAGCGCATCGGCGCCGCCCGCGGCCGTGTCCGCGCGGGCCAACCCTGCGCGGAGCAAAATGAGCAAACCAAGCAAGACGAGCACGAGCAGAGCACCGGCGCGACTCGGAGAACGGGTGCTCATCTACCGCCTTGTAACCCACGCTCGCACGGATTTGCGGGTCGCGAGCGCGAAGGCTCGCCGGCAAATGGGCCCGGACGGCGACCTTCGATTAGGCTCGAGATGATGGCCGCCTCGCCCCAGCGTCAGCGCGGCTCGCGGAGCCGCCGGAGGCGCACCCTGCGAGCAGTGGCGGCGTCCATCCTCGTCGCGACGACGCTCGGCGTCGTCGGCCTTTGGATCGCGGTGAACCGCGTCGAGTGGCTCGGGCCTTATGTGGCAGACGGCCTGCGAGCCGTGGTCGGCGTGGACGCCGTCGCCGGCCTCGAAGATTTTTCGTACCGGATCCAGGACCGGATCAACCGCGTGTGGCGTAAAGGCGAGAAGCCACGCGCGTACTGGACCGTCCCCTCTTCGGCGCCCGAACCTTCGACGAAAGCCGCGGCGAGGCCGCCGCCTGCAGCGGCCGTCGCCGAGCCGGAGATTCCCGCGTTCGTACTCACGAAGGTCGGACCCGTCCACAGGGAGTGGTCGGCTCCGGGCGACGGCGAGTGGCTTCCGATGACGAACCCGGATCGTCCGGACGATCCGGTGATGATGATGAAGACGCTGCTCCATCCGGACAAGAACCGGTCTTGGGCCGAAGTGTTCGTCGTGGCCATCGATCTTCGCCGCGTGCGCGTGCATCTCGTGCCGGGCAGAAAGGAACCCGCAGCGACGGAGGACGCCGCGATGGGCATGGTGCGCCCCGGCGTGGTGCCGCCGGAGCACCGCGATCGCGTGCTCGCCGCCTTCAACGGGGGCTTCAAGACGGAGCACGGTCAGTACGGCATGTTCGTCGACGGCGTGACGCTGGTGAAGGCGAAGACGCCGGCCTGCGCCATCGCCGCGTACGACGACGACACGATGCGCATCGGGAGCTGGGAAAAACTCGAGCCGAGCGAGGCGCACATGGTCTTCTGGCGTGAAACGCCGGTCTGCATGTACGAAAATGACGTGCTCCACTGGCGGCTCGCGGACCCGGGGCTCGCGAAGAAGTGGGGCGCGACGCTCGACGGCGAGACCGTGATCCGGAGATCGGCCATTGGCATCGACAGGACCGGCAACGTGCTCTTCGTGAGCATCAGCAACAACACCACGGCGCGGGTGATCGCCGACGGCATGCACCACGCCGGCGCGGTCACGGTCGCGCAGCTCGACGTCAATTTCTCGTACCCGAAGTTCGTCACCTACGAGAAGCGCAAGGCAGAAAACGGCGAGACGAAGCGGCTGGCCATCCCGCTAGCCGACGGCTTCGAGTTCAGCGAAGACGAATACATCCGCGAGTCTTCCCGGCGCGATTTCTTCTATTTGATGCCGAAGGACGCCGACGACCGAACGGCTTTGAAAGCGCCCGGCGGCTCGGGTTAAAGAGCCGCATGGACCGCGACGAAGCGAAGCGGAGCGCTGCCCGCGCCGCCCTCTCTTATCTGCCCGAGCACGGCGTCGTCGGGCTCGGCACCGGATCGACGGCGACGCTCTTCATCGACGGCGTCGCCGAGCTCGTTCGCGGGGGGCGCAAGCTCGTGGGCGTGCCGACGAGCGACGCGAGCCGGCGGCAAGCGGAGCGCCTCGGCATTCCGCTGCTGGACGACACGGGCCCGTGGAAAATCGACGTCTGCGTCGACGGCGCCGACGAAGTCAGCGAGCACCTGGATCTCATCAAGGGCGGCGGCGGCGCGCACACCCGCGAGAAGATCGTCAACCGCGCCGCGAAGAAGAACGTCATCGTCGTGGACGAATCGAAGCTGAGCCGCAAGCTCGGAGAAAAATGGAAAGTGCCGGTCGAGGTGCTGCCGTTCGGCCGGCTCGCGACGCGCGAACGGCTCGAGGAAATCGGTGCGACGACGGAGCGCCTGAAAGATGGCGCACCGTGGATCACCGACTCGGGCAACTACATCTACGACCTCGCCGCCGGCGTCATCGAAGATCCGGCTGCGCTCGAGACGCGCATCGGCCTCGTCCCGGGCGTCGTGGAGAGCGGGCTCTTCGTGCGCCGCGCCGACGTCGTGCTCGTCGCCGGGGCTTCCGGGGTGCGGACGTTGACACGTACCGCGTAGCCGTAAAAACACCATGGTTTCAAACATTTGTAACCGCTTCGGCAAGGGCGGCAGCGGCGTGCCCATACCTTTCGCTTCCATAACGCGCCTTTCCCACCAGAATGGCGCCAACGCCGTGGACTATCTGCGCTTTTCGCGGAGGAGCGAATTGACACCCGAGAACGGGGAAAGGTACGTTCATCCGAAGCCCCATCAAGCGTGGTCATGCACCAGCCGCTGAGGATAGAGGTCGCCGGCCAGACCGACGTGGGACGCAAGCGGTCCCACAACGAAGACAACTTCGCGATCTTCTCGGAGTTCGGGCTGTATATCGTCGCCGACGGGATGGGCGGGCACGCGTCGGGCGAGGTCGCGTCGAAGATGGCCATCGACACGATGCGGGAATTCTTCTCGGCCACGTCGGAGGACCCCGAGCGGACCTGGCCGTACAAGATGGACCGGTCCAAGGGCTACGAAGAGAACCGGCTCATCACCGGCGTGAAGCTCTCGAACCTGCGCATCTACGAGACGGCGCAGAAGAACTCCAAGCAGCGCGGGATGGGCACCACGCTGTGCGCGCTGTTCGCGGTGGAAGACGGCATCTACGTGGCGCACGTCGGCGACAGCCGCGCGTACCGCATCCGCGAGGGCAAGATCGAGCAGCTCACGGAAGATCACTCGCTGCTCAACGACTACAAGAAGATGAAGAAGCTCTCTCCCGAGGAGATAGAGAACTTCCCGCACAAGAACGTCATCGTGCGCGCCCTCGGGATGAAGGACACGGTAAAGGTCGACACGCGCTACGACGCCCCGATGGCGCGCGACACGATCCTGCTCTGCTCCGACGGCCTGAGCGGCCCGGTCGCGGACGAGCGCATCCTGGACATCGTCAGCACTTCGGTCGATTTGCCGACGGCCACACGTAGATTGATCGAAGCTGCCAACGAAGGCGGCGGCCCGGACAACATTACCTGCATTTTGGCTCGCTGGGTGCCGTGAGAGCCCTGGGTTCGCTCAGGCGAACATGCAACATGCAATACGAATGCGAAATGAACCGCGACCGGCGCGGGCATTGTCCTTCGCTATTCGCACTGCTCGGCGCGGACAGCCCGCGGGTCGCTCAGGCGAATTGGGAGAGAACTGAGAACTGAGAATGACTCGCGGTGCTCGCGGGCATCGGCATTCGTTATTTGCTCTTCTCGTCGCTGACGACCCGCGGGTTGCTCAGGAGAACTGGGAACTGAGAATGACTCGCGGCGCTCGCGGGCGTTCGTCATTTCCCGTTCGCATTGCTTGTTGCTTGTTCCCTATTGCCTGTTGGACTGCTTCGTTTCACGGCGCATGAATCGTCGGCAAAACATCACCCGCGGTCGGGCGAATGGACGGCTGCGGCGCTTGCTTTCACGACGAACTACTCGCGACCGAACGTAATGGTTCGTATGCGTACCTTCTCTCTACGCACCGATACCCCCCCAACAAGCTCTACCGCCGGACGCGCGCTCGAGCGAGCCGTGCAGCCCGCGCCGCCATCGTCCGTTCAGAGCTGGATGCTCTCGACGACGACGGGCCGTCGCGAACGTTCGTCATTTCCCGTTCGCATTGCTTGTTGCTTGTTGCTTGTTCCCTATTGCCTGTTGGGCTGCTTCGTTCACGGCGCATGAATCGTCGGCAACACGTCGACAGGCGCGGGTTCGGTGCGTACCGCTTCCGCTTGGCCGCGGAGCGGAGCCAGAACGGCGTAGGCGATGACGACCACGACGAGCATGAGCGCGCTGGTGACGAGAAACGTCAAGATGGGTGGCTGTTTCGAGGTGCTCCACTCGTCCGCGTAGAATTTTCCGCCGCTGCGCTCGCGCAGCTTTTTCTGTACGCCGGCGAGTACGTCGACGGACTCCGGCTTCGCGCGGAGAGCGCCCTTCACGAGCTGGCGCACGTCGGCGTCGCCGGCGTCGTCGGCGTCGGATAGCCGCGACCGGGAATCGCGGTTTTCGTCGGTCATCGAATCTTCTCTCCGAGCAATCGTTCCACCTTCTCTTTGAGCGCGGTCCGGGCTCTGTGCAAGCGGCTCTTGACCGTTCCCTCGGCGAGCCCGGTGATTTCGCAGATCTCCTCGTAGGTGAGCTCCTCCACGTCCCGCAGGACGAGCACCTCGCGAAAATCCGGATCGAGCGAGAGAATGCTCTTCCGGACGATCGCTTCGACCTGATAGCCCTGCACCACCTGGTCCGGCGCGGACACGTCGGACAGCGTCACTCCCTTCGCCTCGGCAAGGGGCGCGCGTTCGGCGAGCGCCTCGAGCTCGTCCTCGGCGCCGGCGTGACGCCGCGAGAGGTACTTTCCGCGATTTTTGCAGAGGTTCACCGCGACCCGGTAGATCCACGTGCCGAGCTTCGCGTCGCCGCGAAACTGGTGGATCGATTTGAAGACCTGGACGAACACCTCCTGCGCCATGTCCTCGGCCTCTTCTTTGCGGGCGAGCATGCGCAGCATCAAGTGATACACGCGGTCGCCGTAGAGCTCGACGAGCTCGTTGAACGCTCGCTCGTCACGCGCGACGAGTCGCTCGATGAACCGCTGCTCGTCGGGGTCGGGCTCGGACACGGCCTACGATGCTACATTCGACAACGCGAAGGGCTCGAGGTTCCGTTTCCGGAAAACCCGCCTGCCGCGAATTGTCTCACCCCAGCATACGTCTACCCCAGCATCCTTCGCCGGAGCTCGACGCGCTCCAGATACGCCTTGCGGACGAGCTGCATGTCGCGCACGAAGTGCTCCACCTGGTTCGGCAGCAACGCCTGGGGGCCGTCGCACAGCGCCTCGGCGGGGTTCGGGTGCATGTCCGCGAGCACGGCGTTGGCGCCGGCGATCACGCCCTGCGCGGCGACCTGATGGATGTCCTCGAGCCCGTCCGGGCCGACGAAGCGCTTGCCGACCGCGTGCGACGGATCGACGCACACCGGCAGGCGCGTGAGCCGCCGCACGACCGGGACCTGAGCGAAGTCGACGAAGTTGCGATGCGGATCGCCGAGGTTCGTCTTCATCCCCCGCAGGCAGAACATGATGCGGTGGTTGCCGCTCGACGCGATGTACTCGCAGGCGTTCAGCGACTCGTCCAGGGTGATGCCCATTCCGCGTTTGTATAGAACCGGCAAGCTCTGTTGTCCGACGGCCTTGAGCAGCTCGAAATTCTGCGCGTTGCGCGTGCCGATCTGCAGCATGACCCCCGTCGCGTTCCCGCTCGCCTCGAGCGCCGTGAGGATCTCGGCGACGTGCGACTCGTGCGTCACCTCCATGGCGATGACCCGAATCCCGTACTTGCCTGCGAGCTCGAACACGTACGGCAAGCACGCCTTGCCGTGCCCCTGGAAGTCGTAAGGGCTCGTCCTCGGCTTGTACGCGCCCGCGCGCGTCGTCTGGATGCCGAGCTCGGCGAGCACCCTGAACGTTGCTTCGACGCTCTTCCGGCTGTCGACCGCGCACAGACCCGGCATCAGGTGGAACGTGTCCTGCCCGAACTGCACCCCGTTGTAGACGAACCCCACTTCGACCGCTTCGCCCTCGTGCCGTCCGATGGCCCGGTACTTCGCGCGCACGCGGATGACGCGCTCGACCCCGGTCATCTCCTCGAACGGCTCCTTCGGCACCGCGGCCGTCGAGCCCAGAAGGTACACCTCGGTCAAGCTCCGCGTCGCGCCTTCGATGGTCCGGACCTGCGTCTCGACGCCCTGATAGCGGGTTGCAACTCGCACCACTTCCGCGACGGCCTCGGACTCCGGGGTCACGTCGCCGCGCATGACGATGATCATGGGCAAGACCGTAGCACTCTGCCGGCACCGACACGTTTCTCTCCGATTTTCGGTCACCGTCCATGGGGCCAATGGCGCGCCGCGCTCGTCGATTGGCCGCACGTAGCGGGTGCCAACCCACCAAAAGGTGCGTTAGCTTACCTAGGATGGCGGTGGACGACCCCTCACGGCCGACGATCATCGACCGAGGTATTCAGCTCGCGTACGTGTGCGCGTATCGCATGATGCGCGTTTATTGGAAGCTCAGCCACCCGAACACGCACGGCGCGCTCGTCACCCTATGGAACGACGGAGAGGTCCTCCTCGTCCGCAACTCCTACGTGTCTTACTACAGCGCGCCCGGCGGCTACGTCCACGCGGGCGAATCGAGCCGCGACGCCGCCATCCGCGAGCTCAAGGAAGAAACCGGCTACACCGCCCGCGCCGACCAACTCGCCCTAGTCTACGACCAGATCCGCGACTGGGAAGGCAAGAAGGACCACGTCGAAATCTTCGCGATCGACGTCCCCGAGCGCCCCCGCATCCAGGTCGACAACCGCGAAGTCATCGAAGCATCCTGGTGCTCGAAACAGCGCGCGCTGGGCTTGAATTTGTTTCCGCCGTTGCGCGAGGTGATCGCGGCGCGCGGGTGACCAGAGCTTTCGCGTCCGTGCGACCGGAGGCCATGACGAACTCGACTTCGAGTCCATCAGGACGATAGATGTCCACCTCCGCGTCTGCCTTAACCGTCCACGGAAAGCGGGGGAGGATCACTGCCTCGATTTGCGCACAACGATCCGAAGTACTCCGAGTGCTAACCTTGAGGCCTCAATGTCCAAAAATATTGGTAATTTTTACCGCTAGTTCCCGAAGCACCTTGAAGAGTCAAGGTTCGTGTCCCGCGCGGGACAATCGAAGCTGAGGAGCACCCGGCAAGCGGCGGAAGCGAATCGAAAGTAAGGGGACGAGTCGAGGCCGAACCGAGTGCCCGGTGTGCGGAATTCGTCTTGTGGGCTTGTCCCTACCCTGGCGCCGCCGTCGCCCCCGCGCCGACGTGCTCTTTCTTCCCTGCGACGCGGTCCTTCAACCGCGATGCGACGACATAGAACGACGGCACGACGAGCAAGCTCAGTAACGTCGACAGCGTGAGGCCGCCGAGGACGGCGATGGCCATGGGGCCGCGGGTTTCGGCGCCGGCGCCTAGGCCCAGGGCGGACGGGACAGCGGCCATCATGGTGGCCACGGTGGTCATGAGGATGGGACGCAAGCGGGTGGGGCCGGCTTCGAGCATGGCGTCGATCGCGCCGAGGCCGCGCTCGCGCGCGGAGTTGGCGTAGTCGACGAGGATGATGGAGTTCTTTTTGGTGATGCCCATGAGCAGCAGGATGCCGATCATGCTGTAGATGCTGAGCGACTTGCCGCCGACGTAGAGGCCGATGAAGGCGCCGGCGACGGAGAGCGGCAGGACGGTGAGCACCGTGACGGGGTGCATGAACGAATCGAACTGCGCGGCGAGGACCATGTACGCGACGGCGATGCCGAACACGAGGGCGAAGAGCAGGCTCTTGATCGAATCTTGGAAGTCGCTGCTCTGGCCGCCGAGGATGGCGTGATAACCGACGGGGAAGTCCGAGGTGTGGGTCTGGACGTACGCGAGCGCCTCGGATTGCGAGTGGCCCGGCGCGACGTTGCCGGTCACGGTGACGGAGCGCTCGCGGTCGATGTGGTTGATGGCTTGCAGTACGGGCTGCTCGGTGACGTCGGTCATCGACGAGATGGGCACCATCTTGCCCGCCGCGCTGCGCACGTAGATCTGCCCGATATCCTCTTGTCGCAGGCGCTGGCCGAGGAGCATACGCAGATTCACGTCGAGCCTTCGCCCCTCGGACGAATATTTGCCGACCAGCGTCCCACCGACGAGCGCGTTGATCGTCGTGGCGAGGTCCTCGATGGTCACGCCGAGATCGCCGGTGCGCGCGCGGTCCGGCGTGATGAGGACCTCGGGGAGCCCGACCTGGTAGTCGGTGTCGACGTCGGTCGCGACGCCGCTCGAGGCGAGCTCGTCGCGCACCTTCAGCGCCTGTGCCACCAGCGTGTCCCAGTCCGGTCCGCGCACGGAGACCTGGATCGGCGAGCCCTTCGACGAACCGATGCCCTGCTGTGACGGATCTTGAATGGAGATGCGCGCGCCGGCGAGCTGGAGCTTCTTGCGTATGTCGGCGGCGAACTCCTGCTGCGTCAGCGCGCGCTCGTTCGGCGGCACCATGTTCACGGTGAGGCTCGCCGAGCCGGGGCTCACGTTGGAGATGACGCTGTCGACCTCGGATCTGTCGTCGAGCACCTTCTCGATGCGGCGCGCGTAGTCGTCGGCTTCGTCGACGTCGCTGCCGAGCGGCGCGGTGACGCGGATCGTGAAGTTCGACTGATCTTGCGGCGGCGTGAACTCGCTCGGCAGGAGCATCCCCACGCCGAACGAGGCGCACATGACCACCGTCGAAATGCCGAGGACCGTCCAGGGGTGCCCGAGAGCCGTGCGGAGCACGCGGCCGTACGTGCCGGAGAGCCACTTGAATCCGGAGTCCATCGCGCGCGTCAGCCGCGTCTCCGACGCGTGACCGTGCGTCAAGAGCCGCGCGCAGCGAGCCGGCGCGAGCGTGACGGCTTCCACGTACGAGATCGCGACCGCGACGGAGAGCGTGACGCCGAACTGGAAGAAGTACCGCCCGACGACGCCGGACATGAACACCACCGGCATGAAGATCGCGATGACCGCCGCGGTGGCGGCGAGCGCGGCGAACGTGATTTCTCCCGTGCCCTCGCGCGCGGCGGTGAAGCCGTCCTTGCCCATCTCCCCGTGACGATAGATGTTCTCCATGACCATGACCGCGTCGTCGACGACCAGGCCGATGGCCAGAGAAAGGCCGAGCAAGGTGAAGGTGTTCAGCGTGAACCCCACGGCCCAGATGACCGCGATGGTCCCGAAGAGGGACATGGGGATCGCGAGCAGCACGTTGATGGTCGCCGAGAACGACCCGAGGAAGATGAAGCAGACGAGCGACGTCAGGATGACCGCGAGCACGAGCTCCATCTCGATCTCGTGCACGGACTCCTTGATGAATTGCGTCGCGTCGTAGAGGACGTCGACCTCCATGCCCTTCGGCAAGGTGGTGCGGATGTCGTTGACGGCCGCGTAGACGAGGTTCGCGACGGAGACCGCGTTCGCGCCGCGCTGCTTCAAGATGCTGAGCGCCTGCAGCGGCTGCCCGTCGATGCGCGCGATCGTCCGGATGTCGGCGAAGCCGTCCTCGACCAGCGCGACGTCCTGCAAGTAGATGGGCTGGTCCGCTTTCTCGCTGATGACGATGTGCTTCAACGTCTCGAGGTCCGCGGCTTCGCCGAGCACCTGGACCGTGATGTCGCGTCCCGGCGTCTGCAGCTGTCCACCGGGTACGACCACGTGCTGGCGCGACAGCGCGTTGGTGATGTCCGAGACGGTGACGCCGCGCTCCACGAGCTTCTGCGCGTCGACCCACAGGCGTATCTGGCGATCGACGTAGCCGCTCGTCGTGATCTGCCCGACGCCCTGGAGGGTTTGCAGCTTTTGCTGCACCGTGTAGCGCGCGACGTCGGCGAGCATCTGGCGCGAGAAGGGACCGCGCACGCCGACCGTGAGGAGCGGCGCGTCGTCGGGGTTGCTCTTCGAGACCGTCGGCTGCTGGACGTCCTTCGGCAGCGAGCGCTGCGTCTGCGCGACCTTCGCTTGCACGTCCTGCAGCGCGAGGTCGATGTTCCTGCCCAGATCGAAGATGGCCGTCAGGCGCGCGCTTCCGAGCTTCGCCTGCGCTTCGATGCGCTGCATGCCCTCGACCTGCGCGAGCGACTCCTCGAGCGGCTCGATGATGCCGTGCTCGACCTCCTCCGGCGCCGCGCCCGGCCAGGACAGGCTCACCGTGACGTTCGGCGAGTCCACGTCGGGCATCTGGCTCACGCCGATGCGCAGCGCGGACACGATCCCGAAGAGGATCGTCGCCGCCATGATCATCCAAGCGAGGACGGGCCGGCGGATGCAGACTTCGGTGATGTTCACGGCGACGCCACCGAGGCTGCGCCGCTCGGAGCGGCCTCGGGGTTGCGATGCTTGCCCCCGCCGTGCGCGCCCGACGACGCCCCCGCGGGCGCGCCCGACGGCGCGTGCGCGGACGACGCCGGCGCGCCGGTAGTGTCCGGCACGCCGCCGAGGCGAACGTGCGATCCGTCGGAGAGCGCTTCGATGCCCTTCGTGACGATGACGTCGCCCGCGTCGACGCCGGACTTCACCTCGACGAAGCCGTCCGTCGTGTGAAGGCCGAGCTCGAGCTTGCGCTCGTGCACGATGTCGCCGTCGACGACGTACCCGAGGAAGCCGCGGTCGCTCGGGCGCGCGGCTTCCTCCGGGATCATCGGGAACTGCTTCTGCGACGTCAGCGCGATGTTCACGGTGGCGAACGAACCGGGCCGGAGCCAGAATTTGTGCCCCGTGTCGATCTGCGCGGTGATGGGGACGAGGCGTGAATCGGGATCCGCGGCGCCGCCGACCAGCGTGATCTTCGCGGTGTACGTGTCGTGGCTCTCCTTCAGCGTGAACGGCGCGTCCATGCCGACCTTCAGGCGCGGCGCCTCGGCCGTCGTCACGTTGAACCGGAGCAGCATCGGGTCGGACTGCAGCAGCGTCGCGATGACCGTCCCCGCGTTGACGTACTGCCCCGTCTCCACGGTTCGAGTCTGGATGACGCCGGACATCGCCGCCTTCACGGTGGAGTCTTCCATGTTCAGCTGCGCGAGCTTCAGCGCTTCGCGCATCGAGTTGACGTCCGCCGTCGCCGTCCGCACCTGCGTCTCGTACGTCTCCATCTCTTCGCCGGGGATGAGCCCGGGGTTCGTTTGAACGGCGTTCTGCCTTCGCTTGAGGTTCGCCTCGGAGTCGGCCGCCGTCGCTTGCGCCTTTTCGAGCGCCGCCTGCGCCGACGTGACCGCGAGCGCGTAGCGCCGGCTGTCGATCATCGCGAGCGGCGCGCCGGCCTTCACGTTCTGCCCTTCGACGAACGTCACCTTGTCGACCACGCCGGAGACGCGCGCGGTGACTTGCACGTGCTCGAACGCGTCCACGACGCCGGGCGCGGTCACCACGAGCTCGTGCGGCTTCGCGTCCACCTTCATCGTGTCGACGGGGAACGCGACGGCCTTGGCGCCGCGCTTGGAGATGGGCGCCGGCGCCGCCTTGTGCGCGCAGGCGCTCGCGCAAGCGCACGAGAGCAGAACGCCGAAGACCCTTCGCGCGATCACTTGACACCGTCCACGGCGAACAGCCCGAGGGCGTCGCGCAAATCGAGCTCCGAGCGCCGCACGTCGAGCTGCGCGGCGGCGAGCGTCACCTCGGCGTCGAACCGCGACCCGTTTGCATCGACGAGCTCGATGGCCTTGGCAAGGCCTTGCTTGTAGAGCACGTTGGTCTCCTCCACGCTCTTTTCGGCCTGATCTAGCCCGTCCTGCGCCGCCTCGAGCGCGTTGCGGGCGGCGACGAGCTCGGACACCGCGGAGCGTACGTCCGATTGCACCTTGCGGAACAGCGAGCGCTGCTGCAGCTCCGCGGTGTGGAACGCCGCGTTGCGCGACTGCGTATCCGCGCCGCGGACGCCCGCGTCCCACAGCACCCAGCTCATGTTGAACGTCACCGTCGAGTCGATGTAGCGATTCGGCTCGACGGCTTGATCTCCCAGCTTTGCCTGCGCCGCGGCGTTCACCGTGGGGATGAGCCGCAGAGGCGGCTCGTCGGCTGCCGCGGACGCCGCCTGAGTCGCGCGCGCCGCCGCGAGGAGATCTGGACGCTGAGCGAGCGCGAGGCGAAGCAGCGTCCCTATGTCCAGCGTGAAGGGCGCGAGCGTCTGCGGCGGAGACTCCAGATCGTCCGCCACTTCCATGTCCAGAATGTACCCCAGAGCGAGACGCGCGCGTTCGAGATCGCTCTGCGCGGTCGCCAGGGTTTGAACGGCCGACGCCTTATCCACCGCCGAGCGCGTCACGTCGTTCGAGCTGACGAGCCCCGCGGCCGCACGCGCCTGCGTATCCTTCAAGGTCGCGTCCGCGCGATCTAGCCGGCTCTGCGCCGCGACGAGGAGCCGTTGCTCCGCGACCACCGTGAAGAACGCGCGCGCGGTGTCCGACGCGAGCTGGCGCCGCTGATCCACTTCGCTGAAGCGTGTCGCGTCGTAACTGTGCTTCGCGCTCGCGTAGAGCGGAAACGTCGTCACCGTGACGAGCGGCTGAGTCAAGGTGAGCGTCGCGGCCGAGTTCTCGTACTTCTTTCCTTCGGAGGCCTCGATGGGCTTCAGCTGCGCCGTCCCCCCGACCGCGATGGTCGGCAAGAAGCCGGCGCGGGCGCGCTGCACGTTGGCGTCGGCGCTCACCACGCTGAGCGCGGCGATCTGGCTCCGCTCGTTACGGGCGAGAGCGGCCCGCACGGCCTGGGCGAGAGAAATGCCGGCGGCGTCACTCGGCCGCGACCACACGACGGCACAGGAAAGTAGGGCGATACCGATCACTGAGCGCATGGGACGATGGCGCGGGCACACGACGCAGGGGCCGGGGTGGAGCGGCTTTGACGCCGCCAGCGCCGGTAGCCCTACGGCGAATTGTCGAAAATCCACCTCGGCGAGCGCGAGAAGAGCACGAGCTTCGCAGTATCTCCGAAAAATTCCGGTTTTGCGAGCGTTCGCGCCGTGTGAGCGAGTACCCGCGGCCGGGGTGGGATAGCTTCCGCCCGCTCCGGATGCGCCGACGACCCGACGATCTGCTGGCAGCGCTCTTCATCGCTCTGCTCCTCGCCGCCTACTTCCTCTATTTCATTCACACCGAGCTCGTCGACCTCGGCCGCCCGAGCATCTGGTCCGGCTTCGACCTGGAGAGCTATTTCCTGCCGCGCTTCTGGTTCGGCGCGCGATCGATGCTCCACGGAAGCGTGCCGCTCTGGAATCCGTTCGAGTACGGCGGCATCCCCTTCCTCGCGACGGGACAGCCGTCGGTGTTCTACCCGCCGACGATGCTCATCTTCGGGCTCTTGCCCCGAGAAGCCGCGCACTGGACGTTTCTGATCCTTCACTACGCGTTCGCCGCATGGACGATGTTCTACTTCCTGCGGCGCGCTGGGTTCGGCGCGCCGAGCGTCCTGCTCGGTGTCGCGGCGTGGCTCTTCTCGGTGCCGCTCCTGCAATCGAACTACCATCCGCCGCGCGTCGCGCATCTTTCGTGGACGCCGCTGGTGTTCGCGCTGGTGGAACGCGTCGGCGCCGGTAACCGTCGCGCGTTCGTCACGCTCGCGCTCGTGGTCGCGATACAGCTGCTCTGCGGTTATCCGGAGTTCGCGATGGACGAATCGCTCCTCGTCGCGATCTACGCGACGACGTGCTGGCTCATCGGAACGTGGAAAGCGCCGCCGTGGACGTCGCTCGTCCGGATCGGTGCGGCCTTTCTCCTCGGCGTGCTCGCGGCGGCGGTGCAGCTCGTGCCGCTCGGAGAGCTCGCGCGCCTTTCGAGCCGCGAAACGCTCGTCCAGCCCGGGCCCTTCGCCTTTCCACGTGAGATCGGCCTCGGCGCCGTCCTGCTCACTCTCCCCGCCGCGCTCGGCTTCACGGTGCTCGGCGCCTTTCCGAAGCGCGGCCGTCCGGCGTTGGTCGGATTTTTGTTCTGCGTCGTCGTCTACGAATACGGCTGGAAGCTGCTCCGGATCCTCCCCGGCTTCAGCTTCGTCCGCTTTCCGCTGGTGTGGCTGTATCTGCGCACGTTCTACATGGCCTGGCTCACCGCCGCGGGCGCGGAGGAGATCTTCGCCGCCGCCGGTTCGGCGCGACGCACTCGGGTGTTCACGTTCGCGCTCGTGGGCAGCGCCGTCGTGCTCGTCGCGACGCACGCGCTCGGGCTACAATGGGCCGCTCGTTCGCCGAACGATCTCGCGACGCGCATCTCGCTCAGCGTGCCGAACGGCGCCGCCGCGGCGCTGGGGATCGCCGGCGTGACGGCGTTCGCGGCGCTCGCCGTCGTGGCGCTCCGCCGCGCCGTGCATCCCGCGGCGTGGATGGGGGCCGTCGCGCTCGTCGTGCTCGCGCAGCTCGCGGCGTTCCCCTTCGGCGCGAAAACGGCGCCCTTCCACCCGCCGGCCCCGAAGGGCCTCGCGGCGGCCTACCAGGCCGAGCACCGACCGCTCGACGGCCGCGCGCTCGCCGCCGACGACATCCTTTACGGGTACGAAGTGACCGATCGCATCCCGAGCCCGCTCGGCGTCGAGCAGAGTTTCTTGCCGACGCGCCAGCGCAAAATCGTCGACAAGCTCGGGTTCATCTCGATGTTCGGGCGCCTCGATTGGACGGCGGTCGCGCGCGCGAAGGGCTATCTCGACGCGATGGACGTGGAGCTCGCCGTCGTCCCGTCCGTCGTCGCGAACGGCCTGGTCGCGAGCGGCTTCGTCGAAGCGGCGCGCTCCGAAACCGACGCCTACCTGACCAACCCGAACCGCATGGGGCACGCCTGGGTGAACTACGCCGTCCGGACGGCGCGCACGCGCGATCAGGCGCTCGGGTACTTCATGGGAGATCGCTTCGACCCGCACCGCGAAGTCGTGCTCGAGGCACCGACGCGGCGCGCCTATCCGGAGCCCGGCCCTTCGACGGCGAAAGCCACGGCGCCGATCACGGAGCATCGCGTCTCCGACACGAAGGCGAGCTGGGACGTGGAGCTCGCCCAGCCCGGCATCTTCGTCGCTTCCGAGTCGGCGTATCCCGGTTGGGAAGCGACGGTCGACGGGCAGAGCGCGAAGTGGTTCACCGCGGACTACGTGCTCCGCGGCGTCGAGCTCGACGCGGGCCGCCACGTCGTCAGCTTCGAGTATCACCCGTTGTCGTTCCGGATCGGAGCCTGGTCGAGCTTCCTCGGGTTCGCCTTGATCGCGGCTGTCGGACTGCGCCGCGTCGCGTCAAAGGACACCGCGCCGGCGTCATCGTGATGGTAACGCAGCGAGCGGGGAGCCGCGGCTCGGCCGCACGAGCTATGCTTCGCGGCGCAAGCTTTGCGCGCGCTCGTGGCGCGGCGTTCCGGCAAATCAGAAAGCTTCGAGCATGAAGATACGGATGGTGTGTCTGGAAGACGGGATCATGTCCTGCGGCTTCCGGAAGATCGCCGCGTTCGCGGAACGCATCAACGCGGACACGCGCTCTTACTTCGTATCGACGAACCACTTCGGCGGGCTCAAGTTCTTGCGCGGCCATCTGGGCGGCGCCGCCGAGTTCGACGAATCGGCCGTCGACGAGGTGGCCCGCGGGTTGTGCGACGCCGACGTGATCGGCTTCTCGAGCATGACCGGCTACGCGGAGATGACCCGCGCCGTCGTGAGCCGAGTCCGCGAGCTCTCGAAGAATACGTACATCGTGTGGGGCGGCATTCATCCGATCATCCACCCGGAGGACGCGATCGCCGCCGACGTCGACGCGATCTGCACCGGCGAGGGCGAATTCGCCTTCGAGGAGCTCATCGACTGCCTGCGAACGGGGAAAGACTTCAGCCAGATTCGCAATTTCTGGTTCAAGCGAGGCGACCAGGTCGTCCGCAACACGTTCCTGCCGCTCATGTCCGGCGACGACATGGAGCGCCTCCCGTTTCCGAAATACGGCGAGCGCGAATGGATTTACAAGAAGGGCGACGGCTTCGTCCCCGCGAAGGTCGGGGACTACCTGCAGACGAACGGGCTCTCTTACAACGCGATCTGGTCCATCGGCTGTCCGCTCCATTGCACGTACTGCGGCAACACGAAGTTCATCGCGAACGATCGCAGCTACAAGAAGCTGCGCCACCCGAGCGCCAAGTACTGCGTCGAAGAGATCAAGGCCGCGCTGTCGAAGCACCCGCACATCAGTCAGGTGAGCTTCCACGACGACAGCTTCATGGCGATCCCGTACAAGGAGCTCGCTCATTTCTCGGAGCTCTGGCATCGCGACGTGAAGCTGCCGTTCGCCGTGTACGGGGTGATCCCCAACTACGTGAAGCGGGAGAAGCTCGAGATCCTCACCTGGGCGGGGATGAACCGCATCCGCATGGGTATCCAGACGGGGAGCGAGCGCATCCTCGACTTTTACAAGCGGCCCACGCCGCCGAAGAAGATCCGCGAAGCGGCGGCGGCGCTCGCGCCGTTCGCGCCGAAGCATCACATCCCGCCGGCGTACGACATCATTACCGACAACCCCATCGAGACGCGAGAAGACGTCGTCGCGACGCTCGAGCTCCTCTACGAGCTCGCCCGGCCTTACACGTTGAACGTCTTCTCGCTCAAGGTCATCCCGAACACCGAGATGGACCGGCTGATGAAAGAGCGCGGGATCGATCTCGACGCGATCTCCGCGAACTACCGCAGCATTCCGCCCAAATGGTCCAACCTGCTCCTCTATCTGATCACGATGTGGAAGCCGCCGCGCTGGCTATGGGAGCGCTTGCTCGAGCGCGTGAAGGCCACGAGCGCCGAGCAACGCGAGTATCCGAGGCTGAACTACCTGCTGCGCTTGGCCTATTTCGGTAAGCGCGCGCAAGATCACCTGCGTCACATGGATTTCTCGACGATCCAGGGGCCGTTCGGCTAC
>DASZVB010000135.1:0-38518 GCA_035547195.1 Polyangiaceae bacterium
TGGGGCGGCAACCTCCACGTCGACGAACGCGGCGAACCCTGCCTCATCGATCCCGCGCCGTACGGCGGCCATCGCGAAGTGGACCTCGCCATGATGCGTCTGTTCGGCGGCTTTTCGGCGCGCACCTTCGCCGCGTACGACGAAGCGCATCCGCTCGCGCCCGACCATGAAGATCGCGTCGAGCTCTACCAGCTCTACTTCTTGATGGTTCACGTGAACCTCTTCGGCGGCTCGTACGGCGCGTCCGTCGAGAGCGCGCTGTCGCGGTACGCGAAGTAGCAGAAATTCGCGGCGAACCGACGCGAGCGGCAGCTCCCCCGGCGTTTTCGCCGTCTCCTCGCGCCGCCGGCCGGCGCTAATCTTCACGGGGTGAACGTCAATCTCCTCATCGACACCGCGGCGCAGCTCGCGTCGCTCGGACGCTTCGAGCCTTCGGACGTCGAGGACGCGCTCGAAGCGCTGCGTCGGGCTGGACGCGTCACCCGCGACCCCGATGCTCCCGAAGGCGCGTACCGGACCTCACAGTTTTTCGTGCCGGTCGGCGCGGCTTCGGGCTGGGAGGCCGCCGTGTTCGATCACTTCCACGCCGTCGTGCGCACCATCTGCGAAAAGCTCCGGCGCGCCAACGAGAGCGCGTTGCCCGATCGAATCGGGGGCAGCACGTACAGCTTCGAAATCTGGGAGGGGCATCCGTTCTTCGACGAAGTGATGGGGCACCTTCGTCGATTCAGGGAAGCACAATCCGGGCTCAGAGAACGCGTTAGAGCTTACAACGCGACGTGCGCGAAACCCGCGGTGCGCCAGGGGGTGACGGTTTATGCGGGGCAGACGACGTGGGACGTTACGGAGGAAGGGGATGAATCGAATGCGTAGATTGTGGTGCGTGTTGTTCGCGATGCAGCTCGTCGCTTGTGCGGCGCACGAGTCCGGCGTCGACAGTGAATCGCACTTCTTCGGGTGCACCACGGATTCGGCGTGTCAACGGCTCGGATCGGGCGCCGAATGCGTCAATGGGACTTGTCAAGTGCGCTCGCAGGCGGTCCCAGCGGATGCGGCTCCGCAGCGCCGCGGGATGGACGCCGCGGTGCAGGCGTCCGATGTCGGCGCTGGCCCGCCGGCCACGGCGCTGGCAACAGGGCAAGCACTCCCCTCGGCGATCGCGGTGGACGGCACGGACGTGTACTGGTTCAATCTGGGGCAAGTCACGAACGTCGGCACCAAAGATCGCTCGTACGTGAACGGACAGATCGCCAAATGTGCGATCGCTGGATGCGACGGGATGCCGGCCGTCCTGGCGATCGACGTCAACGAGTTGCCAATGGGAGCTGCCTTGACCGCGGACAAAGGCAACGTGTTCTGGACAGCGGAGGGGAACGACGAGAATCCGCGCATCTTCTGGTGCAGCGCGGATAATTGCCCGAGCCCGACCTCGATGTATCCGGCATTGTATGCGGCCGGTGCTCGTTCGCTCTTCGCGGATGGAACGAATCTATACTGGACCACGACGAACACCGACCTCTCGGTGTGCGATGTGACGAACTGCCGCCCGAAGACCTTGAGTGCCCTGACCAACACCGGTGACACCGGTAACCTGCGTCTCATCGCCGATGAAGCGACCCTCTACTGGATCCGTAATCGCGACATCCTGAAGTGCGACAAGGCGGGCTGCGGCGGTGCAGCGAGCCTCGCGGTTCCACCGTCAACGCTCGTGCAGAAATCGCAGCCGTTCGACCTCGCCGTCGACGCGAACTACATCTATTGGACGACGTGGGACATCAGCGACCCGAGCGTGAACGGTGGGTTCGGTATCGGTCAAGTGCTGCGCTGCGAGAAGTCCGGGTGCCAGACTCCGGTCGTCGTCGTTTCCGGGCTGCTGCAGCCCGCCGCGATCGCGACCGACGGCACGAACGTCTACTGGTCGGAGACCGCGGACCCGTCTTGCTGCTCGAGTGGAGACAATAATTCGTGCTGCACGGGTGCGACTGCCGGCCGCATCGCAAAGTGCGCGGTCACCGGTTGCGACGTGCCGACGGTGCTGACGCGGCAAGTTCCGGCCGCCAACCTGGTCGTCGATGCCTGGAACATCTACTTCACTACGACTGACGCGAACCGAACGACTGGTAACGTGATGCGGATTCCGAAGTGACGCGTCCAACCACTCAAAACAAATGATTCGAAGCACCCGGGAGCTTCGGAGCTCGGATCGTTGATCTTGAATCTACACTGTGTGACCCGCGCCGCGCGCGAGGGATTGCGTAGTCGCTGCAAATTCTCCGAGCACGTGCTCTTCGCAAGCGAAACCTTGGCGGCTCAAGGTCGCGTGTGAACGCCGCGAAATCATTCGACGCAATTCGCGACTTTGACTCGTCAAGGTCGCCAGCGCGCGGGCGAATGAAGCGATTTTCCGTGCGTGTCGCCCGCGCATTTCGCGCCCGTGGAAGTGTCCTTCGCGCAGGTGTGCGCGGGGTCGTAGAAGACGGAGGTTAGCGTCGAGGGTTTTGTTGTTTTTTGTCGTGGTTCGGAGCGGAACCCTCGCTTGCGCTCCTCGCCTTCGGCTGCGGTGCTCGCTCGAGGGACGGTCCGTCGCGGGTCGAGTGGGGGATGCCTCCCATCCCCCAACTCCCCCAGAAGTGGGCAGTTGGCGACGATAACGCGTTTCGCGCGACGGTGTCTAATCTTCGCGGCGCGGCTTAAAGCGCCGAGACGAATAGCGACAGTGTCCAGCCTAACGTCACGACGACGATGGCCCCGAGCGCGGCTCCGGTGAAGCGTTCGCACGCGGCGCGGTTCACGGAGTCGGCGCCTTCTGCGAGACGGGCGGCGCGAAACAGGGTCGCGCCGGCGACGGCGGCGACCAGTACCCACGCCACGATACCGGCGCGCGGCGTTGCGATGGGCGTCGCGAGCGCCGCGGCGACTATCGCCGCGAGCCCGGTGCGGCGCGCCGCGGGTTCTCCGCGACGCACGGGCAATGTTCGCTTGCCCGAGGCGGCGTCGGAAGGCGCGTCCGCGAGCGCCGTGACGACGTTGACGGCATAGCCGAGCACGACGCCCGGCAAGAGCGTCAGCAGTGAGAGACCGGTCAGCGTGCCGGCCTGCGCATAAAAACCCGCCACCGGCAGGAGGATGCCGAGCCCCACGCCCGGGAGCATCTCGCCGTATCCGCGGTACGAGAGGCGAAAGGGCGGAAAGCTGTGGACCCACATGAGATGCGCGGCGATCGCGGCGATGACCACCATGAACGCGCGGTGCTGCTGGAAGACGAGGTACGCGCTCACCGCGGCCATCCCGAGCAGAGCCAGGGTCGCTGCCTTGGCGAGATCCAGCTGCGTCAGCTTGCCCTCCACGAGGACGCGCGAGCCGCCGGAGTAGCGGCTGTACGTCGTGTTGTGGAGGTCGCTCGCGTAGTCCGCGACGTCGTTAGTGTAGACGATGAAGAGCTGGTCCATCAGGCCGAACAAGTGGACGGCGGCGAATAGCTTCCACGTGAACGTGCGGTACGTGGCGAACGCCAGCGCCTGGCCGTAAGCAAGCGGCAGGGCTACCGCGATTTGTGACAACGGCCGTGAGGCCTGGACCCACGCGCCGAGTCGTGCCATGTCACCGGCTCGCGCGGATACGTCTCAGAGGCAAGCGAAATGAGCCACGTCAGAAGCTTCATCAAGCAGCATTTCAGGCATTTCAACGCGGCGGTCGTCGTCGACGCCGCGGAGGGCTGGGAGCGTCACGTCGCAGCCGGGGGCAAGATGATGCTCACGATGGGCGGCGCGATGAGCACCGCCGAGCTCGGCATCGTCATCGCCGAGCTCATCCGAAAAGGCTTCATCCATGCGATGACGGTCACGGGCGCGAACTTGGAGGAGGACATCTTCAACCTCGTCGCGCACAACCACTACGTGCGGCTCCCCCGCTACCGGGACCTGAGCCCCGCCGACGAGCAGGGCCTGCTCGAGAAGCACCTCAATCGGGTCACCGACACCTGCATCCCGGAAGAAGAGGCGATGCGCAGGATCGAGCGCAAGCTCATCGATCTCTGGGCGGCGGCCGACAAGGCCGGCGAACGCCTCACGCCGCCGGAGTTCTTCTATCGCCTGATCCGGAGCAAGGTGCTCGAGCCCGACTACGAGATCGATCCGAAGGATTCATGGCTCATCGCCGCCGCGGAGAAGAACCTGCCGCTGTGGGTTCCGGGGTGGGAAGATTCCACGCTGGGCAACATGTTCGTGTCCAACGTCATCAAGAAGAAGGTCGGGAGCTTCGGCGTCGTGAAGAGCGGCCTCGAGCAGATGGCGACCCTCATCAGCTGGTACAAAGAGAACGCGCCGCGCACGCCCATCGGCTTCTTCCAGATCGGCGGCGGCATCTCCGGCGACTTTCCCATCTGCGTCGTCCCGCTCATCGAGCAAGATCTCGAGACGGAGATCCGCAAATGGGCGTATTTCTGTCAGATCTCCGATTCGACGACGTCCTACGGCTCGTACAGCGGGGCGATCCCGAACGAAAAGATCACCTGGGGAAAACTCGACGTCACCACGCCCAGCTACGTCATCGAATCCGACGCGACGATCGTCTTTCCGCTGATCGCCGCCTATCTCTTGAACCTGTGAACAAAGCCCCGCAAAAGCGGGTCTGATTACGCCGTATCGACTTGTAATCGTTCGCTAATTTAGTAGATCCCCCCGCGGCCACGCTTTCGTGGTGAATTCCTGGCGTCGCTGCCGGGGGATGGCCGCCGGCAGCGGCTCGATTCCCCTGCCCATTGCACTCGGAGCGCGCTCGTGCCGGCTAGCTATTTCGACGTCGACGGGACGCTGGTGTCCACCAACCTGGTGCACCCGACCCTCTTTTACCTGATGAACCAGGCGACGCCCGTCCGCACCTTGCAAAAGTTGGGGCGTGTCTTTCTTCGCGCGCCGACGCTCGCGGTCGCCGAGCTCGTCGATCGGCGTCTCTTCAACGAGGTGCTCTTCGCCTCGTACGAGGGCATGAGCGAAGACCGCCTGGTGCTCCTGGCCGACGAGGCGTTCGACAAAGTGATTCGCCCGTCGCTCTACCAATCCGGCCTGGACCTCATCGAGAAGAGCCGAGCCGCGGGTCACGAAATCGTGCTCGTGTCCGGCGCGCTCCAGCCCATCTTGCAGCTCGTCGCCGATCACATCGGCGGCGCGACGATCATCGGCAATCGGCTCGAGATCAAGAACGGCACTTGCACCGGCAAGCTCCTGAAGCCCGTGATCGCCGGCCCGGAGAAGGCTCGTGTCGTGCGCGAGCACGCGCGCGCCAACGGGCACGACCTCGACGAGTGCTTCGCGTTCAGCGACAGCTACTCCGACGTACCGATGCTCAGCGTCGTGGGACATCCCGCGGCGGTGAACCCCGACAAGCGCCTCGCCTTGCTCGCGAGGGCGTACGACTGGCCCACGTTCGACTTGAAAGCATCATGACGACTCGCGATTTGCTTCGTACGAACAGCGCCCGCTTCTGGGGGCGTGGGGGATGGGAGGCATCCCCCACTCGGACCGTGACGCGCAGGGCGCGAGCGAGCACCGCAGCGGAGCGAGGAGCGCAAGCGAGTGTTCCGCACCGGACAAGGAAAACTACAAGATGAATCATCCTTGCGTGGTTACGCTCGACCAGGGCAGCCGGCCTCGGGTCCTCTTCGCGGGGGATCAGCTCGTGGAGGTCGATCTGCCCGCCGGAACGCGGTGCATCTACTCGAAGCCGCCCATCGCGCCGGTGAAGAACCTCGACGCGGCGATCCGTTATGCGCTCGGGCATCCGCTGAACTCCGAGCCGCTGTACGCGAAGCTCCGGCCGGGGATGAAAGTGACCATCGCGGTGGACGACGTGTCGGTGCCGCTGCCGCCGATGAAGCGCCCCGACGCGCGCGAACGGGTGCTCACCATCGTCCTCGAGACGCTCGCCGACCACGGCGTCGACGACGTGGAGATCATCATCGCGACCGGCGTGCACCGGCGGATGCGCCCCGAAGAGATCCGCCACATGGTCGGCGAAAAGATCTACGCCGAGTACTACCCGGACCGCCTGTACAACCACGACGCCGAGGACTCGGCGAACATGGTGGAGATCGGCACGACGGAGCTCGGCGAGGTCGTGGAGCTGAACCGGCGCGCCGTCGAGAGCGATCTGGTCATCTACGTCGCGCTGAACCTCGTCCCCATGTCCGGCGGGCACAAGTCCGTCTCGGTCGGCCTCTGCGGCTACAAGAGCCTGCGCGCGCACCACAACCCGGTGGTGATGCGCGATTGCCATAGCTACATGGACCCGAAGGCCTCGGCCCTGAACTCCAGCGTCGAGCGTATGGGGCGGCTCGCCAACGAGGTGTTGAACGTCTTCACCATCGAATCGGTGGTGAACAATCGCATGTTCGATCGTCCGTTCGAGTTCCTGGCGAAGAACGAAGACGACCTCGACGACCGCGAGTGGAACATGTTGAAGGCCCTCGTCGCGACGACGGCGCGCCTGCCGCAGCCGGCGCGGCAGGCCATTTTCTCCAGGGTGCCCGCGCCTTACGGCGTAATCGCCGTGAACGCCGGGGAGACCGAGGCGGTGCACGCAAAGACGCTCGAGCGGTGCTTCGAGCAGTATTGCGTTCCCGTGGAGGGTCAGTCGGACGTGCTCGTCATGGGCATCCCGTACATCTCGCCCTACAACGTGCGCTCGTTCCTGAACCCGCTCCTCGTGCAGGTGCTCGCCGAGGGCTACCTGTTCAACATGTACCGGGGCGCGCCGCTGGTGAAGAAGGGCGGCACGCTGATCATCACGCATCCTTGCACCGACAAGTTCGACCACGAGCAGCACGCTCCGTACGTGGAGTTCGTGCACCGCCTGCTCCCGGAGACGCGCGACGCGCTCGAGCTGCACCGCCGGTACGAGGAGAAGTTCGCGAAGAACCCGGCGTTCTTGCAGATGTTCCGGAGCGGCCACGCCTACCACCCCGTGCATCCCTTCTTCATGTGGTACTGGGGCGAGGCGGGCCGGCAGCACCTCGGCCGGGTGATCGTCGTCGGCGCGGACAACGAATACATCCCGAAGCTCCTCGGTTACGAGACGGCGCCGTCGATGGACGAAGCGCTCTACCGCGCGAAGGGCGGCGAAGCGCGATCGCTCGACGTCACGCTGCTGCACGCGCCGCCCATCGTCATGGCGGACGTGACGGTACCGGGGCCAGGGGTAAGGGGATGAAGCCGAACGGCAACGGCAACGGGCACGGCTCGCCGAAGAACGGCAACGGGCGCGCGTCGCTCCACCCCGCGGAGATCCTCCGCGGCAAGAAGCTCGTCGTCATCGGCGGCACCGGCTTCTTGGGCAAGGTGTTCTGGGCGCTCCTGCTCTCGCGCTACCCCATGGTGTCCCGCATCTACCTCCTCGTGCGGCCGAAGCGCGGCGAGACGCCGGAGCAGCGCTTCTGGAGCGAGATCGCGACGAGCGAGGTGCTCCGGCCGCTGCGCGACGAGTACGGGCCGGGCTACGAGCTCTTTCTGCGCGACAAGGTGACCCCCGTCGCCGGCGACGTCGCGCAACCGTTCTGCGGGCTCGACGCGCCGCTGCGCGACGACCTGCGCGGGGAAATCGACGCGGTCGTGAACGCCTCGGGCGTCATCGACTTCGATCCGCCGCTCGACGTGGCGCTCGACGTGAACGCCTTCGGCGTGCAGAACCTGGTCGCGCTGGCGAAGGACCTCGGCGGCGTCGCCCTGATGCACACGAGCACGTGCTTCGTCGCCGGCGAGCGCACCGGCTTCATCGAAGAGCGCGACCCGCTGGAGCATCCGTTTCCGCGCAGCGGCGAGCTCGAACGCGCGCACTGGGATCCGGATCGGGAGATCGCCGAGTGCCTGGACGTCATCGAGCAAGCACGGCACCGGGCGAACGACGCCTTCCGGCAGAGCCGCTTCCTCGACGAAGCGAAGAAGAACCTCGAGCGGCGCAACGAGCCGTGCTCGGGGCAAGCGCTCGACGACGAGATCGCGCGGGTGAAGCGCAAGTACGTGGAGGCGCGGCTCGCGGAGATGGGCACGGAGCGGGCCCGCTTCTGGGGATGGCCGAACACGTACACGTACACGAAGAGCATCGGCGAGCAGATCGTCGCGTCGTCCGGGCTGCCGTACACCATCGTGCGTCCGGCGGTCGTGGAGTCGAGCGTCGCGTTTCCGTGCATCGGCTGGAACGAGGGCATCAACACGAGCGCGCCCTTGCTCTACTCCGTCGTGAACGGGCAGACGCAGATCCCCGGCTCCGACAATTTCCTCGACGTGATCCCCTGCGACATGGTCGCCGGCGGGATGGTGCTCTCGCTCGTCGAGTTGCTCGAGGGCAAGGCGCCCGCGGTGTACCAGTACGGCGCGAGCGACTCGAACCCCTGCAAGATGAGCCGCTTCGCCGAGCTCTGCGGCCTCTACAAACGCAAGAAATGGCAGCGCACCGGCAAGGGCGGCCCCGTCGTGAGCTTCTTGCAAGCCCACGTGGAGTCCGCGGTGCTCGGCGAAGAGGCGTTCGACAAATTCGGGCCCGAGCTCGTCGCCCGCGGCGCGTCGTCCATCGCGAAGTTCCTCGGCGTCGCCGCCAAGGGGCCGGCCGCGCCGCTCATCGCTCCGGCCGCCAAGATGCTCGACGGCTTCGCCGATCAGCAGCGCAAGGTGAAGCGCGTCCTCGACAACTTCACGCCGTTCGTCGCGCGCTACGACTACGTCTTCCGCTGCGACAACACGCGCGCGGCGTTCGCTCGTCTCTCCGCCGAGGACAAGCGGAAGATCGGGTGGTTCCCGGAGAGCATCGACTGGCGGCATTGGTTCCTGGACATCCACATGCCGGGCCTCGAGAAGTGGGTGTTCCCGGACATCGACAAGCGGCTGAAGCGCGAGGTGAAGGCGCCGCTGCACCACGAGACGCTCGGGTCCCTCTTGCGCGAGATGGCGACGCGCTACGACCTCGCGACCGCGCTCGAGCGCACCGAGCCAGAGGGCATGAGCCGCGTCAGCTTCCGCGAGTGGTACGACCGCTCGCGCGCTTGCGCGGCGCGGTTGTCGGCGCTCGGCGTCGGCAAGGGCGATCGCGTGATGCTCGCCGGGGCGAATCATCCGGCGTGGCCCATCGCGTTCCTCGGGATCCAGCTCGCCGGCGCGACGGCCGTGCCCGTCGACGCCGCCATCGAGCCCGGCCCCGCGGAGAACGTGCTGCGCGCGAGCCGCGCGAAGGTGTTCGTCTGCGACGAAGAGGTCGCGACGCGGCTCCGCGGCGAGGTCGACTCCGACGTGAAGTGGCTGGACGTGCTCGCCGCGAGCGAGCTCGGCCCGGCGGGCGACGCCGCCGGCGTGACGCCGAACGACATCGCCGCGCTCATCTACACGAGCGGCACGACGGGCACGCCGAAGGGCGTGATGCTCTCGCACTTCAACCTGACCTCGCTCATCGCCTCGCTCGCCCCGCTGTTCCCGCTCGGCCACAGCGATCGCGTCCTCAGCGTGCTGCCGCTGCATCACACCTTCGAGCTGACGTGCGGCATGCTCCTGCCGCTCTCGCGCGGCGCACGCGTCACCTACCTCGACGAGCTCACCGGCGAGCGGCTCGAGCACGGGCTCAAGGCGGGGCGCATCACGGCGATGGTCGGCGTGCCGGCGCTCTGGGAAATGCTGGAGCGCAAGCTCTACGCGCGCGTCGCCGAGCGCGGCGCCTTCGCCGCCAAGGTGTTCGACCTCGCCGTCGAGCTGAACCGCGCGCTCGGCAAATCGATGGGCGTCGACGCGGGCCGCCTGCTCTTCGGCCCCGTCCACGAGGCCATGGGCGGCCACCTGCGCTACCTCGTCAGCGGCGGCGCGGCGCTCCCCGAAGGCACGCACCAGCTCTTCGCCGGCGTCGGCCTGCACCTCACGGAGGGCTACGGCCTCACCGAGGCGTCGCCGGTGCTCGCCGTCGCATCCGCGGGACCGTCGTCTCGTGCGGGCGCGGTCGGCCGGGCGATCCCCGGCGTGGAGCTCAAGATCCTCGAGCCGAACGGCGACGGCGTCGGCGAGATCCTCGCTCGCGGTCCGAACGTCATGGTCGGCTACGCCGACGACCCGGAAGAGACGCGGCGGACCATCGACGAAGACGGCTGGCTGCACACCGGCGACCTCGGCAAGCTGGATCGCCGCGGCAACCTGGTGATCGTCGGCCGCGCCAAGGACACGATCGTCACCTCCAACGGCGAGAACGTGTACCCGGACGACGTAGAAGCGCGCCTCGGCGCCATCGACCGCATCGAGGAATACGTCGTGCTCGGCGTGTCCGATCCGAGGGGTGCCGAGCGCATCGCGTGCGTCGCGGTGCCGAAGGCGGACGATTCGGCGTCGCGCAACGACCGGCACGCGAAGGCGAAGGCGTCGCTCGACAAAGCGCTCGCCGAGCTGCCGAACGCCATGCGTCCCGCCGTGACGTTGCTCATCGACGTGCCGCTGCCGCGCACCGCGACGCGCAAGGTGAAGCGGACCGAGGTGCGCCGCCTCGTCGAGCGCGTCACCGCGCCGGAGATCCGTACGGAGAGCGGCGACCTCGCCACGTCGTCGCCGGGCAAGCGCGACGGAGCGGCGCGGCTCGTGCGCGCGGCGGTCGCGACGATCGCGCGGCGCTCGCCGTCCGAGATATCGCCGTCGATGACGTTGCGGGGAGATCTCGGCTTCGACTCACTGATGCTCCTCGAGCTGCTCGTCGCGCTCGAGAATCAGGTGAGCGACGCGGTCGACGCCGAACGCCTGAACGCCGCGGAGACCGTAGCCGACGTGGAAGCGCTCCTGCAGATCACCGGCGCCGCGCGGCGTCTATCGCGGACGGCGCCGGTCCTCGAAGAGCAGGAAGAACCGATCGTGCTCCCGCCCGCGCTGCGCACCGCGGCCATGCACTGGCTCGGGCGCAGGCAGATGGGCTTTTACCGCAGCGTCATGCGGACGGAGGTGACCGGGCGCGCCTTCATCCCGCAGAACCGGAACGTGCTCGTCGCCGCGAATCACGCGAGCCACCTGGACATGGGCCTCGTGAAGTACGCGCTCGGCGACTACGGCCAGGGGATGATCTCGCTCGCCGCGCAGGATTACTTCTTCGAAGGCGGCAAGTGGCGCAAGGCCTACTTCGAGAACCTGACGAACCTCGTGCCGCTGTCCCGCACCGGCTCGCTCCGCCAGAGCCTGCGGCTCGCGGGATCCATCATCGACCAAGGGCAGGTCGTGCTCATCTTCCCGGAGGGGACGCGCACGCCCGACGGCGCCGTGAAGGAGTTCAAGCCCGCGGTCGGTCACCTGGCGCTGCAGCACAAGGTCGACGTGCTCCCCGTGTGGCTCGGTGGGACCTACGCGGCGCTTCCGAAGGGCGCAAACTTCATTCACAGCCGCGATCTGCGCGTTCGCATCGGGCCGCCGCTTTCGCACGACGAGCTGGTGCGGCTGACGCAGGGGCTCGGCGTGTCCGAGGCGTCGCGCGCCGTCGCGCGGCTCGTCCGTCGCGCGGTCGTCGCCCTGTCGCGCGGCGAGGTCCTCGACACGCGAAAGCTCGCGCCGGAAGATCTGCTCGACGCCGGCGAGGAAGAGAACCTGGCGGATCTGTTCCGCGAGCTCGAGAACCGGTTCGTCGCCGGCAGCGTGAAGGACCCGATCAGCTTCTATTTCGCGCTGGGCAAGCGCGAGCGCTGGACGGTGCAGGTCACCGCCGACGCCTGCCGCGTCGTGAACGGCAAGGTGGCGGACGCAGCCGATTGCGTGCTGAAGACGTCGCCGGCCATGTTCACGCGCATCGTCCGCGAGGCGTACACGCCGACGCCCGGCGAATTCATGTCCGGCACGGTGAAGAGCAACAACATTGCGCTCCTTCTGACGTTCCAGAAGGTGTTTCAGCTGGCATAAAGCGAAGGAATGTTCAAGTGCGATACTGGGTCGGCGGCGCGACGGGGTTTCTCGGATCCCACCTGGTCGAGCGGCTCGTCGCCGAAGGGCACGAGGTCGTAGGCGTCGCGCGCGGCGGGGGCAGCGTCGCCGGTGTGCCGGTCGTCGCGCTGGACGTGCTCGACGCTGCAGCGGTCGCGCGCACGGCGGAAAGCGTCGACGGCGCTTTTCTCGCGACGGGCAAGGTCTCTCGCGACGCGAACGACGCGGAAGAGATGCACCGCGCGAACGTGCTCGGCACCCGGAGCGCGCTCGAGGGGCTCCGGCGTGCCGGCGTGCCGCGCGTCGTCTACGCCAGCACCAGCGGCACGATCGCCATCTCCACCGAGCCGGACATCCTGGATGAGACGGCCGACGCGCCGCTCGAACACCTCGCGCGCTGGCCCTACTACCGCTCCAAGTTCTACGCCGAGCTCGACGCCCTCGAGACCAACGGCGAGGGCGGCCTCGACGTCGTCGTCGTCAATCCGTCGCTGCTCCTCGGCCCGGGAGATCTCCGCGGCTCGTCCACGTCGGACATCCGTCGCTTCCTGGACGGCGAGGTGCTCGCCGCCCCGCGGGGCGGCATCGCCGTCGTGGACGTCCGCGACGTCGCGGTCGCGATGATCGCCGCGCTCGAACGCGGCAGATCCGGCGAGCGTTACCTGCTCAACGCGGCGAACCTCACCGTGCCGGCTTTTCTGGATCGCCTGGAGCGCATCAGCGGCGTGAGCGCTCCGGCGGCGAAATTGCCGCGCTCGCGCGGCGTCGCGGTGGAAGCGACGCGGCTCTTCGGCAAGATGGTGAAGGCCGTCGGCGGCGAGCTCCCGATGAGCGTCGAGAGCGTCGAGATGGCCCAGTATTACTGGTACTGCGACTCGGGCAAGGCGATGCGCGAGCTCGGTTTCGCGCCGCGAGATCTGACGGAGACGCTGCGCGACACCATTTCGGATCTGCTCGCCCGCGGCGTGGCGAACCCCAGGACCGGCGCGCTCCGCGAGACGGTCCCGCGGGCGATCGCCGCGCGCGCGAACCGCTTGCTCGGCGAGAGCGACGCCGAATGACGAACGACGCCGCGTCGCGCCTCGGGCTCGAGCTCGAGGCGGCCGCGCTGCGTGCGGCGCGCGCCACGTACTCGGACCTGAACGAGACCTTCTTCAAGGGGCGCCTTCGACGTCCGACGCTCGAGCTCGCCGACACGACGGCGCGCCTGGGGCGCTGGATGAGAGGGGAGCGGCGGCTCGAGCTGTCGCGATCGCTCCTGGTTCGTTACGGCTGGGGTGCCCTCGTCGAGGTGCTGAAGCACGAGATGGCGCACCAGTACACCGACGAAATCCTGGGAGCGCTCGACGAAGCCGCGCACGGCCCCAGCTTCCGCAAGGTGTGCGAAGAGCGCGGGTTCGACGCGCGCGCGGCGGGCATCCCGGAAGCGTCGTCGCCACAGTACGCGCCGATCCTCGATCGGGTCGCGAAGCTCCTCGCGCTGGCGGAGAGCTCGAACCAGCACGAGGCGCAGGCCGCGATGAACGCCGCCCAGCGCTTGATGCTCAAGCACAACCTGGAAGAGATCTCCGTCGGCCGCGCGCAAGCGCTGAGCTTCCGGCATCTCGGCGTCCCCACGGGGCGCGTCTCCGAAGCCGAGCGCGTCCTCGCCAACATCCTGTCCGAGCATTTCTTCGTGGACGCGATCTGGGTTCCCGTCTGGCGCCCGAGGGAAGCGAAGCGCGGGAGCGTGCTCGAGATCTGCGGGCGCCTCGAGAACCTGGAGATGGCCGAGTACGTCTACTCGTTCTTGCGGGAGACGGCCGCGCGCCTCTGGACCGAGCACAAGAGGGAGCAAGGCATTCGCGAGAACCGCGACCGCCGAGCGTACGTCGCCGGCGTCATGGCCGGGTTCCGTCAGGAGCTCGAGGCGCAGCAACGAAGGAACGCGGAGGAAGGGCTCGTCTGGGTCGGCGACGCCGAGGTCGGCGCGTACTTCCACAAGCGCCATCCCCGCGTCCGCTGGACCCGTCACGTCTCGAGCCGCGGGACGAGCGCTCACGAGCACGGCGTCGCCGCCGGGCGGCGCATCGTCCTACACCGCGGGATCCGGCAAGGAGCGTCGGACGCGCCGGTGCGTCTCTTGAAAGGGCGCTGACGACTAGGACGCGGCCGTAGCGCCCCGAGCCGCCCGCCGTTTCGCGAGCGAACGCCGGATGAAGAACATCGCGAGCGCGACGACGACGGCGCCGATGAGCGCGAAGACGAGCTGCATCATCACGAATTTGGACAGCGCTTGCTTCACGTCGTTGCCGCAAGAGAGCGCGTCTCGGCTAATCGGCTCGTAGTACAAGCTGACCATCCCGGGCCCGCCGAGGCTCCATCCGACGAAGCCGAGCACGGCCCCCACGGCCGCTTGAAGCGCCACACGGCGCGCTCCCGAGACCGTGGTCGGTTTTTCGTCCGCCATGAGCCGAGCTTATCAGTAACGCGGCACGCCGGGGTCGACTTCGACCGACCAGGCGTCGATGCCGCCGGCGAGGTTATACACGTTGCGGAACCCCTGCGCGAGGAAGTGCTCCGCCGCGCTCTGGCTGCGGCCGCCGTGGTGACAATGGAACACGAGCATCGTGTCCTTCGGCATCTTCATGATCGCGTCCTGCGCATCGCGATCGAGGTGGCGCGCTCCTTCGATCTTGGCGCGCTCCCGCTCGCCGGGCGTGCGGACGTCGAAGAGCTCGAGCTTCTCTCCGGCCTTGATGCGCGCCGAGAGCTCCTTCGGCGTGAGCTGCCGCACCTTGGGGGGCTCGCTCGGGTTCTCGATCTTGAACGCGGCGCCCTGGGGCGTCTCGACGTAGTCGATCTTCGTGCCGGCGGCCCGGCGCGCGCTGGCGCGGTCGAGCAGCAGCGTGACGCCGGCGGATTCGACGACGACGTCGTTCGGGCTCCGGTCGCCGATGGAGAGGCCGTAGTTGTAGCGCCCGTCGATTTCGAAGCGCACGCCCTCGTTCTGCGATTGAACCGCGCCCTTCAGCGCCTTCGCGGCGCGCTCGGTGATCGTGATTTGCGGCGGCTCGACGGGCTCCGATTTGCCCCCGAGCTTCTCTTCGAGCTCGCCGGACCCGTAGAGCTCTTTCACGATGTCGCAGCCGCCGACGAACTCCTTCTTGACGTAGAGCTGCGGGATGGTCGGCCAATCGGAGAATTCCTTGATGCCCTCGCGGATCCCGGGATCGCTGAGCACGTCGACGGAGGCATACTTGGTCCCGAGCGCGTCGAGGATTTGCACGACGGTGGCCGAAAAACCGCAGCGCGGCTGCTCGGGCGTGCCCTTCATGAACAGCACGACGTCGTTCGAATCGATGGTGTTCTGGATGCGCTCTCGGGTTTGCTGATCCATGGGGTCTCTCTGATGGTGCCGCAGCCGAAGGGAGTCAATCTTGGGACCGCGCGCGGAGCTTGGCCAGCTCGAGGACCCCTCCGACACGGCGAAACGGCTCGGGTCGGCCCCCGGCGGCTCACGGGATCCCGGGCGGCCTAGCCGTTTTCGGGCAGCCTGCGCTATACGGCCCCACGTGAACTCGGAAGATGCGATCCCCAACATGAGGTCAGGGTGGGCGTCTGCGATGGCGCTCGATATCGTGACCGTCACGGCGCAAGAGTGCGTGATCGAATGGACGGTCGACGACAGGCACCTACAGCCCTTCGGCATCGTCCACGGGGGGGTACATTCGGGCGTCGTCGAAACGGCGTGCTCCCTGGGCGCCAGCGCCGCGGCGGCGCCGCGCGGACAAATCGTGATGGGGATCGAGAACCACACGAGCTTCCTCCGTGCCGTTCGCAGCGGAAGGTTGCGCGCCACGGCCAAACCGATTCACGTCGGGCAGCGTGCGCAGCTGTGGGAGGCGACGATCGTCGAGCTCACGGGGCCTGCGGGACAAGAGCAGCGCGTCATCGCGACGGGACGCGTTCGCCTGTTCTGCCAGGACGCGGGTGGCAATCGATAGCGCTACCCTCTCCACAGAATGGAGGAGATTGCGTAAACTTCTCGATTGATGATCGTCTACTGGTTGCGCCACAGAGGCACGGCGTATCCGGTGCACCGGGGCGAGTGCATCTTGGGCAGGGCGCCGCATTGTTTCATGGTTCTCAGCGCCGAGCAGGTGTCCCGCGAGCACGCGGTGGTACGCCTCGTCGGTGACGGCGTCGAGATCGAGGAGCTCTCGAGCCGCAACGGCACGCGCGTCAACGGCAAGCTCATCGAAGGGACGCGGCGCCTCGAGCCCGGCGACGTCATCGAGATCGCCGGCGAGCGGCTCGAGGTGCTCCGTCGCGTGAGCCGCGATCAGAGCGCGACCGTACAAGGGGAGCCGCCGGAGGATCCGGCGGTGAAAGCGCAGCGCAACATCCTCGAGCTCGTCGAGGAGCTCACCGCGCGGGCGGCGGAGACGCGCGAGAAGGACGCGCTCGTCCGGACGATTCACGATCTCGTCGACACCCTGGTGCGCACCGCGGAGCGGAGCGGCCGTCGTCTTTCGCGCCCCGAAGCGGTGCGGCTCGTGTCCATCACCCGAGTCGTCGCCGGCTGGTCACCGGACAGGTCGATGAACGACTGGAGCCAGTCCGTCGCCCGTACCGTCGGACAGATGTAGCGCTCGTCCATCGAGTGGGCTGTCGGGAGATCCGCTCCCCACAAAGAATCCGAACCGGACGACTTGGACTTCTCGTCTCTCGACGAGGGAGCGGGGTTCTCCCGCGTCGTCCGAAGACGTCGCGCCGGCACCGCCGGCTCCGGGATTCGGCCGCATCCCACGCCTTCAGGAGCCGCGCACGGCACCTGGTGACGCAGCGAGGCGGTACGCGGCGAGCAGAACGGCCTCTGCCGGTTCCGCTCCGCGCCAATAGTCGTTCAGGGCGCCCCAGCGCACGACGCCGTCGGGATCGACGAGCACGAGACAATGCGCGCGCGCGTTGCACAGCGACTGGGCGAGCCCCTGGTGATCGTCGGTCAGCAGCGAAAACGGGAGCGAGAGCGTCTTCTTCCATTCGAGCGAGAGGTTCGGCGGGTCCGCGCTCACTCCGAAGACGCGAACGCCGGCGGCGATGAACGGGTCGGCGCGCTCTGCCAGAGCCACCAGCTGAGCGCGACACGCGACGCACAGAGCGCCGCGATAGAACACCAGGACCGTCGCGTGTCCGCGCAGCGACGACAGTGCCACGCCGCGTCCCGTTTCGTCCGTCAGCGTGACGTCGGGCAGCGTGCGTCCGAGCGCGACCTCCGGCGACGCCTCCGGCATGCCGCGTCGAGAAACGAAGTAGAGCCCGGCGAGCGACGCCGCGGTGCCGAGCGCCGCAATCGCGGCGAGCCCGCGCCTTCGGCCCGCGCGGCCCCGAAGAAGCCCGAGCACGCAGACGAGCAGCGTGGCCAAGGCGAAGGTCGCGAGCGGCCAGGGACGATCCATGAGCCAGGCCGGCGGACGCGCAAAACGCAGGAGCGCGAGATATGCGGGCGCTCCGAGGAGCATCGCCGCACCGCCGAGGAACAGCGGACCGGCGGACGCCCTTTTCATCTCGGTAGCCTATCATGCTCGCATGATCGGTTTTCGCGGAGCAGCGCGGTTCGCGCTGTTCGCCGCTCCTGTCGTCTCGGCGTTCGGTTGTCACCGCGCGCCGACGTATTACGAGGACGTGCGTCCCCTCTTCGCGGCGCATTGCGTCCGCTGCCACACCGAGCGGGGCGTCGCGCCCGTCCCGGTGCTCGACTCTTTCGAAGCGGTGAAAGCGGCGGCGGACAGGATCCGCTTTTCGCTCCAGATGCGCGACATGCCGCCTTGGGGCGCGGAGAACACCGGCCTGTGCGGCAAGTGGCAGGGCGCGTCGTGGCTCGAAGACGAACAGCTCCGGCTGCTGGAGAAATGGACGGAGCAGCCGCTCAAGGGAGACCCCTCGCGCGCCCGTCCCGCGACGCCGCCCGCCGAGCCGCCCTTTCGCGCGAGCGGCGTGACGCTGGACACCGGCGGCGATTTCAGTCCCGGTCTCGGCCCGGCGGCATATCACTGCTTCGTCACCGCGCCGGCCGACGCTCGCGATCGCACGGCGACGGCGTTCCGCTTCACGTCCACCGAACCGCGCTCCGTCGAGCAAGTGACGCTGTACGCGCTGGATACGGCCGCAGCGGAAGAAGCGGCAACGGGGATGGACGAACGCGATCCGGGTCTCGGCTTCACGTGCTACGGCACGCCGCGCTTCGACGGCGCGCGCCTCCTCACGAGCTGGACGTGGGATTCGCCGGTCTCGCGCATGCCGGCGGGGTTCGGCGTGCGTGTGCCCGGCGGCCGGAAGCTCCTCGTGCAGATCCACTACAACCCCATCGCGACCGGCCTGGACGCGCCCACGCACACGAAAATCGAGCTCGAGCTCACCGACGGCGCGAAGGTCGCGAGTTTTCGTGAGCTCTCACCCGATCAGCTGAATCTTCCCGCGCGGAGCACGCACGTCGAAGCGACGACGGAGCACGTCGTGGAACGCCCGCTCCAGCTGCTCGGCGTCGTGCCCCGCATGCACACGCTGGGCAGGACGATGCAGCTCGATCGAACCAGCGCTGGCGCGTGGCAATGCACCGGCAGCTTCGACCATTTCAACTTCTACCGGCAGCGGCTGTTCGTCCTCGAGCGGCCGCTCGACCTTTCGCGAGGGACGCGCCTGCGCGTCTCGTGCATCTACGACACGCAGAGCCGCGCAGAGGTCACGCACCGGGGCGAGACCATCTCCGACGAGGAGTGTCTCGCCGCGCTGCTCGTCTATTAGGGCGCCCGCGTCACGGACTCACGACGGATTCCTGGAGCATCATGCGATGGTCCTCGTGCTCCAGGATGTGACAGTGAAACACGTACGTCCCGGTGTACGTCTGGTCCGCGAAGATGATCCGGACGGTGCTCCCCACCGGCACCTGGACGGTGTCCTTCCATCCGCTCTGCTCGGGAGAAGGCGCTTTGCCGTCGACGTCCAGGATCTGAAACTCGGTCAGATGCTTGTGGAACGGGTGATAGAAGCCCGAAGAGTTCACGAGCTTCCACACGTAGACGCTGCCGAGGTGCGACGTCTGGTCCATCCGCGCCGGGTCGTAGATGGTGTTGTTGATCGTCCACTCGCCGTTGTTGGTGAAATCCTGGCTGAACGTCCACGTCGCGGTGCCCGCGGACGCGGCCTCTTGCAGACGCGTGATCTGCGCGAGCGTGGAGGGGACGGTCGAATCGTCGGTGACGGCGTTCTTCACGCGAAATTCGACGAGATCCGTGATGAGCGGCATCGTCGTTTCGGTGTTCACCAGCGTCTCCGTCGTGCCGACCGCGCTGCCGGAGAAGTCCACGACGACGTCGTACCGTTCCGCCGGCGCGATGCTCAGAGCGGTGACCGAGACGGGCGCGCTCAGCAGCCCGCCGTCGGATCCGATGACCTGGAACGACTTGCCGGACTTGAGCGCCACCTTGAACAGACGCGCGTTCGAGGCGTTCAAGAGCCGCAAGCGATACTTGTGCGTGTCCACGTCGAAGTGTGGAGACACCACGCCGTTCACGACCCCGACCTTGCCGATGAAGCCGGGTCCGATCGTCGAGGTGCTGTAAAATAGCGTGTTGTCGTCGTTGAACGCCTTGTCCTGTACCATCAGCGGCACGTCGTACTTGCCCGAAGGCAGCTTCAACGCGTCCTCGGCCGTGTCATGGATGACGTAGAAGCCGGCGAGGCCGCTATAAATGTGCGGCCCGGCAAGGTCCATCGTGTGATCGTGATACCAGTACGTCGCGGCGTTCTGATCGTTCGGGTATGTGTAGACCTTCGACTTGCCCGGGGTCACGTAGTCGATGGGGTGCCCGTCGCTGGCCGCCGGCGCCTTGTGGCCGTGATTGTGGATGGTGATGTTCTCCGTCCAGGCGTTCGTCTGGGTAACTTGCACGGCGCGACCCTTCGTCGCGACGAGGGTCGGGCCGGGGAAGATGCCGTTGAACCCGACGATCGGCGTGGGCGCGCCGGGGCGCATCTGCGCGGTGCCGGTCTTGACGGTGATCGCGTAGTAATCCGTCGTCGCGTCCGTCGACGTCGGAGCGAGCACCGGCGGAATCGGCATCGCCGGCGAATCTCCGCCGTCCGCGTCGTCGGCGCCCGCGCTTCCGCCGGCGCCCGCGACACCGCTCGCGCCGCCTGCACCGGCGCTTCCCGCGGCGCCGTCGCTCCCGCTGTCGCGCGTCGAACCGCCGCTCGACGCGCCGCTGTCGGAAGAGACGCCGCCCGCGGCGGCGCCGCCGCTGACGCCGCTGTCGTTGCCCGTCGTTCCGGCGGTGTTCGACGTGCCGCCGCTGGTCGATTTGCCGCCGCTGCTCGAGGTGCCGCCTGACGCCTGCGTGCCGCCGTTCGCGGCGCCGCCATGTGTCGTGCCGCCGCTCGACGCCTGAGAGGTCCCCCCGGTGCCCGCCTCCGGCGCGAGGGGCTGTGAGAGCTTGTCGCTGCCGCAACCGATGAGCAAAAACGCGAGCAGCACCGAATGGCGGACCGCCGTCCGCAAAGCAAGCGTCGATCCCATCGCCGTCAGGATGTCACGGAGCGCGCCGACCGAACAGTCCCGACGCTGGCTAGAGCTCTGAGTCGACTCCGGTGTTTCGCGCCTGCGGGGCGAGCGCGGCCAAACACTCTGCTCCAGCGGAGGTGCGTGCTTCGTGATGGCTACGCGGGGAGGATCGACCCAGCTGAGCGCTGGGTCTAGACCCGCGCGCCCGGCGGCCCTTGGTGCGACTGTCACAGTCCGCGAGCGTATTCCGGTCGCAGCGGGATTTCGCCAGCGAGCGCGGCGTCGATGGCGCGGACGATGGCTGCCCGATCATCCGGGAGCGTACCGCCCAGCGGCAGATAGCTGGAAGCGTGATTCGTCCGGAAGACCGCGCGCTCGGGTCGCGCTTCCATCACGATGGTGCGCAGCTCGGAGAGGAGCTGCCGCGCGTCGGGCAGCGTGAAGCGCTCGCGCCGTTGCAGCGTGGCGAGGGGCGTTCCTTCGACCACCGTAGTTGTCAGAGCTGCGAAGTACTCCGGGTTCATCGCGGTGACGAGCTCCGCGGTGCGGCGCGCGTGCTCCGCGCTGCGCTGGGTGCCCGCGACGCCCAGCATGACGATGACGCTCAGCTCGAGGCCGGCGGCGTGCGCCTTCGTCGCCGCCTCGACGTGCTCGGCGAAGGTCGAGCCCTTCGCGATGCGCTTCAGCGTCACGTCGTCGCCGCTCTCCGGTCCGACGTAGAGGCGCGCGAGCCCGGCTCCGCGCAGCGACGCGAGCTCCGCTTCGGACTTCTCGACGACGTTGCTCGCCATCGCGTACGACGAGACCCGTTCGAGGCAGGGGAACGCGCCGCGTGCGGCCTCGAGGATCGGCAGCCAGTGGTCCATCGGCATGCCGAGCGCGTCGCCGTCGGCGACGAACATCTTGCGCACTCGCGGTCCAAAGCGACGCCCCGCTTCGTGCACGTCGGCGAGCGACTCCGAAAGCTCGCGCACGCGGTACTTCTTGTCGCGGTACATGTCGCAATAGACGCAGGCGTTCCACGAGCAGCCGATGGTCGCTTGCAGGATGTAAGCGTCGGCTTCGGACGGTGGGCGATAGAGACGGCCTTCGTAACGCATGATCGACCCGTAGCGTGAACGTCGCGACCTTTCGATTCAATCGAATTCAGGGATTATATGGCGACGGGCGCTTTCCGTTGCCGAGCAGCAACGGAGTCGATACGTAGGACTCCGTGTCGATCTTCCGGGAGAATTCCGCTGCAACGCCCTCGCGCTCGGCGCGTCCTTCTTGCTTCGCGCTGCTGCGATCGGTCCTCGCCGGCGTCGCGCTGACGACGTGCGCCGCTCGCCCCGGCGCGCCGCCCGTTTCGGCGGCGACGCCCGCTCCGTCGGCGGCGGAGCAGTCGCTCATCGCCGAGGCGCGCTCGACGCTCGCGACGCTCGTCGCCGTCGACACGAGCCACGGTCACGAAACGGACTTGCTGCGACCGATCGCGGAGCGTTTGCGCGCCGCGGGTCTCCCCGTCACCCTCCTCGAGAGCGGTGAAGGGCGCGGTAACCTCGTCGCGCGCTACAAGGGCAACGGCAAGAAGCGGCCGCTCCTTCTCATCGCGCACGTCGACGTCGTGCCGGTCGAGGGGCAGCCGTGGACGGTGCCGCCGTTCCAGGTCACGGAGAAGGACGGCTTTCTCTGGGGCCGCGGCGTGAACGACGACAAGGGCATGGCCGCCGCGATCATCGCGCTCGCGCTCGAAATGGCGAAGGCGAAACCGGTGCTCTCGCGCGACGTCGTCTTCGCGCTCACCGCCGGCGAGGAGACGGGCGGCGCTCCCGGCGCGCGCTGGCTCGCTCAGAATCACGAAGATCTCATCGACGCCGAGATCGCGCTGAACGAGGGCGCGGGCGAGCGCCTCGACGACGGAGGCTCGCGGATCATCGAGGTCGGCATCGGCGCCGCGGAGAAGACGTTCCAGGACTACAAGGTCGTGGTCAAGGGCAAGGGCGGCCATTCGTCGATTCCCCCGACGGACTCCGACCCCGTGCTCGCGCTCGCGAAGGCGCTCGTGAAGATAGCCGAGTATCGCTTCCCCGCGCGCGTCCTTCCCGCCGTTCGCGACGAAATAGCGCTGGAAGCGAAGCTCGAGTCCGGCGCGCTCGCCGCCGCGATGGCGAACGTCGCGAAGACGGGCAAGGTGTCGCCGGAGGACGACGCCGTCGTCACGAAGGACCGCGTGATCAACGCCCATCTGCGGACGACGTGTGTGACCACTCAACTAGTCGGATCTCCGCAGGACAACGTGCTGCCCACCTCGGCCGAGGCGACCGTCAACTGCCGCATCTTGCCGGACGAGACCCCGGAGCAGACGCTCGCGACGCTCCGCCAGGTGATCGCGGACCCTGCCGTCGAGGTCAGCGTGGTGGGCGATTTTGGGTTGGGGCCTTATTCGCCGGTCGACGGCGAAGTCCCAGCGGCGATGCGCAAGGCGGCCGCGAAGCTCTGGCCGGGGGTGCCCGTCGTTCCGACGATGAGCACCGGCGCGACGGATTCACGACACCTGCGCGCGATCGGCATTCGCGCTTACGGCATCGGCGTGTCACCCATCTCCAAACCCGAGGCGCTCGCGGGCCGCGGAGCGCACGGCCCCGACGAGCGACGGCCCGCGCGCTGGCTGGGCGACGGGGTCAGGTACCTGCGCGGGGTGACATACGAACTTGCGCGGTAAAGAGAGAGAGAGAGAGAGAGAGAGAGAATTCACAGGAAGACGGAAGATCGGAAGGGATTTTATTGGAGCAGAGCTCGGGTGATCGCCTTGTCGATATGCGATCGACTGCATCTGCTCTGATCCCAAAACCCCTTTTGTCCTTCCGTCTTCCTGTGAAAAACTCTGCCTCTGATCTGCTCTGATCCCAAAGAGAGAGAGTTCACAGGAAGACGGAAGATGGGGAAGGGATTTTATTGGAGCAGAGCTCGGGCAATCGTCTTGTCGATATGCGATCGACTGCATCTGCTCTGATCCCAAAACCCCCTTTTGTCCTTCCGTCTTCCTGTGAAAAACTCTGCCTCTGATCTGCTCTGATCCCAAAGAGAGAGAGTTCACAGGAAGACGGAAGATGGGGAAGGGATTTTATTGGAGCAGAGCTCGGGCGATCGCCTTGTCGATATGCGATCGACTGCATCTGCTCTGATCCCAAAACCCCCTTTTATCCTTCCGTCTTCCTGTAAAAACTCTGCCTCCGATCACAGGTTCTCAGCGTTGTGGAGCTGGAGCGGGGAAGGGTGCAGGACGACGCGGTGGACGGCGAGGGGGTGTAGGGCAACCGGGGCGATGTGGGCTTGGGCGGGGTTCGGGATGCGAGCCGGCGTGCGCCCTACGGCAATGGGACGGGGCTCGGTGGCGCGCGGCGTGATCGGCGTCGCGCGAGCAACAGGCCGCGGCGCGGCGGGCTCGACGTAGATCGGGGACGGCTTCGCGACAGGGTGCGGTGTCATCGCGACAGGCGCACGCATCGCCGCGATTGGCGCCGCGGGCGTCGTCATCCGGCGTGCCGTCGGTGTCGGCAACACTGGCGTCGCAGGCGTCGTCAGCACCGGCGTCGCGGGCGTCGGCAACACTGGCGCCGCGGGCGTCGTCATCCGGCGTGCCGTCGGTGTCGGTAACACTGGCGTCGCAGGCGTCGTCAGCACCGGCGTCGCGGGCGTCGGCAACACTGGCGTCGCGGGCGTCGGCAACACTGGCGTCGCGGGCGTCGTCATCCGGCGTGCCGTCGGTGTCGTCAACACCGGCGTCGTGGGCGTCGTCAGCACCGGCGTCGCGGGCGTCGTCAGCACCGGCGTCGCGGGCGTCGTCATGGCGCGTGCGGCTGGTGGCGTCATCACGGACGTCGTGGGCGTCGTCAGCACCGGCGTTGCGGGCGTCGTTACGGGACGTGGTTGCGCGACGGGCGCGAGGTCGGGCTCGACGACGGCGACGCGACCACCCCGGGGCTCGCCGGGGAAGACGTGCCGGGGGCGCGCAGGCACGACCGTCACCGGTGGATCGCACGACTCGGGATTCGGTTGCGACGCCACCGGCGATGCAGCAACCGGCATAGCCGGTGGCGCGACGTACGCGGACGCGGGCGCGGGTGCGTAATACGTCGGCGCGGGTGCGTAATACGTCGGCGCGGGTGCGGGCGGCGGCGTTTGACCTTCGTATACGGTGCACGCGGGCAACAAAGTCGCAGCGACCAAAGCCCATGCGGCGCGAGAAAACATGACGGGAAGCCTCGCTCCCATTGTACGCGGGTCGTCGTTTGCCCCTCCCTTTCCGCTGTGGGCCGATCGCGCGTGCCGGCCCGTTCGACGAAATCGGCGGAAGCATTGGAGGATCCGACAATTGGCCTACCCCGGCGCGGTGTCGGATGATGTGCGGCAGCGGATGCCGGACGCGACGCGCCCCCACCACGTCTTTCTGATCCCCGGGCTCTTCGGTTTCACGACCCTCGCCGGTTACGACTACTTCCAGCACCTGGAAGCGGCGATACGCGATCGCTTTCGGCGGGCCGGCGTCCCGGTGCTCATCGAACGCGTGCCGTCGCTACCCACTTCGTCGATCCGCTCGCGCGCCGTCGTGCTCGCCGACGCCGTGCGCCGCAGCGCGAGCGGCAACCCGATTCATCTCGTGGGTCACTCGAGCGGCGGGCTCGACGCTCGCTTGCTCATGTCGCCGAGCACCACGCTTCCCGGCGTGCGCGTCGCCGACGAGACACGCGATCGCGTACGCACCGTGCTCGGGATCAATACGCCCCACTACGGCACGCCGCTCTCCGCGTACTTCTCGACGGTCTCCGGAACGCGGTTGCTTTACGCGGTGTCGCTCTTGACGGTCGCGAGCCTGTCCATCGGGAGGATTCCGCTCTCCGTCCTCGAACGCTTGGTGTCGACCGTGAAAGCCGCCGACGGTTTGCTCGGCCTCGACATCAAGCTCGTCGACGACGTCACCGATCAGGTCCTGAGCGTGGTCGGCGCTCGCGGGCGAAAAGAGATCGGCGATTTCATGCGGCGGTTGATGCACGACCAGGCCGGGATCATCCAGCTCATGCCCGAGGTGAGCGAGCTCTTCAACGCCGCCGTGGAGGATCGCGCGACCGCGCGCTACGGCTCCGTCGCCACCGCGGCCCCGCTCCCCGGTCCGCGCCGCGTCCTCGGCGCGTTCATCTCGCCCATGCGCGCCCTGCAGCTCGCCGTCTACACCACGCTGTACGGCGTCGCGAGTTACTCGCGGGATCTTTACCCGTACGCGGTGCCGACGCCGCAGCAAGCTTCGGCGCTCGCGCGCGGGTTCGGGCGTCACATCGATCCGAGCGACGCGGACGGAGTCGTCCCGACGTTGTCGATGCTCTGGGGCGAACTCGTGTGGTGCGGCCCCGGAGATCACCTGGACGTGGTCGGACACTTCGAGGACGACCGCAAGCCGCCGGCGCACGTCGACTGGCTGCACAGCGGGGCGAACTTCCGCCGGCGCGAGTTCGGCGCGATGGTCGACGCCATCTGCGAATTTCTCCTGCGCTGAGCCGACCGTCAGCGCAACGTAACCAGCTCTTCGGCGGCCGTCGGGTGAATCGCGATGGTCCGATCCAGATCCGACTTCTTCGCGCCCATCCGCAGGGCGACCGCGAAGCCCTGGATGAGCTCGTCGGCGGCTAGCCCGATGACGTGAATGCCGACGACGCGCTCCTCGGGTCCGGCGCAGACGAGCTTCACCGTCGTCTTCGGCTTCCTCGCGGTGAGCGCGTGGTAGAGGTTCGTGAAGCGGCGCTCGTAGATCTTCACGGCTGCTTCGCCGTAACGGGCGCGAGCCGCCTCTTCGCTGAGCCCGACCGTGCCGATCGGAGGATGGCTGAAGAGCACGGTGGGCACTTCGTCGTAGTCGATGCGCGCTCCGGGCTCGCCGCCGAAGAGGCGATCGGCGAGCTTGCGACCCGCGGCGATGGCCACCGGCGTGAGCTGCAGCCGGCCGGTGACGTCGCCGACGGCGTAGACTCCCGGTGCGGCGGTCGACTGCAGATCGTCCACGACGACGTGCCCTTCGGCGTCGAGGACCACGCCGGTGTTCTCCAGACCGATGCCCGACGTACGCGGTGACCGCCCGATCGCCCACACGATGCAGTCGAAGGGGCCGACCCGGTCGCCGTCTTTCATTTCGATGACGAGCTCCGAAGGCATTCCGTCGACGCGCGTCGCCTCTCGCCAGAGCCTCACTTCCATGCCGCTGTCGCGCATGTGCTGCACGAGCTCGGCGCGCAGCATCGCGTCGAAGCCGCGGATCGGCTCGCCGTGGTGGAGCAGCACCGTCACGGTCGACCCGAGGTGGCAGAGCACGCCCGAGAGCTCGGCGGCGATGTAGCCGCCGCCCACGATCGCGACGCGCTTCGGCAGCGCGCCGAACTCGAAGAAGCCGTCGGAAGTGAGCCCGCGCTCGGCGCCGGGGATGTCCGGCGTGCGCGGCGTGCCGCCGGTGGCGATGAGCACGTGCTCGGCCGAGAGCCGCCGTCCTTCCACGTCTATGGTGTGCGCGTCGACGAAGCGCCCGTAGCCGAGGACGCGCTCTACGCCTTCGGCGTCGAGATTGCGTTCGTAAATCTGATTGAGGAAGCGGATGTAGCGTTCCCGGCCTTCGCGTAGCCGAGCGAAATCCAGCTTCCAGTCGCCGACGTCGAAGCCGTAGCCTTCCGCGTCTTCGAGCGACTCGGCGATCGTCGCGGCGTTCCACATGATCTTCTTCGGGACGCACCCGACGTTGACGCACGTTCCGCCGAACCGAGCGGTCTCGATGATGGCGACGCGCGCGCCGTGCAGAGCGGCCCGCCGCGCGGAAGCGACGCCGCCGCTGCCGCCACCGAGCACGAGATAGTCGAATCGATCCTTCACCAAGCGCTTATGCTACGCCGCTCCGGGGATGCCAATCGCCCGGGCCCGGCGTCGCTGCTTTTTTGTGGGCCCGAACGGCGCCGTGACACCATTCGCTTCGTGACCGGAAGAGCCATTTCCGCGATGTTCGCCGTCGCGTTCGCCGCGCTCGCGAGCGGCTGCGCGGAAGACGCGCTGCCGCCCGAAGTGCCCGGCATGAACGGCGACGCGTTCGCGGCGCATTTTCACCGCGGCCACCGTGGACTCCGCAGTCTTTCCATCCCCGACGGCGACGAATGCCTCTCGTTGCTACAGAGCCAGGGCATCGCGTTTCACCAGATCTCGCCGAAGCCCGGCATGGTGACTCCCGTCGCCATCACCGGACCCATCGGCGGCGTGCGCTACGAGAGCGCGGGCGTCACGTCGCTCGTCTGCGATTGCCGGCTCGCCGTCGCGCTCGACTGGCTCTCACCCGAGCTTCGCTCCTTCGGCGTGAAGGAGGTACAGCACTCCGGCGCGTACGTGTATCGCACCACGCGCCACGGTGGTCCGAGCCTTCACGCGCTCGGCCTTGCGATCGACGTACACCGCATCCGCATGGGCAATCATCGCCTCAGCGTCAAACGCGACTACGCGCGCGGACAGGGACGGAGCTGCGACGAAGGCTCGGCGATCTTGAACCGCCTCGCGTGCGAGCTCGATCGCACCGGGCTCTTCGAACAGGTGATTACTCCCGATGATGATAGCGATCATCGCGATCACTTACATTTGGCGATCCGGCCGCTTTAGGCGCGGGAAAGTGCCGCAATAATAGGCGGTGTTTCGCGGGCTGATTCGGGCAATTTCGGGGTCATCCGTGGCCGAACCGTGGCGAAAGAACGTGCGGCCACGGTCTACTCCTTCTTTTTGGGTACGCCGTGTCGGAACATGCAGATTGCGAGCGGCGCCGCCCAGCAGATAGCCGTTACGGTGCACACGAAGCTGAAGAAGGCGAAGCGGGCAAACGTGTGCAGCCTCGGATCATCTAGCGCGGGCTTGTCTGGTACGAACAGCGTCCAGTCGACGATGGTCATCCCGCATAGGAGAAGCGATCCGAGAATCAGGTAAGTGCACGCCGTTACGCGGTCCTCTCTCTTGCGCTTCGTTTGTTCGGCAAAAACACATTTGAAAAGCGTCCCCTGCCATTTTTTGGCAGCCTCCAAAACGGCATCGGGCATCGGGGGCGGCGGCCCATTTCCATTTTTTCGGGTGCTCGTTTCGTATTGCCGATACTTCGCGTAGAGATCACTGCCTTCTCGGGCGAGATCTGCCGGATCGTGCTCCGGCTTTGGCAGAGCGCTGATCCACTTTACGAGCCCGTCTGCGCCGCCCCAGTAGCCGACCGCAGCAAGCACGGCGAGCAGTGCTGTAAACAGCGTTATGGCGAAGCCGCCAACAATTGCGCGGTGAGGGAGAACGATCGATTCAAAGTAGGCGAACAATTCGAGGCGCCCCCCGGGGGGCTCACGTTACCTCGAGTCGCGCGTCGAAACAGCAATTGCCGAACCGAGAGCCGCACCGGCGATCGAGCCCGCAACTCCTCCAACTGCAAGTCCGACGACGGCGCCCCCGACCGCACCGGCAACAACCTGTGCCCTTGCCTCGCGCTTCGTTTCAGACGAAGCAGGCGCAGCAGGCACCTTGTTGGTTGTCGTGCTCTTCGGAGCCGCAGTGACCGACGCGGTACGAGCGCGATTCTGGTTTGCCATGAGCGTTCCTTTCTGGCGAACCGGCTTCTTCTCTCGACAGACTAGATGCGCGAGCAATTCCGAACAATCACATAATCACTCGAGAAAGAAAGAAAAGTGGGCACTTCGAACCCGCTCGACCAGCAAGTGCGTCGTCGTAGCATTCGGCCCCACGGCGCGCCATCGACCGACGGTGCGTCCGAGTTGCCTGCCGCAAAGCTTCGGCATTTCAACCCTTAGCGGCCAGCTTGCCGGGTTTCTTTCGCGATAGTCAATTCTACAGCGTACCAGCGAGAAGGCGGAAAAAGCCATCTCTGCGCTCGTTTCGTGGAAGCCTTCGGCTCGCCTCGACGCACCCGTCCCGCCGTCGCGTGCACGAGCTTCGGCACGTCGCCGGCGACGATGGCGCAGAGCCGCTCCGTGACCTTCCGCGCGCGTCGGCGCGGCCTTGCTCCCTAGGCTGCCCGCCGGCGACCGGTGCGCCATGTCGAGCGCCAGGCGGAGCGCCTTATTGGGCCGCTTCTCGAGAAGCTCGTGGACTCGACGCGGGGTGATCCGGAGTCGCCACTTCGGTGGACGTGCAAGAGCCCGCACGTGTTGTCCGCGGAGATGTTCGCCCACACGGACTCCGGATCAGCGACAGGACGATGGCGAAGCTGCTCCGCGAGCACCGATACAGTCTCCAGGCGCCGAACAAGTCGGTCGAGGGTGCGCAACGTCCTGACCGAAACGCGCAGTTCGAGCACATCAATGCGAGGCGGAGGCGTGCATCAAAACGCGGAACGCCGGTGATCTCCGTCGACACGAAGAAGAAGGGGCTAGTGTTCGCGGTCACTTCGATCGAGGCGTGGTGGAACACGTGGGCTCGAAGCGCTACCCAGACGCTCGCGAGATCTTCGTCGCGGCCGACGCTGGTGGCAGCGATGGCTACCGCTCCCGAGTGTGGAAGCACGAATGGCAGCGCTTCGCTGACAAGCACGGCGTAGCTGTCCACGTCAGCCACTCCCCACCCGATACGAGCAAGTGGAACAAGGTCGAGCACAGGCTGTTCGGATTCGCGATCACTTACATTTTCCGGCCGCCCTAAGCGCGGTTCAACGCCACCGTGTGCGTCGAGAACGACATAGCGCGACGCGTTCTCAACACGTGTGTGGCTCGTCCTCGGGCGCGCGAGTAACTTTCGAGGCCACTCTGCGAGCTTTGGAGCTCGATCGGTTCACCGACCGGGCGTGAGAGAGGATTCGGCAACTTTTCTGACCGATCGTGAGCAAGCCGGACGACTGTAGAACAATCAGCGCATGCGGCCGGACTCGCATGCACTCTGCTCACAGTTTTTGGTCGCCGATGAAAATCAGCTCAACGCGGTGTTTTCACGTCCTCGTCGCTTTGACTTTTGCCGTGGGGTGCAGCTCCGCCGATCCTGGGGGCGCCAGCACTGCGCCGTTCGGCAACGCTGGAGCCGCTGGCGCGAGCGGCGTGCCAGTCGCAGCGGGCGCAGCAGGCGCGCTCCCGACGCAAATGGGCAACGGACCGGGGCAGGGAGGGAGCAGCGGCGTCATGGTGCCCGCGTCGAGTGCCGGCGCAACCGGCGCCGGCGGTTTCGGATCTGGCGGGATCCCGTTCATCGGATCGGGCGGCGTCGCTAACGGCGCCGGTGGCTTCGGCGCGAGCGGCATGTTCGGCGCGGGCGGCGTGTTCGGTACCGGTGGCATGTTCGGTGCGGGCGGCGTGTTCGGCATGGGCGGCATGTTCGGCGCGGGCGGCATGTTTGGCGCAGGCGGATCGCTCTTGGGAATGGGTGGTTCCATGGGAGGCATGACCGGAAGCGCCGGCATGTCGGGGATGAATCCGGAGATGGGCAGGCTCGTCGGTATCACCGCGGCGCACAACGCCGTGCGCGCAGCCGTGATGACCACGCCGGCGCTTCCGCCGCTCGTCTGGGACGCCACGATCGCGCAGTACGCGCAGCAGTGGGCGGACGAGCTGGCGATGACGTCGTGCTCGAGCCCGCATCACCGGACGCAGCAGGAGCTCGAGCAGGTGGGCTACGGCGAGAACCTCGCGGCGTTCACCAGCTCGTTCGGGCAGAGCACGGCGCAGCAAGCGGTGGACGGTTGGGCGGCCGAGAAGATGTGCTGGACGTACGGCACGTTCTTCGGCACCGAGAAGTGCGACACGACCTGCTACCAGAACCTGCACAGCGACGGCTGCGGCCACTACACGCAGATCGTCTGGCGCACGAGCACGAAGCTCGGCTGCGGCGTGTCCACTTGCCAGAGCGGGTTCGGTAACGAAGACATCTGGATCTGTAACTACGCGCCGCCCGGCAACTTCGTTGGTCAGGATCCGTACTGAGACGCATCGCCGAAGGACGCCGCGAGGATCCTCGCGGTGAACGAGGCGCGCAGGTAGAAGCCGCGCGGCAGCGTCGCGAACGAAGCGCCGTCGCCGTCCACGCCGCGCCGGCGTGAGCGCGAGCTCGCCGCTTTGGGGCGCACCTGGAGGTGACGGCCGAGGTGGCCGGTGATGCTCTCGACGTCTCCGCGCCCGATGATCCCGGCGAGCTCTTCCCAGTCGAAGCGCAGAGCGTCTTCTTCTTCGACGCTGGGACTCCAGAGGAGCGAGGTGCCGATCCGTCGCGCGGCGATGGGGATCTCGCGGGCGCCTTCGACGGGCACCCACAGCACGCGCGACAGCTTCTTCTTGACGAGCGAAGTGGACCAGTCGACGTCGCCGATGCGCGACAGATCGATCGTGCACACGAAGGTCGACTCGCACGGGAGCCCTCTCGCTCCGACCGGGAGCGTCTTGAGCTCGACGCCGAGCGCTTCGAAATCCGGCGCGGCGCGGGAGCGCGCGGTCGCGCCGAGGGCGCGCTCCAGCGCTTGACCGAACCACCCCTTCGCTCGCAAGAGCTCGGCGGGCACCGGGATGCCGAGCCGTTCGCCGAGCTCGCCGAGCGTCGAGCCGGCGAGCTCGAGGGCGCGAGCAAGGAGCTCGCTTTCCGTCTGGGGTGCACTCGACGACTCCATGAAGCGCGAAAGATCCGGATGTAGTCACGATACTCCGAGTGCGTGGAGGTCGCCCGCCTGTTCGCCTCGTCGCCGGCGCGTATAATCAACGATGATGGTCGAGCGATCGCGCCGAGGCCCGCGCACGTTCCCGCGGCTGCTCGCGTGCGCGGTCGCGACGGCGCTTTCGGCGTCCGGTTGCGCGTCGCACACCGCGCCGGCTCCGGCGCCCGCCGCGCAAGCAGCGCCCGCGTCATCCGAGCGTCAGACGGTGAGCCAGATCGTCGCGAAATCCGCGGCGTCGGTCGTCATCGTGCGGACGCCGACCGGGCTCGGCACGGGCTTCGTCGTGGATCGCGGCGTCGTCGCGACGAATCTGCACGTCGTCGCGGGCGCGGCGCAGATCGTCCTCGCGACGTCGTCCGGCAAGCGTGTTCCGATCTCCGCCGTCGCCGGCCTCGACGCGACGCACGATCTTGCGTTGCTGACGTTTGCGCCGGAAGCGTCGCCGGCGCCGCTCACCTTGCGCGGCGCGCCTCCGGTCGCCGGCGATGCCGTCATCGCCATCGGCACGCCGCAGGGCCTCGCCTTCACCGTGTCGACGGGCATCGTCAGCGCGGTCCGCGAGCTGAGCCCGAAGCTCACGCTCGTCCAGACGACCGCGCCGATCTCCCCGGGTTCCTCGGGCGGTCCGTTGCTCGACGACAGCGGGCGCGTGATCGGCGTGACGACGCTCATCTCGAGGAGCGGCCAGAACCTGAACTTCGCGGTTCCAGCGCAGTACCTCGCGCAGCTCTTGGTGCACGGCGGCCCGCCGATCACCCTCGCCGAGTTCTCGAAGCTGCGCTGGGCTCGGGGCGCGAAGGGCGGTCGCGACGAAGGCATCGCTCGCCCGGCGAATCGTCCGTCGTTTCCGGAGTCCGTCGCGGGCTTCCGCATCGGCGAAAGCATGGACGACGCGCGCAGCGCGTGTCACGGCCGCTGGCGCGCGACCGTCAACCACGCCGAGTGCGGCGCCGCTCCCATCGAGCTCCCGTTCGCGAACGGTCCCGTTCTCTTGTACTTCTCGCGCGACCACCTGGTTGCCGTGGAGCTCATCAGCGCGTCGCTCGAGGACACCCGCAACGCTCTCGTCTCGAAATACGGGCCGCCCGACGGCGCCGCTCGCACGCGCACCGGCCGCGAACAAGTCGGCTGGCGCCTGAACGGCGGCAGCATCACCGTCAGCGTCGGCCGAGGCCGTCTCGAGATCCTCTATACGTCACAGGCGCCGGACGTCGAAGCGAACTATTGACGATCGAGCTGGGGGGTTCCGGGCTGTTGGATTGAGAGAAAGCGCCAAGGCCGCCAACTGCACCAAGGCCGCCAAGATTTTTTTAGCGCGACGTTACAACGCTCAGTTGTGATGCTGAGTGGAGGACAACCCCAATCCCCTTGGCGGCCTTAGAGCCGATCCTGAAACTCATGTCGCCTGCTGAAACGCGATCAGTCCGCACGCGAGCTGCAGCAGCGCGAGGTAGTGCGCGCCCACGCGCTCCCAGCGGACGAGCAGGCCGCGAAAGCGGTTGTGGCGCCGGTGATCAACGCGCCGATCGGGACGCCGCGACCGTCCGTGAGAATGTGCCGCTTTACCCCGCTTTTCGCGCGATCGGTCGGGTTCGGCCCCGTGAGGTCCCCCCTTTGGATCCTTCAGCTCAATCGCCCTCGATCCGATCGCCACTCTGGTCATCCAGGTGTTCCGTGCGACTGAAAGTCGCACTAGGATCGGTTCTAAGAGGCGAATGCCAACCGCATTGACAGTTCCACAGCGCGGACGTGTTTGGTAATGCCACCGATTGAGATGTAGTCAACGCCGGTTTCTGCGACGCTGCGGACGGTCTCGAGCGTTACGCTGCCCGATGCTTCGACTGTGACCCGATGGCCTTTAGAGTTGTTCAGCGCTACCGCGGCTCTCATGTCGGCCAGGCTGAATTCGTCGAGCATGATGATGTCCGGGCCTGCGCGCAACGCTTCCTCAAACTCCTCCATCGTTTCCACTTCCACATCCACTTCGACTTTGCGTGAACCGGCTGCGCGGCGGGCTGCTGCCACTGCGGCCGTCAGGGAGCCGGCTGCGGCGATGTGGTTTTCCTTGATCAGCACCTGGTCGAAGAGCCCGATGCGGTAGTTCTGGCCGCCGCCGCACAAAACCGCGTATTTCTGCGCCGTCCGTAGTCCTGGGACCGTCTTTCGCGTATCCCAAATTGCGCAGCGGGTTCCCACGATCGCATCTACATAGCGGCGAGTGGCGGTCGCCGTTGCGGAAAGGAGCTGGAGGAAATTGAGCGCAGTGCGCTCACCCGTGAGAACGGGCCGGGCCAGGCCTGCGATCTCAAACAGAGTTTGATTCGCAGTAACGCGGTCGCCGTCGTCGGCATGCCAGGTCAATTGGACAGCTGGATCCAGCTGACGGAATACCGCAGTCACCCAAGGGCGGCCGCATAAGGTCGCCTCCTCGCGGGTGATGACTTTACCTGTGACCCGCTGTGCGGCGGGGACCAGTTGAGCGGTGATATCACCGCCGCCGATGTCCTCAGCCAGGGCAGTTGTGACCTGCTGAGCGAGGTCGGATGGAAGCTGCAACATTTGCGAATGTCTATCATGCGGCCGCGCCCCGCAGGAGCGAATACATAGCGTCCTGTGAGCGATTACATCGGCAAATTTGGCTTCCACGAACGACTGTAGATCACACTCGATCCGCTACCTCTACCTCAAGAGGTTTTAGGATCGGTTCTTAGCGCTCGTGGCGGCCTTGGCGCTAAAAATAACCCCAATGCGCAGGACCATGCGTCCAAGCTCGACGACACGCATCACGTCGCGAGCCGTGTAGTCCCCCGCATTGGCGTCCGCCGTGCCGTGGGAGGGCCAGCAGATCATTCGAACGAGAGCTCGAACGGCAGCATCGCCAGCATGCGCTCGCCGGCGAGATCGGTCGCGAGCTCGAGCGGGCGCAGCGCCGCGGAGGGGAGCAGGCTTGCCGTGCCACGGAACAGGAAGCGGAAGGGGAACCTGCGCTTCGGTGCGGGCGAGACGAGGGCGAGGGGCGCGTTCGCGTGGAGGCCGAGCTGGCTTTTTACTTTCATGAGCGCGTCGAACAGACCGCCTTGCTCGTCGACGAGGCCGTTGGCGAGCGCTTGACGCCCGGTCCATACGCGGCCCTGCGCGACGGCGTGGATCTCTTCCTTCGTCTTGCCGCGGCCCTCTGCCATGCGCGACAGGAAGAGCGCGTAGTGCGCGTCCAGATCCGCCTCGAGCTTCGCCAGATCTTCTTCGGAGAAGCCGCGCGCTTCGGAGAAGAAGGCCGCTCGCTTTCCGGCCGCGACGAGCTCCTTCTTCACGCCGAGGAGCTCGTAGAGGCCGCTCGCTTCCACCTTGCCGCTGAGGACGCCGATCGACCCGGTGATCGTCGCGGGGGACGCGAGGATCGACGCGCCGCGAACGCCGGCGACGTAGTAGCCGCCCGACGCGGCGACGTCGGCCATGGACACGACGATGGGCTTCGACACGCGCGTCAGCGCGCGCCACATGAGATCGCTCGCGAGGGCGCTGCCCCCGGGCGAGTCGACGCGGAGCACGACGGCCTTGACCCTGGGATCTTCCGCGATGGCCCGGAGCTCTTTCACGAAGCGGCGTGAACCGGTGGCCCGCGCGCGCTCGCGGCCCGGGACGCTGGGACCGCTCTTGATGGTGCCGGTGACCTCGACGAGCGCGACGACGGTCGGCTTTCGGCGTTCGACGAGGTGCGTCGAGAGCCGCAGATAGGCGTCGAGCCGCAGCGGCCGCCACTTGGCCGCTTTTGCCTTGAGCTCCTCTTCGACGTCCTCGGCGTAGTCCACTCGATCCACCAAGCCGAGCGCGAGCGCTTCTGCGGCGAGGAACGGTCCGCGGTCGAGTCGTTCCCGGACGGTTGCCGCATCTAGCCGCCGGCCGGCGGCGATCGCCTCGACGACTTGCTCGTAGAGATCGCCGACGATCGCCGTCGTCATTTCCCGATTTTCGGGCGTCATTTGGCTTTCGGCGAGCGTTTCGCGGGCCGTCTTGAACTTGCCGCGAGCGCGCATCCACGCTTTCAGGCCGACCTTGTCGAGGAGGCCCTTCAAGAAGACGACCTCCGAAGCGACGCCGACGACGTTGAGCGAGCCCGAGGGGGGCATCGCGATTTCACTGGCGCCGAGCGCGACGATGTACGCGCCCAGGCCGCCGTCTTCGAAATGAACCACGACGCGCTTGCCGGCGTCCCGGACGCGCCGGAGCACCGCCGAAATTTCCTGAGCGCGGGCGAGGCCCGTGTGAAGGGGTCCGAGCTTCACGAAGACCGTCTCGATGCGCGGATCTCGACTGGCCCTTTCCAGGGCGGCGAGGAGATCGAGCAGCGACGGCCCCGCTTTATCGTCCGAGAGCAAGCCGAGGAGTGACGGCGCGGCGTGACGGTCGGGAACGGTGCCCTCTATACGGAGCGAGAGCGCGCCGTAGCCGCGAAAGCGTACGTAAGCGCGCCGGTACGCCCAGATGAGCGCCCGAATGGGCAAACTGGGCAAACCGAACAGCCAGAGAAGCAGCCGCATGCGAGGCGACATGGTACACCGAAGGGCTGTCCGCCATGCCGTCCGAGCAGCAAACGCGAGCGGGTCGAACGACACGGCTAGAGGTCCGCGCCCAGGTCGGGACGGCGGTTTGCGTCGTCGCGTTCGCGTTTTCGGCCGCGTGCGCGACGTCGCCCGACGCACCGCGGAAAAGGCGCGCCGAGGCGACGGCGCGCGCTCCCGCACCGGCGGCGCGGCCCGAGGCGACGGCGAACGGAGCTGCTCCCGAAGCGACCGCGGCGCTCGCCGGGCGTCCCACCATCGTCGCGAGCGCCGCCGAACGCGCGCGCGGCCCGGCGGCGAGCTCCGATGCGCCGCGCGTGTACGCAAAGACGCGGTTCGTCTGGATCCGCGAGCGCCCGGAGTGGGCGTCACAGTGGATCGGGTATCTGTGGCCCGGGGAGTCGGTGAAGCTCGCGCGGACGAAGCCGATCTACGCGCGCGGTTGCGAGGCGTGGTACGCGGTCGAGCCCCGCGGGTTCGTCTGCGTCGACGATCGACGGGCGACGCTGCACGCCGACGACCCGGAGCTCGTCGAGATCCAGCGTGTGCCGATCGCAGGCTCCCCTGCTTCGCATCGGTACGCCGAGTCGCTCGGCGCGCAGGTGTACGATCATCTTCCGGACCGCGCCGAGGAGACGGCGCGCGAGCCGGATCTCGCGCGGCACCTTTCCTCGATCGACGCGGCTCGACATGGCGGCGCCGTGGACCCGACGCTCGCGGGGATCGACGTGGCGCTCGCCCCGCGAGAAGCGACGCCCTTCACGAAGCTGCCCATCGACATCCAGGTTCCGCGCAATTCGTTGCGCCAAAAATCGACGATCGCATTCTTGGACGAGTTCTCGCACGACGGCCGTTCCTTCCTGCTGACGCCGGATCTGGCGTGGGTGCCGAAGGATCGCGTCAGGCCGTACGACTCGGTGACGTTCGAGGGCGCGCATCTCGATCGCGGCGTGCGGATGCCGCTCGCGTTCTTCCGGGAGCGGGAACGGCCCGCGTATCAGCGCGGCGGCGACGGTCATTTCGCGCTCTCGGCGCGGAAGTTCGCGCGGCTGGCGTGGGTCGAGCTGTCGGGCGTGACCGAGATCGACGGCGGCGTGCGCTATCTCGAAACGCGCGAACCGGGGTTGTGGGTGCTCGAATCGGACGCGGTCGTTCCCGAGGTCGCGCCGACGACGCCGTGGGGTGAGCGCACCTCCGTCGTCGCGGACGCGGCGAGCGCGCCCGCCGAACGCAAGACGTGGATCGAGGCGAGTGTCTACGGCGGCTGGCTCATCGCGTACGAGGACACGCGCCCGGTGTTCGTGACGCTGACCGCGGCCGGCCGCGGCGGCGCGAAGCCCCTGAGCTCGAAACGCCTCGTCACGTCGTCGTCGACGCCGCTCGGCACGTTTCCCATCACCGGCAAGTTCGTCACGTCCACGATGGACGGCCCCGACGAGATCGTTCACGCGGATGTCCCGTGGGTGCAGAACTTCCGCAGCGCCCACGCGATTCACGCCGCTTACTGGCACGACGCGTTCGGCGAGCTCGTGAGCGACGGATGCCTGAACGTCTCCCCCGCGGACGGCCGCTTCCTGTTCGGCTTCACCGAGCCGCCCGTCCCCGAGGGATGGCACGGCGTCCGGTGGGACCCGCACCTCGGACCGACGACAATGGTCGTCGTACATCGGTGAAACGCCTACGCGCGGACACGGTTCGATTCGACGGCGTAGGGAGGCGTGGGTTTTTTAGGTTTTGTGGGGGGTTCGGAGCGGCACCCTCGCTTGCGCTGCTCGCCTTCGGCTGCGCTGCTCGCTCGCGGGAGGGTGCGACAGTGGTCGAGTGGGGGATG
>DASZVB010000136.1:0-178069 GCA_035547195.1 Polyangiaceae bacterium
AAGAGCGACGACCCCTACAAGAACGGCGGCCCGCTCCGCGATCGCGACGGCGACGGCATCCTCGATCCCGACGACGCTTGCCCCGACGAGAAGGGCATCGCGAGCGACGACCCGAAGAAGAACGGCTGCCCCGATCGCGACGGCGACGGCATCTTCGACGCCGACGACGCCTGCCCCGACGAGAAGGGCGTCGCGAGCGATGACCCGAAGAAGAACGGCTGCCCGCCCCCGAAGGACACCGACGGCGACGGCATCATCGACGACGAAGACGCCTGCCCGAACGACCCCGGCCCGCGCAGCGACGATCCGAAGAAGAACGGCTGCCCGCCGGCGCGCATCGAGAAGGGGCAGATCCGCATCACCGAGCAAGTGCAATTCAAGACCGCGAGCGACGTCATCTTGCCGGCGAGCGACGGCATCCTCGAAGCGGTCAAGAAGATCCTCGACGACCACCCGGAGATCGGAAAGGTCTCGGTGGAGGGGCACACCGACAACCGCGGGTCCGCTGCCTACAACAAGAAGCTCTCGACCCGCCGCGCCGCGAGCGTCGTGAAGTGGCTCAAGTCGCACGGCATCGACGGGAAACGCCTGTCGAGCGCCGGCTACGGATTCGAACGACCGCTCGACACCAACGACACCGAAGAAGGACGCCAAGTGAACCGCCGCGTCGAGTTCCACATCCTGGAGGTCGACGGAAAGCCGGTCGATTCCGACAGCGGCGAGGTGAAAGAGTCGAACCCATGACGAAGCATCTCGCGCCCACGTTCGCGCTCCCCCTGGCCCTCTCCATCGCGCTCGGCGTCACGTCGGCGAAGGACGCGCGCGCCGACCAGAAGCTCCGCGTGCAGGTCACCCAGAACGGCGACTTCGCGCAGATCGGAAACACGCTGGGCTGGGACTGCGGCGCGAACGCGGCGGCGCCGACGGTCGGCACGGTCCCCGGCGTGATTCCGATCCTCTCGTGCGGCCTCAACACCGCCGACACGTCGCCCGACGTGTTCTGGGAATCGGACGATCCGCAGAACGGCCAGGCGACCGCGTCGCTCAGCGTCACGGCGGCTCAAGCGCGCAGCACGGCGGTGCTGGATCTCCCCGCGGGGGCGGTGGTGACGAACGCGTTCATTTATTGGGGAGCGCGGCGCACGGGGACCGACGCGGACACGACGGTCGTCGTCGACCGCCCGGGCGTCGCCGCGACGATGCTCACCGCGACGTCGTCGTACGTGATCGCGCAGACGGGCGGCGACGTCGTCTACGAATCCGTCGCCGACGCGACGGACCTGGTGCGAGCCATGGGCGAAGGCGCGTACCGCGTTTCGGGCGTCGACTCGGTCGCGCTCGCGAACCTGGACCAGGACGTCGCGTTCGCCGGGTGGTCCATCGTCGTCCTGTACCGGCTCGCGTCGGATCCACCGCGGAACCTCACGGTGTTCGACGGCCTCGACGGCATCACCACGAACAGCTCGTCCAGCGTCTCGCTCAGCGGCTTCACCGTGCCGAACGCCGGCTTCGACGCGAAGCTCGGGATCATCGCCTGGGAGGGCGACAACGCCTTCACCGGAGACTCGCTCCTCTTCGGAAAGGCGCCGCTCGGCGCCGCGAACCGCCTGAGCGACGCGCTGCACCCCGTGGACAATTTCTTCGACGGCAGCCGTTCGTACCTCGGCGCCGCGGTCAGCAACACGGGGGACCTGCCGCAGCTCGCGGGCACGCCGGGCACCATGGCGGGGCTCGATCTGGACGTCGTCGACGTGACGGCGCGCATGTCCGCCGGTCAGACGTCCGTGGACATGCAGGCGACCACGACGAACGACATCTACTTCCTCGGCGCGTTCGTCACGTCCATCTCGACGTTCAAGCCGGACTTCACGACGTCGACGAAGGCCGTCTCCGACCTCAACGGCGGCGTCGTCTCCGCGGGCGACACACTCGAATACACCATCGTCGTGGCGAACACCGGCAACGACGATTCGACCAACACGGTGGTCACCGACGTCGTGCCCACCGGCCTCACCTACGTGCCCGGTTCGCTGCGCGTCGCCACGGGGCCGAACGCGGGCGCGCTGACGGATCAAGCCGGCGACGACGTCGGCGAGTACGTCGCGTCGAACCGGACGGTCACGGTGCGCGTCGGCGCGGGCGCGACGGCGACCGCCGGCGGCTCGGTCGCCATCGGCGCGACCACCACGGTGGTCTTTCGCGCGACCATCGACCCGACGACGTACGGGCTCATCTCGAACCAGGCCTTCATCGGCGCCACCGGGAAGAAGGGTGCGCCCGTCTCCAGCACCGCGACCGACGGCAACGCCGGCGGCCCCGGCGCGCCGCCGACGACCATCGGGGTCGATCAGTGCCAGAAGGACGCCGATTGCCCGGGCACCACGCCGCATTGCGACACCACCGCGACGCCGAAGGTCTGCGTCCAGTGCCGGACGGACGCCGACTGCACCGCGGTCGGCACGACCTGCGACACGACGACCCACGCCTGCACCTGCGCCGGCGCGGCGGCGACGTGCGTCGACACCGACGGCGACGGCCTCTCCGACGGCGACGAGGTGAAGATCGGGACCGATCCCAACGACGCCGACAGCGACGACGACGGCGTCTCCGACGGCCAGGAAGTGAACCCCGGAGCGGACACCGACGGCGACGGCCTCATCAACGCGCTGGATCCCGACAGCGACGACGACGGGCTCTTCGACGGCACCGAGCTCGGCCACGACTGCATGGGCCCCGGGACGAACGCCGCGCTCCATCACTGCCGGCCCGACGCGGACATGGGCGCGACGAAGACGGATCCGCTCGTCGCCGACACCGACAAGGGCGGCGTGCGCGACGGCAGCGAAGACTCGAACCTGAACGGCAAGGTCGATCCCGGCGAGACCGACCCGACCGCGGGCCACGGCGCCGACGACTCCACGAACCTCGACACCGACAACGACGGGTTGTCCGATCCGCTGGAGCACTTCCTTCGCTCGGATCCGAATGACGCCGACACCGACAACGACGGCCTCACCGACGGCCTGGAGCGCAACCCCTCCGACGACACCGACGAAGACGGCCTCATCAACGTCCTCGACGTCGACTCCGACAACGACGCGCTCTACGACGGGACGGAGTCCGGCAAGGGTTGTCAGAATCCGCCGACCGAGCCCGGCCATTGCATCGCCGACGGCGACATGGGCGCCACCACGACGTCGCCCGTCGTCCGCGACACGGATCACGGCGGCGCCATCGACGGCAGCGAAGACCCGAACCGCAACGGCGTGCTCGACAGCGGCGAGCGCGATCCGACGGTCGGCCACGGCGCCGACGACGGCATGGTCGTCGACAGCGACGGCGACGGGCTCTCGGATCCGCTGGAGATCGCGATCGGCTCCGACCCCCACGACGCCGACAGCGACGACGACGGCGTCCCCGACGGCAAGGAAGCGAACCCCGCCGACGACACCGACGGCGACGGCAAGATCAACGTCCTCGACCCCGACAGCGACGGCGACGGCCTCGACGACGGGACGGAGCTCGGCCTCGACTGCGCCAATCCGGCGACGAACCTCGCGGCCATGCACTGCATCCCCGACGGCGACATGGGCCGTACGACCACCTCGATGGTCGATCCCGACACCGACCACGGCGGCGTCCCCGACGGCGTCGAAGACGCGAACCACAACGGCGTCGTCGACGTGGGCGAAACGGACCCGAACGATCCCACCGACGACCACCGAACCACGCCGCCGGCCGACGCCGGCGCCGGCGGAAGCGCCGGCACGGACGGTGCGGCTGCCGCAGCGGGTTCGACCGGCGCCGGTGGCCTGGTCGCGATGGGCGGCGCCGGCGGAAGCGCCGGCACCACGGAAACCGGCGGAACCGCGGGCAGCGGCGGCGTGTTCGCGCCGGATGCGTCGGTGCCGAGCGGCGGCGTCGGAGCCGTTGGCGGCATCGGCGGCATCGGCGGAATGACGACCGAGACATCGGTCATCGCCGGCGGCGGATGTCACTGCGAGATGGCGCGCAGCGGAAACGGGACGTCGGCGCTCGGCTTACTCGGGACGCTGGCGTCGTTGCTAATGGTGCACGGACGGCGCAGACGGCGGACGCGCTGAGAGCGGCGCCAGCGGTTTAGACCTGCTCGCGCTCGGCTTCAGCTCTGCTCGAGCGCATCGAGCTCCGTCCAGAGCTCGTCGAGATCCAGGGTGAGCCCCTCACAACCCGGAACGGTCTCGACCCTTCCGGCGCTCGCACCGAGAGCACGCCGATATAGGCCGCCCTCTTCCAGTTCGTAGATTTCGAGCAGCCGGGCCACCGGATCAATCAACCAGTAGAAGCGAACCTTGAAGGCCGCATAGTCGTTCATTTTTTCGATGCGGTCGCGCCGCATGTCGCGAGGACTCGTGGAGACGACTTCGATCGCGATGTCGGGCGGAACGGCGATCGGACCGCGCGCCGGGGGCTTCGCGCTACCGGGTAGGTAAGCGCTTGCATCCGGCATTCGACCGCGATGTTCACCCAGCTTCAACTTCGCACCCGATCCGAACACGAACCCCGTCCGCCCTCGCATCCAGAATCGAAGCAGCGAGGTGACCCAGGTAATGATCAGTTCATGAGCTGGATCCGGCACTTCCTCCTCCACTAGTGCGCCATCGACGAGCTCCCCGGGTTCGTCCTCGGGCAGAGCGAACCACTCGTCGACCGTCATGCGCGCCGGTTCCGACTGAGCTTCGGGTTCCATGCGCGAGCAGTCTAGCAGCACGTGCGGTGCGCAACCATCGCCGGCCCGTAGAGGCCGGCGCCGCCACCCGCGGCGACCGATGGCCGCGAACCACGAATTTGATCACGAAATCAGCGGGCGCGCGGTCCCGGCGACAAAGCAAGCGGGTGAATGCGAGGATGCGTTTCTGCAGCATCGTGGGTCGCGATGAGATGGTACGTATACGAACCTTCCTTTCCACGCTGAGAACATGCCCACACGCGGACGCGGCGAAACTCTGAGACTTCGCGTGACGTCGCCGGCGCTCTAGTCTCGAGTTTCGCGATTTTCGCGTGCAGAAAACTCGCGATTTTACGCGCTTCGCGCGTATCTCTCGACTTCGGGTCGATGCGGCGCGCTTCAAAAGTCGCGCGTCTCTCGCGACCAAAGCCCCAGCTGGCTCCGGCCTCGTCGAGTCTAGTTGCAGGCGACGACGTTCACGTCGTACGCGATCGCCGGCGTGACGCCGCCGACCGACACGGAATACTTCTTCCCCGCTTGCGTCGTCCAGCCCTGCGGGTTGAAACGGATCGCGTAGGTGGAGCCGTAGTATTGCCCGAGCTGGGTCACCGTGACGGGTTGCGCGGCACCGTCGAACATGACGGTCACGGTGGCCGCCGACAGGTTGATGGTATCGCTCTGGACAGTCCAACCGGTCGTGTCGACCGAGCCTTGGAACGTGGAGGCCATCACCTGATAAGGGACGTCGCCGGGCGGAGGCCAGGCCGTCCATGCCTTACCCGCGTGACCGGTGCCGCCGGTGGTCATCAAGCACGAGGTGTGATCGGTGCCGCCGATGCCGATCGGCCCGAGCTGATTCGAGAGGAGCCAGCGGCGATGACCGATGGACGTTGGGTTGCCGGGGTCGAGCATGTAGCCGTCGATCGACGCGACGGCGGGAGCCGTTCCGATGTTCGAGCCGTTCGCGGCGGTCGCGCCCTCCTGCGTCCAGCACGTCCACGACATGGGCGGCATGTGCGAGAGCATGTTGTTCGCGCGCATCATCAGCGCACACTGTTGATCTTGCGCATCCATCGTAGGATCGTCGGTTACCGCCGGCAGCCCGGCGAGGAAGCGATAGAGGTTCACCAGCCGGAGCGCGTTGGCGCGCGCGTCCGGCGAGAGGTCGCCCGCGTCGCACCCCATGACGCTTCCGCTCCAGGCGCCCTCGCTCAGGTTCGCGCGGTCCGCCTGCCACCGACCGCAGATGTCCGAGCTGCCGGAGCTGCCGCCCTCTCCCCCCGACGGCGCTCCGCCGCTCGGTGCGACGCCGCCGCTGCCACCGCCCGCGCCCGGCGTGCCGCCATTCGCGCTTCCCCCCATTGCGAGCCCGCCGTTACCTGGGATGCCTCCCGCGCTCGTCGGCGCCGCGCCCCCCGTCGCGACGACCGCTCCCCCCACGCCGGCCGGCGCGGCGTTCGTGCCTCCCGTGTTCGCGATCATGCCGCCGGCGTTCATGGTCATCGCGCTAGCATTCGCGGTCGTGCCTCCGGCGTTCGCGAAACTCCCGCCGGTGCTCGCAAAGCTTCCACCACTTCCGGGTGGCTCCGAGACAGCCGAGGAAGTCCCGCACGCGGCCGCCAGCACGCTGAGCGCAATGGAACCAAAAGCGAGCGGCGACTTCATCGAATCCTCCTGCGTGATTGGAACACCGAGGCGCGGTGGCGCGACGTCTCGTAGTTGCTCCACCGCATGTCCGTAGGTCACCCATCTGGCGCGCTCTGCGCCGACCGCCGCCGTGTCGGCTCATCGCCTCGCTGCGTCGCGGTTTCCGGGCGCCCACCGCACGACCCGCACCTTTTCCATCGTGACGAGCGCGCCGCCCGTCAGCATCTCGTCGAGGATCGCGAGCAGCCGCTGCGCGTGCTCGTCGTCCTCGACGACTTCGATGACGATCGGTAAGTCGCCGGACAGATCGACGAGGTGCGCCGTGTGCACGACGCTGCTCGCTCCGAACCCTGTGACGCCGCGTAGCACGGTGACGCCGGCGAACCCTTCGCGCCTGAGCCGCTCGACGAGCGCGCGGTCGAGGGGCGTGTGCTGCCATTTGTCGGCGTCGCCGATGAAAATGCGGACCAGCGTTCGCTCACCGTCGAGGACTCTCATTCGAAGCCTCCTTTTCGATCGCGTCGCCCAGACGAGGATCAGGCGCCCGCTAGCTTGCGAGCCAGCAGCATCCCGAGCAACCCAGCGACGAAGCACACCGAGGTCGTGAGCGCGACGTTCAGAAGACCGGTCCCCCAGGCGCCGCCCTGCAAGAGTCGCGTGGTCTCGTAATTGAAGCTCGAATACGTCGTCAGGCCGCCCATGAATCCGGTCGTCAGCGTGAGGCGCACCGTCGGGGAGAGGAGCGTCGTCGACAGCGAAATTTGCATGACGAGCGCGATGAGGAAACAACCGACGATGTTGACGATGAGCGTCCCGAACGGGAACGCGGTGCCCAGCGCCTTGCCGGCCCACAGCCCAACCAAGTAACGCGTCCCCGTCCCGAGCGCGCCCGCGAAGCAGATCCACAAGAACCGATCCATTCACGACTCCTCGACGCCGCGCCGGACGCGACGGCGTCGAAACGCGAGTTTGCCGTCAGGGGACGACGATCGGCAAGCGCCGTTGTTCGCTCGGCTCGGGAAGCGCGGCGGCGCGCGCCGGAGCGCGCGGGACGACCGCCTTCGGCGCGACGCTCGCGGGACGCGCCTTCCACGCTGCAAGCAGGTCGTGGTCGAGCAGATGCGTCGGCACGACGTTCTGGAGCGCCGCGAACATGACGCTGCGGACGTCCGGCGACCGTGCTTCCAGCGAATCGAGCAGGGCGGTCATCGCGTCGCGCTTCAGGTTCGGCTGGGAGCCGCACAGGTTGCACGGCAGAATCGGAAACGCGCGCAGCGCGGCGTACTCGCGGATGGTCGATTCGGGGCATTCGATGAGCGGGCGAATGACGTCGAGCGCGCCGTCGTCCGTCGTGTACGTCGCCGGCATCGCCTGGAGCTTGCCCGAGTAGATGAGGTTCATCAGGAACGTCTCGAGCGCGTCGTCGCGATGATGCCCGAGCGCGAGCTTGTTGCACCCCAGGCGTTCCGCGGCGGAGTAGAGAACGCCGCGTCGCAGCCGGGAGCACAGCGAACAATACGTCGCGCCGGGGTCGAGTTTGTCGACGACGACCGAGTAGGTGTCCTCGCTCAGGATTTCGTAACGATGTCCGGAGCGCTCCAGCCACTCTCGCAGCGGCCGACCGTCGTAGCCGGGCTGGCGCTGATCGAGGTGCACGGCGACGAGCTCGACGGCGAACGGTAAGCGCGCCACGAGCTTCCCGAGGAGCTCGAGCATGGTGTAGCTGTCCTTGCCCCCGCTCAAGGCCACGAGGACGCGATCGCCGCTGGCGAGCAATCGGTACTCTTCACACGTCGCACGCATGCGCCGATAAAGGTTTTTTTCGAGTTGCTCGAGGGGGACCGACATGCCGCACGTCTAGCACCTCGGGTGAAATCACGGGCACCGGTAAGTACGCCTCTGGTGACTTTTTGTCCCACTCGAGGACCGAGATCGGTCTCCCGAAGTGAAGTAGAGTGACGGCGCACTTCGAGGCACGGGGAGCCGCCCCGAGCAGTCGCGGTGCGCACATGAAGCCAGGAAAAAACAGCGGCCAGAGCCGGCCATTCGTCGTCGCCCCCGCGTCCGAGGAGAGCCTCGCCGAATCGCTCGCGGCTGAACGCGCGGCGCGCAGCGAGGCCGAGCGCGAGAGTCGCTTCAAAGACGAGTTCTTCGCGATCCTGGGGCACGAGCTGCGGACGCCGCTGAACGCGATCCTCGGCTGGGCGCACATCCTGCAGAACTCGTCGCTCTCGCCCGCCGACACGGCCCACGCCGTGGAGGTGATCCTGCGGAACGCGAAGCTCCAGGCGAGCGTCATCGACGACATGTTGGATCTGTCGCGCATCATGACCGGAAAGCTGCGCCTATCACCGGTGACTTTGTCGGCCACACACGCGCTGCACCTGGTGTTCGAAAGCACTCACCCGGCGGCGACGACCAAGGGCGTCGCGCTACTGAAGGAAACGCGGGGCGCTCCGGGCTTCGTGCTCGGCGATCCGGATCGCATCCAGCAAGTCCTGTGGAACTTGGTCACGAACGCGATCAAGTTCACGCCGGCCGGCGGAAGCGTTCGCCTCTCGTCCTTTCGCGAGGACGACTTCGTCGTGTGGCAGGTCTCCGACAACGGCCGCGGAATCGCGCCCGAGCAGCTGCCTCACATCTTCGAACGGTTTCGACAGGTCGAGAGCGGCGGCCGTTCGGGTTCGGGCCTCGGGCTCGGGCTCTCGATCGCGCGACAGCTCGTGGAGCTGCACGGTGGTCACCTCACCGCGGCGAGCGAAGGGTTGGGGCGCGGCGCCACGTTCTCGGTGCGCTTGCCCGCGGTTGCTCCTTCGTCCGAAGAAGAAGCGATCCAATCGGCCGTCACCCTGACCGCCGCCATGTCGGGGCTGCTCGCCGGGGCCACCGTTCTCGTCATCGACGACGACCCGGACACGCGCGACCTGTTGCAGCTGCTGCTCACCGACGCCGGCGCGAAGGCCGTGGTCGTGCCGTCGCCTTCGGAGGCGCGTGAAGTCTTGAGGTGTCGCAGCGTCGACGTCATCGTGTGCGACATCGAAATGCCGAACGAGGACGGTTACAGCTTCATGCGCGCGCTTCGGGCTTCGGGAGAGGCGTCCGGAGCCTTCACGCCGGCGCTGGCGCTCACCGGTCACGCCGGCGAACGGCACGCTCGCGAATCGCTCCTGGCAGGTTTCCAGATGTATGCACCGAAACCGATCGACCCTCCAGTCCTGTTGCGAGAGCTTGCGCGACTGTGGCGACGAGGCGCGATCTCCATCCAGCACGAGTAAACGATGACCAACCACGAGCTTACAGAATCGGGCGATGGCGACCGCGTGCCGATGGGTGTCCCCGGCGTCGATACGGTCTGTGGCGGGGGCTTCAAGAGGGGCGCCGTGTATCTCATCATGGGGCGTCCTGGGACGGGCAAGACGACCCTCGGCAACCAGCTGTGCTTCGCGCACGCAAAGCAAGGCGGCCGAGCCGCCTATCTCACGCTGCTCGCGGAGTCTCACGCCAGCATGCTGAGAAATCTTCAAGAGATGAGCTTTTTCGACGCTTCGCTCATCAATCACGGCGTCTCCTACGTGGGCGCGTACCGTGCGTTGCGCGACGGCCAGCTCCGCGGCCTGCTCGACATGGTGAGGCGCGTCATCAAAGACGAAAAAGCATCGCTGCTCGTCATCGATGGCATCAGTCCTGCACGGGCGTTCGCCGAGACGGAGCTCGCGCTGAAGGAGTTCGTCGTGGAGCTCCAGATGCTGAGCAGCATGATGAATTGCACGACAATTTTACTTGCCAACATGACCGCCGCGGACGCGAACGGCCCCGAGCACACCATGGTCGATGGCCTCGTCGAGCTCGCGTTCGAGCGGCATCGGCGCCGGACGTCGCGCACCGTAGAGGTGCTCAAGTTTCGCGGCAGCCGTCACGTGCTCGGCAAGAGCGAGGTCGTCATCAGCGGGCACGGCTTCGAGGTGTTCCCGCGTATCGAGGAGATCACGAACGGCTTGGATCGCCCGCCGCCCTCGTCGTCGGTCCGAATGAAGACGGGGATCTCCGGCCTCGACGACATGCTCAACGGCGGCGTCGTCAAAGGCACCACGACGGTCATCCTCGGGTTCTCGGGAAGCGGTAAGACGACGCTCGGGCTTCATTTTCTCGATGCGGGCGCGGAGCTCGGCGAAAACACGCTGCTCTTCGGCTTCCACGAATCTCCGCTGCGCCTCTTGCAGGCGTCCGATTCCGTCGGTCTGAAGCTCTCGAGCTACGCGCGGGAGGGACGCTTTTCCCACCTCTGGCGCCCCCCTCACGAGCTCGGTCTGGATCAGCTGGGCGCGCAGCTGCTCGATCACGTGGACCGCCACGGTGTGCGGCGAGTGGTCATCGACAGCTTGGACGGCTTCCGCCTCACGGCCACGGACGAATCCCGGACGATTCAGTTCGTCACCGCCATCGTCAACGAGCTCCGGGTACGGAACATCACGGCGCTCATCACCGATGAGACGTTGAAGCTGTCGGGGCCGGAGGTCGAAATGCGGATCGACGGCATGTCCGCGCTCGTCGACAACTTGATCTTGCTCCGATACGTGAGCGTCGGAGCCGCGCTGCGACGCTTGATCTACGTCCTGAAGGAGCGCGCGAGCGATCACGAGCTCACTCCTCGGGAGTTTTCGCTGAAAGCTCAGGGGATCCACGTCGAGAGCAACGGAACGAGCGCCGTGGAGATCCTGTCCCGAACGGGGTCGTTCGTGCTGCCGTACGCGCGCCGCGACTCCGGCGAGTTCTAAAAAACGCAAACCACGATTTTTTCCATGCCCACCGGCCCGCCGACGATCCTGCTCGCGGACGACGAGTACGCAGCGCTCGAAGTGCTCGAACTGTTGCTGCGCGGCGAAGGCTTCGAGGTCGTCACCGCCCCGGACGGCGAAAGAGCGCTCGCCGTCCTGCGTTCGCGCGCGGTCGATCTCGTGATCACCGACTACAAGATGCCCGTCATGGACGGGCTCGAGCTCTGCAAGCGGCTGCAGTCGGACGAGGCGCTGCGAAGTATCCCGATACTCATGACGAGCGCGACCTACTCGGTGAACAGGCGGCTCCCCGCCGGCGTCGTCGCCTTCATCGAGAAGCCCATCCAGTTTCCAGTCCTGCTCGCGAAGATCCGGAGCACGCTCGACGGCCGTTCGCGATGACGACCGAGGCGCGCGGCGGTGAAAGCGCTGGTCGCCGCCGTAACTACGTGGTGAAGACAGCGTGAATCGAGGGCTCCGCGCGACGACGTGCGGCAGCGGATGGGCCGTTCGGTCCACTGCTCCACGACGAGCTACTCGCGACCGCGCACGATGGTTCGTATACGTACCTTCGTTTTCTGCACCCGCACCCCACTCGTTTGCGGGGCGGCCGCGTCCTCATGACGACCAGGTATACGTACCTTCGTTTTTTGCACCCGCACCCACCCCAACGAGCTCTACGTTGATACCCACCCCAACGAGCTCTGCACCACTGGCACTTGGGGCGCCGTGGACGTGCCGCCGCACCGCGTCAGAACAACGTTTGCTGCCGCGGGCCCGCTGACTTCGGGGCGGGCTCGGGCTCTCCGTCGTCCGTCGCTTGCGGCGGCGGCACGTCGAAGATCGCCGTGACCGGACCGTGATCGCTCGTGCCGAAGGTGCGCTCTATCACGCAGGACGTCGCGTGCTCGGCGAGCCTACGGTTCGCGAGCACGTAGTCCAAACGCCACCCGATGTTGCGCTCGCGCAGGTTGCGCCAGGGCGCCCACCAAGAGAACAAGCGATCGTCGTCGGGAAAAAACTTCCGCGAAAGGTCCACGAGCCCGTGGCCGATGACGCGCTCGAGCTGCGCGCGCTCCGCGGGCGTTTGGCCGATCTGTTCCGGTTTCTGCAACGTCGGATGGACGTCGCGGGCTTCGCGCGCGACGTTCAGATCGCCCGAGATGACGAGCGCGAGGCCGCTCTGTTCGGCCTGCTCCGCCCAGGCGCCGAGCTCGTCGAGGAAGCGGACCTTGGCCGCGAAATCCTTGCCGCCGTTGGGCACGTACACCGACGCGAAGAGCACGTCGCCGACCTGCGCCGTGACGATGCGCGATTCGTGATCGAACGCCGGGTGCGCGTAACGCGGCCGGCGCGGAAACGTGGCTTGCGACAGGTGCAGCGCGACGCCGGAGTAGCCCTTCTGTCCGTGCCAGTAACAGTGGTACCCACCGATCGAGCACAGCGAATCCGGGATCTGCTCCGGCGACGCCTTCACTTCTTGCAGGCAGAGGACGTCAGGGCGCTCGCGCTCCACCCACGCGAGCACTTCTTGCTCGCGCGCGCGCACTCCGTTCACGTTCCACGTCGTCAGCTTCAGCATCGGGCGAAGCGACTTCGTAGAGCGTTCCTCGACTCGGCGCTAGAGCGCGACGCGCGATCGCGGAGGGATTGAACAGGAAGACGGAAGATTGGAAGGGGGATTTTTGGTGGTCGCCGCGTGTCGAGCCCCACGGCCCCGCGACCGGGCGCGCCGCGAATTGACCCCCGTCACCTCCGCCGAGCTCCGGCAATCACTGAATGCGGGAGCCCTAGAAGTGATACGCGGCACCGAAGAGCAACGCCGCGTGCGAGAGATCGAAGCTTGCGCCGTTGCCGGGGTCGAGCGACGTGAAGCCGGGGTGCAGCTCGAAGCTCATGCCGGCCGAAACGCTGGGCGTGATCACGATGTCCAGGCCGAAGAGGACGCCGAATCCGAACCCATTCGCGTCGGTCTTGAGCCCCTGCGACGACGCAAGATCGGTCGCTTTACCGGACCCGGCGTAGTGATCGAAGCCGAAGGTCATGCCGAAGTACGGGGCGAAGTGCCCGAGGTGCAAGGCTGCACGAAGACCAGGTTGTACGCCCAGATAGAAGAACGAATCGTTCGAGCTCTCACCCGTCGGCAGCGGCACGCTCTTCGTCCCGAAGTTCGCGAGCTCCACGGCGATGTTCGGCATGATCCCGAAGCGATCGAACATGAATTCGTAGCCGAAGAAGACGCGTCCACCGATCCCGACCTTCGCGCCGAGCTTGCTGTCGTCGGACAGATCGCCCATGGGGAAGTACGGCCCGACCTGACCGCCGAGGCGAAAACCCTCGGTGGCGACCGGCGGCGCGATCTGGATTGGGTGGCGCTCGCCTGGCTCCGGCGCGGCACCGTACCCGACCGGAGCCGCGGCTGGAGCGCCATAAGCCGGCGCGGGTTGCTGGCCGTACTGGGGCGGCGCAGCAGCGGGATAAGCCGGCGCCGCCGTCGGCGGGTAAGTGGTTGCGGCGGGAGCGGGTGACGGACTGCCGGGGTACGCCGCGGTCGAGCCGCTGCGAGCCGGATTCTGCTCTTTCGTGATCCGCGCGACCTTGTTCTCCGGGATGGTCACGGTGCCGCCTCCCCCGGGCAGCACCAGCTTGTAGACGATACCCGTCGCAGAGCGCGTCTGTTCCACGATCACGCCTTTGAGGACGTTGCCGTCCGTCGTCTGGACGACGTCCCAGACATCGACTTGCGCCGGATCGACCGGAGCACCCGCTTGCGCGGCGGCGACGCGGGGAACCGCGACCGCGAGCACCGAAGCCGTGATCCATGAAAAAAAGCGCGTTCGGCTGCGGCGCCGCGCTGTCGTGTTCGATCGCACGAAATGAGGCGTATCGAGGGTCATGCTGAACGCCACGTATCAAACCTCGTTCGGCACGCCCATGTGCAGGGTTGCGCAACGCGCTCGCGAACGAGTCGAAGGCGACGCGAGGGCGTCTCCCCGACCCGAAGTTTTCATCCGTCCTGGATCGTCGCAGCAACCAGCTTCAAGCGATCCGGGCGTTCGCGGTCGAGCCGTCGATCACGGCATCTTCGGCACGGCCGCGGTTTCCTTCGGCGACGGGGCCGCCTCGGTCGAAGGCTTCGCGGCGTCCTCGCCTTCTTTCATGAGCTCGTCGATGAGCTCGTCGCTGACGTCGCCGGGGGCGTTTTCTTCGGGCGCGTTCGCGCTGCCGGGAGCCGACGGTTCGGCGTGGTGCCCCTTGCCGTCGACGCCCCACTTCGCGCGATCTTCGTCGCTGCAGGGCAGCGGGTTGTTCCGATCTTCCTGCACGCATTCGAGCATCCAGGCGTCGCGCGGCGGCTCGTTGCGCGCCGCCGCGTCGGCGCGCGCCTTCGCGATGTCGCCCTGCACCGCGACCGTCGAGAGCTCCGGCACGAGCATGATGACCGTGAGCCCCGCGAACATGATGCCGAGGAACGGCAGCGCGATCCGATAGAGCGACGTCATCGGCTTGCGGAAACGGAAGCTCGTGACGAACAGGTTCTGGCCGAAGGGCGGGCTCAAGAACGCGATCTCGAGATCGAGCAGGAACATCATCCCGAGGTGAAACGGAGAGAACAGGAAGCGCGCGCCGAACGGCAACAGCAGCGGCACGGCGACGAGGATCGCGCTGAACCCTTCCATCACCGCGCCGATGCCGTACATCAAGAAATTACGCGCGACGAGGAAGTGCCACCGCTTCGTGACGCCGAGACTCGTGATCCACGCGAAGACGTGCGCGGGCGCGTCCCGCGTGATCAGGTAGTTCGTGAGCGCGACGGCCATCGCCATGATCAGGAGCAGGGCGCCGGCGAGGGCGAAGGAAATGCCGACGAGCCGCGGCAGGTCCTTCAGCTTCAAGTCGCGGTGGATGAGGAGCTCGACGCAGATGACGAACACCGCGGCGAGCGCGGCAGCCTCGTCGATCGTCGTCAGGCCGACCGCGAGCCCGCCGAGGACGAGCGTCGGCACGCAGATCTCCCATTTGAGCTGCCAGAGGGCGAGCGCCATCTCCTTCAAATCGGGGCGCGTCCGGGGGATCTTGTACTTCACCCCGGTGTACATCGCGTGCACCACGAAGAGCAGGATCATGAACGAGCCGGGGATGACGCCCGCCTTGAACGCCTTCGTGAAATCGATGCCGGCGACGAGGGAGTAGATGAGGATCGGCAGCGACGGCGGGAGCAACAAGCCGAGCGAGCCGCCGGTCATGATGACGCCGAGCGAGTAGTCCTTCGGGTATCCGTTCTTCACCAGCGCCGGATAGAGGAGACCGCCGACCGCGACGATCGTCACCGCGCTGCCGCCGGTGAGCGTGCAGAAGAACGCGCTCGCCATGATGCAGACGATGGCGAGACCGCCGGGCATCCAGCCGAAGAGCGCGTTCGCCGCACGCACGATGCGCTCGGGCGCCTTGGACTGCGCCATCGTGTAACCGACGAACGTGAACAGCGGCACCGTGACGAGGATCGGCGATCCCGCGAATCGTTCGTCGAGGACGTCCGGCGCGAGGAAGCGCACGTGCTGCAGCGCCGTCGTGTCGTACGTGAGCCACGCCACGACCGTGGCGCCGGCCATGATCGCGAACACCGGCGCGCCGAGGAGCGCGAAGATGAAGACGAGAATCAACGGGATCACGGAAGTGCCTTTCGGACTCGGAGACGCGACGCTGGGGAACCGCGCTCGAGGTCAGTCGTATTCACGAATCGGCTCCTCACCGGGCCTCGCGTGCTCGTTCCAGTCTTCCGACTCCTCGCCCTCGACCGACGCGTGCCCGCTCAGCACCAGGAGGCCGCGCAGAACGAACCGCAGCGCGATGACGAAGAGCCCGATGGGGAAGACCAGGTACGCGGCGCTGATGAGCTCGCCGCGCGGCTCTCCGCGGCCCGGGATGACCACGAGCGGAGCGCGCGTCTCTCCGTCGGGGATCTTCAAGTCGTCCGTCGCTTGCTTGCCGTAGCGCTCGATGAAGCCGCTGTCGTCGAGCCAGGCGTTCCAATCCTTGCCGGTGAACCAATCCGAGTACGTCTCGCCTTTGAGGAGCACGTGCGGCACCGACTTGAAATCCAGCGCGACCTGCTTGCGGGCGATGAACGAGTCCTCGCCGAGCTGAGACGCCACCTGGGCGAACTTCTTCCCGGGCCCGTCTTCCGCGTTGGCCCCGAAGTTTTCGATCGAGATGTGATCGAAGAAGCCCCACGCGGCCGTCATGCAGACCACCGCGGACATGAGCCAGGCCACGAGGGCCATCGCCTTCCGAGTTTTGGCGCCGACGAAGCGAGTCATGATGTCGATGACGATGTGACGACCGCGCCCGGTCGCCAGCGAGCCGCCCACGAGCGCCAGCAACATCGTGAGGCGCGTCCCGACGCCGCGCAGACCGCCGAAGAGCGTCAAGCAGGACGCTTGCTGGTACCAGTTCAGCACGTTCGACGCGTACGCCGAACCCACCGTGACCCACGCCTTGGCCAGCAGTATTCCGACGAACACCGCCGCGACCGTCGCGCCGCGCCGAACGGCAAAAGGCTGCTTCGAAAGCGCGAGCCAGGTTCCGGTTCCGAGCACGACCGCGCCGACGACCGCGCGGAATACAGCCGAGCTGGGATGATCCGCAGGGGCTGAAAAGCCTTTCAAGCAGACCCATAGGGTCATGGACAAGGCCTCGAGCGAGAAGGCGAGCAGCGCGAGCCAGATCTCGAAGTGCGTCCACCCTCGATCCAGCCGAACCAACGCCTCTCCCCAGCGCGCGCCTTTTGCGGCCATGTGCGCGCTCGAAGTGCCGCCCGGCGCGGCTCCCGAGCCGGGCTCGCCAGATGGCGCGCTCGACCCGTCCTTTTCGGTCATTGCTTGCTCCTTGGCGGCGGCATCGGGGATCCCGACGTGGTCGCTGGATCCGGTCAGGTGTTTTGATCGCGATCCAGTCGCGACGCGAGTCAAGAATTCGTAAAAGCCGCGCGGCCTATCCCCTACTAGCACCCCCACCAGGGCACACGCGCGATCTTGACGAGGAAGGCGCAATCAGAATGGTTTTTTGACGCGCTCGGGCGCTACGACTCAGGGCGGAGACGAGCCATGCAGCGCCAGGAAGAGCTCATGGAGCGGCGGACAGCGCGCTCCCGCGCCCGTTACGCGAGCTTCGACGAGTTTTGGGTGGCCTACCTTCGGGCGCACTCGAATCCGAAGGTCGCCGGCTTCCACGTGCTCGGAACGGCGCTGAGCCTCGTCGCGCTCGCCGCCATTCTCGGCTGCGGCATGGTCTTCTTCGCCGCGTTCGCCGCCGTGCCGGCGCAGCTCTTCGCGGCGATAGGTCACTGGCTCGTCGCAGAGCCGGACGACGTCTCGCCTCAACGCCCGGATTGGGCAGCGCTGGCGAACCTGCGCCTGCTGTGGCTGGCGCTCGGCGGCCACCTCGACGACGCGGTGCGCGCCGCGACGAGCGGTCAGCGCGGCGGCGCGATTTCGCAGTAGCCGTACGTCGTGTTGCACGTCGCGCCGGATGCGTCGGCGACGTGAACGCCCGCGGGGCAGGCGGCGCAGTCGACCGTCGCGCAACGATCCCCCGTGAAGCTCGCCGCGTCGCTGAGCGCGCTGAACGCCGACGCCGGAAGCGTGCCGCACGCGCAGCAATCCTTCGGGACGAGCTTGCAATCGGCGTCCTTCGTGCACGTCTTGTATTTGCCGAGATCCTCGACGTCGCAAGCGCCGCCCTTGCAGAACGCGTCGATCGTTCCCGGGGGCGGCTCGCACGGGGGACACGCGCCCGCGGTCGCGCAATTCTCGTCGGCGTACGTGGATCTGGACGCGACGGCGATGCCGATCTTCGTGTCCACGGTGGGCTCGGTATCGCAGCGCGGGCAGCAGATCCGATCCGCGGCGTAACAATCGGCGCTCTGCGTGCAGCTCGTGGAGACGCCGGGCAAGGGGCCGCCGCTGTCCGCGGTGTCGCCGGGGTTGCTCGTCGCGCCTGCTTCGATCGACGCACCGGCGTCCGCGCCGCACGGAAAGAGACCGTGGCCCGCTTGCCAGAAACCGCCGGAGCATGCGTATTGCTGTTTGAACCCTCCGGCGCAGGGGGTCCAGCATTGTGCGACGCTTCCGTCGCACGCTGCGCCGCTCGACGCGTCGAATGGGCAATCGGTTCCGTTGGTGCACGGATAGATGCCCTTGCCCGCGCTCCATGTCCCGTTCCCACAGACGAACTGGCCTTGTCCTCCGTTCACGCAAGGCGTAAAGCATTGCTCGATACGTCCATCGCAAGGCGTGTCTTCGATCACGTTCGCGGGGCAGACTCCACCGGTCGACGGCGTGCTGGCGTCGCCCGTCACCGTCGATTGCACGCAGACGGTGGCTACAGCGCTGCAGCCCGGTACTGCCGCACACGACGCGCTCGCCGAGAGCCCCCTGCAGTCGCTCGCCGCGGCGCACGCTTTCGTGCAAACCCCACACTCGCACGAGAGACCTCCGCAGTCGGAGTCCGATTTGCATTGATCCAACCAATGCGTGCTGCTGTCGGTACCGCCGCCCGACATCGTGTTGGCGCACGACGGGACGATGCCGGCGCCGAGCACGAGCAAAAGCGCGAGGCGAAGGGACGAGGCTTTCTTCATGTTCGTTCTCATTTTCAAGCTTTGCTTTCCAGGTCGTCGTCCGAAGTCTCGACCGCTTGCCCCACGTAGAAGGATACGCGCGTGCTCTTCTCCGGATCCGGGGGATGCTCCTCGTTGTGCGCCGCGACTTTCTCCCACAGCGCTTGCGTGGCCAGGCGCGTGCGGCGGAGGAGCTCGTAGACCTCGGTTTCGAACGGGTGGCCCGGCGTGACGGTGAACGTGAACGTCGAACCGCCGACGCGATCCGACGCGCGCGCGCCGCTCGCCCCTTCGCGCACCTTCGTCGCGATGGCGACGGCGACCGCTCGGAAGTGATCCACGATCGCCGCTTCCCACCCTTGCTCCGCGCCGATCGGCAGCACGACGTTGCTCGACACGAGCCGCTCGCCCTCCGCGCGCACCCTTCCGGATCGGACGAGCTCGTCGAGCGCGCGCTCTGCCACCGCCGCGTCGACGCCCAGGCTCGCGGCCAGGCCTTCGCGCGTGTCCGCCTCGTTGCGGAAGATCTTCAGCCACGCGAGGTTGGCGATACTGTCGAGGTCTTGCTGCCGCGCGAGCTTCTCGCGCATGGCCTCGCTGGTGACGCCGTGCACGGCGCTCTCGCCGGTCCCCGTCGTGCAGACGAGGCCGCTCCGCACCAGGTCTTTCAGGACGGCGGCGACTTCGCGGTGTCCGTCATGGGTGAAGCGCTCGAGGACGCGGGCGCGGGTCGGTTGCTCCTTCTCGATGAACGAGAGCACCGCCTCCCACAGCGTGCGCTCGTGGACGGTCTCGCTCTCCGTGAGGCGCCGCATCTTCTTCTGGTACGACCGCAGCGCCATGCCGAACATGTCGGCCACGACCTGCCGTCGCACCCCCTGCGCCTCGATTTCCCGCGCGAGCTCGACGAAGACCTGGTCGGCGACGTGAGCGAGCGGCGAGCGCACCCCGGACGCCGTCGACAGCTGCGCGATGAGCACCGTCGTCTGACGCACGATGCCGTCGATGAGGAGCCTCAGGTTCACGAAGTCGCCTCCACGAACCCAAGTTACCGACCGCAGCGGCTACTAGAAAGACGTCCCGAAGTTCATCAAAGTGCTCGTTCACGGTCCGGCGCCGTCGAGATCGCGTCCACCACGGCCGGACAGAGGGCGGGGGCGTTCGCGTCCACCACGGCCGGGCAAATGGGCGGGGTCGCTCGCGTCCATCACGGCTGGGCAAATGGGCGGGGTCGCTCGATTCGCTCCCGTCCGAGCTACTCGCGACCGTTAGACGATGGTTCGTATACGTACCATCGTCTCTGCAGTGATACCCACGAGAGAACCCCTCATCATGTTGATGGCTGAAATGGCCTGGCCGCGTATCTCGTCCAGCGGTCCTCTCACGGGTTTTCGCTCGCCACCGTTGGCGGCGTGGCAGCTCTCCCACTGCTGGCGCCTGGACAACCTCCGCGGCCGGGTTAGTCCTCAGGCGCGCGCGGTGGCGCCGGGCTGGTCTTCCACGGCCACGGCTTGCGCGTCGATTTCGATGTTCACCTTGTCGCTGATGGCGACGCCGCCGGTCTCGAGCACCGCGTTGAAATTCACCCCGAAGTCCTTGCGGTTCACGGTGCCGCGAGCGCTGAGGCCCGCGACGGTCTTGCCGTACGGGTTCTTCGACGTGCCCAGGTATTCGACGCGCAACGTGATGGGCTTCTCCACGCCGCGGACGGTGATCAGGCCGTGAACGTCGTATTCGTTGTCGCCCTTCGCTTCGATGCGCGTGCTCTTGAAATGAATCTTCGGGTGATTCGGCGCATCGAAGAAGTCGTTCGTGCGCAGGTGGTTGTCGCGATCGGCGTTTCCGGTGTCGATGCTCGCGACGTCGACTTCACCTTCGAACGAGGAACGCGCGAAGTCTTTCGTGTCGAGGTTCACGGTCCCGCGATAACCACGAAACTGCCCGCGGACGGTGGTCACCATCATGTGGCGCACGGAGAAGCCGATGTGCGTATGAACGTTGTCGATTTGCCAGGCCATTGTCCTTCGTTCCTTTCGCGGGCGAGCCCTCGGCTCACTTCATGGGAAGGGGAAAATGCGTCGCCAACGCGGCCGGAACAATCGGCCAAATGACCAAAGACCGTTGCTGTTTTGCCAACAATGCCTCAACCCCGGCCTCCGGCCCACAGGCGCACCACGTTTTCCGCTAGATGATCGAGCAACTCGGCCGCCTCGCGCACGGCTTGGCGTTCGCTCATCGGCCGGTTACACAGCGAAAAATACGCCGTGAGGCCGCCCGAGTACAACGATTCGGCGCCTTGGGCGATGGCGCCCACGAGCGCGATCACCGGAACGCCGCGCGCCGAACAGCGCGCACACACGCCGGCCACGACTTTGCCGCGCGCCGTCTGCGCGTCGAGGCGGCCTTCTCCGGTGAGCACGAGATCCGCGTGCGCCAGCGCCGTCTCGAAGCCGGTGTGCTCGAGGACGTAGTCGAGGCCGCTCACCTTGGTCGCGCCGAGGAAAACGCGAAGCCCGTATCCCAGGCCGCCCGCAGCACCGTCGCCCGGAGCCTCCCCCGCATCGCCGGCGACGCGCGCCAGGTGCGAAAGCGCCGCGGAGAGCTCCGCGACTTCGCGCTCCGTCGCGCCTTTTTGCGGCGCATACACCGGGGCGGCGCCGTTCGCGCCGGTCAGCGGATTATCCACGTCGATCGCCGCGAGGAGCTGCGCGGACGCGAGGCGCGCATCCAGCTTCGATGCGTCGACGCGACGGATGTCGACGAGCCGCGCTCCCGTGAGCGGCACCGGTGCGCCGTCGAAGACGACGCCCAACGCTTGCGCCATTCCCGCTCCGCCGTCGGTCGTCGCCGTGCCGCCGAGGCCCACGACGATGCGCGTCGCACCGGCGTCGAGCGCTTCACGAATGAGCTCGCCGACTCCCGCGGTCGTCGTCTCGGTGGCCTTCCGGTCACCCTCTTGGACGAGATCTAGCCCGATCGCCGCCGCGCTCTCGATGAGCGCCGTCTTGCCGTCGTCGAGCAGTGTCCATTCGGCGCGCACCGGCGCGCCCATGGGCCCGGTCACGTTCGACGCGCGCACCGCGGGGTGCGTGCCCCCGAGCACGCGCGAAAAGCCTTCGCCGCCATCGCTGAGCGGAAAGATCTCGATCCGCGCGTCGCTGCGCGCTCGCGCCACGCCGCGGGCGATGGCGCGCGCCGCTTCGAGCGCGTTCAACGATCCCTTGAAGCTGTCCGGCGCCACGAGAATGCGCATGCGGTCACGGTACTCCGAACCCCGGGACCGCACGCGGAACACGACGATGCGTCAATCGGCGAGCCCGACGTATCGATGGCAAACCCAGTGGCCCGGATGCCAGCGTCCCCAAGCGTCGTGATGTCCGTGAATCCAATGAGCGTCCGCGCAGTGACTGGGGCGTTCCACGACCACTTCTCGCGCACACCCTGCAATGGCGGACAAGCCGATGGCCAGCGCCGTCAACGATACCAGAAATCGTCCGATGTGTTTCCGTCCATGTTGCATGTCGGACGAGTTTTGCAAAATGCTTACCACCCGGACAGGACGTGACGGCGCGCCTCGATCGCGCTCATCCGAAGACGACCATGCTCTGGCGACTGAGCGCGATCGGTTCTCCGCGCGGACTCCAGATCGTCACGGACTGGCTCGTGTAACCGCCGTTCGCGGCGACGAGCTCGGCGTCGAGGCGATAGTCGCGGAGCGGCAGCGCGTTCACCGACTCGGTCAGCATCTCGAGCGTCCAGGACATGGAGCTCCCCGGCGCCGGCGCCGTCAGGAACGACAGCGCGAGCGGCGGTGGCGCGTCGGCGATCGCGAGCACGTGTTCTTCCGTCGCGGTGCCGCTGTCTTTCAGGCCCACCGCGATGACCGCGGTCGTGGTCGGATCGCCGGTGTACAGCGGCGATCCTTCGAGCCACCGCATGTGAAAATGCTGGAGAAACCGCGGCGTCAGGCCTTCGATGAACGGGATCTCGAAGGACTCTCCCCGCGGCTCGTGTGGACGCTTCGGCATCACGTGGACCTTCGATGACCGCGCCGCGCCGAAGATCCCGACGGCGAGGGCGAGGGTGTCGCCTCCGTCGACGAGCCGCGCCTCGATCTGCGTCGCGCTCTTGCCGACGCGCAGCACACGAGCGCGAGCGCGCACGCGTCCCGCCGGCACCGGCGCGACGAAGGTCGTCTGAAAGACGCGAAGCGGCGCCGGGGCGGGCAACGAAGACCGCATGGTGCGGAGCAGCAGCGCCGCCTGCAGTCCCCCGAAGATGCTCCTACCCTGTAGCCAGGAATCGGAAACTTCCGCGTGCCATGTCTCGCCGTCTTGCGCCATCGAAGCGAGAATCTCGGAAAACTGCATCGCGATGCTTCCGCCTTTCGTCGGACAGAGCGCATTCCAGGGAGCCGACGTGACGATCTTGGGGTAGCCTCGTCGGCTGCGCCCGCGGCAAGGCTGCAGGCCCTGCCGGCGCTTTTGCACGAATGCTCGATTGGGACGATCTCCGTTATTTCCTGGCCATCCACCGTCACGGAACCTTGGCGCGGGCGGGGAGCGAGCTCGGCATCAACGCGACGACCGTCGGACGCAGGCTCACCGCGCTCGAAGAGCGGGTGCAAACGCGCCTCTTCGATCGGACGCCGGACGGCTACGTCCTCACCGCGGCAGGGAACGATCTCCTGCCGCGCGCCGAGCGCATCGAGGAAGAGACGCTGGCCATCGAGCGCGACGTCATCGGCTCGGATCATCGGCTCGCGGGCACCGTTCGCATCACCGCGACCGAGATGCTCGCGACGCGCTTCATCATGCCGCACTTGCCGGCGTTCCACGATCGCTGCCCGGACATCACGCTGGCCCTCGAGTGCACCACGCGCCCGATAAGCCTCGCGCGGCGCGAGGCGGACATCGCGCTGCGCCTGGCGCGCCCGCGGGAAGAAAACGTCGTCACCCGCCCGCTGTCGAACATCCCGCTCGCGCTGTACGCATCGCTCGGCTACGTCGGGCACCGCGGCATGCCCACGAGCCCCGACGAAAATTTGTCGGGACACGACGTCCTGCTCTTCGCCGATTCGCGCGCGTTCAGCTTCGAGAACGACTGGTTTTTGCCGCGGCTCGAGGGCGCGCGCATCGCGCTCCGGTCCGACAGCGTGAGCTCGATCTACTCGGCGACCCTCGCCGGCGTCGGCGTCGCGCTCTTGCCGGTCGCCGTCGCGGATCGCGATCCGGTCTTGTGCCGCATCCGGACCGAGACGTCGCCCGAGCCGCGCGTGATCTGGCAGGCCGTCTACGCGGACGTACACAAGAGCGCCCGCGTCCGCGCCGTCCTCGATTTCCTGGGAGAAATCTTGCAGCCCGGCGCTCAATGGTAAGGGTCAGCGTGGCCGCGCGGTCTTCGCGATCGGACCACCGGGTCGCCTGAGACGAGGCGGGCACGCGCGTTGCTCGCGCGGTCGCATGGCCACTCCTCATTCGAGACGGGCGTTCTTGTCGACCGTGACGCTCGCGCTGCCGCTCGTCGGTTGCGACAAGAGAGAAAGCTCGGGCATGACGCCGACCGCGGCGTCGGCGAAGGCGCTGGGCCCTGCCGTTTCGGTGGCCGCCCGCTCGGCGAAGGTGCCGCCGCTGCCTACGAATCACGGCCCGATCCCGCAGCGCCCGCTCGGCCGAACCGGCGTGAACGTGTCGATGCTCGGACTCGGCGGCGCGCACATCGGCAGACCGGAAGAGAGCGAAGCGATCCGGATCATGCACCGCGCGATCGAAGCCGGCCTCACGTTCTTCGATAATTCGTGGGACTACAACGACGGCGAGAGCGAGCGCCGCATGGGCAAGGCGCTCAAGGACGGACGCCGCGACAAGGTCTTTCTCATGACCAAGATCGACGGCCGCACGAAGGACGCGGCGAACGGACAGCTCGAGCAGTCGCTGAAGCGCCTCGAGACCGACCACGTCGATCTGCTCCAGATCCACGAGGTCATCCGCCACGAAGATCCGATGAACGTGTTCGCCAAGGGAGGCGCCATCGAGGCGCTGGTCGCCGCGAAGAAGGCCGGGAAGATCCGCTTCATCGGGTTCACCGGGCACAAGAGCCCTTCGATTCATCTCGCCATGCTCGCGGAGGCGGACAAGCACGGCTTTCGGTTCGACACCGTGCAGATGCCGCTGAACCCCATGGATCCCCACTACGAGTCGTTCGAGGAGCACGTGCTCCCCGAGCTCGTGAAGGAGGGCATCGGCGTGCTCGGGATGAAGTCGATGGGCAGCGGCATCCTGCTGCAGAGCAAGGCGGTCACGCCCGAGGAATGCTTGCGATACGCGCTGTCCCTGCCGACGAGCGTCGTCATCACCGGCATCGACAGCGAGAAGATCCTCGCTCAAGCCATCGAGATCGGCTCCTCGTTCAAGCCGATGACGGATGACGAAAAGAAGGCGCTGCTCGCGCGAACGGCCGACGTCGCGAAGGACGGCGCGTTCGAGAAGTTCAAGACGTCGGACTACTTCGATACGACGGCGAAGAAGCCGGAGTGGCTCACGGCGAAGACGATGTGAGGTCGGCCAGCGTCGTTGGCCGACCCTTTCACACGAGCGCCCGCGTCACACTGGGGCTCGGGATGCCTCACTCGCGAGAATTCCGGACGTCTCGTCGATGGCACAAGCCGTGCTTTCGTTTCCGGACATGATCCTCGTCTTCTTCGCAAGGCTGGTGGATGAGTCGTTCATCGCGCTCGGTGCTGCATTGACCAATCGGTGCCAGGCGATGATGGCGAGAATTCCGATGCTGGGCAGCGCCCGGAGCGCCATGGACGCGTGTGATCGTTTCGCACGCTCGCGGCGCAAGCGCGCGCTAGCCGGCTACCCGACGCGAGTCCTCGCCCTGCGCGAAGCGACCTGCGTCGCGCCGGCTCACATCTGAGAGGATCACGGAGGGATTCCATGAAGACCAGAGCATTGTCCGGACGTAAAATCGCCATTTTGGCCGCCCCTGGAGTCGAGCAATCGGAGCTCACCGCCCCGCGCGAAGCGCTCCTTCGTGAGGGCGCGCACGTCGACATCGTGTCGCTCAAGAAGGACACGTTGCGCGCGTGGAACCACGACGACTGGGGCATGACGTTCGAGGTCGATCGTCACATCGATCAAGCAAACCCGTCCGAGTACGACGCCCTCGTGCTCCCGGGAGGCGTCATGAACCCCGACACGCTGCGGATGGACCACCGCGCGGTGGAGTTCGCGCGAAGCTTCATGACCGCGAGCAAGCCGGTCGCCGCGATCTGTCACGGACCGTGGCTCCTCGTGGAGGCCGGTGCCGTCCGCGGGCGCAACCTGACGTCGTACCCTTCGCTGCACACGGATCTGGCCAACGCCGGGGCGAATTGGACCGACGCCCAGGTCGTGGTGGACGGCAATTTGATCACCAGCCGTCGCCCCGACGATCTACCGGCGTTCTGCCACGCGCTGATCGATCTCGTCACTCGCAGCGCAGCGCACGTGGCAGCGGAGTAGCTCCGCGACGCTCCAGGCTTGTGCGATGCAGCCGCGCGGCGTGTAGGGCGCCTCTGCGTCGAACACCTCGCTCACCTGACCGATGCACGCCTCGCCCAGGTGAGCCTCGAGCCCCACGAGCACGTCGCGGAGCTCGGCGCGACGCCCGGGCCTGGTGCGGATCCACGCATCGACGAAGGGGCCGATGAGCCACGCCCAGACCGTGCCTTGATGATAAGCCGCGTCGCGCGCGCGGCGATCTCCGAAGTAACGCGATTTGTAGTCCGGGTGCCCCGGCGCGAGCGAGCGCAACCCCACCGGCGTCAAGAGCGTTCGTTCGCACACCGAGAGCACTTCTTCCCAACGCGACGGCTCGAGGACCGGGTGCTCGAGCGAGAAGGCGAGGAGTTGGTTCGGACGGCACGCGGCGTCGTCGCCCTTCTCGCCGTCGACGACGTCGTACAGGTAGCCGCCCGGCTGGTACCAGAAGCGCGCGTTGAACGCGGCGCGCGCGCGCTCGGCGGCGAGGGCATAGGGCATCGCCGCCGCGGGGCCCTGGAGCTCGCGGAGCCACCCCGCGAGCAGCACGAGAGCGTTGTAGTAGAGCGCGTTGATCTCGACGGCCTTGCCGCGGCGCGGAGTCACCACCCAATCGCCGACCTTCGCGTCCATCCACGTGAGCTGATAGCCCTCTTCTCCCTGCGACAGCAAGCCGTCGTTCGGATCCACCTTGATGCCGAAGCGGGTGCCGGCGAGATGCGCGTCCAGGATGCCGCGCAACGCCGGCAGCAAGTGCTCGAGCGTCGCGCGATCCTGCGTGGCGTCCAGGTAGCGCGAGAGCGCGTGGAAGTACCAGAGCGTCGCGTCCGCGGTGTGATAGAGGCTCTGGCTGGTCCCCTCGATGAAGAGGTTGGGGATCAGCCCGTCGCGGACGTAGTGAGCGAACGTCCGCAGGATGTACCCCGCTTCCTTCTTTCGGCCGGTCACGAGCGTCAGCCCCTCCAGGCTGATCATCGTGTCCCTGCCCCAATCCGTGAACCAGGGGTATCCGGCGATGACGGTGCGCACCTCGTCGCCCTCGGCGCGCGCGCGCGTCGCTTCGTCGACGCGCGTGCTCGGCGTGACGATGAACTGGTCCGCGGCGAGGACGAGCTCCACGCCGACGCCGCTCCGCGCGCGTGGATCGGCCGCTTCGAGCAGGCGCTGCCGCCGTAGCTGCTCGGCCGAAACGGCGTCGCGGGGCGACAGCGCGTCGATGGACGCCCACGACTCGGTCGACGCGATGAGCGTCGCGCTCTCGCCGGCCCCGAGCTCGATGCGAAAATAGCCGGGGCTCGACAGCGTCCCGATCGCGTCGTAGCCGCGCGCCTCCTCGACCAGGTATCTCTCGCGGCTCCGTTCGGGCCGGAGCACCAGCGACGGCTCGCCGCCGACGACGCGCAGGCGCAGCGGCGGCAGCGCGTGGCCCGCCGCGGTGATCTCGTAGCGATCCAAGGTGGCGTGCACCGTGTACAGAGCCTCGGGCTCGTCGACCCTGCCCTCGTGCGCTCGGAACGCGACGTAAGGCCGCACGCGCACGCGGACGCGCCGCTCGCCGTCGAGCAGCCGATACGTCACGTGAACCGTGTTCTGCAGGTGCACCATGAGCACCCGCTTCTCGAGGACGAAGCCTCCGACGGCGTACGTCCAAACGGGCAGCCCGGCTTCGAAGGACACCTCGCGCAGGCGCGCCTCGACCCCGGGCGCGAGCGTCCCGCCGTCCTCGTCCTCGGCGGTGAAGTCGACGATCTCGCCGCTCGGCAGCCGGATCGACTCGGAGAGCTTGTTGAGCATCATCGCGCGACCGATGGGCGCGGCGAGCGCCGCGACGAGGTAGCCGTGAAAGCGGCGCGTGGGAACGCCGGCGAGCGTCCCCGACGCGTAGCCGCCGAGCGCGTTCGTCACCAGCCATTCGCGATCCACCAGCGACGCCGCGCGCTCGCTGGACGCGGACGGGAGCGAGACCTTGCGCACGGGTCAGCCCCCGCTCGGCGCGGCGGTGAGGACGATCGTCGAGTGTCCGTGCAATCGGAGGTATTCGTAAGCGTCGAGCGGCGGCGTCCCCGCGCCGCCGAACTCCGGAGCTTCGCTCGACAGGAGCGGGCTCCACTTTCGACCGCGCGGCGGCGCGAGCAGCGGCTCCGGAGCTTGCTCGAGATCCAGATCGCGGCCGAGGTTCGAAAGGACGAGCCGGTCGTCGCCGGCTTCGCCGAAATAGCGGAGCAGGAAGGCCTCGGCGCCGAGCACCGCGCCGAAGATCCTGTCGGCCCGCTGCGCGCGGAAGACGTGATCCGTCTTCCGCAACGTGAGCAGCGTGCGCACGAGATGCACCGCGTGATGGTGTAAAGACCGCTCGCCGAGGTCGAGCTTCGATCTATTGAAGGTATCCACCGCGGCGGGGTTCGGGAGCGCCCGCTGCACCGACTCGTCCTTGATGCTCGGGAACTGCGATACGAACTCCGCCCGTCCCTTGCGCACGAGCTTCGCGAGCTCTTCCCCGTGATCGGCGAAGAACAAAAACGGCGTCGAGGCGTCGAACTCCTGTCCCTGAAAGAAGAGCGGCGTCCCGGGAGCGAGCAACCAGAGCACGGTGAGCGCGCGCGCGCGACCCGGCGACGTGAGCTGATGGAACCTGCGCCCGAAGGCGGAGTTCGCGACTTGATCGTGGTTCTCGAGGTAGGTGACGAATCGCATCGCGGGCAGATCCAGCGCCGGTTCGCCGCGCGCCTTCTTCTGCCAGGCGTAGCGTTGCCCCTGAAAGAGATAGCCCCACCGTATCGCGGAGATGAGCTCTTGCGGCGTCCCCTGGGCGTCGGAATAGTACGCTTCGCGGCGTCCCGTCGCGGCGACGAGGGCGCTGTGGTGGAAATCGTCGTTCCACATCGCGTCCACGCCCTTTCCGCCCTGTTCGGGCGCGTGCGCGAAGCGCGCTTCCTGCGCCTCGTTCTCGGCGAACACCACGATGGACCGCGGGCTCGCGGCCGCGCGCGCGGCGCGGACGATGTCGGTGACGACGTGCGGATCGGAAGCGTCGCGGATCTCCTGGGTGGCGTCGAGACGAAGCCCGTCGAGGTGAAACTCGTCCACCCAGTACGCCGCGTTCTCGGTGAAGAACGCGCGCACCTCTTGGGAGCCCTCGCGATCGAAGTTCAGCGCGTTCCCCCATTCGTTCTTCTCCTCTTTGAAGAACGAATCCGAAAACCGCGTCAAGTAGCAACCGTCGGGACCGAAGTGGTTGTAAACCACGTCGAGGATGACGCCGAGCCCGAGGCGATGCGCTTCGTCGACGAAGAAGCGAAAGTCGTCCGGCGTTCCGTAAAGCCTCGATGGTGCATAGAGGCACACTCCGTCGTAACCCCAGCCGAAGCGTCCTGGAAAATCGGCGACCGGCATCACCTCGACCGTGGTGATGCCGAGCTCCGCGAGCGCGCCGAGCTCGCGCGCCGCGGCGAGGAAGGTGCCCTCCTTCGTGAACGTGCCGACGTGCAGCTCGTAGAGCACCTGCCCCTCCAGGTGGATGCCGGCGTGGGCCGCGTCGCGCCACTCGTAGCTCGCTGGATCGACGACTTGCGACGGACCGTGAGGCCCCTCGGGCTGAAACCGCGACGCCGGATCGGGATAGGGGACGCGGTCTTCGTCGAGGAGAAATCGATAGAGCGCCCCCGCGCGAAGCCCCGGCACGAAGGCGGAAAAGTCCGAACGCCCCACGCGCTCCATCGGCACCAGCCGGCCACCCTCGCTCTCGAGGATGAGCTTCACCTCGCGGCAGCGCGGGGCCGAGAGTCGAAAGTCCACGCCCGAATCGATGACCTCGGCCCCAAAGCGCCGGCGTCGTCCGGTGGTCTCGCGTTCGAAGAGGGCCTCGTCCACGGCGGCGGCTCGAAACGGATGAACTTGCATGGGGATTTGCTCCCCGCGTGCACATCTTGTTCCGCCGAGAACGGCTGGATCAACGTGACATATTGCACCACTTCCGGCCGCGCGCGCCCGGCGCATCGATCTTGCAGGGCGTTGCGCGAGAATGAAGGTTCTGCCCGGCTCGCCCCATCCTCTGGGGGCCTCGTGGGATGGTGAGGGAGTCAATTTCGCGCTCTATTCGGAGAACGCGACCGGCGTCGAGCTCTGCTTGTTCGACGAGGACGGCGTCGAGACGCGCGTTCCGTTGCCTCACCTGACGGCGTTCGTCTGGCACGCGTACCTCCCCGGGATCGCGCCGGGACAACGCTACGGCTACCGCGTCTACGGCCCGTACGATCCGGCGAAGGGCCTCAGATTCAACCCGAACGTCGTCCTGCTCGACCCTTACGCGAAGTCGGTCGACGGCGTCGAGCGATGGGACGAAGGTTGCTTCGCGTACGATCTCGACGGCGGCGAAGGAGATCTCCGGCCGACCGAGGTCGAGCAACGCGGCGCTCCCCGCGGCGTGGTCGTCGATCCGACGTTCGACTGGGAAGGCGACGAACGGCCGCGAACGCCGCTGCATCGCTCGGTCATCTACGAGCTTCACGTGCGCGGGCTCACCGAGCTGCACCCCGAGATCCCGGAGCACCTGCGCGGCAAGTACGCGGCGCTCGGACATCCGGCGATCGTCCAGTATCTGCACGACCTCGGCGTCACGGCGGTGGAGCTCATGCCGATCCACGCCTTCGTCGACGACAAGATGCTCGTCGATCGCGGACTACGAAACTACTGGGGCTACAGCACCATCGGCTTCTTCGCGCCGGACGTCCGCTATCGCACGAGCGATCGCCTGGGCAGCGAGATCCGCGAGCTGAAGGAGGCGGTGAAGGCGCTGCACGCGGCGGGCATCGAGGTGATCCTCGACGTCGTGTACAACCATACGGCGGAGGGCAATCACCTCGGGCCGACCTTCAGCTTCAAGGGCATCGACAACCCGACGTACTACCGTCTCGTCGCCGAAGATCCGCGTTACTATTTCGACTACACGGGCACCGGGAACACGCTGAACGTGCGGCACCCGCAGGTGCTCACGATGATCATGGACTCGCTCCGGTACTGGGCGGCGGAGATGCACGTCGACGGCTTCCGGTTCGATCTCGCGTCGGCCCTCGCCCGGCAGCTGCACGACGTGGATCGTCTCTCGAGCTTCTTCACGCTGATCCACCAATCCCCGATGCTCAGCCAGCTGAAGCTCATCGCCGAACCCTGGGACGTCGGCGACGGCGGTTACCAGGTCGGCAATTTTCCGATCCGCTGGGCGGAGTGGAACGGACGCTATCGCGACGCGGTGCGCTCTCTGTGGAAGGGCGACGGCGGGACCGCCGCCGAGATCGGCTATCGACTGACCGGGAGCAGCGATCTCTATCAGGCGAGCGGCCGCGCGCCGACGGCGAGCATCAACCTGATCACCGCCCACGACGGATTCACGCTGAACGACCTGGTCACGTACGACCACAAGCACAACGAGGCGAACGGCGAGGACAACCGCGACGGCTCCGACAACAACCGCTCGTGGAACTGCGGCGTCGAAGGCACGACCGACGATCCGAACGTCAACGCCTTGCGACGGCGGCAGCGCAAGAACCTGCTGGCGTCGCTGTTTCTCTCCCAAGGGACGCCGATGCTCCTCGCCGGCGACGAGCGCGGGCGCACGCAGCGCGGCAACAACAACGCCTATTGTCAGGACAACGCGCTCAGCTACCTGGACTGGGAGCTCTCGCGGGATCAGGCCGAGCTCCTGGAATTCACGAAGCGGCTCTTACGGATCCGCCGGGAACATCCGGCGCTCCATCGCTCCAAGTTCTTCCAGGGCCGAAGCATCCAGAACACGGAGCTCAGGGATCTCGTCTGGTACCGGCACGACGGCAGCGAGATGACTCCGGAAGACTGGTCGAACCCGTCCACGCGCAGCCTGGGGATGTTCCTCGCCGGGCGAGGCATCGACGAGGTCGACGAAATGGGCAGGCCCGTCGTCGACGACAACCTGCTCTTGCTCCTGAACGCGAGCGAGAGGGACCTCGATTTCGTCCTGCCGACGCTCGAGTCGGTGCGAGAGCCGTGGGAGCTCCTCGTGGACACCGCGGTGGAGCGCGCGCGAGAGAAGCGGCAACCGAGCGAGACGACCAAGCTCGTCTCGCGTTCCCTCAAGTTGTTTCGGTCGCCTTCGCGGGTGAACCGCGCGGGCGGCCTCGTGCACACGCTCGGCGCGACGTACCGCTTGCAGCTGACGCCGGAGTTCGGCTTCGACCGGGCGCGAGAGGTGGTCGACTACCTCGCCGACCTCGGGATCACCGACGTGTACCTCTCGCCGATCCTCGCCGCCGCGCACGGGAGCACGCACGGCTACGACGTCGTCGATCACGCGCGCCTCAACGACGAGCTCGGCTCGGAAGAAGATTTCGAACGACTCTCGCAACAGTTGAAGGAGCGCGGCCTCGGGCTCTTGCTCGATTGGGTGCCGAACCACATGGGCATCGCCTCGGGGCAGAACCGCGCCTGGGACGACGTGCTCGAGAACGGCCCGAGCTCGCTCTCGGCGGAGTATTTCGACATCGACTGGACGCCGCCCAAGGAGGCGCTCCGCGACCGCGTCCTTCTGCCGATCCTGGGAGACTCGTACGGCGAAGTGCTGGAACGCGGAGAGCTCCGGATCGGCGTCGAGGGCGGCCGCCTCTCGCTCTCTTACTTCGACAACAGACTTCCGCTCGCGCCCGAGTCGATCGGCGTCATCCTCGAGCTCGCGCTGGAGAAGTCCGACCTCGCCGAGTCGGACGAAAACCGGCAAGAGCTCGAGAGCATCCTCTCGGCGATCGTGCATCTCCCGCCGCGCGCGGAACGCGACGCGGAGAAGCGAAAGCGCAGGGCTCGCGAGAACGAGGTGTGGAAGCGGCGGCTCGCGCGGCTCGTGGAAGAGGCGCCGCCGATCGGCGCGGCGCTCGCGGCCGCCGTCGAGGAGCTCAACGGGCGCGCCGGCGAACCCACGAGCTTCGACGGGCTCGATCGCGTCCTGCAGATGCAGAGCTACCGGCTCGCGTCGTGGCGCGTGGCGGTGGAGGAGATCAACTACCGGCGCTTCTTCGACATCAACGCGCTCGCGGCCGTCCGGATGGAGTGGCCTCCCGTCTTCGAGCAAGCGCACAAGCTCGTCCGCAAGCTGCTCGACGACGACAAGGTGCAAGCCCTGAGGCTCGATCACACCGACGGCCTCTACGACCCGCTCGCGTATTTCGAAGCGCTCCAGCAGTCGTTCCACCCGGCGCAGGTGCCCGCCGAACAGAGCGGCCGCGGCCCGGACGACGCGGCGCGCCCGCTCCCCTTGCTCGTCGAAAAAATCCTCGAGCCCGGCGAACAGCTGCCGCAGGCGTGGCTCGTCGACGGCACCACCGGTTACGACTTCACGGCGCAGGTGATCGGGCTCTGGGTGGACCCAGCCGCCGAGGCGACGCTCACCGAGCTCTACAAATCGTTCACCTCCGACTCGAAGAGCTTCGAGACACACGCCTACGAGAGCAAGTTGCACGTGCTGCGCTTCAGCATGGCGAGCGAGGTCAGCATGCTCAGCAGGGCCCTCGAGCGCGTCGCGGCGAAGAACCGCAGGTGGCGCGACTTCACGGCGATCAGCTTGACCGAGGCGCTCACCGAGACGATCGCGAGCTTCCCGGTGTACCGGACGTACCTGCGCGCGGGTGAGCCGCCGAGCAAAGCCGACGCGCAGCACATCCGGCGCGCGATCACGGCGGCGCGCCGCCATTCGCCGTCGATCAGCGCGAGCGTGTTCTCGTTCCTGGAGAGCCTGCTCTTGCTCGAGCCCGAAGGGTCGGCCGAGGAGCAAGCGGATCGAACGGCGCTCGCGCTCCGGTTCCAGCAGCTCACCGGGCCGGTCATGGCGAAGGCGGTCGAGGACACCGCGTTCTACAGGTACGTGCGGCTCGTGTGCATGAACGAGGTCGGCGGCAATCCCGCCGCGTTCGCGATCGCCCCGGAAGCGTTCCATCGCGGCAACGTCGAACGCGTCCGCGCGTGGCCGCTTTCCATGACCACGACGTCGACGCACGACACCAAGCGCGGCGAAGACGCCGCTGCGCGCATCGCCGTGCTGTCCGAGATGCCCGCCCGATGGCGCCGCGAGATCCGGCGCTGGAGTGAAATCGCCGACGGCTTCCGCTCGGAGGTCCAGGGCGAGCCGGCCCCGACGCGCAAACACGAATACCTCTTTTATCAGTCCCTGGTCGGGGCGTGGCCCGTCGGCTGGAACGGCAAGGACCGCCGCGCCGATTTCGAGAAGCGGCTCGTCGCTTACCTGGAGAAAGCCGGCAAGGAAGCCAAGGAGATCACGTCCTGGACGAATCCGGACAGCAAGTACGACGAAGCGGTCGCCGCGTTCGTGAAGGGCGCGCTCGGCAGCGACGCGCTGATGGAGGCCGTGCACGGTTTCACCAAACTGATCGCGCCCTACGGCGCGACGAACGGCCTATCGCAGTGCACGCTACGCCTGACTTGCCCCGGCGTCCCCGACACGTACCAGGGCGCCGAGCTCTGGAACCAGAGCCTCGTCGATCCGGACAACCGAAGGCCGGTGGATTACGGACGACGGCGCGACGCGCTCTCGACCATCCGCGGGCGCAGCGGCGACCCCCTCTCTCTCGCTCGAGAGCTGCTCGCGAGCTTCGAAGACGGCAGGGTGAAGCTGTACGTCACCCACGTCGCGCTCCTCGCGCGAAAGAAGCATCGGGACCTGTTTCTGCGCGGAGACTACGAAGCGATCCCCGCCGGGCGTCACGTCGTCGCGTTCACCCGCGCGTTCGAATCGTGTCGGCTCGTCTGCTGCGTGCAGCGCCACTCCTACGTCAAGACGAAGGGCGAGCGTCCGTTCGCGCTCGGCGACGCCTGGGGCGACGAAGCGCTCGCCCTGCCCTACCCCGGCAGGTACAAAAACCTCTTCACCGGCGCGGTGCTCGCGGCGTCCGGCGATATCCTGCTGCGCGACGTGTTCGCCGACTTCCCGGTTGCGCTGTTCATCCGCGAAGGCGATCCGCCGTAGGCGCGACCGGCGCCCATCTCCGTATGCGTGTGGCGAGCACATCCGGACCGTTCGCCCGCATACATGTGGAGCTGCGAGCGACGTGGTGGCGCCACGATCCGGCGCGCGAAGTCGCGAATGGCTCTCTTCTTTCTGCGGGATCTTGGCGCTTCAAGGTCGAGCCTCACCACCAATGATTTCACCGACTTCCAAGAGCACCTCGAGTCGTCAAGGTTGCGCTCCGCGAGGCGGCGCATCGCTCCCGACCCGTCTCTCGGATCCGCGGCGTCGGGATTGCCATGAAGCCGCGCCTTGCGCGCCGTTCGAGGCGAAGAGTCGCGCAGCCTTTGCTGCGACAAGCGCATTTGCCCTCGGCGCAATCGGTATGCTTCGTGCACATTCTCGATGACGGCTGCATGGCGGCCAGCCAGCGGGAGAGGGCACGTGTTACCCAGAGACGAAATGTCGGCGGCTCGGAGAGCGTCGGTGTGGGCCGGCGCCGCAACGTTTTTTCTGACCACCCTTATGGTCGGTGCGTGTAACCACAACGACAATCACCCGCCGCTCGCGGCCTGCCCGGGCACCCCCGTCGACGCGGGAGCCGACGCGACCTTGCCCGACGGCGCGGTCGTAGGGAACGGAGACGCCGCGCTCGCGTGCGTCGGCCCGACCGGCATCATCATCGGCGGCCCTGGCGCACCGGGCAGCGGGACCGGCGCCACCGGGAACAGCGGCGGGACGACGAACATCGGCGCGATCGGAAACGGAGGCGACAACAGTCTCGGCGGCGTCGGCGGCACGACGGATTTCGGCCTGGGCGGCACGCCGGGAATCGGCACCGGCGGAGCACTGGGCACCGGTGGAATCATCGGCATCGGCGCCGGTGGAGTCGTCGGCATCGGCGCCGGCGGCACCACGGGAATCGGGCTCCCCGGGTTCGGCGGGGCGGGATTCTAGACTCGACTTGGGCGAGTCTTGGAAGAACAGATCACGATCGTCGTGGAGGGCAAGAGCCACGAGAAAAACCGGCGAGGCCGGAGCCAGCTGGGGCTCTGGTCGCAAGAAACTCGAGTCTAGAACTAGATCGCGGCGAAAAAAGCCGGAATTCAAGATCCTAGAGCAGGTTGGCAGCGGCGCCCATGTCGCCGTTGAGCCAACACCGGGAGCCGTGCGGACACGGCGTCGGGGATATTCGGGAATCAGCGCGCACCGGAACGGGGTGCTCACGTGGGCGCCGGGGCCGGCGCTGAATGCCGGGTCCGTTTCAGGTGCGTGCTGCGAGCACTTTCCAATATGCGCAGCACCGCGAGAAGCAGCGGACTCATCGCGATGAACCGTCCACCCGTCTCAGCCATCTCGAACCCGCAGCAGCATGCGCTTGCTGTCGATGTCCGAGACCTCGAGTGCCAGGACCTCCTCGATCCGAAGACCCGCCCCGTACGCCGTCGTGAGGATTGCCCGGTACTTGATGGACTGGACCGCGCCGAGCAACCGCTCCACCTCACTTCCGGTCAGGACCGGAGCGAGCGCACGCGAAAGCCTTGCCTGGGGGATCGACGCAGTCACATCGCGGCGCCCCACGGCGCGCAGCAGCCACCGGATCGCGGCAAGGTACACATTACGCGTGCGCGGCGCGCCCCCAGCTGCACCTGGTCGTGCAGGAACCGCTCGACATCGCCGCACGTCACGCGCCCCGCGGGCTTGCCCACCGCATCGAGGAACTTCCCGGCGCACCGCAGGTACGTCTCCCGCGTGTTGGGTCGTACGGCGCGCAGGTCGAGTGCTTTCTCCAGCTTCGACAATCGACGATCGGATGTCTGTGCCATCGTTTTCTCCTGTGAATGCGCCCCGACTTCGGGGCAGATCCATCAGGGTCCGCGACGCACTCCTCGCTGGGAACTCACTCACCGAAACGGCGGCGACGAGGCCGGATCCGGGCATCCGGCTTCGCTCTCTTCCACCACGACCTCATCCTCGAGCGACGTGGCTGTGGCTGCACCTCACGACATCAGCCCGCAAGCTGCCGCGCAGCGGCTTGGTCCAACACCTGCTGCGACACCTCGGGGAATTGCACCGCTACCTTCGCGTATTCGGGATCCGCTTCCAGCGTGCAGGTCCAGGTGTTCCCGAACTGCGGGGCTGCCACCATCGCATGCAACGATACCTCGACTCAGTGGGCGTACGCTCTGTCCTGGCCGTGAGCGCTGCTCCGATCCCAGATGACCGCTAGGAGATCCGTTTTCGTGGCCACGGCGTGCTACTCCGCCGTCGCGTGCGGAGGTGCCGTGGGCGGCGTCGATCTGGCCGGACCGCGTGAGTTCGAGGCGACCGCGGAGACAGCTACTGCGGGCTCCGAGACGATTCACTCGTCTGCATCGCGCGGATTGCGGCCGGGGGTCCGTGCAATGGTTTCGATTTTTGCAGCTCTCCGGATTCGAAAGTCCCTGATTGTGAGAACGCTCCCGACGGCGGAGCGGTCTGCACCGCGGACTAGGAGAGCAACTCGCCGTCGTCTCATTCGGCGGGCACTTCGCCAGCGGACATTCGAGGTAACCAGTCGACGTACCGTAGTTCGATAGTCTGATCGCGGAAGCGAACGGCGACGAACGTCGGGACCCGTCGCAGATCGGCGCAGTCGATCCGCTCCCGGACCCGAGGCCCCATCGGAGCTCGGGCAGCTTTCTCGATCTCGGACGCGAACGTTGCGCACGCTCGATCGCGTGCAGCGTCGCATTGAAGCGCCCGGTCGCCGACACAGAGCGTCACTCGTCCTGGTCCGTCCGGTTCGGGACACTCGAGCGACTGGGCTGCGGTCGCAAACGGCAGGGTCGACATCAACGCAGCGAGGCGATCGAAAACGACTCGTTCGGCATAAACGCCCCGCGTAGGCCCTGACTGCCAGAAGCGAACATCCGCAGGAGGCTGCGCGATCAGTTGCTTCACGATCTCGGTCAAGCTCGCGGCGGCGCTCGTCCGGCGACCGTTGACGCTGTCGATCTCCCGCTGCAGTCCGAGGTACGCGAGGCGAACGTGAGGGAACGGTCCCTTGGCCTTGACCTCGTAGTGGCCGGAAGCCCCGACGACCTCGAAGCTGTTCGGACCTTCTGCGTGGGAGCTCCCGCCGGGAGCGCAACCCGTGTCTTCGGGGCCGACGGAGTTGCCCCCGAGGCATTCGCACTCCGGTTGGTGCACGTCCACGTACCGGATGCCGGTATGCACGTAGTCGGGGCATAGGTCGCTGCAGGCAACGTACGCTTCGAGCTTCCTGCCATTCGTGACGTCGGTCGCGACTCCGAAGGGGACACAATCTCGAGCGTCCCACCGCTCCGCCAGAGTGGCGCCGAGACAGCTGGTAACCCGCTTCGATAGATCGGCATTCGCCGGCCCATACTCGTGAGGCAGTGCACCGAGACAGGTTCTTACGCGGTCGCACCTGGCAACGGGCGGGGCCGCCGACGGGACGGTTGCGGACCCGAGCCGAACCGCACCCGTTGCCTCGTGTGCAGTCTCGCAACCGGCCAGCGCCAGGCCCGCGAAGCCGACGCAGAGTCGGTGCAGCCAGGAGGAAACCGGATGCGCCAGCGTCAATTGCCCCCCTCGATGGCGTCGATGACGGCAGGCAACTCGACCGGCTTGATCAGGTGCACGTCGAAGCCGGCGCTCTGGCTACGGACGATGTCGTGACCCTGGCCGTAGCCGGTGATCGCGATCAAACGCCGGCGGCAGTCTCCGTGGTTGCTCGCGTCTCGACGATCCGATCGCGCGCGCGGCCTGAACGCCACTTTCACGACTCCCTCATCACCTTCCGGCTCGCCGTCGCTCGTGCCCTCATCCGATGGCTGCCGCGATGTCCGCGCCGCCTCGCCCGAAAATACCAACGTCCACGACCGCGAAAGGTGCGGCAGTAGTGCTAAGAACTACATCCCGACCTGAGACACGCCGGTGCCGTTCACGAGCGCCGTGATCCAGTCGATGAGCTTCGTTCCGCCCTCGGCTTCGCTGTAGAGCGTGCTGTCGTCCAGCAACCAGGTGTGCTGCGTGCTGTTCGGGTAATACGTCCCGAAGTTCGGCGTCAGGCCGGTCACGATGGAACGGAACTCGAGGAGGCCCGCGTCGTACTGCGCCTTGGGAACGGGCGTGGCGAGGCTTCCCGTGCAGTTGTTCTGCCCGTAGCCGTAAAAGAGCGTGATGGTGTTGTCGTCGTTCGAATCGATGAGCCCGCTCTTCGCGTTGCCGCTGCGCATGTCCGAGAGCTTGAGGACGAACTTGGTGTAGTCGATCGTGTAATCGTTCTGGTTGGGGCAAGCCGATCCGCAATCGGCGAGGATCGATCCGTCGAGGCCCCAAGTCGTCCGCCACTTCTCTTGCAGGCACTCCGGGATCACCATCGTCGACATCGGCGGGCCGGAGTCGTCGAGCATGGTGACGGGAACGTCGCCGAAGGCGCGTTGCACGAGATAGCTGCTCGAAGCGGCGCCGAAGCCGCCCGCGCTGACGCCGGTCAGGAGCACCTGCGTGGCCTTCGGGAACGTCGGCACGATGCGGTTCAGGAAGCTTTCCAAGTTCTTCCTGCCCATGAAGTGCTGTACGCCGGTCACGCCGGAGATCATGCCGTTGTCGTTCGTGCCGAGGTACGTGTCGCCGGTGCAATACGGGACGAACACGTAGTTCCAGTCCTTCACCGGATTGGCCGCGTTGTTGCGGTTGAAGAGACCGGTCGTCACCGCAGCTTTTTGCGTCGACGTGTTCGCCGGGTTCAGTCCGCACGTCAGCGAATCGAAGCACGCGCCGCCGCCCTGCAGGAAGAGCATCACCTTCGTCGACGCGGAGTTGAGGCTCACCGCGAGACCGGCCGGCGTACCGTCACGGCACTTGGTGTCGGGGAAGTCGAGGTACGTCCACGTGTTGTCCGGCGCGGTGATGGGCATGCCGTTCGTCGGGAACGGCGGGAACAGCGGCGTCATGCCGCCCACGCCCGCGGCGCCGGCGACGCCGCCCATCCCGGCTGTGCCACCCGCCGACGCGCCCGCGGCGCCGCCCGCTCCACCTGCGGCCGTCCCGCCAGCGCCGACGGGAGTGCCTCCGGCGTTCGGCGTTCCACCGCCGCCCACGATCGGCGTTCCCCCCATGCCAACCGGTGCAGCGCCGCCGCCCCCGACGACGGCGGGGGTGCCACCCGCCGCCGCTGCGACGCTGCCGCCGGCAGCCAGAGAACCGGCGACGCCGCCGAACGGAACGTCACCGAAGCCGCCGGTGCCGGCGTTGCCGTTCGTCGAGTCGCTCCCGCACGCGGAGACGAGCGTCGCGCCGCCGAGGATGGCCGTGATGGCGAACAAGAAATTGGACGTGTTAATCATTCGAAAACCCCTGCCGTGACGAGCGCCGCCAACGCTAATGCCCATGCGGCTAGCGTGTCCGCCAAATAGCCGGCCGGTCTGATTTTTCTACTATCCTCGCCAGCCACGTGCTGCGTCGAAGGGCTCGCGCCCCCACTGAAAAAATCCGACACGAGCGCGTGTCTGTCCGCGGCGGGTCATCTCCGCATCGGTCATTTATGACCACTGTAGTTGCCAGATTTATTGCCGCGCTGCTGCGCGCCGGTCCGGCCTGCGCTAAGACACGGTTTAGCCCAATTTCCGTCGCGCGTTAGCTGGCTCGGCCATACCGCGCGCGGCGGCGAAAATGTGACTCGCTCCCGCGCGCTCGAGCGACTGTGTCTAGCGGACGAGCATCCGCTCGAGCGCGCAAATCAGCGGCAATTCAAGGTTGGAGGAACTTTGCGATGAAGTGGCAAGCAACGACGCGCAGGATCTTCGGCGAAGCGCGCTTCGGTTCGAAGCGGACCTGGGGAATCGCAGCCGTTGCGGTGCTCGCGTTGCGCTCGGTCGCTTGTTCGTCGGACAACCCGGCGGCGGGCCCGGACGGCGCGGGCGGTCTCGGGGCAGGCAACGGCGGCGGCCCCGCCGCCGTGTGCGGCAACAACGTCGTCGAGCCGGGCGAAGAATGTGACGGCACCGTGCAGACGACCTGCGCCGCCGCGACGATGAGCGTCGCCGTCGCCGGCACGGTGAAGTGCACCGCCTGTCACGTCGATCTCAGCGGCTGCACCGCGACGGTGTCGGGAGCCGGAGGAGCTCCCGCCGTCGGTGCGGCGGGCACCACCGCCGCGAGCACCGGCGGCGGTCCCGTCATCTCGAGCAACGGCGGCACCAGCAGCACGTCGTCCGGCGGCATTCCGGGATCCGCGGGCAGCGGCTCGGGCGGCACCTTCGGGTCGGGCGGGACGACCGGAGGCGGCGGCACGCTCGGCGGCGGTGGGATCTCCACGGCGGGCAGCGGCGGCGCGGCGGGCAGCACGTCGAACGGCGGCAGCTCCGGCGTCCTCGGCGACGTCGACATGCTCCGTCAAACGTGCGTGGACACGATCAACATGTACCGCGCGACGAAGATGCTCGCTCCGCTGACGCGCGCGAGCGCGAGCGTCGAAGCCTGCTCCGACATGGGCGCGCAATCCGACGGCACGACGATGGTGGCGCACGGCTCCGCCGGAAAGTGTCCGGGCATGAGCGCGCAAGACACGTGTCCGGGCTGGCCGCCGCAGCAATACGGCGGCGCCGCGGGCGCGCTGAAGGCGTGCCTGCAGAGCATGTGGAACGAAGGAGAACCTCCGGAGGGCCGCGACATGTGCCTGCAGGAGTACTTCAGCGGCAACATCGCCTGCTTCGAGAAGTACGGGCACTACCTGAACATGTCGGATCCGTCGAACACCGTCGTGTCGTGCGGCTTCTTCGTGATGTCGAGTGGCGCGCTCTGGATGAATCAGGATCTAGGTCACTAGCACTCCCGCTGGAGTCTTCACGATCCGCGCGGATCGCCACGAGCCACGGAACGAACCGGCGGAGCCGGGACTCAAGCGTCGGCGGCGCCGCCCGAAAGGACGATGCGCCGCGCGACGATGTCGTCGTAGTGCTCCGCGATGAGCGCTTCGACGGCCTTTCGGACCTCGTCGTCGAGCTTGCCTTCGTAGCCGCCGATCCAGAAGCCGCTGGCGCCGAGCGCGACTTGCCCTTCACCGACGACGACGCCGTTGTCGCGGCGGATCGTCAGCGCGACACCGTCCGTCGAAGCTTCGTAGCCACCTGCTTTAACGATGATGGGGTCGAACACGGCTCTTAAGGTGGGGTCGCCCCCGGAAATGGCAAGGGCTTTGCTTGGCTGCGTTAAGTTGCCGGAAATACGACGACTGTACGCGCTTCAACGACCGGCTTTTTCGTCCCGGTCCGCGCATTCGGCCGCGCGGGAGAGCAGGCGCTCGCGATGGCGCGCGTTACGCGTCAGAGCCGCCGCGCGTTCGAACTCTCCACGCGCTTCCGAGAACCGGCCGAGCTTCCACAAGAGATCCGCGCGCGCGCTCGGTAGCAGATGGTATTCGCGCAGCGACGGCTCGGACGCGAGCGCGTCTACCAGCGTGAGCCCCGCAGCCGGTCCTTCCGCCATCGAGACGGCGACCGCGCGATTCAGCTCGACGACCGGCGACGGCATGATCTCGGACAGCGCGCCGTACAGCGTGGCGATCCGTCTCCAGTCGGTGTCTTCGGCCGTCGCCGCCCGCGCGTGACAAGCCGCGATCTCGGCCTGGAGCAAATACGGGCCGGGGCTTCCCACGAGCGCTCTGCCACGCTCGAGGGCGACAAGGCCGCGGTTGATCAGGATGCGATCCCAGCGGGCTCGGTTCTGCTCGGAGAGGAGCACCGGTTCCCCCGCGGCGTCGGTGCGCGCGGCGGCGCGTGACGCATGGATTTCCATCAACGCCACGAGGCCGTGGACCTCGGGTTCGTTGGGGGCGAGCTCGGCGAGGATGCGCCCGAGGCGGAGCGCGTCTTCGCACAGATGCGGGCGCAGGACGTCGTCGCCGGCGGTCGCGGAATAGCCCTCGTTGAAGATCAAGTAGACGACGCCGAGCACCGACCCGAGCCGCTCGCCGAGCTCGGCGCCGCGCGGCACTTCGAACGGCACCTGCTTCTCGGCGAGCGTCCGCTTCGCGCGGACGATGCGCTGAGCGACGGTCGGCTCCGAAACCAGAAACGCGCGCGCGATCTCCTCCGTCGTGAGGCCGCCGAGCAGCCTGAGCGTCAGCGCGACGCGTCCTTCCATCGGGAGAATCGGATGACACGCCGTGAACACGAGACGGAGCAAATCGTCGCCGACGTCGTCGTCGATGGCGGCCTCGATTCCCTCGATGAGGCGACCAGATTCGGCGGTGTCGATGAGATGACCGAGCTCCTCGTGCTTGCGCTCGAGGAGCTTGTTCCGTCGCAGATGGTTGATCGCGCGGTTCTTGGCCGCCGTCATGAGCCACGCGCCGGGGTTCTCGGGAACCCCGTGCTCCGGCCACTGCTCGAGAGCCGCGACGAGCGCGTCCTGAGCGAGCTCTTCGGCGACGCCGATGTCCCGCACGATGCGTGAGAGTCCCGCGATCACGCGGGCCGATTCGATGCTCCAGACTGCGTGAATGGCGCGGTGCGTGTCGGAGGCCGTCACGGGCCTCCGATCACAGCACCTTCGTCTCGCGGCGCAAGCGCGCGTTCTGCCGGCGCTCTAGAACTCGCAGATCTGCCGGATTTCGCTCTCGCCCTCGCCGACGGTCTGCAAGAAGCGCTTGCCCCACTCCACGGCCTCGTCCTTCGACTTGACCTGGAGCAAGCAGAACCCGGCGATGAGCTCTTTCGTCTCGGGGAACGGCCCATCGGTCACGGTGAACTTGCCGGAGTCGACGCGGACGCGGCACCCCTTCGAGCTCGGCTCGCAGCCCTCCGTCGCGAGCAGGACCCCGGCCTTGGTCATCTCGTCGATCAGCTTGCCCATGTTGCGCATCTCGTCCGGGCTCGGAGGGCCTCCGCGTTCGGGTCGGCCCGGCCTGTAAAGGCAAAGGAATCGCATGTAGTTTCTCCTTTCCATTCGGTCTCCAGAGGGAGCTCGTGCCGGCGCCCGGGGGGTGCCGGCTTTCACCGATACGTCAAATGAAAGGGAGCTCGATCGACCGACCGGCGACGATTTTTTCGCGCCTGGAAGGCCGGAACCGGATGCTAGGGTGTCGCTCGCAATGAGCCAGACCGAGTCCGAGACGGTCCCGTCGGCGTCTGCGCAGACCGTATCGACGCCGCCTCGAGTCAGATCCGGGTTTCTTCGGAAGGTCGTCGACTGGTACACGTGCCGCTCGCAACGCGAAAAGGCGCTCGCAGCGGCATCCGCGTCACCGCGCGCCCACGAGCTCCTGGCGCGGGCAAAAGCCGCGTTCGCCACGGCGGTGCTGCTGAACGAGCCGGCTGATCCCGCGCGGCGCGAGCTCGCGTCGGCCCACTCCGCGGCGCTTTATGCCGAGGCCCTCGTCTGGGCGCTCTGGTCGTTCCAGGAGACGGTCCAGGCGCCGAAGCCCGAGGACCTCTTCGACGGCGCGGCACAGGTGGTGCGCGAGCTCGCGTTGCCGGAAGAGCGCATCGCCGAGATCCGCCGCCTGCTCGCCGTGCAACGGCTCGCGATCGACCTTGCCGACCGTCCACCACCGGAGCGAGACGCGGCCGCGCTGCTCTTGAAACGCGCGGCGCTGGTGGCCATCGACGTGCGCGAGCGGCCGCTGCGCGTGCTGGACGGCCTCACGCTCGTCGCCTTCGCGCGCGTCGTGCTCACGGTGCTCTTCTTGGGCGCCCTCGTCGGCGCAGCGATCGTGCTGAAACCGGAGAAGCCGAACCTCGCGGCGGGCAAGCGATGGTCGGCGAGCTCGGCGATGTTCGAATGCCACCCGGCGCAAGCGGAGTGCGGCGGAGCGAAGACGCGCATCTTCTTCCACACCAAGGAAGAGCAAGACCCCTGGCTGATGTACGACCTCGGGGCGAAAACGACGTTCTCGTCCATGCGAGTCGAGAACCGCCAGGACGCGGTGCTCGACCGCGCCGTTCCGCTCGTCCTCGAAGTCTCCGACGACGGCGCTCATTTCCACGAGATCGCCCGCCGCGACACGGAGTTCAGCACCTGGAAGCCGAGCTTCCCACCGGTGACGGCGCGCTACGTGCGCCTGCGCGTCGCGCGTCGCTCGATCCTCCATCTCGAAGAAGTCGACATCTATCGTTGACGGGACGGCGCGCCGCAGTGCGAGTCAAATCGTCACACCGTGCACAGTCGAACCGCGCGACGTCGTTCGCTCGGCGGCTGCTTGACGCGGAAAGAGGGGGGCGCGAGGAGAAAGCCACGCCATGTCTTCTTTGAAACGACGCGCCTTCGTGAAATCGGCGATCGCCGCCGGCTTGTTCCCGCTCGCTCGTGACGTCTTCTCCGCCGAAGCGGCGGGTGGCTTGGATTTCGGAAAGCCGGAGTCGTTCACGTTCGAGGGGCTCGTCGAGCGGGCGCGGCAGCTGTCGACGAAGCCGTACGTCCCGCCGTACCGGCCCGCCCCGGACATCGTTTCCAAGATCGACTACGACGTTCACGGCAAGATCCGATTCAAGCCGGATCGCGCGCTCTTCGCGAACGGACCTGGCCCTTATCCGGTCATGTTCTTCCACCTCGGGCAATGGTTCCGGAGCTCGGTGAAGATGCACGTCGTGCAGAAGGGCGTCTCGAAAGAGATCTTCTATTCGCCGGACGACTTCGACATGCCCGCGGACTCGATCGCTCGCAAGCTGCCGCGCGACTCCGGCTTCGCGGGCTTCAGGTTCCACGAGGCGCGACGGCGCTCGGATTGGAAGACGCAGGACTGGCTCGCGTTCCTCGGCGCGTCGTACTTCCGCGCGATCGGCGACCAGGGCCAGTACGGCATCTCCGCGCGCGGCATCGCGGTGAACACCAGCGCCGCGGGGACGAGCGAGGAGTTCCCGGAGTTCACGGAGTTCTACATCGAGTCGGCTCCGTCCGAAGACAAGCCGGCGATGGTCTACGCGCTGCTCTCTGGACCGAGCATCACCGGGGCGTACCGATTCGCGTGTCACCGCGGAAAGGGCGTCCTGCAAGAGGTCGACGCGGCGGTGTTCTTCAGAAACGGGATCGCGCAGCTCGGCGTCGCGCCGCTCACGTCGATGTTCTGGTTCGCCGAGTACGACCAGGGCTTCCGCGTCGATTGGCGACCCGAGATCCACGACTCCGACGGCCTCGCGCTGTGGACGGGCGCGGGCGAACGGATATGGCGGCCGCTCCACGATCCGACGCGCACCGTCACGTCGAGCTTCGTGGACAAGGCGCCGAAGGGGTTCGGACTCCTCCAGCGCGACCGCACGTTCGATCATTATCTCGACGGCGTGCGCTACGATCGCCGCCCGAGCTTGTGGGTCGAGCCGCTCGGGGACTGGGGCTCAGGCGCCGTCAAGCTCGTCGAGATCCCGACCGAGGACGAGATTCACGACAACATCGTCGCGTTCTGGGAGCCCGCGGAGCCGGCGAAGGCTGGCGGCTCGATGCGCTTCTCGTATCGCTTGTATTGGCAAGCCGACGAGCCTTTCCCGGCCGAGAACGTCGCGCACGTGACCTCGACACGCATCGGCCGCGGCGGCAGACCGGGCACGACGCGTCCAAAAGGTGTGACGAAATTCGTCGTGGAGTTCGCGGGCAAGTCGCTCGAGACGTTGCCGCACGACACCAAGCCGGTCGCGAACATCACCGCTTCCCGCGGCGAAGTGTCGTACGTATTCGTCGAGCCCGTCCCCGATTCGAAGCATTGGCGCGCTCAGTTCGATCTCGCCTTGAGCGGCACGGACCCCGCAGAGATCCGCATGTTTCTGCGGAGCGGCGACAAGACGTTGAGCGAGACGTGGCTCTGCCAGTACGAGCCGCGAACCTAGCCCCGCAGATCGTGCTCGCGCCGTGCCTCACTGAGACACGGTGTCCCTTCGCCGCGCGCCGGCTCTTCAGGCGAGCGCGCGGCGTGCGCTCGAAATCGCGCGCGGCTCGAAGGCTCGCGCCGGCATGAGACGTGTAAGCCGAACAGCGGACCATGCTCTCACGAATCCATTCCTTGCTGTCACCTGCGCGCCGGCGTCGCACGCCGCGTTCGCACCAGGCGCTCCTCGCGATTTCCGCGCTCAGCCTCGGCTGCGCGTCGTACAAAGGCTCTTCTCACGAGGCGCAACCCTCGGCGGTGCTCCACGAAGGCGGGTGGGTCATCGTTCCTCACTTTCCACTGGTGATGCAGGAGGGTAATCACGACTGCGGCGCCGCGGCGCTCGCCGCCGTGCTCGACTTCTGGGGGCGCCCCGCGACGCCGACGCAGATCGCGGAGTCCTCCGGCAGAGCCGGACAGCGGCTCAGCGCCGGAGATCTGGAGCGGTACGCGAGAGGCCACGGATTTTCGTCCTTCGTCTTCTACGGGACGCTGAAAGACGTCGCTTACGAGCTCGACCACGGGCGTCCGGTCATCGTCGGGCTGGGCAAGGCGTACGAAGGCAACAAGGCCATCGCACATTACGAGGTCGTCGTCGGTTACTCGCGCGAGAAGAGACAGGTTCTACTGCTCGACCCCGGACGCGGCTGGCAGACGGACGGCTTCGACGGATTCGCGCGCGAGTGGGGCGTGAGCAAGGGAGTCACGGTCGTCACGTTCCTGCGTGCGCCGGAGGACGACCCTGCGGCCGCAGCGAAGGGGTGAATCTCACGGGCACGTCGATTGCAACCTCCCCGACCATGAAGTTAAGACACCTAGCAGCCGCATCGGCTCTGTCCCTATCGGTTGTCACTTCCTTCTCGGGCGTCTCTCACGCTCATCCGACATCCACGGTGGCCACTTCCAGCCCCGCGCTCGCGGCCCACGCCGTCCCCCGCGGCACCTCCTTCGGCGCGCGCGGCGACGAGCAGCGGTACGCGGCGCGGGAGGCGGCCGCTCCCGACGCCAAGAAGTACCGCGGCGGTGACGTCATCGTCATCAGCGCCAGCGTGCTGGTCGTCATCCTGCTCGTCGTTCTCATCATCGTCCTCATCTGAACCGGCATCGAGCCGGATGCTCCCATTCGAATTTTCAGCTCGGCGCGATCGCCGCGCCTCTCCCTCGCGGCGGCCGCGCCGAGCTGCACGATGTCTGAACGCGCTCGCGTTACTCGCGCTGGCCGCGCGCGCCGCTCGGGCCGACGACGCCGCGGGCCGCGCCGAAGCAGAGGCCCCGGTCGCGCCGTGCGCCTGCGAGAAGGCCGATCCCACCGCGTACCGTCACGACGGCTTCTTCGGGCGCGCCGACGTCGGGCTCGCCGGCATGTGGGCGGGCGTCTCGGGCTCGGCGAGCGGCCGCGACCGGATCTGGGCGATCGGACAGAGCGCCGGCATCTTCATCGGCGGAACGCCGAGGCCCGGGCTCGTCGTCGGCGGGTACGTCTGGACGGCGCAACTCGATCCGACCTTCATCGTCCGCGGGGTTCGCGTTTCCCCGGACGACGATTCGGTGAAGCTCACGCTGGGGCGAATTGGCCCGTTCTTGGACTTCTATCCCGATCCGCTGAGGGGCTTTCACGTGCAAACGGCGGTCGGGCTCGCCGTACAGGTCGAGAGCGATACGAAGGGCCACCCGATCAAACCGGCGAGCATCGGCGGCGGCGCGTCCTTCGGCGTAGGATACGAGTTCTTCGTCGGACACCAGTTCAGCGTGGGTGCGATGGCGCGCTTTTCGGTGGGGGCGCTCGCTCGGTCGCCCCCCGGGGCGCCCGGCGAGGAGCGCCTCTTCTACGAGATCCCCGAGCTTCTCTTGACGTCGACGTTCCACTGAAAGGTCACGGGCGAGCGCCCTTTCGGAGAGTCATATTGCGCAACGGGTGAGCGACATGAGCCTCGAGAGATATCGTAAAAAGCGGAACTTCTCGAAGACCGACGAGCCGCGCGGCCAGAGGACGAAGGGCGCCGGAAACAGCTTCGTGGTGCAGAAGCACGCGGCGCGCGCGCTCCACTACGACTTTCGGCTCGAGCTCGACGGCGTCCTGCTCAGCTGGGCCGTTCCGAAGGGCCCGAGCCTCGACCCGAAGGTGAAGCGCCTCGCGATGCAGGTGGAAGACCACCCCGTCGAATACGGCGGCTTCGAGGGAGAGATCCCGCGCGGCGAGTACGGCGCGGGGAAGGTCATCGTGTGGGATCGCGGCACCTGGACGCCCGAGGAAGAGCCGCACGAGGCATTGAGGAAGGGACGGCTGACGTTCCGGCTCGACGGAGAAAAGCTGCGCGGCGGTTTTCACCTCGTCCGCACCTCGAAGCCGACGGCCAAGCGCGCGAGCTGGCTCTTGTTCAAGGCGACCGACGAAGAAGCACGAAAGGGCGACGCCGCCGACATCGTGAATGCGCGGCCCGAGAGCGTGCTGAGCGGTCGCGGCGTCGACGGCGCGCGCTCGGCGCCGCGCATCGCCACGAAGAAGACCGCGGCGCGCAGCGCCGCGAAGAGCACCCGCGCGAGAGCGCCTCGCCGGGGGAAGCTTCCGGATTTCGTGCAGCCGGAGCTCGCGACGCTCGTGGACGCGGCGCCCGCGGGCGCCGGCTACCTGCACGAGATCAAGCTCGACGGCTATCGCATCCTCGCGCGCATCGAGGGCGGCGAGGTCAGGCTCCTTTCGCGGCGCGGCAACGATTGGTCGGCGCGCTTGCCCTCCATCGTGCGTGCCCTGGAAGCGCTGCCGCTCGACGACAGCATCCTCGACGGCGAGGTCGTCGCCTTCGACGAGTCCGGCGTGAGCGACTTCCAGCGCCTGCAGAACTCCATGGAAGCGGGCAAGGACGGCGCGTGCTTCTACGTCGTCTTCGACGCTCTCTTCCTCGACGGCGAAGATCTGCGCGCGCTTCCACTCATCGAACGCAAGCAGGCCCTCGCGGACCGATTGCCGAAGAAGGCGCTCGGCAAAGGGCCCTTGCGCCTCGGCGAGCACGTCGTCGGCGACGGCGACGAGTTCTTCTCCGAAGCCTGCAAGCTCGGGCTCGAAGGAATCGTCTCGAAGCGCGTCGACGCGCCGTACGTCTCGCGGCGCGACAGATCATGGCTCAAGGTGAAGTGCACCGCGGTACAGGAGTTCGTGATCGGCGGCTTCACCGATCCGGAAGGCTCCCGCGGCCATTTCGGCGCGCTGCTCCTCGGCGTTCGAGAAAAGGACGGGCTGCGGTACGTCGGCAAGGTGGGGACCGGGTTCTCCGCGCAATCGCTCGCCGAGATCGGCAAGCGCCTCGGACCGCTCGAACAGCGGAAGCCTCCGTTCGTAAACCCGCCGCGCGGGTACGACGCGAAGGGCGTCCACTGGATCGCGCCGGAGCTCGTCGCGCAGATCCGCTTCGCCGAACGCACCGCCGAAGGCATCTTGCGGCACGCCTCGTTCCAGGGCCTTCGCGACGACAAGCCGGCGCGGGACGTGCACGACGAGCGCCCCGAGCCGGCGAACCCAGGCCGTTCGCGCCGAAGGGCGAGCAACGACGGAACGCGCGCCGTTCCGCGCGATCCGCCGCTTCTCTCGAAGCTCGCGCTGTCGAACCCCGATCGCGTGCTCTACGCCGAACAGGGCGTCAAGAAGCGCGACCTCGCGGCGTACTACGCGCGCGTCGCGGACTTCATGCTGCCTCACGTCGCCGAGCGACCGCTCACGCTCGTGCGCTGCCCCGAGGGGATCGGCAAGCAATGCTTTTTCCAGAAGCATCCGTCGAGAGGCATGCCCGACGCGATCGACACCTTCCCGATCGCCGAGAAGAAGGGGACGAAGGATTACCTGGTCGTCCACGACGCGCTCGGCCTCGTGAGCCTCGTGCAGCTCGGCGCGCTCGAGATCCACACCTGGGGCTCGAAGATCGCGGCCGTCGAACAGCCCGATCAGCTCGTGTTCGATCTGGATCCCGATCCCGATTTGCCGCCCGAGCGGCTGATCGAGGCCGCGGCCGACGTCCGCTCGGCGCTCGAGTCCCTGGGGCTGACGGGGTTTCTCAAGACGACCGGCGGCAAGGGGCTGCACGTCGTCGCGCCGATCGAGCCGGAGCTCGACTGGGATTCCGTGAAACGGTTCTGCAAGGCGCTCGTCGAGCAGATCGCGCAGAAAAAGCCGTCGCGGTACCTGACGACGATGACCAAGGCGAAGCGGAAAGGAAAGATCTTCCTCGATTATCTGCGTAACTCGCGCGGGGCGACCGCCATCTGCGCGTACTCCACGCGCGCGCGACCCGGTGCGCCCGTGTCGGTGCCCCTCGCGTGGGACGAGCTCGCGCGAGCCCCCGGAGACGGCTTCGACATCGTCCAGGTCCCGGAGCGGCTACGGACGCAGGCCGCCGATCCCTGGCGCGGTTTCGACGACGCCCGGGGCTCGCTGAAGAAGATTCTGTGAGCGAAACGGACGACGGCGCCCGCTCCCGAGGCGTGTCATCCGTCACGAATGCTCGTCAGAGCGGCGAGCCGCCGCGCCGTCAACCACCGGGCCGACGGCCTACATCAGGCCGCACTCCGACTTGCAGTTCGACTCGCTGCACATGCCGATGGCGTTGGCGCGACCGACGGCGGTTGTGGTGTCCGTCGACTGCTGCTGGACCACCAGCGGACCGCCGTTGTTCGACGCCGTGTTGATCTCGCTGAGGCACGGCCCGTTGGGAATGAGACAGGCGGCGTTGTTTGCCCCGCAATAACACGGCGTGCTCGCGCAGTGGTTCTGCTGCGCGCAGTTCTGGATCGCCGCGCATTGCATGTTCTTCGTCGAGTCGCTGCTCTGGAAGCACTGCGACACCTGGCTCGCGCACTTCATGCAGATGCACTTCGAGCAATCGTCGTTGGTGGTGTAGCCCGGACACGCCGACGTCGTGCCGCCCGTGCTCGTCGTGCCGCCGCTTCCCGTCGTTCCACCGCTGCTCGTCGTGCCGCCGCTGCTCGTCGTGCCACCGCTTCCCGTCGTTCCCCCCGTGGAAGAGCGACCACCGCTGGACGCGCCACCGCTGGACGCGCCGCCGCTCGCCGCGCCGCCACTGGACGTACCGCCCATGGCGTGCGTCCCGCCGCTGCTCGTCGCACCGCCGCTGCTCGTCGTGCCGCCGGCGTTCATCTGCGTCGTGCCGCCGCTCGACGACGTCCCGCCCTCGCCCACCGTGCCGCCCATGGCGGGCGTTCCACCGGTGTTGGCTTGGCTGCCGCCGGCTCCCTTCTGACCCGCCATGGACATTCCCGAGTCGCGCAGAGCCGCGGCGTCGGGAGCCGTGAACGCGTTCACCATCTCCGATGACAGCTGTTCTCCCGTCGCGCAGGCGACGGTGAGAAAGAGCATGGGAGCGACGCGAACGGTCACTCGGACGGCTCTGCCGTCGGCGTTCGCGATCCCGGTAACCAAACCGTTCAGACGCTGTCGTATCGATGTCGACATGGACGGTGACTTCTCGGCGGTGGGTCTCCGGCGTTCTGTAGGCTTCCCACGCACCATGTAGAAGAGCACACGCACGAGCCGTCGCAACTCGATTGTTCATCGTCGCGGTCCGAGCCAATCCCGGCACCATCTGGGAACGGGGCGCCCATTGGCTCGTTCAGCTAATGCGTCGGTGGCGACCGGGTACCGCACTCGCGATGGCGAAAACAGGCGCGCTAAAGAGAATCCGCTTGGGGCACGTGTGCGGTTAGGGTTTTTCAATCCGCAGCGCGAACTCGCCCCAGACATACGGACCGGTATCGGGCAGTTCGAGCGAGGCCGACTTGGTGAGGACGCGTCGGTTCGGATCGCTCGCGATGGCGCGGTGCTCCAATACGCGATGGAGCCGAAGCCCCGAAATCGACGACGACGAGACGGTAGCGATTCACTCGTACTCGAGGACCATTCCGGCCAGCGACGGTCTGGCTCCGCACCTCGACGGAGGTGCCGCGCTTCCACGGCGTCAGAGGTTCTGCGCGAGCACGCAAAGCGCACTTGCCACTTCGCGTCCTCGACACACGAGCGGTGAATGACGCGAGCGACTCCGAGCAGAGCTCGGAGTCAGTGAGCGGAGAGCGGCGCGAACGCCGCGTCGGTCACGGGTCGAGCCGTAGCACGGCCGCCGGGACGAGTTGCATTTGCCACACGCGCGCGCCGCTCACGTACGCCTCGCTGATTTTTATTGGTTCCATCGCGAACACGGCGCGAAACTCGTGCGCGGGGTGGTGTTCCGGTTCGCGGGCACGCCTCGAGATAGGCTGCGACACATCGCCAGAGGATCGGGAGGCACTCATGCGGTTCATCACGGGTATGCTGACGGTTTCGTTGGTTTGCGGGTGTGGTCAAGCCGAGGACGCCACGAACCCCGTCGCGAGTCCTCGAGTGACGGAAACAGCGAGCGTCTCCTCGGCTTTACGCATCGGCGCCGGCGGCAAGCCGTCCTTCATCACGCCGCAGCTCCGGCGAACGCTCTCCAAGGGAGCCGCTCGGCTTTCGGATTTGCAGGCGGACGCCATCGGCGACAATGCGCGCAACGGCCTCGACGACGACGATCCCGACGACGGCGGATGGGATTTCACCTTCCCTTCGAGCGCTACCAGCCACACGAGCACGGCGAGCCCGGAGAACACGTACGGCGCGACCGCGCTCGGTGTCTGGGCCGCGGTCCGCGCGGGGGCGGACGCGCAGCGCTATCGGACCACGTTGCTCGGCGCCGGGCTCGGCTCCCAGCAGCGCCCGGAAATCGATTCATCGACTGATTTCGTGTTCCTGCCGCTCCTCGGCGAGCTCGCCGAAGACCAGGGTTTCAGCGAGCTCGCGCGCGCCCGGTACGACGCGAAGGTTGCGGCGGCCGGCGGCGTTCAGGCGCTCGCCGAGCAAGCGCGCGACGTTCGCCATTCGCAGAAACTCGACGCTCTCGTCTTGTACGATCTTACTTGGTACATGCTCGGGGCCGAATCCCTGGACGCGGCGTTCCCCGGCTACGGCTATGGCAAGGACGCGGACACGTATGCGAACGTCGCCGCGGGCGCCGTGACGTCGAGTCCTCCGTTGTTCGATGTCGACGACGCGGGTCAGCGGAATTACGTTCAGGGGCTCGCGTGGTCGCTGGTCATCTTCCATCACGCCGGCGCGCCCGCGGCGCTCGTCACGAAGATCCGTTCGCATCTCCGCGACTTCCAGGGAGCGGACGGGGCGTGGGGATACAACGCCGCGACGCCCGCGGACGATCTGCAATCGACGGCGCACGCCGTCGAAGCGCTCTCGTTGACCGCGGGGCGCGACGTCCAGGCGCGTCTCGAGGCGCTCCGCGGCGCGGGTTGGCTCGTGAGGAAGCAGGCGGCGAACGGCGGCTGGGAGTACACCGCGGGCTCGGAAAGCTCGCTCATCGACGCCGAGTCGATGCTCGCGCTCTATCTGTCTCACGTCGCCGCGCCCGGAGGAGCGCTCGAACCGGGCGCGACCAGCGACATCGGTCAGACGGCGCAAGCGCTTTCGGCGCCGACCGCGCCCGCCGGCACGACGCTCGCCGCGCCGCCGAAGTGACGACCTCGGCCTCCCGGAGCTTCGCCCCGTTGCAAGGGACGAAACTCCCGACCGCGGTGTAGGCTGCGGGCCGCATGCGCCGTCGCTCGTTCCTCGAACTGGGAGCTCTGTTCGCCGCAGCTTCGATCACCGGACGCGCCGGCGCCGACGACCTCGCCGATTTGCGCCGGGCCGGCGTGCTGCGCGTCGGCGTGAGCGACGACTATGCGCCGTTCGTAAAGGCGGCGGGCGGCGTGCGCGCCGGACTGGACGTCGACCTCGCTCAGCGGCTCGCTCGTGCGCTCGGCGTCCGCGTCGAGTACGTGCCGTTCAAGTGGCCCGACCTGTCGGCGCGCCTCGAAGAGAACGGCTTCGACGTGGCCGCGAGCGGCGTGACGATGCGCGCCGACAGGCTGTTCTTCGGGACGTTCTCGCGGCCGTACGCGATCACCGGCGCCGTCACCTGCATCCGCAGAGAAGACGCGGCGCGCTTCGCCGATCCTTCGACGTTGAACGCGCCGGGAGTACGGATCGCCGTGAACCGCGGCGGGCACCTCGCGAACGTGGCGCGCGCCTTCTTCCCGCGCGCGACGCTCGAGCTGCTCGGTGACAACTCGTTGCTGTTCGACAGGGTGACGACGCGCGCCGCCGACGCCGCGGTGAGCGACAGCGCCGAGGCGCACGCCGCCGCGAAGCCGGAGCTCGCCCTGCTCCCGCCGCTGACGCGGGATCGCAAAGCGCTCTACGTGCGGCGCGACGCGCCGGCGCTCGCCTGCCGCCTCGACGAAGCGTTGTTCGCGTACGAGAACGACGGCTCTCTCGCGCGCCTGCGTCGCAAGTGGCTCGGCGACGTCACGCCCGCCGGATGGAACCCGCATCTCGAAGCGGTCCTCGCCGACGTTCAACTCCGCTTGGACCTGATGCCGTCCGTCGGCGCGACCAAGCGCGCGCTCGGTAAACCGGTGGAGGACAAGGAGCAGGAGGCCCGCGTGCTCGCCCGCGTCGGGGATGCGGCGCGCGCGGCGCAGCTCGACGTCGCTTCGGTGGAGGCTCTATGGCGCGTGCTCATGTCCGCGGCGAAGGTGATCCAGCTCGCGCCGGTGATCACGACGGCCGCACCGACGACGCTCGACGCGCTCCGGATCGCGATCGGCGGCCTCGACGCGCAGTTGCTGTCTACGCTGAAGGACGCCGTGCCCCGCGTGCCCGAACCGGACTGGCAAAAAGGCGTCGACGCCGGCATACGATCCGAGCTGCTGCCGAAGGAGCTCGTGCGGAGGCTCGCCGATGCGCTGGCCGGCGTGCGCCGAGCGCAGCGGAAGGCTTCCTGAACCGCGGCGGCGCACGACGCGCGCGCCGCACATGACCGCACACGCGCAGACGGGGTGCGAGAGACTCAAGAATGACGGGATACGGCCGTATTGGCCGATTGGAGTCTCCCATTTGGACGCCCATGATCGCCTGCCGCTGGACCGTAAGAGCCTGACGCCGTTTCGGCGGGCCCGCGGCGTGGTCGTGGTCGACGGAGACCGCGAGGCGAGCGAATTTCTCGTCGCGTCGCTGCCGAACACCCACTTCGAGGTCGTCCACGTATCGTCGATAGAAGGCGCGCTGCGCGAAGTGCGCACGACCGGGCGCGCGGTCGTGGTCGTCGACGACGATCTGCCCTTGGTGCGCGGGCTCGACCTCGTCGGCCGGCTGCGCTCCGAGCGGACGGACATCGAATCGATCCTGATGACGCGCGACGACGGAGTGGTCTCGTTCGCGACGCGGTTGACGGTGGAGCGCTTCCGCTGCCTGAGGAAGCCGTTCGGCCTGGCCGATCTGCGCGCGTGCGTCCTCGACAGCGTCGAGCGCCTGTTGCGGCGCGAGCGAACGCTGGACCGCCTCACCGCCCCGCCGAAGGACACCGGCGAGCACGAAGCGCTGCGCCGTCGGGTGGAGGCGCTCGAACGAGCGACGCACAGCGCGAGCGCGGCGCCGCCCAGCGTCGCAGCGACACCGACGACCCCGGCGCCGGCCAACGGCGCGACACCCAGCGCGGCGCCCATCCCGAGCCAGCGGTCGGACTCCTCGAAGGAGATCTCCGCCCAAGTCGCCGATCAGAACAACCTGCGCGTGCTCGTCGTAGACGACGATCCCCTCGTCCGGAACGCGATGGCGCGGACCTTCAAGCGCCACCAGGTGACGACCGCCGAAAACGGCCGCGCCGCGACGGAGGAGATCGAGCGCAGCAAGCCGGACATCATCATCAGCGATCTCAAGATGCCCGAGATGGACGGCATCGAGCTCGCGCACCAGATCGGCGAGCGCTGGCCGGAGCTGTCGAGCCGCATCGTCTTCGTCTCCGGTACGGCGTCGGAGATCGAGCGCGCGCGTCAAGTCGCGCCGCAGCAGCCGCTGCTCACGAAGCCCGTGAGCAACAAGGCGCTCGAGCAGCGCATCGCCGAAGTACTGGAAGCCGCGATCCGCCGCCGCTGACCGACAGTTCGGATTGACCGCGCGAGCGCGCTCGATCGCCAACGGAAGGAGCGCTCGTTCGGGTGGTTACCGATGCAGAGACGAAGGTACGTATACGAACCATCGTTGCGCGCTCGCGAGTCAGCAACGAAGGTACGTATACGAACCATCGCCATGCGCTCGCGAATGAGGGCTCCAGGAATGGTTTATTCGGTGGATTCTTCCCCGAGAACGAGCGATTTTCTGCTTTTCATGAAACCATGGAGCCCCGATGCACGACTGACTTCGCCACTCGCGGGCCCTAAGCAACGAAGACACGTATACGAACCATCATCGGGCACTCGCGAGTCAGTAACGAAGGTACGTATACGAACCATCATCGGGCGCTCGCGAGTCAGCACGTCGCAGGGAAATGGACGACCCCCTAGACTCGCGTTTCGCGCGTTTCGCGTGCAGAAAACTCGCACCTTTCCGCGTTCGCGCGGCTTTCTCGACTTCGGGTCGATGCCGCACGCTTCAAATGTCGTGCGTCTCTCGCGACCAGACCCCCAACTGGCACCGGCCTCGCCGGTTTTTCTCGTGGCTCTTGGCCTCCACGACGATCGTGATCTGTTCTTCCAAGCCTCGCTCAAGTCGAGACTAGAACGCGTAGCGCAGGAAAAGATACGACCCGTGCCGCTTCGCCGAGACGAGCTCCATGGGCAAGCCGCCGAGGTCCATTCCGTCGGCGAGCGATTTGCGCCGGTCGTTCGTGAAACGGCCGAACAGCGCGGGTGACGTGGTCACGAACAGCTCGTCCACGAGCCTCGCAGAAGCGGCCTCCGCGAAGAACGACGGACCTCCCTCGGTCAGTAACGACTCCGCTCCGCGCTTTCGCAGGAGAGCGACGACGTCGGCGAGCAGCAGCGTGTCGGCGCCGAGAGCGACGACCTCCGTGTTCGGCGACACACGCCCGCGCAGGGCGGCTTCGCCCGCGCGCGACGTGACCACGAGCGCGCCGTCGAGAGCGGGCTCGCCGGTGTCGATGTTGCCGCTGCGCGTGACGACGACGAAGCGTGGCGCCGGCGCGAGCCCGAGCCGCGCGCGCAGCTCCGCGAACGCCGCGGCCCCGTCCGGATAGATCGCATCGGCGCGGAACCGGGCGCCGCGCGTCTTGCGAAACGTGCCCGCGCCGACCATCACCGTATCGGCGCACGCACGCAAAAGGCCCATGACGAACCGGTCCGCGCGGCTGCTCTTGCTGATGATGTGCCCCGATTCCGTCGGTTCGGGCAGCGCCACGACGCCGTCCACGGACGTCACGAAGTTCGCGAACACGCACGGCTTCCGAAAGCCGATCGCGCCGCCGTACGCTTGCTGGAGCGACGGCGGCAGATCGAACCGGGGAAGATCGGTGCGCTCGAAGAGCGTCTCCAGAGGTGCGTCGAGGATCACGTGCGCTTCGACACCCGGCGGTGCTCGCCGATTACTGCTCACGGACGGGCGCGGCCAGAGCGGCCGCACCCGCGGAACGCGCGCGATGAAGCGCTGCGACGGGACGCCACCAGGCGTCGACGCGCTCCACGCGCGACGGCTCCGTCGCTTCGCCGAGACGCGGCATGACGAGCCGCACGTCGCGCGGTTCCGCGAGCTTCACCAGCGTCTCGGCGGGCTCGTCCCACTCGTGCATCGCGAGGTTGAACGTGCCCCAGTGCACGGGAAGGAACGCACCGCCGCCGAGGAGCTCGAGCGCCGACAGCGCGTTCTCCGGGCCGAGGTGGATGTCCCCCCACGCCGGGTGGTACGCGCCCACTTCGAGCATGACCAAGTCGAAGGGGCCGAGACGCGCCGCGATGTCGCGGTACTCCGGCGTGAGCCCGGTGTCGCCGCTGAAGAACACCGCGTGATGCGGACCACGGAACGCGAACGACGACCACAGCGTCGAATTGCGGGCCTGCGCGATGCGGCCCGAAAAATGCTGCGAGGGCGCCGCGGTGATCGACAAGCCGGTCCCTCTCCGGATCTCGACGTTTTCCCACCAGTCGAGCTCGGTGACGAGCGTGGCCGGCACGCCCCACTCTTCCAGGTGCGCGCCGACGCCGAGCGACGTGACGATGGGCACGCCGAGCTTCCCGAGCTCGACGATGCTCTCGCGATCCAGATGATCGTAGTGGTCGTGCGAGACCACGACCACGTCGATAGCCGGGAGCGCGGCGATGGGGACCGGAACGGGTTGAAAGCGCTTGGGGCCTGCGAACGAGACCGGCGACGCTCGCTCACCCCAGACCGGATCCGTAAGGACGCGGACTCCGTCGATTTCGATGAGGACGGTGGAGTGCCCGAGCCACGTCGCGCGGAGGCCGGTCTGCGGCGTGCGCGCCCAGGCCTCGAGCGGACTCACCGACGGCAACGGGGACGACGGCCGGCGTCGCTGGCCGCCGAAGAAATATTCGCGCATCGTGCTGCCGGTGGTGCCCTTTCGCAGGCCGGGAGCGACGCGCTCGGTGTTCCTGAACGCGCCGTTCACGTACCGCGGCGATGCTTGTACGCGTTCGCGGCGAAGCCCGGCGCTGTGACCGTCCGACACTTCCCTCTTCCTAGCGACGGCGCGCTCCGTGCGCAAGGCAGCCGAGGAAACTCGGCCGTTCACGATAGGACTGCGGACACCGACGCGTCGTGGGCCGCGCCAGCCACGACGGAAGGCGCCGACGGCGTTCCCCCGCCGGCGGTCTCTTCCAGCGCCGCGACCATGGCGTACAGGCGTTCCTGAGCGCGAATGGGGTCGCCGATGACGCGCTCCGGCCGTCGCGAGCGCCCGTTCGGAAGAATTTCGCGCGCCTTCACGTTGTCCGAGAGCTGGATGTCGAGCACCTCGCGGACGAACTCGCGCAGCGGCGGCGCGAGCACCGGAAACGCGATCTCCACGCGGTGGTCGAGGTTGCGCGGCATCCAATCCGCCGACGCCAGGAAATACTCGGGGTCGCCGCCGTTCTCGAAATAGAAGACGCGCGCGTGCTCCAGGAACCGATCCACGATGGAGACGGCGCGGATGCGCTCGGACAGGCCGGGCACGCCCGGACGAAGGCAGCAAATGCCTCGAATGATCAGCGCGATGTCCACCCCCGCGTCGCTCGCCTCGTAGAGCGCGTCGATCAGGGGACGATCCACCAGGCTGTTCATCTTGAGCACGATGCGCGCGGGTCTCCCCGCCCGCGCGTGAGCGGCTTCGCGCCGCACGCGCTCGAGCAGGCCTTCACGGAGGCTCGTCGGCGCGATGAGGAGGTGGGTCATGGGGCGCGGGCGCATGTACCCGGTGAGCAGGTTGAACACCTCCGTGAGGTCTTCGCCGAACGATTCGCGACAAGTGAAGAGCCCGAGATCCGTGTACAGGCCCGCCGTCTTTGCGTGGTAGTTGCCCGTCGCGACGTGGCAGTAGCGCCGGATGCCGTCGGCTTCCTGCCGCACGATGAGACACGCCTTGCAATGCGTCTTGTGCGCCGGGAGCCCGTAGACCACGTGCGCGCCGACGTCTTCGAGCGCGCGCGCCCAGCGGATGTTCGCCTCTTCGTCGAAGCGGGCCATGAGCTCCACCAGGACGGCGACTTCTTTACCGTTCTCCGCCGCCAGCCGTAGCGCTTGCGCGATGGGCGACGTGGGGCTCACGCGGTAGAGCGTCATCTTGATCGCGAGGACCTTGGGATCGATCGCCGCCTCGTGCACGAAGCGCGTGACGACGTCGAACGACTGGTAGGGATGATGCACGAGCACGTCGCCCTCGCGGATCGACGCGAACATGCTGCGCGACGCATCGAAGGCCGGAACGGGCATCGGCGTCATCGGCGGATCCTTGAGACGCGGGATGTCGAGCGCCGCGTAGAGCTCGAATAGATCGGCGAAGGCGGTGAGGCCCTCGCCCGCGTAGAGATCCTCTTCTTCGAGCCCCAGCTCTTGCACCAGCGTCTCGAGGACGTCCTGCGGCAGATCGGCGTCGTACTGCAGCCGCACCGCGGGACCCATGCGCCGCTCGCGAAGCGCCGCCTCGATGGCGGCCAGCCGATCGCGCGCGGTCTGTTCGGCGTCGAACTCCGCGTCGCGCGTCACCCGGATGGCGTGGCACGAGAGCACCTCGTAGCCGTGGTAGAGCAGCGGCAGGTGGTGCCGCACCAGGTCTTCGAGCAGCATGAAGTGTTGCTCGCCCTGCGGGCTCGGCAGACGGATGAAGCGGCGCGCTGCCTGGCTCGGCATGTGAACGACCACCATGCGAGCGTTCGGCAGAACCGAAGGCGTCGTGGGGCGGATCGCGGCGACCAGGCAGAGCGAACGATTGACGAGGTGGGGAAACGGGTGACCCGGATCGATCGCCACCGGCGTGAGGACCGGCAGAAGAGTCGTCTTGAGGTGCTGCTCCAGAAATTCGCGCTGCTCGGTGCTCAGGCGGTCGGGCCGAACCAGACGGATCCCTTCGGCTTCCAGGGCCGGTTTGATCTCCTGCAGGAAACAGCGATGCTGCTCGGCGGATTGCTCGCGCACGCGCCGCGACACGGCCTGCAGGACCTCCGTCGGCGGCGTCTCGCCGTCCGACACGCCGCGCGCGATGTCCCGCTTGATCCCCGCGACGCGGACCATGAAAAACTCGTCGAGGTTCGAGCTGACGATGGCGAGGAACTTCACTCGTTCGAGCAGCGGAACGGTGGGATCCTGCGCTTCCTCGAGCACACGCTGGTTGAACTCGAGCCAAGAGAGCTCACGGTTTACGTATCGCGACGCATTCATGAATCGCCTACATCCTCCGACGTCGTTGGATCGGCGCCCGGGGAACGCGAGCCTAGCGAGGCCATTGTTCGGCGCCGTGACGGAATCGTGACGACCCCAACACCGACGATCCGGCCGGTGTTTTGGCCGGATCCGGAGCGGCGCTTGGCAAAATGGATAGTTAGTGCTATCCATTTTTCGAACGAGCGTCGCGACGCGACCGAACACGTCGAAGGAGGAACGCCATGAACCAGAGCTGGGACGTCATCATCGTGGGGGCCCGCTGCGCCGGGGCGAGCCTCGCCGTCCATCTCGCGCGCGCGGGCGTGAAGACCCTGCTGCTCGAGGCGTCGCCGCGCGGCACGAACATGCCGATGTCGACGCACCTCATCCAGCCACCGGGAGTCGAGTCGCTGGTGCGCATGGGGCTCGGCGACGTCGTGCGCACCGCTCCGGAGGCGACCCGCTTCCGCTTCTCCCTCGACGACGTCGTCATGATCTCGACGTTCGACCGAGGCGGGGGCGCCCGTTGCGTCCGCCGCTCGACGATCGACCCCGCCCTGCAGAACCTCGCGGAGAACGCGGGCGCGGACTTCCGCGACCGTCACCGCGTCAAGGCGCTGCTGAAGGACGGCGGCCGCGTCACCGGCGTCGTCGCGACGACGCCGCGGGGAGAAGAGACGTTCACGGCAAACCTGGTGGTCGGAGCCGACGGGGTGAATTCCACGGTCGCGAAGCTCACCGGCGTGGAAGAATATCTGACCGCGGAAGCGTCGCGCGGCGGTTATTACCTCTACTTCCCGGCCCCGGCGAAATGGGAAAACGACTGGGACGCCGCGCTCGAGCACCTGGGCGACGACGTCCGCTACGTGTTTCGAGCGGACGGCGATCTGGTCGTGCTCGTCGCGACCATGCCGCTCGAGGACATGCGCACCTGGGGCAAAGACTGGCGCGCGCGCCTGCTCTCGAAGCTCGCCGAGTCGCCGGTGACCGGGCCGCTTTCGAGCGGCAAGGAGCCCGTCGGCAAGGGCTGCGGCCTCCTCGACGCCCACTATTTCTACCGGCGTCCGGTGGGCCCCGGGTTCGCGCTCGTGGGCGACGCCGGGCACTTCAAGGACTACGTGACCGGCATGGGCATGACCGACGCGTTCCTCGACGCCGAACGGCTCGCCAGCGCCATCTTCGACGGGCGCGACGAAGCCTTCGCGCATTACTGGCGCGATCGCGACGTGGCGACGTTGCCGCTCCACTACGACGCGGTCCAGCAGGGCACGGTCGGGTTCAACAACCCGCTCATGCGCTGGGTCATCGACCACGTGGCGCGGCGGCCCGAGCTGAAGGAGCGCGTCGCGAGGGTCCTCGCGCGCGAGCTCGCCCCGGACCAAATGGTCCCGATGAGCGCGATGCTGCCGTGGATGGGAGAGGCGCTCCTGCGCGGGCGGTTCGACGTGATCAAAGGCTTCTTCGCCATGGGCAAGCAGCAATCCACCGAGAAGCGCGAGCTCGAAACCCGCCGAGCCCTCCTTCGGGAGAGCAGCGAGGCGCTCGCCCGCGCGCCGAAGCGAGAGCGAGGCCAGGGAGGCGCGGACTACTCCGCGGCGGCGAGAGCCGCGCTCATCGCTTGACGGCGCCTTCGTCTTCCACGCGGAGCTCGGTCTTGAAGAGCACGACCTGGTACGGGTTCCAGGTCGACGCGTTCCAGTAGATCTCCGCGGCGCGGCGGCCGGGAGCGGCGGGGTCCTTCACCTCCGCCGTCCATTCCTGGATGACGTTCGCGCCGTACAAGCGGCCAATGGGGTTGCCGGACAGCGCGGTCTGTCCCGCCATGGCCACCGCGCCGCCGAGGCACTTCGCGGTGACGTCGGCGAAGGCGCCGACGTCGAGCTTCGTGGACAGGCTCGCCAGCGTCCCGAAGAGCGACAACGGGCCGTTCGGATCGCCCTGCTTCAAGCAGCCGGGCAGCGCCTTCTCGCCGCCGTCGCCGCACGCGAGGTAAGGCGCGGCCTGCCGTCGCGTGAGCACCGGCTCGGCGGAGGTGAATCCGTCTTCCGGCGGGCTGTCGCGTCGCGCGCGCCCCCAGGGGTGGCGCGCGACGCGGAAGTGAATCGCGCCGGGGCTCCGCTCGAGGTGCACCGGCGCGGGCGCCGTCGCGCTGCCGGGGTCCAGCACGATGAACGCTGGATCGTCGCCGCCGTAGAGCATGACCCAGCGCCGGAGCGGTTCGACCCAGGCGAACGTCATCTGGTTCACGTAGTCGAACTCCGGTTCCTTCCATTCGAGCCGCTCGCCGGACGCGTCGCGCGCCGTGCCCGGCGCGCCGTAGATCGGCTGCGCGTCGCTCTCGTGATCCGACCACGCGGGGCGTCCGTCGGCGCGGTAGCCGGCGAAGAAGCGCGGGTGCCATCGTCGCGGCGCGCCGCTCCGCCATTCGGCGAGCGGCTGATACAAGAGAAACGGCAGCGCCTGCGCGCCGCCCTTCTCCGCGAACGCCGCGCGCCCCCACAGAAGCAGCGTGTGATCGCCCGGCCGATAGTCGTTCTTGCTCGGATCGTCGGGGTCGAAGTACCGGACCGTGCGGGCCGCGACGTTCTGGAACCGGTTCGTCGGAAAGCGCACCACGACGGCGTAGTCCGACGGCCTATCCGGCCACACGCCGGCGGCGATGAGACCGACGCGCGCGACGCCGCGACGCGGATCGTCCTCGTACCACTTGGGCGCGACCATCCCGTCCTTGGACGGCACCGCGAAGGGAGTCGTGGCGAGACACACGCCGTGCGCGGGCTTCTTGCACTTGGCGGTCGCGGCGCAATCCTCGTCGTCCCTGCAATACGCGGCGACGCCGTTCAGCGCTTTCGCGAACGCGCCGCTGCACTCGCCGAGCGGCTTGCCGGAGTACGCCGGATCGGTGGAGCAGAGCATGCTCTCGGGGCACTCCTTCGAAGCGTCGCAGGTCACGGGATCCGAGCCGTACGTCACGTAGGTGACCTTGCCGTCGCTGAAGGCGCCGCCGGGCGCGCGGAGCATGCCCGTGTCCATGGGCTCGTCGCCGCGCTTCGCGTCCGCGCTCGCGAAGAGACGGACGCGGGGCCACGACGTCGCGTTCGCCCGATCTTCGAGGGGATACTCGAGGGCGCGACAGGCAGCGCGCTCGTCCCCCGTCGGGGGCCCCACCCGGAGCGCCGTCGGCCGATACGACGGGAGCCAGGCTTCGAGATCGTCGCTGTGCGCGACCGGGTACTTGCAGGCATCGCCGGCCTTCGCCCACGTGTCGCCGAAGAAGATCGCGAGCCGATCGCTCACCTGCCCGGGCTTGTCGGGCAGCTTCACCGTCACGCCCAGATCCGTGCCGTATACGCCGGGGTCCTGATTGCGAGGGCCGACCAGCACGCAGAGCGGGTAAGTTTTCGTGGCGATCGGCGCTGGATGACGCTCCGGAAGCGCCGTCGCCCGATGAACGTCGCGCGAGTCGTGAATGCACGACGGCGCGAGCGCGAGCGCCGGCAGGAGCAACGAAAGCGAACGAAGCGCGATCCTCCCGAGTTCCACGTGATTCGTGGAAGCGTCACCCTGCAAGAAGAAAGCCGTCCCGCGGGTACGGCGTCTACCGCACCGGAACCTGTCCGGCGGATGTGACAATGCGTCGCACCGCGCGCGATGCGCCTCACGGCGACTTTCAGCGATTCGCCGAACGCGCGCAGCGGATGCCGGTGTTGACGTGACCTTCCCGCTTGTCGAATTGCTGGCGGCTCGTCGTCGTCGCCTCCGAGACGTCGAGGTCCCAGCTGCCCCCGCGGAGCACGCCGATCGGCGTGCTCGTGTCGACGAGAGGATCGACGGGCGCCGCGGTTCGATACGCATCCGGATCCCACGAGTCCGCCACCCATTCCCCGACGTTGCCGGCCATGTCGAGCGCGCCCATGGCGCTCACCGAGGCGGCGATGCGCGAGCCCACGGGCTCGGTCCCCGTCGCCTGACAGCCGCTCGTCACCGCGAGCTCGCAGGTCGTGGGAACGTCGTTGCCCCAAGGGTACGCGCGCTTGTCGGCGCCGCGCGCGGAGTATTCCCATTCCGCCTCCGTGGGCAACCGCTTGCCGTTGTGGATGCAGTAGCTCTTCGCCTGCTCGTAGTCCACGCAGTTGGCGGGATGATTGCCGCGGCGGTTCTTGGTGCGATTGCACAGAGGCTGGTACTCGGCGGCGGCGTCGGGAAGATAGGGGCCGTGCACGGAGCTCGGCGTGCACGCGCCGGCCGTCACGCACGCCTCGTAGTCTTTCGCGGTCGCCTCGAGGACGTCGATGAAGAAAGCTTGCGAGAGGCGAACGGTGTGCGCCGGGCCGTCGGGCTCCGTGGTACCGGCGCCCATCTCGAACGAGCCGCCGGGCACGTACACCATTCCCGCCGGCGCCTCGACGGGCACCGGTGCGCTCGGCAAGGGCGGCGGCGCGTCGGCGCTGCCGTGGAGCAACGCCGGCAATCCGAACCACTCGTGATGCTCGGCGACCTTCCACACGACGGCGGAAATGATCGTCACCGCCACGCCGAGCGACACGAGCGTCCAGCGAACGAGCTTGTCGCGCGCGAGCGCCGACGTCTTGTCGCGCGCGACCGGCGCGGGGGTGAGCCCTGCAGCTCGGGGAGTCTTGGCGACCGCGGCCGGAAGCGTGGCGTGCGGCGGCGCGCCCGCCGAAGCCGATCGCGGGAGCGCGCCCGCCGGCGGCGCGGACCAGCGCAGGTCGCGACGACTCCCCGCGGGGCGGAAGACCCGACTCCACGGGCTCTCGGCGGGAAGCTCTTCGAGCACCGGCGCGAGCGCGTTCCACGCCGCGGCTGCATCGGGGAAGCGCAGGGACGGGTTGCGCACGAGGCACTGCGAGAGCCAGCCGCTGAAGTTTGGCCCGAGCGGAGGCAACCCGAGCTCCGCGAGCCGTTCGTCGGCGGTCGGGATCGGCGCCAGGTGGATCTCGTGCAACAGCTCGATGTCGCTCCCGTCGACGTTCTTCCAGAACGAACGACCGGTGAGCAGCCAGAACACGATGAGCCCGAGCGCCCACACGTCGGCGCTCGGACCAACGGCGCTCTTCTCTTCTGCCTGTTCGGGCGCCATCCAGGCGCGCGTACCGAGCGCCCGCGTGCTCTGGCCGCCGGAATCGACCTTCTTCGCGATCCCGAAGTCGAGCACCTTCACCGTGAAGGGGACGTCCGCGCGATGCGACTCCGAGACGTGCACGTTCGGCGGCTTCAAGTCGCGGTGAATGACGCCGACCGCGTGCGCGGCCGCGACACCGTGAAACAGCTGCCTGAGCAGCTCGAACGCCGTCTGATTCGGCGGCACGCCGAGCTGCTCCATGCGCTCCTCGAGGGTCGCGCCGGTGAGATACTCCATCGCGATCCACGGCACCTGTCGCGCGGCGTCCACCCCGTGCGCGATGATCTTCACGACGTGATCGCTCTGGATGCGCCCGCTCGCGCGCGCTTCTCGCTCGAACCGCTCGCGCAGCTCGGGCGACGTCGCCCACTCCGGCAACATGATCTTCACGGCTCGGAGCGCGTCCGTGCTGCGCTGCCGCGCGCGGTAGACGGCGCCCATGCCGCCTTGCCCGAGCGGCGCTTCGATCTCGAAATCGCCGCCGAGCACGTCGCCGGGCGCTAACACCGCCGCACCTGGGAACGCTGCGAACGGAAGAGTGCTGCCATGCGCGATCCAGCATATATCAGGCCGCCGCCGACCTCCCTGCCGGGCGCTCCGCGCTGGGGCTCCGTCGGGCGAATGAGCCCGCTTCGAGGCCGAAAACCCAGCGAGCACGTCTGATATACGGAAAATTCGCGCGCCTGACTGGAACTGCCACGGCGCCTTGCCGCCGGCGCGGAGGCAGTCGGCACCGGCATTTCGTGCGCTGAACGCCGCTGGTGGCGTCTCCTTTGGCGTGCAGGGAGTGCTCTCCGGCGCTCGTTGCCGCTAGAATGATTGGCGCCGGTTTGGCTCATGCCGCGCACCAACTCCGTTCCTGACATCTGCATCTCGGCCAAGTTGCTCTTACCGTTTACCCAGGCGCTCTCCGAGCACCCGGCGTTCACGGTGGAGGAGCTCGACCAGATCCGGACTCTGGATCACGACGCGCGTGTCCCCCTGTCACAGGCGCTGGACATGCTGCGCTTCGCGATCGAGAAAACCGAAGATCCGGATCTCGGGCTCAAGGTGGCTCGGCGCGCGCATCCATCGGACTACGGGGTGCTCCACTACGCGATCCGCTCGGCGCCCACGGTGCGCGAGGCCATCACCGCGGCGCAGCGATTCATGCGCTTGCTCACGGACGCCATCGACTACCGTCTCGAGGTGGAAGTAGGGCGCGCGATGGTGCACATCGAGTGCAAGGCGCCCTTGCCGCGAGCCGCGGCCGACTATCAAGCGACGATCGCGCACCTGCTGCAGCTCGGACCGAACGCCGCGCCGGTTCCCGGGCTCGAATGGTGGTTTTTGCACGAGCGCCCCGCGGACACCACGGAGTACGAGAACACCTTCGCGCCCGCGTCGCTGCGCTTTTCGGCGCCGGCGTTCGGCTTCTGCTTCGACCAGGAGTACCTCGACGTCCCGCTGCCCAACGCCGACGCGAACCTGAATCAGATCGTCAGCAGACACGCCGAGCTCCTTCTCGCCGAGCTGCCGCGAGCGCGGAACGTCACCGAGTCCGTGCGCGATCTCATCTTGAAAGAGCTCGCGGGCGGGCAACCGACGGCGGCACAAGTCGCGATGAGGCTTCGCATGAACCAGCGCACGCTCGCGCGGCGCTTGCAGAGCGAAGGCACGACGTTCTCGGCCCTCTTCGACGACTTGCGGCGCGGCCTGGCGCTCCGCTACTTGCTGCGCCGCGATCTACGGATCTCGGAAGTCGTGTTCCTGCTCGGGTTCTCCGAGGTCGCCACATTCTATCGCGCGTTTCGCAGGTGGACGGGCCAGACGCCGGTCGAATATCGGCGATCGCAGGGCGGATTGGTGAGGACGGATCGCGGAGTGGCTACGGGGGCGAGTTAGGGGAGAGTCGTTCACGCGAGAGGCCGAGAGCGCGGCCGAGCTCGTCGGGCGTGAAGCGGACGCCCGTCTTCGCGGCGTGGTGCGGGGGCGCCCAGTTCGCGATGTCGGCCGCGTCGGAGGCCGTACGCACCTTGAACGGCTTGCGGGACATCCAGTGCAAGCTGGTGATGAAGCTGGTCATCGCGCTCGCCCAGAAGCCGGTCCCCTCGATGACCGTCCCCATCACGGCGAGATCCTTCGCGTACTTGTTGGTCAATCTGTCGAGCTCCGCGCGTGTGGCCGAATCGGGCAGCGCCGCGGTGCTCGTGATCACGTGGATCGCCGAGATGCCGTTCGGATTCCGCGCCAGGAGATCGTCGCTGAACTGCTCGAGCTTTTTCGCGAGCGACGGGGTGGCCTGTTTCCCCCAGACGACGATGCCGACGTTTCTCCACGTCGCCGCGAGGAAACCTGGTTCCTCATAAATGACACTGGGCGGCTCGAACAGCGAGGCGCGCTGCGCCGGGTCCGCGTTGCTTTCCCTGTGTTGCATGGCTTGCCGCTCGAGCTGCGGTCGAGATTCCGCTTACAGCGTCGATAATCCACCGACTTCGACGCGAAGGCCAGCGGCATCACCGTGTCGACATGCGACATCTTCGCCCTTCTCCCCCTTCTCCCCTCTCGCCGCTCTCGACGTTCTGACAGTCTCGCGAGACGTCTGGGACATCTCGCGCGGGTGCGGCGCGATCGCGCTTCGAACGGGACAAATCGCCACCTCGGACTACGAAGTGAACGTGGCTCTGGAGCCGCCTTTTGCCACGCGACTGCCCGGTTGTCGGGACGGCATCGGGCTTGCACTCGAACCCGGATGGAGCGGCCCCACCGACGCCGCCATCCGAAGAGGAGTGTGGAAATGATTTCGTTCAAATCGAAGCTCGCCGGAGCCGCCGTCGCCGCGGCGGCCGCGACCGCGACGGTGCACGCGCGCGCGCAAGAGGTCGTCGTCGCGCACCGCAGCGACGAGGTGCAAGTGAGCCAGACCCGCCCGAACTCCGCGCTCTTGAGCAGCGGGATCACGGCCCTCGCCGTCCCATACCTCACCTCGGTCATCGTCGCCGCCGAGAGCGATCACCCCGGCGATCACAACCTGTTCATCCCCGTCGCCGGACCGTGGATGGATCTCGCCGATCGGCATTGCGAGGTCGGCGCGCAATGCCACAACGAAGGGCTCTACAAGGGCCTGTTGATCGCCGACGGCATCTTCCAGGGGCTCGGCGCCCTGCAGATCGCGGGCGCCTTCATATTCCCGGAGACGATCACGGTCACCGGAACGGCGCGCCGCAAGACGCCGATCCAAACCGCGACCGTGCGCGTCGCGCCGACGGCCGTCGGCACCGGCTACGGCCTCGCCGCCGTCGGCGCGTTCTGAGCGCCGGCTTACTTCAGCACGACGCAACCGATTCGACCACCGGCGTTGCCGACGGGCTGGCTGCCGTCGTCGACCTTCTCGTGAATGATGATGGATCGACCCAGGAACGAGTGAGGATCGCCCGGCTTCAGGTTCGCGCCGGGCATCGTGATTTGAAGCTTGCCCTTGCCGTCGGAGGCGACCTCGATGTTGCCCAGATCCCCGACGTGATGTTCGGGCGCGGTCGGCAAACCGTGCGGGTGGCTGTCGGGGTTGTAGTGCGACCCCGCGCTCTTCGCGTCCGGGGCGCTGCAGTCCGGGTTCTCGTGGACGTGAGCGCCGTGCTTGCCGGGCTTCGCTCCCGCGAGCGCGATGACGACGTCCACGCCCGAACCGGTATCCGTCAGGGTGACCGTGCCGCTCACCTTCGAACCGCTCTTCGGCTCGATGTCGAAGGACATCGGCTTCGGCGGCTCCGGCGCTGCCGCGGCGCTCGCCGCTTCTGCCGGCGCCGCCGTGGCAGCCGGTGGTGTGGCGGAAGTATCCGCCGGCGCAGCGGATGCGACGGCGGGTTCGGAGCTGGGAGCCGATCCCGCGCTCGCTGCTTCGGGTTGCGAGCCGCCGCAGCCGGCGACGACGAATGCCATGGCGATGAACGACGTGTGGAGCTTCATGGCTCCGCGTTGTCCTATTTATCCAAGCGGAAGGCGATAGCTTCGAGCGCTCGTCAGGCGGGAACGCCGCTTTCGTGCATCGACCGGAAAATCAAATAGCCGCCCGCGCACACCAGGATGAGGCCGAGGATGCGAATCGTCTGCGTGCGGCGGCGACCCTGCATGTATTCCTGCGCTTTGCCGGACAAAAGGACGAGCAGGGAGAACCATCCGGCGACACCGGCGCCGACCCCCAGCCCGAAGAACGACGCCGCCGCGGCAGACCGGCCGAGCAAACCGTGCGAGTTGAGCGTCGCAACGACCACCGTCCATGTCGCAACCAGGGTCGGATTGACGCCCGAGAGCACGAGGCCGGTGATGAAGCTGCCGCTCCGTCTGGACGTCGGCGGAGTCTTGACCACGTCGGGGTGAACGAACAAGACGAGCCCGATCGTGCCGACGATCGCCGCGCCGGCGATGCGCGACACGGTCACCACGACGTGCGACAGGGCGAAGAGGAGCGGGAACAAAAGAGCGACGACGAACGCGACGACCGCCTCGGCGAGCGCGCCGCCGAAGGCGATGAAGAGGCCCTCGGCGCGCTTTCCGGACACGGCGCGCTCGAGCACCAGCACCGCGAGCGGGCCCGCGATGGGCATGGATCCGATGAACGCGATGGCGATGCCGAGAACCGCGGCGACGACTAGGTTCACCGCCCGACCCGCTCCACCCTGCCGTCGGCGTGGCGCGCGAAGCGGCCTTCGTCCTTGCCGTGCACGGGATCGTCGACGGGCCACGGCCAGCCACCGAACAGCGTGCGGCGGTAGTCGTCGATCGCCTCCTGGATTTCGCGCGGCGCATTCATCACGAACGGGCCGTGAGCGACCACCGGCTCGCCGATCGGCTTGCCTTGCAGCACGAGGAGCTCGCACTCCGACGCGCCCGCCGTCAGACGCAGCGGAGCGTCGCTACGCACCGCGATGGCGGCGTGCGCGGTCAGCGTATCGCCGTCGACGTCGAGGGACGGCCCGCGGAAGAAGTAGAGCGTGCGATTCGTCTCGGCGCTTGCGGCAGGAGGCAGCGTGAGCGCGGCGCCGCCGTCCATGCGGATGCACCAGATCGCGACGTCGCTGTCGGCTCGCGACGCCCACGAATGCGGCGGCGGAGCCTTCGCGACGCGCCCCTCGAGCGATCCGGCGATCAGCGTGACCTCCGCCTTCCGGCCGCCCTCTTCGTGGACGACGCGCGGGATCTCGGCGTCCCACAGCATCGAGAAGTGCGGCGCGACGAGCTTGTCGCTTCTCGGCAAGTTGAGCCAGATCTGGAAGAGCTCCACCGGATTGGGCGCGCTCTGGTCGAGGAGCGGGAACATCTCCGAATGCACGATGCCGCCGCCGGCGGTGAGCCACTGGACGTCGCCGCGACCGAAGCGCGCGGCGGCGCCCAGCGAGTCGGAGTGATCGATGTAGCCGCGGCGGGCGATGGTGACCGTCTCGAAGCCGCGATGCGGATGCTGCGGAAATCCGGGGACGACGTGACCGTGATACATGCGGAAGCCGTCCTTCACGGTGAAGTCGTTGCCGAGCCTTCGGCCCGCGAGCGACGCGCGCGGACCGAGCCGCTCGTTGCCGGCCGGGTACGCATCGTCGTGGTGAACGCAAAAGAGAAAAGGATCGGCGGTGACCCACGGGAACCCGAGGGGAAGCGTCTCGAGGACGGCGGACGACATGGACGGATGTTACCGCAACCTGCGCTCGGTTCGAGGCGGGACGAGGAGCCTTGACGCCGAGGTTAGGCTAATCGACTACGGCGAACCGCAGGCCCGCCCGCTGAAGTCGCTCGATCAACACGTCCCCCATCGCTTCTGCGGGCGTCAATATGCCCGTCCTCGCCGGCAACGCGTCGCGGTCCAGCGCCAAGCACAGCGCCGACTCGGCGAGCATCTTCGACGTCTCGCCGTAGCCGGGATCCCCGCCCGATACCTCGGTCTGGATCTTCTTGCCGTCGCTCTCGGCGACGAAGCGAAGCTTGAACCAGCTCTTCGCCATTCGCTCCTCCGACGGACCTTGGCCGGATTTCTTCGCCATCCCGACGAGCAGGTTGCGAATGAACGCGACGCGCACGACGAGCGCCAGGCCGCCGAAGAACATACCGGCCAGCAGCGTCAAGAGGAGCGAAGGCTGGATCACGTTGTGCGAATAGCTGAAGTCCGGGCCGTAGCGATCGATGCTCGCGGCGCTTCGAACGACGACCGAACCGTCGAGCGTCGGCAGCGGCGCGGACCAGCCGGCGAGATCCGGCCGCCGGCGCACCTTCTCGGTCACCAATCGCACGCGGCGTCCGTTCGACGGCTGCGGCGGCTCCGGCTTCACCGCGCCCTCGGGCGGCGCGAGCGACTTGATGGCGGAGCGCTCGGTGCCGCCGGAAAACTGCGCGTCGAGCTTCATGTACCCGGCGACGCGCACGGGGACGCCTTCGGGCAGCTGTTTCAAGGTGAAGAGCACGCCGAGGTCCGCCGGAATCGTGTCGAACCCGCAGCTCGACACGATTCGCACCCCGGCGCGCGCCGCGGCGTCGCGATAGCGCACCAGGAGGCGATCGACGAAGAACGGCTCGCCGGTGCTGTCGACGTAGTCCGTGCCGGCTTCGATGCACGCCTTCACCAGCGGCTCGCCGTAGTCGATGAAGGGGCCGACGGTGGTGAGCACGACGCGCGCCGCCGACGCCATGCGCGCGAGCGACGCCGGGTCCTCCGAGCTCGCCTCCACGACGCCGACGTCGAGGGCCGGCTCGATCGCGGAGAGACGCGCCTTCACCGCGGCGAGCTTCTGCGCGCTGCGCCCGGCGATCGCCCATTTCAGCGATTTCGGCGCGTGGCGCGCGAGGTACTCCGCCGTCTTGCCGCCCGTGAACCCGGTGGCACCGAAGACGACGACGTCGTAGGGGCGGTCGCCGGAACGCGCGGCGGTCATGGGTCCAGCGACGCTTCCACGGCTCTCGCCGGAGCGCCACCGTCTTCGTGCGCCGGCAGAAGGCGCAGGATCTCCCCGCGCCGCGGCGGCGCTTCGGCCGGCGACGCGGCGCGAGCGCCGAGCAGCGACCGCAACAGCGCGAAGAGGAGCTGGAGCACGACGGCCATACGGGTGGTCAGACTGGAGATTTCGCGCATCTGCGCGCTCCTCACCATTTCCTTGGCGACGAGTAGGCTACGCTGCACCGCGGGCTGCCAGCCCGCTTCGTAACCGAAGTTCAAGAGCTTTTCGTTGCCGGCGAGCCGTTCGCCGCGCGCGAGCCGCGCGCGCATGTGATACATGCGGTCCGTCGCGATGCTGAGCTCGTAATACGGCTTGAGCAACGTCTGCGTCGTCGCGTAATAGCGCCGCGCGCGCTCCGCGGGATCCGCCACGGCCGTCAGCACGCCGGCGAGCGCGTGCGCTTGCATGAAGGCCGCCGAGCAGCCGCGCCCGTACATGGGGTTCGTCTCGACGTGGGAGTCGCCCACCGGGAAGAAACCGAGCAGCTTCTTTCCGCGCGCCGCGCCGTAGCGCGTCCAGCGATTCTCGAAGAGGCCCGCGCCGAGCACCTTCGTCGTCGGCTCGGACAGAGCCACCCAGCGCGCGAGCACGGGCAGCTGCTGGCACAGGGCGTCGAACCCCTCCGGACGATGCATCGCCGCCGCGAGGTGCTCCTCGTCGACGGGACAACCGAAGGTGAGCGCGAAGTTTCCGTGCTCCTCGTAGAACGTGGCGTAGCCGAGGAAATCCAGGTTCCCGCCGCCGTCGAGCCGCGGCGGGCTCGACGCCGGATCCCGCAATCGGTAATGCCGGCAGGCGTACACGAAGCGCGACGGGTGACTGTCGACGTCGGTCTCGACGCCCAGCGCTTTCAGCCATTCGGGTGATTTCGTCCGCTTGCCGGAGGCGTCGACCACGAGATCGGCGGGGACGGTCTCTTCGCCGCCGGCGCGCGCGACCTTGAGCCCGCGGACGCGCACCTCGCCGTCCTTCGTCTCGACGTCGAGCCCGACCACGCGCGCCGAGTGGACGAAGCGGACGTTGGGTAGCCGCGCCACGTGCTTGCGCAGGACGTATTCGAACGTCGGCCGCCTTCCCCAGAAGTGCAGCAGGTCCGCGTCGCCGGGCTCCAGCGCGTAATGATCGCGGTGCGCCGGCGGCAGCACCTCCTCGATGCGCGACAGCTCGAGCCCCGCGCGCAGCAGATCCGCGTGCACCTCGGGATGATGGTCGCGAAGCAGCGTCTGCACGCGCGCGAGCAGGATGTGCGCGTGACGGAACTGCGGCACCCCGTGGCGTTGCCAGCGCTCGAACGCCTCTTCCGCGGGAATGTCGGGAGGCTCCGGATCGCGCTCGACGATCACGACCTCGCGATCGGTCTTCTTCAAAGCGAGCGACAGCGCGAGGCCGCCGATACCGGCGCCGATGATCGCAATGCGTTCTGCCAAGCGGTTTCCATCCAAGCATACGGAGCGCCCCCGCCGAGCGACTTTCTCGTTTGCCTCTACGGCTCACGAGTCGCCGGCGTGGCCGCCGCGGGCCAATTCCCCCGCAGGTCCATGAAAAAGTTTCACACGCACCAGCGCCCACATCGTCTCCGGCTAAGCAGCCGGGTTCCGCGGCTAGCAACCTCGTTGTAGTAAGAGGTTCCCTTGGACGGCTCGCAATCCATGGACGCCCCGTTGCCCGACGCCGATCCGCGCCGTGTCGTCGTCATCGGCAGCGGCATGGCCGGTCTGGCCACCGCCCTCTCGCTCAAGAGCGGCGACCGGAACGTCGTGCTCCTCGAGCGCGACGACGCGCCGCCCGCGATCCCGCCGGCGGAAGCGTTCGAGTCCTGGAAGCGCCCCGGCGTCCCGCAGCTCCATCACACGCATATCTTCCTCTCGCGCCTGCGCACCATCTTGAGGGACGATCACCCCGAGGTCCTCGCCGAGCTCGAAGCGGTCGGGATCCACCGCTCCTCCATCGATCAGATCCTGCCGGCGTCGCTCATCGAGCGATACCGGGGCGAACCGGACGACGACGACCTGCTGCATCTGTGGGGCCGGCGCGCGACGCTCGAGTACGTGCTGCGCAGCCACGTCGGACGCCTGCCCCGCGTCCGCATCGTGCACGGCGCGCGCGTCGAGGGCGTCGAAATCGTCAAAGAGAACGGCCGCCCGCGCGTCACCGGCGTTCGCTTCCGCCAGGGCTCCGTCGAAACGACGCTTTCGGCGGACGTCGTCGTCGACGCCTCGGGGGCGCGCTCGAAAATGCCGGAGTGGCTCCGCGCCCACGGAGTGAACGTCGTCACCGACGCGGTGCCGTCCGCGTGCGCCTATTATTGCCGTCACTTCTTGCAGCGGGACCCTTCGACGGAGCCGCCGCGCCGCGGCACCGGCGCGAACATCGATTATCTCATCTACGGCATCTTCTTCGCCGAGCACGGCTCGTTCTCCATCGCCTTCGCCTGCCCGGAGATGGAAGAGGAGCTCACCGACGCCGTGAAGCGTCCGGAAGGATTCGACCATCTGTGTAGTCGTATTCCGGCGCTCTCGAAATGGACGGCGCGCGCCGACGCCACGAGCCGCGTGCTCGGCGGCGCCTCTCTCTCGAACCGCTGGCATCGTTACCCCGAGGCGGCGAGCGAGGTCGTGCTCGGCCTGTTCCCGGTGGGCGACTCGCACATCCAGACGAACCCCATCTACGGCCGCGGCTGTTCCATGGCGTTCGTGCAAGCGAAGGCGCTCGCCGAGGTGCTCTCGAAGAACGCCGCCCCGGAAGAGCACGCGAGCCGCTACTTCGCCCGCGTGCGCACGCTCCTGAAGCCGCACTTCGATTTTTCGCGCGCCGCGGATCGCGCGTTCCTCGCGCGCGCACGCCTGGCCCGCGGCGAGCCGGTCTCGTTCGTGGAACGGCTCATGGCCTACCTCTACGAAGAAGCCTTCGCGCCGATCATCGAGGTCGATCAGCGGATCGCGCGCGAGTGGGTGAAGGCGTCGCAGATGCGGGAGGTGTCGCCTCCCTGGGTGGGGCTCTGGCTCGCGTTCCGGCTCTTCGTGCTGTTCGTCGTCCTCAAGCTGACGGGGCGACTCAAGAAGCTCCCGAGCTTCGGCCCGCCGCGCGACGACATGCTGCGCAGCCTGCCCGCGCGGACGGAGCGCGCTCAGGCGGAGTGACACTCACGGCAGCGCGGAGTGAGAACCCGCGTCGCTCGGCGAAGCCGTCGTAGCGTTCGACAGATTCGCGCCGAAGCAGGCGATGAGCACGCTCGCGTCGTTCGCCGGCGTTTGGTTCAGAGGATCGACGAAGCGGACGATCTGGCGTTGCGTGGGCGGGCAGTTCGCGACGAGCGACGGATCGTCACCGGGTTGCTGAAGCGGATCCACGTAACACCAGCCGGTCTGCGTCGGGGTGACGTTCTTATGGCAGTCCGAGGTCCGATCCTCGTCGATTTGGCAGAGATAAAAAGCGCTGCAAGGGGGCGTATTCGCTACGCCGCAGACGCCGGACTGCTGCAACCGCGTGATCGCCGCGTCGATGACCTGCGGATTGGGGTCCGAACGCCCGGGTGTAGCGCTGCAGGCGGGTGCTCCGGTCGCGGGCGTGGGACGAGCCTCGATGACGCTACAAGGGATGTTCCCGCTCGCGTCCGGGGTGAGCGTGCGCGGCAGGCATTTGCCGGTGAGGGCTTGCTTCAGGCGATCCACGATGGCGTCGACCGCGGGCCCGTATCCGTAGTCCTGCGCGTTCTCGTCGGTCAGGTTGCGCGCGCAGATCGAAGCGACGACGCCGTTGTCGCCGAAATCCTTGAGCACCTGGAGCTCGCGGAGACCGGGATACCCCTTCGCGAAGCTCTGCACGTCCGAGTATGTGCCGTCCGGGCTCTGACACAGCGGGTTATTGTCCGTTTCCCTGCCCGGGATGCAATCGCAACCCACCAGCGGATCCTGTAACAACTGTTTGCAATCCCTGCTCTCGGGAAGTTTGAAGATGCAGGCGTACTGCAAGTCGTCCAAATTGCTGTTCACCCACTCGTGTCCGTTGACCTTGTTCGCCAGATATCCCCCGTTCGTGCCGACCAGCGGCTGCGGCGGATTCTCGTCGTCGTTACCGCCACGCGGATCGATGGATTCCACCATCAGGTTGTCCGTCGGAGGGATCGGAGGCGTGTGGTCCGACGGTTCCACCCCGGAAGCCGGATTGTTGCTGCCCAATATGACGCTCCACGTATCGTTCGCGACCATTTGCGCCGCCGTTTGATAATGGAGCTCGTTCGGATCGGGGTACGGCGTGCCGTCGGGCTTGACCGTGGTCTGGATGTCTTGCCACGGCACGCCGACGATCGCGGCGAAGAAGACGAGTGACGAATCGCGCGGAACGGCGGTGGTGGTCTTGTACAGCGGGTTGTCGACGATGTCGGGTTGCTTGTCACCGTTCAGGTCCGGACAGTTCGATGGATCCGCAGCGAGGTCGGCGCGCGACGTACAGATCTGTGCCTGACTCAGCGCGTTCACGTAGCGCGCGGTCGGATAGAGAAAGTCGAAGCCGAACCGCTGCATGTCGCGATAGCAGCGGAGGTTCAGGGGGTCCTTGGACGGCACGGTCGGCGTCGCGCAGCTGGGATCCGCCGCGCAGCCGGCGGGCGGCGACGAACCGCAGAAGTAGCAACAGGGGTCGTTCGGGTTCGTCGCGCAGATCGCCGACCCGTGCGGCAGGATTATGTCGGTGCGCGCCGCGTAGTAGTACTGACCGGACTCGCGGATCGAGCAATCGTTCTCGTCCGAGAGCATGATGATCGCGACGAGCGAGTCGGGCCGGAGGAACGCGGCGCGCTGCGCCTCGAGGTTCGTGTCCTCCCCGACGGGAACGGCGCACGGCTCGTTGGTGGTGCCGGGACAATTTTGGATCTGGATGGAAGCGTAAGGATGGGGGTCGACGAGGAAGCGATACCAACCTTCGAGCTGCGACTCGAGCCCGCACCCATCTTCACCGACGGCGGTCGTCATGGCCTCGAAGGTGGTCGTGAATTGGGAGACCGTCGTGTTCGGCGCGATCGACGGGTTCCAATCGAGAAAACCTTCAGCATCCACCGGCGCGCCGCCCGCCGGCACGCTGAACCGACTCCTCTTGCCGATCAGCCAACCGTGGTCGTCGAGCTCCTGGTCGGCGACGGTGCCGTTGTCGTTACCGACGCACAGATTCGTCGATCCGTGGCCGCCGAGGCTCGACGTGACGATGCCGACGTGAATATCGCGGATCGGCGTGAACTCACGGACGAGGGGCGACGGACACTGCGCGAGGGGATCGCCCGGCGTCGCTGCCTTGTTGGGGACGCCGGTAGCGTCGACGCAGTCGGGGCTAATCAGCCGCTGCACCAAGTCGGGAACCGCCGATTGGAGGACCTTCTGCTTGTCGGCCATGGAAAGTGAATTGTCTATCATCAGGAGTAGATCGATTTTATCGACCGACTTCTCGGTGAGCGTGTCGACGAAGATGTTCGTCGTCACCGGCACGCAGGTCGTACACAAAGGTCGATCCAAACAGGCGACCATGCACGCGCCCGATACGAACATGAAGAAACGAGCGGCGGCGCGGTGAAGACGGAAGCTTTGCATCGTCGGACACCTCCTCACGACGACGCGAGCTGGAGCAAGCGGCGTACCGTCCGTTTCAGCCGTTCAACCTGCAGCCCTCGATGCGGACGTCACGGGGCGCAATTCCCAATGGGGCGAATCTCCCATCGTCGTGGAGCGCGCCACGATGAAGGCGCCTTCACCACGAGCGCTACGAAGCGAGCCCGCGAGCTTCGTGCGTGTCCACGGAGACGCCGTATTCCTTGAGCTTGCGGTACAAAGTCTTTCGATCGACGCCGAGCGTGTGCGCGACCAAGGACTTGTTTCCGTCCAGCGCCTCGAACACACGGAGAATGTAGCGGCGCTCCATTTCGCCGAGCGGAACGAAGGACGACGGCTCCGTGCCGGCGATGGACACCTGGCTCTGGGAGAAATCCCTCACCTTCTTCGGCAGATCTTCGAGCGTCAGGCAGTCTCCCTGCGAGACGGCCACCGCGTGCTCGATGCAATTGCCGAGCTCGCGGACGTTTCCGGGCCAGGGGTAGGCCAAGAGACGCTCGGCGACCTCCGGGGCGAGCCCTCGCACGGGCTTGTCGAACGAGTGCGCACAGCGCACGAGGAACGCTTGCGAGAGCAGGAGCACGTCGGCGCCACGGGCGCGAAGCGACGGCATGTGCAGGTGAACCACGTTGATGCGATAGAAGAGATCGTTACGGAAGCGCGACTCCTGCGCGGCCGCCTCGAGATCGCGGTTCGTCGCGCAGACGAGGCGCGCGTCGAACGGCACTTCCACGTTCCCGCCGACCGGACGCACCTTCCGCTCTTGCAGCGCGCGCAGCAGCTTCGGCTGAAGTCCGAGGGGCAGCTCCCCGATCTCGTCGAGGAAGAGAGTGCCTCGGTCCGCCTCGACGAAGAGCCCCCGGCGCGCCGTCTTCGCGTCCGTGAAGGCGCCCTTCGCGTGCCCGAAGAGCTCGCTCTCGAGCAACGTCTCGGTCATGGCGGCGCAGTTGATCGCCACGAACGGCCCGGCCCGTCTCTTGCTACGTTGATGGATCGCGCGGGCAAGGAGCTCCTTGCCGGTGCCGCTCTCGCCGGTCACCAGCACCGACGCGTCCGTCTCGGCGATGCGATCCACGAGATCGTAGACCTTCTTCATGGCCGGGCTGCTTCCGAGCAGCTCCTCGAAGCGTTCCGTGTCCGCGACGATGCGGCGGAGGCGCGTCACTTCCTTGGTCAACGCTCGATGCTTCGCGGCGCGTTCCACCGTCAGCGCCAAGGCCTGGAGATCGAACGGCTTCGATTGAAAATCGTAGGCGCCCGAGCGGATCGCCGCGACGGCCGTCTGGATGCTGCCGAACGCCGTGACCACGACGACGGCCACGTCCGGGTGCGAGGCGATGAGCTGTTCGCAGAGCTGGATGCCGGTCATCGCCTTCATGTTCAGATCCGTGACGACGACGTCGAACTCGGCGCCCATCAAGAGCTCGAGCGCCGCCTCCGCGCTCGTCACCGCGGAGACGGCGAAGCCCTGCGTCCCGAGGCTCGCTTCGAGGAGCGAGCACTCCGCCGGGTCATCGTCGACGACCAGTACGCGCGCCGTCATGCCTGTACGTGCTCCGCCGCGCGGGGAAGTCGAATGGTCAGGCGGCTGCCTTCGCCGAGGCGGCTGTCCACGTCGATCCATCCACCGTGCTCTGCGACTATAGCGTGCGTCACCGAGAGGCCGAGTCCAGTCCCTTCCCCGACGTCCTTCGTCGTGAAGAAAGGTTCGAAAATGTGGGGGACGGTGTCGCCGTCCATCCCGGCGCCGTGGTCGGTCACGCGCAAGTACGCGTACACGCCGGCCGCCGTGCCGCGATCGGCGGGAGACGTCGCTCGTTCCTCGCCCACGTCGACCTCGACGGCTCCGCCCCTATCCGAGGCCTGGATCGCGTTCACCACGAGATTCGTGAGCGCTTGCACCAGCTGCGCTTCGTTCGCGAGCACCATGATCGAATGTGGCCCGGACCTCCGAGAAAGGGTCACGCCTACCTTGCCCGCCATCGCGGCGAGCATCGAGACCGAAATATCGGCGATGTTGGAGAGGTCGGCGCACCGTTTGGTGACCGTTTCACGGCGAGCGAAATCGAGCAGCTGCCGAATGATGAGCGCCATTCGCTTGGCTTGATCGACGATGATCCGCGCGTGCGCGCGGACGTCGGCGGAGCTCGCGTCGCTCGCGGCGATGAGCTGAGCACGGCCGGACGCCACGTTGAGCGGAGTGCCCAGCTCGTGAGCGACGCCCGCCGCGAGCTTCCCCACGGTGGCGAGCCGATCCGCGTGCCGGAGCTGCTCCACGGCGGCCAGCCGGGCCGCGGCTTGCTCCTCGGCCGCGGCTCTGGCGGCTTGCAGCTGCTCACACATCGTGTCGATGCTCCGCGCGAGCGCGCCGACCTCGTCCTGCTGAGAGAGTCCGAGGGGACCGGACAAGTCGCCTTGTCCGATGCGCTCCGTCTTCTCGACGAGTCGCTCCATCGGACGACCGATGAGCACGAACCCGAGGAGCGTGCCGGCGAGACCCAAACCGAGCACGAGCGCGATGGCTTGAACCATCACGTCACGCTTCGTCGTCCCGAGATAGGCTTTCAGCTCGTCGAGTGACTCGGCGAGCTCGAGACCTCCGTGACGGCGATCGGGAATTACAACGGGAACGTATGTGTAGAGAGTCCCGGGGTCCACGCGGGATCGCGATTCGACGCGCTCGGCCACCGGCTCGCCGCGCCGGAGCGCGTCCCGATCCGCGTCGGACAGGCGCGCGTTCACCTGCGGCTCGTCGAACCAGACCCAGTGCAGCTTGATGCGATGCGCGCTCAGATCCGAGCGCTCCACGATCACGCGCGCCGCTTGCTCGCCGGCCGCCGCCCAGCGCCGTGCGACGGCGCGCCCGAGCAGCTCGCCCACGAACGCGGCGTCTCGTCGCATGTCGTTCTCGAAGAAGCGCGCTTCCCGGACGAGCCGCGCTTGCGCTTGTTGGACCGTTACCGCGATGATGACTAGCGCGAACGCGAGCGAAAACTTACCGGTCAGCCGCATGGAGATCGCCTCCCGTGCACTGCCTCCGAATGCGCTCCAACGACGGAGATGGAGCGGTCACGAGCGGGGCTCGTCGCTCCCTTCGTCCGTCTCGGAGAGCATTCTTTGGCTGAGCGCGTCGGCCACCGCTGTCCGTAGGTCGTCCAGGTCGAACGGCTTGTCGAGGACGGTCAAGGCGCCCAAACGATGAGCCTCCCGATGCGTCTCCTTATTCCCGAACGCGGTCATCAAGATCACCGGCGGCGCTTCGGGCAGCCCGCGGACGGCCCGCAGGACGTCCATACCCGAGAACCCCGGCATTCGAACGTCCGTAATGATGACGTCGAAGATTCTCAAGGACGATTCATCCGACAGCGAGCGCACGAGCTCGTCCAGGGCATCGCCGCCGTCCCCCACCTCCACCACGTCGTAGCCGTCGCTGCGAAGGAGCAGCGACATCGTGCTTCGAAATGCGGAGTCGTCCTCCGCCAGGAGGACCCGCGACTTCGCGCCTTCGAGAATGACACCGTGTGTGCCGAACGAGGGACTTGGGTTTGCCATGTCCCCACACTCAGCATTGTCCATGCCGACGCCGCGCCACGAACGACGCGGGGACGTCCTCACCGCGGGCCGACTCTCGGAAGGTGCCCCCCATCGACGTATTTTCTGCCCCAAAAATGACCGCGACCCGCCCGCGCGAAAACACATCTTGAAGCCCGGGTAGGACGATCGTCGAAAGAGTGGGCGGAGAGAGAGCATTGACGTCGGCTAGATTTAGACTATGTCTAATCCCGGAATGAGTCTCGATCTGCAGCAGAAGCTCCGGAGCAAGGGCATCCGCCCCTCGGCGCACCGCCTTGCAGTCGCGGCCTACGTGCTGGAGACGACGGATCATCCGTCGGCGGAGCAGGTGCTCGAGCACGTCCGGAGCAGGTTCCCGCTGCTTTCGCGGGCCACCGTCTACAACACGCTGAATCTGCTGGTGGAAAAGGGGCTCCTCCGGGAGCTCGTCCTGTCCGAGGGCAAGGTCGTCTTCGATCCGAAGCTCGACCGACACCACCACTTCGTCGACGACGAGACGGGGCAGATCGAAGACATCCCCTGGTCCGCCCTCGCGGTGGGCGACCCGGCTCGCATCGCCGGTTACGAGGTGCGCGAATACATGGTCGTCATGCGGGGCCGCAAGCGCGGTCACCGCGGTCAGAAGAGCCGCTCGGCTCAATGAGTGAAACGAATCGAACGAATCGAAGAGGATTGAAGGAGAAGAAGATGCTCGTCCCTGGCCAGAAGATCCCAGAGTTCAAGACCACCGCCTGCGTCGGAATCGAGAAGGGCAAGGAGTTCAAGACCGTGAGCTCCAAAGATTTCCCCGGCAAGTGGCTCGTTCTCTACACTTACCCGAAAGATTTCACCTTCGTCTGCCCGACGGAGATCGTCGAGCTCGACAAGCGCGGCAAGGCGTTCGAAGACCGCGACGCCGTCCTGCTCGGCGGCTCGACCGACAACGAATTTTCGCACCTCGCGTGGCGAAAAGACCACGCCGACCTGAAGACGATCAAGCACCCGCTGCTCTTCTTCACGCCGGCCATGATGCAGAGCCTCGGCATTCTGCACCCCGAGGCGGGCGTCGCGCTCCGGGCGACCATCATCGTCGATCCGCAGGGCGTCGTTCGCTACGCCTCCGCGAACGATCTGTCGGTGGGCCGCAACGCCGACGAGATCGTGCGCGTCCTCGACGCGCTGCAGACGGACGAGCTCTGCCCCTGCAACTGGAAAGCGGGGGACGAGACGCTGACGGCGAAATTGAAGAAGGCGGTGTAGCGCTCCATCGGGTGTCTGTCGGAAGCTCCGGCCCCCACTCGGGTGAGGGCCGAAGCTTCCGCCGCCCTAGCCACGGGTGTGACGAGCGCTCCGGATTTTCGCGTGGGTCGCGCGACGCCCTCGCGCTCCCGGCACGCCGTGAGCTTGCTGAGAATTTCGTTTCGCGAGAATGAATATGGAACACATCGAACGGCTACGAGAAACATTTCCGGACGTCGCCAGGGACATCAAGATCAACCTGGAGAACGTGCTCACGCCCGGCACGCTGACCGCGGCGCAGGTGTGGGGTACGGCGATCGCCAGCGCGTTCGCGGCGCGACACGCCGGCGTCGTCGCGGCCGTCCTGGCAGAGGCACAAGTCGCCGAGGTGCCCGCCGCGGTGATCGAGGACGCGCGCGCCGCCGCGGTGCTCATGGCGATGAACAACGTGTACTACCGGTTCCGCCACATGGTGGACAAAGAGGAGTACATGCAGAAGCCCGCGCGGCTCCGCATGCAGCGCATCGCGAAGGTCGCCTCGAACAAGGCGGACTTCGAGCTCTTTTGCCTCGCCGTCAGCGCCATCAACGGCTGCGAAACCTGCGTGCGTTCACACGAATCGAACGTCGTCGAGCAGGGGCTCACGACCGATCACGTGCTCGACGCCGTGCGCATCGCTTCGACGGTGAACGCGGCCGCGCTCGCCGCGGAAGTCGCGGCTGCGCCGTAGCCGGACGCCGTCAATACATGCCGCGGCCCTGCGGGGCTCGCGACGTCCTGCGAAGGAGCGCGGCGATCTCCGTCACGGCGAGATCCGCCGCGCGGCTGACGGACGTCAGGTTGATGAACCCGTGGATCATGCCGGGCATGCGCCTCAGGATCGTGGGCGTGCCGTGGTCCATGAGCCAGGCGGCGTAGGCTTCGCCTTCGTCTCGGAGCGGATCGAAGGCCGCGGTGACGAGCACCGTGGGGACGTCGGGAGGCGCGGCGGCGCGAATCGGGGAAACGCGCTCGTCGAGAGAGAGATGCGACGCGCCGTAACACACGTCGAAGAACTCGATGTCGGCGCGCTCCAGGAAGAAGCCGTTGGCGAAGAGCTCGTGCGACGGCCGCGGCGTCGTGCGGTCGACGACCGGATACAGCAAGAGCTGGAACGCCGGAGCCTTGCCGGCCGCGCGCGCGATCTGCGTGACGACCGCGGCGATGTTGCCGCCCGCGCTGTCGCCGCCGACGCCGATCTTCGACGGATCGGCGCCGAGCGCCGCGGCGTTCTCGCGCGCCCAGAGGTACGCCTCCTCGCCGTCCTCGATGGCGGCGGGAAATGGGTGCTCGGGCGCGAGGCGGTAGGCGACGGCGAGGACGTGGACGCCCGCGCGCTGGCAGAGCAGCCGACACGCCTCGTCGTGGGTCTCTATGTCCCCGACCACGAAGCCGCCGCCGTGGAAGAAGACGAGCAGCGGGTGCGGGCCTCCGGGCTCCGGCGGAGCGTAGTGTCGCGCCGGAAGCGCGTGACCGCGGGAAGGGATGCGAATGTCCGTCACCGAAAGGGGGATCGGATCCGCGGCGTAGCGTCGAGTCTCGGCGAGCACTCTCGAGCGGGCGAGCTCCGCGGTTTCGGCGCGCAGCGGGTGCGCTCTTCGCCGCTTGCGAGCGGCGAGCATGAACTGTATCTCCGGATGCAGCGCCTCGCCTTCGATCACGATCTGCGGCGCGCCTGAAAGGCGCAGCAGGGTGTCGTGCGGCAGCCGCAGCAGCGCGCGCGCGACGAACCGCTCGATCCGGTCGCGCACGGTCGGCTTCCACGCCGTCACGTTCAATGAGCGCTCCGGCGCCGCGCGAGCACCGTCAACACGCTCTGATACGACGACGGCAGCAGCCGGACCATCGCGTCGAGGGCGTGAGCGTCGGGACCGACGAGGACGCGCCGCTTGTTCTTCAGGACGCCATCCAGAATGATCTTTGCCGCCTTGTTGGCGCTGGTGATGAAGAGCTTCTCGAACTCCCGGCGAGCGGTGTCGGCGTCCTGATGGGTCAAGGTGCTGATGCTCGGCGACAGGCGACTCGAGCGGGCGATGTTCGTCTTGATGCCGCCGGGGTGGACGCTGGTCGCGCTGACGTTCGCGAAGGTGAGCTCGAGCTCCTGACGCAGCGCCTCGGTGAAGCCGCGCACGGCGAATTTCGAGGCGTTGTACGTCCCGCTCCCGGGCACCGCGAAGAGCCCGAACACGCTCGACGTGTTCACGACGTGGCCCTCGCCCGAAGCGCGCAGGTGCGGCAAGAACGCCTTCGTCCCGTAGACGACGCCCCAGAAGTTGATCCCCATGATCCACTCGAAGTCTTCGTAGCTCACGGCTTCGAGCGTGCTGCCGACCGCGACTCCGGCGTTGTTGAAGATGAGGTTCACGCGCCCGAATTCCTTGGCGACGGCGTCCGCCCAGCCGTACACCGCGGCGCGATTCGACACGTCGAGCGTCGCGGCCGTGACGCGGACCCCGAGCGCGCGCGCCTTGGCCGCCGTCTCTTCGACCGTGTCGCGATTGATGTCGCTGAGGGCGACGTCTGCGCCGGCGCGAGCCAGCTCGTACGCGAGCTCTCGCCCCATCCCGGAGCCGGCTCCGGTGATGGCGGCAACCTTGTTTGCGAAGGATTTCATGTCGTGCTTTCTGCGGTTCGGGGTCCGTGCGCGGCGGGCGGAAGGGCGTACGCCTCGGACGGCGCCGTCTTCCGTACCACGTACGCGTGCGCGTCGAAGCTCGCCGTTTGCCGGCGGAACACGAACGTGAACCCCGGCCAGAGCGTGGTATTCCGGCCCCGGGCGTCCAGGTACCAGCTCCGGCAGCCCGAGCTCCAGACGCCGTTCGTGTGCTTGCGCTGCAGCTTTTCGTTGTACGCCGCCTGCACCTCCGGCCGGACGTCGACGCTAGCCCACCCGGACACCTGCATGCGCCGGAGCGCGTCCATGAAGTAGGCGATCTGCGACTCGATCATGAACACCATCGACGTGTGACCGAGGCCGGTATTCGGTCCCGCGAGGATGAACAGGTTCGGAAACCCCGCGACCGTGGTGCCCTTGTACGCCTCGATTCCGTTCTTCCACGTGTCGACGATGTCGCGGCCCTTCGAGCCGATGATCATGCCCGCCGGCACGAGGTTCTGAACGGTGAAGCCGGTGCCGAAGATGATCGCGTCGACCTCGCGCTCGGTGCCGTCGGCGGTGACGACGCCGCACCGCCGGACCTCGCGAATGGATTCGGTGACGACGTTCACGTTGGGACGCGCCAGCGCGGGGTAGTAGTCGTCCGCCATGAGGATGCGCTTGCACCCCATGGTGTAATCGGGCGTCACCTTGCGCCGGAGCTCGGGGTCCGGGATCTGGCTCGCGATGTACCGCTTCGCCATTTCCTCGGCGTATTTCATGAGGCGCGGGCGGAAGAACGCGAACACGCGCGCCTCGAGCATCCAGTAGATGAGGACGCGATAAAGCCAGAGGATGAACGGAAACCGCGCGAACAGCCGGCGCTGCCGTTCGCTCGTCGGGCGGTCCGGCTTCGGAAACACCCACGGCGGAGTGCGCTGATAGACGTCGAGGTGCTCGACCTGTTGGGCGATCCGCGGGACGAACTGGATCGCGCTCGCGCCCGTGCCGATGACGGCGACGCGCTTGCCGCGCAGGTCGTAGTCGTGATCCCAGAGCGCGGAGTGGAACGTGCGACCTTCGAACCGCTCGAGCCCCGGGATGTCGGGGTACGCCGGATTGCTGAGCGCGCCGATCGCGCAGACGAGCGCCCTGCCGCGATACACGGAGCCCGCGCTGGTGCGCACCGTCCACTCGGCGCTCGCATCGTCGTATTCGGCTCGAACGACGCATTCGCCGAACCGGATGAACCTTCGGACGTCGTACTTGTCGGCGCAGTGCTTCAGGTAAGAAAGGATTTCTTGCTGCGGCGCGAAGAGCCGAGACCACTTCGGGTTCGGCTCGAACGAGAAGCTGTAGAGGTGTGACTGCACGTCGCAGGCGCAGCCCGGATAATCGTTGTCGCGCCAGGTGCCGCCGAGGTCCGAGCCGCGCTCGAGCACGACGAACGAGTCGTTACCCGCCGCGCGCAGCTTGATGGCCGTGCCGAGCCCACCGAAGCCGCTTCCGATGATTATCACATCGAATTTGCTGGTGTTTTCTTGCTTGCCGGGCGGCGGGGACGCCTGTTCTGACAACATCTGTTTTCAAGATTACAGTTGACAACAAAGCATGTCAAGATGGACGTCGTGCCCGTGACTCCTGCTCCAGGGAAGCGAAACTTCCGCGGCGTCTCGCCCGAAGCGCGGCAGGCCGAGCGGCGCAAGCGCCTCGTCGAGGCCGGCCTTCAGGGGTTCGGCCTTCACGGCTTTCACGGCGTCGGCGTCCGCGAGATCTGCGGGCTCGCCAAGCTGACGGAGCGCTACTTCTACGAGTCGTTCGAGAACCGCGAAGCGCTCTTCGTCGCCGTCTACATCGAAGCCGCCCAGCGGATCCGGAGCGCCATCGCAGCGGCGCACGCGAAGGCGCGACCCGAACCGACGGCGTTCGCCCGCGCTGGCCTGGAAGCCACGTTGCGAACGTTCCGTGACGATCCGCGGATCGCGCGCATCCTGCTGCTCGAAGAGCTATCCGTCGCCGCGGCGAGCGTGGGCCGGGCCCGTATCGTCGAGAGCCAGGCCTTCGCCGCCGAAATCGCCGCGATCACCAAGGCGTTCCACCCCGACATCGCCGAGAAGCACCTGAGGGCCGAGATCATCGGCAACGGGCTCTACGGCTCGACCGTTTACATCGCGATGCGTTGGGCGCTCGAGGGGTTCCGCGAGCCGCTCGAAGTCGTGCTCGAGCACTGCCTCCTCTTTTACGAAGCGCTGGAGCAACGGATGAGAGCCGGCGGATGACTTCGAGCCTGTGCGTCCGCACACCGACCCCGGCGGCGGCCGGGAATGCATTCGGACGGCGTGTCCCGCGGTCCGGATGGCCGTCACGGGGGAATTCAGGGGCTATTTTCGCGGAATAGGCTTGCGATAACAGCAGAAAACGCCAGATAAGGCCCGATCTCGAGCGAACCGCTCGCACGAGTGGGTTGCAAGCGGGTCTGCGTTATCGGATATCATCCCGCCCCGAGAGAGAGACCCTATGTCGAAGACGATGACCAAGAGCGCCCTAATCGATGCCGTAGCGACGCAGCTCGGCGACGGATTTTCGAAGAAGCAGGTAACTGCATTCTTCGATATCCTCACGGATATCGCGCACAAGGAGCTCAAGGACTCCGGGGAGTTCACGCTGCCCGGCTTCGCGAAATTCATCGTCACGAAGCGCCCGGCGACCCCGGAGCGCGCTGGGGTGAACCCCTTCACGAAAGAGCCGATCACCATCCCGGCAAAGCCCGCCTCGCAAAAAATCCGGGCCCGTCCGGTGAAGGCGATCAAGGACGCCGTGAAGTAGCGCGACGGCGCCCGCCGCCCGCGCAGGGGGTTTTTGATCGCCAGGTCACGACGGGCCGTCCAATCGCGGCCCACGGATTCGTGCGCCGCGCTGCCGCGCAAGGGTTGGCCGATTGCGCAAAGATCCCACACGTCCCAGCGGGCGCCTCGGTGCAATCTCTCGAGTCATTTCGCGGTATAGCGGGTGGCGCAGGGGGCGCGTCCGCATGGAACATCGGCTGCAACTACGCGGCGCCCAATGGCACAGGTCAACCCAACGAATGCGCCTCTGCTGCTGGTCGTGGAAGGCTGCGCCGCCTGTCTCCTCTGGCCCGCGCACCTAGGAGTCGCGCCCGAGGAAGGTTGGGCAGTGCTCGAACAAGAGGAGTGGGAGTCGCTCCCGGCGTTCGCCGCGCGCCTCGGCGAAACGTTGTCCCGCGCGACAGCGTCCAACGATGACGGCCCGCTCGTGGTCACCCTCGTCACCAGCCATCACTGGGACGCCGTCGCGGTCGCCGCGCGCCGGAGGCTCGCGCTCGACGTTCTGGCGCACCTCGCCGGTGGAGCGGGAGGCTCGCTGGTGCTGACGCACGGACACCAGCACGACGCCTCGTGCCGTGACGGCTTGGTCGCGCTCGCCGGCGAGCTGTCGCCCGAGTGGGCCGACGCCCGCGTCGCGGTCAGCGCGCGCTTCGACGAGCGCATCCGGCGCGACGTGCGAAAGAGCTCGAGCCCGAGTGTCGTCGCCCAAACGGTGGCGACGTAAATGGCGCCGGCTGTGTTAGTACGAAGGCATGAACGACACTCCAGTCATTGGCGTCGTCGGGGCGGGGCAGATGGGGCGGGGTATCGCGCAGGTGGCGGCGCAGGCAGGGTGCCAGGTTCACCTGATGGACACGAACGACGCGCAGGTGCAGGGCGCCCTCGTTTCCATCGCGAAGGACCTGAACCGCCTCGTGGCGAAGGCCAAGCTGGATAGCGCGGAGTGCGAGAAGATCCTCGAGCGCATCCGCCCGACGGGCACCCTCGACGATCTCTCGAGCTCGGAATACGTCATCGAGGCCGTCGTCGAGAACACGGAGCTCAAGCTCTCGATTTTCCGGGAGATGGATGCCCGGTTCGGACCGAACGCCGTCCTCGCGAGCAACACGTCCTCCATCTCGCTGACGAAGCTCGCCGGCGCGACGAAGCGGCCGGAGCGCGTCGTCGGTTTGCATTTCATGAATCCAGTGCCGTTGATGAAGCTCGTCGAAATCGTGCGGGCGCTTCAAACGGACGAAGACACCTACGAGAAGACGTGCGCGCTCGCGAAGAAGCTCGGCAAGACGTACGTGACCACGCGCGACATGCCCGGGTTCATCGTGAACCGGATGCTCATCCCGTTCATCAACGAGGCGTGTTTTGCCTTGCAGGACGGCCTCGGCACGGTGGAGGACATCGACGAAGCCGCGCGCCTCGGGTTGAACCACCCGATGGGACCGCTTCAGCTCGCGGATCTCATCGGCCTCGACACTTGCCTCTTCATCGCCGAGGTGCTGCAGCGCGAGTTCGGCGAGGACAAGTACCGGCCGTCGTCCTTGCTGCGCAACTACGTCGCCGCCGGCTGGCTCGGCAGAAAGACCAACCGCGGCTTCTACGTGTACTCCGCGGGCAAGCAGGAGAGGCCGAGCGGTAGACCGCCGCCGCCGGACACGAAATAGCGCGCGGCGCGCTGGCCGGAGTCTCCCGAAAAGCCGACGAAACACGGCGGTCACGTCGCGCTGGTCAGACTCCTAGCGCGAGCCGCGTGAAGGACGCCGTTTTCGGTAGACGAGGGGCATCCGTGCATTCGCCTTTATCCATCTCCCGACCGCCGGCACAGTTGCCCGAAGTGCGCGCGTACCTCGAGCGGCACCGGGACGAGCTCCGCGTCATGCTCGAGGCTCCGGCGACGTCCGGCATCGCGCTCGCGCGCCGGCATTCGAAGGTGATGGATGGATTGCTTTCGGCGCTGTACCCGGCCGCCTTCGCCGCGGCCCAACAGCAGCGAAAGAAATGGCCTCCGGTGCTGCTCGCCGCGGTCGGCGGTTACGGGCGCCAGCGGCTCGCGTGGAAGAGCGATCTCGACGTGAGGATACTGACGACGGATTCGCCGGAACGGCTGCGGCCCGTCGCCGAGTCCATTCTGTATCCGCTGTGGGACGCCGGCGTCAGCATCGGCCACCAGGTGATCACGATCTCCGACGCCATCGAAACGGCACGGCGGGACCTTCCGACGGCGACGGCCCTCCTCGATTCGCGAGCGCTCGCGGGCGATCCGGCCGTCGGTGCGATGCTCGAAGAAAAGGCCTTCGCGGCGCTCTTCAACGAGGGCGAGCTGCCGCGCTTCATGCGACGCCTCGAAGAAGAAGCCAGCGAACGCCACCGACGATTCGGCGACTCGGTTTACCTCCTCGAGCCCGACGTGAAGAACGGCGAGGGCGGTTTGCGCGATCTCGACATCGCGCTCTGGGCGGCGCGCGCGCGCTTCCGCACCGCGGATCTCATCGATTTGCTGAAGGTCGGCGTGCTCGTCGCGCGCGAGGCCGAAGAGATGCGGAGCGCAGCGGATTTCATCTGGGCGCTGCGCAACCACCTCCACCATCGCGCCGGACGGCGGAGCGATCGCCTCACCTTCGACGAGCAAGAGGCGATCGCGCGGGCGATGGGCTATCACGAGCGCGTCGGGGCGAAGGACGACTCCGAGGCGGGCGCGGCGCTCACGGTCGAAGCGTTCATGTCCGATTACTACCGCCACGCGCGCGTCGTCACCCGCCTGCGCGAGCAGGTCGTCGCGCGCGCGACGCCGAGGCAGAGCCGGCGCAAGCCCCGCATCGCCGATCTCGGCCACGGGCTGCGCACGTTCGACGGACAGCTCACGTTCGCCGATCCCGGGCGGCTGGGCGACGATCCCGCCGTCGTGCTCCGCCTGTACGCGACGGCGGTGTCCACCGGCAAGACGGTGTTGCCCTTCGCCCGCGACGTCGTCGCGCGGAGCGCCTCGGATCCGGCGTTCGCCGCCGCGCTCCGGGCGAGCTCCGAAGCCCCGCCGCTCTTCGTGCAGCTCGTGTCGACGGCGCGACCGTCACCGTTCAAGAACGGGTCCATCCTCGGCGAGCTCCACGAAGTCGGGCTGCTGACGGCGATGATTCCGGAGTTCTTGCCGGTGGTCGGGCGCGTGCACCACGACGTCTATCACGTGTACACCGTGGACGTGCATTCGGTCGCCGCGGTGGACCGCTTGCGCGCGCTCGTACGCGGTGAACTGACCGAGGAGAACCCCCTCGCCTGCCGCCTCGCCGCCGAGATCACGCGGCCTTCGGTGCTGTTCCTCGCGACGCTGCTGCACGACGTCGGCAAGGCCATCGGCGGCGAGGACCACTCGAAGCGCGGCGCGCACGTGGCCGAGACCATCTTGAGCCGCCTCGGGCTCCCGCGAGAAGACGTTCAGTCGGGTTGCCACCTCATCCTGCAGCATCTCTTGATGTACCGGATCGCAGCGCATCGCGATCTGGAGGACACCACGACGGTCGCGGAGTTCGCGCGCCAAGTGCAAGGCCGCGAGGGGCTGCGCGACTTGTATCTCCTCACGGTGGCGGATCTCTCGACGACCAGCCCGACCTCCATGACCAAATGGAAGGCGCGGATGCTCGACGAGCTCTACCTCGCGGCCGACCGATTGCTGTCGGGCGTCGACACCTCGGACGCGGCGCGGCTCGAGCGCGTCCGAAGAGAAGCGCACCTGCTCGCCGGGCCCGAGCTCGAGCGCGCGTTTCTCGACGAGTACATGGCTACGATGCCGGAGCGCTACCTGCTCTCGAACACGCCCGAGGAGGTCGTCGCGCACGCCGAGGTCGCGCTGCGGGCGCGCTGCTCCGCGGTGACGGCCGCGCTCGTGCCGTCGCGACATCCCGACGTGGCGGAGCTCTGCGTCGTGGTCGGCGACGCACCTCCGGAGCCCGGCCTCTGCGTGATCACCAAGGACCGCCCCGGCCTGCTCGCCGCGATCACCGCGGCCATCGCCGCGAACGGCTTCGAGGTGCACGCCGCCGAGATCCATTCACGGCCGCTCGGGGACGGCGGCGTCCAGGCCGTGGACGTCTTCTTCATCCGCAGCCACCTCGCCGGCGGCGAGGGCGTCGAGAAGGCGCTGCCGAAGCTCGAAGGGGACCTGAAGCGCGTCCTTCTCGGTGAGGTGTCCGCGCGCGATCTCGTGAAGCGGCGCAGCTCGTCGCGCTGGAGCGAGCGGCCTTCGCCGAACATCACGACGGAGGTCGTCATCGACAACCGCGCTTCGTCTCGTTACACCGTCATCGAGGTGTTGACGAAGGATCGACCCGGGGTGCTCTTCGCCCTCGCCGAGACGCTGCACCAGCTCGGCCTGAGCATCGCGGTCGCCAAGATAAACACCGAGGGCACGAAGGTCGTCGACGTCTTCTACGTGACGACCGCGGAGGGCGCGAAGCTCGACGTGGCGCACGCCGAAGCGGCGCGGAGAAGCCTGCTCGCGACGCTCTCGCCGGCGCCGCCGCGAGAAGCTCGGGCGGGCTGACCGACTACTATGCCCGCGCCCGCAGGTGCGACAGTTTGTACTTCTGCACCTTGTAGCGGAGTATGCGCTCCGTGGTCCCGAGCGCACGCGAGGCGCGCGCGAGGTTCCCTTCCGATTCGCGCAGCGCCGCTTCGATGAGCTCCTGCTCGAGTCGCTCGACGGCTTCCGACAGCGTGAGCTTCCGCGCCGGCCGCTCGCTCCGCGGCTCCCCGCGCACGACCTCGGGGAGGTGCGCCTCTTCGACGACCGGGCCGCTCGAGACGACGACGGCGCGTTCGATCGCATTTTCGAGCTCGCGGACGTTGCCGGGCCACTGATGGCGCACCAGCGCGTCCATGGCGGCGTTGGAGATGCTGCGCGCGGGCTTGCCGTGCAGGCCGGCGTATTTCTGCAAGAAGTACTCCGCGAGCGGGGCGACGTCGCCCTGCCGTTCGCGCAGCGGCGGCAGGGTGATCGTGAAGACGTTCAGCCGGTAATAAAGGTCTTCGCGGAAGGCGCCGGCGGCGACGGCTTCCTGCATGCTCTTGTTGGTCGCCGCGATGAGCCGCACGTCGCTCTTCAGGGTCTCCGTGCCGCCGACGCGCTCGAACTCGCGCGACTGCAGGACCCTGAGCAGCTTGACCTGCGTGGAGAGCGGAAGCTCTCCGATTTCGTCGAGGAACAGCGTGCCGTTCTGCGCGAGCTCGAAGCGCCCCTTCTTTCGCGCGAGCGCGCCGGTGAACGCTCCGCGCTCGTGACCGAACAGCTCGGACTCGAAGAGCTGCTCGGGGAACGCCGCGCCGTTGATCTTGATGAACGGCTGGCGCCCCCGCTCCGAGTTGCCGTGGATCGCCTGGGCGACGAGCTCCTTGCCGGTGCCCGACTCCCCCAGGATGAGAACCGTCGCGGTGGTGCGCGCCACCTGCCCGATCTGCTCGTACACTTGTCGCATGATCGTGCTCGTGCCGATCATGTTGGCGTATTCGAAGACCGCCGTTTGCACGGGGCGGCTCGGCTCGGACCGCGAGGGCGCGCGAGGGGGACGAATGCGCTGCGCGACGAGGGACGCGACGACGTTGAGCATGCTGAGGCGCGTCGGAAAGTCGGAGACGGCTCCGTCGAAGTACACCGCGAGAACGCCGGCGCACTCCGTCCCGATGACCAGGGGAACGGCGATCAGGCAAAAGCGCGTTTCGCGCCAGGCCGCCGGCTCCGCGAGCTCGATGAGCGCCATCGGCTCGTGACGAACCGTGGGCACGACGATCGGACGCCCGCCTTCGGCGACACGGCCCGCGACGCCGACGCCGAAGCGCGCCCGCGTCGCGTCCTTCGGCATGCCGTACGTCGCGATCACCGAGAGAACACGCTCCTTCGCGTCGACGGCGAACAGCGCCGCTCGCCGCCCGCCGAGGCTCTGATCGAGCAAGCGCATCGCGCGCTGAAAGCCGTCCGTCAGGGTGGTCGCCGCGGCGAACTCCTGACCGATGTAAGCGAGCGCGGTGAGCTGCTCCGGCGGCTCGAAATTGCTGCGGCCTGTCTCCGTGCCCTCCCTCTCGCTCCACCGCAAGGCCATCCCAGGCATGGTCACCGGGGTAACTCTTGCACGGCTCGCGCTGCGTGCAGGTTTCGATCTCGTAGCGGACGAGATGGGACGCCGAATCGAAGACGAAACACGGACGAAGCAAGCCGCGACGTGGGTGATTCGATCACGCGGTGCGTGCGGAGCCGCGCTCGCTCCCGCGCCCCTCGAGGTACCTCATGAGGCTCACGATGAGCGGCCCCATCTTCGGATGCTCGGGGACGACGTGTGCATCGACGCCGTACACCTGGAGAATGGCCCGACAGGTCGGACCGACGGCCCCGACGACCATCCGCTCGTTGAGCGTGCGGATCAAATCCGACGAGAGGCCGATCCCCTCCGCGACCTGAAGCAGGTGCCGGAACTGGATCTGGCAAGTGACGGCCAGCGCGTCGAGCTCCCCGGCCACGATGCTTCGCGCGAGCCGTTCGAGGCCCGAAGTATCTTCTGGAAGCTGCCATCTATAGAGCCAGCGCTCGTCGAGGATCGCCTGGCGCGCGACGAGGGTTTCGGCGAGGGCCTCGCTGCGCTCGCCATAGTGAAACAAAAGCACGCGGCGGCCGGCGACTTCGAGGGTCGAAAATGCGTCGATGACTTCCGCGGAGGTGAACGACTCGCGCGCCGTCAACGTGGGCGGTACGCCGAAGCCGCGCAGGGCAGCGGTGGGCTTCGGTCCGCGGCACACGGTGGTCAGGCCTTTCAAACCGACCACGAGGTCGGGCCGGCGGCCGATCTGCTCCGCGATCTCGAACAGGAGCGTCACCGCGACGCCGGTCATGAACACGACGATGTCGTAGGCTCCCGAGAGGAGGCGCGAAACGAGCTCGCCCGCGGTCGCGGCGTCGAGCTCGTACGACTCGCGCACGGCCGGCACGCACACTGGATCCCCGCCGTGTTTCTCGACGAGACGCGCGAGCTCGCGACTCATCCGCGACTCGAGCAATGCGACGCGAGGAGCCGCCGTTGCCATCGTTGCCATCGTCACGACCGCCATCGCAACGGTTGTGCCATCCGATGGACGTGCACGCAACCTGCGAGAACGCGCGAGCGCCGCGCCTGTTTTCGGCGTTTTCCGCGCCTTCGAAACGAAGCCGCAATGAAGACGCAACCGTCTGTTAGCGCGAATTCGTAGCTTGCAGCGGAGACGCGGCGACGAAATTGTCGTCGGCGCGGAGAGCGAACCGCTCGGCAGGCGCGAGCTCGGCCGTCGCCATTTGCGAGCCCGAGACGCGTCGATCGCGACACGGCGCGCTTTCGGCCGCCCGACGACACGACGGCGAAACGACAAAACTGGCGTCCGAACGCCGCTTCACACGGTGTGATGATCGAGGCGCCAGGAGTGCTTCGCCGCGAGCGACGGAAGCGTGAGCACCGCCAGGCAATAGGCGTCCGACGCCCCGCGATCGACCATGTGCCGGCTGATCCCGAACGGATCGACGAGGCCGCCGATGGGCGTCGGTCCGGTGCCGTTGGTGAAAGCGATCACGTACCCGGCGCGCGCGAGCTCGCTCCGGATCCGGGAGTCGCGAGCGATGGGCTTGCCGACGGGGTACGCGAGCGCGCGCGGCGCCGCGCCGAGCTCCCGCGCGAGGTCTTCGCTCGAGCCGCGTAGCTCGGCCGCCAGATCGTTCGGCGGCAAGGTGCCGAGCACTCGGTGCGTGCGGGTGTGGGATTCGACGTCGATGCCCGCCGCCTTCAGCTCGCGGATCTGGTCCCAGGTCATCAAGAGCTGATCCGCGAATGCCTGGTCCATGTCGCGGGTGAACGCCACGCCGGCGGCCTTCCCCACCTCGTCGAGCAACCTGCCGAGATCCAGACCGGGGTGCGCTTTGATCAGCCGCAGCACGCGTTCGATGGCGTCCTCTGGGCACGACAGATCGATCTGCATCGGGAACGGGTACTTGAGCCAGAGCTCTTCCCGCTTCGATTGCTTCACGATGTACGCGACCCGGTCCCACCAGTACACGCTGCGCTGGCTGATGAAGGACGTGGCGACGAACACGATGGCCTTGCAGCCGTGCCGGCTCAGGATGGGGAGCGCGTGCTCGTGGACGCCGGCGTATCCGTCGTCGAACGTGATGGCGACCGGGTTCTTCGGGAGCGACGCTCCTTTGGCGAAGGCGCAGAGCTCCTCGGTTCCGACTACGGTGAAGTGCTTCTTCAGCGTGATGACCTGACGCTCGAACTCCTCCGGCGTCACGTCCACCACCCCGTCGTCGAAGGGCTCCCTGCCGGGCGGCCCGGCGAAGCGATGATAAGTGAGGATGCTGAGCCACGGCGCAGGCGTCCGCTCTCGCCACTTCACGAGGGCAGAAAGAACTCCCGTCTTGTCCAGGAGCCCCGCAAACTGCTCGCGCCTCGAACGACGCATGACAGTAGAGTTTAATCCTTGGATGGTCGACTGTTCTTCCAATGTTTCCTAGGTCAGCTCGAACGCGCGATCGAGCCGGAGCAGCTTGAAGATCACGAGCGGCTGGTTCGTCACGCCGACGAAACGGACGTTCCCGCCGTTCGCGCGCACGCGCTTGTACAGCGATACGAGCGCGCCCACGCCGGAGCTGTCGATGAGGTCGAGCTCCGAAAGATCCACCGTCACCCGCTCCGGGGCGCTGGTGACGAGCGAGTCGATGATGGGGCGGAGCTCCGGGCAGGACAGCGCGTCCAGCTCGCCGCGGACGCTGAGCACGGCCGATTCGTTCTCCTGGACGAGTGTGTGAGTCATCGTCGCCTCCTGTCTCTCGGGCGAAATCGCCCTCCCTCACAGGCTCCAATATTTGATGTCTGGCCGCACGCTCGACGGATCCAGCGCGCTCTTCACGTCGAAGAGGACGCCGCCCGCGCGCAGGGGATGCAAGAGCTGCTCGAGCGGACGACCGATGAATTCGTGGTGCGGGACGGCGAGCACCATCGCGTCGAGGCCGGTGAGCTCTTCCCACGGCTTGATGCGGACCCCGTATTCGCGCGCGGCCTCGCTCGCCGTGACGAGCGGATCGTGGAGCATCGGGTCGATCCCGAACTCCCGGAGCTCTTTCGCGATGTCGACGACCTTCGTGTTGCGCAAGTCCGGGACGTCTTGCTTGAACGTGAGTCCGAGGATGCCGACCCGCGCGCCCTTTATCGGGATGTCCGAGAGCGCGAGCTGCTTGATGAGCCGCTGCGCGATGAAGGGGCCCATGCCCTCGTTGATGCGGCGGCCGGAGAGGATGACCTGCGGGTGATACCCGACCTGTTCGGCGAGCGCGGTGACGTAGTACGGGTCGACGCCGATGCAATGACCGCCGACGAGCCCCGGCTCGAAGCGCAAGAAGTTCCACTTCGTCCCCGCCGCGCGCAGCACGTCCGTCGTGCGGATACCGATGCGATCGCAGATGAGCGCGAGCTCGTTCATGAGCGCGATGTTCAGATCGCGCTGCACGTTCTCGATCGCCTTCGCCGCTTCGGCCACGCGGATGGACGGCGCGCGGTGAACGCCCGCCGAGACGACCGCGCCGTACACGCGGGCGACGCGCGCGAGGGTCTCGGAGTCCTCGGCCGAAACGACCTTCACGATCTTCTCGAACGTGTGCTCTTTGTCGCCGGGGTTGATGCGCTCCGGCGAGTAGCCGAGCTTGAAGCCCTGACCTCGCTTCAGGCCGCTCACCTTCTCGAGCACGGGGCCGCAGATGTCCTCGGTCACGCCGGGGTACACCGTCGACTCGTAGACGACGGCCGCGCCGGTCGAGAGGGCCTTGCCGACGATCTCGCTCGCGGAGAGGAGCGCGTGCATGTCGGGGCGATGCTCGTCGTCGATCGGGGTCGGCACGGCGATCACGAAGAAGGTCGCGCCGCGAAGCGCGCTCGGATCGTCGGTGATGTTGAGCGTCGTGCCCCTCAGGTCTTCTTCGGGCACCTCGCGGGTCGCGTCCACGCCGCGCCGCAGGCTCTCGACCCGGCGGGCGCTGATGTCGAAGCCGATGGTGCCCGGGAAACGCCGTGCGAACGCCACCGCGATGGGGAGCCCCACGTAGCCAAGCCCGATTACCGCAATCCGCTCTTCCATAGATGCCTCCTAATCCAATGCTTCAAGCAAACGCCGGGCCGGTTCGATCAACGACCGGTGCCCGCCGAGTTCGGTTGCTGCATGCCCGGCGTCGCGGGCTCGACCGCGTCGCGGATCTCGTCCGTGCGATCGACGCGGAGCGGCGCCCGGTAGGTGTGCGGCATGTCGGATTCCGGCGGGAGCTTTACCGTCGCGCCGATCAAAATGGCGTTCCGCACGAAGCTCACCGGGAGCGGCGGCACGCGAACGTCGGAGATTTGCTGGATATGCTGGTACCGCACGCCAACCAGCACCGCGGGCAGCGCTTGCCAGCCGAACGCGGCGTCCGCGAGGATGGCGTCGACGTGCGCGGCGAGGTTCGAGTTGGCGTCGAGGAGGCGCCCGTTCTGGTATCCGAAGGAACCGGCGAGCAGTAGCTCGCCCTTCTTGGTGAGCGGTATCGCCCCACGTGCGCGCGCTTCGTCCACGAGGAGCGACTGCCCCAAGAGCGGGTTGGTCGTCAGCGTGTGCCCGTAGCTGAGCTGCGCGTCGCCGAACTCCGTCGCGTACGCGAGCGTCGCGAGGACGTGGGGGAACCAGAACCCCGTGTCCGTCTCGAGGCGCTGCAGCCGGAGCGGTCCCGATTCGACGCGGCTCGTGAAGTAACGCCCCCAATCGTGTCGCCAATCCGCGATCGGCCCCGCGACGATCTGCTGGAGCACGCCGGCGGGCACCCCGTTCGGCAAAATGCTGTTGCGGATCACGGTGTAGTCCGCGCGTCCCTCCAGACCGGCCGCGTCGCGCAGGAACGTTCGCTCGATGCCCAAGCGGGCCGCGGGCTCGAGCGTCTCCGGCGCGACCGTCCCGAAGACGGGCGTCTGCATCGTCATGGAGACGTTTTCCCAAGTGCGCCAATCCGGCGCGATGTCCGACGAGACGATCTCGTTCACGTTCGCGGCGAGGAACGAGCCCCCGTTCGGCGGCAGCGCGTTTACCACCCCCGCCGCCGGTGGCGCGAAAAGAACGGAGGAGTACGTGTTCGACTGCACGGCGGTGGCGCCCACGAGCAGCGACGTGCGCGGGCTCAGGTCGTAAAAGCCGTGGTAGTCGAGCTGATTCGACGAGCTCGACGCGCTGTTCCGAGAAAAGAACAGCGTGTACAGGTACGTGTAGCTGAGCCGCTGCACCGTCTGCGGATTCGCGAACGCCATCACCACGCCCGGGCTCAGCAACGCGAACGCGCCGGGTTCCTTCGGCAGCTGCCCGGGGATCGGACGATCCGGCGCGGATTGAATGTTGTCGGTGTACCCGATCGATACGTCTCCCGTGGCCTGGAACTTGGGTCCGGCGAGAGCCGTCCGAGAACGAACGATGAGCAGGCAGACGATCGCGAAGACGAGGTACCCGGCGGGCCCGGACACCCGGTGACGGACGGCGCGTGCCGCCATGCTCTTCAGCTTTCGACCATGACGACACGATGCTTACCCGATGGCGGGACCGGGATGTCCGGCACCACCTCGGTCCGTAGATCGACACCCGGGAGAAATTTTTCGCAGTTCGTTCGTACCGTCGATAGAAGCGAATCGTCGAACGCGCTGCCCGGCACGAGCTTCAATTCTATGGAGCGGTCTCTCCGCTGCACGACCTGGAACCTCCTCACCTTGTCCGCCAAAGTCGAGAAGAGCACAGCGAAGAACATGCCGGTGACGGGACGCCCCGCGCCGTCGCGCAGGGTCTCGCTGACGCGACCTTCGATCGCGGCGAGCCGCTTGAGGGCTCTTCCGCACGAGCAGCGTCCGTCGGGCAGCGCGATCGCGAGATCGCCGTTCGCGTAGCGGATGAACGGCGCGCCGTAGTTGTGCAGATCGGTGATGACCACCTCGCCGAGCTCGCCGGGCTTGGCGAGACGGACCTTGCCGTCTTCGCGAACGACCACCTCGACGACGAGATTTTCCATCGAGACGTGAAGTCCTTCGTGCGACGGGCACTCGGCGGCGATGAGCATCACCTCTCGGCTGCCGTACGTCTCGAAGACGCCCGGGCCGAACGCCTCCACCATGAAGGCTCGATCCTGCGGAAAGAGGCGTTCGGCGGCGGAGACGACGACGATGTCGTTCCAATCGCGCTTCTTCGACTCGACGATGTAGCGCGCGAGCGCCGCGCCGGCCTGCGCGTAACACACGATGACCGAGGGACGAAGGCGGCGGATCTTCGAGACCGCTTCGTCGAGCGCGGCTTCCGAGAGATCCGCGCAGTTGACGTACGTCTCGCGCCGGACGAAGTGGTCGAGCCCCTGCTTCACCCGCGTGTGCGCCCGCTGCGCCTGCACGGACGCGACGGAGCCCCAGAAGTGCAGGGCTCGATCCCCGGGGTGGTAACCCGCCCAGGCGTAGCCGCGGAGCTTCGCCGCCTGACGCCAGTACTCCGAGCCGCGATCGTACGCGAACTTGAGCGGCCTCCCGGTCGTGCCGCTCGTCATCTTCTTTATTTCGGGCAGCGGCGGTCTCCGGCTCGTGCGCTCGTCCAGCGTGTCGGTCGCTTCGTCACGCGTCATGAGCGGCAGCTTGGTGAGGTCCTCGACGGCGCGGACGTCGTCGGGGTGCGCCGAGATCTCGTCGAAGCGGCGGCGGTAGTAAGGGGTGCTCTCGTAAGCGTGACGAAGCAGCTTCCCGAGCTCCACTTCCTGGATGCGATTGAGCTCGTCGAGCGACGCCCATTGCGTTCGTTCGAGGTCCGCCAGGTGCGTGAGCGTCGGGCGCCGCCGAAGCCCGCTTTCCCAGCTGGGGTACAACAGTTTCTGGAACAGGTGCCCGTAGACGTCCGTCATGATGCAACCGGGGGCTTGGGGAGGACGTAATCGCGGTGCGCGTCCGGGTTCCCCCCGAGGCCGTGCATCGCGGCGAGCGCGATGTTGAACATCTCGCGGGCGGTCACATAGTGCAAAAAGTAGTTTTCGCCATCGTTGTATTTGCGCAGCGCGCGGTGCAGCTGTCGACCGGGTTCGCCGAGCAACGACGCGGCCTGCGCGTCGGGCGCCCCGTGCGTATGAACCTTGACGAAGATCCAGTCCGGTCTGCCCTCCACGTGGATGTCCTGCTTCACCCAGGTGTCGACGCGCGCCGCCGTGCCGGGATCCTTCGCGGTCAGCGCCGCGCTCTCGATCCGCAGACCGAAGCGTCCGCTCCGGCGCGAAAGCGCGAGCGGGCCCTGGATCATCAGGATGCGATCGTTTCTCACCTGACCGACGCGTGCTCGAGTTCCGCGCTCGTGCGATCTCGCCTTCGACGGATCGCCGCTCGGCCAGTAAATCTGGTTCACGATACCGGGCTGCGTCTCGTCGGGAGCGGAAGGGAACGTGAAATCGGCGTAGCAGCCGGTGTCGAACAGAACGCGCAGCTCGGAGTCCACGCCGCAATGGCGGCCGTCTCGGCGGGAGTTCGCGAGACACCAGTTGCCGTGGATGAAGGCATACCGTGGCGTTCCATCCGGGCGCCGCGAGAGGTGTCCGTGCTCACCGTACTGGCGCAGATAAGATCTTATGGAGCGCTCCAGGCGCGCGGCGTCGTCGCCTTCGTGGTGCAGGTGCAGCTCGACCTCGCCGAGACCGTAGCGCGCGAGGCGACCGAGCGAATCGAGGTAGCTCGGGGCGTACTGCTCGCCCGGGAAGAAGAACGAGTGCCGCGGCGGGCGCCCGTCGGCGTCGCGGAATTCGTTCGCCAGCGCGGGATATTCGCGCTCCCAGCGATCGACGCGTTCCTTGCCGTGCGTGTGCCCTGCGCCGCCCCAGAGCGGCTCGTAGTGATCGCAGACCGCGAAGAGGACGTGGCGCGGCCCTTCGAAGCGCGGCTGCGCCAGTCGCTCCGCGACGGACTTCGCGTAGCCTCCAATCCAGCGATGAATGTATTTGGGTGATAGAGTGAACGCGAGCAACGTCGTCTCCTAAGGCTCGAAGAGAACGGTACCGAAGACCGGGGTGGGTCGGAGCTGGTCGATGGCGCGCCGGAAGTCCGGCTTGCGCGATTTGCCGGATCGAGCGGTGACGATGACGCCGCTCGCGCACTCGCCGGCGACGTCCGCGTCGCCGCTCTCGAGGACCGGTCCGGCGTCGATGACGACGTAGTCGTACACCTCGTGCAGATCGGACAGCAGGGTGGCGAAGATGTGGCGGTCCAACCGCGCGCCGGGGATGGGCTCGCTCGCGAGCGCCGCGAGGTGCATGCGGGTGCCGACGACGGCGGTCACCGGATAGGGTGGCCCGATGGTCCGAGTGCGAAGCGCGGCGCCGAGGATGCTGTCGAACGGCTCGTACCCGAAGAGACGAGCGGCGATGGGGTGTTGCAAATTGGCCTCGAGCAAGAGCACCTGCGACGTGGCGTCCTCTGCCAGCGCCAGCGCGAGATTGACGGCGCAAGTCGTCTTGCCTTCGCCGGCGCGCGCGCTCGTCACCGTGATCGCGCGCGGATCGCCGAAGCCGAAGAGACGGTGGCGAAGCAAGCGATAGCTTCGCGCCGCCTCGGAGGTCGGATCGGCAAGGAGCACCACCCGCGGATCCAGGCGGTCCGGCGCCGCGACGCTATCGACGTGGATCAGCGGTACGGGCTCGGCGAACGCGACGATCTCCTGAGAGGGGTTCGGCCCGGGCCAGAGCGCGAGCTTCGCCGTCGCGTTCGGCTTCCGTCGTGGCGGCGCGTCTCTCGGTGGTCCGCCTCTGGACGAAGGCGGCTCGCCGGGCGGTTCGTCCTTCGATGAACCGACGTCGATGATGCGAAGGATCTCTGCGCTAGCCATTTGCCCTCCCAACGAGCTGCCTCGGCACCGCGACCAAGACGGGCGCGAGGGTCGCGAGCTCGCGACCGTCGTGGATGCGATCGTCGATCGCCGCGCCGATGAGCGATCCGACGACGCCGAGGGCGAGCGCCGCCCCCAGGATCAACGCGATGATGGTGCCGCGACCGGGCGGTACGGGGCGCTCCGGCAGAAAGGCCGGGTCGATGACGCTCACCTGGACGCCGTGACCGCCGACCTCGGAGTTTGCCTGAATGCCCGCCTTGAACAGCGCGGACTCGACCTGATCTTGATGCTGGCGCGCCTCGGTGACGGCGCGTGTGAGCTTGACCCACTCCGTCTCGAGCGCGACGACGTTCTTCTCGTCCTCCGGATTCCGCGGCGGAATACCCGCTGGCGCGAGCGCCGCGCGCACCGCGCGGATGGCGGGAGCAGAAGGCGCGACGGCGTCGTCTCCGCCGGACGGCGCGCTCGGCGCCGCCTTCGTGTCGACGCGGGAGGCGCCCGCGGCCACCGCGGCGGCCGCGACGCGCGCCTTGGCTCGGTCCACCTCTGCCTGCGCGTTCTTCACGTCCGGGTATTGCGGAGTGAAGCGGGCCGAGAGATCCGCGAGACGCGCTTGCGCCGCTTCGAGCGCCGCGGCGGCTTTCACCTGCTCTTCCGCCGCTTCACGGCTGGCCGCCGTCGCGACGACGACCTTCCCCGAAGACGCGGCGGCGCCCGGCGAGACCGAGCGAGCCCGCGGCACGAACGGCATGTTCGGCGTCACCGGCGCGGCCTGCGCTCCGCCCATGGTGGCGCGGATGGCCGCCCCCGTCGCGAGCGGCGTCGCGTCGAGCGCGAACCGCGGGTGAGCCGCCATGAACGACGCGAGCGCTTGCTCGGCGTCCTTCAAATGAGACTCGGTTCCCATCTTCTCGAGCTCGAGGAAGTCGCGGGTGACGACCGCCTGCTTCTTGCGCAGCGTGGCGTCCTGCTCGATGACCGTGTCCGCGAGACGCGAGGTCACGAGCTTCGCCTCCTCCGGCGTGGACCCTTCGAACGCGATGCTGAAGGTGTCTCCGCCGGGCGCCTTGAACTCGATGTGATGCCGGAGATCCTCGACGGCGTCGACGACGCCGTGCTCCTTCACCGTCTTGGGATAGAGCTTGTACTCGTTCACGATCTTCGCGAGCTCGGCGCGCGACGTGAGGATCTCTTTCAGGCGCGTCGAGACGGTGCGCGAAGAGTCGCGGGCCTCGTCTCCCTCCGATTGGCGGATGCCTTCGGAGTAGAGGATGACCGTCTCGGATTTGTACAGGGGATGCCTCAGGAAATAAAAAGCCGCGCTCGCGACGAGCCCGAGCACGAGCGCGACGACCGGCGAAACCCAGAAGCGAGTCGCCCTCCGCAAGAACTGGACGACGCGCGTGATGTCCTCGTGCACGTCGGTTTCGGCCGGCTGAAGTTGGTCGTTCGTCATGCCCTTCCTCGTTTGAATCCGAAGGAACCCACCGCCATCGCGACGAGCGGCAGCCCGAAGAGAAACGACGCGCCGATGCTCAGGTACGCGACGTCGTGCTGGGCGGTCGGCGCCTCGGCGTCGTCGGCGATCTCGAACGACAACCCGATGCCGCGCTCTTCCAGCGCGGCGCCCAGCGCGAGCTGCGCCTCTCGCTTCTCGGCTTCCGTCTCTCGACGCTCGAGCGCCGAGAGCGAGCCCATGAGCCCGACCAGCTGGACCTGGCGCATCGGATCCGGCGCCGTCTCCGACTGCATCTTCGTCTGCATCGTCGCGATCGCCCGCGTCTTGTCGGCGATGGCTTCGCGGACGGCCAAGAGCTCGCTGCTCGCGGCGGCTTCGGCGCGCTCCGACTCGGCGCTGCGCATGGCGCGCTCGCGCTCGACGATGAGCTTGCCGATTTCGCGGGTGACCGCGACGGCGATCTCCGGGTCCTTGCTGCGGTAGCTCACCGAGAGACGCGCGGTGCGCGGCTGGGACCCCACCGCGCGCTGCTCGACGAAGTAGTTCTGGTACACGTCGACGTCGATGTCCTCGCGAAAGGAATCGAGCGCGGCGCGCATGTTTTTCCGAGCGAGGCTCGGGTAAAGGCCGTAGCGCTGGATGAGCGGGATCAGGTGATCGCTCGTGAGGAGCGCCTCTTGTACGTATTCACGAAGCTTGCGCTTCGGCTGCGGCATACTGGTGGGATCGCGGTCGGCTTCGATCACTCGAAGCCGGAGCCGAGGCGCGTAGCCGTGCCGCGGGACGAGCGTCACCGCGGCCACCGCGCCGACGAATAGCAGCCCGAGCGCCAAGGTCACGACCGGCCTCGAGAGGCCGGCGACGAGCAACGCGAGCCCTTGCCGAACCGCGTCCAGGACGGTCGATTCGGAGTCGAGCCAGGTCCTAGTTCGCATGGCACCTCGCTTCGATGGCGTCCAGAACCGCGTCGTGCGCGCGGGCCCACGCGGCTTCGTCGGCGGGCCAGCTTGGTTCGCTCGAGGCCTCCGCGAGCGCGCGCGGCACGACGGACCGCACGATCCGGTCGGCGTCGTCGCCGGCGCCGCACGCGCGCAGCTCCTCGAGCAGCAGCCGGTCTTCTAGGCCGCGCCGCAGCGACTTCAGTCGAATCGACGGCAGCGGTCCGGGATAGGCGAGCACGCCGTCGCCGTTGCCGAAATCCGTTCCCCCGCGACGCCGCTCGTCGAACGTCACGGCCTTTCGCGTGACGTCCGTCGCGCCGCCGCCGTTGTAGCGATCGGAGAAGTAGAGACCTTCCCACGCATACCAGAGCGGCACGTCGTAACGCTCCGCGATCCATCCCCAGGTGCGAAGGCCGCCGTTCTCGGTGTCGAGCGTCAGCGCGCCGGCTTCGGGCGGTTTGCCGTTGTACGTCCAGAATTGCTCGCCGCGCCCCTCGTGCTCCGCGCGGACGCCGGGGATGTTCTTCGGCGAGATGAACACGTCCATGGCGTCGCCGTAGATGGGCGACGCGACGTCGGTGACCGCGCGCAGCAAGCGGGGTCGACCGCCGCCGGCGCTTCCGATGACCTCGGCGACGTGGCGTGCTCGTCTCCTCGCCGCGTCGTTCCCGGGCTCGTCCACGGGGATGGCGAAGGGCGTGACGCCCGTGCCCTCGAAGAGACCGAGCCACGCGCGCGTGTCGCGCTCGATCGCGGCGTCGCTCGACGTGTCGACGGCGACGGGCCAGTACGCGACGTCGTGCATGAACGGCCTGCGCGGCGGAAAGCGCGAAGGCGGTAGGTCCGACGCGAGCAGCGCGCCGTGGGCGCGGAAGAGCTCGACGTACCGTCGTTCCTTGGCGAGCTCCGCGGGCCCATCGTCGTCGCGGAGCCCGTGGGCCTTCGCGATCTCTTTCGGGAGATAGAAGACCCAGACGAGCGGGTCGCGCTCGAGATCGATGCGTGCGTGCGTCACCTCCAACGTCACGGGGATGGTGCGCGGGCCGACGACGAGCTCACCGGCGTACGCGCCGGCCGCGGCAGAAGCCGGAACCGCGACGTCGAAGTAAGCGAGCCGCCCGCGGACCGCGTCCGCTTCCGGGACCAGGACGTCGGGATAGACGCCCGCGCCGGCGCTCGGCCCGTACATGTCCGTCGAAGGCTCGAGGACGTCGAGCGCGCGCACCGAGAACGCCGTCACCCGGGCGGCTTCTGCCGGCAGCTCGAGGCGCGCCGTCGCGAGCTCCGGCGCGCGGACCTGAATCGAGAGCGTCTCCCCGCGCGCAGCTCGAAGCGAGACGCGCCCCGTGCTCGAGAGCGGCGAGGCGCGCTCGAGAGCGGCTTCGAGGCGCGCCTCGCCCGGAAATACACGTACCGCGGGCGGCGGCCCGCTCGCCGCGGAACCGGCCAGCGTGAGCGCGCTAGCCATCGAGCAGCTCACCCACAGTGACGAGCGCATGGCCTGCCTCCCGAAGCCGCTCCACGATCCTAGGCAGCGATTCGACGGTCCATCGCTGCCCTTCGTGCAGCAACACGATGTCGCCCCGCCGGATGTCGAGTTGCTCGAACGACTGCACGACGTCGGAGGTGCGCTCCGTGCGGCAATCGTTGGAGTCGCGCGACCACAGGACGGTGGTGAAGCCGGCCCGCGCGCACGTCAGCATGGAGGCGACGGAGACGGCGCCGTGCGGGGGCCTCACGAGCGGCTTCCCCCCCGACGTCTTCGGCAAGAGCCGCTGCGTGTCGCGGAGCTCGGTCTCGAGCTCGCGAACGGCGAGACTCGGGAACCGTCGATGCGTGTAGCCGTGCGCGCCGAGCTCGTGGCCCGCGTCCGCGATCCGGGTCACCAGCGCCGGGCGCTTCTCGCACTGCGCCCCGATGACGAAGAACGTCGCCCGCACGCCCAGGCCGCCGAGCACCGACAAGTACTCGGGCGTCATTTCGTCCGGGCCGTCGTCGAACGTCAGCGCGACGCGGCCGCTCCCCGGAGCGTTCGACGGCCCGCGCCAGACGACCATGGAAGGCGGCATCAGCGCCTCGGCGATCTTGCGGACGGAGGCGCGCGCGGCGCGCTCGATGCGCTGAACCGGAGGCGAGCACCGGAGGCCGGCAGACGCTTCGGCGAAGGCGTGGGCCATGTTCAGGCGGCCTTCCTTTTCCTGCGGAGGGCCGCGCGGGAAAGGCTGTCGAGCAGCGCCGCCGCGCTCTCCGTCCAATCCGGGGTCGGCGAAGCGGCTACTACACTTGCCGGATCATACGGCGTCGAGAGCGCCTCGAGCATCGCGCGTGCGAGGGCGGCGGGAGCCTTCGGTGGAACCAGCACGCCCGCTGCCTCGCGAGACACCACGTCGGGGACGCCGCCGACGGCGGTCGCGACGACGCGCCGCCCGCAGGCGAGCGCCTCCAGCACGACGTTCGGCGTTCCTTCGTTCCAGCTGGGCAGGACCAGGACGTCGCACGCGGCGAGCCAGAGCGGGATCTCGTCGTGAGGACGCGCTCCGGCGAACGTGATCGCCGCCCCCGTGGAGCGCGCGAGCTCGCGACACTCCGCCATCGCGGCGCCGTCGCCGACGACGTACAGGTGGGCGCCGGACCGAGCGACGTCCGGCGACGCGAACGCACGCAGCAAGTCTACCGCGCCCTTGTGGCGCTCGACGTTGCCGATGAAGAGCGCCATCGGGCCCTCGGCGACGTTCAGCTTCCGGCGCGCCGCCGCTCGATCTTGCGGGTGGAAACGCCGGCGATCGACGCCGTTGCGAACGACGTCGACGCGTGACGGATCCGCGCCGAGCGCCACGGCGCGATCGCGGAGCGGATTGCTCACCGCGACGACTCGATCCGCGCGCGAGAGCGCCCAGCCGACGAGCTTGCGGGGACCCGGGAGCTCCGCGACGACGTTGATGTCCGAGCCGTGGAGTTTCACCACGGCCGGCACGCCGAGCAACCGCGCGAGCGCGACCGCGGCGAACCCGTCGGGATACGCCCACGAGCCCAGCACCACGTCGACCTCGCCGTCGTACTTCATCGCGACGCCGGCCAGCGACAGCGCATACAGCGGCCCGGAGAAGGCGTGCCCGACCTTCGGCACGAACACGAACCTCGGGTGACGCACGGTCACTCCGTCGATGATCTCCGTCTCCGGCACGTCGAGGAGACGGCCGGCCCGCGACCACTTGGCGAAGTGGCGCGAGCCCGGGAACCACGGGATCGTCGCGAGTATTTCGACGTCGCAGAGCTTCGAGAGCGCCGCGAACTGCTGGCGGTTGAAGGGCGAAGAACGGGGCTCCGCGCGGTTCGGAAAGATCTTGGTAAGGATGAGGATCCGCATCGTCGTCTCGAGCGGCGAAGAGCGTTACTGGATGGAAGGAACTCGCGCGGCTCGTTCGTAGGACGTCTCGAGCGTGACGAGCGTGACGTCGTCCATGAAGCGGCGAGCGACGCATTCGTCGAGCTTGCCGAGCAGCAGGCGATGTACGCTGCTCGCCTCGCCGGGGACTTCGGACAGCCAGGTCCGGACGGTCCCCATCGACATTAGGTCCTTCTCGATGGCTTCGAGCAAGCCGTCGGTCATCATGACCACGACGTCGCCGCGGCGCAGCTCGTAGCGCTCGTCCTGATACCTGCCTCCCGGCTCGATGCCGAGAGGCGGCCCGGAAGCGTTCCCGACGATGGAAACGAGCCCCGAAGCCCCTCGCACGATCGCTGGAACGTGTCCTGCGTTGGCGATGGTCAGCACGCCCGCTTCCGCGTCGAAGTCGAACGCCGCGGCGGTGATGAAGCAATCGAGCGGGAGCGTACGCGAAGCGACGCGGTTCAGCTCCGACAGCAGCTCGGCGGGGGACGCCTTCGATTGCGAGAGCTCGTCCAAGCTCGGTTGCACCGCCGCGAGGTACGCGGCAGCGCGCGCGCCTTGTCCGCACGTGTCCCCGATCACGACGCCGATGCGTCCGGGTGCGTGCGGCAACAGTCGGTAGAAGTCGCCACCCAAAAGACCCCCGGCGGCCCGGCATTCGGCAGCGACGCGGAAGCCGTTCAGATCCATGGCGTTCACGTCGATGGAGTGCAACGGAACGGCGCCGATCGACTGGCAGCCACCCAAAGAAGAAAAGCTCGTTTGCAGCACGGCGATGCGATGTGCACGGTACGTGCCACGATTGACGCAGCGACCTATTGCGTCCGTTCACTCGTGGGAACCGTCGCAAGATTCGCCGAGTACATTCCCATGAGGGGGCGAACTTCCCTTCGACCTGCCCATGGTTCCAGCGAACGACGTCTACTTTCTCCCTGATTCAGCGATTTCACAGAGCCTGTCGCGCCGGAAGGGCAGGCCCGTCAGGTCGTGTCTTAATGCTACATGGGACAGGCGCGCCGCGACCGGCCGCTCTTTATCGCGCGCGCACGGTCCGCGACCGTGCGACAAATTGCGACGAAGCGACCACTCGGGCGGCCGCAACCACGAGATCGCGCGCAGGCGTGCAGATGCGCACACCGTGGCACGAGCGTTGCGTCGGACGCCGGGCCATGAATGGAATTCTCGCGCTTCGCTTTCGAAACAGTCGTCTTGCTTCCCGGTCCATCGCTCGCGGACGTCGGCTTCACGGATCTCCGAGCGCGACGCCGTGGCGTTCGGTCTCGGTGCTGGTCGCGGTCGCCGCCCTGACCACCGGGTGCGGGTCGAATAAATCCACCGCCAGCGAGCAGGAAAACGACGGGAACCGCGGCAACAACGGCGCCGGCGGCAAGACCGAAGCGGGGGCGATGCCCCAGAGCAGCGGGGCCAGCGGCGGGGCGAGCAGCTCCGACACGTCCTGCGACATGACGGCGCCCCCAGGTGACACGGTGATGATCCCTGCGACGACCTTCGAGATGGGTTGCTCTCCAATGGACACGCAGTGCAAGGACGACGAGAAGCCGCTGCACATGGTGTCGATCAGCGCGTTCTCGATCGACAAGACCGAAGTCACCCAGGCCGAATACACGAGCTGCGTCAAGGCGGGCCAGTGTTCGCCGCCGGGCTGCGACTGGGATTGCTCGATGGGCGACATCCCCGCGGGTTGCGTCAACCTGGCCGACGCGAAGGCGTATTGCGCGTATGCGAACGGCAGGTTGCCGACCGAAGCCGAGTGGGAGCTCGCGGCGCGCGGCACCGACGAACGCATCTACCCGTGGGGCAACGACGCACCGACTTGCGACTTGGTCAATATGGACGGTTGCGGCGAGGTGGCCCAGAGCGTCGGCTCGCACCCCAGCGGCGCGAGCCCCTACGGCGCGCTGGACATGGCCGGCAACGTCGTCGAGCTCGTCGCCGACTACTACGCCGCCGACTACTACGCGACATCGCCGACCATGGACCCCAAGGGACCCGCGACCGGCGCGCACTTCGTCGGCCGAGGCGGCGGCTACAAGAGCGTGGCCATCTGGCAGCGAACGTCGGCGCGCGACACGTACGACACCGACGACTCGGCCAAATCGCTGGGCTTCCGCTGCGCTCACTGAGTCGAAGGAGAAGCCTACGCGTGCGACCGAAGCGCATCCACGACGCGATGAACGAGATCGTACGCGGTGCTGCGCGCGACGAGGAACGCGCCGACGGCGTAGCCGACGGACCCCGCCGCTACTTCCGCGACGAGGCCGAGAGCGGGAGGGACGCCGCCCTGGGCGGCGAGACCGTGCCGCATCGCGAGCACCGCGGCGATCATCGGGACGCAGGCGACGAGGGCCGAGCCGATGCCGGCGACCATGCGAGCGAACGACACGCGATCGACCAGGTGGACCGCCCACATCGCGAGCAGCGCGTGCGCTCCGAACGCGACGCCGACGGCCGCGCAGGTGTACAGCGGGCCCCCGCGGCCGATGGTGACGATGGACACGAGCAGCGCGACCAGCTTGAAGCCCTCGAGGCCCATGATGATCCGCGGCAGCTCGCGAGCCTGCAAGTACGATTCGACCGTCCACCCCACTGGTCTCGTCACGGAGAGCGCCGACAAGAGCACGAGCATCGGCGCCATCGGCAGCCACTTCGCGTCGAAGATCGCTCGGACGAGGGTCGGGGCGACGGCGCCGAGCCCTATCGCCAGGGGGAAGACGACCAGCGCGAGCAGGGTCACCGAGCGGACCAGCGCGTCGGGACGCCGCGACTCTTCCAGGCGGGCGAACGACGGAACGAGGACGTCGCCGATCTGTTCGCCGACCTGGATGGCGGGGACGTCCGCCAGGTTGTACGCGAGGTTGTACATACCGGCCGGGCCGGGACCGAAGAAGCGCGACACGAGGAGGTTGTCCCAGCGGCGGGACGCGAACGCGCAGAGCGCGCCGAGCGACATGGGGACGCCGAACGCGAGGAGCTCCTTCGTCTGACGCATGGACAGACGCGACGGCTCCGCCCAATCGCGGAGCTCGACCGCGAAGACGAACAGCGCCGCGCGGAGCACCGACCGCGCGACGTTGCCGAGCACGATCGCCGCGCCGCCGAAGCCCCAGGCGGCCATGGCGACGCACACCACGCTGTAGACGACGTCGCCGACCGTACGCGCGACGCTGACGGCGCGAAAACGCAGATCGCGCACCAGGATGCGCTCCGGAACGTAGGCGACGCGATCGAGCAGACCGCTCACGAGGAGCCCCGGCAAGTAACGGCTCATGCCGGGGGCGTCGAACCAACCGCCGAGCGTTCGTCCGAGCGCGAGCGAGGCGAGCAGCGCGAGCGCGCCGAGCACGACGTGGAAGACGGTGACGTGGAACGCGGTGCTGCGCGGCGCGTTCTGCCGCGCGATGAGGAATTGTCCGAGACCCAGCGTGGAAAATTGGTTCGCCGTGAGGACGACGACGACCGCCACGCTGACCTCGCCGTAGTCGTCCGGCGCGATGAACCGCGTGACGGCGAGCGTGCCGACGAGCCCGAGCGCCCGCGCGCCCACCCCCGCGCCGATCGTCCACATGGCGCCGCGAACCGTGGCGCGGACGAGGTTCAAGGGGTCTCCTGGTTGCGCGGGCGTATCATGCGTACTTCCTCACGGCACCTGGATGGCGTCGCCGGCGAGGACGACGACGTCTTCGTCCGTGCGTTCGCCGGAGAGGATTTTGTCGTAGTTGATGGCGACGCGTTGCGGGTGTCCGTCGATAGTCCGGACGAGCACGACGTCGGAGGTCGAGGCGTAGCGGTTGGGACCGCCGGCGAGCGCGAGCGCTTCGGACACCGTGACGTAATAGCGCGAAGTGAACATGCCCGGATGCTCTACGTTACCGGCGACCGTGAACCGGTAGCTGTTCACTTCGATGACGGCGACGGTGACCACGGCGTCCTTCACGTAGCTGGCGAGCCGCGTCGAGATCTCGTTCTGGAGCTGGGCCGCGGTGCGACCGGCGGCGTGAAACTCGCCGGCGAGCGGCATGGTGATCGTTCCGTCGGGGCGCACCGACGCGTCGGTGGACAGGTTCGGATCCTTCCATACCGTGATGCGTACCAGATCCGCCACGCCGATTTCGTAGGGGCGCTTGCGCGGATCCGTGCGGGCGGCCTCGGCGTAGAAGGCGTCGGAATATTGCGCGCGCGGCGCGCACCCAACCCCCGCGGCGAGAGAACAAAGAATAAACCCAAGAGCGAGCGAGCTCGGACGCATCGACACTCACCTAACTCCGACCATTCATGTTTGCAATTCCCGGAATCGTAGCGCTCGTCGTTTTCATTTATGCACGTCCCCAGGAGTTCGTCGAACGCCTGAGGGTCATCCCATTTCTCTACGTGTTTTTCGCCCTGGCGCTCTGCGGCGGGCTCTTGGACTTGCGAGTACGCAACCTGAAACTCGCGAACACGCCGCAGCTTCCCTGGATTGTCCTCTTCTTCCTGTGGGCTTCGTTCACCGTGCTCGTGCGCGCGCCGTCCGACGCCGCGTCGCACATAATGGAGCTTCTGATCTGTGTCGTTCTCTATTTGTTGATAGCCCACGGAGTCCAAAGCTTTCGCGCGCTTCACGTCGTCGCGGCCGCGGTGCTGTCCATGGTGCTCTTGGTGTGTGGCGTAGGCGCTCACCAAGGCTTCGCGCCGCTCGGCTGCGTCATGATCGATCCGGCGGCGGAGCGCGACACCGCCGCCGGCAAACCCGACGGGCGCCCCTGCGAGACCATCCGCTCTTGTTACGACGGCGACACCGAGCCCGGCGCCGACTACGCCTGCGAGCACATCGGGCTCTTCGGGACGACGTCCATCGGCGGCGGGCGCGTCCGGTATCGCGGCGTGCTGCAGGATCCGAACGAGCTCGCGCTCGCCGGCGGCGTCGGGCTGCCGCTCGCGTTCGCGTTCGGGCAAGTCAGAAAGGGACGGACGGGACAGCGCGCCGTCACCTGGCTCGCGTTCGCGCTCGTGCTGCTGTGCGCGGTGCTGACCGGATCGCGCGGCGGCCAACTCGTCTTCTTGACGGTGATGGGAGCTTATTTCGCTCGCCGCTTCGGGGCGCGCGGTCTGGTCGTCGGGGGCGTGCTCGCGCTGCCGCTGCTGCTCCTCGGCGGCCGCTCCGGAGCGGAGGCGGACAGCTCGACGACCGAGCGGCTCGATCTACTGACGGAAGCGCTGTCCATGTGGAAGTCCCACCCGGTGCTCGGCGTCGGACTCGGACAGTTCACCGAGTGGAGCTACATGACCGCCCACAACTCTTACCTGCTCGCGCTCGGTGAGCTCGGCTTCCCCGGCATGGTCCTCTTCTCGATCATCGTCTATCTCTCGGCGAAGATCCCGCTGGTCGCGTATCGCACGATCACGCCGGACGGCGGCGTGCTCTTCGCCGAAGGCGCGCCGGTGACGCGGCCCTGGGCCATGGCGATCACCGCCGCCTTCGCCGGCCTCGCGCTCGGCATCTTCTTTCTCTCGTTCACCTACCACTACGTGCTGTGGATCTACATGGGTCTATCTGGCGCGTTCTACTCGGCCATTCGCGCGCACTACCCGTCGTTTCGCGTTCGCTTCGGCGGCCGCGACCTCGCGCTGGTCGTCGCCGTCGATCTCGCCATCATCGTCCTCGTATTTTTCTACACGAAATGGGCTCTCAAATGACGTTCAGGTCCGTATTGAAGCGCCTCGGTCTGACGATGGGGGCCATTGCGGCGCTCGCCTTCGCGCTAGCATGCGTCCGTCACGGCGCACATCGACTCGAGAGCGCGCGAGCGAAGCAGAACGCGGCGCCGCACTACGAAGCCGTCGCGGGCCTCGGTCCTGCGAATTTGCACCTCGGGACGCCGACGCCGCACTCCCGCCGCATCCTGCTCGATCGCCCGACGCTGGACCGTCTCGCGGAAGCGGCGCGAAAGCGGACGCCCGCGTTCCAGAACCTGCTCCAGCGCTGCAACGAAGCGATGGAGCGTCCGATCGATTCGGGCTACCAGGGCTTCGAGTGGGCCGACGCCGTCGCGAGCCTCGCGCTCGCCTGGCACGCGACCGGGGATCCGCAGTACGCGAGCATCGCCATCCGCTACGTCAACGCTCTGCTCGAAGATCGCTACGCCGTCGGCGACGGAAAAGGCGGAGAGAAAGTCGTCACGTACGACGACGGTTACGGCATTCGCACCTTCGGCGCCTACTCGGCGCTCGCGTACGACTGGCTACGCGACGCGCCGGACATGACGCCCGAATTGCGCGCCCACATCCTCGCGCGGCTCGGGCAATGGCTCGACTGGTACGCCCGCGACGGATACCTCCGAGATCGGCCGACGGCGAACTACTACTGGGGTTATCTCACCGCGCTCAGCTTCGGCGGCCTCGCCGCATCGGGAGAATCGGAGCAAGCGGACGGCTGGCTCGCGAAGGCGCGCGACGAATGGTCGAAGCGCGTCCTTCCGGCGTTCCGCGAAGAACTGAAAGGCGGCGGGTGGCCCGAGGGCTGGCAATACGGCGAGTACACGACGGCGGAGATCGCGCTCGTCGCGCGCGCGTTCGCCACCGGCGCGAACATCGATCTGGTGCGGCACCTGCCGTGGCTCGGGGAAACCGTCACGCATCACGTCCATGCCCTCTTGCCCGACGGCCGCTCCGTGTACGACGGCGGCACGTGGGGCGAGCATCCGGCGAAGCCGTCCGCGCTCGCCCTGTCGGCGATCTCCGTCGCGCTCGACGGCGTCGACGAGGCTCGCGTCGAAGAGGCGCACTGGATGATCGCGCACGCTCTGCCTCCCTTGCGGCGCGAGCAAGCGTTCATCGCGCTCCTCGCCGAACATCCCGGCGCGAAGGAGCGTTCTCCGCGCGAGGGCGCGCCCACGTCGCTGCATCTCCAGGGCCAGGGCCTCTCTTTCTTCCGCAGCGACTGGTCCCCGTCGGCGACCTGGGTCTCGTTTCAAGCCGGGCCCCCGCTCGCCGAGGATCACCAGGACGCCGATCAAGGCCACTTCGAGCTCGTCCGCGGTCCGGATTCGCTGCTCGTCGACGGCGGCGACTCCGAAGGCTCGGCGACCATCAACCACAACACGCTCCTCATCGACGATCAGGGGCGCCACATGAACTACCCCCCGAATCAAGGCGTGTGGGGCAAGGGCGTCCGGACGCTCTTCTTCGGCGACGACGGCGCGGTCGCCTCGGCCGTCGGCGACATCGGCGAGGCGTACGCGCCGTCGTGCGCGGCGGAGGGCTGCACGAAGCGCTCCGTGAAAAAGGCGGTGCGTACGCTGGTTTACGTACGCCCCTCGATGCTGGTCATGGACGACCGCGTGACGCTCGAGGAGCCCGAGTACGCCGTCGCCTGGGCGGCGCACGTCACCGTCCCGCCGACGGTGGACCGTAACAAGGCAAGCGCAGTGGTCGGATCGTCTCGCGTCGACATCCAGACACTCGAGCCCGACGACGCTCACGCCGAAGCGCTGCGCGAGCCCACGCCGTCGGGCGACGGCCCCCACCGCGCCGACCACCCCTGGGGGCCCATGTGGCGACTCGAGATCCGCGGCACGGGTGGGACGGTGGAGCGCGGCTTTCTCAACGTGATCACGGCCGATCGCGCCGACGCCACCCCACCGCCGGCGCGCTCCGCTTCCGGCAAGGGCTTGCGCGGCGCCGTCGTGGGCACCGGCGCGCGCGCGACGGCCGTGCTCTTCGCCGACAAAGACGGCGCGGGCGAGGTGCAGCTCGGAGCACCCGCGGGGACGGTGGTCGTCGTGGGGCTCACGCCCGGACAGCGCTATCGCGTCTCGGCTTCCGGCGCGACGTGCGCGGTGAGGCTCGCCGCGGCCGCGGACGGCGTCGTCGCGAACTCCGGCGGGTTCGTCCGCGTCGCCACGCCGGGGTGCGGGGGCTGAACGATGCGCGCCGTCATCGTCTCGTATTCGTTTCCCCCGGTGGGCGGCGCGGGCGTGCAGCGCGTGCTGAAGCTCGCGAAGTATCTGCCCTCGTACGGCGTCTCGCCGGTCATCCTCACGGTCGCAAATCCGTCCGTGCCGCTGTCGGACGCCTCGCTCGAACGCGATGTCCCGGGCGACGTCGAGGTGCTGCGCGCCCGCACGCTGGAGCCGTCGTATCGCGCCAAGGAACGCGCCTGGAAGGCGGCGGCGAGCACCGTCACGAGCCCATCGGCGGTCCTCAGGAAGCGCGTCGTCGGGCTCGGAAAGAGCTTGCTCGTTCCGGATCCGCAGGTCCTCTGGGTCCCGTTCGCGGCCCAGGCGCTGCTCGGCCGGCTGCGCGCGCGCGACGACCACGTGGTTTTGATCAGCGGCCCCCCGTTCTCGCAATTCCTGCTCGCGTTCGTCGCGCGGCTGCATCCCGGCACCGCGGTCGTGCTCGACTACAGAGACGAATGGGCGACGACGCGAACGGTGTACGAAATGGGCGGCGCCGCTCGGGCTGGAGAATGGCTCGAGCGCGCCGTCCTCCGCGCCGCGCACGGAATCGTCACCGCGACCGAGGCGTTCCGCGAGGAGCTCCTGCGCCGCTTCCCGTTCCTCGGTCCGGATCGGGTCACCGCCATCCCGAACGGCTACGACCCGGACGATTTCCCGGACGCCCCACGCGAGCCGCCGAGCGACCGATTCGTCCTGACGTACGTCGGGACCGTCTTCAAGCTGACCAGCGCGCGTCCTCTGCTCGAAGCCGTGCGGAGGTTGCACGCCGCCGAACCGGAGCTCGCTCGTCTGCTGGAAGTCCGCTTCGTCGGCCGCGTCGTGGAAACCGAAGCAGCGGCGTTCGAAGGGATGACGGCGTACGGGGTACACCGGACGGAATATCTCGAGCACGATCGCGCGCTCGAAGCGCTCTCGGCGAGCCACGCGGCGCTCTGCATCCTCGACGACGCCCCCGGCGCCGAACGCATTTATCCGGCGAAGATTTTCGAGCTCCTCTACCTCGGAAGACCATGCCTCACGATCGCGCCGGAAGGCGCGCTGTCGTCGTTCGCCGAAGAGCACGAGATGGGGCCGGTGGTACGGCCGAGCGATCCGAATGCCATCGCGCGCACCTTGATCGCGTTCCTGAACGCCTTCCGCGAACACCGTTGGGCGGCGTACGTTCCTTCACTTTCTGGAAATCGCCAGAGCAAGATCGAGCGTTTCCACCGACAGCGTTTGGCCGGCCAGTTTTCGGCTGTTTTCGAGCGCGCAGTAAGCCACGCTCGTGCGCCCGTGTCTCACTCCGAGCCGTCGTTTTTTACGGCAAAATAGCTCTTCTTCAGCGTCATGACGTTGGGCGAACGCGGTGGATTGCCGCGCGCGTAGCTGAATGCATCAACGCACGAACGGATGAGATAAAGACCCATCTTCGATTCGTGCAATCCGTCAAGATCAGGCAGCGTTTGCTCCGACGGGTCGAAAGGCTGACCAAAATCGGAGAGGCGGATCGTGATCGTGTCGTGGGCAATTTCTGCCTCTAGTTCGGCCGGGCCCTCGACGCGCCCGGCATAGGCGTGAAGCGCCACGTTGTTGAAGGCTTCGCTGACGGCCGACACGAGAGAGTCCTCGAAATTCACGGCCTGGGCCCTATGGCCTGCTTCTTGCTGCACCGCAGGATCGCTACGCACGAGGCGACAGACGGATGCAACCACGCGAAGAACGACATCCCGATAGCGCAACGTGCCCGGCACGGAGAGTCGAATCATGTCCATGTTGTCTCTTCCAGTAGAGAACCTTGACGAGCTCGCCTCGTATCAATCTGCGCGGCGCGCCGCCGGCAGAGCCGCCGCCGTCGGCCGGCCTCGCGCAGTACTCATCACCAAACGGGCCATCGATATCGTGCTGTCGTTGGCCGGACTTCTGCTCACCTTAGCGCTGTTTCCCATCCTGGTGCTCGCGATCTACCTGGACTCGCCCGGACCCATCTTCTTCCGGCAGCGGCGAGCGGGCGGATTCAAGTACGTCGACGGTCGGTGCGAGTTCACCACGTTCGAGATGTTGAAGTTTCGCACCATGCGCCCGGACGCCGAAAAGTTCACCGGTGCCGTCCTCGCCGCGGAGGACGATCCTCGCATCACCCGAGTCGGGAAGATACTCAGAAAGATGCGCCTCGACGAGCTTCCGCAGCTCTGGAACGTGCTCGTCGGCGACATGACCCTCGTCGGGCCGCGGCCGGAACGCCCCGAGCTCTTTCGGAACCTGGCCCTCGCCGTACCGTTCTTCGAAGAGCGCCTGCGTGACGTGAAGCCGGGCATCACCGGCCTCGCGCAGATCAACCTCGGTTACACCGGAAAGGCGCCCGCGGGCAGCCCGGTGATGCTGCACCGGAACGCCCTCCTGAACCCGTACCGAATTCCGGAGGCCGAAGGCGCCGACGCCGACGACGCGCGGACGAAGCTTCTCTACGACGTCGCTTACGTGGCCTCGCTCGAGCACTTCTGGACGTATCTCTGCGTCGAGCTGCTCATCATCGTGAGGACCCCGTGGGTCATGCTGCGAGGGCTCGGACGATGACGGATCGGATGATCATCGCGCACATCCTCTCGTCGTTCGGCATGGGCGGACAGGAGCGGGTCGCGCTGGATCTGGCGCGGACGCAGGTCGCCGCGGGTCACGAGGTCATCGCGGTCTCGCTCTCCGCTCCGCCCGAAGGCCCTTGCGCGGCGCTCTTCCGCAACGAAGGCGTGCGCGCGGAAACGGTCGCGAAACGGTTCCGCATCGATCCGACTCTCCCGCTGCGGCTCGGGCGTTACCTGGCGCACGCCGGCGTTTCGGTGGTGCACACGCACAATCCGCACGCGCTCATCTATGGCGCGCCCGCCGCGACGCTGGCCGGCGCCGTCGCCGTCCACACCAAGCACGGCATGAACCCCGACACGCCGAGGCGCCTGTGGCTGCGGCGCGTCGCGGGCCGGTTCGCCGGCGCTCACGTCGCCGTCACGCCGGCGCTCGCGCGCGTCGCGCTGAAGGCCGGAGATTGCGACGGGCCACGGCTGCACGTCGTGCCCAACGGCGTCGACCTCGCGCGCTTCAAGCCGAGCAGGAGGGCGCGGGCCCAGGCGCGGCTCGAGCTCGGCATCCCGGGCGACGCCTGGGTGATCGGCACGGTGGGGCGGCTCTCTCCGGAGAAAGATCAGAGCATCCTCGTGGACGCGGTGGCGAACATGCTCGGCGAACGCCGCCAGCTCGTCATCGTCGGGGACGGACCGGAGCGCGCGGCGCTGTCGGCGCGCGTCGCCGCGACGGGCAAGGCCCGCTACGTCCACATGACCGGGGCGCGCTCCGACGTACAGAACATGCTCGCCGCGTTCGACGCCTTCGCGCTCACGTCCCGCACCGAAGGCTTGCCCCTGGTGCTGCTCGAGGCGATGGCGATGGGGCTGCCCGTGGTATCGAGCGCGGTCGGCGGAATTCCGGATCTCATCGAACACCGTGTGACCGGCTTCTTGTTCCCGTCCGGGGACGTGGCGCGGCTCGCGCGCCAGCTCGGGACGCTGGCGCACGACTTCAGCTTGTCGCGACAGATCGGTGAAGCGGCGCGGCGGCAAGTGCTGGCGCGCTACTCGCTCGACAGGATGGCGCACGAGTACGAGGCGCTCTACTCGAACCTCGTCCGCTCCCGCGTCGTGACCAAGCCGAGCCCGGTCGCGTCCCTCGGCTCCGCCTTCACATGATCGCGCTCGCTTTGCTCTGCATCGCCGTCGTCGTCTACACGTACGTCGGCTACCCGGTGATCGTCGCGGCGTGGGCCCGCCTGGCGCCGAAGAAGGTGCGCGCCAGCACGGCCTTCGAGCCCGACGTGAGCATTTGCTTGGCCGTCTACAACGGCGAACAACACATCGCGGCGAAGCTCCGCAGCTTGCGGCAGCTCGACTATCCGAAAGAGAAGCTCCAAATCCTGGTGTGCTCCGACGGCTCGACGGACGAAACCGAGCGCATCGTGGAAGGTTTTGCCCGGAGCGATCCGCGTATAGCGCTCGTCAAGACCGGCGCCCGCGTCGGCAAACCGACCGCGCTGAACCTGGTGACGAGCCTCGCCCGCGGCGAAATCCTGGTGATGTGCGACGTGCGCCAGCCGCTCGCCCCGGAGGCGTTGCGCGGTTTGCTCCCCCCCCTCGCCGACCCCGCCGTGGGGTGCGTGTCCGGCAACCTCGTGCTCTCCGGCGACACCGGCGCGGGCGCCTACTGGAGATACGAAAAGCTCATCCGCGGCTCGGAGGCGCGGCTCGGCTCCCTCGTCGGCGTGAGCGGCAGCTTGTACGCCGTCCGCCGTCTGGAGATGCCGAAGCTCCCGCGCGACGTTCTCCTCGACGACATGTTCGTGCCGCTCTCCATCGCCCTCGCCGGCAACAAATCCGTCGTCTTCTCCGAGCAAGCGCGCATCTTCGACGAAGCGTGCGACGACGATCGCGAATTTTACCGCAAGGTGCGCACGCTGGCCGGCAACTACCAGCTCGTGGCGATGATGCCGTGGCTCCTTCTCCCCGTGAAGAACCCGCTCTGGCTGCAGATGGTGTCGCACAAACTTCTCCGGCTCGCCTGCCCCTGGGCCCTCGTGACGCTGTTCTTCGCGTCGGTGGCGCTCTCGTTCCGGACCGATCTGCCGCCGTTCGCGCTCGGGCTCTGGCGCACGCTCGCGCTCGGTCAGCTTGCTTTCTACGTCTCCGCCGCGGCGGGGGCGCGCGCGGGGCGCATCGGCGCGTTGGCGCGCACGTTCATCGTGCTCAACGCCGCGGCGGTGGCCGGTCTGTTCCGGTTCGTACGGAACTCACAGCCGGTGACGTGGTAGCGACGTCAGGTCACTTCTTCTTCTTCACGTCGCTCTTCATCTCGATCCTCTCGACCTCGGTCATGGCGTGGGCGACGACGCGACGGTTCTTCGCTCGCCCCTCCTCCGTCTTGTTGTCGGCGACCGGGTTTTCCTTGCCGTAACCGATCGCGGTGAGGCGCGACCCGTCCACGCCGCCCTTGACGAGGGCATCCTTCACCGCGTCGGCGCGCCGCTGCGAAAGCTTCTTGTTGAACGCCGCGTCGCCTTGATTGTCGGTATAGCCTTCGATCGTGATCTTCACCGAAGGGTACTTCTTCATGAAGTCGTCGACCTTCTTGATCTCCTTGCTCGCGTCCCCGACGATGTCCGCCTTGTCGAACGCGAAGAGGACGTCCAAGTTGATCGTGACCTCGCGGTCGAGCTTCTTCGGGCAGCCGACGTCGTCGACGAGCGCGCCGTTCGGCGTGTTCGGGCATTTGTCGAGGTAATCGGGGACGCCGTCGCCATCGGCGTCGGGGGGACAACCGGTCGCGTCGACGGCGACGCCCGCGGGAGTCCCGGGACATTTGTCGATGTCGTCCGTGACGCCGTCGTGATCGCTGTCGGCGGGAGCCACGACGGCCGGCGCCGGCGGTGGGGGCGGCGTCGACGAAACTCCGTCACAACCCGGAATGCCTTTCTGAGGAGTCCACGTACCAATGTGCCAGCATTCGCCGTTCGCGCCCCTCCAGACGCTCCCCGATGACGTCTCGAGATAACCGTCGTGCGCGAAAGCCGTAACCGACGTGGCGAGAATACCTGCAACGATCGCGATCCTCATCTGCTCCTCCAGTCGAAAATCCTCGCCGCACCGAGGGGTGCGACGCCGAAGTCATTCATGAAATGGCTCCAAGGATCGCATGAATATCGTGACGCCGTCCGGACGTCACGCTTCAAGGAAGGTTTTCGCCGGCGACGATTCATCAAACTCGTGGAGACCGCCGTTTCAGGACCACTTCACTGGTCGCAGATCCCCGCGAACCGCCTCTGGTTTGTGGGCGCCCCGCAGGAACGAGCGCGGCGGAGCCCCCTTGGCGTCGCCAGCGCAGCCGCATCCGTCATGACCGTCACCCCACCGCGCCTGCGCCCATTTTCGACGAACACGGCACCGCACTCGAGGTTCGTTCCCATCATGAACGTAAACAGAGCCGACACGCGCCCGTTTTCGACGAACGCGGCACCGCACTCGAGAGGCACGACCATGCCCTCACCGCCGCGCACCTTCGCCAGACGCCAACGTATTTCATTTCACTGATCTCTGCTTCGCGTACCTTGACCACTCAAAGTTCAATTAGAACCCCCTGAAATCGCTTGACTAAATTTTCAACCTGGAGCCCTCAAGGCTGCGCGTGAAACGGCGGTCGGTTTCGTGGCTCGCGCGGATCAAAGCAGGATCCGTAATGACGATTGCGACTCGAGCGCGAAACGGCGGACGGGGTCGTGGTTCGCGCGGATCAAAGCAGGATCCGTAATGACGATTGCGACTTCAAGCGCGAAGCGGCGGTCGGGTCGTGGCTCGCGACGCCGGTGCCGGCGCGCAGGCTCACGCGAGCACGTCGCGGAGGGCTGAACACGACCAAGGATCACGGCTCGACGTAACGCCAGAGTCCCGTGGCCCACATCGACCCGACGTAGATGGCGTGCGTGCCGTCGGACGTCGTCGCGACGCTGTTCGGACCCCACACGAGTCCGGCCGGAAGCGCCGGCTTCGTCCAGGTGTCTCCGGGATACGGCGCGGTCTGATACTGCGGGCCGCCGTCGTTCAGCCCGCAGCTCGCGCACGCCCAGCCCCACATCGCGTACACGTTCTTCGTCGAGCCCCACACGATCGCGCCGCTTCCTTGCGTCACGCGAGAAAAGTGATCGCCGAGGTCCGTGCTTCTGTAGACCCCCTCCCCCGTCGTGTCGGCGCCGACCCCGGCGACGAAGATCGTCTTTCCATTCTGGAAGATCCCCGATGTTCCGTGCGGATGTTGCAAGTGGACGATGCCGGCAGGCGTCGTCCAGGTCTTGCCGCCGTCCGTCGTCTTCACCGCGGAACCGCCGTCCTGCGCGATCGCGAACCACGTCGTTCGCGTGGTCGCCGCGTCGCCGGTGTCGAGGAAGAACGGGAACCACGATATTCCACCGCTCGGCCATCCGCTCCCCGACACGAACTTCCAGGTGTCTCCGGCGTCCGTCGATTCGAGGACCTTGTCCTGCTCGTGCAACCCGGTGATGAGGTGAGTCGAGTCGTAGGGATCGACGACGATGGAATAGAGACTCGCCGCGTCGGGCTGTTCCGGGACGTCGCCGGTCAGCGTGAACGTGAGCCCGGCGTCGCGCGATCTGTAGACGTGCTTTTGACCGTTGACGCTCGCCATCCACAGTGTTGCCGGCGTCGTGCCGGCGATCGCGAGCACGTGCCCGAGCGGGATGTAAGGAGGGTTCGGATTCGAGTTCACCCTCTTCCAGGTGAGGCCGTAGTCGGTGCTCTTCCAGATGGAGCCGTAACCGCCCACGTAGATGTCCGTCGGGCGCGCGGGATCGGTGACGATGTTTCCGACCCCGAAGCCACTCGAACCGGTGAAGAGCGAAGGATCCATCTCCGGCGAGGTCACGTCTTCCCACACGCCCGGCGTGCCCTTTGCGGGCGGAGGGTTCGTTTTGCCGCCGCTGCCCGTCGCGCCGCCGCCGCCGGTCGTCCCGCCCTTGCCCGCCGTTGCGCTCGCCGCGGCGCCGCCGTTGCTGCTCGCTCTGCCTCCGGTCGCCGCGTCTGCGGTCGTCCCGCCGCTGCTCGTTCCGCTCGTCGCGTCGTTGCGCGATCCGCCCGTGGCAGCGTCCTCGCTCGAGCCTCCGCCGGAAGACGCCGTTACCGTCCCGCCGTTTCCACCCCGTGAGCTCGCTCCACCGGTCGCTGCCCCTTTTCCGCCCACGCCCGCGGCGGACGAACTGCTGCCGCCGCAAGCGGGTATCGCAGACAGCGCCACGACGACTGCTACTACCGTGGTGAACTCGCTCTGCCAGCAACGCGAACCGAATGCGCGACGGAGACGGGCCATCGAGTCAGATTACCAGAATCGCGGCGAGCACCGGCTCCGGAGCTCTCGAGCCTCCGTCTTCAGCGCCGGCGTTGAACGCGGACGGCCAGTCGTGCGAGAACTGTGATTAGGGTGGAATCCTCGCTCAAGACCGTGGCCCTTTCCCTGGGTTCGAACGTCGGGAACAGCCGGGAGACCTTGCGAAATACGGTCACGCGCGATTTGACACCCCTGCACGAGGGTGCGGCGCCGCTGCGGTGTTCCTCCGTGTACCGCACGGCGGCTTGGGGAAAACGCGAACAAGCGGCGTTCTTGAACCTCGCCGTCGTGATGGAGAGCGCGCTTTTACCGAAGCAGCTGCTGCGCGCATTTCAGAGCATCGAAGATCGTCACGGTCGCGTCCGCGCCGAACGTTGGGGACCGCGGACCCTAGACATCGATCTATTGCTTTATGGCGACGAACAATGGGACGAGCCCGACTTGCGCATCCCCCATCCCTACATGCACGAACGCGCATTCGTTCTCACTCCCTTGGTCGAGATCGCGCCGGAGCTCGTGCACCCGGTCCTGCGCAAATCGATCCTCGCGCTCGCAAGCTCGTGTGCCGACGACCCATCCGTCACTCGTTGCGGCCCGCTCTAGCCTCGACTTCCAAGATTTGCTCGAGTCGCCCTGAGAAATCCTCTCATATCGACGGCTGAAATCGGCCTGGCCGCGTATCTCGTCCGGCGGTCCGCTCGCGGAGTCGCGAGCGCTCGCGCTCCGCGCTACTCGTCCTCGCCGAGCGGCGCGAACAGGGTCGCGGGCGCTCGCGCTCCGCGCTACTCGTCCTCGCCGAGCGGCGCGAACAGCGTGTCCACGTCCTCTTCCGACAAAGAAGGCGTCGCCGATCCCTCGGCGAGGATCGCTTCTGCGAGGCGGCTCTTCTTCTCCTGCAAGCGCAGCATCCTCTCTTCGACGCTGCCGGAGACGATGAGGCTGTGCACGAACACCGGCTTCGTCTGACCGACGCGATGCGCGCGGTCCGTCGCTTGCGCCTGCGCGGCCGGGTTCCACCACGGCTCGTAATGGATGACCGTGTCGGCGCGGGTGAGCGTGAGCCCCGTGCCGCCGGCCTTCAGGCTGATCAAGAAGACGTCGACTTTGCCCGATTGGAAGGCGTCGATCGCCGCCTGGCGATCGCGCGTCGCGCCCGTGAGCAGACCGTGACGGACCCCTTTACGAAGGAGATCTTCGGAGATCATCGCGAGCATGCGCGCGAATTGCGAGAAGACGAGGACGCGCCGGCCCTCGGCGAGCTGCGTCTCGAGCATGGAGAGGAAGACGTCGAGCTTCGAGCAGTCGCGAACGCGGCGCGCACGGTCGACGGCGACCAGAGCCGGATGACAGCACACCTGGCGTAGTTTCATCAGCGCGTCGAGGATGGCGACCGTGGACGCGCCGAGCCCTTTCTTTCGGATGATGCCGCGCACCTCGGCGTGCGCCGCCACCCGGATGCTCTCGTAGAGCTCGCGCTCGGCGCCGAGCAGCTCGACGGGACGAACCAAGAACGTCTTCGGCGGGAGCTCTTTCAGCACTTGCTCCTTCGTGCGGCGAAGCACGAAGGGCGCGACGCGCTGGCGTAGCAGCGCCAGGCGCTGTTCGTTGCCGTCGCGTTCGATGGGATGGCGGAAGCGGATCCGGAACTCCTCCGGGCTCCCCAGCACGCCGGGCGCCGCGGATTCGACCAGCGCCCACAGCTCGTCGAGGTTGTTCTCCACGGGCGTGCCGCTGAGACAGATGCGCTGCGCGGCGTCGAGCTCGGAGACGGCTTGATGCGCGCGGCTCCGCGGATTCTTCACCGCCTGGGCTTCGTCGAGGACGAGCAGCGAGTAGCGGTCCTTCTTGAGCGCCTCGACGTCGCGCACGAGCACCGGGTACGTGGTCAGGACCACGTCGAAGCGAGAAAGCCACTTCTCGGCGCGCCGCCGATCCGGCCCGTGGAAAGTAGCGACGGTGAGCTTCGGCGCGAATTTTCGGAGCTCGCGCTGCCATCCGCCGATGAGGCTCGTGGGCATCACGACGAGCGCGGGCGCGTCGAGACGGCCCGCGTCTTTCTCGATGGCCAGGTGCGTGATCGTCTGTAGCGTCTTGCCGAGGCCCATGTCGTCGGCGAGCACACCGCCGACGTCGTTCTTGCGCAGGTGCTGCAGCCACGCGACTCCCTGGATCTGATACGGCCGCAGGATGTCACGGAGCTCCGGGCCGAGCGGCAACGGCTCGTCCCCGTTGCGCTCGACGATGGCCCGCGCGCGCTCCACCTGCGCGGCGCCGCTCCGCCATTTCACCGGGCGCTCTCCACCGAGCACCGCGTCGAGCGGCGCGAGGCAGAGCGCGCGTTCTTTGCGGAACCGCGGTTCGACCTCGGTAGAAGGGACGCCGTCGTAGAGATCCACCAGGATCTCGAGCAGAGCCACGAGACGATCCGGATCGATGGCGAGGTACTTGCCCTGCCCCACCGGAACCGCGCGGTAGCGCGCCGGCAGTCGCTTCAGCGTGGAGAGCGGCGCGTCGTCGGGAGCCCGCTCCAAGATCTCCACCAGCGCGGGGAGCAGGTTGACGCGTTCGCCGTCGATCTCGACGCCGAGCTCCAGGCTGAACCAGTCGCCGCCTTCGTCTTCGCTCAGCGCGGCGTACCAGGGCGCGCCGGGCGGCGCGACGCGATAAGGATACGTCTCGTCGATTTCGACGACGAAACCGTGCTCGCGGAGCTTGGGCACGGCGTGCGCCGAGAACGAGCAGAGCGCGTGCGCGTCGCCGTCGATGTGCACCAGGTAATCCGCGAGCGAGCGCGGATCGGCGAGGAAATCGTCGAGGCGAGACAGCTCGACGGCGCCGAACGACTCGAGCAACGCGGCGGCGCGCGCCTCGGCGCCGAGCTCGCGCTTCACGTCGCTGGTTCGCGCGGGAGCGGCCGCGTCGGAAAGGAAGAAGCCGTCTTCGTCCGTGACCTCTTCCGAGTAGAGGTCCTCCGGAGGGCAGGCGCGGAAGGCCGCCCCAGCCCCGTAGTCGAACGTGAGCGAGAGCACCGGCGTCTCGACGTCACAGAGACGGGTGCGCAGGAACTCCCCGCGATCCACCGTGAGGCGCTCCATATATAGGCGTACACGGGGGACGAATGGCCAATATGTTGGGGTATGGCGGGTGCTTTCGTGGGGTGCGGTGTCTACTGCGCAGCCGGCTGCCGGATTCATGCTGGAGATGGATAGGGAATGGAGATCAGCGGATGGAGCACCGCTATCCATCGCCATACAACATTCGGCGGCAAAGAACCCCCTTTTTTCGAGGGGGTCTCTCGCGACCAGAGCCCCAGCTGGCTCCGGCCTCGCCGGTTTTTCTCGTGGCTCTTGCCCTCCACGACGATCGTGATCTGTTCTTCCAAGACTGCTCGAGTCGAGGTTAGCGCTATTCCACCGTGACCGACTTCGCGAGGTTCCTCGGGCGGTCGACGTCGCAGCCTCGCATCACGGCCACGTGATACGCGAAGAGCTGGAGCGGCACCGTATAAAGGATGGGGGCGAGGCTCGGATGGACCTTCGGAATCTGAATGACCTCGCGCGCCAGCGAATCGAGCGCGGTGTCCCCTTCGGCGACGACGGCGATGATCGGCGCGCCGCGCGCCGCCGCCTCTTGCAGGTTGCTGAGCACCCGATCCCGGTGGCCGTCCTCGGCGACGAGCGCGATCACCGGCATCTCAGCGTCGATGAGGGCGATGGGGCCGTGCTTCATCTCCCCCGCCGGATAGCCCTGCGCGTGGATGTACGAGATCTCCTTCAGCTTCAGCGCGCCTTCGAGAGCGACGGGATAGAGCGGCCCGCGCCCGAGGAACAGCGCGCTCTCCGCGCGGTACCACTTCTGGGCGATGGCGATCACCTGCGACTCGAGCGCCCGCAGCCGCTCGAGCTTCGCGGGTAGCTCGCGCAAACCCTGCACGATTTCGTTGTGTCGACTCGGAGTCAGCGCGCCGTTCAGGCGTCCCATCTCGAGCGCGAGCAGCGCGAGGATCCCGAGCTGCGTCGTGAACGCCTTGGTGGAGGCGACGCCGATCTCCGGGCCCGCCTGCGTGATGAGCGACGCGTCGGCGAGACGCGCCGCCTGCGAACCCTGCGTATTGGTGATGGAGAGGCTCTGCGCGCCGCGCGCCTTCGCCTCTTGGAGCGCCGCCACGGTGTCGGCGGTCTCGCCGCTCTGGGTGATGGCGATGGCGAGGGTGCTCCGGGATACGATCGGATCGCGGTAGCGGTACTCCGACGCGTAGTCGACGTCGACCGGAACGCGGGCGAGCTGCTCGATGAGGAACTTGCCGACCAGGCCCGCGTGCCACGACGTGCCGCACGCGAGGATCGAGACGCGATCGGACCTTTGCAGGACTCCCGTCGCGAGCTCGCCGAGGTGGATCTCGTCCGCGGCCATGTGCGCCTCCACCGTGCGCGACAACGCCTCGGGTTGCTCGAAGATCTCCTTGTGCATGTAGTGCGGCGAAGTCCCGAGCTCCGCGGCGTTCGCGTCCCAGTCGATGCGATGGACCTTTCGCTCCACCGGGAGGCCGTCGGCGCCGAGCACGCGCACGCCTTCGCGGGTGATCTCGGCCAAGTCTCCGTCCTCCAGGTACACGGTGTCGCGCGTGTACGGCAACAGCGGCGCGACGTCGGACGCGAGGAAGTATTCGTCCTCGCCGACGCCGATGACCAGCGGCGGCCCCGAACGGGCGACGAGGATCTTGCCCGGGTAGTCGGCGTGAACGCAGGCGAGCGCGTACTTCCCCCGCAGGCCGCCGACGGCCATGCAGAACGCCCGCTCGAAGCTCTCTCCGCCGCGCATCAGGTGAGAGACGAGGAGCGGGAAGCACTCCGTGTCCGTCTGTGTCCTCGTCTCGAAGCCGTGCCCCTTGAGCTCGGCGCGCAGCTCGAGGAAGTTCTCGAAGATGCCGTTGTGGACGACCACGACCTTGCCGTCGGCGCTGCTATGAGGATGCGCGTTGTCTTCCGTCGGCGCGCCGTGAGTCGCCCAGCGGGTATGTCCGATGCCGACGTGCGCGCCGAAGGCGTGTCCGTTGAGCTTCTGCAATTTGCCTTCGAGCCTCACGAGCCGCCCGGCGGCGCGCGTGACTTCGACGTTGCCGTCGTCGTATTGAAGCGCGACGCCCGCGCTGTCGTAGCCCCGGTACTCCAGACGGCGTAAGCCATCGAGCAAGATGGGCGCCGCGTTCTGGGCGCCGACGTACCCCATTATTCCGCACATGTTTCGCTACTCCCAATGCTCGGTAAAAGTAAAAAGCACCCTCTGAAAAGTCGTGTTTCTTGCAATCGAAAGAAATAAGACGCGCTGTCGAAACGTAAGGGTCAGGGACTGACGATCTTCGCTACGTAGGTTTGACCGGTGTCGGCCGCTGCGAAGCCGAAGAGCACGTCGCTGCAGCCGTCGACAGCCGTTGCATGTCCCGCGCCGGGCCGATCGTCGTACGCGGGCAAGTCGAGCTTGCTTCCCTTGGCGTCGAATCCGACGAGCAGGGCCGTGCGATACGGAGCAACGTCCCCAGGGTAGCTGCCGGCCGCGTACACGCTGCCGTCTGCGCCAGCCGCGAGACCGCTCACGTCCGGGGCCGGTCCGAGGCTCTTGCTCCATACGAAGCTTCCCGCCTGGTCGAGCTTCAAAACGAACCCGGCCTGATCGCCGCAGTGCGCCTCCGACGGGCACGTCCCTGCGGGGATGGTGACGACGTCGCCGCCGAAGCTCACGGCGCCGTCGACGACTCCGCCGACGAGCACCGCGTTGCTCGAGTCGATCGCGACGCTCTGAGCGAGCTGTTTCGGCGCGGCGTCGCCGAAGCTCTCGCTCCACAGATACTCACCATCTGGGGAGAGCTTCACGACGAGCACGTCTTCGCCTCCGGCGCTCGTCAGCGAACGATCGAACGACGCGGTTCCGGTCAGCGCGCCCACGACGACGACGTTGCCCGCGCCGTCCATCGCCACCGCGCCTTCGACGGAGCGCTGCCACGTCGTGCTGCCGTCGGACGCGTCGAGCTTCACCGTGCCGAGGCCCGCGCCGGAGACGACGACTCCGTCGACGCCGGCGGCGATGCTCGTCGCCGACTCGTTGCCGGCGCCGCCGAGCGCGACCGCGAACTGCACGCGACCGTCCTCGTCGAGCTTCGCGACGAAGGCGTCCGTGCCTCCCGCGGCGGCGAGGGTCCGGGACGACCCCAGCTGAAGCTGCCCTTCGAAGGTCCCCGCGACGAAAATTTCGCCGTTCGCATCGATGTCGACGCTCGAGCCGAATGGTCGCACCCACACCGTCGCCCCCGTCGCGTTCAACTTTCTGAGCTCGCCGCGCGCGCTCGCGACGAGCACGTTTTGCGACGCATCGACCTTCACGCTCATTGAAAGAATCGGATCCGACTCGCCGATTTCGGAGCGCCACACTTCGCCATTCGAGCTTCCGTGCGCGCACGCGGATGAAACCGCACGCGTCCCTCCATCCAGCGGAAATGAGGATGGATCGGCTGTGACAGACGTGGTGTCTTGGCTCGTTCGAGGTGACGTCGAATCCGGTCCGCTCACGTTGACGTTCGCGCACGCGTTGATCGAGACGAGGAGTGTGACGGAAGCAAGACCACGTGAAGCATTCATCGTCTCGACGAAGGGGTGCAACGCATGTGCCCGTGGGTCGCACATTCGTCGGCCGGCTGACGGGCTCGAGGTAGCTTAAGATTTACGATGCTTTTCGCCCCGACTGGGATGCTACGACACACCGATGCGTTCTCTGCGAATCTGCGCGCGACTCGGTGCGCTCCCGTTCCTGTTGGTATCCACGCACACGGCGAATGCTGCTGTGCCCGCACCCACCGGCGCTCATCCGCGTCTTTGGCTCGACTCCGCGACCCGCACGGGACTGAAGAGCGACGGGGCGAAAAGCGCCGTTGCGAAGGGCGCTGCGCGGTGCGCGGCGGCACGCAATGACCCGTCGAGTTATGCGACAGGTGGCTGGCAGGGCTTCGAGTTCGAAGAGACCCTGTCGGGGTGTCTCGTCTCGTACGAGGCATCTGGCAACGCCGACGATCTAACGACGGCGATCAAATACTGGAACGTCCTGCTCGACGATTATCAGACGGTCGGCGACGGGGCCGGCGGCGATGACGTGATCACGCACGACACCGGCTACGCCATGCGGACGTTCGCCCCGTACTCCGCCATCGCGTACGACTGGCTGCACGACGCGCCGGGCGTCACGGAAGATCTTCGCGCCCACGCTCGCGAACGATTCAACGCCTGGGTGAGCTATTACGCGTCCAATGGCTATTTGCGCCACATGGCCGGCTCGAACTACGAAGCAGGTTTCGAGTTTGCTTCGACGCTGATCGCCATCGCCGAAGGCGGTGAAGCCGGCGCGAACGGCGATACCCACTGGGCGCTCGTCCGCGATCAGATCTGGGGAACGGATCTCCAGGCTGGCATGACCAACGGCGACCTGTTCGGCGGCGACTGGCCCGAAGGCTGGCAGTACGGCCCGCTCAGCGTGCTCGAGCATGCGCTCGGCGCGCGCGCGATGCAGGACAACGGCGCGGGCATCTCCGTGACGACGCAGTGGGCCGACAGCCTGGTCCAGCGCTTCGCGCTCGGTATCACGCCCGCGACGCAGCAAGCGTTCGCTGGCGGTGACAACGAAGCGACCACGGCGAACATTCCGATCGACAATGGACCCTTGATCGCGGTCATCGCGGGGCCGGCGGACGAGTCGGCTCGAACCTGGGCGCGCAAGCTCTACGCCGATCTCGCCATTTCCAACGACAACTCCTTGTTCGACGCGCTCGCGGGTGCCCGCGCCGGGACGAGCGCCGCGCCGGCCGCCCCGCCGACGTCGTACGTCGCGCAAGGCACCGGCAACTTCTACGTCCGCAGCGACTGGACGAAGACTTCGGCCTGGTCCGTATTCCAGTGCTCGCGAAGGCTCGTGGACGATCATCAGCACAACGACGCGGGGAATTTCATCCTGACGCGCGGCGCCGACGATCTCGTCGTCGATCCTTCTCCATATGGAAGCCTCTCCACGCTGACGGGGAACGCTCCCGCCGTCGACTCGGCGATTTTACCGGACGGCTACTCGCCCAGTCAGGCGGGCTGGGGACAGACGACGAAGCTCGTCTGGTCGAAGCAGTCGAGCTCCGGCGTCGCCGTGGCGCGCTGCGACTACGCCGATCAGTTCCACGGCGAGGACGCGCCGAGCGACGTGCAGCACGCGCTCCGTGACTACGTTCTTTTGCCCGGACAAGGCGGCGACGCGACCGTGGTCCTCGTCGATCGAGTGGTGACGGGCGACGCGAGCCGCGGCATGCACCTGCGCGTCCGCACGCCGGGCACGCTCTCTCAGAGCGGCGACACGGCGACCACGACGATCGGCGCCTCGGCGCTCTCCGTCCAGAAGGTGTACGCGTCGAGCGGCTCGGGCAGCGTGCGCACCATGCCCACGGGCTCGGACTGCTCGTCGGGTCCCCGCGGACAGTGCGACATGTCCCGGCTCGATTCGGGTCAGGAGTACCGCATCGACGTCGCGGGCCCCGAGGCCGTCGCCATTCACGTGGTGGACAGCCACGCCGCGACCTCGACCGCGCCGACGTCCACTCCGCTCTCCGGTACGGGCTACCGCGGCGCGGTCGTCAGCAAGGCGGGTGGTAGCATCGCGGTCATCGCGACGGACAAGGCGGACGGCACGATCCCGGCTTCGCTCACGTACAGCGCGCCGGCGAACGCTTCCGCGGTTCACGTCGTGGTCGACGCGCCCGCGGGCGACGGCGGACGCAGCGACGTCACCGGCGTCCTCGACGGCACGAACTGCAAGATGACGGTCACGCCGCACGCCGGCGCGAGCGGCGGGTTCGACGGCCACGGGCTCGTGGTGAAGGTGAACGGCTCGTGCGCGGTGACGGACGACACCGCGGCGGCCGTCACGCCTCCACCGGTCACGACGATGTCGATGACGACGACGTCGGGCGCGGGCGGAGCGAGCGCCACGACGCCGATCACCGCAGGCGGTGCTCCGACCACCGTGGACGGAGGTACGGCAGCCGGCGGCAGCGCTGTCGCGAACGACGGCACCGGCGGCGCGGGCAGCGGCGTCGCGAGCAACGGCGTCGGCGGCACGGACGACGACGGAACGACGGACCCGTCGCTCGGCAGCGTGTCTGCGGCCGCGGGCGATCCGAACCACACCGCGGCCCTCACCGGACACTGCGCGGTCCGCGGCGGCCTCACGCACAACGCGAGCGCCCCAGCGATGCTCGCCAGCTGCATCGGCGCTCTCGCCTTAATCCGCCGCCGCCGGGCGCGCCGTAGTTGAGCCGTCAGCGGGCAGCAATCAGCCGTCAGTGGTCAGCAATCAGCCGTCAGCGTGAACCGTTTGATGGCTGCGGCTGATTGCTGATGGCTGATTGCTGATGGCTGATGGCTGCTACCCACTGCGAGACTGAGGCGCGATCTCCACGGTTGCGCCTCTTTCTACGACGATCGTCTTCAGTTTGCCGCTGCGGTAGTGCGGCGCGATCGAGTCGTGGAACTCCACCGAGAACGGTAGGCCTCGCAGATAGTCTCCGAAGCGGCGCTTGACGGCCTCGAAGGCGTCTTCCGTGAAATCACGACCGCGGACGACCTTGAGGCGCACGGCGCCGTCCTCGCTCTGGATGGCCTGGAACTGACTCACGATCTCCTGGCGCGCATCGCTGAAGAGCACGTGAAAGACGATTCCGGGCACGACGTTTCCGTCGCGGTCGCGCATCGTATCCGCTCGGCGCCCATCGACGCGCTCGAGCCGCCGAAGCCCGCGCCCGCACGAGCAACGCTCTTCCCCCGCGAAGATCGCGACGTCGCCGTTCACGTATCGGATCATCGGCATGCCGTAGTTGTGCAGATCGGTGATGACGACGTCGCCGGCCTCGCCCGGAGCCGCCGGCTTTCGCCCTTTCACGATTTCGACGAGCAGGTTCTCTTCCGAAAGATGCATGCCGGCGTGGGCTTCGCACTCGGCGCCGATGAGCATCGTCTCCCGGGAGCCGTACGTCTCGAAGATGTCCGGACCGAACGCCCGCGCGAGCACGGCGCGATCCGCCGGCAGCACGCCTTCGGCGCCGCAGATGACCGGGACGTCGCCCCAATCACGTAGGCCGCGATCGAGGATCCATCGAGCGAACTGCGCGCACGACTGCGTGTAACAAACGACGATGTCGGGACGCATGCTCCGGAACGCGTCGAGGGCGGCGCGGCGTGAGGCTTCGTCCTGTCGCATCGAATCGAAGAACGCTTCGCGGCGCAGCCTGCGATCGACGCGGATCTTCAGGCTGGGCGGAGCGCCGGAGACCGCCGCCCAGTAATAGAACGTCTTCAGCCCCGGGCGGTAACCCGCCCAGCCGTATCCACGCATCTTGATGGCTTGTCGCCAGCACTCGCTGTCCACCGAGTACTCGAACTTCAGCGGCGTCCCCGTGGAGCCGCTCGTGCCCTTCTTCAAATTCTTGCCGCGATGCGCGGGGTCGACGAGATCCTCGTAGCGCTCGCGAATGATCTCGCGCGTGAGGAGCGGTAGCTCCGTCAGATCGCGCCGCGACGTCACGCCGCGCGGGTCGAAGCGCGCGGCGCGAAACGCCTCCTTGTAGTAGGGCACGTTGCGGCCCGCGTGAACGAGCAGATCGCGGAGCGACTCGACGTCCTGTTCGGCGCGCTCTTCGGCGGAAAGCCACTGGCTCTGTTCGAGCGCCGCGAGGTACGTGAGCGTTTCGCGCCGCCGGACGACCCGCTCCCAGGCCGGCAGGAGCAGCGCGCCGAACAGCGAAGCGTAGAGCTGGCTCCCTCCCCGTGCATGAAGTTTCGACTTCCGTGGCCCGTGCGATGAGGGTGCACTGTCCGTCATGTCGTGATGTTCGAAGTAAGGGCTCTGTTCAGCAGAGCGTGGAACGCTCTTCACTATAGCGCGCGGAAGTAACCAAAGCTCGCCGTGGCAAAAGCGGCGCCCTTCTCACGACGCCTTCCGGCGCGCTAGCTTGACGCGCCGGAACGGAAGTACGTAGAGCGTCTGGCATGAAGGTCGGAGAGCTCGAATTCCACGTGGTCGACGAAGGGAAAGGCCCGGTCGTGCTGTTGCTTCACGGGTTTCCGGATTCTTCCCACCTGTGGCGGCACCAGATCCCCGCGCTCGGGGCCGCCGGCTATCGCGTCGTCGCGCCCGATCTCAGGGGGTTCGGCAAGTCGTCGCGTCCCGTAGGCGTGGAACATTACGCAATGCCGAGCTTGGTCGGCGACGTCGTTGGCCTGCTCGACGGACTCGGAATCGATCGAGCCCACGTCGTGGGGCACGATTGGGGGTCGGCGCTCGCGTGGACCTTCGCCGGAGTCTTTCCACAACGCGTTCGGACGCTGACCGCGATCTCAGTGGGGCATCCTGCCGTATTCGCCACACTGCCAATCGAGCAACGTGAGCGATCCTGGTACATGTTGCTATTCCAGTTCGAGGGCGTGGCAGAAGAGCTGCTCTCGCGAAACGACTGGGCGCTCCTACGCGCGCTCTTCCGCAACCAGGGCGACTGTGACTACGCCATCGGCGAGCTCTCGCGTCCGGGCGCTCTGACCGCTGCGCTTTCGTGGTATCGCGCGAACGTCTCGCCAGCGGCGCAGCTCGCCAAGCAGCCTCCGCTGCCTCCGTCGACCGTTCCTACGATGGGGATCTGGAGCGAGGGGGACGTCTTTCTATTAGAGGAGGGAATGACGCGCTCGGCGTCACTGGTCGTCGGCGCGCCCTTTCGATACGAAAAGATCCGCTCCGCGGGCCACTGGGTGCCCGTCGATGCCCCCGAAAAGCTGAACGCGCTATTACTCGACTTTCTGAAGTCCTCGCCTTGAGCTCGAGGCGCGCTGACCCGACCCCTTGGCCGGTCGCGGTACATCCCGAAACATCAGGGAAAACGGCGTTCTTTCACGCACGCGTGACGGGGGTCGGGCGCGCCCCGCTGGTCCAACCCTCGGTAAGGACACGGCTCCCAGCCTGCTGTTGCCAGCGGCCCGGGCCCAGCTGACAAAACTTTTCGCCCCATGACGAGTCCGCAATTCATCGAGTCGAACGAGAGCGCGCTGGCTTCGAACAGCTCCGAATCGAGCGCGTGGCTCCTCGCGCAACAGCGGCTCCGCGAGAGCGGTATTCCCCCGGCGCACGAGCGCGCGTGGGTTCGCGCGACGCTCGCCTCCGAGACCGACGATCACGTCGAGTCGGCCCTCGCGGAGTGCACGCGCACGGAGGCGAACATCGGCGCGCTCCTGCGCGGCCTGTCGCACCTGATGGCGGGCGCCACGGCGGCACGCGAAGCGAACACCGCGCTGCTCCACGAGCTCGACGCGATGCGAGAGCTGCTCGGGCGCAGCAACGAGAACGAGCTGACGCTGCGCTGCCGCGTGCAGTCGCTCGAACGAGCGCTGGAGACCACGGAACGCGACGCCGCCTTGTCTCGTGCGGTGCTCATCGAGCAAGAAGATCTCTTTTTGGCGGAGCTGCTCACGGATCACGAGCGCGAGCTCGCAGCGCTGAAGCACGCGCTCGCCGAAGCTCAGGGCACGGCGGCAGGCGTCGCGGCGGCCCACGTGGCGCTGACGGCCGAAGCCGCTCCGATCACGGCGCTTCCTGCACCCGAGGAGGCGCCGATCCGCCGAGATTCGAAGCCGGCGCTCAAGCAAAAGCCCGATCCATCGACGCGCCCGCTCGTCGGCTACTCCCTCGGCGAAGGCGACGTCGCCGAAGAGATCATCGACACGAGCCGCCTCGACTTGCGACGCCCTTGACCGCTCGTCCGCACGCCCCCGAAACCAGGCACACACGATTGTCATGTTCGTCACCGACGAACGGACTGTTTCGTGATTTCCTCGCGATCGAGCTACTCGTGATCGCGTGAGGATGGTTCGTATACGTACCTTCGTCTGCGGCGTCGCTACCCACCTCAACGAGCTCTCCCACGACTGGCGCCCGAGCGCACCGTGGCCGCCCGCCCGCGCGATCGTCGCGGCGATCTTGGCCGTTTCCCAAGAGACGTGGCACCCGAGCGACGATGACACCCGTGAAGGTCACGTCGACGGACGCACGAATATGGAGAGCGTGGACGCGTGCTGCCGCGGCTACCGCGTTGTGTGCGCTGGCCAGCGCCTGCGGCGTGGTCAAACCGCTCGGCGGCGATGACGAGTCCCAGAGTTCCGGGACCAGCAGCAGTAGCAGCAGCGGAACCAGCGCGCAGACCACCGGTGTCGGCTGCGGCACGGATCCGGAGTCCGGCGTGAACCTGTGCCTCGGCACCACGGAGTGCCCCGACGTGAAGCTCGACACGGACACCTTCCCGGACTGCGGCCTCAGCACGACCACCGGAAGCTACGACGTCGAGTGCGTGTGCAACGGCAATCAGCTCTGCCCCGTCGGCGTCGCCATGAGCTGCAGCGACCTCGGAAACCTCTTCACGAACAAATCGCTCGCGGACTTCTGCAATCAAGACGCCTGCAAAGAAGTGGGGCCCAGCACGAGCACGACGTCGAAACCGGCGACGCGCTCCGCGAACTGTGACGGGTCGTGCGCCGACGATTGCGCCGGCGACACCGCGTGCACCCAGGCCTGCGGCTGCTGAACGAAAACGCGCTTACTTCGTCTCGGGCACCGCGACGAGCTCGTCGATGTTCGGCTGCAGCGTGATCTCGATGCGGCGATTCTTCGCGCGGTTCTGCGGCGTGTCGTTCGGCGCCACGGGATCGAACTCGCCGTAACCTGCTGCGGAGACGATCTCCGGCTTGAGCCCCTGGGCGATCAAGATCTTCACGACTTCCACGGCGCGCGCCGTGGACAGATCCCAGTTCGAGTGAAAGCGGCCGCTCTGAATGGGAATGTTGTCGGTGTGCCCGGCGACCTGATAGCGGCGGTCCGGAATGCTGCGGAGCACCGCGGCGACCTGCGCGATCGCCTTCTGGCCCTCCGGCTTCACCACCGTCTGTCCCGAGTCGAAGAGGACGTCGTTGGACAGCTCGATGACCATTCGACCATCACGGAGCTTTATCTTCAGGGCTCCGGAGTCGATCATCTTCTGGAACTTCAGCGCCAGCTGGCGGAAGAGGGCCGCGCGCTGGTCCGCGGCGGCCTGCGCCTTCCTGAGCTCCTCGAGGCGCGCCTTGGCCTCGGCGAGCGCGCTCGCGAGCGTGCCTTTCTCGGCGAGGAGCGCGTCCGCGTTCTTGCCGAGGCGCTCGAGCTCGATCCTGAGCTGCTCGTTCTGCGCCGTCGAGTCGTCGAGCTTCGTCTGCAAGTCGTGTGCGTCCACCTCCCCTTGCGCGAGGCTCTTGTCACGGGCGTCGACGTTGTCTTGGGCCGCTTTCAGCGCGGCGTTCAAACGGTCGATCTCGGCGCGCGCGTTTCCGAGATCCGCGCTGAGCTGGTCGGCGGAAGCGTGGGCGGCTTTCGCGTCTTTGAGCGCTGCGTCATACCGGTCGTGCGGGACGCACGCTTGCGCTGCGATGACCGCGGGCAAAAGGAGCAGGGCGATACGTTGCTTCATGGAGACTCCGAGTTGCAGAGCGCGTGCACGTGCTCCTCGGTGCAAACTCCCGTACCGACGACGATCTCCGCGTGAGGATCGCACAACCACATGATCCGATCCTGGAGCAGGAGAGCACGGGGCCGTCGTGAAGGATCCCGGGTGCGCAGAGCCGGGGCGAGGTGCTGACAGACTTCACACTTCCGGTTCATGGCCGAAAGATGGGTAGCACGGGGCTCCTGGGCCAAGAAACGTGCACACCTGGGGCACGTCGCCTCGCTCGTCGTTCAACTAACACACTGTAATAACTCGATTTTATCGTCGGGGGCCCGGTGACCGATCGCGTCCGTTCGCAGGGCACCGGACTTGCACAAACTTGGCCCTAGAGCGAACGGTGAGACAGCCGTTCATGGAAAGGAGGAGACCTCGATGGTTCGAATCCCAGCGACTGCCGAGCAAGAACGACCCGCTGAATGGCTCGAGGCTCTTCAGGACGACGGTGGGTACGAGTGGCTTCTCGCAGACTCGGGCAGCCTCGCCGTCGCTGCGCACCGTCTTGCGCGCGCGACCTGCCGAACGCGCGCACTACCGAGCTCCCTGCCGACCGTCAGAGAGCTCGAGGCCGCGGCCCGGTCTCTGGGCGACGCTTGCGAGGTGGCGGTGCCGAGCAGCGGCTGCCTGCTCCAGTCGTGCGAGCTCGCCGACTTGATCGTCATCGAGCCCATCGAGCGCACCCCGGCCCCGCGAAGGGCGACGTACAGCGTCGATACCGACGCCGCCGCCTATTCCTACTAGCCAAAGCCGCCGAGCGTTACGCCGCGAGCTCCTTCGCGATCCGATCGAGCACCAGCGCCGGCTCGCTCGCGATGATGTCGCCGTGCGAGATGATGACTCGCTTCAGGTCGGGCAGCTGGGCCCACCGCTCGAGCTGCGCCGCGAGCGCGGCCGGGTTCTTGACCTGACGCATTTTCACGAGCGGCGGCACGTGCGGTTGGTCGCCCGTCATGCCGATCTTTTCGAAGAACCAGCCGCGAACGCCCGGACGGGTCGGAAGACCGAAGATGATGTCGTTCAAGATCAGCGTCGTGGCGCCGGCGTTCGTGACGAGGAGGGCGAGCTCGCGCTCGCCGGTGCCGCTCACGGTGACGAGCTCCACGGCCGGATCGGGGAACTTCATCGACGTCGCATCCACGGGGACGAGCTCTTCGACCTTCTTTCGCGCGTGCGCCGGCGCGAGCACGGTGAGCGTCGGATAACGGTGCTTCCAGGCCACGACGTCCATGCGATGAATGTCGCTCGGCACGACGAGATATCGCGGCGTTGCGAACGCCTCGAGCGCGGCCATCTGCGGCTCGTCGAGGGCGATCGCGCTGTAGATGACGGCGTTGCCGTCGTTCAGCCGCACGACCGTCATTCGCCGCTCGACGTCGCCCATGGGCGGCATGCGCAAGAGCCCGGTCACCGTGAGGATGTTTTCGTCGACGTGGGTCAACTTGCCATGCGGCAGTACGGTCCATTCGTGAAAAGGCTTGGCCATGGCGCCTCCTGACGGCGCGGGATCCGCCGCGCCTCGAGCGTCACGGGCAAGACGCGCGCCAGCGAAAGATCAGCCCGCCGTCACGGAGATCATTTGTCACGCCCGAGGACGACGTCGCCACCCACGCCGAAGAAGAGCATGCCGTGAGTGCGGCGGTTCTCCGAGGCGATGTCGCCGGCCGCCCCCGAGTAGGCGTCGCAACCGGAGCCGCTCTCGTCGATGTGCGTGAAGGTACCAATCGTCGCGAGGACGACGGGCGTGAGCTCTAGCCAGTCGAGAACCGGAAATACGCCGCCGCCACCGAAGCGAATGGCCGCGCCCTTCGCCGCAATGTCGCAAGTGTTCGATTTGATCACCACCGCGTCCGTCGTCAGATTGAAGGAGCTCGCGGGCACGAAATCGAATTCACCGAATCCACCCAGCTTGCCCGGCGCAGATCCGATGATGATGCCGATGCCCAACGCGCCTGCGCGGGTGTTCGTGATGTTCCGGTTCCCGTATGGCGGCAAGCTGGTCCCCGACGTCAAGGTCTCGCCTTCGAGGTAGACGACCGGCGTGAAATAGCGCGCGATGCGAACACCGACATGGAGCTCGAGCGCGCCACCAACCCCGAACGGATCGCTCGAATCGATGTCGTCGCTGTTCGGCACGTGAAGGATCGTACCCACCGGCACGCCAACACCGAGCCGCAAGCCTCCGAGGAATCCCACGAGCGAACGGCTCTGCGCTTGGGGCGGCGGTTCCGACTTCGGCGGCGGCACCGCCGGCGCTTGTGCACCCGTCGCACTCGCAGCGGCACCCGGGCTCGCGGCAAGGTGCAAATCGACTTCGGCCGTCTGCCCCTCGGCGAGCTCCGTGTCCGCCTCGGCCGGCGCGAAATTCGGCGCCGAGATCGCGACGTGATGTTTGCCGGGATTCGTCGGTCGCTCGATGCCGACGACCGCAGCGGACACGGCGGCGCCGTCGATCGTCAGCGCCGCGCCCGCAACGTTGGCGGGATCCGTGACGATCTTGAGCTTCGGAACGCGGGGCTCGACCTCCGCCAGCTCCTTGCTGCCGTCTTCCGCGGCGGATTTCCACGCGGCTGGAGCGTCGGACGGCATCGGATAATGGTCGAGAAGCCGGTAATTCTCGGCGGCCTCGACGAGCTGCCCGAGCTTGGCCTGGCAGCGTGCGATATAGAGCAAGTGGACGGGCGCATCGTAGAGCGCCTGCGCCCGCTTCAGCCGGTCGAGCGCGTCTGCGTACTTTCCGGCGCGATACAGACCGATCCCCTGGGTCGCCGCTTCTCGCGCCGTCGCCTTGTCCGCGGCCGACTGCGCGGCGGCCGGACCGCCCGCAAGCATCACCGCGGCCATCGTGACGGCTGCGAAACATGAACGGACCGTGAACCTTCGGCGCAAGCACGCCGGGGGACACCCGGAACCCGGTTTTCCCATGTTTGCCGAGTAGATGAGACCCGCGCGCGCGGGTCAAGCGGCCGTGATAGCGTCCCCCGCCGTTCGCCGCGAGAGCGAGCGGCACCATCCGTCTCCGGAGCGATTTTCGGCTTGAAGCTGCGAGCCAGCAATCTCGAAAAACTCGAGCAGCGTGTCTTCGACGTGCTGGTCGTGGGCGGCGGCGTGAACGGCGCGGTGAGCGCGGCGGCGCTGGCGTCGCAAGGCGCCAAGGTCGCGCTCATCGACAAGGGTGACTTCGCCGGATTCACCAGCCAGGAGAGCTCGAACCTCGTCTGGGGCGGCATCAAGTACCTCGAGAGCTTCGAGTTCGGCCTGGTGCGCAAGCTGTGCTTGTCGCGCAACCGCCTGCTCCGCGCCTATCCGTCCAGCATCCGGGAGATCCGCTTCTTCGTCACCGTGGCGAAGGGCTTTCGCAAGAGCCGCTTTTTGCTGTGGCTCGGGCTGTGGCTCTACTGGTTCATCGGGAACTTCTTCACCAAGACGCCGCGCCTCCTGACGGTGCGGGACATCGAGACGGAAGAGCCCATCGTCCGCACCGACGGCAGCCAGGGCGGCGTCGAATACTCCGACGCCTATCTCGTCGACAACGACGCGCGCTTCGTCTTCAACTTCGTTCGCAGCGCCATGAATCGCGGCGCCATCGCGGCGAACTACGTGGAGTCGCTCGGCGCCCGGCGCGAAGGGGATCTCTGGGTGTGCTCGGCCGTCGACACCGTCGGCGGCCGCACCATGACCATCCGCGCGCGCGTGCTCATCAACGCCTGTGGTCCCTACGTCGACGACTTCAACGGCAAGACGGGCGTCACCACGGAGCACAAGCACGTCTTCTCCCGCGGCGTCCACCTGGTCGTCGACAAGCTCACGCCGGAGCGCCGGGTGCTCACCTTCTTCGCCGACGACGGACGGCTCTTCTTCGTCATCCCGTTGGGCCCGAAGAGCTGCATCGGCACGACCGATACGCGCGAAGAGCGCTTGCCGCCGCACGTACTGCCGGAAGATCGAAGATTCGTCCTCGACAACGTCAACAAGCGATTGAAGCTCGCGAAGCCCCTCACCGAGGGTAGCATCCTCGCCGAGCGGTGCGGCGTGCGCCCCCTCGTCGTCAAACCGGACGGCGGCGCCGACAAGTCGGCAGACTGGACGAGCCTCTCGCGCAAGCACGTGATCGAGCTCGACCGCGCCCAATCACAGCTCAGCATCTTCGGCGGAAAACTCACCGACTGCCTGAACATCGGCGAAGAAGTGTGCGCCGACGTCCGCGCCCTCGGCGTCGCGCTGCCTTACGCCGGCCACCGCTGGTACGGCGAGCCCCCGGACGAAGTGCGCGACGAATTCTTCCACGAAGCACGCCTGATGGGCCTCGACGAGCTCACCTCGCCCGAATCGTCCGAGCCCTTGTCGACGCGCCTGTGGCGCCGTTACGGGGAGAGCGCCCTGCGCTTGCTCGAAGACATCCGCGCCGACCCCGCCATGGCCGAAGTCCTCATCGCCGGCGCCGAATACATCCGCGGCGAGCTCTACCATGCTGCACGCCGCGAAATGATCACGAAGCTCGAGGACTTCCTCCGCCGGCGCTCGAAGATCGCCCTCATTGCCCGCAAAGAGACGATCGAGCGCGCGCCGGGCCTCATCGAAGCCTGCCGCATCCTCTTCGGCGAAGAAGCAGAGCAAAAGTTCGTCGAATACTTCGGCGCGCCGCCCAGGGAAGAAGTCGTCCGCGCCTCCATCCGCCCCGCGCCGATGCTGCAATAGGGCGTGAGATCATTCTGAGTCGGTCCGTCGTCCGTGCGACGTCGAGCACACCTCACGAGGAGTTTCTGAAACGTCCATGGGCCTGATGGATTGTGCGCGGGACATCGTGCGGTAATCGCCGGTGCTCAAAAGGCGAACGCGACCTCCTCGGCATCGCTCCGGCCGCAATCGGTAAAGAGCGGCGCGTGTACGTAGAGCGTGGCCTTCAGCGTACCGTGCGCCCTGCCGCCTTCGACCGACGTGAGGTTCAAGATCAGGTTTCCGGTGGGCACGCTGCTGGTGCCGGCGGAATAAGCGCAGTTCGAGTCCCCCGCGACCGAGGCAACTGCGCTCCAGTCGGTGAGCGAGGCCGACGAATAGACACCGGGCGAAGGAGGGTCCCCGAGGGGCACGGTGATGGATAGAGAAGAAAGGTGGTCGGTCTGGGCGCTGACGGTGAGCACGTACCCGGCGCCGCCGTCTCCCGCCGGGCTCAGCGTGGCGCAATGGGCGGACAGCGTGGCGGTCTCGGACGTGTCCCCTGCGACCTGGACGTGGCAGGACGGCGAGCTTGCGCCCGAGTCCGAGCAGGCGGCCGCGGCGACCGCAACGAGAAGCGCGATCGCGTTCATGAGTCGTAAAGGAAGATGCATGGCCTAGAGCGACCGCAGGTATTCGACGAGCGCGGCGAGGTCGTCATCGCCGGTGGGCGCGCCCGGCATTCGTTCGATGGAGTCTCGAAGCGTCGCCGCGCTGCCGTCGTGAAGATAGGGAGGAGTCGACGCGATGCCCGTGAGCGACGGCGTGTCGAACGAGCAGGCCGCGCGGGGATGACCGTCGACGTCGTCGTGCGGGACGTCGACGAAAGCGCCCTTCGTGACGCAAGTGCCGACGTCGTGCAGCAAGATCGGTCCCGCAAGGTCGAGGGATGGATTACCGCCGCCGGAATCCGTGAAGCGCGGGCCGGAGTGGCAGGATCCGCACCCCGAATCGTCGAACACCTTCTTGCCCGCGTCGACCAGCTTCGCGTCGGTCGTCGGCGGGACCGGCGCCGGGATCGCATAGTTGACGTACGCGGCGATCGCGTCGAGCAACGAACCTTGCAGCACGGGATCGAAGCCTCCGCCTTGTTCTACGTTCACGGTGTGCCAGTAGTCTTGCACGCGGTTTCGGTCCGCAGTGCGGAAGAGGAAGCCCGTGCCGAGGACCCCACCGGCGTTGGTGGGCGTGTCGCGCGGCCCCTGCGCGAACCGCCACGTTACGGCGTCGCTCCGTCCTTCCATGTGGCAGGTGGCGCACGCGATCCAGTGGTCCGTCGTGATGGGATACTTCGCGCTGTTCGCGGAATCGAAGAGCTGCTGACCGAAGCGGAGCGTCTTCGGCATCGGATCGCCGTTCGCGAAGCGCGGGATGGGCGCGCCGTCGACCGAGACGGAAAGCATTCCCTTCGAGTCGTCGAGCGCGAGCACGGCGACGTCGCCCGAGAGCCGCTCGTCGACGTAGGCGAACCGGTCGTCCGGCGACAGGACGATCCCGTCGGGCATCGCTCCCGGAAGCGGTCTGACCAGGGACGACTCGACGCGCGCGTTCGCGTCGACGACGAGGACATCTTCGCTGTTCGCGGCGATCAGCAGCGCATGGCTGCCGTCGTGGGTAAACGCGACCGCGTGCGGTCCCGACACGACGTCGGCGAAAGCACCGTCGACGCCGTCGACGTCGGCGGCATCCGTGGAGAGCGTCTGCTCGAAGCGACCACCGTCGCGAAGCACGGAGAGCGCCGGAAAAGCTGTCGACTCGAAGTCGAGGTCCGGCTGCGCGGTGTCGGTCCCGAGCAGCGCGTGCGCGACCCACACTTCATCGGAAAGCGGACGCGCGACCGCGTCGTAAAGGCCGCGCACCTGCCCGTGCGCCAGACGCCGGTCGCCGCGCGGGGCGACGTCGGGAACCGTCCATGTCGAAACGACGCGGCCCGAGCTCGGATCGATCGCGTCGATGCCGCCCATGAAGTGCGTGACGAGGAGCTCACCGTCGCTGGACCACGCGAGCGCCCAGGGTTCGCTCGAGACCGGAACCGTTCGCTCGACGCCACCCGTCCGCGCGTCGACCTCGACGACCGTATCGTCGGCCGAGCACGCGACCTCGACGTGATCGCCGTCCGGCGAAACGACGACGCCTACCGGCTCGCTGCCGACCGTCACCGTTCGACGGACCGTTCCCTTGGCGACATCCACGAAGTAGAGCGCACCCGACCGCTGTCCGCTGACGAACGCCGTCGTGCCGTCCGCCGAGAGCGCGACTTGACGCGGCATGACGCTCGGGGCGTACGTGCCCGAGTCGTCCGGCGCGGGCGGCGTTTCCGCGAGCAACACCTCGCGCACGAGCGTGCGGCGAGCGACGTCCACGACCGAAACGGAATCGCCTTCCGGATTCACCACGACGAGCACTTTTCCGTCTGCGTCGAGCGCCATCGAAGACGAATGGGTCCGCGCGGACGCAAGGGCGGCGTGGGAACCGCCGCCGCATGCGGCGACGCACGGCCCGAAGGCCACGACACACGCGGATCTGGCAAGTGAAGAGGTCATTTGCGGTGGATGTGGAACGTGACCGAGTCGGCGAGCGCCGAAGGGAGGTGCGCATCGTCGATCTCCGGGACGCAGTCGTGTTCCCGGTCGGAGGTCGCCGTCCGCGCCTGGCCGGCCATCAGCTGTTCCTCGAGGCTCCCGGTCTCGCCGGTGAGTGTGCGTTCGGCCATCTGCAACCCGCCGCGCGGCAAGTCGCCCTGAACGTCGACGCATTCGGAGTCCCACGCGACGAAGCGATTCTCGTCGCGGTCGTCCCACCCGTTCAGCACGAGCTTGTCGAGGCGGCCGACGCGTTCCTCGATGAGCGGCGCGAGCGCCTCGCCACCGGGGCGAGCCGCGACGTTCTCGTACATGTCGCGCAGACAGCTCTGGAGCAGCGCGAATCGGAGCGGCGTATACTGGACCGAGTCGGCTGGCGCGGGCGTCTCGGTGTAGATCCGGGCAGAAGCGTCGTAGAACACCGACTCGAGGCGGCGAAAGACCGCGATCGCGCGGTCGCGGTACTTGACGTCGGACGTGATGAAGTACGCGGCGAACAGCCCGCGCACGGCCGCCGTGTGGGCGTCGAGCACGTCATCGTCGTCGGCGTGTGCGCCGGTTTCGACGTTCCAGCCGCTGAAGGCGCGTCCGGTCGCGTCCGTCAGTCGATCGTAGAGCAACTCCGCTTCGGCCAGCGCGATCGCGTGAACGCGCCCGGTCAATGTGCGTCCCGATCCGGCATCCGAGGTGGTCGAGACCGCGCCGCCTCCGTCGGGAATCGAAGCCAATCCGGCATCAGCGGGGGTCGAATCCGCGCCGCCGTCCGTCGGAGGCGGCGATGCGAGCGCTGCGGTATCGAGCACCGACTGCGCGAAGTACGTGTCGGGCTTGTTGTTCGAGTAGAGCTCGAGCTCGGAGGTCACCGAGCGCAGCGCGTTGCGCAGCGCGATCAGCGTGTACGCCGCGTACGTCGTCGACGCGAGCGTTCCGCGCGCCGGCGTCGCGCCGTTCATCGTGACCGAGTCGACGAGCACGTTCGCCGCGCCGTCCCAGTGCATCCGGTCGATGTTCACGAGCGCGACACGAAGCAACGCGAGCGCGCGATCGTGCAATGTCGACTCGCCGTCCGCGAGCTGATCGTCCGAGGCGAACGGATCGCCGTCGAAGTAGGCACGGGCCGGCTGCGAACCGCCGACGTCGCCGTTGTTCCGGTCGGTGAGCGAGTAGAACTCCGAATAGCCGAGGACCAGACCCATCGCGTCGAGCAGGTCGCTTCCGGCCGAGCCGAGCGCGTAAGATGGCCGGGGAAAACCGCTGCCGTCGTCCGTCTCCGTGACCGCGATCTCGCTCCCGAACCAGCGGAGCGGCGAGTCGTACCCGTAAGCAAGAGCATCTCTCACCGACGAGAAGCCGGAGAGCGTCGCGCCGTCGGTCGTCGTGAAGCGCGTGAGCCAATCGACCGCGCGCTCATCGACTTCCTGGATGAACATCTGCGCCTGGAAGCCTTCGATGTCGCTCGAGCCGAGATAGGTGCCGGACGCGGTCGGTTGGCCGCTGTCGTCGGAGCCCACGATCGAGTTGCCCGCGGCGCCGACCCGAGCGAGATCGCCTTCCGCGACGCTCGCGACCGGGTTTTCGGTCGCGTCGTGCATGGTTTGCAGATAATTGAGGACCCAGAGCCCGTACTTCCACGCGCTGAAGCCGTCTGCACCCGGCGTGACGACGAGCTCGCTCTGCGCCGAGCGGTCGCGCAGGTGCAAGCTCGTCGCGTCACACTCGTAGTCCGCACAACCGAGCGAACCGCTGGCGCCTGGGTCGTCGTCGGAGCTGATCGCGCAGCCGAGGTCGATCGCCGATGTTGGATCGATCGCTGGATCGAAGCTACGAAAGACGTGAAGCGTCGGCCAAATCCCGGGCCATCCAAGTGGGTTCTCGGCTCCGGTGCCCTTGCCGTCGGGATTCGTGTCGCCGGAGCGGGGGTTGTTCGTGGGAAAGGTATGAGCAGGGAAGACGAACCGGCCGAGCGCGTTGCTCCCGGCGGCGAAGTGCTGGATCCGCTCAGCGAGTAGCGCCGTCGCGTCTGCTCCTCCGACGCCTTTGGAGTTCACCAGCGAGCCATAGACCAGCGACGTCCCCGCGCCCGATTCGAGCGCGACGCCGTTCATCGGTTGCTTGGAGTACTCGTACGACTCGACGGCCGTCGAAAAACCGGTGAGATCGATCCACGGTCCGCTCGCGAGGGGCGAGGTGTCGAAGTAAAGGTCCGGAGGAATGTGGTCGCGGCTGTAATTGGCGAGGTCACGGCCCATCGCTTCCGCAAAAGGCTCGCCCGAGATCTGCATCTCGCTCGCGGCGAGAAAATGCTCCCGGCTCACGAAGCGCGTACTGTCCAGGGTCGCCGTGATCGTCGCGGTCTGCGGCGCTTCGATCGCATCCAGCGCCGGCAGCTCGAGCAGCGAGGGGTTCCGTTCGTCGCTGCAGGCGCACGAAAGCCCGCTGCCGACGCACGCAACAGAGAGTGCCGAAGACAGGAGTCGAAGACGTCGAGCCAAGGTCTTTAGAGAGGCTAATGAAAGTGACTTTCATTTTCAATAGCTGACCGGGCCGAGTTTTTCGCCTGGTCGAGAGCCAATCTCGACCTTCGCCGGAGCTTCGTCAGCTCCGTAGGTATGCCATGACGGCCTTCACCGCCTCTTCCTTTGCCGCCGGCGCAGAGAGCTGGTGAGCTCTGTCGAGCACGACGGCGTGCGAGAGCGCGTCAATCATGTGCGTGACGACGAACAGCGTTCGCTCGAGGTCACGCGGCGACTCGGACTTTTCTCGGTGTGCACCGAGTGCCAGCCGAAGCGCGTTGCCGAGGCGCACTTGAAGCGACTGTGCTCCCGCCGCTCGGTGTGGCACCTCCGCGTCGAGAAGCGCGTACAGCTCGGGGTCGGGGGCATGCGCATCGATCAGCGCCTCTAGCAGAGCGCGGATGATCTTCTCCAAGGGGGCACCGGCGTGCCCGACCACCGTGGCGTCGATCAGCCGTCCAATCTGCTCGGCATGACGATCGTGAAGCGCGAGGAAGATGGCGCGCTTGTCGGGGAAGTACTGGTACACCGAGCCGATGCTGACGCCCGCGACCTCGGCGATGCGGTTGGTCGTGACGGCGTCCACTCCGTCGCGCTTCAAGATCTTCACGACGGCCTGGAGAATGGCGTCGATGGTCTGCCGCGAGCGCGATTGCTTGGGCGTCCGTCGTGGCGACGGTTTCGGTCGGCGAGCGGGCATGCGGGCAGAATCTGAGCAATCGTACACAACATGTCAATCTGCGTGGATTTCATTTGCGGATTCGAGCGCCTTGAATGCGAGCTGACAGCGCGGGAGACGGTCACTAGTTCTATGAGCAATGATTAAAGTGTTTAGACGACAGGACCAGTTTCCATGAATCCGGCGGCTCCAGATCGACCCACGTTGACGGCTGCGCTCATCCTCGGGAGCGCGCGCCGGACGGGCTGGACGCGGAAGCTCGCACAGGCGCTGATGGAGCTTGCGCCAACGGCGATCTCCCTGCGCGCGATCACGATCGCCGACCTACCCCTCTATCACGAGGAGCTCGAGGAACCGTCACCACCGCCCGAGTGGGCGCGCTTCCGCTCCGAACTACGCGACGTCGACGCAGTGCTGTTCGTGACACCGGAGTACAACCGCTCCGTGCCGGCGGCGCTGAAGAACGCCGTCGATATCGGCTCGAGCCCCGATGGCGCGTCGGTGTGGGCGGGGAAGCCGGCGGCGATCGTCAGTCACTCCCCGGGCAGGATGGGCGGCTTCGGGGCGAACCATCACCTGAGGCAGTCGCTCGTCTTCCTCGACATGCCGGTCTTGCAACAGCCGGAGGTCTACCTCGTCGAGGTGGACAAGCTCTTCGACTCCGACGGACGCCTGACGGATCGGGACGTTCGCGAGCTCTTGAGCAACTTACTCGCAGCGTTCCGCGACTTCAGCCTCACCCTTCGCGCTGCAGCGCCGAAAGGAAGCCCCCGATGATCCTCGTCACTGGAGCTACTGGCACCGTCGGCTCGCTCGTCGTCGAGCGACTCCTCGCGCAAGGCGTGCGTCCTTGCGCCTTCGTGCGCGACGCAGCGAAGGCACGCGCTCGCTTCGGCGATGGGGTCGACATTGCGATCGGCGACCTCACGGACGCCACGTCTCTGGCCAACGCCTGTCGTGGCGCCGAGCGCATCCTCTTGATCAACGCAGGCCCGGAGCTCGCAAGTCGCGACGCCCTCGCAGCGGCGACGGCGAGCGCGGCAGGAGTAGCGCACATAGTGAAGCTCTCGACGGCGGACGCCGAGCATGGCGTGGGCACTGGACCGTGGCACGCGCGCGGAGAAGAAGCGATTCGCGATAGCGGCGTCGGTTTCACGTTCGTGCGGCCCGCTGGATTCATGGACAACGTGCTGGCATGGGTTCCAGCCGTCAAAGCAGGCGCCGCGGTTCGTAGCTCGACGGGGGAAGGGCGGATCCCCTTCATTCATTCGCGCGACATCGCCGACGTGGTGGCCGCTGCGCTGACGAGCCCGGAGCATGACGGCGCGACGCTGACGATCACGGGCCCCGTCGCGTTGAGCTACGGTCAGATGGCGACGATGCTGGGCGAAGCGTTGGGCCGCGCGATACCGTTCTTGCCGATCTCGGAGGAGGAAGATCGAGCCCGCTGGACGTCGTGGGGCGAAACGCAGGAGTCCGTCGACTACCACATGTCCATTTTCAGAGCGATCCGCGAAGGCCGCTTGGCGGAGGTCACGGCGACTGTCCCGCGAGTGCTCGGCCGACCGGCGACCTCGTTCGACGAGTGGGTGCGCGAGCACGTCGTCGCGTTCCGCTGACGTGTTCGCGCCCAGCCCGCGCCTCACTACCCCACGATCGCGAGCTGCCGCGACTGCGCGAGCAGCACGCCGCTCTCGCTCCACACCTCGGCGTCTTCTTCGACGAATCCTTCCTTCGCCGTCTTCGACGTGAACTGCACCACGCATCGGTCCGCCGGCGTCGCGCCGGGGAGCGGCAGCGTGGTGCGGAAGTGGATCGTCAGATCCACCGTGGGGATGGGGCCGAGCGCCGCGCGCTCGGGCGCTCGCGTGATGACCGAGGGTGGAAAGGCGTCGGTGAACGCGGCGACGGCGAGCGCATCCACGACGCGCGGCTCTTCGAAGCGGATGTAGCCGCCTCCCAGCGCTTCGTGCGCGCCGGCGCCGAGCTCGTGCGGCGTCGCCCAGCGCGAATCGTAGCGCTTCTGCATTTCGACCAGGCCTGGGTACTTGTCGCGGAGCTTCGGGTACGAATCCGCGGGGGCGAACGCGGGCATCTTGCGGTCCGAATATTCGAAGCCGGAGCGCGCCGGCGCGAAGGCGCCGAGCGCGACGGCCATGAGCTTGCCGCCCTGAAACAGGCGCGCCGAGGCCGTCGTGAGGGTGCGCCCTTCGCGCTCCCTCGCGGTGTGGATTTCCACCGGTCCCTCTGCCGGCGGACGCAGATAGTGGATGGTGAGCGACCGTGGCGCCCGCACGAGATCGTCGACCTCGGCGATGAGGGCGCGCAGCAGGATCGCCGCGATGTAGCCGCCGTTGGGTCCGTTGACGATCCACCAACCGGGATCGATGCGGCCGTGGTAGCGGCCCGATTCAATGCGGACGATGGCGGTGTCTCGGTCGAAGCGCGTCGGTTCTGTCGGCATCTTGCGGATACGCAAACGGGCACATCGAACCGTCCCGGCCGAGCGTCAAGAGATGAATCGGTCAGTAACCGAGTAGGTCCGCAGGACGCTCTTGTTTGTGGCCGCTCTTTTCCGCGGGCTTCGTCTCGGCGGGCGACGCGGGACGGTTATGGCGCTTGCCGGAGGTGAGGGCCGCAGCCGGCGACGGGGCGCGCTCTTCGTGCTCGGCGGACGCCGGGGGGACGGGCGGCGCCGAAACGACGGGCGCGACCGACGGTTGCGCCGGCGCGACAACCGATGTTGCCGGAGCCGCGGGCACGCCGGACGGTCGCGGCGGTCGCGCCTCGGCGGACGGCTCCATGCCGGCGTGCAGGACGGCGCGCGCGCCGACGACGGCCAGCGCCGCGACCACGACGAACACGCCGGCGAGCAGCACGGGCGACGGCCGCTTCGCCCGCGCGACCGGGACCGGCGTCGTCGAGAACGGGGACGCGGTGACGGCGCGCGCCGCCGGTTCGCGCGGAACGAGCGGCACTTCGCGGCTTCCGACCGGACCGAAGCGCTGGCTCACACCGCATAGCTCGGCGAGCGCGTCGTGGAGCTCGGCCGCGCTCTGGAACCTGTCCGCGGGCTCGCGCGCGAGCGCGCGACGCATGAATCCGTCGAATCCCGGCGGGACGTCGGGTGCGATCGAAGAAGGTGCCGGCGGCTCCGCCGTGCAGATGTTCACGAGCAAGTCGCCGACGGCTTCGCCCTTGAAGGGCAGCGCCCCCGTGAACGCGCGGTAGACGATGACCCCGAGGGCCCACAGATCGGTGCGATGATCCACGGTGCGCAAGCCGCGCGCCTGCTCCGGGCTCATGTACTGCGGCGTCCCGAGGACCGCCCCCGTGCGCGTGCTCGACGAACCGGACACCGCCGGATCGGTGAATTTCGCGATGCCGAAATCGACGACTTTGGCGACGTCCGTCACGTCCTCGTCGTCGTGAACGAGAAACACGTTCTCCGGTTTCAGATCGCGATGCACGATGCCGGTCTCGTGCGCCTTCGAGAGCGCGCGAGCGACGTGCAGCACGATGCGCGCCGTCTCTGCCGGAGCGAGCCTTCCCTGTCGCTCGAGCCGGTCGTCGAGCGGCTCGCCGGCGAGGAACTCCATTACTATGTAGGGCCGGCCGTCGTCGCCGACGCCCTGATCGTAAATCTGCACGACGTGCTTGCTGCGGAGGCGCGCGGCCGCCCGCGCTTCGTTCACGAAACGCTGACGCACGTCGTCGCTTTCGGCGTGCTCGGAATCGATGAATTTCACCGCGACCCGCGTCCCGAGGTGCTCGTGCACGCCTTCCCAGACCGAGCCCATGCCGCCGCGTCCGAGCAACCGAGTGAGACGGTATTTGCCCGCGATCAACCCCGGCGGCGGCTTCGGATCCTCGGCTGTCGTCATCGGTCAGCGAGCCCAGTCGCAGGCTGTGGATCGTCAGCGTACTCCAATTGAAGACGCCGCAGAGCCCGAGAATGCCGTCCTGCTCGATGTATCCGAGGTTTGGAGTAGGATTCGGACCGCGATGCACCCACGTACTCGGCGGAACGCGCAAAAGCCCCGCGGCGGCGCGTCGATCGCGACGCTCTTGGCATTCACGCTGCTCGCGTGCGGCAGCGCATCGAAGGGCGGTGCGCCATCGGGTAAGCCGTCGCCGTCGAGCACGGACGCAGGGCCGAACGCGAAGGACGCCGCGCCCGCCACGACGCCGATGGCGGAAGCTTCGGTCGCGCCTTCGTGTCACGGCCCCGGGTACGCGGGATCGCCGACGCAGCAGGCGTTCTCCCATTTGTCGGCGACGGTCGTCGACGGCGACGGCAAGCCGATCTCGGGCCTCATCGCCCAGGCGTGCGGCACGAACATCTGTCTGAACGGCACGACCGCGTCGAACGGCAGCGTCATCATCGAGCAGGACGTCCCCAAGATGACGAAGCCCGCGTTCAAGTACGCCGACGGCACGGCGTACGTGCGCTTCGCGCTCCCGCTCTCGGGGAGCTCCATCGACGTCGATCTCGGCAAGCAAGCGACGTTCGCGTTCGATCCGCCGGCGTCGGGCGCGCCGCTCGTCCCTGGCGAGGCAGCGGTGTCGAACGGGATCGCGCTCACGGTTTCCGCCGCTGTCCCTCCGGACGTGCTCGACTTCCCTACGCCCGATTTGCAGAAGTTCCGCGCCCTCGAAATTCCCATCGACGAAGTGCCCCCGGCCGTCGATCCCTCGTTCAGCTTCGGCATGGTCGTCGCGCTCACGCCGTCCGGGACGGCGCTCTGCCCCGCGGCCGCGCTATCGGTGCCGAACTCGCCGGGCTGGGACGCCGGCGCGCGCGTGGAGCTGTTTCTGCACGGCATCGACGTCGCCGAAGAATGGGCCCCGTACGGCGGCTGGGCGAAGGTCTCGGAGGGCGCCGTCTCGGCTGACGGAAAGACGATCGCGACCGACCCCGACGGCGGGATCCCGGCGCTGTCCGTGATAGGAATACGCCTCGCGAAGTGATCGCACGAGCAATCCTTCCAGTCATCGCGCTCACCGCGTGCGGCACGAACAACGCGGGCGTGCCGAAGGATCTTCTCGACGCCGTGCGCGCTCTGAATCAATCGAGCGAATCGGACGGCGGTGAGTCGTCGTACCCGCCGCCGCCCTACGGCACCGAGCCCGGCGACGTCGTGCAAGATCTCTGCTTTCAGGGCTGGATGGATCCGGCGAAGGCAAACTACGATCCCGCCAAGTTCACGAAAATCTGCCTGTCGGATTTCCACGCCGACCCCGACACGCGCCTCTTGCTCATCGAGTCGTGCGCCATCTGGTGCGTAGCGTGCAAATTCGAGTACGGCGGCTCGGGGGATCGGCCGTCGCTCCAGCAGCAGCTCGACGCGCGCAAGAGCAAGGGCTTCCGCGTCATGGGGACGATCTTCCAGAACGGCGCGGGCGGGCCCGCGGCGCCGAGCGACGCGAAGACGTGGGCGTCGGTCTACTCGCTCACGTTTCCGTTCGCGCTCGACTCGGATCACCAGCTCGGGCTCTTCACCTCGCCCAACGTCGCGCCGTTCAACCTGCTCATCGACACGCGAAAGATGCAGATCGTGCTCGCGCTCGAAGGCGACGAACCCGCCGTCCTCTTCGGCAAAGTCGACGGTTTTCTCGCCGCCGCGGGGTCCTCGCCGGCTGGCGAACAGTGAGCGGCGACGGCGAGCGCGCCCCGGTTTCGCCCGGGCGGACCGTCACGACGGCGCTGCTCGTCGCCGCCGCCGTCGTCGCGAACGACGCACGCGCCGTGGAGACGGCGCCCGTCGACGGGGAGCCCATCCGCCTCGACGTCACCGACGCGACCAGCGTCTTCTACAACGTCGACAACAGGAACTCGCGCCCGGGCGTGACAGCGACGCGGCTCGATGACGACTGGGGCGTCTGGTACAACCGCCTCAACGCCCAGGCGAGCTGGAAGCAGTTCCAGGTGGGTCTACGCCTCGACAGCGCGTGGTTTTACACGGCGCCGACCCCGGAAGCGACCGCGCTCACGCTGCTCGACGAGCGCCGAACGAACCCGAGCGCGCCGTACAGCGCGGACGACGCGCGCTTCTTCGTGCAAAAGACGACGGAAGCGTCCAGGGAGCTTGCCACACGATACACGAGCTGGCTCTATCCGTCGAAGTACTACGTCGGATACACGTCGCGCGACGTGGAGGCCACGGTGGGCGACTTCTACGCGCAGTTCGGGCGCGGCCTCGTCCTCAGCGTCAGAAAGCTCGACGAGCTCGCGAGCGACACCACGGTCCGCGGCGCGCGGCTCACCGCGCGGCTCAAGAGCGGAGATTTCCGCCTGCGCCTCACGGCGCTCGGAGGAGCCTTGAACCCGCTGCGCATCGACGAAGCCAGCGGGCGCTATCTCGGCGTCACGAGCGCCGTCACGCCGGGGCTGCTCTCCATCGCCGAAGCGGGGATGCCGAGGGCGCAAGCGAGCCCGTTCGACGACGCGGCGGCGCCCACGTACGCCCCAGACCGCGTCGTTGGCGCGGAGCTCGAGGGCGGCACACGAGCCGTCCAGGTAGGCCTCCACGGCTCGATGATCGACAGAACCATGCTCGGAACCGGCAGCGCCGAAACGGCGTTGAGCCCGGGCGCGGTTCGCAGCGCGAACGAGCTCAGGACGGGCAGCGTCTCGGTGAACGCGCCGGACCTCGGCGGACACGGCGCCCTGTACGTCGAAGCGGCCGTGCAGAACCTCGGCTATCCCGCCGCGCTTTCGGGCGCGTCGAGCGAGCTCCCGGATACCGGCTACGCCATCTACGGCGACCTCGAGATCGACGAGAAGCCGTTCACGTTGACCGTCGAAGCGAAACACTACCGGCGCTTCTTTCCCCTCGCCGCGAACGTGGACCTCGCCAGGGCGCCCGAGTTTTCCGTCGTCCAGTACAACGCGCCCCCGACGACCGAGGGCGTCTGGGTCGACACGGAGTTCGAGGGGTTCAACACCTGCGTTTCGGGCGGTCGAGCGAAGGCCGACGTCGAAGTCGCGCCGCGCGTCGTCGTGTTCGCGTGGGTCGGGAACTACCTGACCTGGGCGGAATCGGTCGCCAACGAGCAGTGCCGCACCGGCAGTCAGAACCTGAACCGCGTGTGGGACTTCGCCACGGGGCTCGAGCTCGTCTCGAAGGATCGCAGGAGCCGGCTCACCGCGACGCTCGGCACGCGCTTCGACGACACCGACCGCTTCGTGCCGGATCCCAACGGTGGCGAGACGCACGTCTTCTACCGAGAGCTCTACGGCCGCTACGAAGCGACGGAATGGCTCGGCGGGCCGTTCACATTGCGGCTCCAGGGCTGGGACCGGCGCCGCCACCAAACATTGAGCGGAGTGACGACGCCGTGGACGGAGCTGCAGCAGCTCGTCGGCGTCGACTACGCGCCGCATCTCAGCATCGGCACCGGCTTCGAGTACACCGGCAACCCCCAATTTCCGCCGACCTATTTCTACGGAATGCTCGGCTACAATTTCAATTCGTCATCGAACGTCTCCCTCTTCGCCGGCCAGCGGCGCGGCGGCTTGCGATGTGTCAGCGGCGTATGCCGCGTATACCCGCCGTTCGAAGGCGTGCGCGTCGACGCGACTATTCGGTTCTAGCGCTCGTTCAGTTGCGCTTTGTCTGGTCTGGACGATCTCGCCGTCTCAGACCTGCCACGCCGTGCGGCTATCTCGATCTCGAGCTCATGGAGAACGCGGAAGGCAGGTACCGCTGCGGGACATCCGAATGGCTCGTCGCGTGTGACTGCACGCGATAAGCGCAGAAATCCTCTCGATCCAATGCATTACCGGCGAGACAGGTACATCAACGGTACCTACGACGCGCCATGTCCCGCTGATGTACATCGATCCTGCCACGCGACTTGAATCGGCAGTATTTAAGCGGAATGCGAGCGCTGCTCGAGTGCACATCGATAGGTCGATGTACCGATCAGGTACCTGCGCTTTCATCATCACGCACCCCACAAATCACGCACCCCACAAGATCGATTACCGATCAGGTACCTGCGTTCAGCATCACGCAACCGAGCTGACCTCGACCGGCATCGCCCCTCCCGCGGCACCCGCAGGCGGCGTGGCCGCCGAGGATGACGCTTGGGAGCGGGCGGCGAAACGCGCAGCCGCCGCAGGCGGCGAGCATTTCGCGGGGTGGGCAGCTCCTCTAGTCGATTCTACGCACGTGGTGGCGACCGCAAGGACGACACCGCGCGCTCGGGCTCGGGCGGCGCTTCGACCTGGCCAATCGCGATGCGGTGGCCGTCGGGGTCGCGCAGCACGAAATCGCGGTTGCCCCACGGATGGCGCGTCAGCGGTTGCACGATGGACGCGCCGGCACGCTCGCAGTCGCCGAGCACGGCCTCGACGTCGCTGACGTACAGGTAGCAGCACGCGAAGTCGGCGACCGCCGGTCGCGCCGCTCTCACGAGCGACAGCGTCACCGCGTCGCGTCCGAGCAGCGCGAAGTCGACCGGGTCGCCCATTTCGGCGCGCACGTGGAACCCGAGCGTCTCGGCGTAGAAGGCAATCGAGGCGGCCACGTCGCGAACGCCGAGGGCCGCTTGCAGGCGCTGAAAGAGTGCTCCCATGACACCGAAGATACACCGCCCTCCGCGCGGTCACTCCGCCGACGTGATGGGAGGCAAAAAAGGCCGCGGCGCCTTCAGCCGCTTCCATAGAAACGCGGCGTAGACGCCGCGCATCGCCTCGGGGCTCGTTCGCGGAAAGGCGGCGCGCAAGAAATCGTCGGGCACGTGGGCCGCCGCGGCCGCGAGCACGTCGCGGGAGAGCCTTGCGGCGTTCTCGCCGTCGGCCCGCACGGCGGCCGCGCCGTGGACCGCGAAGAGATGGTGCGACGCATCGAAGAGCGGCGCCCGCGGCGTCTGCTCGGTGAGGCCCGCGAGATCGAAATGAAACGACAGCGCCGCGCCGTGGTCGATGAGCCACGGCTGGCGGTGCCAGAGCAGGATGTTCGGATTTCGGGCGGTGCGATCGGGGTTCATCACGAGCCCGTCGAGCCAGAGCACCGCGCCGGCGAACTCCGTCGAGACGCGGAGTCCTTCGTCCGCACGAAGGTCGGTCGCACCCGGGAGATACCGGAAGCCGAGGTTCGTCCCGTCGCTGCGCGCGAGCAGGTCGAGAAGCTCGTCGGTGCGGTCCTCGGAAGGAACGTCCGCGTCGAGGGTCACGAGCGCGCGCTCCGGCACGGGCAAGCCGAGCGCCGTCGCGAGCTCCCCGACGATGATCTCGGCGATGAGCGGCAGCACGCCCTGCGCGGCGCCGCGCAGCTTCGTCAGAAAATCTCCCGCCTCCGTTCGGGCGACCACCGGCCACGAGCTGCCGGACCGCACCGCGGAGGCGATGGACAGCGCGGCGTGCACGGCAAGCCGATTCGGGTGCACGTACGGACTTGTCGCCTCAGGCGCCGTCGCGATCGGCCCCGGCGAGCTCGCCGCGCGCGGTCTTGATCGTGTGCGCGGCGTGCACGGCGAGGGAGTCGGGAGGCGGATTGATGGACTCGCGGAACGCCTCGACCGCCGCCCGCGCCTGGGCGCGGACGCTGCCACGGGTTTCGGCTTTCGGGAACATGAGCTCGATCCCGGCGTTGATGGTCTGGAAGATGACGTTGCGCTCGTTGTCCACGTCGACACCCAGCGCCACGAGGGCGACGCGCATAGCCACGGCTTGCTTCGCCCGCGTCCGCTCGATGATGCCGCGCGTGTCGAGCCCGAGCGCCGCGAAGTCCCGCTCCAGCACCTTGTTCTCCCACAGCGCGTAGCCGATGAGCTTCGCCTGGAAGAGGAAGAGCCGGTACATCTCGAACACGCTCATCTTCTTCATGAGCTCCGGCAGGTATTGCATGCCGAGCCCGACGTGCCGCGCTTCGTCCTTCTCGTAGTAGGCCATCAGCTCGGCGAGCACGGGCTCGAGCCGCTTCTCGCGAACCTCCTGGAACACGGCGAGCGCGATGGTCTCGACCATCAGCTGCATGCCGAGGAGCTTTGCCGCGAGGTCGTCCGTTTCGAGGACGTGGCGGAGCAGCGCCTCCGGGGCGCGGTCCAGCCGCTCCGGCAGGTAGTCGAGCTCCTTCAGGTAGTCGTACATCGTGTAGAAGTGGCGGGCCTCGTCGTGCGCCTGACTGGTGGCGGCCATCTTCGCCTCGAGCGGCTCGAGCCGATCGGCGAGCTGCGCGGAGATCCGCCAAGCGGCGAGCTCGCCCCACAAGATGATCGCGAACAGGCGCTTCAGCGGTTCGCGCTTCTCCGGATCGATCCGAACGCCGCCGTGCTTCTCGAGCAGCGTCGAGAGGGTCTCTTTGCCGTCCCACGCGAGCTCTTGCCCGCGGTGATAGATGCGCTCGCACTTGGCGTAGCGCTTCGCCTCGTCGGCGGAGCGGGCGAGGGAGAACATGTCGTACGGGACCGGGGTCTTCGACGAGCGGAAGAGATTCATGGCGATTCCGGGTGACGTCGCGCAGGCGGAGCCTAGCGCGCCGCCCGGACGGGCGCTCGTCGTGAAGCGCAGCCCGCGGCGCTCAGGAAATCCGGGCGATTTCGAGAGCGCCGACGCCGGGGAGCTTGGTGACGAAGTCGGCTCCGAACGCCTTCGACGGCGTGGTCGCTGAAGGCGGCACGGCGCCGGCGAGCACCCGCTCGGCCGACGCGAGCGCAGAATCGACCGTGAGCTCGTAGCCGTCGGGCGCGACGAGCTGCCCCTCGACGGCGTGCCCCGCGTCGTCTTCGGCTCGACCCCAGATGCTCATGCGCGCCGTCTTGCGTTCCTCTTCCGACGGACCCGTCGCGCGCGCCTCCACCTCGCGCTGCAAGAACGCGATGACCGACGGAAGCTTGAGGACGGGCGCCGCGAAGCGGAGCAGCGACGCCGCGCGAGCGGCCGGCTTCGGCACCGCCATGTACACGGTGATGTTCGCGATGCCGGTGGAGTGGTACGCGGTGACGATATCGCCCCAGGGGATGCTCATCGCGAAGCGCGGGCCGCTCGCGAACGGAACCTCGCGCGTCCGCGGCTTCGGCAGCGCCACGATGGCGCCGTTCTGCCGCACGAGCGAACCGACGTGGAGGTTCTCGATCGTCGTCTTCGCCGTGCCGGCGCTCGGCTGCATCCCGCCGCCGAACGCGAGCTCGAGGCGCGTCGCGGAGGGCAGCGCCGCGGCGAGCGACGCCGCCATGCAATCCGTCGGAACGACGTCGAAGCCCACGGCGGGGATCACGACGACGCCCGCGGCGCGCGCTTCCGCGTCGCGCGCGAGCACGGCCTCCAGCACCGTGTACTCGCCGGTGATGTCCAGATAATGCGCGCGCTCGGCGAGACACGCATCGAGCATCGGGCGGCTCGTCTTCGAATACGGACCGGCGCAATGAAGAACGAGCTTCGCGCCGCGCACGCCTTCACGGACCTTCGCCGGATCGTCGAGACCGAAGACGCGGTATGGCAAGCCGAAGCGCGCCGCGACCGATGCGACGGCGTCGGCGCTACGTCCCGCGACGATCGGGCGGAGCCCCTTTGCGTGCGCGCGCTCGACGATGAGGGCGCCGGTGAAGCCGTTGGCGCCGTAGACGAGGAGGTCGGATTCGGTCATCCCTGTTCATTACGACAATTAGCGAACGGGCGGACAGCGTTCGAAGGACACGAGGGCTCCGGCGAAGGGACCGGCTCGCCGGATTTTCGCGACGAGCTGGTCTCGAGTACCGGGTTTTCTCGTGGCACTCGGCCTCCACGACGCTCGTGATCTGTTCTTCCAAAACTGCTCGAGTCGAGGCTGGTACCCCGATCTAGCGCGGCTCCAACCGTTCCATTCCCCTGTGTCGAGGTACTAGTTCCGATCACGCAAATCGATGGTTCGTATACGTACCATCGTCTCTGCGTCCCCACCCCCCGCTAACACTACTGTTAGAGACTTTGGCAGAACAGATCACGATCTGCACGGATCGCTACGAGCTACGGAACGAACCGGCGAAGCCGGAGGAGGCTGCTTTTTCGGTGGCTGATGACACGCGACGGACCGGTCGACTCGGTCTCGGGCGCCCATCGCGCGACGGGGCGAAATTCCCAGCGAATCGGCGAGTTTCCAATAGTAGTGCTAAAGGCCCGCGAGCGGCGAAGTCAGTCGTGCATCGGAGCTCCGTGGTTCCATGAACCGAGGTCCGACCCTTGATGGCGTTCATGACTCGGCAAGGCTTCGCCTCAAGGCGAGGGGGTTCACCCGCGGCTCGCGGCGTGAGCCCCCTCCAGCGAGCTCATCGTTGTCTCACCGACCCGAACGCCCGGGCCTGAACCGGGACCCGGGCGTTCTTGCGCACCCCCGCGGCTCAGCCGGTGCCGACGATGAACGAGACGCTCGTCGTGCCGCTGCCGCCGATGTTCAGGGTCTGGAAGTTCTTGGCTCCCTCGACCTGGTAGTCGCCGGCGGTTCCGGTGACTTGCTTGTAGGAGTCCAGCAGCTGGCGGACGCCGGTCGCGCCGACCGGGTGCCCGGCGCCGATGAGGCCGCCGCTCGGGTTGATCGGATGCTTGCCGCCGATCTCGATGGAGCCTTCCTCGACGGCCTTCCAGCTCTCGCCGGGCTTGGTGATGCCGAAGTGGTCGATGGCCATGTACTCGCTGGTCGTGAAGCAGTCGTGCGTCTCGATGCCGTCGATGTCGCCGACGCTCGACATGCCCGCGCGCTTCCAGGCGTCGGTGATGGTCTTGCGGACGTGCGGCAGCACGTACTCGGCGTTCTTGCTCTCGGCGACTTTGTCGGCGAACTGAAGGCGCGACGTGTGATGCCCCCAGCCCTTGATGCGGGGAATGCTCTCGAGCTTGATGCCCTGCTGCTTCGCGAACTTCTCGGCGTAGGCGCGCGACGCGAGGAACACGACCGCGCTGCCGTCGGTCACCTGCGAGCAGTCCGCGATGCGGACGCGCCCGCCGACGGCCGAGTTGAACTCGTCGCGCGAGCAAGCGTGCTCCTTGTTCATGTACCAGGTACGCGTCTGCGCGAGCGGGTTCAGCTTCGCGTTCGCGTAGTTCACGGCGGAGATGCCGGCGAGGTACTCGTCCTTGAGCCCGTAGCGCTTGTCGTACTCGTCACCGAGCTTGCCGAAGAGCTTGGGGAACGGAAACTCGATGCCCTTCGCCTCTTTCTCGTACCAGGCGGCGGTGCCGAGGTAATCCCCGCCTTCCGACGCGGGCACGGTCTTCATCTGCTCGATGCCGACGACGCAGGACAGGTCGTACCAGCCGGCCTCGAGCTCGGCGAGCGCCGCGAGGAGCGCGATGCTCCCCGACGCACAGGCCGCTTCGTGCCTGCCGGTCGGAAGGCCGCTGAACGCGGGGTCCGTCTCGACGAAGAACGCGCCGAGGTGTCCCTGCTTGCAGTAGAGCTCGGCCGCGAAGTTGCCGACGTGCCCGACCTGCACGTCCTTCGGATCGATCCCCGTCGCGTCGAGAGCGCCCTGGACGCCTTCGCGCATCAGCGCGGCGAAGTGCTTCTTTTCCTTGGTCCAGTTGCGCGCGAAATCAGTCTGATAGCCGCCGAGAACGTAAACTTCCGGAGTTGCCATTGAGATCTCCTGCCTAAAATCTTTTCTTGAATCAGCCCGCTACGAAATAACGGCCGATGTTGCCGAACGGGCTCGTGTAGAAGCGCTTGGGTGAACCGCTCTTCGCGGCGTCTTCGAGGAGCTTCGGGACGGGCAGCTTCGCCTTCTCGATCATCCCGATGGTCTCCTTCAGGCCGATGGTATCGACGAGCACGCTCGGGGGCGCCCAGTTGAAACCGAAGCCCATGATGTCGTCGATGCCGCCGATGGTCTCCGTGACCTCGCCGACGCGGTGGAAGGCGTAGCTCACGTATCCGGCGACGACCTTGCGCGCGAGCGCGGCGTAGTCGCCGGGCGCTTCCACGAACGCCTTCATCGCTTCCTTGTAACGGCCGTCGTGGGTGAGCCGGGCGATGTCCTTGATGTACGACAGATCCGGCAGCTTCACCTCGGCCTCCGGACGGTAGCTGCCGCTCTTCGGGTCGAGCACGAGCTTCACTTTGTTCTCGACCTTGAAGAAGCCGCCGCCGCTCTTGTTGCCGAGCGTGCCCTTCGCGATGAGCTCGGCCATGTAACCGGGGAGCTTCAGCGTCGCGTGGACCTCGTCGTTCGAGTTCTTGAAGATGTTGTCGACGATCGCGCGGTGGATGTCCCATCCGACCAGGTCGATGGTCGCAAGCGGCGTCATGGCGCGGCCGGTGTACGGTCCGACCAGACGATCGACGAGGAGCGGGCCGTGCTCTTCGGCGAGCTGCGCCGCTTCGTTCAGCACCTTGAAGCCGACGCGGTTGCCGGCGAAGCCCGGCGTGTCCGCGGTCCGGATCATCACGCGGCCGAGCCGCTTCGTGCAGTACACGTCGAGGAAGTCGACGAGCTTCTTGTCGGTGTCCTTGCCCGGGATGAGCTCCGTGCCGACGATGACGTTCGGCGGGTTGAAGAAGTGCAAGCCGATGAAGTTCTTTCGGAACGAGTCGCTGCGGCCCGCGGCGAGCGCGTTGATCGAAAGGCCGCTCGTCACCGTCGCGACGATCGAATCGGGCCGGCGCACGCGATCGATGCGCTCGAACATCTGCTGCTTGATGTCGAAATCCTCGGTGACGGCCTCGAACACGAGGTCGGCCTTCCCGACCGCGGCGTCGAACTCCTTGTCGTAGTCACCGACCTCCGCCTTCGATGCGACGGTCGACGAGCGCACCGCGTTCACCGCGGCCTTCAAGCCCTCGCTGGCCTTCTGCTTGGAGCGCGCCAAGAAAGTAACCTTGGGCACCGCGGTGGTGAACAGCGCGGCGCTGCCGTAGCCCATCGCGCCGTTCGCGCCGAGGACGACGACGTGCTCAATCTTTCTGCTGCCTAGGAGGTCGTGCAGCTCTGCTCTGGTTCGGGGACTGACATTCGCGGTCATCGCGACTCCTTCGAAACGTCGCCGCCATGGCAGGTCGGCGCGTTTACAGTTTTACAGACCGTGACTCTGGGACGCTTCCGCGGAGCCCAGAGCGCGTCAAGAGCATAGCCATTTGTCAGCGGAACGCACGTTTACACAGAAATTTACAAGTCAACGAGTCGAACCTCTCCATCGTCAAAAACGAGCGACTCCTCCGCCGGCAGCACCAGTAGAAGAGCTCCGTGTCAGAGAGTCCCGAGCTTCCGCCCAATCGCCCATTGCCCCTCGTCCCACCATTCGCGACGGACGACCTGCCTGGAACGGGGGGTGCGATTGGCCCGGAGCCGGAGGATTTCCAGGTAGACGAGATACCCCTCTACGCCTTCTCGGGGGAAGGGGAGCACCTGTTCGTCCGCGTGAAGAAGCGGCGGATGACGACACGCGACGCGGTGCTCGCGATCGCGCGCGCCGCGGGCGTACCTCCGGGCGAGGTGGGCAGCGCGGGGATGAAGGACAAGCACGCCGTCACCACGCAATGGCTCTCGCTTCCCGCGCGGCGCGCCGGCGCGGTCGAGTCGTGGCGCCTCCCCGACGGCCTCGAGGTGCTCGAGGTGAGCCGGCATACGAACAAGCTTCGCACCGGACACCTCGAAGCGAACACCTTTCGCATCCGTCTCGCCGGCGTCGCCGCCGACGCGGAGATCAGCGCCGCGCGGATCGTCGCGCGGCTGCGCGAACGCGGGCTGCCGAACTACTTCGGAGCGCAGCGGTTCGGGCGCGACGGCGGGAACCTCGCCGCCGCCCTCGAATGGCTCGCTGCGGAAGCGCGCGGGCAGCGCACGCGCCTCCCGCCGTTCGAGCGAAAGCTCTTCGCGAGCGTCGTTCAGGCGGAGGTGTTCAACCGCTACGTCACCGCGCGCGTGGAGCGCGGCCTCGAGCGGCCGCTTCAGGGCGAAGTGGTGCGCCTCGAAGGGACGGGCTCGATGTTCGCCGTGGAGGATCCGGAGCGCGAAGCGCCGCGCTGGAAGAGCAACGACATCCACCCCACGGGCCCGATGATCGGACCGAAGATGCGCAAGGCGCACTCCGAAGCGCTCGCGCTGGAAGAACGAGCCGTCGGTAGCGTCGGGCTCGACGAGGGCGCGCTCGGTGAGCTCGGAAGGCATGCCGACGGAACGCGGCGTGACGTGCTCGTGTCGCTGCCGGATCTTCGCGCCGAAATGGAGGCCGACGGCGCTAGCGACGGGACGACGAACGCGATGGTCATCTCCTTCACGCTGCCGTCGGGGAGCTACGCGACGGAGGTCGTCCGCGAGTTCTCGCGCGAGCCGTTCTTCCGGTATAGTGCGTAGCCTATGCGAAACACCGATCCGGCGTTCGTGCGCGATCTCAGCAACGACAAGGTCGAGGCCCTCGTCGAGATCATGTACCTCGCGGCGACCGCCGACGGAGAGCTCGGCGACGCGGAACGCCTGCGGTTCGAAGAGTGCGCCGAGCGCTTGACGTCACGCCTCATCGTCGGCGCGGGGCTTTCGAAGCTCATCGCGCGAGCGAAGGCCGATCTGGTGGCGTCCGGACGCGACGCGCGCCTGGCCGCCGTGAAAGCGCGGCTCCCGGATCTCGACGCGCGCAAGCTCGCGCTGGCCCTCGCGATCCAGATCACCGCGGCCGACGGCGTCATCCGGACCAGCGAGCGCGAGCTCATCCTGCATACCGCCGCAGCGCTCGACATCGACGGCGACACGGCCGCGGACATGGTCCGCGATCTGACCCGCGGCTGATTCGGCGCTGGCGATACACGTTCCGGCACGCGACCCGTGCTTGTCGCAAGAGCGGGTCACGTCGCGCTCCATCCCCGAAGAATCGACGATCCGGCATTGTGAGTCTTCCATGGACCGAAAATGCGATGTCCCGCTGAGGGACATGCCGCGTCGTTCTTCGTCCGAGGACCCGCGCGATTTCCCGCGGAAATTGGCTCGAACGACGGCCGTTCTCGCGAAAATGGACATCAACGGGACATCGGGCGCCCCATGTCCCGCTGATGTCCCAAGATGCTCGTCGGTCAGGTTTTGAACCGCAGCAAATGCGTGGAACTCAAGGACTCCTGGAGTATCCAGGTGACACTCGAGGGGACCCGCAATGTCCCTGTCCGGTACCTGTCTCAATGCGATGGCTAAGGGCCCGCGAGTGGCAAGAATTACCCTGTTTCCTCGTGGAAGCGATCGCCGTGTCTCAACGCGATGGCTAAGGGCCGCGAGTGGCGAAGTCAGTCGTGCATCGGACTCCGTGGTTCCGTGAACCGCAGAAAATCCCTCGTTCTCGGGGAAGAATCGATCGAATCAACCCTTCCCGGGCCCTAACCCCAGAACGCATGCGCTCCGCGAGGCGACGTCACGCGGTCGCGAAGGCGAGCCACTCGACCAAGGGCACGCTGGTCTTGCACGCGTCCACGAGCCACTTGGAGAGCTTCGGCGTGGCCAGGATGCCCTTCGGCAACGGGGGGAAGCTCACCGTGAGCCCGCGCCACTTGAGCATCTCCGCGCGCGGGTGCTCGGGGTCGAACCCCTTCGGCACGCGCTTCAGGTCGTTGTGCGTCGCCGCGGTGAAGCCCTTCTTCTTCAACGCCGCGAGGATCTTGTCGAGCTCCTTGCTCTTCTTCGTGTCGACGAGCGCGGCGCGGAAGCGGGTCAGCGAATCGGCTTCCATCATGTAGTGGCCCGCGGCGCCGAACTGCTCCGTGTCGCCGACGTGGAAGTAGAGCGCCATCGGGAGATCGGTGACGTTCTTGCCGGCGCGCTTGACCGGGATGAGGCCGCCGATGTGCGTCTTGTACGGCGATTTGTCCTTCGAGAAACGGACGTCGCGGAAGATGCGAAATACCTTCGGCGCGTCGAGATCCGCGTGACGATAAGCGCCGTCGATGCCGTCCCGTACCTCGGTGAGCAGCACCTTCAACGGCGCGTTCCAACCTTCTTCGAACTCGGCCTTGTGCGCCTGAAACCACTCGCGCTGGTTCTTCTTCGCGAGCGCCTTGAAGAACTTTCCGTCGGCGTCCGCGAAGCCTTCGAATTTCTCCATGCCCTAACACTACTGTTAGAGACTTTGGAAGAACAGATCACGATCTGCGTGGATCGCCACGAGCTACGGAACGCACCGGCGAAGCCGGAGGAGGCTGCTTTTTCGGTGGCTGATGACGCGCGACGCAAATGGAAACGCGCGAGCGCCGCCGGATGAGGGCAACGCTCGCGCGCGGGTGACGGTTACGTCGGAGTGACGAAGGCCGTCAGGTGCGGGCGGTCACGTCACGGGCAGTGATAATCCGCCGCGTGCGTACCTGGGTACGGAGCCACGACGTTCAGGGTCACCGCGGGGACGTCGTACGAATAGGCGTCGGTGACCGTGATCTTTTGGCTGTCCGGCGCGGATTGCCCATCCGCCCCGCCGCCCAGCGACAAGACGTCGCCGGGTTGGGCGAGACCCTGGAGGTTGAAGTCGCTCAGGTCGCCGATGAGCCAGATGTCGTCGCCGCTGCCCTTGTAGAAGTAGCCGCTCGTGGAGATGTCGCCCGTCGTGATGTCCCTGCATCCGAGGAGCACCCCGCCACGCACGGGCGCGTTCTTTGCCGCTGATACGTCGAACGCACCGATGCTGAGCGGGCCCTGACCGTCGCCGATCAGAGACATGTTCTGCACGAGCGAGTACTTGATCGTCGTATTGAACCGCCGGAGCGCCGTGAGGCTCATCGTATGCAGATTGCCCTGGCCCGCGACGAGCCCGGTGATCGGCTTCGGCGACGGGTACGGATAGACGCCCGCCGCGAGATCGTAGCCGCCGACGTACATGCCGTAGGTGAAGCCGTTCTTGGAAATCGGCGGAGCATAGAACTCCTCGTTGTCGATGAAGACGGCGTTGATGACGACGGTCGTCGGCAAGTTGTCGAGCGGGATCGTCGGCAGCTCGGAGAGGTCGATCTCCTTCAAACCGCCGTCCGCCTCCGGCGGCGGGTACAAGATTGGTTGTTGAATCGGCACCGTCGGCGTCGCGCTCGCCGGATCGAACACTTCGATGAGGAGCTGGCCCTTGTTGTCGAGACGCGGATCCGCCGTGGCCGTCACCTGTTCGATGTCCCACGACAGGCACACGCTCGCCTTGCTCGAGTCGGTGGGCGGCGGGCACGCCGGCGGCTTCGTCGCGCCGTCGGACGCGTCGGCCGCCGTGCCTCCGGTGCCGCTGTCCGGCACCTCGGTGCTCGAGTCGGGGCCGCCGTCGTTGCCGCCCTTCGTCCCGCCGGTCGCGGCGCCGGCACTTCCGCCGCCGCCGCTCGTGCCGCCCGCCGACGAACCGGCGGAGCCGCCCGTGGAGGATCCTGCGGAGCCGCCGCTCGACTTGCCTGCGGAGCCGCCGCTCGATTTGCCGCCGCTGCCCGTCGCGCCGGTGCCCGAATCCGGACTTCCCGCGTCCGTGCCCCCGCTCGTGTTGTCGCTGCTACATGCGACGGGCACGGAGAGGAGCGCGCAGAGCGCCGCCGCAGAAGAAATTCGTACCAGATTTCCGTTTATTTCTATTCTTTTCAAGGTGACCTCCACAGCCTCGTAGTTGAGGGGCGAAAAACTGCGCAAGAAATCAGAGCTACCGCGCGCGCGGCGAGAGTCGGACGATGCCCCACATGTCCCCCGATGTGTGCGTCGGTGATCAGCGGTGCAAGTAAGGGTTCTTCTCGAAATCGGCTTGAGGCGCCGCAGTCGGTCGCGGCGAGGGCGGATCGGCAACGGTCTGCGTTTCCGGTTTCAGCGGCGCGGCGACCGAGGCGATGGGCCGCGCCGGCACCACGCGACGCATCGCCACGGCGGTCTTCGCTTTCTTGTCGGACTCCGCCTTTTTCTCGGAGGCGGCCGGCTCTTCTTCCACCGCGGCGCTCGTCGCCGCGGGCGGCGCCTCCGCGGCTGCGGTCGCGACGGGCTCGACGGGCGCCGCGGCGACGGCCGCGGCCGGCTTGTCGTGGCGCGCCTCTTCGGGAGGCTTGGACGTGGACGACAGGATCAAGAACAACGCGAGCGCGAAGAGCACGACGGCGACGGCGATGCCGATGGCCATGCGCTTCTGCCGAGCGCGAGGATCGCCGAGGGGCGCCGCTTCCGCCGGGCTGTCCGGCGGGGGCGGTACGGTGACGATCGCTTCCGACGGCAGCACCTCGTCGAAGTTGCCCATCTTGATCGACGACGGCGTCGAGCCGTCGGGCAGCTGATTCGTCAGCGACGACGGCAGGGACGGCAGCACGGTGACCTGCGAGTACTCGCGGAACTCCGGGGGGGCGCCGGTGCGACGGCGGGTGACCTCCCGGATCGCGGCGCGGCGCGACTCCAGCTCCTCGCCGAAGGTGCTCGTGACCCACCGCGCGACCGCTTGGCGCGTCCCGAGCACGCCCGCTTCCATCGCCGCCTTGCGGAGGGCGTCCGCCATGTCGAGCGCGGATTCGAAACGCTTCGACTGATCGCGCTCCAGCGCGCGCAGGACGATCGCGTCGAACGCCGCGGGCGGGTTCGCGCCGCGCGTGCTCGGCAGCGGGATCTCCTTCGAGATGACGTTGTGCACGGTCGCCGCGTCGTTCTCGTCGCGGAACAGGTGCTCGCCGGTGAGCAAGCTGTAGAGCACGACGCCGGCCGCCCACACGTCGGTGCGAAGGTCGATCTTCTCGGCGTCCTTGATCTGCTCCGGCGACATGAACTGGAGCTTGCCCTTGCGCATCCCTGGCTGCGTGCTGGTGATGCGGCTCTCGGCCTTGGCGATCCCGAAATCGGTGATGCGCGCCACGCCGTCGACGCCGACCAGAATGTTCTGCGGAGAGACGTCGCGGTGGACGAGGTGCAGGTGCTCACCCTCTTCGTCGGTCAGCGTGTGCGCGGCGTGCAAGCCCTCGAGCGTGTCCACCATCACGGACACGACCATCTCCAGCGGGCGCTGGTCGCGGCTCCGCTTCCACAGCGTGGCGAACGACGGCCCCTCCACGTACTCCATCACGATGTAGTGGTTGTCGCCCTGCGTGCCGATGTCGACGACCGCGACGACGTTCGGGTGATGGATGCGCGCCGCGATGCGCGCTTCGTCGCGCAGCATGTCGACGAAGCCCGCTTCTTCGACGAGGTGCGCGTGGAGCACCTTGACGGCGAAGAGCCGCTGGAACCCGGCCTCGCCCGCGTGGCGCGCGAGGTACACGGTCCCCATTCCTCCACGAGCGAGCTCGCCGATGATCTCGTAGCGCCCGAGAAATCGGGGACCGCTCCGTTTCGGTCGCGAGGGCACGGGAGGGGCGTTCATCAGTAGACTCCACTCAAGACGACGGCGGCGGAGTTCCCGGTGACGGCCGCCGTTGCGTGCACGGTGCCGGGGCGGTCCGCCTGCCCTTCGCGCTTGCCTTTCCAATCCGTGAACAGGGCGATGACACCGGTGGCGGCGCCGACGATGGCCGTCGCGCCGATGAGCACGTTGGTCCGAAGCTCGCGATCTTTGCCGTCGTTGTAGCCGGCGGTGGTCGGGTGCTTCTTGTACGTGTCGTTCGCCGACAGCACGTCCAGCCCCGACCAGATCGTCACGGCGCCCAGACCGGCGGTCGCGACGGCCCCGCCGACGAAGAACCACGGCGATAGACCGCGCTGCGACGGCACGCCCTGGTCGACTCCCGAGACGGCGCCGGCGCTCCCCCCCGTATCACCGGTATCGAGATGGGTCGGCGGCGGCTCGGGCGGCGCGTCGAAGGAGAGCGAACCCTTGTCGCCCGCGTTGCCGTCGACGGACTGCGACGGAGTGCGGTTCGCTCCGAACGACGCGATGATGTCGTGCTTGCCGGGCGATAGATAGAGCACCTGCGTCTGCTTCGCGTCGGGGCCCGCGGCGCCGCCGTCGACGAGCAAGGTGCACGCGCTCGGCTGACAGGCGACCTCGTAGCGCATCAATTTCTTCGACGCTTCGTCGAGCGTGGCGTTGGCGAGCTCGGTGGACTTGGGGTCGTTCGGGTAGCGCTGGAGGAGATCCTCGGCGTGAACGGCGGCGAGATCCAGCTCCCCCGCGGATTTGCGCGCGCGGAGAGCGCTGCGCAGCGCCTCGGGCGCCGGCGCGAGTCCGTCGGCGAGCTCGTAGAGCTCCGCGGCCGACGCAAAATCGCCGGACAGCTCGGCCTTCTGCGCGCGCGAAAAGGCGTTGGCGGCGCCGGAGACGTCGTCGGCGAGCGCGGTGCCGGAGACGGTGATCGCGGACAAGCCGAAAGCGAGCGCCAGCGCGCCGAGCGTGAGGCGACGTCGTGATCGGGGGTCGAGTCGGTTCATCATGGGTTCAGCCTGCGTCCGGGATCGAACAGGTGGTGCGGTCCGACGAGCACACGCAGCCCTGCCGCGGGGCTTCCGGATGCCTGGGCTGCGGACAGATTTGCGGCGCCCCCGTCGTCTGGACGTCGGTCGCGTCGACCAGGACTTGAGCGGCGCGGAAATTGAGGCCGTAGCTGAGGGCGTTGCACTGCGTGTCGACGGTCACCGGGGCGTTCGTCGACATCATGTCCAGGTACGTGTTGAGGTAACCCTTCACGATGTCCCAGGTCCCGCACAAGTTCTCGCAGAACCCCATCTCCTGGAAACCCTGGAGCACTTCGTTGGCCGTCGAGGCGTAGCCGGTGGTGGCTTGCGGCATGCTCCAGAGCTGGCTCTGCGGATCCTTGACGAGCTTCGCGGCCATGATGTTCCGGTGCATCGTCATGTGAAACCCGGGGATCGGCGTGTTCTGGCCGTCGAGCCACGCCGGTGAGCCGTCGGGCATGCTGGTGATGAGCCAGCCGCCGCGCACGAACGCCGCGCCGTCCTCCCAGCGCGAATCGGGCAGCTCGTTGCCGGTGGTCTGGGACGAGAGGCTGATGTCTTCGTTGCGGATGATCCAATGCGAGGTCGGCAGCCACGGCGCTTCGGTGTTCCACGACGTATTGAACGCGCCCTGAATGACTCCGCCCGCGCGGCACTGCCAAGAGACCTTCGTCTTCAGCCCGGGCGACGTGTACATGTCGACCTTCACGCTGTCGTCGTTGTACTGGCCGTTGTAGTTGCTGATCTTGTAGATGATGCTGAAGCCGCCGCGCCACAGCTCGCAGTTCAGGTCCTGCTCGGTGAGCCCGAACCACTCGCCGACGGAGTTCGCGTTCGCCGCCAGGTTGAAGAGGTTGCCGATGGAGTTGTCGATGCAGTGGTCGCCGTCGTACGGGATGGACACCGAGCCGACGCCGCCGCTCGTGCACTTCTTCTGAAGCACGTACGTCGTGTCGTTGACCGCGCACGTCGACGAGTTCGTGCACGAATCGTCCAGATCGAAGCCGATGGTCTTCCAGGCGTTCTGGTCGGGCACGAGGTCGATGATGCTCGGGTTCGTCTTGTCCGGCATTTCGGCGACGGAGCCGAGCAGCAGGCGATTCATCGCCAGATAGATGGGCGGCAACGAATCGCCGGGATCGGAGGACTTCGGACGATCCGTCGCTTCGTTGGGAGCGCCCTCCGTCAAGCACGACACCGGCGACTTCTTGGGATCGTAGGTGATCGATTCATAGTGCGGCCACCACGGATCGAGCGGACCGCTCGGCATCGCGTCGCCGGCGTCCATCGGCGGCGTGGACGAGGTGGTGCCGCCGCCCCCCGAAGATCCCGAGCCGCTTCCCCCGGAGCTGGCGCCGGCGCTCGAGCCACTGCCGACGCTCGCGTCGCGACCGCCGTTCGACGTCGACGGATGACCGCCTTCTCCCCCGCTTCCGGTGGTGCCGCCGGTGGAGGTGCTCCCGCCCGTATCGTCCGTGAGACCAGCGTCCTTGCCAGCTGGAGGCGGCGAGAAGACGTTGCACGCAGATGAAGCAAGGAGCGCAGAGACGTTTGCGATAGAGAAGGCCAGGACCGCGCGCGTTATCGTCATGGGGATGTGTGGCGTCTCGAAGTTTGCTGCGAGGTACTTAAGTGTTTGCTCAGGCGGACCGTCGTTAACGAAACGGGGAACCCCGCGCGCCACCGCGAGCGCGCGGTTGGAGACGTCATGCAGACGTCGCCGCATCAACGATCGCACATCCGTCCTCGATCGCAATATCGGCGTATACCCACGAAAGCGGAGCGTATCGCACCTTTCGGCTACTCCGCCCTCGCCCGCTTCCACCGCCGCACGATTTCCCGTTCTTCACGCGGCGCGAGTGCTGTGCTTCGTGGGGGCGCCGAGCGCTTCCGCCGTGAGGTCCGAGCGGAATACGCCGGTCACGTCTCGCGACGGGCGGCGCGCCAAGGGACCGCGTGAAACATGGACGTCGCGCGGTTAGCCATGGACGCCACTCGGACAATCGGGATGCGACCGCAGTTTTTCGTTTCCGGCTTCCCCGAACCGTCGGCCGACCCTTGACGAGGAGCGACCATCGCGCCGGAAAACGAAAAAGTTATTCGCAAAAAACTTGCCCGATCCTGGCAAACCCCGTTGCAAGCGCCGGCGCGGACGACACCACCGCGCGGGTTCGAGTCCGGGGACGTCCGCTCGTGACCCGCGTGGTCACCGTCGGTGCTCGCGACGTACTGTAACGAGATCGCGTGCGACGAGACGTCCGCAGACTGCACGGGGTGCGGCTCGGGTCAGGTCGAGAACGGCTTCGCCGGCGCGTCCCGCGATGCTCCGACCGCTGAGGTGGTCACTTGGAAGCGGCGTAGATCGGCAACCAGCGTTTACGCCGCTCGGGCGCTCGTGCTGGCGCGGTATCCGGGCACGCTGTTCGAACCCGAAGAAACGAAGGGCGACCCTCTGTCTTCAGCGGCTGACGGACGGAGGCGCGAGCGAACGGCAACGGCGTTCCGTCGCCGTGATCCATCGGTTACCTTCGTGACGTGCCTCGGAGGTCTCGCATCGTTCGCTCGGCGCGAGGGGGAACCCGGTCATTACCCGCGTCCGCCTCGGGACGGGGCGCGCCGAGTTTCGGACGAGCAACCGGTGATCACGGCCGAAAACGTGAACGCGACGAACAGCCCGACACCCGAACCGCAAGGAAGCGCCATCGAAATAGACACTTATCAGGCGGCTCATCGGGCACGAACGGCCGGAGCGGCTGCCGGCGCGCAAAATGACGCGGGCGAGGCGCCCAGGGCCGGATTCCGTAGGGTTTGCGTCGATGGCTGGGTTTGACTATGGTCCGCGCGTTCGCTGAAGTCGCCGCGGCAAAGAGGAAAAGATGACCTTCGTCGTCACTGAGAATTGCAGGAGATGCCGGTTTACGGACTGTGTCGCCGTCTGCCCCGTGGATTGCTTCCACGCCGACGACGAGATGCTCTACATCGATCCCGATGAGTGCATCGACTGCGGCGCCTGCGTTCCCGAGTGCCCCGTCGAGGCCATCTACGACGAATCTCAGATCCCGGATGCTCAGCGCGAGTGGATCGCGATCAACGCCGAAAAAGCGAAGAAGCTCCCCGTGCTGAACGAAACCGGCGACGCCTTCCCCGGCGCCGAAGAACGCAAGAAACAGCTCGGTTTCTAGCGTGGCGGGCGGCTGCGCGAAGCCGCCGCCGCGGTGCGCGGAGTATCCACCGGGACATCGATCTCCGTGACGGGGGAAAACCCATGCGGGAACGAATTCGTCCGCATCCGTCCGGCGCGAGCGATGCCGCTCTCGCGGGGCACCTCGGGGCGCAGCCGGCGATGCGTCGAGACCGGGGTGTGCGCCGCGACGAAGCCTGAAGAGTCCGAGCTCGTGCTCTCGCCCATCGCGTCGTCGAGCATCGCCTTCGCGAGCGCGAGGTTCGCCTCGAGCTGATCGATGCGAGCCTGCATCGTCGCGCGAACATCGCGCGCGAGCTGCGCCTCCGTTCGAAGCGTATTGCGCTGTTCGCGCAGGCGGTCGATCTCGAAGCGGGCCTTCGCGAGCTCCTCTTCGAGCTTCTCCGCTCCCTCGCGGTCGCGCCGCAGCTTCTGGTGCAGGCGCTCGCACGTGGTCTTCGCCTCCTCGAACTCGAGGCGCAGCTTGCCGATGTCGCGTTCTTGTGCCGCCAGCAAGCGCGAGACGAAGCGATCCTGCTCCTCCATCAACAGCCGCGTCTGCTCGTGGCTCTGCCGTTGTGAAGTTTGCAACGCGCTCACGGCGGCCGCCTTCTCGGCGTTGGCGGCCTCCAACATCGCGCGGAGTTTTTCGAGGTCGCGTTCGTCGTTCATGAAAGGATGGCTCGCGGACTCGCTCGCCACCGAGCGAGCCCGCTCTCATTGAATGTACAAGACGACAACCCAGCCGAAAGCCGCATGATTCACTTTCGTGAGGCGGTGTGTGCCGGAGTGGAACGCCCGTATCCGTCGTGGGATTTCAGGGAGTCGCGCGCATAGCGACGCGACCCCGCCCTTGCATTCGTCGCCAATCGTCCGCCTCTGGGGGCGTGGGGGATGGGAGGCATCCCCCACTCGACCACTGTCGCACCCTCCCGCGAGCGAGCAGCGCAGCCGAAGGCGAGCAGCGCAAGCGAGGGTGCCGCTCCGAACCCCCCACAAAACCTAAAAACCCACGCCTCCCCACGTCGTCGAATCGAACCAAGCTCGCCTCTGGGGGCGTGGGGGATGGGAGGCATCCCCCACTCGACCACTGTCGCACCCTCCCGCGAGCGAGCAGCGCAGCCGAAGGCGAGCAGCGCAAGCGAGGGTGCCGCTCCGAACCCCCCACAAAACCTAAAAA
>DASZVB010000137.1:0-33600 GCA_035547195.1 Polyangiaceae bacterium
GAACCTGTCAGACGTCTCGGAACGCGACTCGATCTGATGTCGTTATCTGGACCCGCGCCGGCGCCATGCAGCACGCGCGCACGTGATTTCGAACGCCGCGGATGCGCGCTCCGGATAACGCGCCGCTCCAGATAATGAGCCCAGCAGTTGACTTCGACGATGTCGCCATCCTCGTAGAGATGGTCGTAGACGGTGTGAGCGTCGGCGACGAGATAACCGCGGTAGCCGGCGAGCACCTCATCCACGGCGTCACCGGTGTGCTGCGGCGTGTATTCGAAGAGCACGTGACGATCAGGTGCGACGACGACCCAGAAGTGACCCGTGCGACATTTCTCTCGCGCTTGCACGAGAACGCCCGTCGCGTCGACGCAGAGGTAAGGTTGCTCGAACGCATCGGCTCGCATCGCGGCTACGAGCGGCGCAGCGAACGTCGACAGCTCGGCGTGCCAGCCACAATCGTCGATCGAGCGAGCTCGATCCCATCGCGAGCGTAGATGTCTTCTAGGCGGTTGAGCGGAAGGTGATCCTGCCAGCGCCTCACGATCGTATCGGCGAGCATTCCAGGCCCCGCGAGGCCCTTCGGGATTGGCATGTCGAGCGGCGCGCCGACGAGGACTTCAGTCGAAGCGTCGCGGTCGCGCCCTTTTCGCACGAACTTCGGTCGGACGATGCGTGCGACAACCAGCGACGCGGGGCTGCGCTCGACGACCTCGCTGACCTCCTCGCCGATGCGCTCGAACGCATCGAGTCCCTCGCGCTCGACCTCGGGCGGAAGCACTTGAATCTCGAATCGCGGCAGGGTGCTCCGGAATCGGCTTGCGACCAGGGGGCTTCGCGCGTGTGTGAGCCCGGACTTCCTGCCCCGCTTCTGCCGCTGCTAGGGCGGCCTCGAGCTCGGCGCGCTGACGGTCGCCGAGCACCATCGTGAGCACGTCGAGCGACAGCTGCGAGCCGTCCTTCGGCACGTGCTCGGACTTGGACGAGAGGATGCCGAGCTCGAGCTTGCGGCAGCGCTCCATCGTCTCCAGATAGAGCTGCCGATACTGGTCGCGCTCCCGCTCGGCAGTCGCGAAGCGCTTCTCTAGATCGTCGAGGCGCTGCACGATCTCCGAGACGTCGACCACGAGACTTCTCATGATCGACTGGTGATCTCGTGTCAACGCGAATCGATCATGCTGGACGCTTTTCGACGCCGCGGAGGAGCACAGCGAGCGCACGCCCATCGATGTGAGCGATCGGTCGATGCAGATCCGTCGACTCGGGCAGAGCGAAGTAAGTGCGGTGCAGCCGCTTGTACAGAATGCAGTAGCCGTTGTGATCGAACCACAAGACCTTCAACCGATTGCCGCGCTTGCTCGCGAACACGAACAGCGCACCGCTCTGCGGATCGAGCTCGAGACGCTCTTTCACCGCGAGTGCCAATGCGTCGAAGAACCGCCGCATGTCCTGCCGCTCCGTGCAAACGAAGATGCGCATGCTCGCGGGGATCATCGACGCTTCTCGAGCACGTCGATGATTCGACCGAGAGCCGACGTATCGACGCCGCTGGGCACCAGCATCCGCACGCCGGATGGCCAGACAATCTCGACGGCCTCCATCTTCGCGGCAGGAGCCATCTCGATAAACGTCATCGGTGACAGCGCGGTCTTGCGCTTGCGCGGTCGTCCCCAGGTCGCCTTCGCCGGCTGCTCCTTGGCCAGGTGCCACTTCCACCACGCCAGCGCTTTCGGCGTGACCCCGATCTCTGCTGCGAACTCCTTCCCCGTCAACCCGCTGGCCTTCCACCGCTCAACCCGCTTCGACCACGTCTCTCGATTCGCTCGCTCCATGCCCTCCCCCAGCTACGTGACCTGCGGACGGACGTCAGGAACGCGGTTGGTCGAACGGATACTTCGAACCTGCGACCCTCGGATTCGAAGAGCGAGGACAAACCGAGAGGACGCCGCGTACTTATCCCCTCTCCGATCCCGATCCGATCCTGTTTAACGAGGCTGCCGCCCTGCTCGCCCTGGCGAGCCAAGACGTACCCGTCGAGCGGGACCGTGCCGAGCGATTTGCACGAGCAGTTCTGGAAGCAACCGACGCCGGGCGGGCGGCACTCGCTGTTCGCCGGCTCTCGCCTCGTCGAGCTCGCCACGCAAGTAGTAGAGGCTCGGAGTAGTCCCCCCCGCACGACGTGCGACCGCACACGCAACAAGGTTCCTAGAGGCGCGATACCGGACGACTATGGAACTGTTCGGCATCGACCTGGCTCCGCGTTCGGCGCAGGAAATCCGCGTTTTCCCCGAGTCGTACCGGATCCTCTGGAACTTCTTTGGAATTCCTATGGTACTCGCGCCGTCAACCGGAGCGCTCCCTTTTGGCCACCCAACGAGCCCAGCGCCGCTCTCCGATGACGTCAATGCGCCCGAGAGCCTTGAGTTGTCGAAGTAGGATCTTGAGCTCGTTTCGAGATGCGTCGGGCAGCACTTGGGCGAGCTCAGCCATCGGAGCGCCGCGTGTGCCGCTGTCGCGGATGTGCTTCACGAGCAGCTCCTGACGGGTGGAATGGTCGAGCCCTTTTCTTGCGTGTGTACTCGCCAGGGCGTCCCTTCATCTCGTAAAATCTACGAGCGAGCACGAGCTTGCTTCGTCCAGCTCGCTCAAGCGCACCAAGATCGATCAGATCCGGAATGCGTACGCGAAGCACGTCGGGCACTTCCACAGCCCGGTGGACTGCGTCAAGGACAACGAGGTCTTCGACCCGGAAATTCTTCTGTGTCTCTTGTCCGAGGCGATCGAGAAATCTGAGAAAGGATTCGTCGCGCACACGACCGTCCAAACACAGCACGACATGGTGAGGATCGGAGCTTGAGTAATCCGGAGGCAGCTTGCCGTCGCGCAGAGAGGAGGCGAACATTCGGTCGGCGCCCTGCCCAGATCGCTCTACGAGACCACAACGCGCGAGTGCCTCCGCGATCCGCCGATTGCGCGGGGATTGCCGGAAGAGAATGTTCTCAGGCGTAATTTCGGGAGGAAACCCGCCTGGGCTCGTGATTTCGATCCGTGCCGGCCACTGCTTCACGAACACAGACCCGGGCATCCGGTAATCGCGATGCGAAACGGCATTCATCACGGCCTCACGAGTGGCTTCCTCGCCGAATGCAGGAACGTCGTGACGGAAGAGACCTTCTTGGTATGAATGCAACTCGTTCCGCAGACCAATCGTGCTCCATAGCTCGTCGTGCACATTCAAAAACCCCTGGCGATACTCTTTGCGTTGCTGGTACGCGATGGACGAGTCGTCGCCTCGATACTCGAACACGATTTCCGCCTGTGCCAGATGCCGCCCAAGCGCAGACTGAGTTCCCAGTAGAGCGAGCGCGGCATAGGTAACGCCGCCATCGACGAGTAGTTCGGCGTCTTCGAGAAGCTGACGAACCTCAAGCGAAGCGAGATCGCTCCGACGTGCCTTCTGAGCCCAGCCTTGACGGAACGTCTCGATTGCACGGATTTCTAGATCACCGAGCACCGCACCTGGACAGACCTGCGCGGAGTAGTCCGGTTGTGTTTCGGCAAAGATCGACTGAAGTCGATCCGACGTCATCGGTACCAAGCTTTCGCCAGCCCTCATCAAGTATGCGCCCTTACACTCGATCGGCATTCCGATGGGCCGCGCTGGTACCGTGAACACGAGGACCCGTCCGTCTGGATGCTCGAGCTCGTCGCAGTCGACTCGCACCCGGAGTCGTTCGACAAGCCCGTGCTTCGTCCGTTCAAGTACGTTGAACGCCTTGGTTCCTACGACTCGCCGCGGAGGACGATCCGTAACGCCAAGCACTATGCGTCCCCCACCCTCGTTCGCGAGCGCCGCGCAGTACCGTGCAAGCTCGTCGAACTCGAAACTGTTCTTGGCCTCCTTGAATTCGAGATTCTCGTTCTCCTTCGAATTCATCCAGCCGACGAGATCGGAAAGATCGACTGTCATCGCCTACGCCCCTGCTTCGAAGCCTGTGCCGACTCCGGTGCGCGCAGCCACGCTTGCACGGCCTCGCTGACCCCATCCGAAATCGAACGCCGGGTCTCGGCACATCGAACGCGAAGCGCGAGCGCGAGATCCGTGGGCACGTATAGACTCAAGCGTTCCGTCTTGACGTTCTCTCGCCTAAGCGTCGGCTGCGGCGCCGACCGTCTCCGTTCCGCCATCGCAGATGATTCGGTATCACGTCTAACGCTATAGCGCTACAGCGCCGTCTCACTACTCCGCAGGAACTGTTCTGGCCGCGTCTGAGCCAATCTAGGTCACTTTCTGTTTAGCCTCTGCGCGACGGCAAGCACCAGGGACGCCGCGATTCCCGTGGCGAGAAACTCGATGCCCGCGCGACCGTAGAAAATCTCATGCAGTTGGCCCGGGAGCTCGGTGTTGCTCGACCTGGCGAGCATCCCCTGACGGTCGCTTATTCTCACCTGCATCTGCAGGGCACGGCGAGCGCGCTATGCATCGAGAGCGCGTGTATGGCGCTCGGCGTCTGCCGGGCTTTGGTCGAGCTGCTTGAGCCGGCCGACTCGCCGATGAAGGCCGCCGTGAGAGAGTTTCGCGTCGAGTGTCTACGACTGTTCGCGAGATGCTCGGGGATCGCAGCGTTCTTGCAGAAGCAAGGGTCCTCACCGCGACGAGCCGACCGTCGGACACTCGTCCGTGACTGTCACGGACGGAGAAGTACGTGCACCTCGCTCCCGACGTGTTGCGGGCAGCAGCCAAGGAGACCAATGGGCGGGCGAGTCGGGATCAGGATGGGACCAAGCCGGAGCCGTCCGAATCAGGATCCAGCGTGATTCTCGCAGCGCGCCCCGCAGGATTCGAACCTGCGACCCTCGGATTCGAAGTCCGATGCTCTATCCAGCTGAGCTAGGGGCGCGAGTAACGATTGCGGATACTTGCGAGACGAGGGCGTCGTGTCAATGGCGCATCGTAACCGCAGCGTAACCGATCGGCGTGCTCACAGGGTCTTTCGGCTGATCCGAGTGACCGACGCCTCGGCGGCGCCGAGGTCGACCTTCAGCGTGTCATAGTCCGCCTCGGGAAAGAGGTCGGTCCGCATGTGCGCGTACCTTAGCGTAACGGCAGGACTGCCGTGACCCAGTATCATCGCGAGTTTTTCGATCGAGCCGCCGGCGAGAACCCACTGGCTCGCGAAGCTGTGCCGGGTGGCCTGGTACCACGTGAGCTTTGGAAGCTCGCACGCGCCGAGCGCCTTTCGAAGATGACGGCTCAAGGTCTGCTGTCGGATGAACGATGCCGGGCGTCCACGGCGCCCGCCGCGAGCGGGGTACTTCGGCGCGCACACGAGACCTTTTCCGGTGTCTCCGGTGCGTCGGAGCGCCGCCTAGACATGCGACCTCCTCCGTGCGCCGGTCGCGCTTGCGACTAGGCTCGTCGGATTCTGGATGTTGATGGGCCCGACGAGGTTGACGGAGGATGCTCGCGACCGACCTGGTGGTTCGGGATCAGAGGACCGCGCGGGTCGGGGTGAAGATGACCGGCGCGATGGGCGCCGTGAACGTGCTCTCCGCTCGCGCAGCCGATGTGACCGGAGGAGCGTTCGGGGTCGGCGTCGCTGCCGTAGCTGCGCGTGCAAGCGTCGACGGACCATCTGGACCGATCGTTGGTGAGCACGGAGAAGGCCGACGCGGACCTCTTCGTGGTCGTAGACCGGCGGCAGGTCATGGCTATCGTCGGCACCGACGTAACCTTCGACAGGGTCCGCGGGAGCGAGCTCGTCCCGCTCAGCGAAGGACGGATGGACATCAGCCTTGGCTAACGAGAAGCAACCATTGACGAGATGATGCGAGTTCACGTGCTACTCCTTTGCCCAAGATTGGCGAATGTCGGCGTTGGCGATCACAGGTACATCCGGCAAGAATGTTCGCAACGCTCTCTCCATGGCGTCCTTGATGAGTGAGCGAGCCTCTTCAGCGTGAGCTGATGGCACTTCGACGACGAGCTCGTCGTAGATCACGATCACCACCGCGGCGCCCAGACGCGCGAGCGGCTCGGCGAGCAGAACGAGAGCGGTCTTGATGGCGTCCGCTTGGCTGCCTTGAATTGGAGCGGCAAGGCGGCTCCCCAAGCTAGCACCTCCAGAATGATGACAAATACGACCCCCTAGCGAGTACGTTACTGGTGGAGGTACCGCTAAGAACTGCTCGTGCCAGCGGTGGACACCTGGATAGGCCGCAAAGAAGGCGTCGCGAAAATGCGTTGCTTCAGGTAATGAAAGAGCGATGTTCATGCTCGCCGCGTATTCGACGAGTCCTATAGGTGTCATGCCGTAGAGCAACCCGAAGTTCGGAACCTTGGCAGCGTTCCTTTGGTCAACAGACACGTCGTCGTAGGACACTCCGAAAATTCGCGCGGCCGTGACACGGTGCGGGTCACCACCTCTGGCGAATACGTCCGCCACACCGCTATCGTGGAACACGTTCTTCAAGAACTGTCCCACGATGCGAAGCTGGGCGCAGCTGAAGTCGACGCACACGAACACGTTGCCCTTCGAAGGGATGAACGCATGCCGCGCATAGCGCGGAATGTTGGTCAGACTTGGTTCCCTGCACGTTATGAGCCCCGTCTTGGTGCCAAGCGCGATCCACTCGGCATGGACCCGCCCGTCGTCCGAAGCGTCGAGTGCGCGAACGACCGATCTTGCGTGATCTGCCACGAAGGCACGCAAGCTGCGCGACTCGAGAGCGTCGGCCACGCCCGGCACGTGCGAATAGCAGCGCAGATCGAATTCGCCGGGTGCGACGGCAATGCCCCGAGCGAAGAACGATTCTTTGATCGCCTCATCCGTCGTGTCGGCAATGCCGAGGAGCGTGCGGGCACGCTCTGCAGAAGACTCGCCAAGTACGCGCCGGCGCTCCACTTCGCTCAGGTGGCTCGACGACGAGGTTCTCGTCATCGACGCCGTCGTAACTCAAACGCTCGTCAACGATGCTGAGGACGTCGCCACTTGCTCGGTGGTACGGGTGGGACGGCTGCAGAATCCGCACGGCCGCGGCCTGCTCGAGCACATCGAGGGGCGGCCCGTCGAGTGGCGTGCCAGCTTCGAAAGCAGCTCGCAACTCGCTCTCGCGCTCGTTTTCGCGGGCTCCCCCGCCAGGGATCATGACGACGGGCAGAACGTCTCCCCCCGCATCCTCCAAGCTTCGCAGCTCGGCCGCAACGAGAGGATCGGCAAGAGCGGTCGGTCGACCACGTGCTTGGGCCCCCTTTCGTTCCCCGGTCGCCCCTAGCGATCGGCGCCGCCGACGCACATCGCACCGACGGAGCGCTCGACATCAAAGATGTCGAGCGGGTCCGCCGCCGCTTCGCCGGGGCCGTACGAGGTCCATGCGCTCATCTGCCGCCAGAAGTCATTTGGTCGGTGACGAGTCTCGATTCAGCGGATCGTGGAGTCGAGAGGAACGTGGTCCGTTCCCGGAAGTCGCTATGTCCTCATGCGGCTAGCTGTGGCAGTTGAAGGCAACGGTGTCCATGCACGGCAATCCGTTTTGCCGCCCAAGCTCGCAACGCAACGCTCGCCCATGTAGCGGAATTCCATTGGGTAGTCGCAAGCATCGTCGCATCTAGCTCGGACGATGTCAGGTTTTTCCGAGGCCATGAGATCCTCGGGTGAGAGGCACAAATGCAGCTTGTTCTCGATTCCATGCGCGAATTCACCCGCCACTACCCGCCCTGGATGCAGGCGGAGATCGAAGACGCTCTTCCCTCCCTCGGGCTGGAAGCAACGCGCCTAGCGCTGGAGGTTATGCAGGCGGAGCAAGACGGCGTCCCCTTCGCCGATGCCGTCCGCCGGATCGACTTCCCACTGATGAGCAAACTGCACTTCGGCATCGAGCACCTGCTTCAGCACCGGCTACCACCGGAGCTCAGGCAAGCAATCAAGGAGCTGACAACCGCGACCAAACGCGGGGACTTTGACGGCCTCCGGCGAGCGATCTTCGCGGGGGCTTCTGCTGCCGACCCGCAGGGCGCGCTCCTCCGCTTCCTCGTCCACGAGGGGAACAACGTCGACCTGCTCGTCGCAACGTGGGAAGCGCCGGAGTTCGAGGTCCTCGGAGCGCTCGGGCGTATGGAATACGAAGGCCAACGAGTTCTCTACGAGCGGCTCGCCATGCGGGAGATGCACGGCGACAATGTTCGGCCGTTCCAGGTCATGCTCGCCGAATTGATCGAGCACGCGCTCGGCGACGCAACCGCGGTCGCGCTCGTGCTGCAGGAGCGGCAAGAGGCCGTCGATCTTGTCCTCGCGCTGGTCGAAGCAACGCGAACGATTCGCGGCCTGGATGCTCCCAACGCTGCCGTGGCACGCGCTGATGCGTTCGACGAGGAGCTGGGGTCGCAGCAGCTGGCCGATCGGTACCCATGGTCCTTCGCTAGCGCCAATGCAGTAGACCAACGCCGAAGCCGGCTGCGCCGAGACATCGCCAGAGGCGAGCCTCCTCTCGTGCTTGACGGCAGCCGTCTCATCGATCTCATTCTGGAAGAGCGACGCAAGGGGGACGACGCAGAATGAACGTTGAGCGCAGTCGTCGCGCGTGGGAGCACGTTCGCTGTCACCTCGCAGCAAGTCAAGCTGGTGCGGTCGTCAGAATTCCGCGGCAGGCAGGCGTGCCGCATCCAAGAAACGCCGGAGCTCGGCTTACCTCGACGTGGCCCGTCGGGCAGACCGCGGACTATCTAATCGAGGGGCGGCCGCCACTCGCGGTTCGGGAGTTCGCGGATCGCTACGAGGCATTCCTCGACACCGCGCACGCTGCGACGCAAGTGATTGGGACCATCGACCGCGATCCGTTGGCCGCGATGTACTTGGGGGCTGCGATTCTCGGGGGTGCGATCGGGACGTCAGCAAGCAACAAGAGGGAGGGTTTGCTCCTTGGTGCGGGCTTAGGGCTTCTCTTCGCTGCGCTGGTCGACTCGTCTCTGAACGATGGTGCTCCCGAGCGCAAAAGATCCAGGGAAGTTGACCCCGTATGATCACGCTGAAGTTTTCGGATTTTCATTCGTTCCTCAGGGCGCACCCCTGGGTGGTCCTCTACGCTCAGGGCTCCTCCCTTGGGGAGCTAAATTCGCTCGTCGTTTCACATTTTGCGGCGAAGTACGGCGATGCAGTTCCAGTCGCAGTCGTGGACCTCTCAGACGGGCACGAATGGTTTTCCCGCGACGTTCGACGCTGGCTCGGTCGCCCGCACGCGAGCTACACGACGGCGTACTACCTCGTCGTTGGTGGGAAAGTCGTGCAGCATCACTCGGGGCACTTATCGGACAGCTCTGCAATCTTGGTGACGGCACTTCTCGAGAGCACCATCTCCGGAAGCGTGAACCCATTCGCCGATGCGTCGGCTGCCCTGCAGCGTCGGACCGCGGCGGACATCGTCGGAGCGTTCGAGGCGATGCTGACGGAGACGCCACCTCCACTTCCAGCCCCTGCTCCGAAGGCTACTTCGACGGCCCGGGACCATTACGCCGCGCTGGAGATTCCCCGGGGCGCGTCACGCGAGCAGATCCTTGCGGCGTACAGGAAGCGAGCTGTCGAATACCACCCTGATCGCGTTGCTGCGCTTGGCAGGGATCTTCGAGAGCTGGCGGAGCGACGCATGACAGAGATCAACGCTGCTCGCGATGCACTCCTCGGGCGTGGATAAGCCTCTGGGTTGTCAAGTGTGTGCGTCAGCGCACACGCGCAACCACGTTCTCGTGGATACGTGGGCTCCGCCATTACCCCGTCGTTATCCGACCCAAATCCGAGGGGCCACGTCGAGGTCCTTCATCTAGCTGCGTCGCATTTTTCTCGCCTGGTATCGTCGCCATCCGCGCCGTCAGTCGCGGTTCAACTCACCCTTCGATGGAGCTATCTTCGATGCTGAGCCGGTCCGTCCACTCGGGGAGGAGCGGTACACGCCGAGCCAAATGTTCGCTACCGCTCCGATGGTTCACAACCTCCTTCACGCCCTTTCGACGAGCGCTCGTCAATTCGACGTTGCCCGCCACTTCGGCATGACCGTTCCACACACAGGAACGAGGGCTCAGCCTCCTGCGAAGCTCGAAGTGTCCGACGGGCTTCGCTTCGGCGTGCACGTCGAATCGATGGCGCGCGACGAGTTTCGCACGCAGCATCGCCAGCATTCTGTTCGTCGCATCGTCCTCTGATGTGTGCAGCTGCAGGGCGAATGGGAAGGCCGGTTGCAATCGAGCTCTGCTCGGGAATGGGAGGAATGGGGATTGCGCTCCGCGCGCTCGGGTACGAGGTGGCGCGCGCGTATGACAGCTGGGACGAAGCCGTCTCGATCTACAATCACAACTTTTCGGACGAGGTCGCTGCGACGTGCAACTTGCTGACGAAGGCGGGGCGTGAGTCGGTGGCTGAAGCGAAGGAAGAGATCGGAGACGTCGAGCTCCTCGGGGCTGGTCCGCCCTGCAAGGGATTCAGCCAGCTGAGGAACGGGCGTCACGACGGACGCAACGGACACAACCGCGTGCTCGCGTCGATGCCCCACTACATCGGGGTCATCCGTCCGAAGATCTTTCTGCTCGAAAACGTGCCCGATTTGATGAGACACCGCGACGGCAAGACGCTCGCGGCGCTGCTCGAACGGCTGAAGCATCCCGCCCGCGGCTTGAAATACTCCGTCACCCGCAACGTGTATGATGCGGCGTGGTTCGGGACGCCACAGGCGCGTCGGCGCGTGCTCATTCTCGGCGTTCGTAGCGACGTCGGACCGGCACGCCTTCCGGAGCCGGGGCCCGATCTGACGCTGCTCTATGCCGCCGTTCGGCACGGCGGCAAGGTGCCCGAGCATCTAAGAGACTATCTCGAGATTCTTGAAGATCCCGAGAACAGGACGCTGACGACGGCGAAGCAGGCGCTTTCCGATTTGCCCGTCCTCGGGCCGGGCGCGCTGCACGAGCAGATCGACTATCGCCTGCCGGCGCAGTCGGCGTTCCAGCGGTGGGCGCGGCATCGCGCGCCGAAGAAGCTTCACGACGTGCAGACGCCCCGGGTCACGGCGGAAGCGCAGGCGCGCCTCGGGCACATTCCGCCTGGCGGGTGCGCGCGCACCATCCCTCTCGAACATCTGAACGGCCTCTCGCGGCGCTACGACTCCGCATACCGGCGGCTGCATCCGGACGCCCCTTCGACGGCGCTCTCGACCAAGTACGACTGCGTCTACCACTACGCGAAGCCGCGATCGCTCTCGGTGAGGGAATACGCGCGTCTGCAAGGCATTCCCGACCGCATCGTCTTTCCCGCGGAGCTCGCGTGCCGGCGGAGCGCGTATGAGATGATCGGTAACTCCGTCCCTCCCCTCATGGTTCAGGGGGTGCTGTCGGGCGTCCTCGAGCAGCTGAACGGGAGCTCGCGGTGAGGCTGCCGCCCGCCCTACCGGCGATTGCTCCATTGGCGCCGCTGCCGCACGTCGCGGCGTCCGAGCTACACCACCTTCTCGAATGCCCGCTTCACTACGTCCTCGACCGCGATGCCCAGCTGCGCCGGCTGCAACCCTATGCGGGCGCGGCGATCGTCGGCACGGCGGCGCACGCCACGCTCGCGGCGCTCACGCGAGCCTTTGTGGATGGCGCGCCAGGCGTCAAGGACAGTACCCGCTCAGTCGCTCGCAAGCTGTTCGATGCGGCACTGGAGCGAGAGTGCCTGCGGCGCGACAAGGCCATTGCCGAACGCGGCGAGCTACCAGGGGACAGCCGTGAATCGCCGCCGGAACTGCCTTTCTACGGACTGACGCGCGCGCGGCTCGCGCGGCTTGCCGAGGAACGCTTCGGCGCACGTTGGTGCTGCGCACCGCCGCGGCTCGCGTCGCGTTCCGGACAGGAGAGCGCCGGCGAAGGCAGCCGCGCGCCCCGGATTGTCGAAGTCGAGTACCCGCTGCGGTCTCGGGATGGACTCGTCCGCGGCATCGCGGACTCGATCGACGGGCGCAACGGACAGCTCGTCATCGAGGAACTCAAGAGCGGCGAAGCCACGCCCGAGCGTCTGGCAATCTGGCGGCAGCAGCTGCTGATCTACGCGGAGCTCTATCGTGAACTGCACGGGCTGCTGCCCGGCATGCTGCGCGTTCAGTCCCTGCCCAGCGGAGTCCATGAGTTTTCGTGCACGGCGGAGGAATGCGCGCAGGCGGCTGATGGCGCGCGGGCGGCTTTGCTCGATCTAAACCGGCGCATCGAGGACGGCGCGACGATACGCGACCTTGCGCGGCCGTCCGCGAAGGCTTGCGCAAACTGTGCGCACCGTCCCTGGTGCGAAGCGTATTGGACGGAGGGGATGCCTGGTTCGACAGGTTCGGACTTCACGGGCACTGTCTCCCGTACCGACGGGTGGGAAACGACGCTCGTGCTCGACGGCGGCCAGGAGGTGCGCGTCGATTTCAAAGCCGTGCAGCTCGTGCCCGCTGCCGGGAGCCGGCTGCGCGTCTGCGGCGTGCGCGCGGACTCCGCCAGCCCCGTGCGGTGCGGCAGGAACACCGCTGTCTGGAGGGTGCCGTTGTGATGGCGGTGCCGCTCAGTGTGTCACGGGTTCCGGCGGCATACCGCCAATGGAACGAAGTCCTCGCAGAAGAGCTCTTCCCGCGCGGGCGCGCGGGTATCCCGGTTCGCCTCGCCGTACACGACGGGCTGCTGAATGAGTGCGGCGCCCGGCACGGATTGGGCGGGCGGGACGAGTTCGTCAGGGCCGTGCTCGGCATCGCCACGGCGCCGGAGCGCATCTTCATGTGTCTCGAAAGCCTTGCCGAGCTCTGGAGCGAGAACGGCCGCAGTGGAGCGCCCCCGGTGATCGCCGGCCTCGCCTTCGCCGTGCTCGCCGCCGGCGAGATGGACAGCGATGCGAATGCTCGCCAGACGAACTACTACATCAGGCTCAACGCCCTCATGGGCGTCGAGAATCGAGGGAAGCCCGATCGGTTCGAGGGCACGCCTGAGCTCTGGCGGCTGCTCCAGGAATGGCTGCGCAGCGAAAGGCGCGGCGAGCTTGCCGTGCGCCTGGACACCGCGCGTCCCTTTGTCGATCCCGTCCAGTCTCAATGCCTCGTGCGCTCCTGCGACCTCGCCGAGCTCGCCGCGATTGTCCAGTCATCGGCGCGCTTACCGGGCCAGTTTCCCGAACCGGACGAAGTCGTGCCTGCCATGCGGCTGTGGCTGTTGCGCGGCGGGCGCGGCTCGCGCCTGTCCCGCCTCATAGGCCGCGACCCGGACGACAGCGCGCTCTTGCAAGCCGCAGAAGCCCTCTGCGACGCGCTGGAGGACTACTCCGGCGCCGCGGCCGCGGCACCGGCCGCCGTCGATCGCGACCCTCGGGCGGCGGCGCTCGCTATCCGCCCCAACCGCTATCCCAATCTGATGTGGAAGCGCGCTCAATGGCTTCTGCGCCTCGATGCAAGCGCGGAAGCCGAAGAATCTGAATGTCTAGTGCTCGTCGGCAATCGCGTGGCCATCGGCAAGCTCGACGTCCGCGAGCCCGCCGCATACGACGCCGAAGCCACTCCGGAAGAGGCAGCCGGCATTCTTCGCGGCAACCTTCGCGTCTTCGACGAGGACGAGGTCGATGTAACCCCTTCCCGGGGGGAACTGGTCTGGTTCCAGGACGGAGCGCTGCGCGGACGTCCCGGAAGCTGGAACGTCGTAGACACGCCGGATGCAGGCATCGAGCAAACCGTGGTTGCGCTCGCCGAGCAAACTTTAACCGAACTAGATGCGTCGCTCGAAGGCGCTGCCGTGCGCATCGGCGATGGCGCTTCGTGGCCCGGCTCCGGCCTTTTCGGCGCTTCTTCGGCCGTACCCCGCGAAAACGCAGTGCTGCCCGGTGACATTGCTGTTCGCCCGCGCGTCCCGCTGCTCCGGTTGAGCGGCGGCCTGCGTCTGCGCCGCGGCGTCTATCTTCGAGGCGGGCTGCCGCACCTTGTCGCAGCAGAGACGGCGTCGGTCAGCATCGAAAGCGCAGATGGCCAAGGGGCTTCGCAGCTCTGCACTGCAGGCACCTTTCCATCCCTCGATCTTGCGGAAGGCCGCTACGCGCTTCGCTGCGATGGCGCAACGGCGGAGCTCTTCGTCGTCGAGCCGAGGTGGCGCGAATGCGCGGCGCCGGAAGCAGCCGATCTCGATCGCCAAGTCGAAAAGGCGCTCGCCGGCGCATCCGTACGCGGCGGGCGCGCCACGGTTCAGAACGCGGTCTATGCGACCTACTTTGCACCGGGAACCAAGTACCGGCTGTACGCGCCCAACGTCGTCAAGGCGACGGCTCCGCCGGACGGCGGCATTCACGAGCATCGAACTGCCGTCGCGCCGCGCCAGACCGTGTTGATGAGCTCCGTTCGGGCACCTTATCCGGTCGTGCGAGCGGATTGCTTTTCGGAGGACGATACCGCCGCGTACGCGGCGGTATCGGAAGGACAGCGCGAGGCATTTGAGCGCCTCCTGGAGTACCTTTCGGCACGCGGCAGCGGCGGCGTGGATGCCGTGCGCCAGCAATGCGCCGCGGCTGCCGCCGAGGATGCCGCCTGGCATTCGGTGCTCTCCACGCTTGAGGATCTCGGCCATGTCGATGTCTGCTGGGAAGCACGCAGGTGGTGCATTGCCCCGCCTCTCGCGTTTCCGCGCGCCGACGGAGGCGGCTGCGCGATCGTCACGGGCGCGCGCTCGCGCCAGTCGATCGGCTGGCTCGCGGAGAAGGGCATATCGGCACGGCTCGATCCTGCCGCGATGGTTGAAGGACGCTTGCCGATGCCGGGCTGCATCACCGTCGCCGGACCGGCGCTCGCCGCTGGCGTGCTCGCCGAGGTCGGCGGACAGTTCCTGCCCGAATCTCCGTCGGTGCCCATGGCGGTGCACACCCGCGCGATATCGGATACGGCGTGGTGGATCGGGCCGGAGTTCTCGCCGCCCGCCGCCCGCATCGCCAAGACGCTGCGGCGATGGCTTCCTCAAGAGCTCTGCTGGAGGTCCGTGGCAGACATGGGGGCCCAAGGGCTCTACCAGTGGCGCGAGCAAGGCCGCCGCACGCACTACCTGGTAAGCGACGGCATCCGCGCGATTGTGCGCGACTCGTCCGCTGCGAAATGGTTTCTCGCGCCGCGAGACCGCAGCTATCTCGGGTACGAGCCCGGCAGCCGGCGTCTGCTCGTTCCTCGGGCACTCGAGCTTCCGCGCATCTGGAAGAGAATCTGCACGATCGCGTCGGGCCTGACGCCCGTGCGCCAGGGCCGGTTGCTCGCATACGAAGGTATTCCGCTGGCGCTCGCAAGAGCGGCGGCTGTTCGTCTCAATCAATCGAGAATGGAGGGGCTCCTATGACGACGCGCGATGTCGGAACGCTTCACGCAGATCTGCTGGACACGTACATCCGCTACGTCGAGACCCCGTTCAGGCTGCGCCACCCCGCATTGTCGGAAGAGCGGCGGCTCCTGCTGCGCGCGCCCGGGACGGTGCAGCAGCTACCCATTTTTGAATTTCTGCCCGGGTACCAGCAGACGCAAGGCAGCCTGCGCGACGCTGTTCGCGCGGCGGGGTTGGCCGCCGAAGTCGCCGATTTTCTCGAAGCCGGTCTCTGGTCTCACGGCGAGCGCCCCTACACGCACCAGGCCGAAGCGCTCGCGCTCGGAACCGATCCGCGAGCGCCGCATGTCGTGGTCACGACGGGCACCGGCTCCGGCAAGACGGAGTGCTTCTTGCTGCCGATCCTCGCGCGCCTGGCGCAGGAATCCGCCGGATGGCCCGCTGTTCCCGCTGAGACCTACGAGCGCTGGTGGGACCGCGGCGCCGCTTCGTACCCGCGCGGGCACGAAGCGCGCGAGGCCGCCGTTCGCGCGCTCGTCGTGTATCCGCTGAACGCACTTGTCGAGGATCAGCTGGTGCGCTTGCGGGCCGCGGTCGATTCCGACGGCGCGCGCGCCTGGCTGCGCCGGAAGCGGGGCGGCAACCGCTTCTACTTCGGCGGCTACAACGGCCGAACGCCCGTGTCCGGCACCATGAACCGGGAGCGCGCATCACGGCTCGTCGACATCCTCAATGCGGCCGACTCCGAGTTCCAAGCAATCCGGACTTCGCATCCGAGGCACACGACCCTCTTCCAAGACCCGCGCGGCGCCGAGATGCCCTCGCGGTGGTACATGCAGCAACATCCGCCCGACGTCCTGATCACGAACTTCTCGATGCTGAACGTGATGCTGATGCGCGGGCTGGAGCAGAACATCTTCAGCGCGACGCAGCGCTGGCTCGCGGGCGGCCCAGATCGGTACTTCACGCTGGTCGTCGACGAACTCCACAGCTACCGCGGCACGGCCGGCACGGAGGTCGCGCTTACGCTCCGCATTCTTCTGGAGCAGCTGGGGCTTTCGCCGGGCGACCCCCGGCTGAAGATCATCGCCACCTCGGCGTCGCTGGGCGATGCGTTGGCGCGCGACGATTTCCTGGAAGGGTTCTTCGGCGTTCCAGGCTCGCGCTTCCGTCCGCTCGACGGAATTCAGGCCCCGCCTCCCGGAGCGCGCGGCCGCGCCTATCAGCAACACGCAGCAGCGTTCGCGGCGCTGCCCGATAGGGTCACCGCACTCGGAGATACCGTCGCCGCCTTGAGGGGCCTGGCGGCCGAGCTCGGGGTCGCGGGACCCGAACGGGCTACTGAAGACGAACTGAGATTGAGCCTCGGCCGGCGGCTGGGCGATCTCGGCGTGCCGGCGTCGCTGGTGGACGGCGCCGCGGAAGCCGCGGGGCGCGCGCAAGCTCCGGTCGCACCGCTCGATATTCTGGCGCAGCACGTCTTCCCCGATACGAACACGGTAGTCAGAGACCGCGCGATCGTCGGCGCGGCAATGGCGTGCGGAGAGGCATTGCGTGACCAAGACCGCCCCCTTCTGCGCGCGAAAGGTCATCTGTTCTTCCGCAATCTGCCAGGCGTATGGGCCTGTACCGATCCGTCATGCCGGAGCGTTCTCGTCCCGGACGCCAGCCGCCCCGTCGGAAAGCTCTCCACGGAGCCTTCGATCAGCTGCGCGTGCGGCGCGCGGATGCTCGACCTCTATTATTGCCAGAACTGCGGCGACGTCATTCTCGGCGGCTACCGCGTCCCTCTCTCCGCGGGGAACGACTTCGTCATGACGGCTGGCTTCCCCGAGCTCGAGAAGTTGCCCGATCTTGCCCGCGAAGACAGGGTGCTCGAGGACTATCTCTTCTTCTGGCCATCGACCCACCGGCACGCGCCGGCAAGCCAGCGATGGGACGTCGAAGGATGCACGGCGCGGTGGGAACAGGCCTGGCTCGAACCACAGCAGGGCCTCGTGAACTATCAACAGCAGGGAAGCCAGGGCTGGGTGCTGCGCGCCCACATTCCCGAGGGGCGGCAGCACAAGGCGGCGATCAAGTATTGCCCGAACTGCGACGAGCAATGGTCGCAATGGAACAACCCGAACAACCTGTGGATCAGCCCGGTTCGCAGCCTGCGCACGGCGTTCTCGAAGGTTGCGCAGATTCTGGCCGACCGGATGCTCGCCGACGAGCCCGCTTCCACCCGGCGCATGGTCGCGTTTTCCGACAGCCGGCGCGATGCAGCCGTCCTCAGCTACGAGGTCGAGCACGCGCACTATCTCGACCTCGTGAGAAACCTCGCGCTGCAGGTGCTCCTCGCGGATGCATTCGGCCGCGTCTTCTCGGCAGCGGAAAGACAAGCGCGAAACGAACAGCTTTCGCCGGACGACACGGCGGCCGCCGCAGAGTTCGAGCAGACATATCCCGATTTATGGATGGCGCTTCTTCTCGAAGCGGCCAATCCCGCCGCCGTCCCCGCGGCGCGGCGGGAGCAACTCGCGCGCGAGCGGCGCCGGCGCGGCGTTCTGCTGCGTACGCTCTGGGATGACATCGATCTCCGGCTGGCCCGCTATGGCACCAACCCGGCCGGCGTCCTCCCCCAGGCGCGGGAATTCGCGGACGTTGCCAACACGCGCACCTCGTGGACGGCGTGCTACCGCTTCGAGTACGCCGCGAACGGCGAAGTCGCCGGCGTCGCGCTGGCGCCGGACATGAACCAGGGCGCGTCGCTGCACCGCGAGCGAATGCGGGGCGCCGCCTGGAACGCCTGCCTCGAGCAGCTCTTCGCGGGGCGCGGCCGCTCTGTCGAAGCGCTCGCCCTCGGCTGGCTGGAGCCGGAAGCGGGGGCGCCGGCAGGGGGATTCCTGGGCTTGAGCGCCCAGGCATCCTCCGAAATGCTTGCGAGCGTCGTCCGGCTCATGGGGGAGCGCCGGCACAGCCTCCGATACATCGACGACGGAGGACGGGCCTTCGGCGCGGAACGCTATCAGAGCGCGTACGGGCCTTCGGCAAGACTCCTCGGGCGCGCACGGCGCTATGTCGCCGCGGTCGCGGCACAGCACGGTGCTGACCCCGATGCTCTCGCGGAGGCGCTGATCGAGTGGCTCGTGAGCCAGCATATCGTCGTCAACGACGATGACATGCGGCTCCAGGCGCAGTCGCTCATGTTCCGCGCGGCACCCGACCTCGAATGGTGGTGCGCACGCTGCTCGACCCGGCACCTTCATCCATCGGCGGGCGTCTGCTCGTCATGCCAGGAACGGATGGGACAGCCGCGGCCGTCGGAGAGGACATCCGAGAACGACTTCTACCGGTGGCTTGCACGAGACGAGCGCGCGCGGCGCCGGTTGCATTGCGAAGAGCTCACGGGGCAGACGGATCACAGCGAAGCGCGCCCGAGGCTCCGCTTATTCCGCGGGATCGTCGTTCAGTCCGATCATCCCGCCGCCGATCCCATCGACCTGCTCTCGGTGACCACGACGATGGAGGCGGGCGTAGATATCGGCTCGCTCAATCTCGTCATGCTCGCCAATATGCCCCCCGAGCGCTTCAACTATCAGCAGCGCGCGGGGCGCTGCGGACGCCGCGGGAGCGGTTTCTCCACCGTGCTCACGGTCTGCAAAGGACGCAGCCACGACGACTATTATTTCTCCAACCTCGTTGCGATGACGGCCGAGTCGCCGCCGCCGCCGTATCTCGACCTCCGGCGGGAGGCGATCGCCAGGCGTATTCTCGCGGCACGCGCATTGAAGGTCGCTTTCGATGCGACTGGCCTTGTAACGCCCGACGACGAATACGACGCGGTGAACGGGCGCTTCGGCGAGGTCGCGGGGTGGCCCGCGGCGCGGCCCCAGATTGCCGGGTGGCTCGGCGTCCAGCGGCAGGCCATCGGACGCCTCGTCGACGTGCTCGCCGTCGGAGCCCCTGTCATCGCACAGCGGCGTGCCGAACTCGTCGATTGGGTCTGCGGTGGAGGGATGGCGGCGGAGATTGACGCGGTTGCCGCTGATCCGACAGTGAGCGCCGATGAGCGGCTCAGCGAGGCGCTCGCAACCGGCGGCGTGCTGCCGCTCTTCGGCTTTCCCACGACGGAGCGCCGGTTCCATCACGGCCAGCCGCGTTCGTCGCGGGGCCAGATCGACTACCACTTCGTGGACTGGGACGCGGATATTTGCGTCAGCGCCTTCGCGCCAGGCGCGGAGGTCGTGAAGGATAAGCGAGGCTACCGTGCGGTCGGGCTGATCCACTACATCGAGAGCCGCGGCCGTGCGCAGGAAGTGAACGCCATCCCGCGCGTCGATGACGTCACCGTTTGCAACGCCTGTTGGACGCTGAGCTTCGGAACGCTGGCGGCGTGCCCGAGCTGCACCGAGCCCACGGGGGCCGGCGCGATGGCGCGCACATTCCCGATGACGTACCCGCTCGGTTACCGCGGCGACTTCGCCCGCGACAGGCCGCCGCGAACGGGCGACGAGGAGCGAACACATGCCGGCGCAGCGCGGATCGTCATTCCAGGCGGCGAGCAGCCGCAGGACGGAGCCGTCGCAGGCTCTCCTTACTGGTTGGTCGAGGGCTCGTTCTACACAATCAATGACCGCGGCGGTCAACTGTTCGAGCTTGCCGACTGCGGCGTCCGAAACGGCCATCTCTGGACGGAATTCCTGAACAGCCCGGATGCGCCGCCGTTCCTCCGGGGCAACTATCCGCGCCGCTCTTACGCTCTCGCGTCGCGCAAGAGCAGCGAAGCATTGCTGCTGGAACCGCGGCCCGCGGGAGAACTGCATGGCTTCACCTTCGACATCCGCGACGTGTCCGTGCGCGCGTCAATGCTGTCGTTCGGGTTTCTTCTGCGGCGCGCGGCGGCCGCCCTCTTCGACGTCTCGCAATCCGAGCTCCGCGTTGGAATACGCTCGATCACCCGCCAGCCTGGCGACCCGCCCGGCGTGCAGGTCTACCTGGCGGATACGCTCGCCAATGGCGCCGGCTACGCGCGGCATCTCGGCGAACCGGGCGTGCTCGGCGGACTGCTGCAAGACATGGTTGCGGCGGAGCAGTCGCGGGCCCTGGAAGGAATGCGCGACCACTTCACGCGCCACGACCGGTGCGGCACTTCATGCTACCAGTGCCTCCTCTCCTACGAGAACCTGCGCTATCACGGCCTCATGGACTGGAGGCTGGCGGCCGATATCGCCGAACTCGTCGCTGGCGGCAGCCTGCCGCTCAGGCCCTCGGCCCGCTGGCGGCAGCGGCTCGGGCTTGCCTGGCAGGGCCTGGGCACGGAATTTCGCCGCCGCGAGCCGGTCGCGGAGTTCGAGGCGGCCGACCACAATGTCGAAGGCCTGACGATCATCACGGCCCCTCCCGTCGTGGAACGGCAGCGGCAGCAGATGCATCCCGAACTCGCCGAAGCCGTCGATGAGATCGAGAGCGCGGGGCGCACCGCGTTTGTGTGCAGCTACTTCGACGTCGTACACCGCCCGTGGTGGGTCGTGGCGCAAGGTATTCGGAGCCTTGGCTAAGCCCGCGCTGCGCCCGGACCCCGAACTGGTGCTGGCGCGGCTGGCGCAGGAATTCGGTTTCCCGAGGCACGGCAACCCAAAGGACGTCTTCTACTGCGCGGTCTACGTGCTTCTCTCCGCGCAGACAACGCTCGAGCAAGCGACAGCCGCCTTGAAATTGCTCCGGCGTCGCTGGCCCACAGCGACCGCGCTGAGCCGTGCCCGCTCGGATGCGATCCTGCGCTCCGTAAGATCATGCGGCTTCGGCGCAACGCGGACGGCGAAAATTCGCGCCCTCGCGCGCACGGTCGCTGGGCGAGCGACGAGCCTGCGGGCGTTGAAAAAACTTGAGGACGCTGCGCTCGAAGCGGAGTTGGTTGCGCTGCCCGGTATCGGCTTCAAGAGCGCTCGCGTCGTCGCCGCAATGTCGTCGTTCGAGCGCGACCGTTTTGCAATCGACACGCATGTCTGGCGGATTGCGCAGAGACTCGGCTGGATTCCTCGCCGGAGAACTAACCGCAAGCCCACGGAGCGACAAGCCAACGCGCTTGAGGCAATGATCCCGCTCGGGGCGCGGCGGCAGCTGCATGCATGCATCGTAGCGCTCGGCCGTACGTACTGCAGGCCGCTGCGCCCGCGCTGCGGAGAGTGTCCGCTGCGCGGCGTCTGCTTGCACGCTGCAAATTTGCCTGCGTCTGATGGCACACGGGGCAACAACCAGTCATCACCCCGCGTGCATGCGCGAGAAGGCGACCCCCGATCGTGATCAACCGCCCGCGAGATGCGGCAACAGACGCTTAGACCCAAGGAGACGTGAACCTTTGCATGGGCCTTCCTTCACGCGGACTCGTTACGACATGACCCAGAACAGGCGAGGCTTGGCAGCATGAAGGAAATCAAACTCGCGTTCGGGTCACGGAACGCGCGGCGTTCGACGGTCTGGAAGTTCCTCGTCACGAGGAATGACGCCTACGTGCTGACCCGCATGCTCGGAACCGATGTCAAGCTGAGCCTTCACGAGTCGGGCGACTGCCAGTGGTCAGGCACATCAGCCTGGGTTAAAGACGGTTCGCGCAAGAACGCCGAACGACACTTCGTCCGTTGGTCTCTTCCGGAAGCGGTTGCAGGCAACGACACGACGCCCGTCGCTCAAGTAGTCGTACCGGAAACGCAACTGAGACGTTTTGCGGGGGAGGAAGACCTGCGCGGCGTGCATTGGATTCCTGCACCCCCCCCAGCGGGCGAAGCGTTTGCTGTTGCCTGCAGCTTCTTTCCGCCGTCGGCTGACGAGCCGCGGCCGGAGCTCGAGCCGTACAAGCACATCGCGTCACTACCGCTCGCCGACGGACGTTGGTTCGTTCTTCGACTAACTCAAGTACAGGCCTCGGCTGTCGACATTGAGAAAGCGCGCTCTGAGATGATCACCAAGCTTCCGGCGGACTTTCACCTGGATGCCGACCATCGCGTGATATTTGTGACCAGGGGACTCGGGCTCGCGTGGAACCTTGTCGAAGTTGCGGCGTTGCGCTGATCGTTGGTGTCGGAGATCTGATTGCTCCTCGCGGGAATAGTGCATCTACGGTGGGGACCAACGTCGGCCCGCCCGGGGCCTCGCTGATGTCGTGGAGGAGGTGGAGACCGCAGAATGAGTTCGCGCGTCAGAGAAATTCAAGCACGGGCGCAAGTCGCACGACATGCGGACATGCTTCGCGACCTCGCTGCCGTGAGCGCCCGAGCCGCGGACGCCAGTCGATGCAGGCGGGGCCTCATAGCTGCCGGCTGGTACGTGTCAGCCGCATGAGCCACTAGATTGGTTGGCGAGCCGTCCGTCGCGTTCGTGCGAATCGGATGCTACTCGAAGAGCGGCTATGCCTCGAGGGACGAAGCTTCCACGACCTGCTGCAGTGACCCGAGCAAATCGGGCTTCCTCTGCGCGAGGAACTTCACGACCTTCGCGTTGTCGAGCAGCTTCTTCACGTAGCCGCGCGCGAGAGTGAGCTCCATGACGTTGCGGCCGTACGACTCGTTGAGGACGACGAAGTCGCGTTCGAGCGATTGCATCTCGTGCTCCATCTTCGCGAGGTCCGCGGCGCGCGGCAATTTCTGCTTCGACTCGGGGTTGACGAACAACTCCTTGGGCGTGTTGATCACGAGCGCGTTCGCGTACGGACCGGAGTAGCGGTTCGCGGCGATCATGAGCTCCGCCATTTCGATCTGGCGGTAGGCCTTGACCTTCTTCATCACGTTCAGCGCCGCGTCGGCGACAGGCTTGTCCTTGAGCAACTCGATGGCCTCGGCGCAGATGCCGTTCAGCCGCGTCCTCGTTCGCCGAATCGTGTTCTCGGACAAATTCAGCGCTTTCGCGATTCGCGCTTCGGGAACACCCGCCGCGATGGCCTTCCGGATCATCCGGTCCTCCTGGATCGGAGCGATGCGGCTCACCTTGTGATTGTACGTGCAATTCTCGTCGTCCTTCGAGACGAGGCACAGCACCTCCTTGTGGCCGAGTTCGCGCAGCACCTCGAGACGCACGTGGCCGTCGAGCATCAGGTACATCCCACGACTGCCCTTCTCCGGATACACGATCGGGGGCTCGATGATCCCGACCTCCTTGATGGATGCGGCGACCGTCTGGTAGCGAGGCGTCTGCTTGATGCCATCACTCAGCTTCCGCGTCGGCGAGATCTTCTCGAGCTTGAGGGTGACCGGCTCGAGTAAGAAGGCGGTCTCGACACGCTTGGTCACGACGCGGCCTGCGCTTTCACCTGCGTGGCGAGGTACTCGGGCATCTTGTCGAGCGCCTCGGCGCGAAGCAGGTTGACGAAGTCCTCGTTCTGCAGGAGCTCGCGGAGAGACGTTGCCAGAAAGAGGAGGCGTGTCTCGCATAGACGCGCCTTCTTCACGAGTAGCCGTTGTCGCTGCGTCTCGCGACGGTATGTGCGGACGATCTCGTCCGCCGAAACGCGCTTCCTCGGCTTCGAAGAAGAGGATGGATGAGTGCCCTGGCGCTTCCCTTGCGACCGCCGCGCTTCGACCAGATCGCGTGCCTTGATGAGGGCTTTCCCTCGCAGACGACCGCTCTCGTAAGCCTCTGCGAGGCTCCTCTGAATGTCCTTGTCGTCCGCAACGGCGATCTCGGCGGCCACGGCGATGGGAATCTCGCCACGCTCGACCGCGGCAAGCAGGCGCTCCTCGCCCTGCTCGAACAGCTTGAGGAGCGATCGTGCATATCCCTCGCTCACACCGATCTTCCCCGCGATCTCGGCTGGCGTGTAGCCGCGCTTCTCGAGCGCCACGATCTTCCCGACGAGCTCCAGGGTCCTCGGAGTGCGCCGCGCGATGTTCTCGACCAGGCTCATCACGTATCCGTCCTCAGCGTTCACCTCGCGGATGAACGCCGGGATTTCCGTCTGGCGAAGAGAGATGAAAGCTTCGAGCCGGCCCTGCCCGCAGACGAGATCATATTCGCCTTCGCTCCCTGGACGGGGGCGGACCGTGATTGGCCGCTTCAGTCCGATCGTCGACACGTTCGCCACGATCTCGGAGAACTTCGCCTTGTTCCGAGCACGCGGGTTCGCCACGTGGATCTTGCTGACCGGAATCATCTGTACCGTCTTCATGCTGCCACCTCGATACGAACCAACGCCGCCATGCCGTAGAAGTAATCGAGCGAATCGAAGCGAAATGAGTCGAAGCCCGCGCCGTTCTCCTCTGCGACTCGTAGACGGTCGGCGTGAATGTCGAGTGCAGGGAGCAGGTAGTAGTCGAACGGCTTCGCGTTCGAGCCATCCATTCGAACCGCGATCGTCAGATCGGGACGGAGACCCTGGTCGATACGGATGGTCCACCGCGGTTGTCCGGTTGCCGTCGTCTGGTACCGGGCGAGCACGACCGACACGGAAAGGTAGTCGTTCACGAACAGCAGGTCCGTCGTGGGGTCGCGTCCGACGCTTCCGCCTGCGGCCTCGAGCGCGCGGACAACGCCATCGACGATCTCCGGGTGGAGCTTCCGGAGCCTCCGGTTGATATCGATGAAGGCGTAGTCACGAGCCGGCGAGTACCCGATGAGCTCGTAGGCGCGGACCAGGCTCCCGAACCGATGTCGGTAAGCGGCACTCGACGGCATGCCCTCGGTCTCGTCGATGACGATCCCGGAGATCGCTCCTCGAGTCGTCAGCAGACCTCGCAGGCGTGCCAGCAGGTCGTCATTCGAGAGCCGTCTCGAGCGTTCGAGGATGATGCCTTGTGCCGTATAGAAATCACGCGCTTCGACGACCGGCTCGAATGCGCCGTCACTGCGGATCCACATGTCCGGCGGGTTGCGCACCCGGACCTTCTTCAACTTGAACGACACGCGGTTGTAGACGTTGTTCCCGATGTACTTCTCATTCGTCAGGACCTCGTGCACGGTTCCACGGGTCCAGGCTCCCCCGAGCGCGTTCAGCACGCCTTCGCGGTTCAAGGCCTGGGCGATCTGGCCTTCGTGAAGCCGGTCGTCGATGAAGAGGCGATAGATACGCCGAACAACAACAACCTCGTTCTCTGGCCCAGGAACCAGGATGACGCGGTCTGTCTGCAGGCTCTTCTGTTCGCCAAGCTTCAGCTCGGCCTTCGGTGCACCGGCTTGATCGATCAAGTGCCGGCGGAGACCGTACCCCGCCATGCCGCCCTGTCTGAAGCCCAGCTCGATCAGCTTGCTCTGACCCTTGAACACCTTGGCCGAAAGCTCGCGGCTGTATTCGCCGGCCATCGCTCTCTTGACGCCCTTCACGATGGTGGACACGGGACTGCCGTCGTTCTCGAATTGCTCGGCGCAGTACTGAACCGTGATCCCCGCTCGCTTGCAGATGTATTCGTAGTACGCGCTCTCGTCGGCATCCTGGAAGCGACCCCACCGACTCACGTCGTAGACGAGGATGGTGCGAAAGTCCGCCGCCCCGGATTCGACGACCTTGATGAGCTCGCGAAGCCCGTCGCGACCATCGATCCGCAGGCCGCTCTTCCCGGCGTCGGTGAACGTCGCGACGATTTCAAAGCCCCGCTTCTGAGCATATTCAGCGATGACCTCGGCTTGGTTCTCCGTCGAGTACTGCTGATGCTCCGTCGACATGCGCACGTACTGCGCGGCTCGGATGAGTGACGAGCTCATGGGACGCTCCGGAAGACTTCATCGTCGCAAGCGTTAACGCCACGGAGCGAGATGGCTGCCGCTGCCTCCGCAACGATCGCAGCGCGCGAAGCGACGCTGCCTCTCCACGATCTGTTCGTCACCGGGCTTCGACATTGCGCGGCGCGTGCTCGGCCGTGCAGCTCCTGGGACTGATCCCGCATTCTTCGCGACCTCGGCGACCGGCTCCTCGAGCACCGAACTGGTGTTGGGACCGGACGGCGGCAGCAAGGTGCCCGGATCCGCAGGAGTCTGGGAACCCTGATCCGTCACGCGCTGCTTGCGCTGAGCGCGATACCCGCGCGCTCGCACGCGGCGGTCCTCCTTTGCACCCTCGGTCTGCTCGAACCTACGACGTACCGTGATGAGCTGGATCGCCCGCGCCGCCTTGGCGCATTCTCGGGAGCAGTACCGGTTTCCGCGGTCGCACCGGGAGCAGATGAGAAAGCCGCGTCGGCAGGCAGCATGGACGCATACGGCGAACCGAAGAGAGGCCACGGACGTGGACGGTGCTCACCGCGACAACGTCATCAAGGCGTAAGATCACGGGCTCATAGGCGCCGTCGGCTTCTTGCGTTGGCGGCAAGGTTCTAGCCGAGGTCCTGGAGCTGATTGGCCGAACGAGCTGCAACATGATGGCACGGCGCCGCAATGGTCTCGGCGCGACGGGCGAGTTGCCGTGACCCGTAGCTCGCGCGAGCGCCGCTGCGTTTCAGCCCCTGCACGCACCCAACGGCGAACTCACCACCCCAAGGCGGGCTACGCGCCGATCGGTTCGTATTTTTTTGCGAACAAATAAGCGCACCCTCTCGAACGCGCGGCCAACGCGCCTGATTTCCTACATTTATCGACCCTACGACGAGTCCTACTCGACCGTGTCGATACCGCGTATACTGGGCCGCGTTCGCAAGAGAATACGAATGGCCAACGTCCAGACCAAGCTCGCCCAGTTTCGAGTGGCCCGCGGGTACACCGTCAACGGTTTAGCGACCGCCTCCGGAGTTCCAGAAGCGACGATACGCTCGTGGGAACGTGGAACGATCCCGCGCGTGGACAAGCTGGAGCAAGTTGCAGTCTGCCTGGGCGTGCCGCTCGCCGAGTTGGTTCCTAGATCGCTCCCTGCAGGCCCGGGACTCGTGAAGGCGCGCACCAATCTCGAACAGGTCGAAGCTTTGGTGCGCGAGACGCGCGACATTCTCGCCGCAACCGGCGAAGGGAACTGACCGACCAGCGAGGTGCATGACCGAGCAGACCGACCCGTCCGCCAGCGCGCTCGCCCAGCCGAGTGGTTCGGTCCTGAGCGAGGCGGAGGTGCGCACTCGTGGCATCGTGCTCGATGCGCGAGAAGGACCCAGTGGAGGCTGGCGAGACTGTAGCTACGATCTTGGGGTGAAGTACGTCATCGACAGCAAGGGTGACGACCACGAACTCAAACCCGACCAATTTTTCGAGATTCAGCCGCACGGGATGGTTGAGGTGATTGCCAGCGAGCGCGTCCGTCTCCCAGACGACGTTGTCGGATACGCGATGGTCAAGACGGGGCTGACGATCGAGGGAATCTTTGCGCTGAACATCGGCATCATCGACCCAGCCTACGACGGCCACATCTCGACTACGCTGATCAACTTCAGCAAGAGGAAATATCAGCTCCGGAGCGGCGACCCTTTCCTGCGGCTCACGTTTCACCGGCTCGCTACCCCGGCCACGCGCAAGCCGCCCCCGGTCAGCTTTCACGACTATCTGGCGATCAGAAAGACAAAAGCAGAGAAGCACTTCTCCGAGACATTTTTGGACATGGAGGGCACGGCGAAAGCCGTATCCACGGAGCTGCTGGGCGAGTGGAAGAAGAATCTCTTCATCTGGATCCCTGCGATCGGCTTCGTCCTCGCGGTTCTGACATTGTTGTTCAACATGGCAGCGCTCGTGTTGAACCTCACGGCCTCGAATCGCCACTCGGTCACCGACGCGGATGTTCACAACATCTGCGAAGACGTTGCCCGGTCGCTCGGAAAACAACAGCAGATGGCGCTCACGCCCGGCCAGCTGGCGTCGATTTGTTCGAACCCAATCGCTACCAGCAACTCGCCTTCGACGACCGCGCCGCTTCAATCCGCTCCTACGGCACCTTCAACATCGACAGCCGCGCCTCTTCGCCGTGCACCTACGACGGCTCCCTGAAAGGAGGATGACGTGAACGAATTCGAGTCAATGGACGAAGTTCAGCGCTGGCTGTTCTCGGCATTGCTTGAGCGCGGCGCGGAGGTCAGCCCGAGGGGCCAAACGACTCTGGAGTTGACGCCTCTGGTGTTCAGTCTCGCGCGTCCGCGCAACCGGTGCATCGCAAGCAGCGCTCGCCGTTGGAACATGGCCTTGGCGGTCGGTGAATTTTCCTGGCACATGTCGGCGTCGGACGATGTCGATTTTGTCGCGTACTACATGAAACGCTGGCGTCAGTTCGTCGACGAGCCGACGCGCGTTCGAGGCGGCTGTTACGGTCGACGGGTCTTCGGCAGAGATCACGGACGGACGAGCCAGTGGGATCTAGTCCTGCGCCTGCTCGAACAAGATCCGGACACCCGGCGAGCGGTTCTCTGCTTTCACGACTCATCGAGCGTTCTCGATCTCAACACGAAGGACGTCTCCTGCGCGTGTACCCTCCAGTTCCTCCTGCGGCGGGGGCGACTCCACGCCATTGGCCATATGCGGAGCAACGACGCGGTGTGGGGGCTGCCCTATGACGTCTTTTTTCACACCATGCTTCAAGAGCTGGCGGCAGCTCATCTCGGCGTCGAGCTCGGAAGCTACACCCACATGGCTGGGTCGATGCATATCTACGCCAAGCACCTTGCGATGGCTCGAGAGGTAGTGGCGTCGCGCGTCGAGCCGACAGCAGAGATGACGCCCATGGATTCGCCGCTCCCCCTGCAGGCGTTTCTCGCCTGCGAGCATGAGGTGCGCACCTCAGGGAAAATCCCTGCCGAATCAGCGACGCTGTCGAAGTTCTGGCTGAGCTTGCTGGACGTCGTAGTTTGGCATCGGGCGGTTAAGTTTCCGGGGGAATCCGTTGTTCCACTGCTCGAGAACAGCCCCTACGCTCACTTGACGTGGCGTCGGTCCCCTCTCACGACTGACCAGGCGTCGAGCCAAATTCAGTCATAGGCCATGATTTCGCGTCCTGCTTCGGGCCAGACACGACGCGCCGACCGAATGCACTCTTCGTCCCCCACCGAGGGCCGGGCGCGGACTGCGGACAGATCGCTTCGAAAGCTGAGGGTCCCCGGCGGACGCACGCTCACGGCAACGCCCGTGTTCGACTCCTATTGGACGTTCGCGTCACGACGGCAGGGCGCATTCATGAGGCGCGTGCGCGGGGAACCAGCACCCTGGTCGGATGACGCTGTCATTGCGGCATACCGATTCACGAACGTGTATCGGGCGTCCGATCGCGTAAGCCAGTATCTGATCCGGCACGTCCAGTACTCCGGCAGCCAGGAACCGATCGAACTCTTCTTCCGAACGCTCCTCTTCAAGCTGTTCAACCGGATCGAGACATGGGAGCGACTCACCGCCGCTGTAGGTGAGGTCACCTGGCGCACGTTCTCGGTTTCCCGGTACATGAGGGTGTTCGACAGGCTCTTCGCAAGCGGCGAGCCGATCTATTCGGCCGCTTACATAATGCCGTCCCCGAACCTCGGTGAGGCGCGCAAGCATGCGAACCACCTACTTCTCCTGGAGCGCATGCTGCGCGACGGAGCTCCCTCGAACGTGGCGGGAGCGGAGAACCTCGCGACTGTTTTCGCGACGCTGCGAGCGTACCCTTCGCTCGGCGACTTCCTCGCCTTTCAGTTCGCCATCGACATCAACTACTCCACGCTGGTCGACTTCTCGGAGATGGGGTTCGTCGTCGCGGGACCCGGCGCCCGCGATGGTATCCGGAAGTGTTTCGTCGACGTCGATGGGCTCGACGACGCAGACGTCATCCGCGCTGTCACCGACATCGCCGATTCGGAGTTCGATCGACTTGACCTGCGCTTCGAGACGCTGTGGGGGAGGCCCCTTCAGCTGATCGATTGCCAGAATCTGTTCTGCGAAGTCGACAAGTACGCTCGGGTCGTCCATCCGGCGTTCTCCGGAGCGTCTGTAAGAACCCGGATCAAGCAGCGATACGTGCCGTCCGATCGAGCTTTGCCGCAGTGGTATCCACCAAAGTGGGACCTCCATGTGCCCGAATACCACCGAATCGCCACAAACATCTCGGTATAGGACGAGGTCAACGTCGCTCCTCCTCTGAGCGCGCACACGCGCGAATGGGTACTGCTTTCAGCACGTCGTCGTCGGTCGTGGACTCCGTCGTCGCATCGTCCCTCGATCCGCCGACCGGCGGTGGATCGCAGGGCGATGCTGCCGCTCAGACGTCTACTTCGCCCTCGGACGCGGCATTCCTCACGAAGTGACATCGCCAGGCGGCGAAAGATTTCCCTGCGTTGTGTCGGGCACGGCGACCGAGACGCCCGCGGCGATCCAGTCCTTTGGCGCGACCTCCCGTTTCGCGTTCAAATTTGCCACGCACAGGTCAAGCTCCCTGTGCCACGTGTTCACGAGGTGGGCATCGCTGCGATGGGCTGACAGGCGAACGAAGCGCAGCAAGGCGAACAGGACTTCCCGGCAGATCTGAGATGCTTGGTCGAGGAGGGGTGCATCCACGGGACGCCCCTCGTGCACGTACTTGCTCCGTGCATCGTAGAGGATCCTCACTCTCCGCAACGCCTCCCCAAATTCCACATCGAGTACCTGAAAGGTGACCACGGCTGCACGCTCCGAAACGCTCTTGGACGAGGCCTCCGAAGAACCTAAAAGTAGATCCAGCGCAATTACGAAGTGTACGAATGCTTCGTCCGGCCTCCCGTCGTGCCGATGGCGCACTGCTCGCGACACGAACCGCGCGTATGCGAGCACCGATGGGTGCAGGTTTCCGGGGCTCGAGTCGATGACGCCGAAGTCACTCTGGAGGCGCCTCTCCACCTCCTGGAGGCGCCGATCCGCGCGCCCGAGCTCGATGTACATCTGAGCATGTACCGCAGGAGACACCCAACCGTGCGGCTCGGGACCGGAAGAGGCCCAGAAAAAGATCGTCACGAACTGAAGCGTGGGTAAACTCTTCAACGCTCGCTCGTCAACGTAGGGCCCTCCCGCCGCGAGCAGCAAATGTTGCTCCTCCAGTAATCCTTCCCAGAAATCATCTGTCAGGAGACGGGCAAGTTCGAAGTAGTATTGGTCGATGAGGTAGTACCCGAGCGATCCCGGCGCCATGGACCGCTGCGCGGCCGTGGATAGATGGCGGTTCCCGAAGTTTGGCCAGTCCACGGCACGACCGGTGTACTTCTTACGCTCGAGACCGAACCGATGCTCAAGCCTGGGGCCGTACCTCCGGTGGAAGTCCGTGCCGACCCGTTCACATAGGGCCGCGAGCGAGGTCCAATTGAGTTTGCCAAGTTCGTAGCTCGGCAACGTCAGGTGGAACTCTTCGGGAGGGTCCCCCGGCAACACGGCGAACTGACTGACGGACGTATCAGCAACGCAGTCGAAAAGGTGGTTTAGCTGCTTCACCGGGGAAGCGGTCTGGCTTTTCAGCGCCGCGAATGCTGCGAGCAATCCGAGAACCACCTCAAGGGATGACGGATGCCCGCGCGCCTTGAGCTCCGCCCCAACTTTGCGCACTAATCCATCGAACGTAAGCCCGAGGTTTGTGCGATGCCAGAGAGACACAGGTCCCAAGGTGACCCCCACGCCAGAGGCGCCCTTGTGGAACTCTTGCAGCGTTGGCGTCGCTTCCGTGATTGTGTTCATCTTCACCGCAACCACTGAGCTGTAGCCCTCGCCATCAACTGGCGGGTCGAGTGAAAGACTCTGGATGATGGCCTCGAAGTCCTTGGTTTGCGGAATTGTCACTGCCTCACCTCAAGACCGGATTGCTGGGCGGCTTTGGAGAAACATGCGGTAAATCTCGGTGGGATCCAAGCAGGGCCGCTCACGTCGCGGTAGTCGGTTGCTCAGACCGCCGTAACGCAAATGTTGTACTTCAGGGTGCCAGGGCTTCTCGGAATGCGCACCGCCTCGTCAAACGGCAGCCCACGCGCCATCAACGTTGGCAGTAGCCGCGCCGAGGGCGAGAGACCAGGCGGGCTTGCACGCCATGCTCTACATCGGCGCGGGACTCCCCGACGAGGGCCTCAAAGGCGGGCCCGAGAGCCGCTCAGGACCCTCTCCGAGGCCGGCACGAGGGGCCAAGACGCCCCGTGGAGCCGCCCCCGCACGGCGCGGGCGGGCGACCCACACCCCGCCTTCGGCGCAGGCACCCGCCTCGCGCATGGTGCCTCTGCCGGAACGCGAGGGGCGAGGACCTCCCCCTGCGCCGCTCCCCGACGCCGCGGTCCCGGGAGGCCGGTTGCGGCGGGCGGGCTCCATTCAGTCTCGGGTTCAGATGTATGATTGAGGGGGCTTATGCCTTGGATCAGGAACGTGCGCGGTACGAGTGGGCGCCTCTGTGGCTGCCGGACCTGGCTCGGTCACTGGCGCTACGAAACCGGATCGAACCGGATCGAGTGCGCCGTCCAAGGGTGCTCTTACGATGACCTCGTGGGGGCGCACGTGCAGCTTACCCATGGCAACGCGACTCGCGAAGTCTGGATCGTGCCCATCTGCAATTCGTGCAACCAGATCCCCATGAGCGATGAATTGTATCCGTTCGGTCACGCCCGTTCCTGACGGACGCGCTGGCATCGGATAGGTCAGAGCGGCGATGGGCCGCGGGACGTCACGTCGGAAGGTTGAGCAGAACGCGACGGAAGACGTTGGCGGCCAGCTTCTCCTGAGTTTCGCGCTGCTCGAGGGTTTGCTTCCAATAGGCGGGAGCGAGCTCGAGGACGCGGGCATTGGGCCAGCTCGGGAGCAGGCAGAAGAGATCCCGGATGTAGCTGAGCGGCTCGATGTCGTGCAGGCGAGCGCTGGCGAGGAGCGAGACGAAACGGGTGTTGGTCACCGCGCCGTCGTCGCTGCCGACGAAGAGCCAGTTGCGACGGCCGACGACTTGCCTGCGCAGGTTGAGCTCGGAAATGTTGTTGTGAACGGGCAGACGGCCGTCATCGAGGAAACGCTGCAACGCGACGCGCTGGTTGCGCGCGTACGTGACCGCGGCGGAGATCGGCGTCTCATCGAGGACGGTGTCGACCTGGGCGTCGCACCATTCGAAGAACTTTTCGACAATGGGGCGCGCCTTGGAGCGGCGCACCTCTTCTTTCTTCTTTCGCGGCGCGTCCGCGATGGTCCGCTCGAGCCTGAACAGCGCACCGATGTGCGCTAGGGCGACTTTGGATCGCTCCGGAGCTGACGCGAGCGCCTTGAAGAAGTAGCGCCGCGCGTGGGCCTTATCCCGAGCTCGAGATAAGGCCCATTATCTGGAGCGGCGCGTTATCCGGAGCGCGCATCCGCGGCGTTCGAAATCACGTGCGCGCGTGCTGCATGGCGCCGGCGCGGGTCCAGATAACGACATCAGATCGAGTCGCGTTCCGAGACGTCTGACAGGTTCATGT
>DASZVB010000138.1:0-24004 GCA_035547195.1 Polyangiaceae bacterium
GGCGAGGCCACCGCCGGCGAGACCACCGCCGGCAAGACCGCCACCGGCGAGACCACCGCCGGCAGTGCCACCAGCGAGGCCGCCGCCGGCGAGGCCACCGCCGGCAAGACCGCCGCCCGCGAGACCGCCACCAGCAAGACCGCCGCCGGCAGTGCCACCAGCAAGGCCGCCGCCGGCGAGACCGCCGCCTGCGAGGCCGCCACCGGCGAGACCGCCGCCAGCAAGACCACCGCCTGCCGTACCGCCAGCGAGACCGCCGCCGGGCGTGCCACCACCCGTGCTACCGGCTGCGCCCGCCGATCCGGCGGTCCCAGTTCCGCCACCAGCCGCGCTGGTCGAGCCGCCGGTACCCGTGTCGCCGCCCGTGCCGCCGATCGTTCCGCCGGGGAGACCTCCGGTATCGCCACCCGTGCCCGACGTGATCGGCGATCCACCTGCTGCGGTGCCGCCCGGCAAGCCACCGCTCGTGTCGCCGCCGCTGCCCGTCGACGTCGGTTGACCTCCGGCCGCGGGAGTCGTGGTCGATTGACCACCCGACCCTGTTTCATCCGTGCTGCCTCCAGTGCTCGTCGTCGAGACGTCACCGGCACTTCCCCCCGTTGCTTCAGGCGAAGCACCGTCGTCGTTAGAGCCGCACCCCATCGACATCGGTGCCGCTGCGAAGCAGAGCACGAACAATGCCGATAACGACTTCTTCGAGTGAACCATGGACAAAAGCTCCTTCGTCGGGTCTCGACCGAGTCGAGCCCGCGCGTTCGCGGTGGTGATCCGCCCGCTCGCATCTTGCCGGAGCAGATGTGCTGGAGAAGTATCTCCAGCGCTCGAATGTATGTGACGCGCTCGCGCGAGCGGCCGAGCGCGCCGCTGCGCAAGATTCGTAACCTGTAACTTCTTAGCTGCAGTGAACGCGTGACGCGATCACGGCCAGGGACACGCGCCAGTCGGCGCAACTGGCGTCTTCGTCGGGTCTACGCACGGTGCGCACAAATCGCCGCCCGTGCACACGTCGGCGACCAGCAACGATGAGTTCGAGCCCGCGAGATACGGCGGAACACAACCGCCCGCTTGCCCTGCCATGTTCTTCATCAAGCCGATCGCGGAAAGGCCGCCTGGCATGCACATGGGAAAGTTATAGTTGATGTCCTTAACCTTCTCTGTCGGTGCGCACAGGTGATCGGCTGGACACGTGTCCTGCGGAATTCCCTGTAGGTCCATGGGGACCACGGACTTGGGTACGCAGAGACCCTTGGGGGTCATGGTGGAGTCCTTCGGGTCGATGCCGCACTTGGCAAACAGAACCGGCGTCGTGTTCGTGGGACCAGGATCGCAACCTTGCGTACAGGCGTGTGTGTTGCTGCCGTCGATCGGGTTGAAGCACGGCGCGCAGCGCTCGGAGTCCATGCAGACGTCCTTCGGCAGCTGATCGATTTGCTTTGCAACCTGGGGGATGCACGTCGAGATGCAGCGGCCTTCGGCGCCTTCGAGCGACGTGCAGGTCTTCACCAGGAACTTGCCCTGCGTCGCGATGTAGTCGTCCGGCGTGCAATACGTCCCGTCGGGACACATCGCGAGCTGCGAGACGTCCGTTCCCATGGGGATCTGAGCCATCGGGATGCAATGCGCGCCGGTGCACATGGCCGCCGTGCACTCGGAGACCGGCGTGCTCGGAACCACGGGCATCGCGCCCATGCAGAGCGCCGTCGATCCGACGATCTTGATGTCGCTGCCGTTGCTCTGTCCGCCGATGCTCACCGTCGCGCCAGCCGCCCCGGTGGTGCCGCCGGCGCCGGCGATCCCCGTCGTGCCTCCGGAGGTGAGGCCGCCCGTCCCCACCACCGTGGTGCCACCCGCAGCGATGACGCCGCCGGTACCGACGACGGTGGTGCCACCCGCCGAGACGGCGCCGCCAGCACCCATACCCCCTGCCGCCACTGGAACGCCGCCCGCGCCTGCGCCCCCAACCGGGTAGCCCGCAAAGCCCGCGGCGCCTGCGACCCCGGGCCCGTTGTCGTTCGATTTCGAGCTGCAGCCCGACGCGATGGCGCTGCACGCGATGAGACCAACGGAACCCCAGGTGATGCGACGCAGGAAAAGCGACTTCATGTGGTTTGTACCTCGAAACAAAGAAATGAATACCGGGCGCGTAACGCCGAGTATCGCCGATAGGGTCAACCGGAACCCCGAACGGCAGTAGCAGACCTACGGTCCGCCGCGAGTGGCAAAATTTGCGATCTTCGGTCGGAAGAATCTCGGACGAAGCCCGGTGGCCTTACCATTGCGTCGCGCGTGTCGAAAGCGTGAACGCCACGCGATGCAGCGCGTTCAACAGAGGCATTTTCAAAGTGGGTGGCCGTCGACCCGCAATTGAAAGAGGAAATACGGGGGCATGCACACTCCGCCGGAAGCCGCGCGCGCGCACACGTAATCGTCGCGACAGGGGACGTGAAACGAACAAGCGTGTAACGCGCCGGGGCGCGTGTTCTCTGCGATGCAGCGCTCGAACGACGTGCCGGCCGCCAGACACGTGTTGAACTCCGTGAGCAGCGGGATGCCGCCGCACGCCGCGCCGTCGGGGAGCGCGTCGCAGCCGCCGGCGCACATGCCGTCGGGGAAACCGACGCCGTTCGCTTCGCAAACGCGACCGCCTTCGCACGCGACCGGAGCGCGCAGCGTCATGCGGTCCGCGTGCGCGTCGGCGTTGCGCGTGATCGCGCCGGCTTCGCAAGCGTCTCCGACCGTGGGACCCGCGGTCTTCGTGCACACGCCGATCTCACTGTCGGTTTCGCGGACGCACGCGAGATCCGCGGCGCACGTCCATTTCGAAAAGCCGGGATCGCCGAGCCCGCAACGCGCGCCCGCTCCGTCGTCGTGTGCGCCGCGTTCCGCCGGCGGACGCCGTTCGTCGGGCACGGCGCCGCTCGCGACCGAAATGACGTACGCGCGACGGCGTTCGAGATCCGCATGCAAGTGGGGCGACATCGGGACTTCCAGCGCGTCGACGCGGTCGCTCGCGGGCTCCACGCCGAGGAGGTGAAAGCCCGCGATGCTGCGCGATTGATGACAGCCGGGACACGACAGCTCGTCGAGGCGCCGCGAGAGCGACGCGGGCGACGCGATCGTTTCGTATCGAGACAGCGGCAGCTCGCCGAGCTTTGCCGTTTCGAGCACGGTCGCGTACGGACGATTCGCGCGGCGCGCGAGCCCGTGCGGCGTCACCGAAACGGCGCGCGTCGCGAGAAACCGCTCCGGCACGAGCACGGTGCCTTCGTCGATGGCGCGCAGCGTCTCCGGGGCGGAGAGAAAGCTCACGAGATCGCGCGTGAGCGCGGCGTCCTTGACGAGCCGCCGCGCGTCGATCGTATTTTCGAGCGCCGCGGGGACGAAGTAGGGCGCGGCTTCGATTCGATGAAAGACGCGCTGAACGTACTCGGCGTGACCGGCCATAGCGGGGCGCACCGTCGACGGCCAGCGGACGCTCTGGAAATTGAGCTCCACCGATTTGGGAACGAAGGCGGCGCGGCGTTCCGGCGAAAGAGGACCCGAAGCGCCGACGAGCCACGCCGCTTGCGCCGCCGGCTCGTTCATCGACGCGGGACGGAGCCACGCCCGCGCCGTGTCCCGACACGAAAGCGGTCCCGGAGGCCCCATGAACGAGACGACGTTCATGGTCATGGGGAGCCGGGATTCGACGACGCCGGCGGCCGTCGTCGTGGTGTAGGCGAGGCGGTAGACGAAACGCACTTCGCCGCAGTGCTCCGGCGCGAACACCTTGCGGTCGAGCCGATTGACGACGCCGATCAGCACGAAGCGCATCTTCTCGGAATCGAGCCACCGGGCGTCGAACTGACGATGCGCGAAGCGCATCCCGACGCCCGCCTGCGGATCGGCTCTTCGATCCGCCGCGAGGTCGGCGGCCACCGCGTCGCGCAGCGTCCGAAACTCCGGGTGCTTCGCGAGCTCGGCGGTGCTCGCCCCGCGCGCGCCGACCAGCAACGTCCCCGCGTCGAAGCCCGACTCCGAAAGACGCGAAAGGACGTCCGGATCGGCCACTATGGTGGTCGGTTCGAGCGCCGGCGCCGCGTTCGCTCCGGCGGTCGCGGACGGAGGCGGCGTCGCTGTCGAGAGCACGGCGGCGACATTCGGCGTCGCGAGCTTCGGGGGCGCCGTTTGCGCCGCCTCGGGCGCGGGCTCGCACGCGGAGGCGAGCACGCCGGCGAGTGCGAGCAAGAGCGTCGGCGCGCGGCGGGTCACGGCGGAATTGTCAAACGGCGGGCACCGCCCGCGCCACCATGAATTTCAAGTATCGCCCTTCCGGATGCCCCGCGAGCACCGGGTGATCCGGCGCGTGCCCCGCGTCGTGCACGAGCTGCAGCACGCGGCGCGCCTTGCGCGCGCCCTCGGCCAGCGTGGCGCGAAACGCCTCCGGACTCACCTGGGTCGTGCAACTGGACGCGGCGTAGAGACCGTCCGGCGCGGTGACCGCGAGCGCCGCGGCGTGAAGCCGCGTGTAAGCCTTGAGCGCGCGATCGCGGTGCGCGCGGCTCCTCGCGAAGCTCGGTGGATCGCTGATGACCAGATCGAACCGCTCGCGGCGCTCGGCCGCGGCGCGCAGGTACTCGAACACGTCCATCGCCGCGAAATCGTAGGCGTCGGGATCGAACCCGTTCAGCGTGAAGTTCTCCCGCGCCGCGGCGATCGCGCCCTCGGCGATGTCGACGGTCGCGACGCGCGCCGCGCCACCCCGCGCTGCGTAGACGGAGAACGCGCCGGTGTAACCGAACAAGTTCAAGACGGTGCGCCCGTTCGAGAGCCGTTCGATCGTCGCGCGGTTGTCGCGCTGATCGAGGAAGAGCCCCGTCTTCTGGCCTTCGTACAGATCGGCGCGGAAGCGAAGGCCGTTCTCCTCGACCAAGAGCTCGCGCGGCGGCGGCCTGCCCCAGAGCGTCACGAGACGCTCGCCGTCCTCGCCTCGACGCCGTTTCTCCACGACGCCCGCGAGCTCGCCGGCGCGCGCCAGCGCTTCGGCCACCTGTGGCACGATGCTCGCGACGGCGGCTCCGTCCGCGGTGACGACGGCGAACGCCGCGTAGCGATCGGCGAAGATGCCCGGAAGACCGTCGCCTTCGCCGCCGATCCACCGATACGCGGACGCCGCATCGACGACTCCCATGGCACGGCGCAGCGCGAGCGCGTCGCGCACGCGTTCTTCGACGAAGGCCGCGTCGGGCACGCGATCCCGCGAGAAGATCCGGAGCGCGAGCGGCGACTCCGCGTCCCAGAGCGCGACGGCGGACACCGGCCCCGATACGACGCGCACCCACGAGCCCGTCGCCGCCTTGAAGTGCTTCGGCACGTGATCCCGGTATACCCAGGGGTGCCCCGCCGCGATGGCACGCGAAAGCGACGCGGGCAGCTCGACGACGGGCAAAGGCGCGGTCACTCGCGCCGGGCCGTAGCACGGAGCTCGATCACCGTCACCGTACCGGTCGACTCCGTCTCTGGCGGCTATCGCGCGATGGAGCGAAATTCCCGGCGACTCGGCGAGTTTCTAGCGATAGCGCTAGGCTCGAGTTTCGCGATTTTCGCGTGCAGAAAACTCGCGATTTTCCGCGCTTCGCGCGGATTTCTCGACTTCGGGGTCAGACCGCTCAAGTCGAGGCTAGGGAGTGCTCGCGTCCGTCGCGCTGCCGCCGGAAACCGCGGGCGTCCCCGCGTCCGACGACGTCCTCCGCTGTTTGGGAATGATCTCCGACGGAAAGTCGCACCCGTCGGGCATCACCGTGCGCGGGCAATTGATGTCGTAGTCGCAACCGGAGCTCGTCGCGATGCAGAGCACGCAATCCGAGTCGTCGATGTCGCCGACGGCGTCGATGCAGTCACCCATGTTCGACATCACGTGGCACTGGCCGACGACGACCTGACACGCCCGCCCGACCGGGTCGTCGTTGTCGTCGCTGCACGACAGCGCGACGCTTCCACAAGTAAGGAGCGCCACACCGAGGATCGCGAGCTTGCGTCGCATGGAGGCGAGCCTAGCGCAGAATTTTCCGCGGAGCACGACGCAAGGGAGCTCGCGGCGCTCAGTACGACCGCGCGTCGTGCGGCATGCTGCCCCGGGGCGAACGCAGATAGCCGAACGGCGTCGCGTGCAGCAGATTGGCGACGCGCGACGTGTAGACGTCCGCGTAGCGCTCGACCTGGCGCGCGAGGTGACTCTTGTCGTTGCCGGCGCGCATCGGCGGACCCCAGCGCTGGTTCACGAGCTCCGAAGCTTCTCGCGAGAGCGGCCCCACCTGCTCGTCGAGCGCGTCGAGCGAGCGGCGCAGCTCGTTCATCCTGCGGCGCACGCTCTGCGCCGGCACCGACGGCGAAGGGCCGTATCCCTTCTCCGCGCGGACGAGCCCGATGCGAAGCTCGTCGTACTCCCACTCGAGACGTTCCTTCTCGCCCATGAGTCGATCGAGCTCCGCTTGCTTGCCGCGAAACGCTTCGACCGCCGCGATCTCGTCCTCCAGCTCGCGCAGGATGAGGGCCGTGCGCCACCGCAGGAGGCTCTTCGTGACGTGGACGTCGGCGTAGATGTGATCGCCGACGTACAGGATGCTTTCGCCGGGAAGTCCGACGAGCTGCTCTACGAGCCGCGCGTTGCCGCCGAGGTACGCCCCTCCGGGTCGAAGCGGGCCGCGGCTCGGACGCAAGAGCCCGCTCTCGTCCGCGATCTCGAAGATGGGCGCGTTGCCGGTGAAGAAATCCGGCTTGCGCGCCTGAACGATGACCACGTCGAAGAGCCGCCGCCACGAGCCGCCCGAGTAGCGATCGAAGCAATGGCTCATCATGGAGTTGAGGTAGCTCCACTCCGAGTTCGTGATGACGAGGAGCGTCTTGCCGGCGTTCTTCAGATCGAGGAGCGCGAGCGGCGCCTCGCCGTCGAGGACGACGAAGCGCTCCGGTTCGCGGCTGATCTCCTGTTTCAGCTCGCCCTCCAGGTGCGCTGCGTCGAGGCTCGTCTTGACGGCCCGGAAGGCCTCGTCGTAGCCGACGCCCGCCGGCAGCCTTCCGGCGTCCACGAGATCTACCAGGCTCGCGAACAAGCACGCCTCGGAGAGCGAGAACAGCGTGTTCATGAAATACCAGCGCGGCTCGGCCAGGTCGACGATGACCCGGGAGTAAGCATCCCGTTGCTCTTCGAAGCCGAGCATGCGAGTACCGTGAGCGGCGCGCCGGACGAACCCGAACCGGTTCGCTTTCACGACGTTGCCGAGCTCCCGGTCGATCACCAGACCCAGCGTGAACGCCGACGGCGAGAACTCGATTGCGTCGACGGGCCAGCCTCGAGCGGCGAGGCGTGCGCGGGCATGACCGAACGCCGCTCGTTCCCACTCGTCCACGCGGTAATGGACCAGGGTGTAATCCATGTCGAAACCGACCGCGGCGATGCCGCCCAGGTTGAGGGTCCGGTTGGTATAGACGCGTCGCGACGCGAGCGGTGGGACGAGCGCGGGCCCCTCGACGGTTGCCATGAACGAGCGCGAGGCTAGCACCCGTGCTAGCGACGTGGGGATGACTCGCACGGTCGGCCTCGCCGGCACGCATCTCGAAGACTGCGACCTGCGCGACTTCCCTCCCGCCATCATTTGCGTCACCTGCGGGCGGACGGATTGCCTGGGTTGCGTCGCGCCCGCCCGGCGTGAAGCGGCGACCCCGTGGGAAGCCGGCGGGGAGCCCGTGCTTCGTCGCTTGTGGAAGACAGCGCGCCTCGCGACCGTCGACGGCGAAGCGTTCTTCGGCGGCCTGCCCGACGGCAGCGTGTTCTCCGCGCTCGGCTTCGCGCTGTCGTGCGAAATGCTGGCGATAGCGAGCCTCGCGCTCGCGTGGTTCCCCATCGTGTACGCGCTGGTGCCGGAGTTCGTCCAGGCGGTCGCGACGGATCAAGAGCGGCGGGGTGCCGTCGCCGTCGCGCTCAGCGCCGCGGTTCCGCTCCTCGCGCTGATGATGGTCGTGCTCCACGTGCTGTGGGCCGGCGGCCTCGAGCTCGGGCTCCGTCTCGCCGGCGCGAAGGGTCGCGCGTCGCATTGCCTACGCTACGCGCTCTACTCGTGCGGGTGGGACTTGGTGACGTCGCCGTTCGGCTTCGCCGCGGGCTGGCTCTCGAGCGGCCTCGCCGGCGCCGCCGGCGAGCTCCGCGCCGCGGTCCGCATCCCGCGCTTCGCGACCGTCGCTTACATCGGGCGCGCGCGGAACGTCTCGGAGCGAAGGGGCCGTCGCGCGCTCCGCGTCGCGGCGATGCTGACCGGATCGGTCGTGCTCGCGGGAGCGGTGGCGCTCGGCGTCGCGCTCGTCGTCGTCTTCATGTAGGGCTCGGGCGCCATCCCCCCTCGCCCGTCGCGAGACGAAAACGGATCGCCAGGTGTCCGGTGCGGCGGGCGCACGACGTCGACGGCGCGAACGTCGCCATCGGGTTCAACGCGCGTTACTTCCTGGACGTGTTTGCTGATCCCCGGACCTTGAGCGATCAAAGGCTAGTTAAAAGCCCTCGAAATGATTCGACTCGATTTGACACCTTGATGAGCCAAGGTCGCAGCCGGGACGGCCTGCTTGCGGACACTTCGGAGCAGCGGTCACGACCGCCGCACGCTTTGCGCCCGAGTGTGCCCCACTCTAATCACGCTGGCCGGCGCCTCCGCAGAAGATGCGCGCCGAATCACACGTGTCGATGCATGCAAATTCGGCGAGCGCCGCGAACCGTTTGCGCGATCCGTCCGGCGCCACGAACGCGCATGATTTGCGCGGGTTTCTTGAGCTCGAATGCGCATCGAAATCGAACCCTGGAGCGTTGATTCGCGACGAGAAAGATGAACAATGGGGGGCGACGATCGCACCGATGTGGCTACCGTTGTGGCCATATCGACGGGTGTCCGCGCCTTCGCGCTCGGAGTGCAGAGCGTCGCGTCAACAATCAGTGGAGGATGGATCATGAAGCATCGAGCAGGCTCGCAGTGGGTGTATGAACCGACGTGCTTCGCGGCGGTGGTGCTCGCTTTCGTCGCCGGATGCGGATCGAGCTCCGGGAACGAGGGCGCGACCGGTGCCGCACCGACGACGGCGTCGCCCTCCGCCGCCGCAGGAGGCGCCGGCGGGTCAGCGGCGACGCCGGCTAGCACCGGCAGCGCGCCGACCACGCCTACGACTGGAAGCGGCGGCGCTCCGGCGTCTACCAGCGCGACGTCGACGGCTAGCGGCGGCGGCGTTCCCGCGAGCACGGGCGGCGCAGTGACTGGCAGCGGCGGAGCCGTCATCGCGAACGGCGGCGCCGTCGCTGCGGGCGTCACGCCGAGCGTCTCCGGTGCGGCGGGGACGAGCAGCGCAGCGGGGAGCGCCGGTGCTCCTGCGGGTTGCGCCCAGGGCACCTTCTGTCAAGCGGCCGACGACCTTGCTCCACCGGATGCAGCGCAAGGCTTTCAGCTCGTCTCCCCTTCGAGCATCACGGTGCAGCCGGGCGCCGAAGCATTTTACTGCTTCTACAAGAACGTCCCCGCGACCACCGAAGTGTCCGTTGGAGGCTACCGCTCGTACATGACGAAGGGGAGCAGCCATCACTTCATCACCTATCTCACCGGCGGAAACGGCTCGACGACGCAACCCGATGGCACGCTGCAGCAGTGTGGCTTCGGCGCCGGGCAATGGGTCTACGCGACGTCGCAGTCCGGGCTCATCGTCGGCATGGACATGCCCGCCACCGTGGGGCTGCCGCTGCCGGTCGGCTCGCAGCTCATGATGAACATGCACTTCTTCAACGTCGGCGACGCCGTTTCGAATCCGGTGGTGAAGCTCAACGTGCTCTACGCGAACGACGTCCAGTACAAAGCTGGGGCCATGGTCTCGTTCAACACGCAGATCAACGTGCCGCCCGGCGGAACGCAGACGGTGGGGGGGACGTGCTCCGCTCCCGCCGGTTCCAACTTCTTCCTCATGTCGACGCATACCCACAAGTGGGCGACGTCCGCGGACGTCAACTACGTCAGCGGCGGCCAGACGACGAACATCGTCCACACCACCGACTACGAAAACCCCGGCACGCACGTGTGGCAAGCGCCGAACTTCTTGACGACGAAGTCCGGTGACACGTTCACCTACAGCTGCTCGTACCAAAACGACGAAAACTTCGCGATCACCGTCGGCGAAACGGCCTCGCGCAACGAGATGTGCATGGCCATCGGCTACTATTTCCCGGCCGGCAGCGCGCCCTGTTTCTGATCGAGCCGCCCGCTCACTTGTGCTTCGGCGCCGGCTTCCCTTTGCCCTTGGCGGCCGGCGCCGTTTTGGCAGGCGCTCCCGACGCGGGAGCGTCGGGCTTCGTCGTCCCCAGATCCGCCTTCAGCTTTTCGGCGGCGGCGCGCGCGGGGTGCTTCTCGGGCGCGTCCGAGAGAAACTCTTCCACCAACGGACGCGCCTTGTCCGGTTTGCCCAGATAGTCGGAGTAGAGCACGGCGAGATCGAACATCGCGTCGAGCTCGTGCGGATCGCGGTCGAGGACGCCTTTCAGCACTTTCTCCGCCTCGGCGTACGGAGCGGTGCTGTCGCGTCTACCCTGCCCTCGCAGCGACGCGGCGAGACCGAGCGCGGCCTCGTCGTTGTCGCTCTCTACGTCGAGGACCGCGCGAAACTCCTTCTCCGCGCGCGGATACACCCCGGCCTGGAGCAGCACGACGCCCATGTTGAGCCGCGCCACGGTGTCTTTCGGATCCATCTCCGAGGCGCGCGCGAAGTGCTGGAACGCGATGGCGTCGTCGCCGCGCTTGAGCGCGACGAGACCCGCGGTGCGCTCGGCGACGGCCGTCTTGTGCTCGGCCTTCAGCGATTCGGAAGCGAGCAGCTCCGCGGTGTCGGACTCGCCGCGCTCGAGGTGGGCGAGCGCCAGCGCCGCAAACGCCTCCGAGTCGTTCGGACGCCGCTTGAGCACTTCGCGCGCGTTCTTGATGGCTTCGTCGATGCGGCCGGCTTCGCGCAGGGCCGCGACCAGCGCGAAGCGTGCGTCGACGGCGTCCGGATACGCTTTCACGAACGTCGAGAGCCCGTCCGCGGCCGCGTCGAATTCGCCGCGCCGGCGCCGCACCTCGCCGAGCGCGAGCGCGACGTCCTCCGAGTTCGGCGAGAGCTCCGCGGCTTTTGCCAGGTGAGGTTCGGCCTCGGCGAAGCCGCCTTTCTTCGCGAGCAGCACGCCGAGGTTGTACTGCGCCTCCCAGAGTCCCGGGTCTTTGGCGACGGCGGCCTTGAGGCGCTCGATGGCTTCGTCCTGGCCGCTCTTCTGCTTCGCGGCTTCGACGCCCTGGACCATCTCGCCGAGCGCGACCGTGTTCGCCTTCGCCAGAGCCGGCGCTTCGGGCTGCTTGGCTCCCTTTCCACCGCCGCCGCAGCCGACGGCGAGCAAGCAAAGCGCGAACGCCGCGCCTCTCATCGTCCGCCTCCCGAAGAGTCGCTCTTCGCGTCCTTGTCTTTCGCGTCCTTGCCGGCGGGCGGCGCCGGCATCAGGTACGTCACGCTGCGACCATCGCTCCCTCGACGCGGAGCGGTGATGAGCGGCGGCAACGGCGACGGCCCGTTCGAGCGGATGGAGAAGCCGACTTCCTTGAGCGGCGGATAGAGCTCGGTGTTGAGCCGGCCCAGGGCTTCGCGCATCTTCGCCGTCCACTGGTTGAAGATGCCGAGCTCGATCGCCTTCTGCCAGCCGCTCTCGTACGCCTCGAGGCTCTTCTCTTCGATGGGAACGACGAACTCGTCGATCTGCTGCGAGTACAGATCTTTCTGCTCGGGAGACAGACCGGGCGGCGGCGGCGAGCTCAACAGGGCCTTGGAGAACGACTCGTAGGTGACGCCGATCTGGTAGAGCGACGCCGTCGTCCACTCGGCGACGCTCATCTCCGCGGTTTCCAGGAACGTATCCGCGGCGCGCTTCAGGAGCTCGCTCTTCTTCTTGAGCCGGCTCTTCAGCTGTTCGACGTCGCCCTCGATCTTGATCTTGTCGAAATCCGCGAGCACGCGCTCGCCTTGCATGTAGTGCGCCTTCGCGGCGAAATACTTTCCCTTGTCGTCGAGGCCGCGCTTGTAGGTGCGGTAGAGCTGCATCGCGCTGCCGAGCGCGGCCTCGGCGCCCCGCTCGTCGTTCAGTTTGAGACGCACCGTCGCGAGTCGCACCAGCGCTTCGATGCGGTTCGATGAGCTCTTCGCCGACTGGGAGTAGTGGGCGTACAGCGTCTCGGCGTCGCGCCACTTCTCGGCCTTCTCGTGCGCCTTGCCCATCAAGAACGTCACTTCGTCGGCCTCGTCGTCGCGGGGGTACCTGCGCTGGAACGCCGCGCCGTCGGCGATGGCTTTGTCGTGCTCGCCGACCGTCGTGCGGAGGAGCACGGCGTTGTAGGCGGCGTCCTTGCCGTGACTGCTCTTCGGCCACTTGTCGGCGAGCGCCTCGTGATAGTCGGCGGCCTCCGAGAAGAGACCCACGGATTGGTACGCCGTCGCGGCGATCCAGACGCCCTCGGCCGCCTCGTCGCGCCCGCCGTGATTCTTCACCAAGAGATCCGCCGCGGCGCGCATCGTGTCGAAGTCGCCGCCGCGGCGCGCCTCGATCTCGGCGTTGACGGCCGCCTGCGCGGCCTTCGGCTCACGGGGGAACTCCTTCGCGGCCCGCAGATACGCCGCCGCTGCCTTCGCGTGCTCGCCGGACGCGCTCCACTGCTCGCCCTGACGGAACACGGACTGGACGATGAGGGTGTCGAGGCGCGCCTGCGCCGCGGGCGTCTGGAACGCGGGCGCGGTCTTGAGCCGTCGCGCCCAGGTCTCGATGTTCGAGTAGTCCCGGCTCTTGTTGAACGAGTCCAGGATGAGCTCGCCCGCGGGCCCGGCAAATTGACTGGACGGAAACTTCTCGAGCAAGAGACCCCACTGGCGCACGGCGGGGTCGAAGACTTCGTAGTCGTAGTAGAGCTTGCCTTGACGGAAGAGGAGCTCCGGCACTTCCTTGTCGTTCGGGTACGTGCGGACGTAGAGCTCCATCGCTTCGGTGAGCTTCTTGTCGATGGGCGTCTCTTGCGGCTTTTTGCCGGCGGCCTTGCTCGCCGCGAGCTCCTTTTCTCGCGACGTCTCCAGGGCGGCGAGCGCGTTGTAGAGAGCGTCGCGCGACAGCGGGCCGCCGGGACGCATCCGCACCGCGCCGAGGTAGGCGTCCGCGGCCTTCGCGTCGTCGGCCAGGTGATAAAAGTAGATCTCGCCCAGGTTGAACGTCAGCTCGTAGGCCTCGGGGCGCGAAGAGAACCGGCTCAGGTACGTCTCGTACAGGTGCGCGGCGGCCAAGAATTCGACGCGGCTCGTCTTGTCCGCCTGCGCCTTCGCGTGAAGGCTCACCGCGTCCTGCTTCATCTGCGCCTCGATGGCCGTCTCCGCGGCGCGCAGCACGGGCTCGGGTTGAGAACGCGCCCACGCGCTCGGCTGCTCCGGCGGCTTCCCCTTCACGACGGGCGGCACCGTGTAATCGGCGATGATGCTCCGGTACTGCTTGTCGAGCTTGTCCCAGTCCTGCATCGTGGACAGGCCCTGCGCGATCGCGAGCGCGTATTCGTAGCCGTGCGGGCTCAGGGGCTCGAGCTTTTGGAGCAGTCGATACGCTTCGATGCCGCGCTCGTACTGCGATTGCTCGTAGAAGGCGTTCGCCAGCGCGCGGACGATCTCGCCGGCGAACTTCTCGCCGCCCGCCTTCACGAGGAATTTGTACATGTCCTCGGCGCTGTTCTTCTCGTCCTCGGCGAAGACGGCGACCAGGTTCTTCAGCGCTTCGGCCTGAAGCTCGTCGAGCTCGGCGCGGCGTTTGGCGCTCACGTTCGTGCCGGCCTCGGCGCTCTTCTTGAAGACGACCAGAAAGCGCCGCGCGGCCTCGTCGGTCTGCCCGAGCCGCCACAGGCACCAGCCGCTCTTGAAGAGCGCGATGTCGTAGAGATCCGAGTCCTTGTAGCGCAGGACCTGCTCGTATTCGTCGTAGGCGACCTGGTAGTTCGGGCTGTCCTTCGTGAACTCGTACTCCGCCCGCACCATGTGCGCGTCGGGCACGAAGCGGCTCTTCGGGAACCACGCGAGCAGCTTGTTGAAGCGATCCAACGCCTCTGCGTGCTTGCCCATTTCCGTGGCGAGGAAGCCGTCGATGTAAAGGGCGAGGTCGTACCTCGGGTAGTTCTTGTGCTCGCGCAGCACGATGAGAAAGCGCTCGCGCGCCTTGCGATAATCCGGTTCGGGCGGCTCGCCGCGCTGATCGCCGGGCGTCGCCTCCCAGCGCTTGAACTTCTCGAGGAATTGATCGCGCTGATCTTCCCACTCGAGCTCGCCGAGACGCAGCAGCGCCTCCGGCAAATCGGGCGCGGTCTTCGGCGTCTCGGCCACGAACTTCAGGAGCAGGCCCATCGCCTCGCGGCGAAGATCCTTCATCGCCTGGGTGTCGCGCTCGATGCGATCGTCTATTTGCCGCTCGAGCAGCGCGCGCATGCGCTCGGGGATCTGCATGCTGACGCGGCCCTCGCGCTTCGCGAGCGCCTGCGCCTCGCTCTTCTTCTTCACCGTGGGGCGCGCGACCGCGGCGAGCTGTCGCTCTCCCCGCGGCTTCACCTTCGACGGCGCCGCCGTCGCGCTCGCGCTCGCCGAAGTCGTTTCGACCGCCGCCGCCGGACGCATCACGGCGAGCGCGCCGAGTCCCCACACCGCCGCCGCGCGACGCGCTTTGCGCCCCCAATAGCGCTCATCCATCGAGTGGACGGTCGGAACCTTCGCCGCCCGTACGGGCGAGCGGCGAAGGTTCTTTTGCCACGGCACCGGTGTGACGAGCGCTCGTGACTTTCTCGTGGGTCGCGCGACGCGGGTCGCGCTCCTCGCAACACGCCAAGCTGCGGCGACCCAATCGAGAAAACCCCTACTCATTCAACCCCTCACCGCCGACGTACTCGTCCGCCCAGTCTTCGCCGTCGAAGGGCCAGTATTCTTCGTCGTCGCGCAGGTAGCGCGCGGCCTCGAGCGAATCGACGGCGCCCTGCGGCAAGTAGCCCTCGGTGAGCGCCTCGATTTCGATTTCGAGCGCGCGCTTTTTCCCGAGCACGGTCTCGATGCGCCCGAGCCGCGCGCGTCGGAGCAACCGCGACAGGCGCAGATCGAGTCGCGCGAGCGCGTCCTTCGCCGCCGCACGCTGGGCGTCGAGGAGCTTCGTCCGCATGGCGTCGGCGCCTGCGTAGAGCGCCGTCGAGCGCGCGCGATCGGCGGCGACCAGATCCGGCAATGTCGCGGCCGCGGCCGGCTCACCGCCCACGGCGGGGCGCTCCGCCTGCGACGCGTCGCGGGCGCGCGCTTCGAGCGCCGCGAGCTGCTGCTCGAGTTGCTCCACCTCCGCGGCGTGAGCGCCGGAGGCTTTCACCTGATGAATGAGCCTCCGGACCTCGGCGAGCTGCGCGTCGAGGCGCTCGGCGCGCTCTTGCGCCGTGCCGCCGAGGAGCACGTCGGCGCGCGGTCGCACTTCCTTCGAGCTCGTCAGTCGCGACTTGGCGTCGTCGAGGGCGGCCATCGATTGACGGAGGCCGCTCATCTCGTGATCGAGCTCGGCGAGCCTTCGCGTCGCGACGCCGAAATCCGGATCCGAACGCAAGGTCGCGGAGAGCGCGCGCAGCGGCTCGGCCTCTCCACGCTGCCCGAGCGACGCCGGATCCGCGCCGGTCTGCACGGCGCCGACGAGCTCCGAAAGCGCGCGCGGGTCGTTCGCCGTGCGGCGCGCGGCGTTGCGCACGGGCTCGTACTGCGCGATGAAGCGGCGCAGCTTCTCGTCGGCCTTCGGGAAATCGCAGAGCGAGAGATCGACGTAGGCGTCGAAGACCCAGAACTCGTCTTCGTAGCGCGACGTCTCGCCGCGGGCGCGCATCTCGTCGAGCAGGTCGCGGGCGCCGCGGTAGTCCTTCGCTTCGTAGCGCGAGTTCGCGGCTTCGTAGAGCGCCTCGGGCAGATGCTCCGAGTCGTTCGGGACCAGGTAGTAGTAGTAGCGCGCGTCGTCGAAGCGGTACTGCTCGTGAGCGACGCGGCCGAGCCCGAGGCGCGCCAGGTCGCGCACCTGGAAGAAGTCGCCGCCACCGAACGCCAGCGCCTCGCGCGGCGTCTGCTTCACGTCGGCGACTTTGCAGAACTGCTGCTCGCCTTGCTTGAGCCGTCCGTTTCCGACGTGCACCAGGCCCTGCAGGTACGTGGCTTGCGCCCAGAACCGCGATCGCGGCGAGACGCGTGCGAGCGCGGCGAGCGCCTTTTCGTCGTGCCCTGCGCGCTGCTCGGTGCGCCCGGTGAGGTACCAGATGTCGCCCGCGAGCTCGTCGGGGATGGGCGTCCCGAGCTTCGAGAGATCCATGACGAAGAGCTCCGGGTGATCGCTGTCGAGCCCGAAGTCGACGAGGCTTCGGGCCGCGCGGCGCGCCCAGACGTCGGGCGGGTTCTTGACGAGCAGCGGGACCAGGTAAGCGCGCGCCGGATCGTACGCGCCGGCGCGCCCGAGCGCGTCACCGAGCAAGAGCACGGCATTGCGGCCCTCGTCGAGGTCGCGGAACGGCTCGAAGCGCGGCGATTCGACGAGGAAGACGAGGTCGCCGATGGCCTCGTCGCGGCGCCCCTCGTCGAGCTTCTCCTCGGCCGCCGCGATCGCCGCGGCGACGCCGTCGCGCGAGAGCGGCGTGGTCGCGCCGAGCTTCTGCGCGGCGAGCGCGGCCTGATACGCGCGCATCGCGGCGCCGCGCGTGTCGGGCGCCGCAGGAGAATCGGCAACCGGAGTGGTCGATATGGGAGCGTTCGCGGCGGGAGCGGCCCCCGACTCGTCGGCCGCGGGCGCGGGGGCGTCCGCTTTCGCCGCGCTCGGCTCGGCAGGCGCGGCGGCGGACGGCTTCGGCGCCGCGTTCGGCTGAGCGTGCGCCGCCAACGGCGCGAACAGCACGACGAGCCACGGCAGCGCGACCCCGAAGCGCATCACTTGGCGACCTTCGCGCGGAGCTTCACCCGGAGCGCGTACTTGCCGTCCTGGTCGTCGGGGAAATCGGCGGCCATGTTCGAATCGTCTTCGACGTCGACGATCGCCTCGAGCGTCTGCCGCTCCGGCACCTGGATGGCGAAGCGCGTCGTCTGCCAGGTGCGGTACGAAGCGCCGCGAGCGTCCTGGCGTTCCACCTCGATGCCCACGACGTGGCTGCCCGGCGCGACCGCGTGCTCGTACACGATCTTCTCGTCCTCGGCGACGAAGCCCGGCTCGCCCTTGAAGACGACGCCGTCGTCGAGGGTCACGACGAAGCTCTGGACCCGCGCGTCGTCGCCGTCCGTGTGCACGTACACGCGGAGCTTGCTCGAGAAGAGCGACGTCGTGAGCGCGGCCACGCGCGCGCGCAGCGTCGCGATGTCGGCGATCAATTTGTCGAGCGCCTCCGGACCCGGCGCGGGCGACGGCTTCGGCGATTCGTTCGGCTCGGGGTTCAGCGGCGAGAGGTTCTGCGCTGCGGCGGCCGTCTGCGGCGGCGGTTTCTCGTCGAGCTTTCCGCCTTCGTCGCTCGCCGCTTCGGCAGCCGCGTCGTCGGGCGCGGGCGGCGCGTCCTCGCGCCCTTGCGCGTCGCTAACGGCGCTCTCTTCCGCTGGCGGCGCCGATTCGGCCGCCGACGGCTTCGTCGCGTGGGCTTTGCGCGGAGCGGGTTTCCTGGGCGCGCCCGCGATCCTCGGCGCCGCCGCGACCTTCGGCGCTCCGGCCACCCGGGGTGCCGCGAGGACGTCCCCTGCGGTGGACGCGCACAGCGCAGAGACCCCGAGCAGCGACGTGAAGGGCAAAAGGCGCATCAGCCTACGAGCCTACACGACGCCCGGGCGCGCTTGAACCGGCAGAACGCGACGCGCGATCGGCAAAACGCCGTCGAAACGCGTGTAAGCGGGTGTGGGGATGCGCGACTCAGCCGCTGATCGCTCGGAACCGTCGGGCGCGGCGCTTCAATACGAAGAGCGCGCGGTTCTCGAGGCGGCTCACGCGCTTCGGATCCATGCCGAGATGACGGCCAATTTCCTCGAAGCTCTGCGGGTCGTCGAGCCCGATGCCGAACCGGAGCCGCAAGATGCGCTCTTCCTCGTCGGCGAGCAGCCCGAGGAGCGTGTGCGCGGTGCGCTCGACTTCGGCGCGCACGGTGCTCGCGTACGGATCGAGCAACGCCGGATCGCCGACCACGTCCACGTCCCAGGACGTCCCGAAGACGCGCCTCTCTCGCTCGCCGACGCTGGTGCGCGTCACGCGGCGCAGCCTTCGACGGATGAGCCAGACCGCATAGCGAGCAAACTCGGCGTGGCGTGGTGGCTCGAATTGATCCACTGCGCGGATGAGGGCCAGGCACCCCTCCTGCGCCAGATCCGCCAACGCCACGCCGCGCCCGCGAAAGAGGCGCGCTTGCTCGACCACCACGTGCAGGTTCGACTCCACGAGACGCGCGCGGATGGATGCCGCGTCGAGCCTGATCCGGTGCTTCAGGAGGGCGAAGAGCGCCCGCTGCTCCTCGTTGCACAGGACGGGAATCTTCTCCCAGCTCGAGAAGCGCTTCGCCGCAGCGCCCGCGCTCGCCGCGCTCCCACGGCGCGAATCATCGGCCTGGGGCCCGTCTGCCGAAGACGAGTGAGACGCCATGACTCGCTACGCCCGCACGGCTCGCCGGCCATCGCACACACGGACGCCGTCTTCGACGCGAATTGCCTCAGCCAGCAGCTTGCAACTCCTTCGACTGAAGCTTTGTAATGGCCGGCTCGTTTCACCCGTTTTTCTCGAGCGATTCGGGGAATCGACACCTTCACCGAGATCGCGGGCATGCGCGTTGCAAACGACCGGCTACACGCCGCCCGAACGGGCCGCGTTTCAACGAAAGAGGAAGGTGCCGAATGCTCTGGACCATTACCGTCGTATTGCTCGTGCTGTGGCTGCTCGGTTTGACGGGCGCGTACACCATCGGCGCGTGGGTGCACGTGCTCCTCGTGCTCGCGATCATCTCCGTTCTGATCAACCTGGCCGGCGGTTTCCGACGCGTTTGACGGGCCCCGCGGACAGCGAGGTGTAGACGGGGTGCTGCACAAGAGCGGGCGTCGACGACCCCCTAGCGCTTCATCTCGCTGGCCACCGCGGCGGCGCGCCGCTTCACTTCTTCTGGATCGCCGAGATAACGGCCGGGCCCCGTCGGCCTCAGATCGTCGTCGAGCTGGTACAGCAGCGGGGCCCCCGTCGGAATGTTCAGCTCGACGATGTCCTGGTCGCTGATCCCTTCCAGGTGCTTCACGAGCGCGCGCAAGCTGTTGCCGTGAGCGGCGATGAGGACGCGTTCACCGCGCTTCAACGCGGGAGCGATGTCGCTCTCCCAGTACGGCAAGAATCGGTCGACCGTGTCCTTCAAGCATTCGGTCGCCGGGATGGCGGCGCCGAGCGTTGCGTACCGCCGATCCTTCGCGGGTGAATACTCGCTGTCCGGGCTGATGGCCGGCGGCGGCACGTCGTAGCTACGCCGCCAGATCTTCACCTGGGCTTCGCCGTGTTTCGCGGCGGTCTCCGCCTTGTCGAGGCCTTGCAAGGCGCCGTACATGCGTTCGTTGACGCGCCAGCTGCGGTGCACCGGAATCCACATCAAGTCGAGCTCTTCGAGGACGATCCAGAGCGTCTTGATCGCTCGCTTCAGCAGCGACGTGTAAGCGACGTCGAACTCGAGCTTTTCGGCGCGGAGCAGAGCGCCCGCGCGCTTCGCTTCTTCGATGCCCAGGGGGCTCAGGGGGACGTCGACCCACCCGGTGAATCGATTCTCCTGGTTCCACTGGCTCTGGCCGTGACGCAAAAGGACGAGCGTTTTCATGATGCTTGGATCTCCGGCCCTTTCTGCCCTGGGTTCGGGCGCGGCGCCAGTGCCACGACGGTCGGAAACCGCGTCGGACGAAATTGCGGAATCCGGCAGGCAACGTTTTGCGTATTGTCCGCATGGATCCGGCGTTCGACGAGGCCCGCCTTGCCGGCATGCGTCCGGACCCGCCACCGTGGCCCCCGGTTTGTGGTTTGCGACGCAGAACGCCCATGGAGCGCCCGAGCTTCGATTCCCTCTTCCTCGAGTACGCCCCGCGGGTGCGTGCGTATTTCCTGCGCCACGGGCTCAACCGGTCGCTCGCCGACGAGGTCGCCCAAGAAGTGATGCTCAGCGTCTGGAACCACGCGGATCGCTTCGATCCGGAGAAGGGCGCCGTCAGCACCTGGGTCTTCGCGATCGCGCGGAACCGGCTCATCGACAGCGTTCGCCGGACGCGGCGTCCGGAGCCCGACCCCGACGACCCGTGCTGGGTCGGTGATCGACAGAGCCAGGAACCGAGCCCGGAGCGGGCGACGGTAGAGCTTTCGCGGGCTCGCGCGCTGCGCAGCGCGCTCGAACGGCTGCCCGCGGAACAGCGCCGCGTGCTCGAAGCGCTGTACTTCGACGGGCAGTCGATGAGCGAGCTGTCGGAGTCGTCCGGCATTCCATTGGGCACGGTGAAGACCCGGGCGCGGCTTGCGCTGCGCGCGTTGCGGGAGCACATCGGGGAGGCGCACGAATGACGCCCACGCATCACCCCGATCCCGACGACCTCGCGTCGTACGCGAGCGGCGTCGCGCCGGAATGGATGTCGGTCGTCGTGGCGTGCCACCTCACGTATTGCGCCGAATGCCGGGACGAGGTCGCGCTCCTCGACGATCTCGGCGGCGCCCTCCTCGACACCCTGGCCGATCCGGGCGGCGCCGCGCTCGAAGCGCCGCGTGCCGGCGCGCGAACTGCCGAGCCGCCCAAGCCCGCGAAATACGTCGATTCACCGGTCGCGCGCGGAATCCCGCGTCCGCTCCATCGGTACTTCAAGGATCCCGTTCCCACTTGGCGCTTCCTCGCGCCGGGGGTGAAGCACGTGCCGGTGTCGCTCACCGTCGGCGATCTCCCGGTGCGATTGCTGCAGTTCAAGCCGGGGCTCAGCATCCCGGAACACCGGCACACCGGGACGGAAATGGTGCTCGTGCTCGACGGCGTCTTGGAAGACACCGCGACGCGCGACGTCTTCCGCACGGGAGATCTGTCACGCCGCGACCAGGACACCGGCTGTCACGGCAACGTCGTCACGAGCAAAGACCCGTGCGTGTGCTTGGTCGTGACCGACGGCCCCGTCGACCCTGCCACGATGTGGGGACGGATCTTGAAGGCCCTCACCGGGCTCTGAGCGCTCGCTTCAACTCGAGAACGGAATGAAGATGCTCAGGCCGCCGGTGGCCGTGACGTCGTTCACCGTGCGCTCGACGCCGAGGGGGCCGCGGACGGAGCGGACCTGATCGCGCACGTCGAGGCGCATCCCGAGCCAGTCGTTGAAGAAGAATTTGAGCCCGAAGCCGCCCGAGCCCGCGACGCCGCGGCTGCCGGCTTCGTCGACGGCGCCCGCGCCGAGCGCGACGAAGAAATCGAACCGACCGATGGAACCGCCGAGCCAGCGCACCTTGCCGTAGGCGAGGGTCCACACGATGTGGCCCATGTACATGTTCACGGCCGACGTCGTGTTGCCGATGTCGAGCACGCCCTCGCGCGCCTGATCGACCGCTTCGAGGAAGGCGAATCGCCGTTCGGTGTGCAAGAAGGACGCTTCCAGGCCGAGATCTTCCGTGAAGTGGAAGGTGTACGCGCCGCCGTAGATGGGCGCCCCGTCGGCGATGTCCCCGGCGTACCACCCGCCGATCAAGGACAGCTCGTGACGGAGCGCCTTCTTGAACTTCCGCGGGACGACGCCGCGGTAAGCGCGCTTGCCGACGAGCTCACGCTTCAGCTCTTCGTCCACGCACTGGGCCGACGCTCGGCCCGCGGACAGGAAGAGCGCGCAGCCGAGCGCGACGCCGGCGAGGAACTTGGTGCAGACGGGCAAGCATTCAACCGATATCGCACGAGCACCCGCTCTCGCAACAACTCGAAGGCCCCACCCCTCGAAATGCGAGGCCCGGCCTGTTTGCGACATTCGCTCGACCCGGTTTGAAGCTATCTTCGTCGCATGCTGCGCGGGCCCGAGACGGCGAACGCCCCGTTCTTTGCCGCTCGCGGCGGCAACGGCGCGGCGATCGCGGCGATCGCGCTCCTGTCTTCCTGCGCGAGCCGGTCGCATATCGAACCTACATCACCCACACCGGCGCCAGCCGCGGCGAGCGCCGTGACGACGGCGACCGCGCCGGAGCCGCCTCTTCCGACCCCAGAGACCTCCGCGACGGCCGCGACGGCGGAGCCCCCGAATTCGCCCCGATGCGCGGCCGAAGCCTCGGCGCTCTCGCGGGCCTGCTGCTCGCTGGCGAGCACGCTCGGCGGTCGCGTCCTCGGCGCGACCGTCGCCGCGGGTCCGGTCGAGGGCGGCGCCGCGCCGGCGCGCGCCGCGGATCTGTCCACTCGTATTGCCGTATGCGTCGCGCGCGCGGTGGGCGGCGGCGCCCGGCCGGTGACCTCGCCGCTCTCCTTCGAGCAAGCGCGAAAGGCGGCCGCGCCGGGTCACCCGTTGCTCTATCTCACCGCGCAGCTCGCGCAGGGGCGGCTCCGCGTCGCCGCTGCGGCTCACGCGATCGCGGCGGGCCGTAATCCCTCCGACTCGGCTTTTGCACGCGCCGAAGCGAGCGCGGAGCTCGACGGCGAGATCGGCGCGTATCTGCCGCGCATCGCCGTCGCGGCGAGCCGCATCGAACGCGCCGTGGCGCCGTCCGACATCGTCGCGCTCGCTTGCGGCGACGTCGCCGGAAACGGTCAGGCGGAGATCGTCGCGGTCGGCCGGCACAAGGTGCAGATCGGACGCGCCGGCGACGGGCGCTTTTCGCCGCGCGTCGAAACGCAGTGGTCGAGCCTTTCACCCGTCGCGCCGTCGCCGTTGCGCGAGCCCCTCGGCAGCGCGGTCATCGTACGCGGAAGCGGCGTGCTCGTCGGCATTTCGGATCGCGCCGAGGGCTTTCTGCTCTCCCCCGCGCTCGCGAAGGTGCGCGTGCTCGGCGCGCCGATCCCGCTCGGGGACGACTTCGGGTGCTTGAGCCGCTCCGGGATTGCGCTCGGCGCGGAAGGACCGTGCGGGCGCCGCGGCCAGCACACGGAAGAGCTCCCGGTGGTCGACGCCTTCGCGAGTGGCACCGTCGTCGACGCCGAAGGGCGATCGACCGCGGTGCTCGCGACGCGCGATCCCGCGACCCGTCGCGTCAGCTTGAGACGAGGCGCCGGTACCACGACGCTTGCGGAGGCCGGCGGCGCGCTCGCCGTCGCCGACCTCGACCTCGACGGCCAACCCGAGCTGCTCGCGAGCGTCGATACGGACAAGCCGGAAGAAGACGCCGTCGTGATCAGCACGTGGGCGCGCGACGGCACGATCGCCGAACGCCTGCGGGTTCCGGTGAAGGACGGCGTCCGCGCCATCGCGGTTTGCCCCGCCGAGGACGTACGCATGGCGCCCATCGTCGCGGCGACCACGGGAGGCCTTTGGCTCGTCCGGTGATGTCGCGCCGCGCGTTCATCGCGAGCGCGCTCTCGACCGGCGTCGCGCGCGCTCTCTCCCGCAAACCGTACGGAGGCATCCTGCGCTTCGAGCTGCCGCTGTCGCTCGACGGGATCGATCCGCACTCCGCCGAAGATCCGGCGAGCGCCTTGTTCGCGCCGGCGATCGCCGATCCGCTCTTCGCCGTGGACGCGACCGGGCGGCCCTACCCGGCTCTCGCGGCGTCGCTGCCGGAGCCGTCGGCGGCGGGCGCGCGCGTCGTCCTCCGTCCCGGGCTCGTGACCGCGGGCGGCGCGGCGCTCGCGGCGCGCGACGTCGTCGCGTCGCTCGAGCGCGCGCGGCGCGGCGGCGGACGCGCGACGCTCGCGGCGTACGGCGCGTTCCGCGCCGTTCACGGCGCGCCGCTCGCCGTCGACGTGGAAGGCGCCACGCCGGACGCGCT
>DASZVB010000139.1:0-87849 GCA_035547195.1 Polyangiaceae bacterium
GTGGATGAAGGCGCGACCGGTGAAGAAAGCGAAGGGCGTCTGATGGCTGTCGTCGAGCGCAAGCGCAAGGGCTATACGACCTATTATAGCGTCGTCCCTTGGCAGGGAAAGCAGCACTGGAAGCTCGTCGGTCGCGACCGACGCGAGGCCGAGCGCGTCGACCGTGAGCGCATGAAGGCCGTGAAGGCCGGCACGTTCCATCCGGACGCCGGGGAAGCGGGCACGTTCACCGTCCGGCAGTGGTTCGAATCGTGGTTCACCACGCGCGAGAACCGCTCGAGGGTCGACGAGGGGCGGTGGATCCGACGCCACGTGCTCCCGCGCAAGCGTTTCGCCGAGATGGAGATCTCGGAGTGGACGCCTCCCATTTCCGATGATCTCGTGCGCGAGATGAAGACGCAGCCGCGCAGCGAGAAGGACACCCGGCCGCTCTCCGACAAGTCGATATCGAACGTCGTCGGTGTGCTCCACATCATGTTCGCCGACGCGCTGCGGGCCGGCCACGTGAAGCTGAACCCTATCGACCTGAAGCCGAAGCTCCTCAAGCGCGACCCGGCGAAGCCGAAAGAGACGTACACCGCGACGGAGGTCACGCTCCTCATCCGGCACGTCTCGATCCCCGAAGACGTCCGCGTCCTAAACGCGCTCGCCTTCTTCACCGGCATGCGCGAGGGAGAGATCTGCGGGCGGCGCTGGCGCGATCTCGACGACGGCGCCGAGCCACTCTGGTGCCTCGATGTCGCGACGCAGTACGGCGGCGCGCCCCTGAAGACGGACCGCCCGCGGGTAGTCCCCGTCCACCCAGAGCTCGCCGAGATCCTTCGGCAGTGGGCCACCGGCGGCTTCGAACTTCTCACCTGCCGGAAGCCGACGGCGGACGACTTCATCGTTCCGCTGGTGACGGCGCGCGCGAAGACGCCGCATCACACCCGGTCGACCTACTACAAGGCCTTCATCCGGGCGTGCAAAGCGGTGGATGTCCGGCCCCGGAGCCTGCACTCGACGCGGCACACATTTGTCTCGATGGCCCGGCGCGGGGGCGCCCCGAAGGAATGGGTCGAGCGCATCACCCACAACGCGAAGGGCGACATTCTGGACCGCTACACGGCGGCCGAATGGGCCCCCCTCTGCGAGGCCGTACTGAAGCTTCGGCTCGATATTGACCCGCATCAACGAACACGGCTCCCGGGCGGAAACAGCGGCAAAAGCGGCGGTCCGCAATTCCTGTTGCCTTCCGCAAACGCAGCCGGATTACCACCGACGACAGTCGTAGAGCAGAGTTCGATTCCCGGCGCCTCCACCATCGCAATAAATTCGAACCGCCATCCGCAACCAGCAGGTTCAGCGCATCGAATTTACAAGCGACCCGGAAATAAGGACGGCCGATGTCCGGTTTCTCGGGAGTAAGCGTGACGGGCCCGGTTAGCCGCCGGAGCTCGAGCGCTGACTTCTCCGTTCGCTGAGCAAGGATGCCGTTCAGGTCGCGGATGCGTTCCGTGATCCACGCCCGGGGCGGCGGCGTGAAGATGTGCTCGCGAGCCGCCTCCATGCTCACCACGTCCGCCGTGAGCGTCTTCACCTGCTCTTCGGCTTGAGCCAGGGCATCGGCGAGCGCGGCGGTGGCCCGCCCGCTCGCGATGAACTCGATGAAGTTGTGCACGCGCGTCTCCGCGCGATTCAGCTCGACCTTCTTCAGCCGCAGCTCTTCCGGTACGTGCGCGAACTGCTCCTTTATCTTCTTCGCGGTGCGCTCGTAGACGAGCTCGAGCACATCGGCACGTAGAACCGCTTCGTTCAGCGCAGCAACGAACTTGTCCTCGATGCGCTTGCGCGCGATCAGCACCTTGTTCTCGCACGAATGCCGGGAGGCATTCAGGCACCCGTAGTAACCGCTCCCCTTCCCGCTCACGAGCGCGATAGCGCCACCACACGCTCCGCACTTGAGTGCGCCGGAGAGCAGATGCGTCGGATGCGACTCCACGTAGCTCTTCCGCTTCCCCTCGAACCCTTTCTTCCCCTTCTTGCGCGGGAACACCCCATCAATCTCGCGCCAGCGCGCCTGCGCGGCATGCCAGTCCTCATCCGAGATGATGCGAATGTCCCGCCGCTCCTGAACGACCCACTCCTCCTTCGGTCGCTCCACTTGCTTCATCTTCCCCGAGAGCGGTTCCTTCACGGTGGTCGTCCGATTCCACACGAACCGCCCGATGTACTTCTCGTCCTTCAGGATGCGCGAGACGGTCGACACATTCCATCCGCCCTTCAGTCGCACCTTCGTAGGCACGCGCTCGTCGTTCAGTTCCTTCGCGATCTTCGTGACCGCCTTGCCATCGATGAACGCGCGGAAGATCCGCTGAACGATCCGCGCCTCCTCCGGCACGATGACCAGCTTGAACCCATCCGCCCGAAGCCGCCCCTTCTTGTCGTACTTCGACTCGCCCTCCGGCACGCTCGCGTATCCGTAGCCGCGGCTGCCGACTGAGAAGCCGCGCAGCACCTGCCCCATCTGCCCCCGATGCGTCTTCTTCTTCAGGTCGGTCAGATACAGCTCGTTGATGATCCCGCGAAACTGATACGCGACCTTCGCGTGCTCCTCGCGGGTGTCGAGCCCGTCGCTCACCGAAATGAGGCTGACTCCCCAGTACTGGAACAGGCAAAGCAGCGTGTTGAAGTGCTGGTTGTCGCGCGACAGCCGTGACGAGTCATCGACCAGCACCGCGTCGAACTGCTTGTCCTCGCCGGCCTTCTTCAGTGCCTCGAGCCCCGGCCGAGACCGCACCGCACCCGACTGCGCTTCATCGAAGTAGATGTGGCTCTCGAGGATCGCGATCCCGTTCCGGTTCGCGAACTCCCTGCAAACCCGGATCTGATCCTCGATACTCTGCTCCCGCTGATTCTCGCTCGAGAACCTCGCATACACCGCTGCCCGCATCACCGTTCTCCTTCTTCAGGGCACGCACGAACTCTTCGGCAAGAAGCTCCGCCAGATGGTCCGCAAACCGGATCATCTCCGGCGAAAGCGCATCCGAGCTCCCCGCCTCCTCCTCAAGCTCCCTTGCCGCGCCGTCCATACCCGAATGATAGACGTCGTCTATCATCACCGCAAGGTCTACTTGCAGGTGCGTCGCGCGATCTCCGACAGGTCAATCTCGATACACGTCTGGTACGGCCGAGGTGCGCTCTCGAGCTTCGCGACCCTCGGGGGGGCATCTGACAGCTTGGCACTCAGCAGGCGCGGCTTCCCGAACGCAAACCCGCGGATCACCAGGACGAGCTGCTCCGCGTCATACAGTCTCAGAGAGAGCTCGGCGCCGTCCCCGACGAGCGACTCGGGAATCAGAAAGCCCGGGTCCGCCTTGGCCACTGCGCGGAGGAACGATCGGAGCACTCGGACGAGCAGCGCAATCGTCGCCACAGGTAGCTCCAGTCGGCGAAGCGCCAACGCCACGGCAAACTCGAACACGTTGCGCCGCGAGAACTCCCGGCGCTTCCCGCGTCCGGAAGTTTCCGCAAAGTCCGGTTCGATGACTCCCTTCTCGCACAGGTGGATCAGAACGTGCTGCGGAACGCCAAGGCGAAGCTGAACCTCCTTCAGCGCAATCGGCTCGTCGCTCATTGATGGACATCGTCCATCATCGACCCGGCCCGGTCAAATTGCGGTCCCGGAGCGGCCTGCCCTCACAAAAAACACTGGTCGTCGTCGAGCCTGTGGGCAGTGTGGAAAACTCGCGGAGCGAGTTTTCCAAGCGCCGGTGGAGAACGTGGTCAGGCCCGCCGTCGAGGCGCAGCAGGTCAGAAGGCGGCAATCGGCGGGGCTGTCCACGTTCTCCACCGGCGCGGCACTGTCCACACCTTAGATATCCTTCAACCCCTGTCGAATCTGATGGGTAGCCGCCTTCGCGCGACCAAATACCACCTGCCTTCTGACGATGGCGAGAGGATCCCGCCTGAGCAATGCCTCTACGTCCTTTGCCGCTCGAACAACCCTCGCATCCACGCGATTCGATCGCGCGAGAGTAGCTATGTAGGCCGCCGCGAACGCGGCGCCATGCACGACGCCGATCCGAATGTCGTTCGCCGCCGCGACGAGAGCATTTGCAATAGCATTCGCTTCGTCGCTCGCAGAAATACGCCAGGCCAGACTCGGAAGCACGTAGATGGCATTGTTTGCAAGCTTGTCGTCTCCGTGACCAATCGCATCTATTATGCACAACCTCAAAAATCTCAGCTCTTGCGAAGCCACGAAATGCTGCCGAATTTCGTCAGGGACAAAGAAAACATCCTTCACAAGTTGAACTCGCGCCAGCAACCAGCTCTTCGGGGCCCTGGCATGACCGCCAACGCGGAGCACGGACAACAACCGGTGCCAGCGTTCCTGCCAAAACTGCGGATGCAATATCGGTGCTAGCGCAGGGAGAACCGACCAGGTCCTATCGATCAACCCAAAGATCCGGTCAATGCAAACCGCTGTCCGGCTTGATCTCTTTTGGATGAGCGATACGAGACATTCTGTTTCCTCGACGTCGTCGCTAGGGCCTAAACTCCTAGCGCGGCGGCTGCTCTTCCATCCCTCACGATCAACCCAATGCTCAAATCGTACCATCCCCCATCCGTGAATGGACTTTCGCGTCTCCGACGACAGCACAATCGACATGAGCCCAAGTGTCGGGCGCCGTTTAATAGCATTAAATACTGCTACCTCGCGTGGCACCCGTGTCGCAATGCTCGTCGCAATGCTCGTGGCCGCCCGCAGGGTGTCGTCGTCCTTAAGATCCAATCGCGGACTTCTCAGCCACCGCATTGCCAAACGACGGATCGGACCCCGAGGAGCCGTATCAAAGAGAGACCTGATTAACCATCCTGCATGGCCGTTTGACAGCGGCTCGGCACCGTCCAAAAAGGAGCGCAAAAACTCCATGCCTTTCAGGCCCCAAAAGCCGTCGCATTCCGACCAGTGTTCCCAGGGTAGCCGCATGTGACCCCAAAGCAACTCCCTACGCAGTCCCCGATTCCTCTTCGCGATTTGCACCAACTCAATCAGAATTGGCGACACATCTCGCCAAGAACAGATGTGAGCGACTTTCGCGACGGCCTTCGCGACTTCGCCATATTGCTCATCATGCCAAGAATTCCAGCGTAAGAACCGGAGCGCCCTATTCAGGTAGTTCTGAGGAATAATCTCAGGACATGCCGCAAGCACGCCGAGACGAGCTTTGCGAGGAAGGCTCTCGGCGGGCAAGGCCATCGTTGAGCCACCGAATACTTTTCGAGCGACTGCGTGTGCGGCTTGCTTCCGCTGCGCCGCTCCAAGCTTTGGAAGCTCCTGAACTACCGACGAACGGTTAACGGAAAACTCTCCAGCATTGAAGGCACTCTCAAGCCAATCTCCGGTTTCTTCCATGTGAAGCGCGAGTCGCTCGTCCAGCTCGTGTGCAGCCGAAGGAATCGTACCAAGCAGTGCGCCCAGAATTTCTCGTCGAAGCGACAAAGGCGCACCAAGATTATTTGCATTTTCGTAGTGCTGCCAAAGCTCGGCTGGTGTAGCCGACCAACTCATGCGACGGCTTTCGTAGCCGGCATCTTCATCTTTTCTTGTCTTTGCCTTTCTCGCACTCTCGCAAAGCGCGCGCGTTCTTTCTAGCCACCGGCGCACGACAGGGTCGGTCTTCAAAATATCTCGCTTGCGCCAAAGATCCTCGATCTCAGATAGCTCGCGATTCCAAGCAGTAGCCCCGAGTACGCCCGAAATTGCAAAATATGCTAAAAGGCTTAGTTCTCTCTCATCGGGGCCGCCGTGGTCTTCGTGGATTAACCCCTTGTAGATCGATAAATATTCATTCCGTGCTCGATCACGCTCTCCTCGAGCCATCAACCGGAAAGCGCCCTTCAGCTTGTCGATCCATTTTCCCCGCACTGGCCGTCGCACGCGACCCGCTGACTCTGCAAGATACCTCCCAATTTCGGCGCTAACTTTCGACTCGGCGTACATCCCGGCCAATTGGCGCACCTCGCGTAGCGCACGACGATCACCGTTAGTAAGCACGGCCAAGGCTGCAACGTTCGACTGATCTGCGAAGCGCGGTGCGGCATCCGCATCGCTCAGAGCAACCTGCAACCACTGCTGAACGTCAACTCGCAAAGCTCGCACTCGCAAGAGCTGTTCGAGCCGTCTCGTAGTTTCGTCACCCGCATCCATCCAATCAAGCAGTTTGGCGACCGTCAGTGATTTCCTCCATTTGTCAGGACCCTTGCACCAAATCGCGCGATCCACGCTGCTCATTCTTGGGTCGGACTTTTGGCCGCGCGGAGGAGTACGCTCACCTTCTCGCGCCTCCGTTGTCCGATGTCGCCACAGGTTTGTCGACGTGCTTGCTTGCGTCGCCTTCGTGCGACTCGAGTCATCCAATGAACGAGCCAGTACCTCACGCCACCAACGGCGACGCTCATCCGGAGTATCAAGTACGTCCGCCAGATCTGGGTCATTTAGCGCCGAACGTCCCGTTTCGATGTTTTGAGCAAAAACAGAACGAACTTCACGCGGTGTTGGCGGCTTCTTGAGTGCGACAAGGAGTTGACTCACTGTCGAAACCCGCTCTGTCAGCTTAAAGAATCGAGCATACGACTCGTTCGGATCTTGCGAAGCACTGTGGCTAAATACGACTACATTGAGACGCAGCGTGCTCCAATATTTCTGATTCAACTCTTCCGCGACAAGCTTCGGATGCCTCGATGTTGTCGCCGGCAATAGGGCAAGCCCACTGGGGCGAGCCTTCCCCATTGACCGCATTGTATCGCCATATATGAGGTGAAAATCGGGATCCGCTAGACTATATCCCACTATCAGCGCCGGAAATTCTGCAAGCAGTTGCCGCACCTTTGCATGAATCAGCGGCCGTTTCAGAGGTAGCTGCTCATACTCCTGTCGTCCAGCCACCCACGTCCTACGGTCCTTTCGATGTCCGTGCAGGTATACAACCTGTCGCATATGAGACGCAATGGGCGCACCGAGGTCAGAGTCTCGCACGACGACCTGGGCTCGGCGCGGCCGCGACTTTTCTAGCACTGTATCTAAAAAATTAGTTGTTACTACAGCGGCGGGCTGACTCTCCCACAACGCGTCGTGCGCTTTACCCGCATGCAAACTATTGTCATTTAGCTGCTCGGCAAGCAATTCACGCAGAGGTCCGCGACTTCCAAATTGTGCAGCATGGATGTCCGGAAGTTGCAGGGCGTCGAAAGCCCCATGCTCTACTCCTAGACTCTTCTCGATGGCGGTCGAAAGGTGTTCCCAAAGCGGAATGGTCATATTTGATGGATGTATGCTGTTTCTGGTGAAACCAGAACCAACAATGATGACGCGTGGGCGATTCCAGTTTTGCGATAGCCACGCTAGAACCCGTCGTTCGTGATTTGAATCGAATAGACCATTCACTCGCGCCGCCCAGATTTGCTCCAGGTAGGTCGGAGCGGTGCTGGCCCTCTGGCGTATCGTGTTGGAGTTGCGACGACTTTTCATTTTGAACGTACTCGGAATGAGGGTAACATGATCGCGCGCTCTCTATGCAGTGCCGGATCACGCGCAACCTCCTTCCTACAAGCACGTTCACGCTACCGCCGAGAATTTATGCGGCATGCCGTCGAATACCGTTTTCCTCTATCGGCCGGGCCTGTAGTACGATGGACGAGGCTCGCAACGGAGGGACGGCGGATCACCCCGGAAGGAATCCTTTTCAGCAGACCTTCGGCGATTGCGCCCCTCGAGCCTGAACGACATGAACTACTGGGACTACTATCGCGACGACTTCGGCTGGAACGACGACCGCGAACGGGTCAGACCGGACTACGAGTTGACCCGCGCGCGTTTCGCCGACATGGGCTACACGGACGGAGAAGTTGAGGCATTCATTCGTTCGGGATACGTTGTACTGCCGGGCGCCGCCTCCACTATCATCGATCGTTTCTACGGCGGCGCTTTGACGTCCAGCGACGATCGCACGCGGATTCTCTCTCGGCACTTCAAGAGCTGGTTTGACAGCACGACTTCTTCCGTGCCGGTCCATCGGGCGACCTCTCTCGCCGAGCTCCGTCGCAAGATCGATGAATGGCGCGGAAGAACGCAATGGCGGCTGCTGTTTCGTGGGCAGACAGAGCACTACGCCCTTCGTCGAGAACGACAGAACCCGCGCCTTTCGATTCCTGGCATCGGCGAGGTCTCCCTGCTGCCCTCGTTATGGCGGGAGCTGTGGCGAACGAAACCGATGAGCTTCGCCACCTTCGCGCCACCCGACCCCGTTGAATGGCAGTTGGTTCTTTCTCATCGATGGCCGCTCGCAGACATTGACCGAAGGGTCGCACAAGCAAACGAGGCGGGTGACTGGATCCATTCGTATCAGGACATGGAGGATTCCGACGATGAGCTCCTGCGGGAGTATGGGCGGCTCCAGAACGACATCCTGATGGGCGCCTCGTACAATCTTGCGGACCTTCTGAGCATGTTACTGCAGCACTATGGCTTGCGCTCTCCAGTCCTCGACCTGACAAGTGACCTCGATGTCGCCCTCTTCTTCGCAACCCACCGCCTGATCATCGAAGAGGGTCAGGCGAAGTATCACTTCGTGGGGAATAATGGTGGAGCGGCGGTCCTCTACGTTTTCCGAGAAGACCCACGTGAGATGAACGTGCATGGGCACGATCGCGTGGTCGACCGCGTCAAGCCACTGCGTCCGTTGCGGCAGTCGTGCGTCATTTGCCGCTCAGGTCCGTTTGCGTTGAACCTGGCTTCCGATTTCGTGGTGGGGATTCTCAAGCTCGAGTTCAACTTCGAGCCTAACGACCAGCCATTCAGAACCACCGAGCTCTTTCCTGGGCAACGTGAAGACCTCTTTCTGGATGCATTGAAGTCACGCCAGCTCTTTGCGGAGCGTCTGTTGGACTTTAGTTTCGCTGAATGACGTGTAGGCGGCGAGACCGGCGGCCGGCATGACTTGTGGCGGGCGGGACACTCCAGCTGTCCCGCGATGCAGAAGGCATGACGGCCGCCGAGGGACCACGCGTCAAGTCGCGAGGCGCGCGAGCGATTTCCGCACGGTCTTCTCGTCAACGCCAAGGGCCGCCCCGATCGTCCGCAAGCTCATCCCGAGCCGACGCATCCGGCGAGCTTCGCCGCCGATCCGCTGGAACCCGAATGCGTCGGCGGTGGACACCACGAACTCCAGGTCGACCTGGGCAGCGGTTCGAATTGGTTGCAGTCGCGTCCACCGAAAATTCCCGTGGTTTTGGCCCGTCCTGGCTAGCACGCCATAGGGCGCGCCATATTTTGACGCTGCCGCCTGCGGCTCCGGGAGGGGAACGGCCGTCGCGGATGCGTCGTGCTCGAGCTCGACTGCCGTTCCGTAGTCGATGCACGCCACGGCCTTGCAGAGCGGCTCCCAGTCCCAGTGCGTGTACTGGTCGATGATCGCGCCCGCCGCGTTGTGCGTGACGCTCTCTAGGACATCGGCGGGCGCGCCGCCGCGGCGGGCCCATGTGATCATCGTGTGGCGCGTCAGGTGGCACCCTTCGAAGCGCACGTTGGCGACGTCGCACGCGCGCCTCATGGCCTTGTAGGCGCTCGACTTCGTGTGCGGACCGTCTCCGGCAACGCATGAATTCCGGTTCGGCACGATGAAACCGTGACGGCGCTTCCGTTGCACAAAGTGGCACCAGAATCGTCCGCAGCCGGACATCGCCTGAACGCAATCTTGAACCCCTCGTCGAACCACCACGTGAGAATCCGCTCGAGCTCCGGATGCACGGGCACCTTGCGCGGGTTGCGTATCTCCAGCACGTCCGCGATGCGCTGCGCGCTTGTGCTCGAATACACAACGGACGGAAGAGACGCGTTCTTCGGGTCACGCATGATCCAGGACGCCGTCGTACGAAATCTCGATGTCGTCGGCGAGCCGTGAAGGGGCTCGACGCGGAAACGCGGACGCGCGCTCCACACGTGTCATGGCGCCGGATCGCCGGAATGCGCGACGTCCTCATCCACCATTACGGCGTCGATCTCGCGGTCGTGTAACGCGTCGCGGAGATCGAGGCTCCATCACTGCTCGGCGTCGTTGAAAAGCTCATCGAGGACAGCGGATCGCCCACCGCTTAGACCGTCTTGTCGCCCCTCGACCTCGAGGAATTCGCGAACGAGCCCTTCCACAACAACAGCCAAGGGTCGCGCCGGCAACCACGACGTCTCGCCGAAGTCTTCGCATCATACGCATCGCCTGCACGCGCGGACTCGGTACCGGCAAGCGGTGGCGAATCACTCGCGGCTTCACCGTCCCCGCGCACGCTGACTCGCCGCAGCTCGATTCATTCCTCCAAGCCCTCCCGGCGCTCGAATGCATCCTCGGCCGCATACCGCTTCGGATGCGGACCGTCTTGAGCTTCAGGGTCTCGCAGAGGCGCTCGTCGCACCTTTCGTCGACCGCGAAACTCTGCGAAAGTACGTTTAGCGCGATGATTCAGATTCCTGAGGGACAGCCGGCTACTGAGCAATGAACCTGTCGGCAGGCGTGGTCGCGACCCGTGAGGTGGTGGCTGGCGCCCGCGGTGCGGACGATTTTATCGCAGGCGCCCGTCGTGCTTCGGTGCGAGCGTCGCGGTGGGTTTGCCGCCGCAGATTGTTTGCCAGTACGGTAGGCGGAAAAGTACGCGCGCGGAGCTTTGGGCTGCCATTCACAATGAGCAAGTCCGAGAAGATTCGGCGAAAGCCGATTTGTTCAAACTGCTAATCCGTGACTTTGAGTACAGGTCAGGTCATTCGACAAGATCGCGAGACGGATATGCGTTTGGGAGCTTTTACAAGAAGCGCCCTGTCAAAGGTCCACCGTCGCGTATGGCGAAGTCAGCGTTCGACGATCGCGAACAGTACGTCCCGACGGACCTCGGCAAGAACTTCGTGCATTACGCCCTCAACGAGGTTGTGCCGAAGCTCGACCCTCCGAGCCACGGTCCGAGTGAACCGGATGCGACCGATAACGCTCCCGCCTAGCTGCGCGTTGCAGCTGACGAGTTCCTCGCCTACGCTCGGGCCTCGCGGCTGAACGCGAACGTTAAGCCGGACGCAAGATGAACGCGGTCTGCTGGGCAACGTCGATCGGAGCCTCGCAGTCACGATGCGCTACATGCACTTGAGCCCCAGTGCAAAGAACGACGGGATCGCCCTGCTCACCCGCTCGAGAGAGGCTGGCGGAAAAATAATTTCTGGCAATCCGCTGACAACGGATCGCCGCCCACGCTGAACAGATTTATTTTTCGCTGGATGGGGGGAGGCGCCGGGAATCGAACCTTCGACTAGGGCTCGGAAACCAATTGCGAAACGCGACCTTGGCTCGTAGATGCCCGGAATCTCTAGGAAGGCTCGTTCCCGTGGCGTCCCACCTGGTACCGCGCTGTTCCGCCTCGTTGTGCAGGGGCGCGGCACATGGACGGCACATGAGACGGTTCCTGGGTGGTTTGGGAGCCGGAGGCGTGGGGGCACATGACGGTACAGAGAGCTGGACCCCGCCGCAGGTACTTGGCCGGGGTGCTCCTGGTCTCGACGGGATCGGTGCGCGCGTGCCGTTGGAGCGGAGGGTCATGCGGTTTGGAGCTCACGAAAGACGGGCCTGCAGCTCTGAGTTTCCGGGCCACAAACGCCGTTGGCGACGAGGCTCGCCGCGAAGGTCCCTCCTCACGGAGCCGCCGGCGCACCGCCCGTTTCTCACGCTCTCGTAAGCAAATCGCGCTTCCGAAGGTTCGAGAAGGAACGACTCGAAGTCCGAGCTCGCGTGCTCGCCACGTGTTCGTCCGCACTCGCCGATCTCCTCCGTCCTGTGTGACGGGAGTGAGTGCATCGCGCTCCTCGCGCCACGTAGCTGCTCGCTCCTGACATCCGGACGCACCCCAAAGAAATGAGTATTGACCGCAAGGGTGAGCATGATTTACAGCCCGCGTAGGAGAGGAGCGCCAGCACCCGTTGCCATGTCGAGGATCCTCGTGAAACACCTCCAGCAAATGCGTCATGGCGCCGATATTTGCAAAGCTCTCGTGATGCAAGCCCTGCTGCCCCCTGCGTCCAATGCAGAGATCGCGGTGCATGCCGAGATGTTGCGGAAACTCGATCTGAGTCAGCTGCCCGATCAGTTTCACGGAATGGTCGAGCGCTTGATCCGGGTGCTGGATGCACCGCCGGCAACGGCGCCTCCCGATCCGAGCCCGACGGTATCCCAGATCATGAGCGTCTTCGAACCGCCGGAGCGATCGCTCGAGCATAATACCCCGAATACTGGTGAGGACAGCATGCTCTCCAACGACCCTAACGAATGGATCGTCCGCTTCGTATTCAAAGATCCATGGGACCCGAATTCCCCTAGCGCACCTCTTCAGGATATGAACAGCGCCCACCTCGTCCTGGCTAGGGCGTTGTCCGAGGCCGACGAAGAAGGAATCGTAAACGCGCTGACGTCGGGCACGATCGACTGGCGGTCCGCCGACGACATACGAAGAATTGCATTTGCCCTGGGTCCTTGGCGCATGGAGGCGCGGCCGACGGAGTCAGGAAGTCTCGTTGCCGTCGCCGCGGTGCATGGAATTCACTGGCTTTGGAACGCTTTGGAGTTGAACAAACACATTCACGACGCGATCGCGAAATCCGCGCCCATTGAGGACTTTAAGCACGCCATTACGTGCGCACTCAACTACCCTTGGAAGGGTCTCAAACAAGCCGTGGTGAAAGGCTTGGTGCGCGTTGGCTTTCGCCCAAATGTCGCGTCCGAAGATCACACTCTAAGAGTGGAGCTTCCGATGCGGCTTCCTCACGAGATCCGCGATGCATCCGGCAGCTGCTGTTGTTGCGCGAGTTTCGTGCCCGTCCATCATGTGGCATCCTAGGCGAGGTCCGTTGTACCAAGTGTCGCCGCATCGGCTGGCATGCACTCCGGCACACCTTCGCATCACACATCGTGACGCGAGGGGCGCCGCTCAACGCTGCAGGAGCTGCTCGGGCACACGTCGATCGACATGATGATGCGCTACGCGCATCTCAGTCCCGACGTGCGGTGCGAGGCGGTGCGCCTGCTGACGGTCATGGCACATACGCGGCACATGAGGGCCGGCAGGCCCCCAAATACCTGGGCAGAAAAGGCCGCGAGTCGCTTGTTCTGGCTTCAAAACAGGCTTTCTGCGCCCAAGAACCCGAACCGTCGCCCCGCCCGATGCCGCGTCGTTCCGACTCGTTCCGCAGCGTCGGGTCACGATTTGGGCAAGATTAGCCGAGCTCACCGTGACAATTGCTACCCGCAGCGCGGTGGAGCAGATTCGATCTCGCCGACGAAGATGGACGTGAATGTTGCCACTAAGGCGTTCGCTTTCTGCGCAACAGCTTCATGTAGGTTTCATCTCCGTCTCTATTGTCCCACACGGCTCTGATATGCTCGACCAACGCTGGCTTGTCGGTTTCAAGTGTGCTGGTCCAGAGATTGGGATTATACGCGTATACGCGTAGGACTTTGTCTACATCAAAGATCCGTGCCGTTCCATCGGCCTGAATCAGCGCAATTGGCTTGTCTTCATGCATTCGCATGCTGAGTTCAAAAAGGACGTTCGGGTTGTGATCCGTGAGATCGGCAACAACGAGGTCAGCATCAAGTAGCGAGTTCACGATCGTTGAGTGGATCACATCACTCCCTCGTCGATCTGCAGTAACGACGCGGAACCCAGCATCAATACATGCTGGAGTTATGAGTCTAGTCAATACTTCATTGAAAAAATGCTTCTGACGTTCGGGAGCCCTCTCCGTGAAGGGCATGATTACGAAGCAGACTCCTTTTCCTAACTCGTTTGGCTCCGCGACGGTAATTGTCCCGGTCGCGTCATCTTTCCGCGTTGCCGGGGCAACCTGCCGGTCGACCAAAGCTTGCTCGGGCAGATCTTGACCTTCCTTCAGTCCGACGAACGCGCAATTCGCTTTGAACAGTTTTACGAAGTCTTCGTGATGGTCGTCTTCGATGGAGAAGTCGCGGTTTAGGGTATTCTTTGCATATTGAAGCTCAGGTAGCCTATTGCCGCCGTAGTGGTCGAGTACGGCGGCGAATGCTTCGATGTTTCTAAAGGCTTTGAGTTTCGCTGTAGCTTCCTCCTCTGCACTTGCCGGATACACGAGTGCCTTACCCAGCTCCGTGAGGGAAATCATCGCGGAATCGCGCCCGCCTTCCGTTAGTCCGTAGTCGCGGGCTGCCGCTGCAAGATAAAAGAATGCCGTGCTGGTCGCGGAAAGATCTAGGACATTGGCTATGTCTTGAGGTGGCCAAGGTTTCCCACCATTCTTGTCACGCAGTGCGGACGCTACTCGCACGGCTCGTTCTAATGATTCACGCGGGAACGTCCTGCCGGTGCCTCCCTTGGCGCGACCAGCTCGAGATTGGCTTTCCGAACTCTTCGAGCGCACCTTCTTCCCGCGACGTTTTCTCTTGGCACGCACGATTGCCTTCGAGTTGCCTGCCGCTGCGTCGTTCGTCTCGTCGTTGTCTGTCATGACTCGCTTCGAGCTTCCTGCGTTGGACCACGGACTGCTGCGAGGAGTCGCCTGGGATCCATGTACGCTGCTGCAAGCGTCGCACGAAAAGAGGGGTGATGTCGATCTCAACTGCGGGCCGCGACCATTGGCGCCATGGGTCTATTTCACAACAAGATGGAGAACGTGAGCATGAAGCTCCGACCAGAGTTCGTCGGTGATCTCACCGGTTACGTCCGGAAACGCGCACACAGCAAGGCCGTTCATCAGACACGAGATGGATTCAGCGAGCACTCGTGCGCGTTCGGATGGCTCTACGTCCGGCTAACTGTATCTCGATCGCCTCGATAAGCCATTCCACGACGGTGAATGTAGCGATATCGATGTCGCGTATCGCGATAGGCTGCGGCGTCGCCAGTGACGGGGACGACGGCCGCGAGAGGTGCCGGCATTTCAGCGTGAGGGTGGAGAAGCCACACACGGCGTTAAGAGCGCGAAGCTTGCTGGCATCGGTCGGCGCACGTATCCCGAGATCGCCCACGGCCCGAGCCGACTCGCAATCGCTTTCATCCGAAATTCAGCATGTGCAATTTCTTCCTCGAGGTAACAGCACGCGACGACGTCGTGAACGGATTCCGTCGGGCTCGAGGTGCCGTCTAACGAGAGTCCCGGTCACCTCTGGATCAGAGCGGCGCGGTGGCAGAAACCCCTTGCCCGATCGGAGGCGCCGGAATCGCTCTGGCGCGTTCATCGGCACTTGAGTGCTCTTCGACACCTCAGGCGGCCCAGCGGTTCCTCGTCACGCAAGATTTGGACTTTTCAGACGTGCGCGTGTTCGCGCCTGGCACGCACTACGGATTCTTGCTCGTCCGCTTGCAGCAGCCCGGCCGTGCGGCGTTGCGTGCTTGCGTTCGCCAGATTTTCGAGACTGAGGACGTCGAGCAATGGACGCGCTGATTCGTCGCGGCAACGGGCTCGAAGATTCGCATTAGGGTGCCGACGAAGACGTGATCGTTTGCGCCGAGCCAGGCTGTGCTTGCTCAATATCCTTTGCCAAACGCCGGATCTCGACGACCACCACAAAGATTCTCATATACTATTCACCCAATAATCCGGACAAGTCAGTGAATAGAAACCCAAAATCACTGTTCATTAACGACCTTGTTCCGTTCGTGCTGGCAGTTGTTCTATTCCCTCTGATGGCCGCATTCGGAACTTATAAGAGGCTGCCTTAGGAAGGCGTACTTACACCAATCTGGTCGGACCCTCATCGATTCGCGCCGTCTCGACCCCTCAACCGCGGAACGTCACGATGCCGTCCGGCGCCGTCTTGCGCCACGCGATGACGCCGTCGGGGCGCACGAGAGACGCGCCGTTCGCTGCGAGGCCGAACGCTTCGCGCACGTTCTCGGGCGCGCGCACGATGTGAATGCCTGCGTCCGCGACCCAGTTGCCCCCCGCGGTGACGAGCACCCAGCCTCGACCGAACCAATCGAGCGTGGAGACGCGCTCATCGGCGTCCACCGGATCGGGTAGCCACAGGTGCGGAGCCCGGGTGCCCGGCTGACCCTTCCATTCATCGGGGCGCGCGGCTTCCGGCAGCGCCTCGTCGTTCGCGAGGTTCCGATAGAGTTGGCCGAGCTCGATGGCGACCTCGTCGAGGATCGCGACGCCATCGGCGACGCCGCGTGCGTGCCTCGCGTAGTCGGGCCGCGCAAACGTCTGCTCGAGGCGCGTCCACGCCGCCGGACGACGCTCGACGTCGTACGTGTCGAGGAGATCCGGACCGATCTCGCCCCGCAGAACCGCGGCAATTTTCCAGGACAGGTTGTGCGCGTCATGGATGCCGGTGTTCGCGCCGTAACCGCCGCGCGTCGGCGGAAGCGTGTGCGCCGCGTCGCCCGCGAGGAACACGCGACCTTTCGAGAACTGGGTCGCGATGAGCGCGGTGAGATCCCAGCGCCCTGTGGTGATGATCTCCACGGGCACGTCTTTGCCGATGGCCTTCTTGATGTCGGCTGTCATCTGCGCCTCCGTTCTCTCGGCGTCGTCTTTGAACATGAGGACCCAGCGACCATCGTTGTACGTCGTGAGAAAAGCCTGGAGGTCGGGCTGATCGATCTCGAACTGATGCACCTTCTTCTCGAGGTAGTGGTCGATCGGCGCCCGGAAGAGGACGCTCCGGAGCGTCTGCAGCGCGCCCGGGCCCTTGCGCAAGATCCCGAGCGCTTCACGGACGGCGCTGCCATTGCCGTCGCACGCCACGAGGTAGGCTGCGCGCAACTCGTATTCGCGACCGCCATTCTCCTTCAACCAGCCCGTCACGCCGCCGTCGTCCTGCTCGAACCGAACGAGCTCCGTGCCGAGGCGAAGATCCGCGCCGCGCCGGCGAGCGCCGTCACGCAGCCTCGGCTCCAGCTGATCTTGCGGAATGCCCGCGCCGAGAAACGGTGACCACTCTCCCTTCGGTTGCGGTTTCGGCGTCCAGCCGGCGTCCTCGAACCACTGGCCTTCGAGGCTTTCGACCCGCGCGCGACGAAGACTGAAGCCGCTCGGGGTCGCCGGAAGCTCGATTCCGGCGAGATGGAGGATCTCGAGCGTGCGCGTCGTGAACCCCACCGCGCGCGGGTGCGGATGACTCGCGAGATGCGGCTCGACCAGGACGACCTTCACGCCGTGGAACGAGAGAAAGAGAGCGGTCGAGAGGCCAACGAGGCTCCCTCCAACCACCAGAACGGGTGCTTTTTCGGCAATCATGGGCAGATATCCTTGCGTCGATACAGCGTATCGATACACTGTATCGACGCGGCGAGATCCGCAAGCGTGGCGAAGAAGAAAAATCCGAAGGGCAGCCGTGTCCGCGCCAGATCCGATCTGTCGCCTCTCTCTCGAGACATGATCGTGCAGACCGCGGTGACGCTCGCTGATCGAGAAGGGCTCGATGCCGTCTCGCTACGGAACGTCGCGGACGCGCTCGATGCGGGACCGATGCGTCTCTACGGGCACGTGGACAGCAAGGAAGCGTTGCTCGAGCTGATGGTCGACGCCGTCTACGCCGAGCTCCCGCGTCCGCCCATCGGCGACTGGCGCGAAGCGCTTCGGGCGGTCGCGCAGAGCCTGCGGGCCGCCGCCGCCAGACATCCCTGGTTCATCGGCTTGGTGGGCGGTCGGCCGAACCTCCGTGAGAACGCGTTCGCGTACATGGAGGCGTGCCTCGCGGCGCTGAGCTTCGCGAACATGGACGACGCGCTCGAGTCGCTAGGCCTCGTGCAGTCGTATGCCATCGGCGCGATCCAGACCGAAGCGTCCGAGCTTGCCAGCGGGCAGAACCGCGAACAATGGCAGAAGGCGTCGTGGGCGCGCGTGCAGGAGATGCTCGCGACGGGCCGCTACCCCATGATTGAGCGTGTCGTGCGGGAGGCCTCGCACCCCGAGGATCGGTTCGAGCGTGGCCTCGAGCGCGTGCTCACGGGGATCGATGCCGGGCTGCAAGAGCGACACTGACGGCCGTACCCCAGATCGTGAAGCTTTTTGGAGGCGCCAGTCTCGAGCTTCGCGCGTTTCGCTGCGTCGAGCTATCGACCCGGTTGGACGACGACGCTGCTCGGCCACTGTCCTACGGTGATTTGCTTGATTGTCTCGCCGGTGCTCGTGGAAAATACGGTGACCGTCCCCGGACCTGGATTCGTCGGCAAGCGGCCGCTCGTGCCGATGAGGATCAGCGAGTTCGGGTCCGACATGAGCGACGGAGCGCCGTAGTCGGTGATGTAGCCTCGCTGACCGTCGCTGCTGAAGGCCACGCCGACGGGCCTGCCGTTGAACTTCAAGGTATGGAGCACGGCATTCGTCTTGGTGTCGATGAGCACCGCGTTGGCGGCTCCAAAATTCGTCACGCACAACAGCGAGCTATCGGGCGTGACCGCTCCGATGATCGGAACGCTACCCGCGCCGGTGCTCACGGTCGCAATCGTTTGCCAAGTCGCGGTGTTTATCACGCTGACGTTGCCGGCGGTCCAGTTCAGCGTGTACGCCTTCGATCCGTCCGGTGTGATGCTGAGCCAGGCGGGGAGCGCACCGACTCCAATCGGCTGATTCACGACCGCGCCCGTTTGCGCGTCGATTGCTTCGACGGTGCCGGTGGCGAAGGCGACGTAGAGCTTCGTCCCGTCGGAGCTCGCGATCACCGACAGCGGAAGCTGAGACATCGGCAGCGAGCGAACGATCGCGTCCGTGTCCGTGCTGATCACGTCGATCTTGTTCGACGTGAGGCCCGCATACACGAACTTGCCGTCCGGGCTGATCGCGACGACGATCGGTTGCCCACTTTCGGGAATCGCGGTCACCTTGCGGGTCGAGAGCGTCACGCTCGAGATGGTGTTGTCGGCCCAGTTGGCGGTGTAGAGCTTCGCGTGGTCGGCCGTCTCGAGCAGGATCGAGGGTCCACGCCCGACCGGGATGTGATCGAGAACGGCGTAGGTGTCGGCGTCGAGGACGGTGATCTCGCTGTCCGCGTACATCGCGACGTCGATCTTGGATGCTGCCGCCGGCGGCGTGCTCGAGCCTCCGCCGGACGGCGTTCCTGTCGTTGCCCCGGCTCCGCCTGCGCCGCCGTCGCCGGCGACCGCGCTGGAAGCGCTGGATGGCGAGCCTGCGGACGTGATCGCCGGCGCGCCAGAGCTGGACGCACCCGTCGATGCCGGTGCGCCGCCGGAGCTGGACGCACCCGTCGATACCGGCGCGCCGCCGGAGCTCGACCCCGTCGTACTCGGTGGTGGATTGGATTGACCGGGCGGTGATGGTTGTTGTGTGGTTTGCGGAGCCGCGGTCTGCCCGCCGTGACTCGTAGCCGTCGGAATCGCGCTTGGCGTTTCGGTGTTCGAGCTCGAAGCCGCCGGCGCCGCGCCGACACCGGACGCGGGCTGCTCGGGCGCGGACTGATCACAGGCCGCGATCGTGCTCAGCATCAGCAGCTCGAGGAACCTCGTCGCAGATCGCATCTCACACCTCCGGACGCTTCGTAACCGGCCGCGTCCGGCGTTGGTCTAACACGCGTCTTCGCGTGCGAAGGGCCGAGATCGCTCCACGAATCGTGAAGGCGAGCGTAGAGCGAATAGGCCCGTCGCCCGAGTAACCGAAACGCTTAACTGTTACTCGCGTTACTCAGCGCACCGAGTGGCACGAGTTCATCGCGATCCATCAGCGCTGTACGTACTGGTCCACGCGTGAGCGCGTCTTCAGCGTCGTGAAATCGTGCAGCGACGGCAGCGCGCATTACCGAGTCAGCGCGCGTACGCGACGGCGAAGCGCGCGCCGCGCCACGCGCGCTCGAATGACTCGACGCGCACGTGGCGAAACAAGGCGGTGGCCATCAACGCGGGCTTACATTCAAGAGGTCGCGTAGCGGCTCATCAGAGACGGCGGCATGCCGTCCTTCAATGTCTCCTTCAGCGCTAGCGCGCGGCGCGCGACCCAGCTGTCCCGCGTGCCCTCGAGCAGCAGCACGTAACGCAAACGGATCTGCACCTCCGCGATCGTCGCCTTCTGCGTTCGCTCGTCTGCCGAACGCGCTTGCTCGAGGCGCAGCTGGCAATAGTGGAAGTGTGCGCTGGTGTTTTGATCATCAATGGCCAGCGCCGAGAGGAGCAAGCTCTTCGTAGTCTCCAGATCGCCCTGATGGAGCGCCACCACCGCCTTGCAGTCGCGCGTCGCTGCAGGCAACCGGAACGCTGCGCCGACGACGTGGAAGGCGGGCGCTTGCACTGCCGCACGCGCTTCGATCAGCGCGAGCTCGACGGCGGCAGCGACCTGTCTCAGCGTCACGGCGGGACACCCGGTCTCGGCCTTCAGATCCAGGTCCATTCGCGCGAGTTCGAGCTTCGAGACCGCGCAGGACGGCTTTAGTGCCTGCGCGCGCTCGTAGGCCGTCCGTGCTGCTACGAAGTCGCCGTGTGCCTGGTAGGCGCGGCCGAGCAAGCAGTGGAGCGGCGCGTCCTCCTCGCCCCGGGGTTCGCGCAGATGCGGTTCCAGCACGGCGATGGCGCGTGCCGGCTCTCGTCGCTCCAGCCAGAGCGACGCCAGAACCGCGGTCTCGGTGACGTCGAGCGGCGCCGCGCCGCGGAACGCTTCGATGCCGGCCTCCACTTGCGCCGACTCGATCGTGCGAGCGATCCGCCTGCGGCCAGATGAAAGCACCCGCGCCACCTTCCCCAGCCGCTTGCGCTTTGCGAGCAAGCGCTGGCGATACCGCACGATGTCGTGTCCGGCGATTCCGAGGCCCAGGGCCCAGAGAACGAGCGACAGCGAATGCGAGACGATCGCGTGCGGAATCAAGATCGTGAAGCAGAGGATGACCAGGAACTCCAGGCGTTGACCCACCGCGAGGGCCGTCGCCTGCGGCCGCGACAGGCTGAGGTTCATCGCCGTGCCGCGCGCGAGCAGGTAACCCATCACCCCCGCGCTCATCGTCGTCATCGCTCCGGCGCCGCGGGCAATCTCCGCTAACAACTTCGGATCCTGGACGATCGCGTGCAGGCTCTGGTCGAAGGAGACGACGGTCCCGCGCCCCGCGGTGCATGCGGCGAGCGCCCAAATCGCAAGCACGAGGCACAAGGCGATGGGGCGCCGGTACGCGTTCAGGTCGGCTCGCAACGAGCCGAACAGGTCTCCGTCGATGAACTTCGGCACGGCGATCGCGAGCAGGAGATTCGTCAACAGGACTGGCCATCCCTTCAGACCCGCTGCCGAGCACGTGCAGTCGATGGCGATGCCGACCGCCACGAATCGGATGAGGCTGAGTGCCCTTTGCTGCCAAGTGACCATTGCGACCTCCCGGGAAGGCGTGAGCTGCGTGACCACCGGAGCGCGCACTACGCCCACGTTCGATCTCTTACAATGCTAACGGGCAAAAGCAAATATTAATGTCTGAATATCTAGAATTTCGACACAACTCAATTCCTTCCGGATAGAAGAACGTGCTGCGAGCGGAACTGGGCAGTTCCTTCGGTGTTTTTGCGAATCAGTGCTCCTCGAATCCTTCACCGAATTCGTTTAGTATTGTACAGCATGAGCCTGACGGTGGATGTCATCGCCGATCTTCTGGGCGTCACCGAGGCGCGCGTGTCGCAACTGCGTGCCGGCGGCTTTGCCCCGAAGGCGACGTTCGAGCAGCTGATGAAGACGGGCCCGATGCAGCGGCGGCTCGGGGCAGCGTCCACCATCGTCGCGGGGCTCGGCATGGCCATTGCCGTCACGGCGCGTAATCGCTTCGTTCTGGCTGCAACGCCTGGAGCCGCCGCGCTGTTCTGGCGATCCGAGAAGAGTCTCCTGGGTCACAAGATGCAGTCGCTCGTATTCGAAGCCCCTCCGGGCCCCGCGAACGAGTGGCCCGCTCTCCGAACGGTCGAGCCGCGGGCACCCTCCGCCGAGACCTACAGGACGTCATTCGCTCGCGCATTCGGCGAGGCGGGCGACGACGGCGCCGACGACGAAGCAGGTCGTGTGCCGATTCGCGTCGAAGTGCGCCCGCAAAGCTGGTCCAAAGAGACGCCTACCGGCGGGCTAGGCTTCATCGGCACAACGGATGCACCATCCACTAGCGGCGGCCCCACCAAGGCCGACCGCGACATGGTCGCTCGGTTGAAGCACGAACGGCCGAAACAGCACTGGGCGTTCCACGCCATTTCCGACGAATACCCGGTGCTCGGAAAGTCCTCCGTCCTGTGCAGCGTGACGTACCACGACGTGCGTCCATCCGTCGCCGGCCGCCGGCCGAGCGCGCCGAGGGGCGATGCTTCGGCGTCCTCGGCGCGCTCGGTGATCCGCGTCTACCGCTTTCATGTTCCGCCCATCCGCGCGAACATGACGAGGGACATCCTGAGCCTCGAGTACGACGTGCGAAGCGTCGCCAACAACGAGCACGACTTCAGCCGATATCTCCGAAGTCGCTTGACCGCGTTCTTCCAGCAGCAGATCGAGGAAATCGGGCAGCGCTTCCTCTGCGAGTACGTGACGCTCTTCAACTTCCGCCTGCGCGGCGCCGATAGACCCAAGCGGCACGCGGAGATCGAGGAGACAGGCATGGAATCGCCTCGCGTGCTCTTGCCGATCGCGACTTACGGCATGCCCAAGATGATGTCGGAGCGGGAAGCATTTTCGTTGCGGCGCAACGAAGGTGGTCTCATCGGCGAGTTTCTTCGCGCCGACGACCCCTGCGCGTACCGCTGGATCGATTTCTCGAAGGACCGCGATTCGATCAAGCAGCCGAATCTGTACAATCTTGGCCGTAACTCCCGGTTCGGAGAGGCGTTGAATGGTCTGCTGGTGAAGGTGCGCTTGCCGCCGCAGCGCGCCGATGAGCACACCCAAGTTTACGGTTGCCTCCGTCTGATCAACTTCTTCGAACCTGCAGACCCTGAACCCCGGCTGCTCGGCCCGCGCGCCTTGCTGCCGTGGCTCGGTGACCTCATCGAGGTCGCCGAGCATCTCGCCATCATGTATCAGCAGTGGTTGCGAATCTCGAGGCGCTGGATTCTCTCGCGAGCAATCGCGGGGCTCAACGACGGCTCCGACCTCAAGACGTACGTGGAATGGATCATAGAGGAACTGCTCGCGCTATCCGAGTTTCACCACGTCATGGTTTGGGAAGACGTCGACGGTGCGTTGCGCCCGCTGGGTTACGCAGACCCGAAGGGCAAGGTGCCTTACGAAGGATCGTTCGCCGGTAGCGCGCTCAGACGGGGCAAGCTCGTCAACATAGAACTCGTCACGACGAAGACAGAGAGCCTCGCCGACGAACAGGCCGCCCTCCAGGCGTGGACGGACTCCGTCAAAGCCAGGCGATCCGGAGGGACCACGACCCCGTCGCCGACGAAGATCTCCCTCAGCAACGGCTTCGAGATTCCGATTATCTCCGCCCGCATGCGCAAATGGGGCGTCATGTCTTTCTACAACACGTGGTTCAGCCCCGAAGAAAAGGTCACGCTCTACCGCGACGAAACGCTGGACTTCTGCTCGGCGCTCGTCGAGCTCATCGCCGCGAAGCAGGACATTACCGCTGCGAGTTCGTGACAGTACACGGCGATGTGGCTGAGCGTGCGCGGCGTGTACCGCGCCCGGTTTCTGGACGCTCGACGGGGTCGCTTCATCGTGAGCGTCAATCGCCGGCGGCGCGGCGGTTCACGATCACCTGGTAGCGCCGGCCCGACGCGAGCACATTTTCGTCGAGGCCGCCGTCGACGACGACGTATGCGCTCGTGAGTTGATTGCCGGGAACGCAGCACGAAAGCGTGAACGCCGCGTCCCAACGCAGCTTCGCGAGGATGCGGTCGGTGCAGACGTGTGCGTGGACGAACGTGACGAACGTCGGCATCGGCGGCAGCGCGTTCAGTTCGGCCGTGACGTCTTCGGCCCGCGCTTTCTTCCAGCTGAAGCGCTCGACGTGAAACTGGTCGCGCCATGCTTCGACGATCGAGGCGTTGACGATCGGGTCGACGGACACGTTCTCGGCCTTCGTCTTCAGGGCGAAGAGGGCGGCGGTGCGGGCGTGCGCTCCATCGCCGATGTGCAGGACGCGCTTCGGACCATCGCCGGCGAGAAAGCGGCGCAGGTGAACGAGCGCGGAAAAACTCTCCGTGAGCTCCTTCGCCGGACGCGTGCCGCGGGCGAAGAGCGGCCACAGCGCCTCGAAGGAGGCTCGCCGCATCAACCGATCCAGATAGTCGGTGCGCGCCGCGTGGTACACGTCCTCGCAGATCGCCTCGGCGCAGGGACTCATTCCTCCGTGTGTCCGCCGGGCGTGGCGCGGCTGCAAGGCGAAGAGCGCCGTGCGATGATGAGGGCGAGCGATGCACTACGATCCGTCCAGCAGAAGCCGTCTCTCTCCGCAAGATCTGCCGCGGTTCGCCGGAAGCACCCTCTTCGATCGCATCGCCCGGACACTCTGCCGCGCAGATTGCCTGCCGCGGAAGGAGCTCTTCGAGGCGTGGGAAGTGGCGCGACGAGTACGGCGGCGTCTCCGAGGCGGACGCGTGGTCGACCTCGCGTGCGGCCATGGATTGCTCGGTCATTTGATGCTCTTGCTCGACGATTCGTCGTCCGCCGTGCTCTGCGCGGACACGCGGCTCCCCGCGAGCGCGCACAAAGTGGCAACCGCGTTGGTCGCAGAGTGGCCCCGCCTCGGGGGCCGTGTTCGCCTCCAGGAAGGCGACGCCCGCGACGTGGAGCTCTCGCCTGGAGACGTGGTCGTCTCGGCGCACGCCTGCGGTGCCCTGACCGACGTGATCCTCGAGCGCGCCGCCGCCGCGGCCGCGGGCGTCGCCGTGTTGCCCTGTTGTCACGCGCATGCGCGCTCGGACACCGGGAGCCTCGAGGGTTGGCTGGACGCCGCGCTGGCCATAGACGTCACGCGTGCGGCGCGGCTTGCCGGGCGTGGCTACCGCGTTCACACCCAGCAGATCCCCGCCGCCATCACGCCGAAGAGACGTCTTCTCCTCGGCGCGCCGGCGACTCCGGACGCACCCCCGATACCGGCCGGACCGCGATCGACTCCTTCGCGAGAAGGATAGCCTGGCGAACGAAAACGCGTCCCGGCGTCGATGACCGGGCCGCGTTTGGCTTCGGCCCGGAACGGGCGCGCGCGGGCGACGAGCCAGCCGGGGGTCGACAGCGGAGGGCGCTCGTTGCAACCTCGGCCCATGGCGGGTCTGCGCTTGGATGCGGAGCTCGAGAGTGCATCCAGAGTCGAGCGATCGAGAGCACGCGTTCGCGCGCCGGACGGTCCTATCGAGCGCACCACCGCGAGCTTCGGCCTTTGGCCGTGGGTCCGGCTCGCAGTGAGCAAAGGCGATAGCGTCGAGCACTTTTGCGCGCTCGCTGGTATCGCGCAGAGCGCGGTGCGCGATCTGGGGGTGCGCTTCTCGCAGCCGGTGAGCAACCGCGTCGCGCAGCTGGCGTACGCGCGATTTGGTCCGGCGGCGGCGATGGAAGCCGGGCTCTTGGTGGAAGCCGGACAATTCGCCTTGCTCGAATTGATCGTGCGCAGCACGCCGACGGTGAGAGAAGGTCTGAAGTACGGATGTGTCTTCTTTCCGTTGCTCCACCACGGCGGTCATCTGTGCTACGAGTCGCTCGCGGGTGGACGCGCCGCGCTGCGCTGGGATCCGCCGCAGAGCTACGCCGTGCATCACGGATACGTCGAGCTCACCTTCGCGGTTGCGCTCCTCGGCATCCGGCGCGAGACCGCGCGCCCCGACGCCGTGCCCGACGAGGTCTGGTTCCGGCACGAGGCGCCGGACGAGCTCTCGCTGCACACGCGAACGCTCGGTGTCGAGCCGCGCTTCGGCATGCCCGAAGACCACGTGATTTTCGGCGCTTCCACGGCCGCGCTGCGCCCGACGCGCGCAAACGCCGCAGTCCACCGCGCCGCCGCAGCCGCGGGTGCGGCGGCGCTCGATGAGTGATTCATCGGCTCGGCGCCGACGTTCGAAGCGCGAGCGGCGAGGGATGGCCCGCCGCTTGACTTTCCCTCGATGAAGCCCCGAATGTAGGGTAATTTCGAATCGGACTAAAATGACGATTCAGGCGCGGCCCCCCGAAGCGGTATCGGCACAAGGGACCCCGTTTCTCGCCGTCTTCGACAGGACGGTCGTAACTCCTCGCGTGTGATGGCCACTCCGCTGAACGTTCTCATCGTCGAGGATGTGGAGTCGGACGCGATGCTCCTCCTCATCGAGCTTCGAAGGAACGGTTATGACGTTACCCACGAGCGCGTGGACACGGCTGACGCCATGCGAGAAGCGCTCGACCGGCGCCCGTGGGACATCGTCATCTCGGACTACTCGATGCCTCGGTTCGATGCGACGGAAGCTCTGGCGGTTCTCCGTCAGCGCGGCGAAGACATTCCGCTCATCATCGTCTCCGGTACCATTGGAGAGGACACCGCGGTGGGGGCACTTCAGGCCGGCGCGAACGATTTTCTCGTCAAAGGAAAGCTCGCAAGGCTGAAGCCCGCCATCGAGCGCGAGCTTCGGGAGAAACAGCAGAGGGCAGCGCGGCGCCGGGTGGAGCAGTCCCTGCGCGAAAGCGAATCGCGGTTCCGGCGCTTGGCTGATTCCGGCCTCATGGGCATCACGATCATGGAAAACTCCGGGAAGGTCGTCGAAGCCAACAGCGCCTTCCTACGAATGGTCGGCTATTCGGAGGACGACGTGAAGGCAGGGCGGGTGCACTGGCGGGACATGACTCCGCCGGAATACGGTCCGCTCGACGAGCTGGCGCTCGAGCAGCTCGAAGCCACTGGCGTCGCAGCGCCGTGGGAAAAGGAATACATGCACACGGATGGGCGCCGAGTGCCGGTTCTGATCGGTGTGGCGACCCTCCAGCGACCACAGAACATCGCCGTCACGATCGACTTGACGGAGCGCAAACGCACGGAAGAGGCGCTCCGCAAGAGCGACGAGCGCTATCGCAAGATTGTCGAGACGACCAACGAGGGCGTCTGGATGCTCGACGCCTCGTTCAAGACGATCTTCGTGAACCGGCGAATGGTGGCGATGCTCGGGTACGCGGAAGACGAAATAGTGGGAAAGTCCATCTACGAATTCGTGCAGCCGGACTCGCGCGCCGACGTTGAACGAGATTTCGCGCGGCGGCTCGCGGGCATCGTTGGGCCGACGGAAGCCGCGCTCCGGCGCGCCGACGGAACCGAACTTTCCGTGCTCATCGATTCCGCGCCGATGTTCGACGCTTCGCTGAATTACGAGGGCGCGCTGGCGATGGTGCTCGACATCTCGCAGCGCCGGCGGCTCGAGCAGCAGCTTCGGCAGGCTCAAAAGATGGAAGCGATCGGCAGCCTCGCGGGGGGCGTGGCGCACGACTTCAACAACATCCTTTCGGTGATACTCAGCTATCTAGGAATGATCCTCGACTCGCTGAAGGCGGGTGACCCCATCCGGGCCGATCTCGAGGAGATCTGGAAGGCGAGCGAGAGCGCGACGGATCTGACTCGGCAACTACTCGCGTTCAGCCGCCAGCAGATGCTGCAGCCGACGACGCTGGACGTGAATCGAGTCGTGCTGGGCCTCGAAAAGATGCTGCGGCGCTTGCTCACCGAGGACGTCGAGCTGTCGTTGCTGACGATGCACAATCTCGGCGCGGTCCACGCCGACCCGAGTCAGATCGAGCAGATCGTGATGAATCTGGTCGTGAACGCACGAGACGCCATGCCGAAAGGCGGAAAGGTCGCGATCGAGACGGCTAACGTCGAGCTGGGCGTCGAGTACGCCGCCGCGCACCATGACGTGACTCCGGGGCCCTACGTGATGCTGGCGGTCACGGATACCGGCGTCGGCATGGACGCCGTGACGCAGGCTCGGATCTTCGAGCCGTTCTTCACCACGAAGGCCAAAGGCAGAGGCACCGGGCTCGGCCTTTCGACGGTATTCGGAATCGTCAAACAGAGCGGCGGGCACATCTGGGTCTACAGCGAACCCGGCGAAGGGACGACGTTCAAGGTGTATTTCCCGCGGCTGGACACGCCGATTGCGACGACGACCGACCCTCCTCTGTTGCCGATCACCCTGGAAGGCACCGAGACAATCCTGTTGGTCGAGGACCAAGAACAGGTGCGGACCGTCATTCGTGCGATCTTGCGCCGCCGCGGATACAACGTGATCGAAGCACAAAATGGCGGCGAGGCGCTGCTCATCTGTGAAAAGTATTCTGCCAAGATTCATCTATTGCTCACCGACGTGGTCATGCCGCGAATGAGCGGACGCGAGTTGGCGGAGCGTCTCGCGCCGCTACGACCGGAGATGAAGGTGCTCTACGTGTCCGGCTACACAGAGAACGCGATCGTCCACCACGGCGTCCTCGACGCAGGCGTCTCGTTCCTTCAGAAGCCGCTCACGCCGGAGTCCGTCGCGCGAAAGGTTCGCCAAGTGCTCGACGCGCCGAAACTACGCACGGCCGATTAGTTAAGGTGTGGAAAGCCGGCGCGCTGAATGTAGCTGCTGCACCCGTGGCAAATCGCCACAGTCGAAAATCGGGGCAGCACCGCCAGGCGCGCCGATCGTCGAGATCGTGACAGCGGCCCGCTCCGAGGCTCTCGACAGCGGACGTCGACCTACATGGCGGCCGGTTCAGTTGTCGAAAGGGCAGAACCAAGAGACAATCGTCAGTGCTTTTGATCGCCACGGCGGTGCACCCGTCGTCGCGAATCAGGGACGGGAAGAGCATGACGACACTGTTAGGGACCGCCGCCGATACCTTGCCCGCTGATCCCCCGCGACCGCGGGTCCTCGTCGCCGACGACGAAGCTCGGCTGCTTCGGATCATCACGAGAATCCTGACCGCAGCGGGATTCGAGGTGACCCAGGCGCACGACGGACGGCAAGCTGCCCAGCAGCTGAAGGAGCAATCGTTCGACGCCGTGCTGACCGACGTCTCGATGCCCGAGATGACCGGCCTCGATCTTCTACGCTCGGCTCGCATGCACGATCTCGAGCTGCCGATCTTGCTGATGACCGGAGCGCCCGACGTCGCGTCCGCCGCTGAAGCGGTGAGGCACGGGGCCTGCGCGTACATTTCGAAGCCGTTCGTCCCCGCTGCGCTCGAGCGCGCGGTGCGGCGCGCCGTCGATTTGAGTCAGCTTGCCCGAGCGAAGCGCGAAGCGATGCGTTTGCTCGGCAGCAATCAACCCGAGGCGGGAGACCTTGCCGGACTGGAGGTGACGTTCGAGCGAGCCCTCGAGTCGATGTGGATCGCGTACCAGCCCATCGTAAAGACGGAGTGCGGCGACGTATTCGGGTACGAAGCGCTCCTCCGGAGCAACGAGCCGGCGCTCCCCAATCCCGCCGCCGTCCTCCGTGCAGCGGAGCGACTGGGGCGGCTCCACGATCTCGGGCGAGCCGTACGCGCCAAGGCCGCCGCGCCCATGCCCAGCTTGCCGCCGGATACGCACCTCTTCATCAATCTGCATCCACGCGACCTGGAGGATCCCTCTCTCACTTCGCGCGTGGAGCCACTCTGCGCGGTCGCCGCTCGAGTCGTGCTCGAAATCACCGAGCGCGCGTCACTCGACGGCGTGCGCGACGTGCGCGGGAAGGTCGCACAGCTTCGAGAGATGGGGTTTCGCGTCGCGGTCGACGACCTGGGCGCAGGCTACGCCGGCCTCACCAGCTTTGCGCAGCTCGAGCCCGAGTTCGTAAAACTCGACATGTCTCTCATCCGCGACATCCACAAGAGCCCGGTCAAGCAGAAGCTCGTGCAATCCATGACGGAGCTGTGCACGGACATGGGGATCTCCGTGGTCGCAGAGGGCATCGAAGTGTCCGAGGAACGAGATTCGATCGCCAGCCTAGGGTGCACCCTGTCGCAAGGCTACTTGCTCGGGAGACCCAGCGCAGCACTTCCAGCCGCCGCCGCTTGAGCGTCGCGGGGGATCCTCTGCGACTCGTCGCGCGAAGCGCTGCTCTCGCGCCTTTTCGAGCTCGCCGCGCGCGAGCGCGAGCGCGCCGCGGTTGCCGCGCACGATGCCGAGCAGCCGGCAGTCCGCCGCTCGTTTGAGAACGCATGCCTCAAAGGTCGGCGCGCGCGGGGTCACGCACCACTTATTCGGGCTTAAATCCGGCGTAACACGATCGCCGTTCACCCCGAACGTCGCCTCGGCTTTTCCTTCTTCGCGCGCGATGGGTTCGTTGCGCGCGAGCTCGACGAGCTTGCTCCGGCGACCGCGCTCGCCCCGGTTACGCCCTGGAGGGCCTTCAACGCCTCCCGTACGTGATGCGCAAGATCTCTCCCCTTCGAGTCCTTGACCCAATGCTCGAACGCGATCTTGAAGATGGCGATTCCCATTTCCGCGGCGAGGCTCGCGGCCGGCTCTGGAACGCTCCGACGGCGCAGCGCCGCCGCGATCGCCGAGGCCAGTGATGCGAGCTTGATGAGCTCGCGCTCGCGGAGCTCCGCATGGCCGGTGATGAGGGCGTGCCGGTGGCGGGCGAAATCACGACGCTGCTCGAAGAGCGGCGCGGTGGCTTCGAGGGCCGCGGCGACCGCGACGATCGGTGCCGCCGAGTCCGGAGCGCTCTGGAGTTCGTGGATGAGGAGTTCCTCCAGCGCCCCGGCTCCCCCGAAGAGGACCTCGCGCTTGTCGGCGAAGTAGCGAAAGAAGGTTCGCTCCGTGAGACCGGCGCGTTCGGCGATCTCCGCGACCGTGGTCTCGTCGAATCCACGCTCGCGATACAGTTCCATGGCGGCCTGCTCGAGCCGCTCGCGGGCGTTGGGTTCCCATCGGTTCACGAAAACGACGGTACCCCATTGCAGTGACTGACATCAGGGCTATATCCGATGTCAGCGGCTGACATCAAGGCCCTGGAGGTTCTCATGCACGTATTCGTCACCGGCGCGTCCGGGTTCATCGGTTCTGCTGTCGTCCCGGAGCTGATTTCCGCGGGCCACCGCGTGCTCGGGCTGGCCCGTTCGGACGCTTCGGCAACGGCGCTGGCGGCGGCAGGGGCTCGGGTGCACCGCGGGGATCTGAACGATCCGGAGAGCCTGACAGCCGGCGCGACCGCGACGGAAGGGGTCGTTCACCTCGGGTTCATCCACGACTTCGATCGATTCGAGGCTTCTGTGCGCACCGATCTGCGCGCGATCGAGGCGATGGGCAAAGTCCTCGAGGGCACCGGACGGCCCTTCGTGATCGCATCGGGGACGGCAGGGCTTTTGCCTGGCCGCGTCGCGACCGAGGAGGTGCCCTTCGACCCCAAGCTTCATCCACGGGCGGCGAACGCCGTCGCGGCGCTCGGCTTCGCACAACGCGGAGTGCGCGTGTCGATCCTGCGGCTCGCGCCGACGGTCCATGGCAGGGGCGACCACGGTTTCGTCAAGCGACTCATCGAGATCGCCCGCGAGAAGGGCGTGTCGGGCTACATCGGTGACGGCACGAGTCGTTGGAACGCAGTTCACAGGCTGGACGCCGCGCGCTTGATCCGCCTGGCGGTCGAAAAAGCGGCGCCAGGCTCCATCCTCCACGCCGTCGCGGAGCAGGAGGTGCCGAGCCGGCGCATCGCCGAGGTGATCGGAAGAAAGCTCGGCCTTCCGGTGCGCTCGATCGCGCCGGAGGACGCGGCGGCGCACTTTGGCTGGCTCGCGCGCTTCTTCGCGATGGACCAGCCCGCGTCGAGCGCCATCACCCGTGAACGAATGGGCTGGCAGCCGACGCAGCAAGGTCTCTTCGAGGATCTCGAGGAGGGACACTATTTCGAGAACCCATAGGCGGCGGCGTTCGAGGCGGACGTGGCGCGAGCGTGAGCAGTCGGCGACCTCATCCGAACACGTTCAGCTCGCGGTGGAGGCGGTGGCACCGACGACCGGCGACGCCCTTCTCATCGGATCTAGCCGGTGCAGCGCCGCTGCGATCAACCGCGGGACGACGCCGTTCCACGCAAGACCCTGTTCGATGGCGTAGGCGACGCCGGCTAGCGCCGCTTGATGGAAGGCGCGCGCTTCGACGGCGCGGTGCTCCGCGACGGCCTCGGCCCATGCGGCGTCGTCGGGGGCGAAGCGACGGCCGATCGCCCGGCAGTACTTCGTGTGCCGCAGCTCGTCCCTGGCGATGCGCTCGAAGGTATCTGCCGTCTCGTGATCCCCGATGCGACGGAATTCCCTTCCGATCAGCGGAAATTGCTCCACGCCGCGCTCTTCGATGGCGAGCAGCAACGCGTAGGTTTTCATGATGTCCTCGCGCGTGACGATGCCCTTCGCCGTTTGTTCTCGCGACGCGGAAGCGAATGCGCCGCCCGCGGCGAACGCGACCCGCCGGATGATGAGGAGCTCCGACGGTACGGACCCCGGAGTTCCGCCATGGCGCTCGAGGCATTTCCGGTAAAGAGCTGCGTGCTCGCATTCGTCTGCTTGATGGCGAGCGATCGTCTTGCGAACGGTCGGATCGTCGACGATCTCCTGCAATCGATCGAAGACGCCGGCCTCGTCTCCTTCCTCGGCTTTGATCATGAGATTGAGCAGGTGCACCCTGCCCTCACGTGTCGAGACGAGACGGCGAAAGAAGGCACGACGAATGTACTTTTCGATGTTCATGACGCTCCTTTACCCGGTGACCTGATGACCATTTTTATATATTTAGTCATTACGGACAAAAAAAGAGGCCGCTCAGCGCACTTCGAGGCCTTTCAGAACGAGACGAACCGCGGCGATTTGCTCGCGGCGAACGTCGGCGAGATCCTTCTTCGTGCGATGCCCCAGCAAGGTCCCGGCGATCTGCATCGTTTGAAGGACCCGCGCTGTGGCTACCACGTCCAGGTCCGGCGCGAAGGCGCCCTGGCGAATGCCGAGCTCCAGGACTTCCACCACGTGCTTTTGCCCGAGCGCCCGGAGCTCCTCGAACTTGTCCGCCCAGTCGGGCAATAGCCCGTGAAATAAGCCGAAAAGGAGGTCGCGAACGAGTGGGCGCGACTCGACGAACGACAGATCGGCCGTCGCCATCTCGAGGAGGAGCGCCTTGGCTGGCCTCCGCGGGTCTATCTTCTTCGACAGCTCCGCGACCCAGCTCCGGAGCTCGAGGAGCACCGACTGATAGAACAGGTCCTCCTTGCTCTCGCAATACAAGTAGACGGTCCCCTTGGCGACGCCAGCGCGCTCCGCGACGGCGTCCACCGACGTCTTCTTGTAACCCCAGCGGCCGAAGCACTCGGCAGCGGAACGGAGGATGCGGTCTTGCGTGACGGACTCCACTACTGACTAAATATAGAATCTGGTCAGTCAGATCAAGCCGTATTCGCGCGACTCGCTCATCCTGTTCTGGCATTGACGTCGGGCACCGAGCGAGGAGACTGGACAAACTTTCATGGCTCACGCCCTCGATGCACGACGACGGACGCTCGCGTGCATGTTCGTATCTCTCGTGTTCGCCGCCGGCTGTCATGGGTCGACGCCGGCGTTGGTCGAGGTGGATCGCGCGCGACACCTCGCGGACGAAATGCGGGTTCAGTTCAACAAGGCGTCCGACGCGGCCGATCGCGCGGTGATGGCCGACACCGACGAAGCCTCGGTCGGATTCGCGAACGACGCGAGGAGCGCCACCGGGGTCGTGAAGCAAGATGCGGCGCTGCTCGAGCAGACGCTCCACGATCTCGGTTACGAAAACGAGAGCGCGTTGATGAGCGCATTCGACGGCCAGTTCGCTCAATACCAGGTGGTGCTCCACGAGATCCTGGAGCTGGCGGTCGAGAACACCAACCTCAAGGCACAACGGCTCTCCTTCGGCCCGGGGCGCGAAGCAGCGGACGGCTTCCGCAAAGCCCTGGTCAGCCTGGGTTCGAGCGTCGGCGCGAAGGACGCTTGCCGAGCCGAGCATTTGATCGCCGATGCGTCCTTGGCGGTGCGAGAAATTCAGGTGCTGCAGGCTCCTCACATCGCGGAAGCGAACGACGCCGCCATGACGCAGATGGAAAAAGAGATGAACGACCGTCGCACGATCGTGTCCGATGCGCTGGAAGCACTCGCGAAGCTCGTTCCGGCGAACATGCCGGCCCTCGACAACGCACGCACGGCCTTCGACCAATTCGTGAAGGTCTCGGACGATATCGTGAAGCTCTCTCGCCAGAACACCAACGTCCGTTCCTTCGAGCTCGCGCTGCGCTCGGTCCCGACCGTCACCGCGACTTGCGACGACGACCTTCGCAAGCTGCAAGAAGCGCTCGACGGCGAGAGCGCGAAGGCGACGCGATAGACGAGATAGAGTGCCGTTCGCAGCGGTCGCTCGAAGCGATTATCCCTGCTACACTCGCAGGCATGAAGAAGAAGCGCCGGCGATCGGGTGCGACCGAGACCATCGGCGTCTCCTTGGACCCGGAAACCAAGCGTGCCCTCAAGGTGCTCGCCGATGAACGCCACGGCGGAAACGTCTCTGCGCTGATCTCCGAGATGACGACCGAGGCCGTCCGGCAAGCGGCTTTCGAGCGGGCCTTCAGATGGTACGGCGGCCCGGAGCCGACCGATGCGGAGCGAGCGAGGCTCGATCACGAGCTCGAAGCAGGTTGGGCGCAAGCCCGCAAGTACGCATCGAGGAAGAAGCGGTCCAGGTCGGCGGCATGAGGGGTAGCCAGGGCTTCAGCTATTTTTCCGCAGTGTGCGCGTGCTGTCGGTCTGAACGGTCGTCAGAGTGACCATGTACAGCGGTGCGGCGTCGCGCGATACCACCCCTGCGCGACGCGACGGCGAGCGCAGAACAGGGGATTACCGATGTCAGCACGAGCGGTCGCACTGATTCCAGGATTCTTGGGGTTCGATCACCGGCGAGGCACGACATACTTCGCAGATCGATTCGTCACCGGTCTACGGACGCGGCTCGAACAGAAGTGCGGCGCGCCGTTTCCCGTCGTCCCCGTGAGCACTCGGCCGGTAGGTAGTCTCGCGCAGCGCCAGAAGTCCCTGCTAGCGGACCTGGCCGTGCTCGATCTCAAGCTCGATTATCCCGAGTGGCACCTTCTGGGGCACAGCACCGGCGGGGTCGACGCCGCGCTGCTCGCGCGAACGTGTCGGCTCGAACGAGGACCTCAGGGGAGCGTCTTCTCGAAGGACTCCCTCCACGTGCAGAGGCTCGCGTCGGTGACGACCGTGAGCGCGCCGCACTATGGAAGCGGTCTAGCGCTCTCCCCGCTCGGAATGCTCGTCCGCGGGCGGCTGACGTTGGATGGGCTCTTGCAGGCGGCCAAGCTCGGCAAGGCCGCGTTGCAACGAGACGACTTGAGGTCCCGTTTGATGTTCGTGCTGCCCTCGGCACTGCACAGCTCTCAATTCTACCTGAACTTCTTCGACAACGCCCTCGCGACGGACCTCGACCCGAAGGTCGTCGGCGCGCTCACCAGAACGGACAACCGACGCGCGGACGTGCCGATCACGAGCTTCGCGACATTCGTCCCACCGCCGCACGCGCGCATCCCGGATCCGCTCTTTACGTTGTTCTGGCGGGCGACGCACGACGGCGGCATCGAGCGAAACGCGGTGGCGGCGCCGGAGTTCCCTTCTTTCTCCGCCAAGATCGTCTCCGCGTCCTCGGACCTCCCCGAAGTGGACGCCGGCTCGAACGACGCCATCGTCAACACCGAGCGGCAGGTGGACGAGGGAGGATCGTTCGGCGGGCTCATCGTGGGCGATCACGCCGACGTTCTCGGCCGTTACCGCCGCGCGGATCTACTGGACGGCGAGCCGCTGGATCCCGGTCTTCTGACGAGCGGAGCGAATTTCGACGACGATCAGTTTTTCGTCGTGCTCGATCGCATAGCAGAATCGATCGCGCGCTGCTGCAACAGGGCCGCTACGAGCGCATTGCACGCCGCGGAGTGATGCGACGCGCCACCTCCGTTTCCATGCTGCCCGTACCGGTTTCGAAATCCAATCCGACGCCCAGGCGCGTACTCTTTCGCGGATGTTCTTCCGGCCCGACGCGCCGCCCTATGACCCGCTCGCGTGGGTGAAGCTCCCGTTTTCGGAGCGCGCGAAGCTGGTGTGCCGCGCTTGGGCGATGCAGGGCTACGGGACGCCCCTCGCCGTTTACCTGCTGTATGCCCTGAAGATCGTTCTCTATGTCGGAGGGTGGGCTTTTTTCTGCGGGTTCTCGCCGGGGCTCGGCCGGCTCGCGGACATCGGGACATGGTGGCTCGCGCCGGTCGCGTTCCAGAAGGCGATTCTCTTCAGCTTGCTCTTCGAGATGACGGGCCTCGGGTGCGGGAGCGGGCCGCTCACCGGACGCTATCTTCCGCCGTTCGGCGGCGCGCTGTACTTTCTGCGACCCGGGACGACGAAGCTGCCATCGTTCGAAGGCGCGCCGCTCATCGGTGGACACCGGCGCTCCGCGCTCGACGTCACGCTGTACGGCGCGACATGGCTGCTCGTCCTCGGCGCGCTCGTCTCGACAGCGCCGAGTCGCCCGGTGCTCGCTGCCATCGCGGTGCTCTTGCCGATCCTCGGCGTGCTCGACAAGACGCTGTTCCTCGCCGCGCGCGGCGAGCATTTCTGGACGACGATCGCGGTGTTCGTCCTCAGCGCGGATTTCGTGCCGGGTGCGAAAGCCGTCCACGCGGCGCTCTGGTTCTGGGCGGGGTTCTCCAAGCTGAACCACCATTTCCCCAGCGTCGTCGGGGTGATGACGAGCAACAGCCCGTTCACGCGGTTCGCGGCGTTCCGGCGACTCCTGTACCGCAGCTACCCCGAGGACCTCTCGCCTTCGCGCCTCGCGACCGTCCTCGGACACGCGGGCACGGCGCTCGAGCTCGCCGTCCCGACCGTGTTGCTCGCGGGCAACGGCGGCACCGTGACGATGGTGGGGCTCGCGCTGATGCTGGCGCTTCACGCCTTCATCACCAGCAACGTACCGATGGGCGTCCCGCTCGAGTGGAACGTAATGATGGTCTACGGAGGCTTCTTCCTGTTCTGGAAGCACGCCGATGCGAGTGTCCTCGCGATGCCGCCGATCGTCGCGGCGTTCGTGGTGCTGATGTGCGGCGTCGTGCCGCTCGTCGGGAACCTGTCGCCGTCGCGTGTCCCCTTCCTGCTGGCGATGCGCTATTACGCGGGCAACTGGGCCTACAGCGTGTGGCTGTTCCGCGGACGGAGCTATGAACGCCTGCGGCGTCTCACGACGAGCGCGCCGTGGGTCTACGATCAGCTCGCCAAGCTGTACGATCACGCGACGGGCGTCGGGCTCTTCGGCAAGGTGATGGCATTCCGGCTCATGCACCTACACGGCCGACTGTTGCCGGAGCTCGTCCCGCGCGCCGTCGATCGTCTAGAAGACTACGAATGGATCGACGGCGAAGTCGTCGCCGGCTTCGTGCTCGGGTGGAACTTCGGAGACGGGCACCTGCACCGCGAAGAGCTCATCCGCGCCGTGCAGGCACAGTGCGAGTTCGAGGAGGGCGAGCTGCGTTGCATACTGGTCGAGTCCGAGCCGCTGTTCGATCCGACCCTGCACTATCGCGTTCACGATGCCAAGGCGGGTCTCATCGCCGAGGGACGCGCGCACGTCGACGCCCTCCGAAAACGACAGCCTTGGGGATAGGCCGCGGACCGCACGCACGCGAGCCGCGAACGCGTTTGCGTCAATCAGGGCGGAGCGATCGTGTCGTGATGCGCGCCGGCTCGGAAGGCGTCGCCGGACGGACTCGTGCTTAGCCGGGCGGCTCACGCGAGTGGGCCGCCCGGTTCGCCGTTCGTGAGCTGAACGTCGAGGCGAGGTCGCGCGGCCGCGTTTACTCCAGCGCGAACGCCTCCACCGTGTCCTCCGTGAAATGCGGCACGAGCAGCCGTCGCCGGTTACCGTCGTAACCGATGTCAGCCGGTGCTTCCTGGTTCGCGAGCGCCACTTCGAACCGTCCACCGAGCTTGCCGACGAAGATCGACGATGCTTGGAAGCTCGAGACGAAGAGCGAATCGCCGACCTCGACGATGCCCGCGAGTCCGCCTGCCGGAAGCGGAGTCGCGGCGCGCTTCGCGCCCTTGTCGTCGAGACGGTAGACCTCACTCGCGCCGAAGGGCGCGACGATCAACCCCTCGGCGCTCCATGCCACGGCGTCGGGGCGTCCGAGGGGACCTTGCGCGATGGGCTTCGCCGTGTCTCGTTCGATGACGTAGACGGCTTCGGTTCCCTTCGCGTCGAATCTGCCCGTCGGCGCGCCGGCGTCCGATAGGTAGACTCTGCCGTCCGGCCCCGTCGCAAGGTCGTTGAGAAAGGTCGAGCCCGGGACCGGGATGTCGCCCTTCGGCGCGCCGGTTGCCGCGTCGAAGCGACGTACGACGGAGACGTCGGCGACGTACAGGACGCCGTCGGCGATGGCGAGGCCCTTTGGCGCGTTCAGGGTGACGCCGTTTTTGCCGCCCTCGATCCACTCGAGCGAGGCGACGCGGCCGTCGGGTGACAGCACGGAGATGAAGCCGTTGCCGTCGAGCGCGAGCGGCGCGCCGTTCACGTTGGAGACGAGATAACGGTCGCGTTCGGCGTCGTAGAGGACGCTCTCCGGGCCGCGAAAGCCGCTGTACGTCGCGACCGGCGCGCGGGTAACCGCGCCGGTGGGCCGATCGACGTGGGGTGTTTGCGCGCCGCAAGCGGCGAGCGGTGTGGCGAGGACTAGAGCGACGATGGTCTTCATGATTCGATCCTCCTTTCGATTTCGCCGCTCAGCGGCTGACGACGGCGATGCCGTGCGGGCGCGCCGGGCCCGTGGGGATGTCGCGGTTGAAGTCCAGGTTGAAGGCCGGGTCGGGCACGAGGTGGTCGTTGACGATGTTGAGCGCGTGGATCTTGTGATCGCCGTCGACGCGGACCACGCCGGAGGGGAAGAGATCCTGGACCAGGAAATAGTCCCCGACCACGACGCGATCTTCGTTCGGGCTGAACCCGACGTAGTGCGGGCCGGAGTTTTCACCGAGCTCGACGGCATCGATGATGGTCGGATGCGCGCGATCCTCGATGTTCAGCCAGATGACTTTGCCGTCGAGGCCGCGGTAATTCAGCGTGAGGACGATCCGCGTGCCCGCCTTGTTGATCTTGAAGAGGTGCGGCCAGGGCGCGGGCGCGCCGGGGAGCGCGAACTGATTGAAATCGACGACGGGTTGAGCGGTGCCGCCCTGCGTGTCGACGAGGTAGAGCTTTCCGTCGAACACGCCGGTCACGTAGGCGCGCAACGCAGGATCGTTGGGGATGAGCTCGACGTTGATGGTCCCGGGCGGATTGTTCGGATCGCCGACGGGGATGGTCTTGGTGATCGTGCGCTGGGATAGGTTCCAGACGCGCACGCTGCCCCGCGCGTCGATGGTGCCGTTGACGACGCCCTGAACGAGGTTCAGCGTGTGTAGAGGGCAAACGAAGTCGCTAGTGAGCAGCAGATTGTGGGCTTCGTCGAGCGCGATGCCGTGCGGGTTGAAGCCGTCGGTCGGCGGGACCAGCGGCCACTCGCCGATCTCGTTGTAGCTGGCGTCGTACTCGACGACTCGGCCCGGAGCGGAGCCCGCCGCCCCACCCATGAAGGTCGTGAAGAAGCCGCCGCCGCTCTTCGCCGCGAATTCGTCGGCGATCGAAGCGGTCACCGGGAGCGTGTTCGCCTTTATGAACTTCGGCGCGCGTGGATTCGTGATGTCCCAGAAGAAGTTCTGGTTCTGGACGCGAAGGATGCTGAGCAGGCCGCCGCCGGCGAGCGTCTTGCCGTCGGCCGACACGCCCACGTGGTGCGGTTCGTTGCCGATGGCGCCATTGCTCAGCGGGATCGCCGTCGGCAGCGATTTCGGCAGCGGGGCGATGCTGAGCACCTTACCGTAAGTGGACGCGCCCTTGTCGAAGTCGACGACCGCGAAGAAGTCCGGCGCCTTGTGCGCCGCATCGCCAGCCCAGACGAAGAGCGTATCTTCCGCGGAAGCGTCGATGGACGTGAACGAGGCGGCGGCGCCGAGAGCCAATGCGAGCAACGAACCGAAGCGAAACTGGATCATCGTAGACCTCTTTCCTTTGTTGGACGCCCCGCGAGAGCAGCGGGAGTCGAGCACCGCTCGACAGCCCGCAGTCCCTCGAGGGCGACTACAGTGGTCCGTCGCGCCGCGTGAGCGTGAAGAAAGACCCCGCTTCGACGTCATCCGCTGTGTCTACTATAAAAGACCAACGGGCCGTACAATGGTTTTCCTGACACGCGAGGTGAGATTTTAACTCGGTGACGTGAGGCAATCTGTCACACACACTGGACAGATCGCATATTCGCCTGCATTCATGACGATTCCGTGTCTCCGTCTCGCAGAGACGCCAAACCCAGCGCATACGGACACCCGAGAGAGCAATTGGACGTGATCGAGGCCTCTCGCCACTTGACCACTCGTCATTGTCCAACATACAAGACAATAAGGATGTGATACGGGACGTCCTTCGGGAGTGAAAATCCATGCGAACGAAGTCGACTCATGCTCATTCGATCGCGATTGCTTTCTTCGCCGTGGGAGCGAGCACCGGCGCCTCCGCGCGCGCCGACACCGTCACCGATTGGAACCAATACACCGTCGAGGCGACGAAGGGGTTCACCGGCTCGGCGACGGCGGGGGCGGGCGTGACGTTGGACACGAACGCCGGCTCGCGCGTCGAGGCGATCGAGGCGCGCGCCGTCTTCGACGCCGTCGACTCGATCGACCACTTCAGCAGTGGCTATTATTATTACTCCGGGAACCAGTCCGGCTCGGCGGCGGCGGCGGTCGTGACCGCCGCGCACGACGTGATCCTCGCGGAGCTACCGGATCCGGCGACGGACGCCACCGCGGATCCGCGCTGGGCGGGGGTGCGAGACTGGGTGGACGCGCAGTCCGCGAGCGACCTGAACTCGCTCGGCGTCTCGACGTCCGACTCCGGCGTCGCAGCGGGACACCTTGCGGCTGCGGCGGCCGTCGCGGCGAGGAGCATCGACGGCGCGATCCCGCTGACCAGCTACGGCGCGCAGCTCGCTCCGACGACGAACCCCGGCGTCGGCCTCTGGCGCCAGAGCAACGCGGGAGCACCGTACGTCGATCCGATCACCGGTGCGCCGACCGGCTTCGATTCGACCGGCGCCGTGATCCAGGGCAAGCCGGGCGTCGATCTGAACTGGCGCGACGTCGCGCCGTTCGCACTCGACGTGCCCGCCCTCGATGCCGCCGTACGGCTCGTCCCGCCTTCGCCCGCGATCGGAAGCCGGGAATACCAGGCCGAGCTCGGCTTCGTGACGAGCATCGGCAAGGACACTTCCGCGTCGCGCACCGCGGACGAGACGGCGCAGGCGCTCTACTACAAGCAGGACGCGGAGATCTTCGCCAACGAGCTCGCGCGCGTGGCCTCGTCTCTTGGAAGACTCAAGCTCGATCAGAACGCCGTGCTCTTCGCGTTGCTCGACGAGGCCATCGCCGACGCGCGCATCGGCGCCTTCAGCTCCAAGTACGAGCAGAAGTTCTGGCGCCCGATCACGGCCGTCAACGCCGACGCGAACGGGCGCGTCACCAACAACTACGTGCTGTTCCATCCTCTCGCCGCCACGCCGTCGCATCCTTCGAACACGTCCGGCCACAGCGCGGTGGCCGCCGTGACCGCGGAGATCCTCCGGGCCTCCTTCGGGAGCGATCGCATCAGCCCCAACGGCAAGGCGGTGACGCTCGGCTCCCTGCCCTGGCTCGCGGGCACGAACAGCGGAACCGGCAACGTCGCCACCCGCAGCGTTTCGACCTTCACGGAGCTGCAACTCGAAGCCGGCGCGAGCCGGATCTACCTCGGCGTGCATTTTGGATTCGACAACTTGCAGGGTCAGATCCTTGGCCTGGCCGTCGCGGACGCGGTGCTGCGCTCCGGCGATCCCGCCGCGCGAGGATTGCACGTGCCCAGTTCTTCCGCCTCGCAAGCGAATCTCCAGGCGACCCTCCTCTCCCGGCGAGACTTGTACGGCTATTACGGGTTCGATGCGGGACACAACTGACCGCTCTGAGTCGCCCCTTCCCGCGCGCGCCGGCGTCGCATCGATGACGGTCGTCGGCGCGGTTTGCGGGTATCTTCTGCTCGCGAGCGCCGGCATGCAGCCGCCCGATTCTGCGCTGCTCGTAGCCGCGGACGCCGCGCTCGTCCTGGTCGTCTCCGAAATCGTTCGAGAGCGAGCTTGAGACGAGCTCGGCGGCGTTCTTGGAACGCTGCGGCTCGTCGATCGTCGATTAAAAATGACCAAGGACGCGCGCGCTATTCGTGCTTAAAGTCGACCGGCTGCACGGACGCGTCCGTTGTCTCGAGCACGTCTTGCGGCGAACAGTGGGTCGTGCGCAAACGGTACGACCGTCATAAAGGGGAAGATCGATCATGAGCAGTCGAAAATACTTCTACGACAGCGTCACGGATTTGCCGCCGCAATCCGGCCGCACCGCAACCGGTCTGTTGGTTCACGCCGCCGAAGCGGCCCACCTACAGGAGCCGCTCACTCTGAACTTCTCCCTCGCCATCCCGGCTGCCGCGGAAGCCGAGCTCGAGCAGCGCGTGGAGAAGGGCGAGCAGATCACGGCCGCCGAGCTCGACTCGAAGTACGGGCTCAAAGAATCCGACTCCGCGCCGCTGAAGAGCTGGCTCACCAAGAACGGCTACCGCGACATCAAGGAAAGCACCGATCACACGAACATTCGCGCGACCGCGACCGCCGATACGATAGGCAAGACGCTCAACGTGGATTTTGCGCGGGTGACGAAGGACGGCGTCACATACACGGCCGCGCGCAACGCTCCCAGTCTCCCGCCCGACGTGGGCGACAAGGTGCACGCCATCACGGGACTTCAGCCGTTTCACCACTTCAACAAGCACCGCAGCTATCGGCACCCGCTGTCCGCCGAAGCCGCCGCCGCGGTGGCTGAAGGCAAGTCCGCGAGCACGAGCCCTCCCTACTTGCCATCCGCGATCTTGAGCGCCTTCGATGGCGCCGGGCTCGGCCTCGACGGCAGCGGTCAAACCATCGGCATCTTGATCGACACCTTCCCGAACGACGGCGATCTGCTGTCTTTCTGGAAGCTCGCCGGCGTCCCGGGCGACATCAAGCGCATCAACGGCATCAACGTGAACGGCGGAGCGCTGCCGGCGCCCGAAGGAGAAGAGTCGCTCGACGTCGAGTGGACGAGCGGCATCGCGCCGGGTGCCACCATAAAGGTCTACGCGACCGGCTCGCTCGCGTTCGGACCGCTGGACGCCGGTCTTCAACGCATCCTGGACGACGCAAAGGCCGACGCGACGTTCCGCGTCGTGTCGATCAGCCTGGGGCTCGGGGAGCACTCGACACCAGCCGGTGCGATGCGGACGCAATCACAGATCTACCTGCGACTCGCGGCGCTCGGCGTGAACGTGTTCGTCTCGAGCGGCGACGACGGCTCGAGCCCACAGAACACGCTCCAGGTCGAGTACCCGTCTTCCGACCCGAGCGTCGTCGGCGTCGGCGGCACTACGCTGACGATCAACGCGAACGGCACCATCAAGTCGGAGCTCGGCTGGTCCGGCAGCGGCGGCGGCAAGAGCGTCAAGTTCAAGCGGCCGACTTGGCAGACCGGCACCGGCGTCACCACGGGCACGAATCGGCTCGTGCCGGACGTCGCGGCGGGCGCCGACCCGAACACGGGTGCGCTCGTGGTGCTAGGCGGAAAACCCCAACAAATCGGTGGCACGAGCTGGGCAGCGCCAACCTGGGCGGCCATCGTGACGCTCATCAATCAAGCCCGGGTGAAGGCTGGCAAAAAGTCGCTGCCGTTCTTGAACCCACTCATCTATCCGCTGAATCAGTCGGCGTCTTTCCGAGACGTAAAGAGCGGCTCGAACGGCGCTTACCATTCGGCGCCTGGACACGACCTCGTCACTGGGCTCGGTTCGCCGAGCGTACGAAGTCTGTTGAAAGCGCTGCTCGAGCGCGCCTGACCCGATTCCGACGCGGCTGCGCGAGGTCGCCCGACACATCGTGTTTCGGACGCGACCTCCGCAGCGTCGTCGGATCGCGTGTCGCCGCAAGCGGATGACCCGTGCGAAGGTCGAGCCGTGCCCGGTGTCGGTCAGTTCGGGAAGAATGCGGTGGGCGGCCCGCCGAACACGCGCAGCTTACCGGAGAGCACCGGTAGATCGGCGCTGCCGCGTGGCAGCGCGTCAGCTGCCGTTGCACGTCGCGGATCGGACGGAGCTCGCTGATACGGGCCCAGCGCGTGACTTCTCGTCGAAGCGACTCCACGCGATACGGGCGACGGCGCCGATGGCGCTCGCACGGCGGCGCTGCTCGCCTCGGGCGGTGACAGAGGCTCATCGAGCGTTGCTTTGACGGCGGTAGCAGCGGGAACAGCGGTAGTTGCTGCGGGGACAACGGCGGGAACTGCGGCAGTTGCCGCGGGGACAACGGCCGGCACAGCAGCAGTTGCCGCGGGGACAACGACGGTAGCGGCTGGAAGAGCGGGCGCCTGCGGGACGCGGGGCAGCGACGCGGGTCGTGGTATCGGCTTTTGGTCTTCGACGGTGCGCCCGCGGGTGGCGAGCAAACACGCGAAGAGAATGACGAGGCCCGCGCTCAGCCCGCCGACGACGGTCGCGACGAATCGTTTGAATAGACGTCGCCTATCGAGCCAGTCGTCCGCTGAACGGACGTCCCAATCGTTCGCAGGGTCGTCGCACTGGACAAGCGGAGCGATCGAAGCGGGACCGCCTTCGTACGTCCCTTCGTCGCCGTGCCGGAAGAATGCTTCTGCTTCTTCACCCAGGTTGTTCATCGTCGGCTAGGTCGTCTTCCTCGAAGCGCCGCTTGTCACTTAATGGCGACCGGCCCGCAATTTTCTGAAGAAATCGACGGGGCTCGCGACCGATCCGGCACGCCGATCGCTGGCTTCGTTCAGTGCTAGATTCCTCTTGCAGTGATGAGGATCCTCGTACTTCGTTTCGGGTGGCTGATGGCGCTCGCAGCGGGCTTTCAGGCCGCGAGCGGCTGTGGTGCCAGAACCGGCGATCTCGTTCCCGATGGCGGCGTCACGATAGGCGGCGCAGCGGGCGCAAACGCCGGCGGATATGCCCCCGCCTCCGGCGGCCATGTCGGCGCAGGTGGGTTCATTGGCACGGGCGGATACGTCGGCACCGGCGGATACGTCGGCGCCGGCGGGGTCGTTGGTACGGGCGGTTCGCCGATTTGCGAGGGCGTATTCTGTCCTGAAATTGCGTGCGCGCCGGGTGAAGAACCCACGACTCTACCCGGCGCCTGTTGCCCGACTTGCCAGCCGTGTGTTGCGCCCTGCGGTCCGACCGCGCAGTGCCCACCCGGAATGCAATCCATGTTGATGCCAGGTCAATGCTGTCCGACGTGCGAATCCTGCACCACGCCCTGTACGGTTCCGAGCTGCGGCCCCGGTGGGAAACTGGTCGTGCTTCCCGGCGAGTGTTGTCCCCTCTGCACGATGTCCAACCCGTGCGACGGAGTGACATGCCCCACCGTGTTCTGCGCGGACGGATTCGAGCCGACGATAGCGCCGGGGGCGTGCTGCGCTCAGTGTGAACCCGTCGCCCCCATCGACGCCTCGGCTGGGCCCTGCGACCAGATGGGCTTCGCGACATTTCTCGACAAGCAGATAACGTCGCTCGACGCGCGATCGTGCTCCGTCGACGCCGATTGCACGATCATGGCGCTCGACACCAACTGCCAATCGGATTGCGGAACCATCCTGAACACGAAATCGGTCATGGCCATCTACAGCGCCGCTCGGCAATTCGCGTCGATGAATTGCACCGGCTGCGTGATCGCCGGCGGCGGCTGTAACGCGACGCTTCCGCGCTGCGTGAACGGCCAGTGCGCAGGGATCCTGGCGCTGCCGCCCTGATGAACGGGCCGTCTGCGTTTCGTGCGAATTTTGCCGGGGAAGCGCGCCCCATCAGTGTCGCCTTGCAACGACGAGGCGGCCGAGCATTGCAGAACCACCGAGTAGCTCGGCAGCACCAACGGCGAGGATGGCGACCATGGAGAGCTCCAAGGTGGGGCCCTGAACGAGCGCCAGGATCCCGAGGACCAGCGCGCCGATGCCGACGAGCGACAGCACCCCGGAGGTCCCGATTATCGCTTGGTGGGCCAGATAACGCGCGTGAGGGGTCGCTCCACGAACGCCGAGCTGCGCGAAATTGAGCTCCGGGCGCGCAGCGCCGCCGAGCAGCAACGCCGCACCGAGAACCATCACCGAGATGGGCACGAGGATCTGCGGAAGGATGCCGACGAGCGACAGGATGCCGAGGACGATCGCCGCGGCGCCGCCGATCCCTTGTGCACCGAAGCCCCCACCGACCTCGAGCTGCTGCGTCTCCGGGACCGCGGTGTCGTACGACAGTTTTGCGTACGCGCCGGCGACCGCAGCTCCTTCGATGAACAAAGCCGCTCCGGCGGCGATGACGCCGATCGTGGTCATGTAGAACGGCAGGACACCGGCAAGACCGAGAATCGCGAGTGTTCCGGCGGCCAGACCGGCTACCGCTTCCGCCGTCGTCCCACCGCCCACGGCCATCGACAGCTTCGTTTGGTCGGCCGTCGGCGTAGGTTCGAGGTGAGGCTGATCGCTTGGGTACAAATGAGACGTCATGATCGTGTTCCCTTCTTTCCAACCAACAACGACCAACGTTTGACGGCAACGAATATGCCACTAGCCTCGACTTGAGAATTCATCGGGGCCCCACCTACGCAACACCCAGACGCCGCGGTTCCCCGCTTTCGTCGCATTCCGAACCGTTTGTTGCTCTAGGGAACTCGTGCCTGCATTTCGAAGGCGCACGAGCGCCGTGGCGCGCGCGCCAGCACGGCGCGACAAACTGCTGCGATTGCAAGGCCTCCGCCGTGTCTAGAGCGACCAGTCATGTCACTCGGTTCATCCGACGGGAACGACGATCGTTACCGTGCATTCGCGCCGTTCTTGAGCACAAAGGCTAGACAGCATCGAGCGGAGATCCGCCACGTATGTTCCGGCCTATGGTGTCCGTCCGGCCAGGGGGAACGAACGACACGCGGATTACCCGAAGGAACGCGGCGCCCGTGTCGCTAGACCGTGCGCGGCGCGCGGGCGGTGATCAATCGATTGTCGCGATCGATACGTTCAGGGCCGGGTTACTGACACGTCACGCCGACGCCTTCGGCGTCGACGATGCACATCTCACCGAGGTAGGTCTGCTCGGTGAACGTGAGGGCGGTGTTGTTGTTATTGGTGACGTTGCAACTCCACTGAACGACGTCGCCGGTCTGCATGGGAAGGATGCCGCTCCAGCCGCCTTCGACTCCGTTCGCGATGTCGGGCGCCGGGTTCGTCACGAGGGAGCTGTAGTTCAACAGCAGCGGCTCTTCCCAGTTGTCGGCGTCGTAGATGACGTCCTTCTGGGTGCCGCGGATCCGGGTGACGGTGAAGCGCGTGTTGTTGGCGTGCCGGTGTCCGTACAGCCAGAGCAAGCGGCCCGTACCCGAGACGTTGCAGGTATATGGGCCGAGGGTCGTCGACGTATGGGGCGGCACGGAGAAGAGCGGATCGCCGATGTTGAACCACTCCGTCGCCGGCTGCGTCACCTGGCTTGCGTCCTTGTACCAGAAATTGATCCACAGCTCCCTCAGCTGTGGGGTCGCCGACGTATTGATGGTGTGGAAGCTCACGTCGATGCTCGCGTGAGCAGCGAGCTTGATGCCGACGCCCGTGTCTTCCGGCGCGGTGATGCCGTTGGCGGGGTACTCACCCGATGCGTTCGCGGTGGCGATGCGCCCGAGGCCGGCGATTCCCCCGACGTTGCCGGCGGTGATGATGGCGTGATGAGTCGTCGGACGGAGGCGGTACTGCCGGTAGAAGAAGTAGACGTCCGTGTCGTTCGTCGACGTCGCCGGAAAATCCGTCGTCTCTTCTTGCCCCGGCTGGAGCACGTATGCGGCTTCGGGGTTCTGGTAGTTGCTCGGGCCGATGTGCAGCTGATAGCCCTTGTCCGGCGGCGGGGGCATGATGCACTTGTCGTCGCCTTCGTAGCCGGTGTTGAGATTGCAAGGCACGGCGGCCATGGGGTTGCTGCTCCCGGCTGCTCCTCCTCCACCCGCGGTAGCGCCGCCCACTGCCGCACCACCAGCACCGACGGCCGGAGCGCCGCCAACGGGAGGCGTCGTCGCGATGCTACCGCTGGTCCCCCCCGCGCCTGCGCTCGGACCCGCTGCTGCGCCGGTCGGAACGGTGGTCGGCGTTCCAGTGCCCGGCGCGCTCCCGCCGGCTCCAGCGGAAGGAGCGACCGCCGAAGTCGAACCCTGCCCTTGACCCACGGCCGCCGGAGCCGAACCCGCATTGCCGTTCGCGCCGACGGTCGGAAGAGTCGAATTCGCCGCGTTCCCCAACGGCTGCTCGCTGGGGCCGTCGCCGGCGCCGGACGAACAACCGACGGCGGCTGCCGACACTGCCAGGATGGCGAAGCGACGCGCGCCTCGCTCGATAACGGATGATTCGAACAGCGTCGAACCTGCGAATACACGCCTGCTAGGTAGGGTCGGCATCATTTCCTCCGGGCTCGTCTCCAGCGCAGATACCACTGACAATGTTGCGCCTTCGCGACGCTTATCGTCAATCAACTACAGCGCTCAGCGATGTTTGCGGCGTTGCTGCGAATGAACACTCGCCGTCTCGACGGCATAGTTGGAGTGTGGCGAGAGCAGTCCGCCGATGGAACTGCCGAAATCCGCCACGCTCCTTCGCTCGCGTGCGACAGCAGGAGCAAGACGAGCACCGCGGAGCGTTGGTTACTACCTACGCAAGTGGCCCGGCGAGTTGCCAGGCCGGGCGTCGAATCACGCGAAGAAATACTCGAGCCAGACAGACCCGTGCTGGCCAAGGACGGCTTTGAAGCCGCCGTCGCCGCGGAGCCCCCTGAGCTCCCCGGTACCCGATTCGGGAACGACGACCCAGTCGGCGTTCATGTCTTTGCCGACGACCATGCCGCTGACCCGGAGGAGAAAAGTGCCTTTGCGATTGGCGAGCGAGCCCCGCACGCGCTCGATGCCCGCGAAGGTCACCGACTTGCCTTTACGCACCGCCTGAATGACGCGCCCGGTCCCCTCTCCTTCGATGTCGCCCACGAACGTCTCCGTGAGGTGAACCTCGAGGAGCGGCGGACCGTCCGTCTCCTCGTCGAAGGTCGTCGAGACGTACGCTCGGACTTCGGTGCGCCCGGTAGCAAGTTGCTTGTGGTTGTCGGTCATCGTCCTTCTTTCGTTCGACGGCTCGAGACGGACGAAGAGCATGCCGCTCATCCGACGTAGGTCGAAGTCAGAGCGAACACGGACAGAGCGTGGTGAAATGCCGCGCTGTTGTCGGCGTATGCTGCGGCGCTCAAAATAGAACGCTGCCCGAGACGGACAATAGACCTCCGCGAAAGCCGACCACACGCCGGCCTTCGGCGTCGGCGTCGAGGCTCGACGCGTAGCCGCCTGCGACGAACAGCTCGAGCTCGTAGCCACCGACGAGGGGCGCCCGTTGCGCGAGCCCGCCGAGAAGGGCTGCATGCGGCCCGGCGTGCGAGTGGCCCTCGCCGAGGCTCGACGGGGTTCCCACGCCGAGGGCGACGCCGAGCTCCGCTTCGACGCGCACGAACGTCGCCGGCGAGAGCGCGATGGCGTCGGCGGACGCGTTCGCGGCGAACGCGAGCAGCGTCGCGTCGCCGAGGTCGACGCTGCGCCGGGCGCCTTGCACCGTCAATCCGGCGGCGAATCGGTCGAAGGCGATGCCCCCGTCCACACCGAGCACGGCTGTCGAGCTCGCGGGCACGAAACGGAACGACACTCCGGCGCGCGGCGCGAGGACCGAGGAACCGCGACGAGGAGCCGCCGAACGCGGTAGCTCGGTGGGCGGCGCATTCGGCGTCTCGATCGCTCGCGCCGGCGGAGGCTGCTGCCAGGGCGCCGGAGCGGGCGGCGCGGGCTCGGTCACCGTCGGATCACGAAGTGCTTCTGCGAGGGCGAGAGCGAGAGTGCGGCTTTCCGTGCCCGGCGCGACGTCTTGGAGCACGACGATGCGTTCACGACGAGTGCCGTGACGCCAAACGGAGATTTTTGCCGACGGCGGCGCGACGGCGCAGGCGTCGATGCCGAGCACGGCAACGGCCGCGTCGACGCTCGACGCGGTCAACGGCTCGACGCGCATCGGCGAGAGCTCCGCGTCCAAGATGAGCATCACGTCGGCGCCGTTCACGCCGGGCGGCACGCACGTCCCCGCGAGGAGCACAATACCCGCCGCATCGGGTGTAAGGGCGCCATCTCCGGCGCGCGCGCTGCGAACGACGAGCAGCGCCGCCGTCAGCGCGACGTGCGCCGCCCTCAAGGACCGAGCGAAGACCATCTATCTACGTCGGATGCGTGCCTGCCGTTCGGGTAATGCGCACGATAGCGAATCGCGGCTTCCCGCGCCCCTTGCAGATCCGAAGCGCGCGCGCTCGCCTCCACGAGCCGCGCCTCCGCGTCCTCGGCGAGCGCCGAGGGCAACCCGCGCCCGAGCGCGCGAGCGAAATGCACTCTGGCGAGCGCTGCGTCGTTCATCGCGTCCAGGTAGAGTCGTCCGAGCGAGAACTCGGCGAGCGGGGCCCTGGGATCGCTGCCGTGCTCGACGATGACCCGTTCGAGGACCGCCGCGGCTTCCGCGAAACGCCCCGCGCGGCGCAAGGCGTCCGCGCTGGCGAGTCCGTCCGCGACGGTGGACGCGCTCGGCGCCGCGAACTGCGCGACACTCGACGCCGACGGCGCACTCGACGCTGGCGGCGCACTCGACGCCGGCGGCGCACTCGACGCCGGCGGCGCGCTCGACGCTGGCGGCGCGCTCCGTGTCGACGCGGTCTCCGCCGGCGGCGCGGTGACCGTCTTCGAGCCGGAGGCGGTGTGCGCGGTGTCCGGCGCCGTCACGAACGACGGCGTCGCGGCCATATTTATGTCCACCGTACTGGTCGCATGTGCCACTGACGGCGCAGAAGTCTCTCGAGCGCTGGATCGCGTCGCGATGGGGACGACGATGGCCTGCTCGGGACCGAGCCGCACCACGCGATCCGGCACGGTTTCGCCGCGCACGAGCACGGCTCCGCGCGACACCGCGACGCGGACGTACTCCGCGGATCGCTGCACGGTGAACCGAGTGCCGACGACCTCGATGGTGACCGGCCCGCACTCGATGCGCCACGCGCGCGGGCCGCCGGGAGTGACGTCGACGGTGATGGCCCCCCCGCGAATCGCCATCGCGAACGAACGCGGCGTGCTCTCGAGCAAGTCGAGCGCGGTCCCTTCGGCGACGTCGATGGCGGAACCGTCATCGAACGAAAGCCGTTCGCCGGCGCCGCGCGCCATCACCGAAGGGACGTCACGACCGTCCTTCAGACGGAGCGGCGCCGAGCGCGGGAAGTGGACGACCACCGCGACCACCGCGACGGCGAGCGTGAATGCGCATACGAACACCGCGGCGCGTTTCAGCCGAATGACTCGACGCGAGCGCGCGACGGCGAGCCCGCGCCACAGATGCGCGAGCTTCGCGTCGCTGACCGAGTCGTCGAGCACGCGCCGTACCGGCACCGGCAGTCGACTTTCACGCATCGTCCACCTCCGGGAGCTCGATGTGCACGAGGACGACCCGGCGCGCGCGCGCGATCCGTCGCTTCGCGGTCGCCAGGGAGCAGCGGCAAAGGCGCGCGACGTCGTCGAGGCCGTAGCCTTCGACGTACTTCAGCACCCACGCGGCGCGCTCCGCGTCCGGGAGCTCTACGAGCGCGACGTCGAGCAGCGCGAGCTCGGCGCGGATCTCCGGAGAGGCATCCGGGTGTGCGCTCGCCTCGAGCACCGACTCGTCGCTGGGCCGGAACAAGCCGAGCACGGCTTGCAGCTTTCTGCGCCGGAAACGACGATGCACCTTGTGCACGGCGATGCCCGCGAGCCACTGCCGCACTCGTCCCGGCGCCGCCGTCCCGCGAAGCTGCGTGATGGCGTCCAAGAACGTCTCCTGCAAGACGTCCTCGGCCTCGGCGCTGTCGCGCAGCAACCGGAACGAGAGTGCGAGGATGTAAGGCGCGTGTCGATTGAAGAGGGTTTGCTCGGCGCCTTGGTCCGCGGCGCGCACCCGCTCGACGAGCTCGGCGTCCAGCGCTTCGGCCGTGCGCGGCTCGGCGCGACGCAGGACCGCGCGATTTTGCAGCGGAACGACGCGCGCACGGACCATGACCCAACCTAGTGCCCCGGAGCGAAAAACCTGGCTCAAGCCACCTCGACAAAGGCGTTCGCGGCCGTGAAATCGCAAAATTCGCTTCCTTCGTGAGCCGACTTTCGACGGCGGAGGTCCTAGTGCCCGAAAGGCGAGCGGATGACGAAACGATGCTTGCGGTATCTGACGATCGCGCGGCAGCTGGCCGTCCCGGGCGCGGCCTTGTTGCCCTTGGCCTGCGGCGGCGAGAGCAACGTGCTCACGCGGCACAATGGCGGCGACGGTAGCGGTGGGAGGGCTTACGTGGACGGCGGCGTCTCGGGAGGCAAGAGCTCGGAGAAGGACGGTCGCGGCGCCGGGGGTTCGTCGGGCAACGCCACCGGAGCGGGCGCGCTCGGAACGGATGGCGGCGTAAACGCGGGCAAGGACGGTTCCAACAATGGCTCGACTGGCGCCGCGAGCTCAGGCGTCGATGCCGCTGTGGATCCGCACGCGATGGAGCGCGCGACGCTCGCGTCGAAGTTCTGCGCGCTGCTCGACCAATACCCCTGCTTGTTTCCGTTGCTGATCCCGCCGCCGTCGACCCCCGCGGGGACGATGGCGACTCCCGCGCAGACAACCGCCAATTGCAATCAATACGTGCAAGTCGACGCATTCGATCAGGACGGTTGCTTCGACGAATGGGCCGCCGAAATGCAGTGTCTCATCAGCGCGCCACGAACGTGTCCCTGCAACGGCACCGATTGCAACCTCTATTTGCCCGGCATGAAGTCGAGCCTCTGCCCTACAGAAGACGCAGCTTTCTCGACATGCACATCCAAGTTCGAGCCTTCGGCTCATCTGACCAGTGGCACCGCGGGCTCGTGCACCTGGTACTTGGATACAGGTCATAAGTGCCAAGTCGCGTGCGGACAGCGCTTGGTGCCCTTGACCGTGGACGATCTCCAGCAATTGACGTTCACTGCTGACTGCGACGGACCGCCGAATGGGCCGGAGTCCTGCAGCTGCAACCTGGACGGCGTTCCGCTGGAGAACGGAACCGACGGCGACTCGACCTACGGATGGTCGTTCACCGCAAAGAACTGCGCCGACGTCTCGCAGAAGATGAGCGATGGCCAGTGCATGGACATCCTCAATTGCTGCTTCACCTGGTTCGCTCCGCCCGTCTCGGGTCAGCCGCCGGTGGAGCACTGCTCTTGTTTGTCGGATCCAATGATCAAGGGACTCTCCTCGTGCGATGCCGTGGCAGCACAAGGCGGAGGCAAAGTCGTGGACATCTGTCCACAATACCTGGAGCCGGCGGGCTTTCCCCAGTAACGCCCGCAGCTCCTCGGCGTGGACCCGAGCTTTGTCGAAAACGACTCACCGCGAGCCGCCGAGCCAAGGTGATCGGATCGTTCAACGCGCGCGTTCGTAATGTAGCCCGACGACGCCGCTCGGATACGGCGTCGCCGCGGTGAGCTTGAACGTCGCATGCACCCCTTCGGGCAACAGGCGCTTTCCGCCACCGAGGATGAGCGGATAGAGGAGCAGGTGCAGACCGTCGACCAGGTCGTGCTGCAAGAGCGTGTGCACGAGCTCGTGGCTTCCGTCCGTCATGATGGTCTTGCCGGTCGCCGCCTTGAGCTTCTGAACCGCGCCGACCACGTCGTCGCGGAGGATCGTCGTGTTCCTCCAAACCGGCTTTTGCAAGGTCTTCGACACGACGTACTTCGCGGGGGTGTTCATCAAGTCGCCGAAGGGATCGCCCGGCGGCAACGGTTCGAAGGCGTTGCCGTGAATGAGGTACGTCTTACGGCCGAGCAGGAACGCATCGACGTCCTGCATCAGCGCGCCGAATGAGCGGCCGATGTCGTCGTGCCAGTACGCGCGCGTCCACCCGCCGTACTCGAAGCCGCCTTCGGTGTCTTCTTGCTCTCCGCCGGGGGCCTGCATCACGCCGTCGAGGGAGAGGAACTCTGAAACGATGAGCTTGCGCATGTGTCTTGTCCTGTTCACGTAGTTTGATCGGAGTTCAAAACAGGCCGTTGGCCTCACATCTGAAGCGGCGACGAACGAGAACCGGCTGGATCGACACGGCCCGGAGGATTTTCTCAGACCCAGCAACATACCCAATGATTTCCAGCATTTCTGGAGCTCGCGCTCGTCAAAGCTTCGGTCACGAATATCCTGCGGCCCATGGGCACGCGCCGAGCGGGCATCGCCCATCGCTTCTCAGCCGTTCGCGCCAGACGGCGCCTACGTGATCGCCGCGAACGTCGCCATCGCCGTCACGTGGACGAGCGAGCGATGCAGCTGAACGTTTGCACAAGGCCTGACGAGCCCCGAACCCGGGAACCTTTTCGCGGCTGCATACTCAATCAGGAAGGAGCCCTTAGACGAGCTCAAGTGGATCCCCAGGGCCGGCCTCATGCATACAGCGGAACAAATCAGAACCGAATCGGCGTCGGACGAGGAACTCGTGCGCCGTGTCCTCGCGGGCGAGGTCGCGTGCTTCGAGCTCTTGATACGTCGCAACAATCAGCGACTCTGGAGGACGGTGCGCTCCGTCGTGAAGAGCGATGACGAAGCCGAGGACGTGATGCAAGAGGCTTACGTCGCAGCGTTTTCGCACCTCGGGGACTTCGAGGGCAAGGCACGGTTCTCGACGTGGCTCAGTCGCATCGCGGTGCACGAAGCATTCGCGAGGACGCGCCGCATGAAACGGCTGACCGCCCTCGACGACGTTTCCGGAGAGAATCCATCGATGTCATCCAGCCTTCGCGGTCCGGAGCAGCGTGCGAGTGATCGTGAGCTCGGCTTGATCCTCGAAAACGCCGTTGATTCCCTCGCCGAGCCGTTTCGCATCGTCTTCGTATTGCGCACCGTCGAGCAGCTCAGCGTCGCCGAGACCTCCGAGATCCTCGACATCCCCGAAGAGACGGTGAAAACGCGCTTGCACCGCGCGCGCACTCAGCTGAAAAGCATGCTGACGGAGCGGATCGGCGCGCAGCTGCCGCAGCTGTTCGATTTCCATCTGTCCCGCTGTGATCGGGTGGTCGACCGCGTGTTTGCACGCCTGGGCATAGAGCGATAGGGAACCCTTTCGCGCCGCGCGACTCGATCTAGTACGACAAACGATTGACCGGGAGCTGGCGGCCGTTCGGCCGCGGCAAGTCCGGTGGTCGGAAAGGTCATCGGAGGAATCGCCATGATAATCGCTCTCGTACTCTTCGCGGTCGCCGCGGTAGGCGGCCTGGTCCTCGCCCTGCAACGCTTCTCGGGCAAGCCGTTGCCGTCGCTGCCTCTGGCCATCGTTCACGGAGTCGCCGCCGCCGCCGGGCTCATCGCGCTGATCGTGTTCGTCGTGAACGGCAGCGGTCCAGCAGGCGCGAGAACCGCGCTCGTCCTCTTCTTGCTCGCGGCGTCGGGAGGCTTCTTCCTCTTCACCCGCCACATGCGGCAAACGGTGCTCCCCATTCCAGTCATGGTGCTGCACGCGGTCCTGGCCGTCGCCGGCTTCGTGACGCTCCTGCTCGCCGCTCTGCACTGAGCGGAGCACGCGGTGGCTCCATGCGCGTATTCGGGCACCCGCTTCACGCCGTGCTGGTCGCATTCCCGATCGGGCTACTGACGCTCGTACCGTGCTGGGATGCGCTCGCGCTGCTTGGCGTATCCGGCGCGGGCATCGCCGGATATCTCTCGGAAATCGCCGGCCTGATCGCGGGAGTTCTGGCCCTCCTCACCGGGTCCATCGACTTCGCTCTCGCGAAGAAGTCCGAGGCGGTCGAGAACCTCGGACTTCTTCACGCGACCGCCGCGGTCACGGCGCTCTCCGTCTTTGCCGTCGCGCTCGTTTTTCGATCGAAGGACCACGGCGCGACGCTGCCAGCCGTCGCGCTGGAGGCAGCGGGTGTCGTCTGCCTCTCGCTCGCCGGTTGGTGTGGAGGGCACCTGGTGTTTCACCACGGCGTCGGCGTGCGGCGCTCGGAACGCGACGGTGCGTGAAGACCCGATGCTCGGGTGACGGGCGCGCGCGCGCCGTACGTCGGAACCGAGCGCGAGCGCGCGGATCGCGAGCGGCGCGAGGCGAAGGGCGGAAGTCTCAATCGTTCAAGTACGTCGCCAGCGACGCCGGGTCGAACGCGGCGCTGCGCGCGTCTTCCAGCGTGATCTCGCCTGCGCGCACTCGATCCGCCAGGCACCGTTCCAAGGGCAGCATGCCTTCCTTGCGGCCAGCTTGAACGAGCGACGGGATCTGCGCGGTGCGGCCTTCGCGGATCGTGTTGGCGACTGCGGTGGTCACACGAAGGAGCTCGAGGACGGGGAGGCGACCCGATCCCACGGCGCGGGGGACGAGCCGTTGCGCGATGACGGCGCGCAGCGCTTCGGCGAGCTGAGCGCGGATGTGCGCCTGACGTTCCGGCGGGTAAACGTCGAAGACGCGCTGCACGGCGGAGGCCGCCGAGCGGCTGTGCATGGAGCCGAGGACGAGGTGTCCGGTCTCCGCCGCCGTGAGCGCCAGCGTTATCGTCTCCGGATCCCTCATTTCGCCGACGACGAGGACGTCGGGGTCTTCGCGTAATGCGTCCCGCAACCCCGCGGCGAACGTCGCGACGTCGCGCCCCACCTGACGCCTTCGCACGATGGATTTGCCCGGCGCCACGAGCCCGAGCTCGATGGGATCTTCGAGCGTCACGAGCACGATGGAGCGAGCGGTGAGGGCTTCTTGTGCGAGCGCGGCGAGGGTCGTGGATTTGCCGGCGCCGGCGGGACCGCAGACGACGACGAGGCCGTGCGGCAGCATGATCAGATCGTCCAAGGGAAGGGGCATGCCGAGCGACGCGAGCGAGGGGGAAAGCTCCGGGAGTAGACGCACCGCCGCCGCCACGCCGCTCGCGCCGCGGAAGGTGTGCACCCGAACGAGCCCGACGCCGTCGACGCGCATCGAAAAATCCAGAGACCCGCGCGTGGCGAGCGCGCTCCGCTGTTCAGACGAAAGCCCGAGGACTTCGGTCACGTCCGGCGTCTTTTCTCGAGAGAGCGCGCGCAGCTCGCCGTCCACGCGCACCACCGGCGCTTCGCCGTCCGCGAGATGCAAATCACTCGCCCGGACGCGCGCGGCCTCCACGACGAACGGAATCGCGACCGCGGCGCTCGGAATGCCCTGCGGGATCTGCGTGCTCGTTGGAGCGAAGGACTCGCGCGCGGGCGTCACGCTTACCGAAGCGGCTACCGGAGGCGATTGCGGCGCAGGAGGACTCGGCGCCACGTCGGGCGCGGCCGGCGGCTTCGCGCTCACGCCCTTCGTGAACCTGGCGGAGAGCTCGTCCTCGCCGCTGAGGACGACCTGGAAAGCGCCGTGCTGCTTCGAGTCGTAGCGGAGCTCGACCTTCTCACCCGCCGCGATGCGCGCCTTGCGTTCCGGCGACAGCAGCTCACCCAGCAGATCCTCGACGTCGCGCCGCGACATTTTCGGGATCGAGAGGCGCTTCGGGACGCCGCTTGCGAGCATCTGTGGTTCGTGTCCGGCTCCGACGCGGAGCTCGTCCGCGCCGCGTTCGTTCACGATGCCGAGCAGGCTGTCGATCCATGCCATCGTTCGCCGAACGCCGAGGCCATTGCGTCGATTCCGGGGCCGAGGCGCAGAATGAGGGATACCGCCGATTTCCGGCGCGCGCACTCGAACCGTCAGAAGCGCGGACTTTCAGCTTGAAAGGAGCGCGACAGAAGTCGCGCGACCCACGGGAAAGAACACTGCGCCCGTCAGACGTCTGCAGTGGCAAAGGAACCTTCGCCCGCTCGCCCCATCGGGCGGGCGAAGGTTCCGACAGTCCACCCGGTGACGAGCGTCACCGGAGAGCCGCGTATTCGATGCGGTCCAGGTCTTCTTCCAGGCGATGAAAGGCGTCGTCGCCGATGGTCGCGCTCGAACGCAGCTCGGAGAGGACGTGGCGCGCGGCGGCGAGCGCGCGGCGGTGCGCGTCCTCACGGGTCATCCCGGCGTTCTCACTCGGCGCGTCGGAGCCGTTCTGCAGCAAAGCTTCGTACTCCTCGCGCACGGCGCGGACGGCCTTCGAGTCGTCTTGCCCGAAGCTCGAGAGCACGGCGGAGAGGACGCGCGCCCGGGCGAGATCCACTTCACGCGCGACGGGGTCGTCGTCCTTGAGCCTCAACAGACGAAGGAGCGGCTTCAGCGTGAGGCCCTGGACGACCAGCGTCCCGATCACGACGAAGAACGCCGTGACGACGATGAGATTCCGCAACGGAAATCCGGAAGGAAGCGCGAGCGCGGCCGCGAGCGTCACGACGCCGCGCATGCCGCACCACGAGACGGCGACGGCGCCGCGCAGCGTCGGGGGCGCCATCTGCCGCGGCGGCCGCAAGCCGAAACGACGCGTGACGAAACGAGCGATCGCGCCGTATGCCATCACCCAGATCACGCGGACGGCGACGACCGTCGCCAGCACCGAGCCCGCCGCGTAGAAGTACCGGTGGCGCTCCCAGGGCGACAGTCGCTCGAGGACCGGCCGGATCTGCATCCCGACCAGCACGAACGCCAGCACGTTCGCGACGAAGACGACCGTGTCCCAGACGGCGTACGAGGGCACCCGCTGCCGGGCGGGCGTGATGTCCGGCGCGCGCCGGGCGATGGAGATCGCGAAGGCGACCAGCGTCAGCACCGGCGAGAGGCCGAAGCGTTCGGCGACGATCCACAGGCCGAACGTGCTGACGAACTGCATCAAGATCGAGCTCGATGTGTCTTCGATGTGATTCTCGAACGGCAGCCACAACTTCGCGATGAGCACGCCGAAGACGATGCTCCCGACGACTCCGAACAGAAACTGCGGAGCTATGTCGCGCGCCGAAACGCCGTGACCCCCGACGGCGTCTACCGCGACGCGGAACACGAGCAACGCCGTCGCGTCGTTCAAGAGGCTCTCGCCCTCCAGGATCGTGACGATGCGGTGCGGGGGCCGGACCTGGTGCAACACCGCCGTCGCGGCGGCAGCGTCGGGTGGCGCGACGACCGCGCCGAGAGCGACGGCCGCCGCCCAGGAGATGCTCGGCTCGAACCACCGCGCGACGAGGGCGACCGCCAGCGTGGTCAGCAACACGGCGACCACGACGAGGCCGAGCAGCGGCGCCCAGTTCTCCTTCAGATCCCGCAGCGAGGCGTCGTAGGCGGAGTCGAGCAAAACCGGCGCGACGAACACCGCCAGCGCGAGGTCGGGGCGGAGCTCGAACCGCGGCGTCCCGGGGATCAAAGCGAGGCACGCGCCGCCGAGCGCGAGGAACGCCGGATAGGGAGCGCCGACGCGCCGCGCCGCCGCCGTGAGCACGACCGCGACGAGGCAGAGGGCGATCAGAAGCTCGAAATCCTTCACCCGATCGTATCTAGAGCAACAAAACGGTTTGGAATGCGACGAAAAGCTCGGAAACAGCGACGTCAGGGTGCCGCGTGGGGTGGGGCCCCGATGAATTCACTTCATCGGGGCGGGGCGGCGCGTGCCGCCCCGACTAGGAAAACCTAGAGAACACCGAACGGTCAAACCGTTCGGTGCTCTAGGGCCGAATCACGATGTGCGGGAAGGCGTCGCCGCGCCGATTGTTTTAAGCTTCGCGCGATGCCTCCGGACGGCGCTTCGTCCATCACGGCGATTCTCGGCCCCACGAACACGGGCAAGACCCATCGTGCTCTCGAGCGGATGCTCGAGCACCAGACGGGGATGATCGGCCTGCCGCTGCGGCTCCTGGCGCGCGAGGTCTACGACCGACTGACCACGCGAGTGGGCGAGCGCGACGTGGCGCTGGTCACCGGGGAAGAGAAGCGCGTCCCGCAGCGGCCGCGGTACTGGGTATGCACCGTCGAAGCGATGCCGCTCGACCGGGAGGTCGACTTCCTGGCCGTCGACGAGGTGCAGCTCGCCGCGCATCCCGAGCGCGGCCACGTCTTCACGGATCGGTTGCTCCACGCGCGCGGCGCCCGAGAAACCTGGTTCCTCGGCTCGGACACGGTGCGCTCGCTGGTCGAACGGCTCGTGCCGGCGGCGCGGTTTCGCAATCACCCGCGACTGTCGCGCTTGTCGGCCGCGGGACGGACGTCGTTGTCGGCGCTGCCGCCTCGCAGCGCCGTGGTGGCCTTCTCGGCGACGCGCGTGTACGAGCTCGCGGCCCGCCTTCGCGAGCACAAGGGCGGCGCCGCGGTCGTGCTCGGCGCGCTCAGTCCGCGCGCCCGCAACGCGCAGGTCGCGCTGTACCAGGCCGGCGAGGTGGACTACGTCGTCGCGACGGACGCGATCGGCATGGGGTTGAACCTCGACGTCTTGCACGTCGCGTTCGCCGACCTGCAGAAATTCGACGGCCGCGAGACACGGCCGCTCGAGCCCGCCGAGCTCGCGCAGATCGCCGGACGCGCCGGACGCTACTTGACGCACGGCACGTTCGGCACGCTCTCGCCGCTCGACGCGCTGCCGGAGACGACGGTGCGCGCCATCGAGACGCACCGGTTTCCGCGGGTGACCTCGGCGTGGTGGCGCAACGGCGAGCTCGATTATTCGAGCGTCGAGTCGCTGGTCGAGTCGCTGCGCCGCGGACCACGCGCCGGCTGCCTGCGCCTGGTGCACGCGGCGGAAGATCAAGCTGCGCTATCGGCGCTCACCCGTGTGCCCGAGGTCCGCCAGCGCGCGACGAACGAGCACTCGGTGAAGCTCCTGTGGGACGTCTGCCGCGTTCCGGATTTCCGCGGCTTGTTGCTGGACGCGCACGTCACGCTGTTGTCCGAGGTGTTCCTGAAGCTGACGGGCCCGGGCGCGCTGCTCGACGCGGACTGGCTCGACGCGCGCGTGAAGCGCGTCGCCACGATGGCCCACGACATCGAGTCGCTCTTGATGCGAATGGCGGCGATCCGGACCTTCACGTACATCGCGAATCAGCGCGGCTGGGTCGCCGACGCGGAGCACTGGCAGGAGCGAACCCGGAAGATCGAGGACGATCTCAGCGACGCGCTCCACCAGCAGCTCGTCGCGCGCTTCGTCGATCGCAGCCGGCCGCACGGGCGCGGAGCCCGAGCACGACCGCGCGGCGTCGCGCCCCGCGTCGAGCCAGAAGCGGAGAGCAGCACCAGCAGCCCCTTCGCGAAGCTCGCCGCGATCCGCGACGCCATGTCGGCGCGCGGCGTCTTCGACGGCGACGTCGCCAGCGATCCCGGCGCGGCCTGGGTGGACGGCCTCGCGGACGCCGCTCACGCGCGGTTCCACCTGGACGAGCAAGGGAGAATATACGACGGCGACGTCGCGCTCGCGCGCCTCTCGCGCGGCAAGGACTGGCTCTTCCCGGAAGTGACCATCACCCTTGCCGATCTCGGCTCGGGAGCGCGCTCCCGCGTGCAGCGCAGGCTCGTCGCCTGGACGCGAGATCTCGTCTCGGAGATGCTCGCGCCGCTCCGCCACGAATCGCTCGAAGGGTTGTCGCCCGGAGCGCGCGGGCTCGTGTATCAGCTGGAACGCAGCCTCGGCACCGTCATGAGCGCCTCCGCGCGCGCGCTCGTCGCGGCGCTGAACCGCCATGACCGGCGCTTGCTGCAGCGCACCGGAGTCCGCGTCGGACGGACGGTGTCGTATCTGCCGGAGCTCCTCTCGCGCGCCGCGGTGACCAATCGCGTCGCGCTCTGGAGAGCGTTCCACGGCTCGGCGCCCGAAGTCCGTCCGGGCGCGTCGTTCGTCATCCCACCGGGCGTCGATCGCGACGCCTGCGCCTCCGTCGGGTATCCCGCGCTCGGCCCGCGCGCCGTTCGCGCCGACGTGGTCGCGAAGGTCGCTTCCCTGCTGCGCGAGGAGCAGCGGCAAAACGATGCGCCGTTCGCGCTGCCGAGCGGCATCGCCGACTGGCTCGAGTGCTCACCGGGCGAGCTGCCCGCGGTCGTCCGCGCGCTCGGATACCGCTCCGCCGGAGCGGACCGCTTCGTTCGCGGTGGCCGGCGGCGGCGACGGCGATCCGACCGCCACGCAGCGCCGAAGCAGGACGCCGGATAGATTCAGGGAGCGAACATCGCCTGCAAGAGGCGCGTGATTTCTTCTCTTCGAACCTGACGCGCTCGCGCCGAAAAGGCATCCGGACCGACGAAGTCGCGCAGATCGTTCGCCACGGCGGGATAGAAGAGGATGAGCCCCATGATGTTCGGAATGGCTTGCCGGATGCTGATCTTGCGGACGACGCCGAGACGGCGCGCGTGCTCGAGCCAGCGCGAGAGCCTCATGTAGAAACCGGCCGATTGTTCGTCGCGCGCGAGCTTGGCGACGTCGCTGCCGTCCGGCGCGGTCATGATCGTGACGAGCAAGCGCGCGGATTCGGGATGCTCCGAGAAGTGATCCACGAGGAGCATCATGCCGTCGTACAAGGTCTGGAGCGTGGGCTCTTCTTGCTCGAGCAACGGCTCGAGCAGCGCGAGGAGCTCGGCGATGACCGACAGCACCGCTTCGCGCATCAGCTCGAGCTTGCCGGTGTAGTGATGGAAGAGGCTGCTCTTGTGGAGCCCGACGTCGTCGGCGATCATCTGCAGGCTGACGCCGTCGTAGCCGTAGCGGCTGAAGAGCTTGAGCGCGCTCAGGTGGATGCGCTCGCGCGAATTGTCCTCGCTGCCGTCCGACGGAGCGGCCTTCGAACGGGGGCGCGACGGATCGCGGGGGGGAGCTGCCAGGGGGCGTGCCTTGCTCAAGATGTAGGGACTTTAGCGCCAAAGTCGACCAGCCCGTAGAAGAGCCGAACGCTTGAATGACGCTTTGTACCGAGATTTGCAAAGAGCAAGCGCCCTTCTTTCCGTGAGCCGGCGAAGATGGGTTCTCAGCGGAAAAATGAGAAACGACGCGCGACCCTCGGTCGAGAGTCGCACGTCGCGCCGCGCTCCGTGAAGCGCGCTTCAGCCGCCGTCGGGCGGCGGGGAAGCGTTGCCACAACCCATGGGCGGCGGTTGGGATTGAATCGAAGGGGGCAGATCACTGCATTTGGTGGTGTTCGTCAGCTGAGCGGGATCCGAGACCTCCGTGCCGGCCTTGATGCAATACGAACCGGCAGCATCTGACGAGCTGGAGAGCCCGTCGATCAGGCTCTTGCATTCGAACCCGCTCGGACACGCGCAGAAAGGACCGGTGCCCGCCGGACCGTCGCAGCGACAAGAGCAGTAGACGGATTTGTACGGCTGCCGACCGACGAGCTGCGCGTCCACGGGGACGTCGATGAGATTGTCCGGCGTGTGCGAGGCTCCGGGCAAGAAGCAGCGCTTGTCGATGGGCAGGTTCGGATCGGCGGCAACCATCCCAGTCACCGGATCGGGAGCCGCAGCTGCTTCCTGCCCGATTGGGCACGAGACCCGCCCGCGAAAATCGTACGCGAGGCAGACGGCACTCTGGCAGGCAGGACTCCCCGTTTCCACGTTTATCTCCGTCTCCGAGAAGCCGGAGAAGTTCGGGTCGTACTCGTCACCGAGAATGCACGGGTCGCCGATGTTGCCCGGAGAGCTGACTGCCGGCTCGTCGGGATGGGGCGTTGCTACGCTGCAGGCCAGGAGAAGTTTCACGTTGTTGGGGATCGATCCGACGAAGCGCAGTATGCGCTTCTGTGTCGACGAACAATCGGCGACCAAACTTGGGCTCGCCCCCGGACTCGCCGCCGGATCGACGTAGCAGAAGCCCGGCATCACGCCCTGGACGTCCGTGCTCGACTGGCACTTGGTGAGAGCATCCCCAGACTCCTGGAGCATCCCACATCCGCACAGCGAGTTGCACGCCGGAGTCGACGACGTGTCGCACCCGCCGTGTTCACGGAACGTCGTGAGGGCAGCCGAGAGCTCGTCACTCGTTAGCTTCCGCTCTCCCGGGTCGCTGCAACCGCAGCTCGGCGGATTGTTTTCGAAGACGATGACGCTGCACGGCACCTGCCCGTTGCCATCGAGGGCAAGCGGTCGCGGCAGGCACTTCCCGGTGAGTTGCTCGGTCGAAGTTTGCTGCTCGACCAGGATCGTGTCGGCGAACACCTCGTTCGTCGTCGGAGTCGGTCCGGCGCTGGTCGTCCCACCGGCGCCGTCGTGCTTGCCACCACTGCCCGTCGCACCACCGCCGCTTCCCGTCGCGCCGCCGCTCCCCGCGTCCGGACCGACGACGACGCTCGGCACGCAAGCCCCGCTCTCGCAGGTGAACCCCTTGCCGCAGCTCTCGCCTTTGCCACATCCCTTCAGACAAACGCCGCTCGGCAGGGTGTGCTCGCCGTCGCAAAGCGCGCTAATCGCGGCCGCAGAGCTGCTCGCGCACGTGTCGAGCCCGCTACCCGACGGACAGCTCGAGGCGTCGCTGCACGATTCGGTGCAGATGCCGCACAAGCAATGTCCGGCGGAGCAGTCGCTGTCCTTGTTGCACATCCCGAGCCAGTTCGTCTCGCTGCCCCCGCTCGTCGCGACCCGTTCGCTGCACGCCCCGACCATGCCGAGCACGATCGCCAGCAGCCCGAATCCCTTCTTCGCTCGCCCGATATTCATTCGTCGTCTCCTTCGCTCTCGACCCCGATCACCGTCTGACCGACGTAAGCGATCACGTGCTGAGTAGATCCATCCGGTGGAAAATGGCTCGCGTTGAACGCTTCGACGCGCTTGCGCAGCGCGACGGCGCGTTCACGCGTCGCCTGCAAGAATCCGACGACCTCCGCGTGGTACGGATGCCCTTCCCACACGTCGAAGCCGTACGTGCTCCCGCCGACCCATTCGCCTGCCGCAGCGTGCGTCTTGCCGAGGCGCAGCTTCGTGCAGATCGCGGTGACCATCGCCTGGAAGTGATCGAACACCGCGGCCTCCCAGCCCGCGGAGTCGCCCAGCGGGATCACGCATTCGGTGCTCGAGTAGAGCACCTTGCCGTCGCGCTCTTCCGTGGTCACGCGCCGGTCGCGCACCAGGCGAACCAGCGCGGCGTCGAGCGCGTCTTCGCCGACCGGCACGTGCTCGGCGAGCGCCGCGCGCGCGATGGGGCCGTAGCGGTGGATCGCCACCCAGGCGAAGTTGCCGACGCGCTGCTCGGCGAGCGCGTCGCCGCGCGGCTCGTCTTCGGGCCTGACGGCGCGATAGGTCGCGAGATCGCCGCGCCCGGCGCGGAAGAGCATGCCGCTGTCGACGAGGTCCTTGAGCACGCTGCGCACCGTGGCTTCGTCGTCGTTGCGAAAGCGATGCAGCAGCTCGGCGCGGGACGCCGACCCGCGCTCTTCCACGAACGCGAGCGTCGCCTCCCACAGCGAGCGGCCGCGCTCCGTGCTGCTCTCGGCGAGCCGCGCTATCTTGTTGTGGTAGGTGCGGAGGTTCAGGCCGAACATGTCGGCGATGACCTTGTTGCCGAGCCCCTGGTCCTTCAGCTCGCGGATCAGATCCAGGAAGACCTGGTTGGCGGTATGGGCGAGCTGCGCGCGCCCTCCCGCGGCCGTGGCGAGTTGCGCGACGAGCACTGTCGTCTGCCGAACGATCGCGTCGATGAGCAGATTGACGTTCACATAGGCGTTTTACTTTTCAGGGGGGACAGTCGAATAGTGTCGAGATCTTCACGACCAGGTGCCGCCCTCCGCACGCCATGCGAACAGGGGGATTTGGGCGCGCTGGGCGTCTCGGGCGCCTCGGTGGGGACCTACACCGACCTACGGCGAAGCCGAACTCGTTGGATCGCGCAAGCTCGTCAACAGCCACGTCGCGAGACCACTCCGCGTGAAGATGAGCTGGATCGGCGGATCCGTCGACCCCTTGCCCCGCACCTCCACGACGAAGCGATTGAAGGCGGAGTAGCCCATCGACAGATCGAAGTCGCCCACGGGCGTGGACGCCGACGCAGCGACGCCGGGGCGCGTCCCGCGAAGGAGCATGGCCACCGTCTGCGGCGTCACGGCGGCGTTCACCGCGGTCTCGGTGAACGCGGTGACGATGTTCTTGCCGAGCTCGGCGAGCGAGCCGCTCGGCAGGCTCGACGCGACGTTCTGTACGCGCTGGGCGGCGACGGCCTGGACGCTGTCGCGCAGCGCGCCGAAGTCGACGTGTTCGGAAATGGCTTCCGAGTCGCCCGCGGCGGCAGCGCGCTCGAGGCTCCACACGGTAAGGTAAGGGGTCGCGACGAACCAGACGCCGAGCGCGAGCCACACGAGCGAGACGATGGCGAGGAGTACCTTCGGCCGCATGACGCGCCAGCGTATCGCGCGCGCGGCGCCGAAGCACCGTCCGTCGCATCCGCCCGCGGCCGACCCGGCCCGCCCTCCGGCGTCAGGGTCGGAAAGGGTGCTCCACAGTTGTGGGTTCTCCTGGCAATACCGCCGGAAAGCGGAGAATGTAAGCAGCATGGTGCACCCGCTCGTCTACCCGCCGGAGCTCGCTCGATACGTCGAGAGCCGCTGGCCCGCGGGTAAAACGTTGCCGGTGCCGCGCGAGCTGTTCGCGGAAGCGCTCGCCGTCGCTTTCCAGGCCTCGCTCACCGCCGAAGAAGGGCGCACGAGTCGTTTTCGCCTGCTGCTGACGTCGCCGGAGAGCCTGCCCGAGCACGGCGTGCCGAAAGAAGGCGTGCTGCGTCTCCTGTTCGATCAAGAGCGTCGTTTGTCACCGGAAGAGCTGCGCCGTCTCAGCCCGTCGACGCCGTTCGAGACGTCGCTCATCGGCGCGCACGCGGTCGGGGACAAGCTGCGCATCTGGGGACTCGCGCACTCCGGTCCGGCGTGGCTCGCGCCGACGTGGGGCGGTCGCGACGTAGTGCCCGTCTGGTCGCACGATCCGATCATTCACGTCACCGCGCCGGGGCAGCTCGCGGTGCGCTCGGCCGGCAAGCTCGTCGGCGCGCTGGAGCGCGGCGTCATCGTCGACGCCCTCCTCGACGTGTTCGAGTCGGAGTGGTTGCCGGCGATGTTCGCGCGCGAGCGCGACGAGGTGCGCGCTCGGCACGCCGCGGTGCAATCGCGCAGCGACTCGCCCACCCAGGTCGAGGCGTCGCTCGTCGGCAAGATCGCGCAGCAGATGCTGAGGCGCGCGATACAGCTCGTCCGCGGCGCCCAGCACGGCGGGATGATCCTCGTCGCGAACACGGAGGCGCCGTCGAACACGGGCCTCGCCGGGTTGCGACTCAAGTACCGATTCGCGCAAGACGAGCCGTCGCATCGGTTCCGCACGATCTTGATGCAGATCTTGCAGAATCTGGCGGCCCGCACGTCCATGGACACCGTCGGCTGGGCGGACTTCGTCAAGGACGAGAGCCCGGAGCTCGAGCGGCTCGAGCAGTCGGTGTTCGAGTTGAGCCGGCTCATCGCGAACCTCACGGCGATCGACGGCGCCGTCGTGCTCGACAAGCGCTTCGGGATCATCGGCTACGGCGCCGAGGTGTCCGCCGAGCTCCCGACGCCGTCCCGCGTGTTTCGCGCGCACGACGCCGAAGGACAGGTTCGCGAGCCCGACGACGTGGAAAATGTGGGGACACGTCACCGCGCCGCGTACCGGTTCGTCAACGATCACCCCGAGGGGATCGCCATCGTCATCTCGCACGACGGCGGCGTCTCCTTCGTCGCGAACCACGGCGGCGAGGTCGTTTTCTGGGAGCAGTCCGTCAGCCCGTGAGCGTCAGCGCCCCGCGACCTTGCGCCACGCCGGTCGCTCGCCGACCCGCGACCACCACGCGCGCACCGCGGCGCGCTTCGTGATGCTCTCCTTCTCCGGCGAATTCATCAGGTACTCGAAGTACGGCATGAAACAGACGTCGGCGAGCGTGAACTGATCTCCGACGAGGTATTCACGACCGTCGAGCGCGGCGTTCAGGACGTCGAGCGCGAGATCGATCTGCTTCTGGGCGGCGTCGAGCACCTCTTTCGCCTGCGCTCTGCCGAACGTATGCTGGAAGATGAACTTCATCGCCGCGCCGGAGAAGTTCGACGTCTCGACGCTGATCCATTGCTCCATCCGAGCCTGGCCCACGAGATCGCTCGGCTCGAGTTTGCCGCCCACTTTCCGGTTGATATAGCGTGCGATCGCGCGCGACTCGTACATCTTCAAGTTCTCGTCTTCGAGCGCGGGCACCTGGCCGAACGGCTGCCGCGAGAGGTGCGGCTGCTGCTTGTGTTCGCCCTTGCCCAATTCCACGAGGATGAACTCGTACGGCGTTTGCGTTTCCGCGAGCGTCATCAGAACCTTCCGCGTACACGTGCTGCCCGGGTGACCGAATATCTTCATGACCTGCTCCTATCACGAGCACGGACGTTAGCACTCGGATTACGTCGCAGCGCGCGGCCCGACGGTCGCGCGCCTCTGCCCCGCGATCCTGTGGCTCAGTCGTCGAGCGCGCCCTGTGCGATCCATGCGGCGATCGCGTCGAAGCGGACGCGATCCGTGCCCTCGCACCACTTGCCGCCACCGAGCGGCATGGAATCGCCGCACGGCAACACCATGGTGGTCGCTGGATGACTCGGGTCCTGGTTCGTGCACGTGTAGCCCTGCGTGTTCTGGGTGCCGGCGAGCTTCTGCATGATGAAGCTCGACTCCGGATGCATCGGCGCGACCCGGAGCACCGCGCCGCCGTTCACGGTCGTCGCCGGCGACAAGAGGCTCGTGCGCACCATCGCGATCGTCGCGGCGTCGTCCGGCTGCGACATCGTATCGTCGCCGTCGGTCGTCGGCGTCGTGGGAAACTGGCACGACCACTTCGCGGTCTTGTCCGGCGTGCACCTGTAACCGAGGACCAGCCCCGCACGATGATCCGTCGGCCGATGGCAATCGCTCAGCGTGCAGGACAGCCCGAAGATCGGCAGCACGTCGTTTCGGAACGAAACTGCAGGGGCCGACGCATACGACGCATAGTCGATGTGCGCGCAATCCTCGACGGTACCAGCGCCGGATGCGCCCGCTTCGCTGGAACCGCCGGCGTTGCCGCCCGACGCGCTCGTTACGCCGGTGGTGCCACCGGCGCCCTGACCCGCAGCGCCTCCGGTACCGACGGGGCCCGTATCGTGCGCGCCGCAGGCCGTCGCGAACGGCAGCGCCGCGCAGATGATCGAGACAATCCGCTGCGCGGCCATCAGTTGTTCGGCGCTCCCTGCGCGATCCACGCTACGATCGTGGCGAATTTCGGCTGCGATGCGCCGGCGCAGAACGGATCGCTACCCTGGGGCATGGACGCGCCGCACGGCAAGGGGTCGGTCTCGTGCGACGGGTCCTGATCCACGCAGGCGTAGCCGCGCGAGTTCTGCTGATTCGCGAGCGACAGCACGAGGAAGCTGTTCTCGGGATCCCCCGGCTTCACCCGGTAAACCGTGGGGGATTTCACCGTCGACGACGGGGCGAGCAAGCTCGCGTAGACGTCGGCGACCGTCTGCTCGTCATCCGGTTGCGGCTGGGTCGGATCGGCGTTCGGTTGACTCGGGAACGTACATTTCCATTTCGCGTTCGCGTCGTAGCCGCACTTGTGCCCGAGGTTCAGGCCGGCCTTCTGATCTTGCGGAGAGTGGCAATCGGAGGTGACGCAGCTGAGCCCGAAGATGGGGAGCACGTCGTTTCGAAATGAAACAGGCGTTCCCTTTCCGCCGAGCGGATCCGACAACTGCGTGCAGCTCGCGACGCCGGCGTCGGCCACGACCGGGCTCGTCGGAGACGTGCTCGCCGGCGGCGGAGGAGATGGCTCCGTCGCGGGTGGGGACGGATTCGTCGGCAGCGAAGGTGGGTTCGTCGGAGACGCGTCGGGATGCGCGAGCGACAAGGCGTTGCCTGCGTCGGCATTGGCGGTGCGCGTCGCCATGGCGACGACACACCGGCCCTCGACGCATTCCTTTCCCGCGCCGCATCCGTTCGCCGGGCACTTGAGCCAGCTCGTATTGCCGTCGGTGCTCCCGACCTCGCCGCCACAGCAGATCGCGAACGACAGCGCCGCGAGGATCGTTGCAAGTCGTTTGCCCATCATCAGCCTGTCTCCTCTGCACCAAAGGTCCCATGGGGATCCCCTTCCCCAGGTCGCGTCACCACCTGACCGAAGTAGAAGGTGACTCGAGTCGCTCGATCGTCGGAAATCGGATGCTCGCGGTTGTACGCCGCCACTTCGTTCCAGAACGCGTCGAGCTCGGCGCGCACGCGCAGGAGCAGACCGAGCACTCGTGTTTCGTAGGGGTGCCCAGGGTGAATGCCGAAGTGCAGCGTCGTGCCGCCCACGTCGGCGCCCGCCGCGCCGGCGGCGCGCGCGCGGACCTTCGCCGCGACGGCCCGGGCGAGCGCCTGGAAGTGATCGAACACCGCGGCTTCCCAGCCCTGGGATGCTCCGGGCGAGATGACGAACGACGAAGAGCGCAGCGGCGCGTCGTCGCCCTGCCCTTCGCGGGTGACGCGGCCATCCGCCAGCAGTCGTTCGAGCGCTTCGCGAACCTGCGTCTCGTCGCCTCGACTGTGCGCGAGGAGCTCGCGGACGGTGATCCCGGTGTTGCGGAAGACCGTGCCCCAGAGCATCAGCGCGAACGACTCGGCGAGATCGTCGCTCGAGAGAGCGCGCCGGTCGGCGTCGGAGGTGACGCCGTACACCGCGGTGTCGCCGCGCCCCGATGAATAGACGAGCCCCGTCGTCACGAGATCGTTGAGCACGGCGGTCACCGCGAGCTCGTCGTCGTGGCGAAACCGCTCGAGCAGCCGGTCTCTTCGCACGGGGCCCGTCTCGCCCAGGTACTCGATGACCGCTTCCCACAGCGTGCGACCGGCGGCGCTGGCGCTCTCCTCGAGCCGCTGCACCTTGCGCTGATACGACCGGAGCGCGAGGCCGAACATGTCCGCGACGACCTTGCGGCTCACCCCCTGGCGCTCGATCTCCTGGGCAAGCGAGAGAAAGACCTGGTCGGCCACGCGCGCGAGCGGCGAGCGCAGCCCCGCCGACGTCGACAGCTGAGCGATCAGCACCGTCGTCTGCTGCACGATCGCGTCGATCAAAAGCCGCGGCTGCACCGGCACTATCTCCTGCGCCCCATGTGTACCCTGACCCAGGATACGCGCGCAGATGACACGGACGCCATCGGGAACGGCGCCGCGCTCGCCCGGATTCCGCTTGACAGAACTCGGGAGTGGAACGACGCGCTCAGGGGCCCGGACTCAGAACACGCAATCGATCTTCTCGCCGTCGGCGGCGGGTAGTAGGCGCCCACGAAGATGCACATCTCGTTCGTCGCCGCGGATTCACCGAAGGTCAGGGTCTGGTCGGTCTCGTTGTCGTAGTCACACGTCACGTCGCAATTTCCTATCGGTCGTGCATTGCACGCACTGGTGCAGCGGGCCGCTAGAACCGACCACTAAAGTGGTCACATCTACCCCCGACGACCAGTGACGCGGCCGCGACACCGATCGAGCTCACCCCGGCAGGCGGCAGCGCCACGTTTCCCATCGAACCCCTCGTGCGCGCACGTCTCGTGACATCAAAGTTTTCTGACCCTCATGCCTGCACCACGAATCGGCGTGTAAACGATCCACGCTCCGCGGGAGTCAGATCGATTCATCCGGAGCGCAAAGTGCGCGTGCAGCTGTGCAATTGGCAAAATCGGTTAGCCGGGCTCTATTGACACTTGGAAAAGCGCAGCAACGTGGCTAGTTAGGTTAATCGAGGAACGCGATCCCGGCCGGCGATCGCGACTCGCAGGACGGGCGCCGGTAGGCGCGTCTCGGCGCGGGAGTGTATCCATGAAAACGCGATTCATGTCGTCTTCGCTCGGTCTTCTTATGTGCGCGGGCTCCCTCGTTGCGTGCTCGTCGAGCAACAACGGCGGGACCGATGGAGCGGGTGGTTCGATCAATACGCCTGCCGGGGGAAGTGGAAACACCGTGATCTCGAACGGGGGTTCGACGAGCGCGGGCTCGGGCGGCGCCACCGGCGTGGTGGGCCCCACGAGCGGAGGCTCGTCGTCGATCGTGACTCCGTCGACAGGCGGCATCGGCCCGATCGGGGCCGGCGGGACGTCGGTCATCGCTCCGCCGGGCGGCGGCAGCGGCGGCGTCGCGACGTCCGCGGGCGGCGCGCCTCCGACGGGCGGCGCAGCGCAAGGCGGCGCAGCTCAAGGCGGCGCAGCCGGCGCCCCACCCGCGACGTGCATGTCCACGTCGCCGGTCGGCCCCACCGTCTTCGGCATGTTTCCCACCGCGGATCCGTCGAAGAAAGGCCCGCTCGACGTCACGACGACGAACGATACCGGGCCCGACATGATGTACACGATGTACCGACCAACGGACTTGACGAAGAACGGCCCGCTGTTCCCGGTCATCACCTGGGGAAACGGAACGGGGACGACGCCGCAGGTGTACAGCTTCTTGCTGACGCAGCTCGCGTCGCATGGCTTCATCGTCATCGCGTCGAACAGCATGAACGTCGCGCAAGGCAATCCCCCGCCGATGCTCGACGGCGTGACTTGGGTCTTCTCGCAGAACTGCGACCCGTCGAGCCCCCTCTACCAGCACGTGGACACCGCGCACGTCGGCGCGACGGGCCACTCCCAGGGCGCCTTCGCCACGATGACCGCCGGGACTGATCCGCGCATCGTCGCGACGGCGCCCATCGAGGGCTCGCTGCCCGCGAAGCTACACGGGCCGTCGCTCCTCTTGTGCGGCGGGATGGACACCACCGTCGGATGCATGGGGGCGCAGAGTGCCTTCTCGGGCATCACCGGAGAGCCTTTGATGTACGCGGAGCTCCTCGCCGCGAGTCACACAAGCTGGATCACGGACAGCATCACCGCCCAGTTCGGCGGCGGGGCGACGTCGCCGTTCGTGACGGTCGTCACGGCTTGGTTCCGCCTCTTCCTGATGAACGATCAGAGCATGAAAACGATGTTCTACGGAGCGGACTGCACGCTCTGCAAGGACACGGCGGACTGGACCATCATGCAGAAGATGCTCGACTAGCGCGTCGTTCTGGCGGGCGATCCGCTGTTCACGATCGACAGCTCGCTCAGCGTAGCGGACAAGCTCGGAACGCGATCACGGTTTCCGGCGCCTTCCGGAGGGCAGGCGCCTGCTCCGCACGAGGAGCAGCGCTTCGGAAGGATTCACGGCGAAGAGAGTTTTTGGGGGGACGCACCGGAGGGACGGGCGCGGCGTGAGAAGGTCCTCGCCGCTGGGCCAGACTGGGTGCCAGGTGGCGAGGTGCAGCCGCGCCGGCGCATCGGTAGGACGGGAGCTCGGAGGATCGGCTCCGCACCCTCGTCTCATCGGCGTACCAGCTCCGGGCCGCCCGCGCTCCCGCTTGTCTGCGGCCGCACCCGACCCCGCTCCGGGGGGCCCCGATCCCGATCGAGAGTGCGCGGCCCCGGCGTGGCTGGACGGCGCCGAACGACCTTGGCTATGCAGAGGAAACCTCCGCTCTTCCCGCGACCGTCGTGGTCGCCGTCTCGCCGGCGCTCGAAGCCGACCTCGCTCAGGTCCTGGAGGACGCCTGCTCCGAGGTCGTTCGTCCGAGCCGCTGTATCGTCGAGGGCGACGGCTCAAGACCGCCCGACGTCGTCGTTACCTGGATGAGCCCGCTGTCCGTGCAAGTCGCCCGCGAGCGGTGATCCGGAATTGTCGCGCACGCTGGACTTTCGCGACGAAGCTCCGAAAGCCGACGTCTTTCGCTCCGTCGGGCTCGTCGCGGCCGCGCTCTTCAATCGCTCGGCGGCGAATCACCCCTTGCCGAAGGCGCAGCCACTCGCGCCTTCGAGCCACGCGCCCCCGTTGCGTGGCTCGAAGGCGGCGCCTTCGTCAGATCGGGGCTCGAGCGCGGACCTGTCAGCTCCGGCGGCGTGCTGCGCGGAGCGTATACGTTGCCCATCGCGCCGGTGTTCGTCGGTGCCGCCGGCAGCTACGCGACCACCGGCCTCGGCCCGGATGGCTTGCGCGCGAAGTGGACGATGCTGTCGGCCGACGCCGGCGTCACGTTCCAGCTCGGCGATGTTGCGCTGCGCCCGCGCCTATTGGCCGTGTTCGCGCAATTGGTGGCCGAGGCCGCCGCAGGCCCTGCCGCCGGAACCTCCGGAAGCCGAAGGCTCGCGGGGGGCGAGCGCCGCCGCGGAAGCCGTCTGGCCCGCGTCGGAACGGTTTTCGCTCGTCCTCGGGGCTGAAGGCACCTTTCTGTCGAGCGGGACCTCCGTGCGGCTGAGTGGGGAGCGCAGCTCGGCGTTTCCAGCCCTCGAGTCCCGCGTCTTCCTCGGGATCCAGGCGGCGCTCCTGCGAGGAGCATCTCCTTTGCTTCGTTCGGTTACTTTGTGACGGCGGTGTTCGCTCCGAAGCGAGAGCCGACGCTGCGCGTCGTGACGGGCGTCCCCGGCCCGCCCGAGCGCAGCACCTCGGACGAAGCCGTGCTCGCGGCCTTCGCCCGGCGGGACCGGTGCGCGGCGGAAATGGTGTACGACCATCTCATCGGCGTCGTCGACGCAACCCTGTACCGCGTCATCGGCCGTCGCGAAGCCGGTCGTCGTGGATCCGTTCGTGGGGAGTGGATCGACGTGCGCGGCGGCGGTGCGGCAGGGACGGCGGGGGATCGGGATTGAAATCAACCGCGACTGGGCGGAGGTGGCGAGAGAACGGGTGCGCGCGGACGTCAGTAGGAGCGACTACGCCGCGCGAATGAGCGGGCAACAGTCAATGTTCGCCAAGTGATTCAGGGAACCAGTTTCTCGTCGGCCGTCCGTGCTAGTCGTTCGTCGAACGTCAGCAGCGGGAGCGTCTTCGCGTTGCGCGACAGTTCCAAGATCACGTAGTCGGCGAAGTCGGCCGTTCCCGTCTCGAAGGAGTCCAAGGCGCGAGAGATCAACGGCTGGTCGTCGAAGACGACGCCCTCCAGAGCGAGGACGTCCCTCAAGGCCGCTACCGTCGCGGCTCGATCAAACCGGTACGCGACGCGGAGCACCCACGCTGTCTCGACGAAAACTACGGCCGAAATCCACGCACCCTCGGCTTGCGCCGCCTCCCGGAGCGCTTGTTCCGCGCGGCGACATTGCTCCTCGTCATCCTGCACGAGGAGGCGAACGACGACGTTGGTGTCAAACGCCGCCACGACCGCTCGCACCGTCCGCGATTGCCCGCTCCATGTCGGCGAGCGTGACGGTGCCAACTCCCGGCGGAGGAACCCGCTTCCTTGCGAGAAACTCATCCACCGTGAGCTTCCGACCTGGCGAGCGTTCACCTGGCTCTGAGCGGAGCACGATGACCTCAGCGTCGCCGGGCGGAAAATCGCTAGGCAGCACGACACGGATTTCGTGAGTCTCAGAAACTCGAACGCGCGTTCGATGCTCTCGCATGATGCGGATCTGAGTTTGCCGCATTCTCTACCCGACTGCACGTCGAGAGAGACGTTGCTCGCTCGAGGACGCTGGGACGCGCGCCAACTGTAAACGCCCTACTCCGGAGGTCTTCGACTTCCCGCTGCGAGCGCCACGTCGCGTTTAGCGCGCGCGTTTCGGTGCTTTCTCACCTGTTCGTCGAAGGCGCCGACGTCGGCCTGGAAGCTCGTCACCAGAGCTAACAATTTCCGTGACTTATGCGGTGCCAACTGGCCACGGGTGGCCAATGACGATCGAAGCTAACCCCGCAGCCCGCGTCGGCGGCGCGCGCCGGAGGGTTTCCGCTCGGTCGAGAACGCCGCGTGCTGGATGCGCCGCACTCATTCCCTGCAACCAAAGCGACGATCGCAACGAGAAGCGATGACGTATGCCCTCCCTGATACCGGCCCCTAGTAACCAGGGCACGTGGATCGGCTCGCGAGTCTCCCGTCGCCCACGGCACACCGCCTAGCGCCAAGCGAATCGGACGGCTTTCCGTCGTTCAGCACCGCGAGTTCGGGCCCGTCGACAACGCGTGGCCGGCCGCGAGTTCGCTCTTGCAGGTGTCCGTGTTCGGACAGGAGCACCGAACGTTCTGATGTCGCTCGCGTTGACCCGAAGGCGGACACGAGGGTGACGGTCCCACGGCACCGCGTTCACGGTGGAGGTCACGAAGACCCGGGGAGGCACGGTTTCGACAACTGTTATGGTCACTGACGGCCGCGTCGCCGTCGAGAGCGGCGGCCGCGAGCTCTTCCTCGGTCCCGGGTCACGATGGTCGTCGACGCCCGAGGCCGCGCCCGTCGCGTCGACCGCCCCTGCATCCGCGCCGGACGAGGGCGCACCGCCCACCGTGTCCCGCTCCGGCGTGCCGAGCTCCGCGGGCCGCCGCAGCACCCTGCGCGACGAGAACGAGCTCTTCCGCGCGGCGATGGACGCCGAGCGCGAAGACAAGCTGGACCAGGTCGTCACGCTGACGGACCGGCTCCTCCGCACCCACCCCGACTCGCCGCTCGCCGCGGACGCACGGACGCTTCAGCTCGAGGCGCGACGCAAGCGCGCGGCGAGCACGCCGCCGTGACGTACGCGGCCGCGTGGCGGGTCCGCGAGCTGCTCCTCGTCGCGACGTGTTCGCTCGTGCTCACGGGCGCGTGCACGACGAGCGAAACGGGCGTCATCGACCTCGCCGTCGCTTCCGCCCCGAAACCGCCGGCGCCGCCGACGATGATGATGATGCCGAAACCGGACACCATGCCGTGCATGCACGATATGGATTGCATGAAAGCGACGCCACGTTGCGACCCGACGCTCGGCCTCTGTGTGGAGTGCGCGATGGACGCCGACTGCGCCGACCCGCACCGGCCGGTGTGCGACCTTCGAACCGAGAAATGCGTCGCGTGCACCGCCGACGCCGGGTGCCCGATGGCGCCTATGCCACCCCCAAAACCTCCACCTCCCTGATCTGACCGGCGATGCGGAGCTCGAACGACTCGCCGACGCGCTTGCCGAGGAGCCCGCTCCCGAGCGGCGATTGCGGCGTGACGACGCTGAGCTCCCCGTCTTCCGCGTCGAGCTTCTGCCCGCCGCCCGCCGGGAGCAAGAAGACGCGCTGCGACTTGCCGTCTACGTCGAGCTCCACGATCGCGCCGGCCTCGAGCGGCTCCGCGGCTTCGAAAGCCCGAATGGGGAGCGCGGCGAGGAGCGCCACCTGTGCTTCGAGCTCGTGGGCGCGCGCCGCTTGCCCCGCCGCCAAATACGAGAGCTCTATCTTGCGCGTGTCCTTGTCGTTCTCCGGACGCGCTTCCGGATGATTCGCGGCGGCCGCCGTCTCCACGGCCACGCGGCGCGCGTTCTCGATCTCGCGCGAGAGACGGGCGCGCAGCGTGTCGACCAGTGCCTTCTTGTCCATCGTTTCGCGCGACGCCGGAACGCTCGAGGATACACCGACGGCTTCGTCACCGCAGCTCGACGGTGACACGCGCGTGCAAGCTTTGGAGCGGTCGCTCCCGTCCCGCGGCGCCGCCCGGCTCGTCGTCGAACGACAGCGCGCTCCGCAGCCGAGAAAAACCGGAGAGCACTTTTTCTACCGGCGATCCCTCGACGGGGACGTCCGGCCAGACAGGCGCGTTCGCGGAGCCCCGCGGCGGAATCGAGAGGCCGTCGGGGCCGAACGTGAAGTCGCGTCCCTCCAGCGTCAGCGGCACGACGCCGAAGACGGCGCGGAAGGCCGCGCGCGCGCGAACGGGATCCGCCGCCGCTGCGGGATCGCCGCGCAACACGGCCTCGGCGAGGCTCGGAGCGTCGTTCGATCCCTCGAGCAGCGCCGCCGTCGCGCCCCACGCGAGCGATTCGTACAGCGGCGACCCCTTGTCGAACGCGAGCTCGAAGACGGCTTGCGCGGCGGATGCGTCTCGCCGCGCCTCGTCGACCGGCACGGGCGGCGCGTCGAGCAAGCCGTCGATGGCGACGTGGAGCGCGGCTTCGTTCAACGCGACGACCAGCGCGTCCGGGGTGAGCCCATAGTAGAGCGTGATGCTTTGTCCACCTTCGCGCGCAGTGACGGCGGTGATCTCCGTCCCGCGGTACGCGGTCGCCGGCACCCACCGCGCGAGACCCGCGGCCTCGCGCTCGCCGATTTCGCGCAGCACGCCGAGCGCGACCGCCGCCGCGACGCGGCTCCTCACCTGAATCGCCGCGTACACCGGCAGATCCTGGAGCTCCGCGGCGAGCGACGCCCGTCGCTCCGCGGCGGCGGCGGGCATCTCCAGGTACTCGCCGAGCTCCCGGAGCGCGGCGTTGGCGAGCTCGTTGCGATCGGCGAACCCGATGAGCGCGTAGTCGCCGACCCAGTCGAACGAAAAGCGATCGCCGAAGCCGAAATGGCGCCCTTCGGAAGTGAGCTCGCGACGCAGCTCGGCGTCCTTGCCGATCCCGACGACGAGCCGCGCGCCGCGGGAGACGTCGGGGACGAGCGCGCGCGCCCCGCCGGCCATCTCGATGAAGTCGCGGTACTCGTTGCGCAAGAGCGGGAGCACGCGCATATCCAAGTGAAGGCGCTTGCGTCCCCCCGATTCGTCGTCTTCGATGCGCAGCGCGATCGGGTCGATGGCGTCCGACCACGTCCGCTCGTAGTCTCTCGCGAACGCATCGTAGCCGCGCTGCTCGGCCTCGGTCACCGTCGTGATCGCCGGCAGATCGAGGCACGGTGACAGCGCCGCCGGCGAGCCCCACTTCGAGCGCGCGCCGTGCTCCGGCGTCCACTCGATGGGCGCGCCGTCGTGATGACGGAGCTCCGACTTGTCGAGCAGCTTCGACGCCAGGAGCTCGTCGAGCGACCGGGGCGCCCGCCCCTGCACCAAGCCGTACAGCAGGGAGGCGTAGCCCGGAGCCGAGAGCTCCGCGAGCAAGAGCTGACGGCGAGCCTCGGCGATCTTCTGCTTCGGCCCCACGACCGCGCCGATGAACGCGTCGCCGAGATACGCGAGCACGTCGTCCTTCACGCCGCGGTCGCGCGCGAGCATGTAAGCGAAATCCGGCTGATCCGCGAGCCGCGGGTGCTTGCCGTGGATCGTCGAGATCACCCGGCGCATCGCCTCGGCGCTGTTCGAGACGAGCACGACGTCGCCGAGCGCTGCGGTGTGCTGCCGGACGGCGCCGTCCGCCGTGCGCTGGACGGACACGGTGACGTCCTCGTGCACGAACGTCGTTTGCGTCGCCCCGCCGTGATCGGCGCCGAGCTTCGCCGCGATGCCGGCGAGGGCAGCCGAGAGCACCGCGGCGTTCTTCGGATGCAAGAGGACGGTGACGTCGGTGCCCTCGTGCACGTACGGGTCGCTGCCGACGACGGCGAGATCTTGCACCAGCTCCGGACCGAGCACGCGCGTCGCGAGGGTCCTTTCGAGGCCGAGCTCCGTCTGGTAACGCGCGAAAGTGCCGCGATCTTCGTTGCGGCCGTCGAGCAGATCCGCGGCGGGCTGCCCCCACCGTTCCACGGCGTCAGCGACGTTCAAGAGCGCCGTCAGAGAACGCGCTCGCACGAAATAGAACTCCGCCGGAGTGGCGCGGGCGAACGGCTCGTCCGGAGCGGCGGTGCCCAGCGCGCGAAAGAGCTCCGGCCAGGGATGAGACGACAACGCCGGAGGTCGGAGAGAAGCGACCGGCGCTCTGGGCTTCTGCCGGGCCGCTTCCAGGAACAGCGACCGATCGCGCTGAACGGCCTCCTGCAGCGAGAGCCGTCCCGTCATTGTGTCCATCAAGATGGCCAGATCTTCTCGCCGCCCCAATCCGTGCGTCGCCCCCTGTACGGATTGCGTGACGCCGGCGTAGCGCCGCCGCACGCGCTCGGCGGCGAAGCGATAGAACGCGCCGGGGTGCGCTTCGAGCTCCGTCGAGAGCGCGAGGCCGAAGCGGCGCTCGAGATCCGCCGGCGACGGGACGCTCGCGTCGATCTTCGCGGTGAACGGAATCCGATGCCCGGGCGTCGCGCTGCCGGCGTTCATGCCCGCGGGGGTGAAGAGCGTCCCTGCGAGGACCGCCGAGGGGCGTCGTCGCCGCACCCAGACACGTAAACCGGAGTCCGCGTCGCCGTCGTTCGCCCTCGAGCTCGACAAGAGCGTCATGCCGATGAACGCGAGCGAGCCCTCGGGCTCCGCCATGCCGACCCAAGTCGTGCTCCCGAGCGCTGCGCCTTCCGGGAGCGCCCGTGGCAACGCGGCCTCGACGATCTCCGCGTCTCCCACGCGCGCGTGCGCGACGACGCGAAGCTCGATGCCCGCGTCGGTCACGGGCTCGAGACGGCCAGTGCGCAGCGCCCGCACCGGCGGCTCCGGCCGCTCGGGCAAGGGCGCCGCCGCGGTCTCGCTCGGGAGCGGCTTCGCGGCGCGCGCCGGCGCGGGCTTCGGCGCCCCGCACGCTCCCTGAGCGAGCGCCGCGATGGCGGCTGCAATCTGAAGAAGGAGAGAGGGCCATCGAGGCATCGAGGCCGCCGAGCGTACAGCGAGCGCGCTCCGAAACGACAAGATTACTTTTCGCCGTAACCGGCATCGTCGCGCGCCGTACGGGAGGTGCCGGCGGTGACGCCGGTATCCAGATTCTTCCGATTTATGGAGGGTTCCATGACGCAACGGTTCTTGATTGCGACGGCGCTCGTGTCTCTCGTCGGTTGCAGTGGCGCGCCGGAAGCGGCGGCACCGGATGATCCGGCAACCGGGACGGCGACCAGCGAGCTGAAGCTCGCACCGGGTGGAGCTATCTTCACTCAAACGAACGAGGCAAGCGGCAACCGGGTCCTCGCGTTCGCGCGCCACGCGGACGGCACGCTCGACGCGCCCGTTTCATACTCCACGACCGGCACGGGCAGCGGCGACTCACTCGGCTCCCAAGGCTCGCTCGTCCTCACCGATGACCGTAGATTCCTGATCGTCACGAACGCCGGCTCGAGCGACGTCAGCACCTTTCGAGTCGATGGCGCGAAGCTCGCGTTCGTCACGCGCGTCGATTCGCAGGGGACGCGCCCGACCAGCGTCGCCGAGCGCGGCGGCGTGGTCGTCGTGCTCAACGCTGGCGGCGACGGGAACGTCGCGTCGTTCCACCTCGATTCGAGAGGTGACCTGCGTCCCACCGGCTCACCTTCGGCGCTGAGCAGCACGTCGGCCGGGCCCGCCGAGGTCGCGCTCGACCCGGCGGCGCGCTTCGCCGTCGTCACCGAGAAAAATACGAACGACATCGACGTATATGGCGTCGAGCGCGGGCGTCTCATGCTCGCCGGCACGGCGCCGTCGGCAGGCAAGACGCCGTATGGGTTCGATTTCGACTCGCGGGGCCACATCATCGTGTCCGAAGCGGCGACGACGTCCGTCTCCTCTTACGATCTATCGCGTCGCGGCTCGCTCTCGGTCGTCAGCGCCGTCATCTCCGACACGCAGGCGGCGCCGTGCTGGGTCGTCGTCTCGAAGGACGACAGGTTCGCGTACGTCGCGAACGCCGGCAGCAGCTCGATCTCGTCGTACTCCGTCGACCGCAGCGGCGACGTGCAGCTCGTGAACGCACGCGCGGGCGAAACCGGAGAAGGCAGCCATCCGCTCGACATGGATATCGACGCGAGCGGCAAGTACCTGTACGTCCTGGACAGCGGCGAGTCCGTGGTCGGTTTCCGGATTGCCCGCGACGGCGACCTCGACGCGATCACCTCGGCGGGGACGCTCCCGCCGTTCGCAGCGGGCGTCGCTGCGTACTGAGGCGGCGCTACCCGCGCGGTTTGCCGGCCGAGGCCACGCGGAGCGGCCTCGGTACGGCGACCCGTGTCACTTCGCCGGACGCGTCCGACTCCGGGTCGTATGGCGGCTCGCTCTCGTAGCGTGCACTCGCCGCGGCCGTGGGCTGTTCTCCGGAACGCGGCGGCGCGGTGTCGTGTGGCACGGGCTCGATATCGAGGAGGCACCGCTCCTTCGACGGATCGAAGCGGCTGCGACGCCGTTCCGGATTCGACGAGAGGTGCGCCGGATCGCCGATCGGACGCCACGCCTGCTGTCCCACTTCGCAGATCAGCGCTTCAGCGGCGATGAGCCCCACTTTGAGCCATTCGAGCAAGAGCTCGGTGCTGAGGGGGCCGACGGGGTTTTGTCCTGGCTCGAGCAACCACCAACGTGGCGCGGCCGATCTTTCATCGAAGAAGGACGAGCTCATCAGGCGACCGGCGGGCCGCGACCACAGGGCGCGCCGCTTCAAGTTGCTTGGCGCGTCGGGCGATGTTTTCTGAAAGAAAGTTTGGCCCGAGCTTGATGGCGAAGTCGTCCGCTCGGGCCACCCGCTTCCGCTGAGACGGTTACGGTAGCCCGTGCCGGCGACGAACGGCGACGCCCGATTGAGCCTTCACAAATCAGTCGTTTTGATCTCGGCGAACACCGAACTCGCCGGGACGGGATCGTCGAGATCGTAAAAGTCATACGTGAACGCGCTCCTGGATGGCATGAACACCGAACACGCGTCCGTGCCGTCGACGGTGTAGTTGGAGATCGTCGTGTAGACAGGACCGGAGTGCAAGGCACCGACGGGACGCACCGAGGGTTCTAGGCGAGGCGTTCCACAGAAACCAGGCGGTGTAGTCTGCCCATCGGGTTCGAAGGCGAGCCAGCGCGGCATCGGATCTTGTACGCAAGGGGCGGAGCTCTCTCTCTGCCTGGCGTAGACGGGATGCTGGCAGACATCGTCGGAATAGAAGGCCTCGGTGAACACCTCCAACGAGACGGTGCCGCGGGCAATCCCATCGGTGAACGTGGTCGTTATCTCGGCCTGCGCTCCTGTCGCGGCATCCGCCAATTCGCCGTTGTCGAGAACTCCGGTCGAGATGCCGTCCACTTGCCACACCCAGGGTTGCAGTCGCCCACGTCCCGACGGCGCCTCCTGCAGCACCGGAAACGTCGCAGGATCCACTTGCGCCCCCGCCAAATACGACGTGAAGCCGCCGAGGATGCTTTCCGCGGGGCGACAGGGCCCGAGCGCGTTGGTCGAGACGCTCGAGTTCGGAATGACGTCTCCCACCGCGAAGAAGTTGCTAGTTCCTTCGCCGCAGCCCCCCGGGGGAGCACTCACGGGTTCGGCGAGGAGGTCCGGAGGCTGGCAAGTGGGTGCGATTGCCACCACGTCCGTGCACGCCGTGTCGGAATAAAAGGCGTTGATCGCCAGAGACACCCGATTCGAGGGAATACAACGGTACACGATGGCGGCGTTCGGAGCGCCGGCATAGTCACCGACCGGATCGCACGCGGCGTTGTTCGCCAAGAGCCGCATGACGCCGGTGCCGGTCAGATCGATCGCCGTGGTTCGAGTTCCGTCCGCGCCGCTCCACTGAACGATGCCGAGCTCGGGCGTGATCGTCTTCACCGTGCTGGTGAAGCCGACCCAGTCGCTCGGCGGCGACGGGATAGCGTCGTGGAGCGTGCCTTGGCTCGCAGAAAACGGCTGCTGCTGGCAACTGCCGAGACTGAATGCGTACACGTTGCTCGGTGGATCGAGGGCTGCGCCGGGCTTCACGACGTGAACCACCGGCACCGGGCACGGCCTTTGGGACTTGTAGCTGACGTAAGCCGAGCTCGGTTGGGGCGCAGCGCAATCCGCCGGCGACGACGGAACGAGAATGAGCGGCTCGGTGCAATTTTCGTCCCGATAGTAGACCGTGCCCTGCGAGGGCATGCAGCGCGACACGCCATCTTCAGCGACGTCGATGTAGCAATCGACGTCCCGCAAGGTGTCGTGCGTGCCTATCACCTGCAGCACCTCCCCATCCGCGGTGTACGCGCTGATACGAATGCGCGTCCCCGACTGCATCGTCCCTCCGTCGGTTTCCGTCAGCGCGCCTCCGTCGGACTCCGGAACCGCGGGCCCTGCGTCCTCCGAAGGAGGCCGTGACGGAGAACCGTGCCGCGTCTCGAGGACCGTCCCGCTCGACGAACACGCCGTCACGCATCCGACGACCCCCGCCGTCACCCAACCCGTTCCCCAACCTGCTTGCCGCATGCGTCGTCAGTGCCCCGCCAGGGTAAAGTGGCTCACCGCCAGCGATTTCGAGCGTCGATGAGCCATTCCGTCGTTCTCGCGGCCCTACCGACCGAGAACGTGTACGAAGATAGCGAGCCGCGCTCGAAATGCCTCTCACGCTGACCCTGCCGCTCGTTTTGGCCGTCCGCGCCACCGCGCCGGCGCGCCCGCGTCCGCAGCGGATCGATCCGACGTTGAGCGACGGCGATCTGGTGCGCCGCATGCGCGGCGGCGACAAATGGGCGGAGGAGGCGCTCTACCATCGTCACGTGCGCAGCGTGACGCGCGTCGTGATGCGCATCCTCGCGCGCAGCGTCGAGGCCGAGGACGTCGTGCAAGACGCGTTCGTCATCGCCTTGAAGGACGTCCGGAATCTGCGCGACGCGGACCGGTTCGGGGAGTGGCTCTTGAGCATCGCCGTCCGGCAGGTGTATCGCCGTTTCCGGCGCTGGAAGCTGCTGCGCGCGGTCGGTCTCGACCGGGGCCACGACGACGCGACGCTCGCGGAGCAGGCCGATCCGGGCGCGAGCCCCGAGACGCGGGCGGCGCTCGCGGAGATCGGACGTCTGCTCGACGCGCTCTCCGCCGAAGAGCGCGTGGCCTGGGTACTGCGTCGCGTGGAAGGCGAGAAGGTGGACGCCATCGCGGGTGTTTGCGACTGCTCGCGCGCGACGGTGAAGCGTCGCATCGCCAAGGCGGACTCGGTCATTCGCGCCCGCGTCGAGTTCGCCGCGCCGGAGGACGACGATGGCGGACCGTAGGTCGCCGCGCGCCGGCGACGTTCTGCGCGCTCCACTGTCGCTCGAGCTGCGAGATCCGGTGCTCGAAACACAGGTGGCGCGCATGTGGCGCAACGTGCAGGCGCGTCGCGCGAGCTCGCGAACGACGGCGCGTTCCTTCCTGCTCTGGGCGGCGCTCGGCGCCCTGCTCGGCGTATCGGTCATGGTGGCCTTCGAAGGCATCCGCAATCGTGCACGGCAAGCCGCGATCGTCGAGCGGCCTCGCGAGGCCGGACCGCTTCTGCTCGCGAACGACCAGCCCTTGACGGCCGTGGACGTCGGCGCGAGCGCGCCGGCTCGAAGCGTGAAGCTCTCGGACGGCTCACGTCTCGAGCTCGAGCCCGCGTCGCGCATCGAGCTGCTCGCATCGTCGGGCACGGAGGTCGTGTTCCGCCTCGCGTTCGGCCGCGTCGTGTTCGACGTCGTCCCCGGTGGTCCGCGGCGTTGGGTCGTCGAGGCCGGCGTCGCCAGCGTGGAAGTCGTGGGCACTCGCTTCGGCGTGACGCGCGTGACGGATCACGTCCACGTCGACGTCGAGCGCGGTGTCGTGCTCGTCCGGGGGACGACCGTACCGGACGGCGTCATCCGGCTCGAGGCGGGCGGCGCCATCGACGTTCGCGCCCGGACGGAGCCCGCGCCCGCGGCTAGCTCCGACCATTCGACTGGTCAGATTTCGTCGCCGGCGCGCGCGCACCTCGTCGCTCCCTGGCGTACCAGCGCGACCGGCGGACGCTACGCGGAGGCGTATGCCGCGCTCGGCGAGGGCGGCGTCGGCCGCGAGGCGGCCCGCAGCGACTCGGTCGACGAGCTGCTCGCGCTCGCCGACGTCGCGCGGCTCTCCGGCCACCCCGCGGAGGCGGTCAAGCCGCTCGAGCGCATCCTGCGCGAGCAGGCCACGACGCCGAGCGCGCCGCTCGCCGCGGTGACGCTGGGGCGCATAGAGCTCGGCCTGAACGAACCCGGGGAGGCGGCCCGCGCGTTCGAACGCGCGCTGTCGCTTCACGTGCCCGCCGGGCTCGAAGAAGACGTCTACGCCCGGCTGGTCGAAGCGCGGGCCCGCGCCGGCGATCACCCCGGAGCGATCGCGGCGGCGCGCGAATACCGAGCGCGGTTCCCCACCGGACGCCGCGCCGCCGAGGTGCTCCGCTGGGCGCAAGAATGAGGAAGCGCGTCGCGACCTGCCTGGCTCTGGCCGCCGCGCTGGGCGCGCACGGCGCGGCCGCCGACGTCGCGCCCATGTCGACGGCTTCGGCCGTGGAGCTCTACCTGCCCGCGTGCGCGGCGGGCCCGTTCGACGGCGAGAAGCTGCTCTCATTGCTCCGTGTCGAGCTCGGCGCCGTCGGCGTCTCCGACGTGCGCGAGAGGGGCCCGGGGCACGTGACGCCGCCGTTGCCGCCGGACATGCTCGCCGCCGTCGAGCTCTCGGCTCCGGCTTGCGAGAAGTCCACAGAAGTGACCATTCAAGTGGTCGATCGAGCGACCGCGAAGGTCGTGGAACGGACGATGGCGATCGCCGACGTCGCCTTCGACGAGCGTCCGCGCGCGCTCGCCATCGCCATCGCCGAGCTCCTGCAAGCGAGCTGGTCGGAGCTACAGCTCGCGGGTTCGCCGCCCGCCGCGCTGCAGCTGCCTCCCGAGATCCGGGCCTCCATCGTGCAGCGGCTCGCGGCGCCGCCCATGCCGCCCGCCGCCGTCGCAGCCCCCGTCGCTCCGCCCGTCGCCGTGGCACCCGCACCCGCCGCGGCCGGACCGAGGCACGGCTTCGTTTCGGCGGCGGCGCTCGCGCGCGCGTTTCCGAGCCGCGACACCGCGCTGCTCGGAGGCGCGCTGTCCGTCTCGCTCCCCATCGGCGACCTCTTCGCGGTGCAAGCCGGCGCCGACGCAGGTTACGGCGATTCTCACGTCGAGACCGGCACGGTCGGCATCACGGCGCTCACGGGCAGCGCCGGCATCGCCGCGGTCGCCGGCGCCACGACGACGCTCGAGATCGGACCCGTGGTGCACGCGGGTTACGTCTGGGCGAACGGCGTCGCGAGCACGACGCAGGTCCGCGGCTCCACTTATTCGAGCTTCGTCGCGCTCGGCGTTCTCTCGACGACGCTCCGCGTCCCGGGACGCGGTTTCACCGCGCTCGCGGGGTTCGACGTGGGAGCCGCGCTCGCCTCGGCGTGGTTTCTCGCCGACAATCAGCGCGCCGCGGGCTTCGGTGGCGTCTGCGTCGGCGTGCGCCTGGGCGCGGCGCTCGCGCTCTAGCCTCGAGATTCGCGCTTTTCGCGCGCTGCTCAGGTCGAGGCTGGCGCCCGAATTCACTCTTCCGCGTCGCGTTCGCGAATGACCGGACCGATGAACACGGTGCCGCGGCGATCGATGCGGACCTCGAGCTCGAACAGCGAGGTTACCCCATCGCGGTCGATGTCGCCGCGGGCGCGGACGACGACGCTCTTTCCGTCGGGCGCGGTCACGAAATCCGTCGCGTAGTGCACGTCGCCCTCGGCAAAATAGCCGATGGCTCTCCAGCTCGGGTGAGAGAAGCTCTCCGCGTTCACCTTCACCGCCTTGCCGTAGGGGACGTCCGGGGGCACGAGCGGCGCGGAGCTCGGAAAGCGCATCGGCTGCCGTAGCTTGCGCTGCAACTCGACCACGTCGGCGAGCGCGCGCGCGATCTTGTAGACCGCGTCGCGCGCCTCGGCCATGCGGGCGGCGGCGACGTAGCCGCGCGCGCCGCGGACGACGAGCGCCGTCATGCGTGCCACGACGCTGCTCTGGCCGCGCAGCGAAGGCGCGTTGACGTCGATGGAGAGGTCCGCTCCCGAGCGCGTCACCGTGGTCCCCCGTACGAGCGCGCCGCCGACGTCGTGCACATCGGGATCCAGGGAAGCGCTCGAGCCGAGCGCCTGGAGCAGCCCTTCCTTGAACGCCCGCTCCAGACTGCGCGCCGTCCCCTCTTCGCGAAAGGTCGCGCGAGCGGCGAGGTGCGTGGCGTTACCGGCGACGTCCCAGCGGACGTCGCCC
>DASZVB010000140.1:0-71485 GCA_035547195.1 Polyangiaceae bacterium
AAAACACCGCGCCGTGAAGAACAGGACACGGGCTCCGCACCTCGTACTACAATCCGCCCGAATTCGAATACACGACACGCCTTAACCACCTGAAAAACCAGAGCGCTCGTCAGACGGGAGCAGTGGCAAAGGAACCTTCGCCCGCTCGCCCGATCGGGCGGGCGAGGGTTCCGACAGTCCACCCATTGGACGAGTGCTCATGCAGTTTGCCTGCGAGAAATGTGGGACGCGTTACGCCGTTCCCGACGACAAGGTCCGAGGCAAGCGCATCCGAACGAAGTGTCGGAGGTGCGGCAGTGAAATCTTGGTGGAAGGGCCGCCCGGCCCTCCCGGGCCGAGCCGCCGCGCGACGACCTCCGTTTCGCTGAGCGGGGGCCTCGGCGCGCAGACGCAACCCGGGGTACGGCCGTCGTCGATCCCGCCGAGCCGGCAGCCGGAAGAGCGGTGGACGGTCGCGCTGAGCCGCACGAATCGCAGGCGCATGACCACCGTGGAGCTCGTGCAGGGCTACGCCGCGGGAGTCGTCTCGAACGAGGCGCTCATCTGGAAGGCGGGCATGGAGGAATGGCAGTCGCCGTTCGACATCCCCGCGCTCGCGCTGGCGCTGCAAGCACGCGGATTCGCGCGGCCCGCCGTCGTTCCGAGCGCGCGAAAGGAGCCCCCCGTAGCTGCCGGCGCGGCGGCGGCACCGACCACCAGCGCCGCGGATTGGGAAGGCGACGACGCGCCCACCCGCGTCGCGGACGCCTCGCTGCGTTTCCCGGGCCGCCCGCAGCGCGGCGCGACGGAGGCCCGGGAAGCGGCGAAGACCGATGGGCCGAACCCCGACGCCTCCGTTCGGGTCGAGCCGCACTGGGACGAAGAAGACGACGAAGAGACGCTCGCCCTCGGCGGGAACGCTTCCGGCGACGCCGCGTCGAAGCGGCCGATCGTCGACTTCGACGACGAAGCGACGGAAGTGATCGCGCCGGATCGCGCACGCGAGCTGCTCGCCGCGGAGTCGTCGAAGCACCCGACCTCGGCCCCGCCGAAGCTCTCTTTCGGTTCCGACGACGAGGACGCAACGCAGATCATCGCGGAAGATCGCGCCGAGGCGCTGCTCGCCGCCCAGGTCGCGCCGCGTCCGAGCGACGCCCCGCCTTTGCCGGAAGGGCCGAACGCGCCGCTGCCGCGTCCGCCGGCCGTTCCCGACGCGGGCGCCCCGAGAGCCGCCGGGCCCGGCCGCGCGCCGCCAGTTCCGTCGCGGCCGCCGCGACAGCCACCGCGCCCGCGCCCGCTCAGCGCCGAACCGAACACGCCGCTCGACGTCGCGGGAGTGCCGCCGGTGGCCGAGAAGTCCCACCCTCCGACACCGAAGCCGGCGGCGGGAACGCCGCCCCTCGCGTCGCTGGCGCCGCCCAAGCCGAGCAGCGCGCCGCCGGCGGCGGCGACGCCGGTCGCGCCGCCCCCCGCGGAGCCGGAGCGCCCCGCGGAACCGACCATCGTGGTGGCCGAATCGAAGCCCGTGCGCCCGCCCGAGACCGCGCTCGCGACGATGCCCCGGCAAAGACCGCCTTCGCCGCCGGCCGCGTCGCTCCGGACCATGCAGAACGAGCCCACGCGCGTCGTCCGCGTGGTGAGCAAGGGACCGGGGTTCGCCTTCTGGTTCGTGCTGATCCTGGCGCTCGCGGCGGCGGCGGCCGGCGGCTTCGTCGTGTCGCAGATGCTGCGCGACCGCGGCGCGCCGAGCTGGCTCAAGAAGCCGTGAACGACGGACCCGTCGTCGCGATCGTTCCCGCGTACGACGCGGCGCCTTCCGTCGGCGCCGTCGTCGCCGGGCTCGTCGCGGCGTTCGCGGCGATCCCGAGCTTCCGCGGGGTGATAGTCGTGGACGACGGCTCGTCCGATTCGACCAGCGATGTTGCCGCATCCGCCGGGGCCGTCGTGGTGCGCCACCGGAGGAACCGCGGGAAAGGAGCCGCCCTGCGAACCGGGCTGGCCCGCGCGCTGTCCGCCGGCGCCCGCGTCGCCGTCAGCGTGGACGCCGACGGCCAGCATCCGGCAGCCGAAGCCGTCAAGCTCGCTCGCCACGACTGTCCCGAAGAAGCGCTGGTACTCGGCGTGCGCGACCTCGTCCGCGCGGGCGCGCCCAGGCCGAACCAGTTCTCCAACGAGATCTCCAATTTTTTCCTCTCGCTCTTCACCGGGCGAGATCTTCACGACACGCAATGCGGACTGCGCCGCTATCCCGTCGCGCGGACCCTTTCGCTCGCGCCGCGCGACGACGGCTACGCCTTCGAGGCGGAGTGCATCTTGCGCGCGGCCCGCGCCGGATGGCACATCGTGGAGGTGCCGGTGGACGTGTACTATCCGTCCGAGGAAGAGCGCGTGTCGCATTTCCACGTCGTGCGGGATCCGGCGCGCATCGTCTATCGAGTGGTCGCGACCCTCGCGACGACGCGCGCCCAGGCGTCGGGATGAAGGCGCGACGCGCCCTCGCCGCGGCGTTCTCGCTGCCCCTCGCGGTGCTCGCGGCCCACTTCGCGCTCGGCCTCTACTGCCGCATGCCATCGCCGAAAGTGGCGCTCGCGTCGCCGCGCGTCGCCGTCGACGGCGACGTCCGCCGCGCCGGCGCGTCGTGGGTGCGGCACGTGGGCGGCTTATTGGAGGTGCGGCTCGCCGGCACGCCGGCCGCGATCGGCGAGGCGCACTCGCTCCTGCTCCACGACGAGATGGTCGAAACGGAGAGCGTCGTGTGGCGCCTGCTCGACGAGAAGGTGCCGAACCGCGCCGCGCGTCTCCTTCTGCTCGACGCCGGACAGTTCGCGTACCGCGGGCTCGCGGCGACGATGGCCGAAGCGAGGAGGGCCGAGATCGCCGCCGGAGCCGCCGCGTTCCGGCCGGACCCCTTCGAGGGTCGATTCGGCACGTTCCAGCGCTTCGTGTACCTCGCGTCGCTCTACGACATCTCGCTCGGCTACGAGCACTCCCCGCTCATCGGTTGCACGACGTTCACCTTCTCGGGCAAGGCAGCGGCCGGATCGCCGCTGCTCGCGCGCGCGTTCGATTTCGACGTGGACGACGTCTTCGACCGGCGCAAAGCCGTCTTTCTGGTCAGCGAAGACGGAGAGATCCCCTTCGCCTCCGTCGCCTGGCCCGGTCTAGTGGGCGTGGTGAGCGGCATGAACCGCGAGGGGCTCGCCGTCGTCGTGCACGGCGCGCGCGCCGGCCCGACGCGCACGACGGGGGAGATCGTCGTGCACGAGCTGCGGCGTTTGCTCTCCGAAGCGAAGACCACCGACGAAGCCGTCGCGCTCATCGGCGAGACGGACCCGCTCGTGAGCCACATCGTCATCCTGAACGACGCCGCCGGGCACGCCGCCGTCGTCGAACGCGTCCCCGGCGCGGCTCCGTACACCCGGCCGCTCCCGGATCGCGCCGCGGTGACCAATCACCTCGAAGGGCCGTTCGCGAACGACCCGAAGAACGAGCGCGTGCGCCAGGTGAGCTCGACGTTGCCGCGGCGCGAACGGGGCGACGAGCTCGTCGCCGCGCTCGGCCACCCCGCGACGGTCGACGACGCCGTGCGCCTCTTACGCGACCGCAAAGGGCCCTCTGGCGTCCCGCTTCCGCTCGGAGATCGACGCGCCATCGACGCGCTCATCGCGACGCACGCCGTGGTCATGGAGACGGCTTCACGGCGGCTCTGGGTCAGCGAGGCCCCGCACTCATTGGGCCGCTTCGTCGCGTTCGATCTGACGGCCCTGCTCGGCGACGCGGCGAGCCCCACCGCCGTCGAGGATCACCCGACGATTCCGGCGGATCCGCTGCTCGAGAGCGGCGAGTACGCGAAGCGCACGGCGACGGCGCGGTAGACGGCTCCTACACCGCGACGCCGACGGCGAGCGTCGCCACGTACCCGCTCTTCGTGTCGCTGGTGAGCGACCCGGCGGGAACGGGCGCCGTCGGCAGACGGTCGCTTGCTTCTGGACGGAAGATGCTGGACTCTGGCGCGGTCCGCGAAGACACCGCGGCTTGCCCGTTGTACGTCGATTGTTCTCCGACGGTTCCGCCGAGCACACCGGACGCCCTCTGCTCGGACATGACGAAGTGCCCGAGTACGATCCGCGCGCGGTGAACGCACGCACCGAGGGTCACGCCTTCGCGAAGACGAGCACGGCGTTCGTGCCGCCGAATCCGAACGAATTCGACAGCACGTAGCGGAGCTGCCGGCGTCGCGATTCGTGCGGCACGAGATCGATGCCCTGAACCGCCGCCTCGGGATGATCCAGGTTGATCGTGCCCGGCGCGACGCCTTCGCGCAGCGCGAGCACGGAGAGCACCGCTTCGAGACCGCCCGCGGCGCCCAGCAAGTGTCCGGTGACGCTCTTCGTGCTGGAAACCCACAGACCCCTCGTCGCGTGACCTCCGAACACCGCTCGGAGCGCTTCTATCTCGAGCAGGTCGCCGGCCGGCGTCGATGTCCCGTGCGCATTGACGTAGTCGATGGCGCTCGGGTCGAGCTTGGCGTCCGCGAGCGCGGCGCGCATCGCCCGCTGCGCGCCCTCCCCTTCGGGCGCCGGCTGCGTCAGATGATACGCGTCGGCGCTCGCTCCGTAGCCGACGATCTCGGCGTGGATGGTCGCGCCGCGCTTCATCGCGTGCTCCCGCTCCTCCAGAAAGAGGAGCCCGGCGCCTTCGGCGATGACGAACCCGTCGCGGTCCACGTCCCACGGGCGGCTCGCGCGCGCGGGCGCGTCGTTGCGCTTCGAGAGCGCGCGCATCGCGGCGAACCCCGCCACGCCGAGCGGCGTGATCGCGGCCTCGGCGCCGCCGGCGACGCAGGCGTCCATGTCCCCGCGCACGATCGCGCGGAACGCCTCGCCGATGGCGTGCGCGCCCGACGAGCACGCGCTCGTGTGCGTGACGCTGGGACCGCGGAGGCCGAACCGCATCGACACCTGACCCGGCGCGAGGTTCGAGATGGTCGCCGGGATGAAGTACGGCGTGATGCGGTTCGGTCCCTTCTCGGCCAGGGTGCGCGTCATGTTCTCGATGGACGCGAGGCCGCCGATGCCGACGCCGACGAACGTCCCCGTCCGCAGCTTGATCGGCGCGTCATCGGCGAGCCCCGCCCCCTTCATCGTCTCGTCGGACGCCGAGAGCGCGAGCTGGATGAATCGGTCCATCGTCCGGAGCTCGCGCTTGGCGATGACGCGCTCGGGATCGAAGCCCCAGCACTCGCCGGCGATCCTCGACGTGTAGTCCGTCGTATCGAAGGCCTGGATCGGACGGATGCCGCTCTTGCCTTCGACGACCTCCACCCACGTCGTCGGCGCGTCGTTCCCGCAGGGGCTCACCGCGCCGAGACCGGTGACGACGACCCGACGATTCACGATCCGACGGCCTTCTTCATCCCCTTCGTGCCGGCGTTCGCGAGCACGTAATCGACGGCGTCTCCGATGGTGCGAAGGTTCTCCGCCTGATCGTCGGGAATGGCGACTCCGAACGCCTCTTCCATCGCGAGCACGAGCTCGACGACGGCGAGCGAGTCGGCGCCGAGGTCGCCCACGAAGGACGTCTTCTCGGTTACGGTCGCTTCGTCCGCCTCGAGCTGCTCGCAGATCACCTTCTTCATTCGGTTCAAGATTTCGGCTCTGTCCATCGACGATTCGCTTCCTTCCCGCGCCCCCGCCCGAATGGGTCAGAGGCGCATCAACGCGGCGCCCCAGTTGAGCCCGGCGCCCAGGGCAAAGAGACAAACGAGCTGGCCGGCGCGCATGCGGCCGGACCGGATCAGCTCGTCGAGCAGGATGGGGATCGTCGCGCTCGACGTGTTGCCGTACCGCGCGATGTTCGAAGGGACCTTTTCGTCCGGCACGCCCAGCGATTCTTTGACGCTCTGGTTGATGCGGTCGTTCGCTTGATGTGCGACGAACCAGTCGACTTCATCGAGCGAAACGTCCGCGGCGCCGCACACTTGGCGTACGATTTCGGGCAGGCGCTGCACCGCGGCGCGAAACAGGTCCTTCCCCTTCATCGCCGGAAACTGCTCGCCGCTCGCGAGCGTCTCCGCACTGAGGTACGGCCGTCTGCGAAAGCCGCCCGCGGCGATCCGCAGCGCGTCGTGATGGCGCCCGTCGCTCGCGACCTTCGACGCGAGGACGCCGCTCGACGGATCGCCGCGATCGCCCAGCACGAGCGCGCCCGCGCCGTCGCCGAAGAGCACGGACACGCCGCGGTGGTCGGTTGCGCGCCGGTAGTCCTCCGGGTCGGGTGTGCCCTTCCCGGCGAGCGCGTTCCAATCTTTCCACGGCATGAACCCGGAGTGGACGTCGGCGCCGACGAGGAGGATCGTCCGCGCCACGCCGGTGCGAAACAAGCCTTCGGCGATCTGGAGACTGAACGGCACGGCCGCGCATTGCTGCCGCAAATCCAGCGCCGGTACGCCGGGGATGCCCAGCTTCGCGCCGAGCAAGGTGCCGGAGCCGGGCAGCAAGTAGTCCGGCGTCATCGTGTTGAAGAGGATGTAGTCGACGTCGGAGGGCTCGAGTCCCGCGGCGTCGAGCGCGGCGAGGCAAGCCGGCAGCGCGAGATCGCTCGCGCCGGTGCCGTCGTCGGCGTAGTGACGCGCTTCGATGCCGGTCCGCTGTCGCACCCACTCGTCGCTCGTGTCCATGACGCGCGCGAGGTGTTCGTTGAGTACGGCTTCGCCGGGAACGTAGCTGCCGGAGCCGAGAATCGTCAGATTCGGCATTCGCATCGTCCCGCGAGTCGGATCTGCCCGCAGGCGGGAAAGTGGTCATACCAGCGCGATCTGGGGCGTCGCTCGACCGCCCGCGCCAGACATCATGCTCGCGGCGCCATCATGTTCGTTGCGAGGCGGCGTGGGTTTTTGTGTTTTCTGAGTCGTGAGCCGGAGCGGAACCCTCGCTTGCGCTCCTCGCCTCCGGCTGCGGTTCGAAGCAGTCGGTTTATTCATTTCTTCCGACGGGCTACTCGTGGGCGCGGAAAGGATGGTTCGTATACGTACCTTCGTCTCCGCATCGATACCCACCCCAACGAGCTCCTTCACCGCTGGCGAGCGCGCCGGGGTCGCCCGGCCGCCGCCACCGTCCGTTCACGGTTATCTCAACGGCGTTCGCCGCCTGCGCGGGCGCGGTACTCGGATGGCGACAGGCCGGTCCATCGACGGAACGCGCGTGCGAAGGCGCTGGCGTCGTCGAAACCCAGTTGAAACGCGATCTCGGTGACGGAATAGCGCTCTTCGAGCAGATACGCGGTACCGAGCTGCCGTCGCGTTTCGTTCAAAAGCGTGACGTAGGAGAAACCTTGGTCGCGGAGCCGGCGCTGTAGGCTGCGCACGCTCGTGCCGAGGGCGGCCGCCACGCTGGCCGGCGATGGATCGCTGGTGAGTCGCTCCGCGAGCACGGCACGGACGCGATCCAGCATGGAGCCTTGTCGCATCTCGGCGAGGTAACGACGAACCAGATGGTCGTTGTGGAGCGCGAGCTCGGGGTTCGAAGTGGAGAGCGGGCGATCGAGCGCCTGGGTGCCGATGGTGAGCGCGTTGTCCTCGGCGTCGAATACGACCTCGCAACGAAAGAATCGCCGGTACGGATACGTTTCGGCCGGCTCGGGACGCCGTTGCTCGACCCGGTGCAGGCTGAAGGAGCGATCCGTCAACGCCCGGCAGGTGCGGACGATGAGCGACATGACGGCGTCGAGCGCCTCCACCGAAGGCGACGGAGCGCCGAGCTCCGGAACGAACACGACGCGGACGCGATCGCCCTGTTCCTGAAGGACGAGCTCCGCGCCGTCGCTGACGAGGTGGCTGTAACGAACCAGCCGGTGCAAGGCGTCGCGCAAGGTGGCGCTCGCGAACACGGCATAGCCGAGCGCGTGGAAAGTCGTCTGCTTCACGTATCGGGAAGCGCGGAGCCCGAACGCCGGGTCGTTCGCCTTCACGGCGGCCGCTTGCCACAGCCGCGCCGACGCGGTCATCGGCAGCCGGGCATTCGGGTCCTTCAGCGCGTCGTGCGTCAGGCCCGCGGCCGCGAGCACGTCGTCGCTGGTCATCCCCATGGCCGCGAGCGCATCGACGATGGTGCGCGTCCAGCTCGAGAGCACCGACGGCAACGGGAGATCGCTCGCGCGACGCAGTGGCGTTGGTTGCGGCTCGATGACCCTTGCCGCCTGCCCTTCTCCGCCGATCGAGCGCACGCCGCGGAGAATATCAGGAGCCGCCGGCAACCGCATGGAACGCAGGTCTTTTTTCAGGCTTTGGCCGGTTGAGCTAGCGAGGCGCCGCGCCCGCGTCGAAGCGAGGTCATTCATCGTCGTCTTCGTGACGGAGCAGCGTCGGTGTTTGCCCGGGCTTCGCCTCCCACGTTTCGTCTTCCACGGGGTCGCGGTGCTCACCGTCGTGCCCCACGACCAGGCTGCACGTGAGCTCGATGCGCCGCCGCGCGATCGACGTGCTCGTCCCCTGGACGACGCGGGTCACGACGAGGATCGCCCGTTGCCCGCACCGTTGCATGACCTGAACGTTGCCGAAGACCGGGACGAGGATCAACCCACTGTCGCCGGGTTCGGGCCGCCACGGCGCGAGGCGGTGGTGTGACGCGACGGGCCGGAGTATTCACGCGGCCATGAAGAGACTGGAAGGGCGCACGGCCGTGGTCACGGGCGCTGCGGGCGGAATCGGGCGCGCGGTGGCTGAGCGGCTGGCTCGAGCGGGATGTCACCTCGCGCTCTGTGACCGCAATGAGTCGGCGCTCGCCACGACGGCCGAAGCGGTCGAGGCGCTCGGCCGGCGAGCGAGCCGGCACGTGATCGACGTGTCCAAGCGCGCCGACATGGACGCGCTCGCCGAAGAGGTCCTCTCGTATCACGGCGGTGTTCACGTGCTCGTCAACAACGCGGGCGTCACGGTCATCTCGGCGTTCCAGAACCAGAGCCTCGACGACTTCGAGTGGCTCATGGGGGTCAATTTCTGGGGCGTCGTTTACGGGTGCAAGGTCTTCCTGCCGGCGCTCCTCGCGGCGGACGAAGCGCACATCGTGAACCTGTCGAGCGTCTTCGGCATCCTAGGCGTGCCGATGCAAACGGCGTATTGCGCGAGCAAGTTCGCGGTGCGCGGCTTCTCCGAGTCGCTCCGCGCCGAGCTGTCCGAGACGCGCGTCGGCGTCACCAGCGTGCATCCGGCCGGCGTCGCGACGAACATCGTTCGCGACGCGCGTTACAGCGCGCTCGCGGAGGGGAGCATGAAGCGCGGGCTCATCGACCGCTTCGCGCGCGGCATGCAGCCGCCCGAGGTCATCGCGGATCGCATCGTCACCGCCATCCGCAGGAACGAGTCGCGCGTCCTGGTCGCGCGCGGCGCTCGGGCGATCGACGTCCTCCAGCGCGCTTCCCCCGTGATCGGCGGCCGGGTCGCCGCACGCGTCTGGAAAGCCGTGCGAGACCGCGGATGACGTCTAGGCGAGGCTGTTCGGCGGCGGGCCGCGCGTGGCAAGGTCGCTCCTTCGCTCGATGATCCGGCCGTTCAAGAGCACGTAGCCGGGCGCGTCGAGGCGCTCGACGAGCGCTTCGCGATTGGTCGCGACGAGCATGGTCACGTCCGGGTCGTCGCGAAACTCGCAGAGGATTTCGTGCACCATACCGCCGGTGCGGGCGTCGAGCCCCACGTCGGGGTCGTCGAAGAAGAGAAACCTGGGCTCGATGGCCATGGCCCGGGCGAGCGCGACGCGCTTGCGGACGCCGAAGGAGAGGTGCGCGGGGAGCTCGTACATCTCGCTCTCGGTGACGCGAACGCGATCGAGCGCCGACTTGGCGCGCCGTTCCACCTCCGCGATGCTGAGGCCCAGGAGATCCGCGTGGTAGCGGAGCGCGAGCGCGACGTTCGCGAGGGCGTTCATGTTCGAGAGCAAGCCGCCTTCCTGGAAGACGAACCCGCGGCGCACGCCGCGCCGGGTGAGCTCGCTCGGACGGAGCGGGTCGGGGCGATAGCCGCCGATGGTGACCATCCCATGCTCGAGGTGAACGAGCCCCGAGAGGATGTACAAGAGCGTGCTCTTTCCTGCTCCGTTGGCGCCGCTGATGACGCAGGTGCTCCCCCGCGGGACCTCGAGGCTCGCGTTGACGAGCACGTCCTTGCGCGGATAGCCGAAGCTTGCGCCGCGGAGGTTGATTCCGCGATGAGGATCCGGCGGGAGCGACTTCCGTTCGGACATCAGCGCACCGGGGGCCCGACGATCATGTAGAAGCCGGCGGTGACGAGCGCGTTGTAAACGACGCAGCAGAGGAGCGTCATGATGACGGCCTTGCTCGCCTTCTGCGGCACCTCGGTCGGCGAGACGCCCACCAGGAGCCCGTAGTGACACGAGAGCCAACCCACGAGCAGACCGAGACCGCCGCTCTTGATGAAGAACAGAAGGATGTCGCCGCGTACGAGCGCCTCGGAGAAACCCGCTTGCAGCGCGGCGAAGCTCGACGCGCCCATGACGACGCCGGTCGCATACCCGCTGATGATGGCGATGATCCCGAAGTAGACCGTGAGCACCATCACGCCGACGATGGCGCCGATCATGCGCGGCCACACGACGAAGCGGAGCGGATCGATCCCGAGCGAAGAGAGCGCGAGGATCTCCGCGTTCGCCTTCATGTTGCCGAGCTCGGTGGCGATCGCCGTGCCGGATCTCCCGGCGACGATGATGGCCGTCGTGAGCGGCGCGAGCTCGCGCAGCACGACCGCGACGATGATGCGTCCAATCATCTCGCCGGGCAGCTGCGCGGTCACCGTTTGCATTTGAATGACGATAGTGGCCCCGACGAAGAAGGCGATGACGCTGACGAGCGGGAGCGCCTCGAACCCGGTGAAGAACATCTGCCGCACGGCGAGGCGCGACGCGACCGAGCGCGCCGCGATGCCGGGCTCGAACTGGGACGTGAGCGCGCCGATGAGCGTCTCGACCAGGCCGAACGTCTGCTCGTAGGCGCCGAGCGTGCTCTTGCCCATCTTCTGCACCACCCCGGGCCGCTCCGTCTCCGGATGGCGGGGGAAGAGGGACATGGGCTCTTGTTCAGCCACGCCACGAGTCTACAGCGGCCCGCAGCACTCGGGTCGCAAGGAGCGCGGCGGAGCCGCGCGACCCACGCGAGAGTCCGGGCGTAGTCGTCAGACCGGTGGCCAGGGCGGCGGGAAATCCGGCCCTCACCCAAGTGGGGGCCGGATCTCCCGACAGCCACTCCACGGACGACTACCCCATCCCGAACCAGGCGCCGCCGCAGGCCAGGACGAACGCGACCGGAGCGACGGCGAACGCGAAGATCACGGCGGACGGCGCGGTGACGGAGAGCACGGCCACGGCGAGCGCCATCGCCAACCCCGACGCGAACGCCGGCTCGAGCACGGTGTGGGCGCCGCTCGCGCGCGCGACGAGGTAACCCGCGAGCGGGAACGCCGTGAGCAACGCCGCGGCCACGATGACCAGGGGTCCGTTCGAGCGCATGTCCGCCTCGTCCGCGAGCGACATGTCGATGCCGAAGCGACGCGCGAGCACGACCGCGGCGCCGACGCAGACGATGGCCGCGCCGAGGTTCACCAGCGCGCCGAGCACGATCCACCGCAGGGCCAGCGGCTCGTCGGTGCGGCGCAAGGCGCGCCGCACCTCGTGCAGCGCCGGCGGCTCGGGCAGGTGCAGATGGAGCGACGAACGACCGGCGGACGGCGCGATGTCGCGCAGCGCGCTCCATGTGACCAGTCCCATTGCCAGAAGCATCGGCACGGCGATGGCGAGCATGCCCGGACCCCTGCCGAACACGATGTGGTCGTACAGCCCGTGGATCGCGACGGCGGCGAGCCACACCGGGCCGAACCAGTGGCTCCCCGAACGGGCGCGCGAGCCGAGCGCGTATCCCCACAATCCGGCGCAGAACGCGTGCGCCGGGATGCCGGCCGCCGCGCGGACGAGCCGGAGCGGCGACGGCTCGGAGCTCCAGACGATGAGCGCCGTCTCGACGGCGGCGAAGCCGCTGGCGGCCGCGACGGCGAAGAGCACGCCGACACCGGGCGCGTCGAGGCGGCGGAGGGCCACGGTGGGCCACACCACCACGACCTTCGCGGCCTCCTCGAGGGGAGACGCGAACAACAGCAGCGCGAGCAGCGCGGTGACGCCGGTGCCGGGCGTCGCCTCGATGGAGAGCTCCATGATGCGAAACACGAAGCGCTCCGCGACGAAGGTCGCCACGGCCGCGACGCCGCCGCCGGCCATCAGCGCCGCGGCCACGCCCCACGGCACCGGCCGGAGACGGCGCACTCGACGAACGAGCCATCCCGCCGCGGCAAGGGGAACGGCCCCGAGCAGAACGGCGAGGATGGCCTTTGCGATCAAAAGTGGAGCCCGAGCACCAGTGTGCCGGTGAACGCAGAACCGACGCTGGATCCGCTGACTTTGTAGACCTCGCCCTCCGCCACGGTGCCGCCGTTGCCCACGTTCTGCACGTCGTTGATGGTAACACCCGGTCGCGTCAAGCCCAGGACCTCGAACGTCACCGCCGCACCCACGGAGAATATGGGCGTCACGTAGTAGTCGAGCCCGCCGCCGGCCCGGACGTCGTAACCGGTGATGTCGACCTGGGTACCGTTCACGCCGCCGATATCCGAAGCGGAGAACGAGCCGATCGACGCGAAGCCCCCACCGATTGAAAGGTGTGGTTCGAGCTTGCCGAGCGGGATGCGCAACCCTGCCTCGCCGTTCAGCGTCCACATGTCGAACGCGCTGAACGTGCCGAAGCGAAACTTGGCGCCGAGCGTGATGAAGATGAGCCGGACGCCCAGGCCGGCGCCATAGACGAGCCCCGTTTGCGACGTGTGGACGATCGACGCGTCGACGATCTGGTTGGCGTGAAAGGTCTGGAGCCCGAGGGTCTCGAAGCCGAGCTCGCCGTTGAGCCAGATCCATTCGAGGCCGCGCCCCGAGTCCTTTTGTTCCGCTTCGTCGAGCTTGGCCTCGGTCTGAGCGACCTCGGGGTTTTCAGGTGACGTCGAAGGCGGAGGCGCGAGGCCGCCGGACTCCATCGGGGGCTGCGAAGAAGGAGGCGCGCCTTCCGGCGGAGGCGCACCCTCGGGCGGCGGCGGCTCGGAGTACTGAGCGAGAGCGGCGTGACTACCGAGCAAGCCCGCCATCAACGGGCCCAGGACGGCTAAGAATCGCATCGTGTCACCCTATCATGCACCCTCTGCGCCGATCCCGCCCTTGGGCGCCGAGGAACGGGCGCACGCCCTTCGAAAAAGGGAAAATTCCAGTGTTCTTAGCTGAAGAATCCATTGAGCGGTCTTCATAATCTCCGATCTGGAAACGGACGGTCCCCGCTTACGGGTGTCCGAGCGTGTCTGCCGAATCGGCACGCCTGTGACAACTCGACTCGCCAAAAGGGATCGCACGGCGCCGCCGCCCCCTGTGAATTCATCGACCTTCGTCCTTCGCTCTCTTTGCTCTCTTCGCTCTCGCGACGACGGCGCTCGCCGCGCGGCACCGAAGACATCCAGCCCGATCCGGGCGCTCTCGACGGCGCACGTCGTGACGCTCTTCGGTCATGCGCGCTCGCACGACACCCGTTTCGGGGTTTACCGGGATCGCTCGGACGCAACGGAAGAGACCGTCTACGATCACTACGATTAGGCCGAGGCGCCGACCTCCACGTACGACACGGTGCGGGGCGGCGTTGGTGCCGCAGCTTCCGCGCAGCCGCTGGCGATGCCGTAGCGCCTCCCTGGAACAATGGCCAGGTGGCGGGCCGCGGCGGCGGTACGCGGGGGGTTTTCTGGCGCGACGAAACGTCGCTTGCGTCAAGGGATCGAGCAAGGGCAAGATTCGGGCGAATCCCCTATGGCATCGCCTCATCGCTTCGCGGTTCTCGCCGTCGCACTCCCGTTCGCCGCAGCCTGCACGCTGATCACCGACATCGATCGCAGCAAGATCAAGACGAACGTCCCCGACGCATCATCGATCGTGGAAGACAGCGGCTCCGGAGGCGGCAGTTCGACGGGCGGATCGAGCGGCAAGGACGGCGGCGGCGGCGGCACGCCGAAGACCGACTCCGGCACGGGCGGCGCGTCGAACGGCGGCTCCGACAGCGGCGCCGCCGAGACGGGCGCCGCGGGCATGGACGCCGGCCCCGACGCGTCGAGCGCGGGCGGCACGAGCGCGTCGGGCGGCGCCACCGGCTCCGGCGGCACGACGGAATCGGGCGGCACGACGTCGTCTGGTGGAACCACTGAATCCGGTGGAACCACGGCGTCGGGTGGCGAGACGTCGGCGGGTGGAGCGAGTGGCGCAAGCGGTGCGGGTGGCGCGAGCGGGGCCAGCGGCGCTGGCGGCGACAACACCGGTGGCGCTGGCGGCGACAACGCTGGCGGTACGGGCGGCGCGTAGTCGGTGGCCAGCGCGATTGTGTGACCGCAACGCGCGAGTCGCCACCTTCCAACGGGCGCTACTTCGTCCGACGCCGACGAAGCCTGCGACGGAACAGCGACGAGACGCCCAACAGCACGACGATCGCGCTCGCACCCGCCGCGACATTGTCCCCCGCCGCGCGAGGCGCGACGTGACCGCAACCATAGACCGGCATGTCCGGCCCTGCACCAACCACGCACAGCGGCGCGGTGTTTTTGGGATCATCCGGATTCGTGTTGTCCATGAGCTCCGTGGTGTCCGGGATGCCGTCACCGTCCGTATCGGTCATCGCCTGCTCGGCAGCCATGATCGCGGGGACGAGGCTCGGTACGTCCTCGCCGTCGAGCCCAAACTGCTTCCAGTTGTCCCCGACATAGCCCTTTACGAGCGTGCCCCTGCCGCCTAGCGGGTTGTCGTGACACATCATGCACGGCGGCGTGCACGGCATGTGCAGGGTCGCTTGCAAGATCCCGGGGAACAGCTGGTTCGCCTCTACGAACGTCGTGGCAAAGATCCACGCTATGCAGAGCGATGCCGGTGCAAAAAGCGAGAGTGCACGCCTACGCCCTAGATTGAACATCACCCGGTCTCCTCACGTAGGGAGTGATGCTATCGGATGGATTCGGTCGGTGCCAGATGGCAGCTTCGCCATCTCGCGTCGCGTCAACTCGGGCTTTTCTAGCGCTTCGGCTTGGCAGGGTTGCGTGCGCTGCGCCGGCGCATCGCCGCGATACCGAGGAGCACGACGATCGCGCTCGCGCCCGCCGCCACGTTGTCCCCGGGCGCGCGCGGCGCGATGTGACCGCAACCGTAGGTCGGCGTATCCGGCCCAGCACCAGCGACGCACAGTGGCGCGGTGTTCTTCGGATCGTTCGGATTCTCGTTCATCATGAGCTCCGTCGTGTCCGGGATGCCGTCACCGTCGGTGTCGGTCATGGATTGCTCGGCAGCCATGATGGCGGTGTCCAAGCTCGATAGCGTGACGCCGTCCAGCCCGAACATCGACTTCCAGTTCTGACCGATGTCGTTTGGTATGAGCGTGCCCAAGCCACCCAGCGGGTTATTGTGACACATCGTGCATGGCGGCAGGCACGGCATGTTCAGCTTCGTCTGCAGTTCCGCGGGGTAGAGCGGGTTCGCCCTTGCCGGGGCGGCGATGGCGCACGCTGCCGTAACCGCCACCGCGGTGACCGCGCGCAGGATTCGTCGCGTCGTTCGGTTCATGGTCATCCTCAGAAGTACCAATGAATCTGCGAGAGGAGTTGGGGCGCCGTATTCTGACGCAGTACGAAATCGATCCGTGCATCGAAGTGCGTGAAGAAGAACCAGTCGAGCGTGATCCAGCCGCCCAGCTGGTTCTCGCCATTTGCAACGCCGGCCGGCGTATTGGAGAGGCGCCCGGGCTCGTGTGTTTCGCCGGTGAGCATTCCGTGCAGACCCTGGATGATCTCGTAGTCGACCTGCAACATCGCCGTGTAGCCCGGGTTGCGCTGATCAGAGATGAGCAGATCGGCTTCGGCGAGGAGGACGAGTGGCCTCAGCGGAGAATACCGTCCTGTTAGGCCGTGGGCTTGACGCGTCTCGTTCAGCTTGTCCTGTATGTCGTGGTCGGCGTGCGTGACGAGGCTGCTGATGCCCACGGCCGCCGTTGGGGTGAGCATGTACTCACCGTAAAGGCTATACCCCCGGTCACGCCATTTATCCGGGTTGATCAGGTAGTTGCCGGCGATCCCCATCACCTCGCCGCGGATGCGTCCTGCGCTGTAGTCGAACGCGAGGCCATCCTGTTGTGACGATTCACGGTCAGTCCGTGTATCGGCGCGAACCCACATCGTGTGCTCGGGCATCCGGATGCCGAATGGCAGATTGAGCCGCCCCGCCCGAATCAGGATCGCGTCGTTCACCTGGTAGCCGATCCAGTGGGAACGCGAGAGCATGTTCCAGTCATCCGGGTTATTGCCCTTCGTGACCTGTGCCGCGAGCCCCTCGGTCCTGCCGTTCGTCGTCCGCGACACACCGATGCTGCCGCCGATCTTCAGGTGATCGAAGAGCGTGAGCTGGCCATAGGCGTCCAGCTGCATCGGGAAGTCGTCGAATGTGCTCTTCGTTCCGTGATACGGAAGGCTGTACAGCGCGTCCATGTAACGGAAGCTGCCGCCGATCCTGAGCTCTTTAGGCTCCGGAATGCCGAAGAAGAGCTCGCTCGCGCTCGACGGGCCCTTGTCGCTCCACTTCGTCGACAGCGTCGTTTCGCTCATCACGCGCCCGAAGGACGTGAGCGTCTCACCGCCCATCGGATCGGTGTGACAGTTGGCGCACTTGTCGATGCCCGTACGGATCATCCACGAATACGCGTGCGACGTGGACGCGAACGAGAAGAGAAGGAGCGCAGTCGCGAGGACGAGGACTCGCTGCATCAAGCGCCCCGAGACTCGCCCGGTGGCGCGGTGCCGACTCGACATGGGCGCTACAATTCCCCGACGAGGGGACCTGCGTCAACGACCTTGCGGGCAAAACACCGCGTTGTCCCGCGGGTTTGGCGCGACTTGGTTATCTATGGCGCTCTCGGCGCGTGATCCCTGCCTGCGGAAGACGAAATGCGTCACCTTCGCGCATAGCGAACGGCGCGACGCGGCACGCGCGTGAGCGGCCATTCATAGGCGACATCGTCCTCGACGAAAAGGTTACCGTCCACCGGCGGGTCTTCGCGTGCGAGGAGCACCCAGACGCTGGATTTCGCAATGCGTGCGCCTTCTCGCAGCCATTCCTTGGGCGGGAGCGTCGCGCGCGACACGGCCACGTCGGCGGTCGCGGGTGGCACGCGATCGCTCCGTCCGCGCGCGACGGTCGCGTTCACGAGACCGAATTTTCCGATTGCGCTCCGCAAAAAAGCGACTCTCTTGTCCCGCGGCTCGACGAGCGTCATTCGGACCCGCGGAAGCATCATCGACAGCACGAGACCCGGCGCGCCGGCGCCGCTCCCCACGTCGACCCACGACCCTTGCGCGTCGGGCGACGCGGCGGCGATCACGGCGGCGTCGGCGACCGTGAGATCGACGAGCTCCTCGGCGGTCCGCGCGGCCGTCAGGTCCATGCGGCGGTTCCACTCGAGGACCTCGTCCAGGTAGCGCGCGCAGGCACCGAGCCAGGGAGTCTCGGCGTCCCGAACGGCTGCAGCGCGCAAAATCAACGGTTCCCATCCGCCGTTCGGGCGCGCGAGCATGCGGTACGTCTACCGCCGAGGCACGGGCCGGGGTAGTACCGACGGGAAAATGGGCAGCCCCGCCAACGTCCCGCTCGAGAAGCTGCAGAGCCTCGTCGAGGAGCTCACCGGTAGCTCGGCGCCGCTCGCCGTGTCGGAAATGCCCGGGGGCGCGTCCACGCGCCGATTCTTTCGCCTCGCTCTCGACGGCGGCAAGAGCGCCGTCGCGATGTACGTCCCGGAGGCGGGCAAACCGGACGAGATCGCCAAGGTCGAGGAATCGGGGCGGAGGTGGCCGTTCCTCGAGGTGCGGGATTTGCTCGAAGCGCGCGGCGTCTGCGTCCCGCGCGTGCTCGGCGACGGCTCCGAGGACGGGTTCGTCGTCGTCGAGGATCTCGGCGACGACACGCTGGCGCGTTACCTCGAGCGCGCGCCGCACCGGCGCGAAGCGGTCTATCGGCTCGCCGTCGGAGATCTGGCGCGCGCGCAGCGAGCGCTGGAGTCGCTGCCGAAGGGGTGCATCGTCACCGAGCGGGCCTTCGACTACGATCTGCTCCGGTGGGAGGTCGACCATTTTCGCGAATGGGCGCTCGAGGCGCGCGGCGTCGTGCTGACCGCCGACGAACGCGCCACGTTCGATCGCGCGGCGCACGCGCTCGCGAGCATCATCGCGGATCTCCCGCGCGGCTTCGTCCACCGCGACTACCAGAGCCGCAACCTGATGGTCCTCGGGCCCGAAGGAAAAGAGCGTCTCGTTTGGATCGACTTCCAGGACGCCCTGCTCGGACCGCGGGTGTACGATTTGGTCGCGCTGCTGAACGACAGCTATCAGACGTTCGACGACGCCTTCGTCTCCGCGCGCCTCGACGAGTTCGCGGCGCACCACGGGCTCGACGCCGGCGCCCGCGCCGCGGTCGGGCGCGAGTTCGACCTGGTCACCGTGCAACGCAAGCTGAAGGACGCCGGACGTTTCGTGTACATCCTGCACAAAAAGGGCGACGACGCTTATTTGAAGTTCGTCGCGCCGACGATCGAAAAAGCGAGGAAGGCGCTCGGTCGTCTCCAGGACGAACGCGCGCTGTCGGAGCTGTCGGCGCTCATCGATCGGGTGGTCGTGCGTGTGAAATCCTAAGACGTCCGCGGGAGCGTCCACGCGGGGGGCGGGCCGTGCGGGCCGATGGCGACCCATTCTTCTTCCCAGCCCGAGTCGCAGAACAGCGCCCAGCCGGCGGCGTCGGGGCGCGCCTTCCGAATGCGCTCGCACGCGATGCGCACGCCGTGCTCCAGGTTGGTGAGCGCGAGATCCAGGTACACGTAGCGAACGCCGAGACCGGCGCCGGTGACGCACCCGATGCGCCCCGGCACGAGGACGTTGTTCAACGCGTCCTCGAGCTCGACGCGCAGGTCGTGGCGCTCCTGGGGCGTGCGATCGACCATGTCCAATTTCAAGTACGCGAAGCGCTCGCCGTGCTTGGAGAAGCGAACCGACGAGAAGGGCGCGCCTTCCAGGAAGCACTTCGTCGCTTCGGGGAGCATGGTGCTGACGAGCGCGAGATCGTCCTTTCCGCCGTAGTCGTCGGCGAGCTCCGGCGTGAGCTCGAGCATCGTCCAGTCCGCGCGTTCGCAGAACGTGTGGTATGGCGCTTCGGGCAGCTCGGCGTACAGACCGCGGATCGCGGCTTCCGCGGCGGGCAGCACCTCGGCGAGCGACAGCGTGGAGTCGGCCGCCGTGGCGGCGTCGCTCACGACGCGTAGCGAACCGCCGCGCGGCAGCGGCGCGACCTCCATCGAGCCGACGAAATCGTGAAACAGCCCCTCTCCGAGCAACCGCTCGACGAGGAGCTCCGACGCCTGGTGCGCGCGGTCGTCGCCCGCATGCGAAAACCCGGGCGCGTAGACCACCGCCTCCAGCAGGTGGCCGCGCGAAAACCCCATGCGCACCCGAGCGCGCTCGAGATCCACCCCGAAGCGCGCGCGCACCTCGGCGACGGCGTTCTTCACGTCGACCTCGGGACGAAAGCGCGCCGCGGCGCGCTTTTGCCGCGCCGGCGCGCGGCGCACGAATTCGTCGGCGAGGGGCTCTCCGCCGGCCTCGCCGTCCGGCGCGACGACGACGCGATGCGCGCCGTCCTCGAGCCAGTCGAGCTCGACCCGAACGCCCGAAGCCGCGCGCCGCGCCGAATCGGTCAGCGCGAGCTCGAGACGCTCGCGCTCGCCCGCGGCGAAACGAGCCGGGCGCCGCGCGAGCTCGTCGTCACATTCTTGCCAGAACACGTCGATGCGGCGACGCAGCGCTTCGACCGCCTGCCATTCGTCCTCGTTCGAGCGCGCGGCGAAACGAATGCGCATCGCGAGGCATCGTACACAGGAGCGATGACGGCGGAAAGCGCGCGGCGTTCAGCGCCGGCGGCGCGGCGGTTTGCGGCCGTACTCCACGACCTCGAGGCGGATATCGGCGACGCCGATGCGGATCATCCCGAGTCGCTCCGCGGCGGCTCGCGACAGATCGATGATCCGGCGGGCGGATCCGAAGGGCCCGCGATCCGTGATGCGCACGTAGACGACGGCGCCGGTGTCCGTCCGCCGCACGCGCGCGACGGTGCCGAGCGCGAGCGTGCGATGGGCGGCGGTGAACGCGCGCGGATCGTAGCGCTCGCCGCTGGCCGTCTTGTGCCCCGCGAGCGAATTTCCGTAGTACGTCGCCTGCCCCTGCTGCACCGAGAGCGCGCTGCGTGAAGCGTACCGGGCGGCGAGCTGCTGCTCATCGGGCGGCGGGGGCGTCGCCGCCGCCTGCTCGGCCTCGCGGCGTTCGGCAGCCGGTGTCGAGCGGCTCGCGCGGGTTGCGGACCGTACTGGCCTTTCGGTCGCGCAGGCGATGGCGAAGGCGAGCGGCCCTACGGCCGCGAGCCTGATGACCCCGCGCATGCGCATGCCCGATTCGTACCTTCGGTCACAGGCGTGTGGCAAGTAATTCCACACAGTGCCGCACGTGTGGAGGTGTGCGCAGGGGAAAATTCCGGTACGGTCCGCGCCCCCGATCAACCCATCGTAGTAGAGAGCCCGCGCCCGGATGCTCATCGAGATCAACCCCGTCAACCCTGAACCGCGCAAGATCCGCCGCGCAGTGGAGGCGATGCGCGCCGGCGAGGTCATCGCGTATCCGACGGACACCGTCTACGGCATCGGCTGCGATCTCTTCGACCGGAAGGCGGTCGACCGCCTCTACCAGATCAAGGCGATGCCCCGTTCGCACCAGCTGTCCTTCATCTGCCGCGATTTCTCGGAGCTGACGCATTACGCCGTCATCTACGACCGAGAATTTCGGATCTTGAAGCGGTTCTTGCCGGGCCCGTACTGCTTCATCCTGCCGGCGACGCGCGACGTACCGAAGATCGTGCAGACGTCGAGAAAACAGGTGGGGGTGCGCATTCCGGCCCACCCCGTCGCGCACGCGCTCGTCGAGGAGCTCGGCCATCCGATCATCTCGAGCACCGCGGCGCGGACCGGCGCGGATCCGCACGTGGACCCGAGCGAGATCGACGACGATTTCTCGGGTCTCGCGCTGGTGCTCGACGGCGGTCCCGGCGGCATCAGGCCGACCACGGTCGTCGATCTGACGGAACCGGTGCCCGTCGTCGTGCGCGAAGGCGCGGGAGACGCCTCGTTCTTCAGGTAGAAGCCGGACGTGAGCCGCGGGCCGTGCCTCGGGCGACTACGTAGCGTGCGCCCAGGCCCCGTCTTCGGCTTTCTCGCCGCCGTCGCGCTCGTCGCAAGCTCGCTCGCGGGGTGCGATCATCACGACTGCTACGGCCCGTACTGCCGCTGCTACCCAGGGTACGGCTGCGTCCAGAACTGCGGCCCCGGCCCGTGCGAGCTCGACTGCGCGAGCTTCGACGCCGTGTGCCAGTCGACCTGCGCGAACGACTGCGTCATCGGCTGTAACGACGGCCCCACGTGCCGCAACTCTTGCGGCGACCGGTGCAACGTCGCGTGCGATCACGTCAGCAGCTGCACGACCACCTGCGGCGCGAGCTGCCAGTACGCTTGCACCAGCGTCAGCAGCTGCGTGCCGCGCGTCGGCGACGCGAGCGAGGTGTTCTGCGAGTCCGTGGGCAGCTGTGACGTCACTTGCGACGGCTCCTGCCGCGTCCATTGCCAGAACACCGGCAGCTGCACCGTCTTCTGCCCGCAAGGAACGGACAGGACGCAGTGCTCGGACGGCTTCGCCTGCGGCGAGTCGTGCTGAGCGATCACCTCGGGGGCCGCTCGCGCTCGACGAAGTCGCGGATGCTCTGCCTCGACCATTGCGCGGCGGCGTAACGTTCGGCCTTCTCCGGCACCGGATCGCCGTTGAGGATGAGCCGGTGCAGCACGAAGCCGAGGTCGGCGTCGGCGATGCAAAACTTTCCGAACATCGTCGTCGCTCCGTCCGGCACGACGCGGTCGACGAGAAAGAACAGCTTGTCCGCGGCGGCGCGAGCCGCGGGGCCGAGCGGCTTCGTCGAAGGCTCGAAGAACATCGTCTCCGTCGAGCGCTCTTCGCGGAGCGCCATCAAGTCGCTTCGGATCCACGCCATGATCTGACGCGCGCGCGCCCGTTCCCGGACACCCTCCGGCAAGAGACGCGGAAACCCGGGCACGGGAAACGCCTCGTCGAGGTACTCCACGATGGCCGTCGATTCCGAGAGCACGAACCCGCCGTGATCGATGGACGGCACACGCGCGGTGAGCGAAGCTTCTCGATACTCGGCGGTGCGCTGATCCCCCGCCTCGAGATCCAAGAGCCGTACCTCGAACGGGAGGCCCTTCTCGAGCAGCGCGATGAAGGTCGTGAACACGTACGGGCTGTCCCAGTGTTTCTCACCGTAAAGGATGATCTTCGACGGGTCGGATGGCATGGGCGCGCATCCTACCGCACGGGCGAGAAGTTGTGATCCGGACGGACCGTCAGTCCTTGCAACAGCAGCGAATCAGGTCACCTGCGCCCGTGGAACCCGTCAACCCGATGGGAGTCAGGCAGTCGTCGAAGGCGCTCTTGTCGGGATAGGCGCTGTTCTGACAATCCGCGGCGTTGGCGGCGGAGTAGCTGACGTAGGTCACGCCGTTCGCGATCGCGGTGCCGTCCGCGTTGCAGGACTTCGCCGCGCAGGTGAATTGTTGAGCGCTGCAGTACGCGTCGCACGTCTGAAAGCCCATTGCGGAGGTGAAGCACGAGCCGAGGAACGCCGGACAGCTGCCGTCGGCGGCGCAGTGTCCGCCTCCGTGGCAGAGCTTACCGCCGCACATGAGCTGCCCCGCGGGCGTCGACGTCGAACCACCTTGCGCGGCGCCACCCGCGGAAGCGCCCGCCTGCGCGGTCATCCCGCCTTGCGGAAGCGCGCCACCTTGTGACGTCACGCCGCCGGAGCCGACGACGCCCGCGACTCCCACGCCGCCGGCGCCGACGAGACCCCCCGCGCCGCCCGTTCCCGCCGGGTCGCTGTTGCCGCTCGAACAACCCCAGACGAGCAAGGCCGCGAAATACAGGATCGTGTTCGCGCCGGCGCCGCGAGCTCTCGACATCGGCCGCGAGGCTCGCAGAACAGGGAGAACCGTCGCAAGATCTACCGTTCGCGGCAGAACTTTCGCGGCTCCGCCGATCGCCACTTTTCGGGAGCGGCGCCGCGTGTCATGACGACGAGCCCGTATGGAACGCTACAAGGAAGAGTTCATCGAGTTCATGGTCCGCTCGAACGTGCTCACGTTCGGCGATTTCGTCGCGAAGAGCGGGCGGCGGACACCCTACTTCGTGAACACCGGCAAGTATCGAAAAGGATCGCAGCTCGGCAGGCTCGCGAGCGCATACGCCGACGCCATCGAGCGCCACATCGGAAGCGACTTCGACGTCCTCTTCGGCCCGGCTTACAAGGGCATCCCGCTCGCCGTCGCGACCTCCATGGAGCTCTCACGGCGCGGACACGACGTGGGCTTCTGCTTCAACCGCAAGGAAGCGAAGGACCACGGCGAGGGGGGCAACCTCGTCGGCTGGGAGCTCGCGGCGGGCCAGCGCGTGCTCATCGTCGAGGACGTGACGACCGCGGGCACGTCGATCCGCGAAACCGTACCGCTCCTGCGGGCGGCGGCGGACGTGACGCTCGCGGGTCTCGTGGTCGCCGTGGATCGCATGGAACGCGGGACCGGAGACGTCAGCGCCCTCGCCGAGGTAGGCGCCGCGTATCGAATGAAGACGTTCTCCATCGTCGATATCGAGGAGATCGTGGAGTACCTGTCGAGCCACGACGTCGACGGCCGGCGCGTGATCACCGACGACATTCGCCAGCGTATCGCGCTCTACCGCCGGGAGTACGGCCCGCGGTGAGCCTTTCGCGCGCGCCGGCGTTCACCGCCCGGAGGCGACGCGCGTCTTGATCTGCATCTGCATCGCCAGGTGCTGTCCCTGCGCTTGCGCGGCGGCGGGGCCCTCGGGCGTCAGGCTGGCCATGATGGTGTCCGTCAGATCCGCGTGGATGTTCGACGTGTCGCCGGGCGACACTTCGATCCGACCCGTGACGTTGTCGTTGAATTCGTCCACGTGATGGGGCGGGATGCCCGGAAGCCCGAGCTGCCCCGCCGAGACCAGCCGCTTCACGCTCACGTCGAGCATGACGCTCTGGGGCTTCGCCTCGACGACCTTGTACATGCGCCACACGACGGCATCGAGGCCGAGGTATTGCTCGCGGCTCTCGACCATCCAGAAGCCGTCCTTGCCCACCGGGTTGGTCGGCACGGGTTGCATCGTGAACGCCCAGGCGTCGCTCGCCGCGCGCAGCACGAGCGCGAGCGATTCGTCGACGTCCTTGGCGGGCTCGAGCGCCGTCACGTGGGCCGAGTTGCCGACGATTTGCATCGTGAAATGGCTGCCCTTCAGCTTGCCGATCTGCTTGTCCGCGCCCGGAGGCAGCTGACCCGGCTGATCCGCCGCGAGCTTGGCGGACGAGGCCTTCACGAGGAGCTCCAACGGACCCGCCGCGGGCGAGTCGGTCTTGTCCGCGGGCTCCGTCGTCAGACCGAGCTCGATGGTCGGCATGGCGGAGCGCGGGCCGGTCTGGATCCCGACCTCCACCTTGCCCTCGAGCCGCTTCGCGGGCTTTGCGGGGGCGGGGGTGAGCTGGACCTTCGGCTCGGAGCCCGTGAGGCCCATGATGAACTTCGGGGGATCGCCGATCTTGAGCTCTTTGTCCGCGGCGCCGGGCGCGTAGACGCCGCTCTCCGGCGGTCCTTGTCGCGCCTCCGCGCTGCCTTCGGCCTTGAGCGCGTCGACGATGGTCTTGTCGCCGTGCACCGCGGGTCGCGGCGGTCCGGCGTCCGTCCCTTCTGCGGACTTCTGTGTCTTCTTCTCTTCGCAAGCGAAGGTGGCGAGCGAGAGGACGCAGAGCCCCGCCACACAAGAGCTTCGAATCGCCATGGCGCGCGTATTACTACATCAGGCCCCCGTGGGAGGGCTACCGGCGCTCATTCCTCGTCGGGGGCGCCGCCGGATCTGGCCAGATCCTCGGGCCGAACCTTGCCGGGATCGAGGCCCTTGGCTCGCTTCGTCATCGTCGCCATGAGCTCGTCGAGCGGCGGCGGCTCACCTTTTATGAAGCGCAGCGGATTGATCCGCGCCACGACGAAGGTCTTCAGATACGGGCTCGTCAGCCCTTTCTCCTTGAACCGCTCGACGGCCTCCGCCACGGCCTCGTCGAGGGTGAGCACGAGCCCGGCGCGCCGCTCGCGTTCTTTCGCCGCGTCGGCGATGGGCTCGTCGATCCATTTGTCCACCTTTCGCAGCACCGGGTTGTACGCGCCGCCCGAAAGGCGCGGCCTGCCCTCGTAGGCGAAGCCGAGCGTCACCAGCCCGGGCTCCTCGAACTCGAGCTGGTAAGCGCTCTCGCTCTCGGTGCTGAACCGGGCGAGATCGCGGTACATGCGCACGACCTCGAGCGCGCGCTCGCGCAGGTTGTGCGCCTTCTCGATGTTGAGCGCGAGGATCTGATAAGCGACGGCGCGCTCCGGCACGACGAGCGCGACGATGGATCGCGCGCCGAGCTCGCGCATGGCCGTCAAGCGATGGTTGCCGTTGGGCGTCAGGTACTTGCCGTCTTCGCGCACCACGATGATCGGATCGAGGAAGCGGCGCGTCTTGTCCATCGCGACGGTGAGCTTTCTCACGTGCGCATCCGAGACGTCGCGCTGGAACGGCGTCGGCGCGACCTTCTCGACGGGCAGCGCGGCGAACAACAGCGTGTGTCCGCCGAGCGGCTCGCGATACGCGCCGATCACCGCGCCGCCGTCGGCGCGCACCTCTTCTTCGAGCTTCGCGAGGTCTTCCCCGGGCTCGGCGATGGGGAGCTCTTCGGGACCGAGCCCCGTCGGTTCGAGCTTCACCCCGCGACGCTTTTTGGTCCCCGGTTTCTTCGGCGCCTTCTTCGTTGCTTTCTTCGCCGCCATCGATCGCCGCCTAACGCCGAAGGTCGTGGGCGCCAAGATCATGCCATGACGAAAACGCCGACCCCCGGGATGGCCCTGGAGATCGGCGTCATTGCCGGCGCGCTGGGGCGCGAGCCGCGATCAGATGTACGGCTTCAAGTCGTTGACGGCGTTGTCCTTCAACTTGAAGTCCTTCGTGTCCTCGTGACACGAGGTACACTTCACGTCCTTGCCGGCGGCCTTCGCCTTCTTCACGGCGCCCTTCATCACTTCCTTCGCCGCCTTGCGCCCGCCGTCCTTGCAGGCCTTCTCGACCGCGGGATAGTGGAACTTCTTCGTCGTGCACGCCTCGTCACCGGCGTGGGCAACGGAGGGGACGAGCACCCCGAAGGCGGCGGCAGCGAGAATGGCCGACAGAAGAGCCGTCGTCGGGAGGGGGCGTGAGCTAGGCGTGTTCGACATGTCCATGCAACTCCTTGGCTTCAATCATCCGTATACGAAAAAGAGACACGAAGCTTCCCGCTTCGACGGCGCGGGTTCGTTCTTTATTCCAAAGAAGCGACGCCGGGCCGGCCAGCGCGACGCGGAGCGTCATTGCCGGCTGTCTTGGGGGCTCGCTGGGAAACGACGAGCTCGGCAAGCTGCTTCATTTCGTCTTCCGAGAGCTTCTTTCCGAATTTCGGCATCCCCGCGCTCTTGCCGAAGAGATCCTCGGCGGAGGAGTCGTGCAGGACGCGGAGGACCCACGCCTTCGAGCCATCGCCGGAAAGGTTCGGGCCGTCGCCGCTCTCGCCCGGCTTCACCTCGTGACACGTGTTGCAGTCGAGGTCGTCGGCGAAGAGTTTCTTGCCCTGATCGGCGAGCGCGGCGTCCACGTGGATCGTCTCGTCGCCCATCAAGCTGGTCAGGTACTCGACGACGGCCTTCAGCTTGTCGTCGGAGAGCGACGACGGCGGGTACGCTTCCATCTCGTGGTGCGTCTTCGTGCCCCCGAAGAAGCGCTTGTCCCGCGGGTTGCGGATGACGGCGCTGAGCCACTCGCGGCTGTGGTAGTCGGTCAAGTTCGGCGCCTCTTCACCGCCCGAACCACCGAGCGTGTGGCACGACTCGCAGTGCTCCTTGAAGAGATTGCGCGCGCCGACCTGGGGGTCGTTCTCGAACACCGCTTCCCCGCCCGCCGGCAGGACGCCGATCTTCGCGAGCTCCCTCGAGCGATCGGCCTCGGCGTGCGCCGCGGCGAGCCCTTTCTGGAACTTCTCGTTCTTGGAGTCCTCGACGATGGCGAGCGACGTGAGCGTCACGACGCCGGTCATCAGCAGCGCGACGGCGGCGACGATGGGCATGCGCTCTCCGACCTTGCGGCTCTGAGCGCGGTCAATCCACGGCAAGAGCACGAGGAAGGTCGTGACGGCGCCGGGGATGATCACCGTCGCGATGAGCTGCAGCGGGCCCTCGAAGTACTTGAGCAGCTGGAACAGCGTGAGGAAGTACCACTCCGGGCGCGCCACGAAGTTCGACGCCGGTTGCGCGGGCGCGTAGAGCTCGGCGCCGTGCGTCTCGAGCGTGAGCAGCACGAGCACGATCGACGTCAGCGCCATGGCCGAGACGTCCCAGAGCAGCTGCGTCGGGAAGAAGCGCTGCGTCTTGCGCTCGAGCTCCGCCGCCGGCAGCACCGGAGGCGTCACGCCGTGTTTGCGGAACAGCGCGAGGTGAATGCCGAGCAACGCGGCGAGGCCGATGGGCAGCACGAAGACGTGCAACGTGTAGAAGCGCGTCAGCGTGAGGTTGCCGTACTCGTTACCGCCCTGCAGGAGGACGCGGAGCGGTTCGCCGCCCGGGACGCTCCCCATGATGCCGGTCGCGACCTGCGTGGCCCAGTAACCCTTCTGATCCCACGGAAGGAGGTAGCCGGTGAGCGCGAACCCGAGCACCAGGCCGCCCATCGCGATGCCGGCGAGCCAGTTCAGCTCGCGCGGTTTGCGGTACGCGCCGGCGATGAACGTCTGCAAGAAGTGGCACGCCGTCAGGACCACCATCGCCGACGATCCGTGATGGTGCAGTCCGCGCAGGAACCAGCCCGCCGTCACTTGATCGTTCAGGTACTGGACGCTCGCCCAAGCGTCGGTGGCCGAAGGGCTGTAATAGCTCGCGAGCAGGATGCCGAGCACGACCTGCTGCATGAACAGGAACATCAACACGCTACCGAAGACGTAGCGAGCCCGCGCGCCGCCGGGGATGGGCTCGTTGGCCATCTCCGCCCAGAGGGCGCGGACGCCGGCGCGTTCGTCGAGCCAGTCGATGAGCGCCTTCATCAGACGGTCTCCTTTTCCGCGATGCCTTGCCGAAAGCGCTGGTAGCGAACGGAGACCGCGCCGTCCGTCTCTTCGAGCTCGAGTTCGTCCATGCCGCGCGGCGCGGGTCCGCCCTCGACCTTGCCGTCGAGATTGAACGTCGAGTGGTGGCAGGGGCACTTGAACTTCGTCACGTCCGAGTCGAAATCCACGGCGCAACCGAGGTGCGGACACACCGTGCTGTACGCGCGCAGCTTGCCCCCTTCGCGCATCACCCACGCCGAACCGACCCTCACCTTCACGATGCGGTTCCAGGCGTCGCGCTTGTCGGCGAAGATGTCGACCTTCGCCGGCTTGCCTTCCTTGAAGTTGTCCGATTTGCCGATCTTCACGAAGCCGCCCGACCCGGACACGGTCGCGTGGAAGATGGGGTACGCCACGTAGGCGATGCCGGGCGCGCCGGCGACCGCGCCGAGCCCGAGGCTGATGCCGCCGATGCCGACGGTCTTCAGAAAGTCGCGGCGCGTGTCTTCGCCAGGCGGCACGCCGTGCGCCTCGCGATTCTTCTCATGCGAATCGGACATTCTTGGGCTCCGGGTTTTTTAGCGAGTAACCGCAGCAGGGAATGGAAAGGCGATCGCTACTCGTGCGGATGGCACGTGAAGCACGATACGCCGTGGCCCGCCGCTCCGGGTTCTTTCGGCGACTCCGACAACAGCTTCGCGAAGGTCGGAACGACCTTCTCCATCATGAACTTCGTCGTGTCTTCGTCGTAGCTCGTGGCTTCGGCGATGGTGTCTTTTTCCGGCAATGCGTAGAGGCCGTTCGGCATGTGGTAATCGATGAGGTCCATGTCCTTGCCGTGACACGTCTCGCAGCCGAAATCCGAGTACGACTTCGGTTTGAACCCCATGAAGAGGCGCTTCATCGTCGGCTCGACGTGAGCGGCCATGAATCCTTGTCGCTCGTCGTGGCTCTTCTGGCTCCACGGCCTGAATGGCGCACCGATGTTCGGCCCACCCTCGGGGACCCGTGTGCCGCTGTTCGTGCAGGCGGTCGCGACGAGGAGTGCCGCAACGGAAATCAAGCGTCCGGAAATCATCTTGTTAGGGGCGCGATGCTCGGTGAATTCGGGTGTTTGGTCAACCTCGCGTGGCAGTATCCATGGAAATCGGTCGGCTCCGAGCGCAAGGGGTACGGCGGCGCTAGACTTTTCTAAGGTCGATGGCGACGAGCAGCGCACGTCCCCGAACATGGGTACTCGCAGGCGCGCTCGCGTTCGTGCCGACACCGATCGTGTCCTGCGCCGCTCATGGATCCGCTCCTGCGAGCGATACTCCTCCTGCGGCCAGTGGGTCGGCCGCGCCCGTTCTGCCCAAGCGTCGCGAGTCGAAGGAACCTGGTACCAAAGATCCATCCATCAAGGCGCCGATTGGTTACAAGCGAATGGCGCTCGGCGGTATAGCGCCGACTCCCGCGGGGAGCGCCGTCGTATTGATGGACGAGCAAGGGCGGCGCGGGCTTCTCGTTCGCACCGGAGGCGACGCGCCGGCGATTGCGCTGCGCGTCGATCACGGGCGCGAGCGCGGCGGCCGAGCGTCGCTCGGTGACGTGTTGCGAAAAATGGGGGCGGACGTCGTCAGCGTCCGCGTCGATCGAGTCGAAGACGAAGCCTTCCACGTTTCTTTGACCCTCTCGAAAGGAGGCGAGCTCGTGGACATCGACGCGACGCCGAACGAAGCGCTGTCGCTCGCTTTCGGCCGAGCCGTGCCGGTGTTCGTCTCCGAGGCGGTGCTGTCGCAATCCGGCATCGCCCTCGATCGATTCGACTTCCGCAAAGTGCGAGAGCCCCCGCCCAACGCGCACGCGGCACGCGCGGACGAAGTCGAGCTGTAGTTGGTGCGCCGTCGATCAAGGTGCACTCGGAACACGAGAGGCCAGTCCGCCTTGTCGATGGCCTCCTGGGTGAAACCTTGAGCAATCAAGGTGCACTCGGAACAGATCGGAATCATGGAGCTATTTTTTTGACCTTGGCGCATCAAGGTTTCGGCGCGGAGAGACGGATGTCGTTTCGCGCGACGAGGTCTTCGTCGAGGGGGTTTCCTGGTTTTTTGTCGCGGTCACACGCGGAACCCTCGCTTGCGCATCGTCCGTCTCTGTTCGGGTGGGGATGCTTCCCCACGCCCCCAGACGCGGATTCTGTTCGCGACGACGCGGGCGTCGCTTCACATCGTCAGAGGAACGGAGTGCGGGTACGAATCAATGAATGACGCAGTGCAAGTTTTCGCACGCGGCGAAGCCGCAGCCTTGCAGCACGCAGTCGAAGACCGGATCGATGCAGATCTTCTGAGCGCACGCCATCACCATGGCGGGGTCCGCGCCACCTGCACCGGCACTGCCAGTGCTGCCCCCGGCACCACCGCTGCCGCCGGACCCGCAGGGCGGCTGCAAGAAGCCGCCGCAGGTCGCGCCGCCCGCGCCGCCGCTGCTCGTGTCACCGCCTGCACCCCCGCTGCTCGTATCGCCACCCGCACCGCCGGTGCTCGTGTCGCCGCCCGCACCCCCGCTCGACGTCGTTCCGCCGGACGTCGAACCACCGACGTCCGTGGCGCCACCGCTCGCCGTGATGCCACCGCTTGCGATGGCGCCGCCGTTCGCGGAGATGATGCCACCTCCGCCGCCGGACGGTGGCGCGCCGCCGGAACCGGTGCTGCCCCCGATGGCGACGGTGCCGCCGTTCGCAACGAGCTGCCCGCCTAGTCCGGTTGCGCCGGCGAGCGCGCCCGGCACGCCGCCGGTGATGAACATGAAGTTGCTCCCGCTCGCGCCCTGTCCGTTCGATCCACAACCGACGAGGAACGCGAACGCGACCCATGCAACGTTTCGCTCGAGCGACATCGCGCGCCATTGTGCCGCGGAGCGCCCGCGGCGCGAGGGACAACGCCGGCCACGAACCGGTCCCGGTCGGCCATGCTCGGCGGGCGCGTCGAGTGGAGCTTCGGCCATGTCGTGCGTCAGTGAAGCGTAGCACGACGACGGTGCGAGCGAAGACGCCTCTGCCGCCGCCGAAAGATCGCTCAGAACGGCGGCGGCTCGTCCAGCGCGACGCCCGCGTCGCGCCGATTTGCACTGACCGCTTGCGGCGCAGGCGCGTGCGCTATGCCCGCGTCCGGCGGCGGCGTCATTTCCGTGGGCGCGGTGCCCTCGAGGAATTCCTCTTCGACGGCGCCGTCTTCGTCGCGCGCCAAGAGCCCCGTCGACGGATCGACGCGCGCCGTCACGACGGTGCTCGGTCGCGAGAACTCCGTCACCGGCCGCCCTTCGTGCGCGGCCTTCATGAAAGTGATCCACGCCGGAAGCGCGGTCACGGCGCCCGACTCGCTCGACCCGAGCGGCAGCGCGTCGTCGTAGCCGACCCACACCGCCGCGACGATGTCCGTCGAGTAACCGACGAACCACGCGTCCTTCGAGGCGTTCGTGGTGCCCGTCTTGCCGGCGACGGGGCGGCCGAGCGACTGCGCGCGCCGGGCGGTCCCGTAGCCGACGACGCTCTTGAGCAAGCTCGTGACGAGGTACGCCTCGTCCGCGTCCATCGCGCGTCGCGCAGGCGGCTTCGGCGGCAGCTCGATGACGTGGCCCCCGGCTTTGGTGATGCTCTTGATGAGCACCGGCGCGGCGACCTCTCCGCCGCTCGCGAACGTCGCGAAGGCTCCCGCGATCTCGAGCGGCGTGACCTCGTAGGAGCCGAGCGCGAGCGATTCGTCCGCCCCCAAATGCGATTCGATGCCCACGGCGTGCGCCCACTCCGCGACCGCGGCCGCGCCCGCGCCGCGCAGGAGGGCGATCGCCGCGGCGTTGTCGCTTTTCGCGATGGCGTCGCGCACGCTCTCCTTCTTCGTCGTGGTGTCGCGCGGATCGTGCGGGGACGCCGGGACCGTGAGCATCGTCGCGGGCGTCACCTGGCGCGCGTGCAGCGCGTAGGAGTACACGAACGGCTTGAAAGCGGAGCCCGGCTGTCGCTTCGCCTGCATGGCGCGGTCGAGCCCGCCGGGAGTCGCCTCGTAGCTGCCGACGAGCGCCAGCACCTCACGCGTCCGCACGTCGAGCGCCACGAGCGCCGACTCCGGTCCGAGCTCCAGCCTGAGCGCCGGCTTCTCGCCGGGCTCCCAGGGCGCGACGATGCTCGCGCGAAGCACCGCACCCCGCTCCGCGAAACGGGACGGCGGCAGCCCGCCGGGGTTGTAGCGGCTCTCTTGCGCGAGAAAGACGCGACCGACGACGTCACCGAGGCGCACGTCGATGGTGCCGAGTCGATCGTCGGTTCCTTCGACGGTGCCCACGTACACGCGATGGACGGCGGGCGCGCCGACGAACGGCTTGCCCCACTCCTTGCGCGCGGTCTGCGTGAACGGCGGGCGGATGCCGTGCCGCGCGGCGTAGGCGTCGAGGTTTTCGCGGACCGCGCGCCGAGCGGCCGTCTCCAGCGTGGGGGAGATGGTCGTCGTGATCTCGTAGCCGCCGTGCTGCGCGCTCGGCCCCGCGACGGCGTCGAGCATGCGCTTCGCCGCGTCCACGGCTTCGGGCGACACTTCGCTCTCGGCGTCCGAAGCCGGCGCGAGCTTCAACGGCACGTCCTTCACGTCGTCGTAGAGCTCTCTGGTGATGAAGCCCTTCGCGAGCATCTGACCGAGCACGTACCGGCGCCGTTCGAGCGCACGTTCCGGGTTCTTTCGCGGGGAGAACCGCTCCGGCGCGGCGACGAGCCCGGCGAGGAGCGCGGACTCGGGGAGCTCGAGGGCGCGCGCCTTCTTGCCGAAGTAGTAGCGCGACGCTTCTTCGATGCCGTAACGGCCGTGGCCGAGATAAATGTGATTCAGGTAAAGGTTGAGGATCTCGTCTTTCGTCAGCGATTGCTCGAGGCGCCGGGCGAGGATCGTTTCGCGGATCTTCCGCTTCATGGTGCGCTCGGGATCGAGCAGCACGTTCTTCACGACCTGCTGGGTGATCGTACTGCCGCCTTGACGGGTGGCTCCGGCGCGCAGATTCGCCGCGAGCGCGCGCAGCATGCCGAAGTAGTTGAGCCCCTGGTGCTCGTAGAAGCTCGCGTCTTCGGCGGCGAGGAACGACAGCTTCGCGTTGTCCGGCACCTCCGAGAACGGCACGAGGGTGCGGCGTTCGGTGAATACGTCGGCGAGCACCGCTCCGTCGCGCGCGAGGATGCGCGTGAGCTGCGGCGGATCGTAGCCCGACTTCAGCTGCTCGACGCTCGGCAGCCCTTCCGAGTAGTGGGAGACGACGAGCAGCACCGTCGCCACCGCGGCGAACACCGGCGCGAGCACGACGACCGCGACGAGGGCCACGACGCGCCCGAGGCGAGGCCGTGCTTTCGCGGGAGCCGGCGAGGTGATGTCCTCCCGCTCGCCGAGCGGGATCGGGTCGGCCACGGCGCGAAGGCTAGCGCGAAATGACCGCGGGTGGGCCCGGAAGCGAAGTCAATGAGTGGTACGCTTCATGACCAGCACGGCGAGGAGCACGCCCGCTATCAGGCACACGACGCCGACGACTACCAAGAGCCCGATGCTCGGCCCGCGCTGGATGCGCCGCGTGACGACGGTCGAACGACCACCCGCGACGCTCGCCGGCGCCGGCGTCATCTGGAAGATGCTGTCCACGAGCGCGCCGCCCGCGCCCGCGAACGGCCGGAGCGCGGCAGCGAACTCGATCGCGCTCTGAAAGCGATCGGCCGGTGACTTGGACAAGGCTCGCGCGACGACGTCGTCGAGACCGTTCGCGAACGTGCGGCCCGGGACGCGGTCGCTCAGACGAATGGGCGGCGTGACCACGTGCTTCTGGATGAACTCCATCGGGCTCTTCGCGTCGAAGGGGAGCTTGCCGGTCAGCGCTTCGTAGAGAATGACGGCGAGCGAGTAGATGTCGCTGGTCGCGTCGAGCACGTGACCTTGCGCTTGCTCGGGCGACATGAACTCCGGCGTGCCGAACACCATTCCCTCTTGCGTCAGGTTCACCGAGCCGGGGCGCATCTGCTGTTCGGTCACCTTCGCGAGGCCGAAGTCGAGCACCTTCGGGTAATCGTCGATGCCCATCTGCTTGCAGAGAAAGATGTTCTCCGGTTTCAGATCGCGGTGGATGATCCCCATGCTGTGGGCCTCTTGCAGGGCCCCGCAGACCTGGATGAGGATCGAGACGGCGCGCTCCGCCGGCAGCGGGCCGTCGCGTTTCACCGCGCGGTTGAGGTTCCGTCCTTCGAGGAACTCCATCACGATGTACAGCGAACCGTCCTCGAGCTCGCCGTAAGTGAACACCTTCACGGTGTTCGGGTGAGTCAGCTGCGCCATCGCCCGCGCTTCACGACGAAAGCGGGAGGCGAGATCTTGCCGGTTCGTGAGCTTCGGGTGAAGGATCTTGATGGCGACCATCCGGCTCATCGCCGGTTGCTCGGCTTTGTAGACCGAGCCCATCCCACCCGTGCCAATCTTTTGCAGAATACGAAATTGCCCGTCCAAGATTTCGCGCCCGATGAACGGGTCGGTGGGACGAGCTTGTGTCACGGAGCAGCAATACCAGACCTGTCAGTACCGTGGCTTGGGGAATGAGCTAACTGGACGAGTACGAGGGTAGGTCTAAGAGAGATGGAGCGCACAGAAGCCGGTAAAATTGCGGAGTTTAGGACGAGTCCGCTCTTGACGAGAGCCGGATTTCGCCATGCGTTTTTCACGCGACGGGGCGGCGTCTCCGAAGGGCCTTATGCGAGCCTGAGCTTCTCGGTGGCCGCGGGCGACACCGAAGAAAACGTCGCGTCGAACTTGCACCGCGCCGCCCACGCGCTCGGCGTGGACGCGGAGCGTGTCTATTACCTCTCACAGGTCCACGGCCGAACCGCCGTCCGCATCGACGGCACCGAAGATCGACGCGAGATCCTCTTTCGTGAAGGCGACGCGCTCGTCTCGCGCAACCCGCACGCCGCGGTCGGAGTCAGGATCGCCGATTGCTTGCCGATCCTCGTCGGAGATCGCAAGAGCGGCGCCGCGCTCGCCATCCACGCCGGATGGCGGGGGCTCGTACGCCGAGTCGTCTTCGAGGGCGTCGAGGCGCTGCGTCGCGAGGCCGGCGGCGATTGCGATCTGGTCGCGGCGATCGGTCCCCACATCACGGGAAGCGCGTTCGAGGTCGGCGACGACGTCGCCGACGAGCTCACGCGCGCGTCGCGCGCAGAAGACGTCGTCGAACGCCGGCTCGGCGCGAAGCCCCGGGTGCACCTCGCCCGCATCGCGCGCGCTCAGCTCGAAGAAGCCTCGGTGCCGGAGCAGGCCATCGACATCGTCGCGGGATGCACGTTCTCGGAGCGGGACGAGTTCTTCTCTTTCCGTCGCGACGGCAAACACAGCGGCCGCCACCTGGCCGCCATCGTTCCTCGCTCGACGTAGCCGCGCTGGACTAAAGGCACTGCGGCTTCACGCGCCGGATGCCCTGCGCGTCGATCACGTACGGCTGCCGGCACTCGGGGCGCACCGACGGATCCGGCGGCGCCGCGACTCGGGCGGTGGGCACGGGCTTCGGCGTCTTGCTGTACGGGTTCTCCGTCGAATCCAGATCGATCACGTGCTCGGCCGCCGGCTTCGGCGTCGCCGCCGGCTTCTCCGGAGACGCGACGTCGTGCGGCTTCGCCGGTGGCGGCGTTCGGGAGGCGGCTTTCACCCCGACCTCGACGGCGCCCGGCGGCGGCGACGGCTGCGCCGTTTCCACGCGGGGCAGACTCACGGATTTCGCCGGCTTCTCCGCGTCGTCGGCGAGCGGGAGCGTCGCCGGATCGATACCGCGCGGCAGCGGTGCCTCGGCCGCGGACGCGACGGAAGGAGCGGCCGACGCGACGGCACGCGGCGGGGCCTTGGGCCGCACGCCGCGTCCCGCCGCCACCCCGAAACCGAGCAGCAGCGCGAACGTCCCCGCAGCCGCAGCGACGCGCCAGGTGCGCTGCCTCGGGTTGTCCCAGAGCCACCCGAAGGCGACCGCGAACATCGACGGCGACTGCGTGTAGACGGGGTACACCGGCGCGTGCACGATGATGGTCGGCGGCATCGAGATGCGTTCGCGGACGACGATCGCGCGGGACTCCGGAACCTGGGCGCTCTCGTCGAGCGGGAACGACGGCAGATCGTGCCCGACGGCGGGCGGGTAGATCGACGTGGGCGGTTCGTCTTCGGCGATCGGCTCTATCACGTGGGTGCGCGGCTCGTCCTCCCGGAGCGCGCCGAAACCGATGTGCTCCGGCCCGAGCCCCGGAGGCGGGTAAGAGCTCTTCGGGCGCGGCACCGGCACCTGGATCCGCGTCGGTCTGTCGCGCTTCGTCGTCGAACCGACGGAGGACGTCGAGATGCGAGTCGGATCCTCGTCGTCCCAAGGCTTCTTCGCGTCGGGGATGGTGCGCGGCGGCGGCGTCCCGGACGCCATGCGCTGCGCGCTCGGCAGACTCTTCGGCGGGAGCGAGACGTCGCTCACCTGCGACACCGCCTCGATCTCCGCCACGGCTTGCTCGCGGTGGAGCAGCGTATCGCCGGCGACCAGCTCGACCCATTCGCCGACCTCGCGCGGCGACGCGAGCGGCACGCCCTCCTCGAGAGCGATCGCGAACTCGCGCGCCGTCTGGTAGCGCGTCGAAAGGTCGCGCGAGAGCGCGCGCATCACGATCTCGTCGACGTTGCGCGCGATGGACGGCACGACCGCGCTCGGCGGAGGGATCTCCTCGCTGACGATCATGCGGAGCATCTCCGAGGCTTCCTCGGCGTCGAAGAGCCTCCGGCCCGTCAGCGCCTCCCACAGCACGATGCCGGCGGCGAAGATGTCGGTGCGCCGATCGACCGTCTTCCCCTGGAGCTGCTCCGGCGCCATGTACGACAGCTTGCCCTTCATCTGGCCGTCGCGCGTGACCTGGATGCGGGCCGCCGCCTTCGCGACGCCGAAGTCGAGCACCCTCGCGATACCGTCGGCGCCGACGAGGACGTTCTGCGGAGACACGTCGCGATGGACGACCGCGAGCGGCTGACCGCGTTCGTCGCGCGCCTCGTGCGCCGCGTGCAGCCCGTGCAGCATGCCGCAGATGATGCTCGCGATGACGCCGAGCGACACCTCGATCTCCCGCTTGCGCGAAGCGCGCATCAACCGGGAGAACGACTCGCCGCGGATGTAGTCCATGACGAGGAAGAGCTCCTCTTGCAGCGCGACGACGTCGACGGTGGCGACGACGTTCGGGTGCTGGATGCGCGCCGCGAGGCGCGCCTCGTCCAAGAACATCGCGACGAACTCGGGGTCCTTCGCGAACTGCGGGTGGAGTCGCTTGATGGCGACCGTCCGCGAAAACCCCGCGGGTCCGAGCAACCGCCCGAAGTGGACCGTGGCCATGCCCCCGGACGCGAGCTTGCCGTACAGGGCGTAACGGCCGATCACGCGGGCGGGGTGATCGCGGGGCTCGGAGTCCATGGCGAGGCGGCTCTAGTAACCTGGCTTGGGGAGCGCGACGAACGCTCTCTTCGAGGCGAGGCGGCTCGAGCTCGGCGTATCCGACATCGGACCACATTGCCGCGCCGAGTCGCCGCTCCCAAGCGGCGCCCGGGGGGGAACGCGGCTAGCGTAGCCCGGGGCCCGTTTCGAGACGAGCCGGCCCTTTGGGCACGGGCGCTGGCGCCGCGCGCCCTTGGTAAGATGCCCGCGGCGGGGGGCGAGGCGACCATGTCGGTTACCCCGGTTTAAGAGGAGTGTTAATTCTACAACCAACCGTGACGACCGCCGAAGAAGACGCCACCCGCAGCCACGCCGACGAGCTGCCTCCCCCGGACGAATCGACGCTCTGGCTCGTGAGCTTCGCCGCCGACGACGATCGCGAAATGCGCTCACCGGAGATCGCGCAAGCGCTGCGCCGCGGAGAGATCCGCGCCGACACGATCGTCTGGCGCGAAGGTTTGCCGGAATGGGTGTCCCTCAACTCGGTGCCGCTGCTCGCGCGCTTGCTCGTGACGAGCGGCGAGACACGCGCGGCGCCCGCGGCGCTCGGGAGGATTCCGCTCGTGCAACGCGAGGAGCGCGTGAGCCCCGCGGACGCTTCCGAGTCGCCGGCGTTCGCGGCGCCGCTGGTGGAACCGACCGGCACCGTAGGTCGCAAGCGGCTCGAGACGCTGAGCGGCGTCGGCGACGAAGCGACGCCCGCCGCGAGCAACGTGCTGGACGCGAAGCCCGGCGCCGAGAGAAGCGCTGCGACGCCCGCGTGGAAAGGCCGAACACGGATCGGTCTGCCGAAGATGGAAACCGAACCACTGGACACCGCGAAGACACCTTTTGCCGCCGCGACCGGGACGCCCCTTCCAAGCGCGAAACCGGCGCCCGCGACCGGAACGCCGCTTCCAGCCGCGAAGATCGCCGCTTCCGCGACGGCAACGCCCCTGTCGAGCCCCAAAGCCGCGGCGCCCGCGACCGGAACGTCGCTCCCGGGTGCGAAGACTCCTGCCGCGACCGGCACGCCGCTACCGAGCCCGAAGCGCGCGCCGGCTCCGACCACTCAGGATGCCACATCGCGGCCCGCCACGGCGCTCGGCTCCAAGCCGGCTGCGACGTCCGCGTCCAAGGGCGTCTTCACGCCGCTCGAACCGAAACGACCCGAGGCGCGCGCGATCGACCCGAAGCTCGGCGCCAAACCGGGACTCGGCGCGCCGAAGGCGTCCGGCGCGACCGCGCCGCGCACGACGGTGCCGAAGGCCGCGCCTGCTCCGACGGCAAGGGCCATCGACGGCGCAGCTGCCAAGGCCGCGGAAACGCCGACGCCGCCCGCGAAGAGCGCGGAGACCTCGACGCCGCCCGCGAAGAGCGCAGAAACCTCGACGCCGCCCGCGAAGAGCGCGGAGACTTCGACGCCGCTCGCGAAGAGCGCAGAGACGCCCGCCGCCGCAGCGCCCGTAGCGCCGGAGGAGCCGGTGCGCACCGAGCTCGCGTCTAGCCCGATCGCCGCCGAAGCCGACGAACCCGATACGACGAAGACGCCCGCGCTTCCGGAAAAGTCGGAGCCGGAGCCGCCGACACTTCCGCATCCGCCCGTAGCGGTCGCTCCCGAGGCGGCGAGAGCGGCGTCGCCGGAGCCGCCGAAGGCGGATGTGCTTCCAGAGCCGCCGAAGCCGAGCGCCTCGCCGGAACCGCCGCCGGCTCGCCAGGTGTCACGAAAGCCCGACGCGCCGAAAGGCCCGCCGCCGCGCCACCGCAGCGCGACGTCGATGGGGCCCCGTCCGCCCGCGGCGAAGACGGGCGCGACGAACATCTGGGAAGACGACGAAGTCAGCGTCGATCCGGAATCGGTGCGACCGCCGCCGCCCGTGCACGCCATCGCCGAAGCGCGGGCGTCGGGGGCGCCCGGGTTCAAGAAGAAGACCGCGCCGAAACCGCCCTCGCCGAAGCGACCGCGCTCGATCCCCGCGGCCGAGTCGGAAGAGCCGACGATTCCGATCTCCACTTCGCCGGCCGCGCGCGACGAAGCGCCGCTCTTCGAGGCGCCGCTCTTCGAAGCGCCCATCTTCGAGACGCCGCAGCCGGTGCCGATCGCGCCGCTGTCGATTCCTTCGGTCGAAGAATTCGCGCAGACGCCCGCGATCGCGCCGATCGACACGACGCCCACGGTCCCGCGCGAAGCGAAGCCCCAGACGACCTCGAAGCCCGCCGAAGCATCGACGGCGTCCGTGCCTCCGGCTCAAGAGAAGCGCCGCAGTCTCTTTCCGTTCGTGCTCCTCGGCGCGGCGGCCGCGGCGGTCGCCCTCACCTTCTTCATGAGGAAGCCGGCGGAGGCGCCGGTCGCGACCACCCCGGAGCCGGAGCACGCGACCGCCGCGCCCGAGCCAACGCAAGCGGAAGTGGCGACGACGGCGGCCGAGCCGGCACCGCCGGCGCTCAGCGCCGCAGCGCCTGCCGACACGGCGACGGCGACCCCGCCGCAAGCGACGGCGACCCCGCCGCAAGCGACCGCCGTCGCGGCGCGGGCGCCCACGACCACCGCGCCGCGCACCGCGGAAACGCCGGAGACGGCGAAGCCGTCCAATGCGACCACTACTGTAGCCACATCCACGCCTTCGCCGAATGAACCGAAGCCGGTCGGCGCCGCGAAGCCCGTGGCGACGAAGCCGGAGCCCGTGGCGAAGGCCGAGAGCAAACCCGAAACGACGAAGCCGGTTGCCGCCGCGCCCGCGCAACCCGAGGTGTCCGACGTCGGCGGCGATTTCGACAGGTCCGCGGCGGCTGCCGCGCTCGGCGCGGCCGCCGGAGTCGCCTCCGGATGCCGCAAGCCCGGCGACCCGACCGGCGTCGCCGTCGTACACGTGACGTTCGCCAACTCCGGACGCGCGACGCGCGCGCTCGTCGAAGGCCCGCCCTTCGCGGGCACTCCCACCGGTGGATGCATCGCCGATGCGCTGCGCAGCGCAAAAGTACCGCCTTACGGCGGCGATCGCGTCACCGTGACGAAGCGCGTCGTCATTCAGTGATCCCGCGCGCCTTGCGGCGTGCAAAGACGAGCGGGATACTCCTTCGCCGAAGGAGGCTCTCATGCAAAGCGCCCTGATCATCGACGCCGTGCGGACTCCGCGCGGCCGAGGCAAGCCCGGCGCCGGGGCGCTCAGCGGGCTGCATCCGCAGGAGCTGCTCGCCCAGGCCCTGAATCGCGTCACGGATCGCAGCGGTGTTGCGAAGGGCGACGTCGACGACGTCGTCGTCGGCTGTGTGTCGCAGGTCGCGGAGCAAGGCGCGTGCATCGCCCGGAACTCCGTGCTCGCCGCCGGCTTTCCCGACGAAGTGCCCGGAGTGACGCTGAATCGCTTCTGCGGATCCGGGTTGCAGGCGGTGATGTTCGCGGCGATGGGCGTGATGAGCGGCCAGCAGAAGCTCGTCATCGGCGGCGGCGTGGAGAGCATGTCTCGCGTGCCGATGGGCTCTGACGGTGGCGGCATCGACGGCCAGAACACGGCGCTCCGCAAGAAGGTCTTTCAGGTCCCGCAGGGCATCAGCGCGGATCTCATCGCGACGCTCGACGGCGTGACGCGCGCCGAGGTAGACCGCTTCGCGCTCGCGAGCCAGCAGAAAGCCGGGCGCGCCATCGCCGAGGGCCGCCTCGGAAAGAGCCTCTTCCCCGTCGTCGACGAGAACGGCAAGGTGCTCCTGGATCGGGACGAGCTTCCGCGTCCGACGACGACGCTCGAGAAGCTCGGCACGCTCGAGCCGTCGTTCGCCTCCGTCGGCGCCATGAAGGTGGGGCTCCACGGCGAAACGTTCGACGAGCTCGCGATGCTGCGCTACCCGTCGGTGAAAAAGATCGAGCACGTGCATCACGCCGGCAACTCGAGCGGCATCGTCGACGGCGCGGCCACGGTGCTGCTCGCATCGGCGGACTACGCGAAGGCGCACGGCCTCTCGGCGCGCGCCCGCATCGTCGCGACGGCGACGGCCGGCGCGGAGCCCGTCATCATGCTCACCGCGCCGACGCCGGCGTCCGAGCGCGCGCTCGCCATGGCCGGCATGAAGGTGAGCGACATCGACCTGTGGGAGATCAACGAAGCATTCGCGGTCGTCCCGTTGAACACCATCCGGAGGCTCGGGCTCGACCCTGCGAAGGTGAACGTCAACGGCGGGGCCATCGCTTATGGACATCCGCTCGGCGCGACGGGCGCCGCCTTGCTCGGGACGGCGCTCGACGAGCTCGAACGACAGAGCCTCTCGACGGCGCTGATCACTCTTTGCATCGGCGGCGGCATGGGCGTCGCGATGATCATCGAGCGCGTGTGAGCGCCCGCATGGCGCGCCCCATATGAAAATCCTTCCCGGGCAACGCCCGATGGCGCTGCGTTACTTCCTTCCGACCACCTTGTTGACCGCGACCTTCGCGGTCTCCCCGGACGCCGCCGCCGAGTCGGCCGCGCCGCAACCGCCGACAACCGCCGCGCCGCAATCGCCGCCCCCTCCTCCATCGTCGCCCCCTCCGCCGCAAGCGGCGACGCCTTCGTCCCTTTCGCGCCTCATCGTAGGGGGGACCGCTCCGCCGGTTCAGCCGCAGCTGGAGCCCCCGGTGCCCTACGGCAACCCACCTGGTCAGTACATGGCCCCCGCGGTGTATCCTCCGCCACCGCTGCTTCCGCCCCAGGGCGCCCGCGAGCACGACGGCTTCTACCTGCGGCTCGGGCTCGGCGGCGGCGCGCTCGGCGGCAGCTTCGGCAGCGACTCGAGCTCCGAGCTCCACGGCGCGTTCGATGGCTCCTTCATGCACGGCTCTCTCTCGTTCGAGCTCAACATCGGCGGCACGCCGGCCCCGGGCCTCGTCATCGGCGGCGGTGTCTGGTTGGATTTCGCCATCGGCCAGCCGCAATCGACCGACATACGCGTCAACGGCAAACCGGCGCCCGCGCTCGTCCTCGATCATGCGGAGATCGGCCTGCTCGGACCCTTCGTCGACTACTACTTCGACCCCAAGCAAGGCTTCCACGTCGAAGGGGCGCTCGGCATCGCGTGGATGAACCTGGGCAAGGGAACGCGCGGCGGGGCCGTCACCTCGGACGAGAAGGCCATGGGCGGCCTCGGCTTCATGCTCGGCGGCGGCTACGAGTGGTGGATCGCCGAGCAATGGAGCCTCGGAGCGCTGCTCCGGTTCCTATACGTATCGACCGAGAGCAACCGCGACGACTCGGAAGTGTGGATGGGAAAGGGGTACGCGTTTCCCGAGATCCTCTTTGGAGCCACCTACCACTGAAATGGATGGTCGAGCACTCAAGGAAACGGCCCCTTCTGCGGCGTGCCTCGGTTGGTGGCGTCGATGGGCGCGGTGTCTATGGCTATGACGCGGGAGGCTTGGGTGAGGATGTCCGGGTTCGCGGAGATGTCGGCGTCATAGCCGCTGACGGCGCCGTGGCAGCTTCCGCACACTCCGTTGAAGAGCTTGCGCTGGAAGCCCTGTCGCACGAACTCTCCGGGGTAAAACTGCATCTCCTCGAGCTGATGGTGTCGCGTGGGCTTCGAGTCGGCCGCGAGCTGCACGTTGGGCGCGAGCACGATGGGCGCGCCGCCGGGAATGCGCACGTGCATCGAGCCGTCGGCGCTCGGCGTCCCCGAGCCGAGCATCCGGCGGCGCACGTAAAGCTTGCCGAAGGCGTCGTTGAACACGAAGGAGCCGCCCGTGTCGAAGCTCGTCACCGACGGCTCCGGCGGTAAATCTTCCCAGATTTCGAGGTCGGTCGCGGGATCGGGAATGATGCGCTTCGAACGCGTATTCTGGAACAGCAAGCTCTCGAGGAGCGGAACGTCCAGGAACGTGATGTCGGAGCGAGCCTTGTCCGCCGCGTTCGTCGAGATTTGCGTCGCGCCGTTCGGCTCGTCGAGCTTCGACTTGTAGACGCCGTAGCTGTAGCGCTCGTACACCGCGACCGGCCACAGGATGCTGTCGGAATCGGTGACGACGGGGTCGCTGCGGTCTCCGGTCACCGGATCGACCACCACGAGCGCGAAGGGCTTGTCGACGTTCGCGAGGTCCACTCCATCGGCGTAGCTGACGAGGATCTTTCCGTTCGGCAGCCGCGTCGGATTGCGGTACGCGCCGCCGGTCGTGCCCACGTGGCCGTTGCCGTCGAGGACGCGCGACGAGTGCTGATAAAACTTGGGGTTCGGCCAGGTGAGCGCCCCGGGATCCTGCAGATAGTCGCTCGCGGTGCCGCTTTCCTGATCGATCCCCAGGCTCCGATTGATGAGCGCGAGCGCGCCGGCGCCGTGCGTGGCGCCCGGATCGCTCAGGATGGCGACGAAGTTCTTGTCCGGCAGCTCGGAAATGTCCGTCACCTGGCGATAGCCGAACGTCGCGCGTTGCCCGAAGAGCGGATGATAGTCGCCGCCGTCCAGGTTTTCGCGACGGCCCGCGAGCTGGTAGAAATTGTTCGCTCGCTTCTCCGTCGTCATCGTCAGGCGTCCGTCCGCCATGAACGACGGCGTCAATTCCTGGTTCAACAGGAACGTGAGCTGGCGAACGGACGGCGTGCCCTGCGGATCGTCCACCACGTACAGGTTCGCGTTGAGCCGCGAGGGGTCCGCGGGCGTCCGCTGCGGCCCCTGGTAGTCGAAGCCCGCGGCGTTCGTCACGTTGCCGCGCGTCGACGCGAACACGATGCGGCCGTCGGGCGCGAACGCCGGATCGAAGTTGTGGACGAGCGCGCCGTTGGTCGGAAGCTCGTTGCCGCGGTCGTCCGTCGGCGTCGCGTCGATCGTCGGCTCGGGCGCGCACGACGTGTCGTCGATGACGTAGATGCGCCACGGATCGCCCTCGCCGGTGCGCGCGGAGAACGCGATGCGCTTGCCGTCCCACGAGACCGCCGGCCGCCGCACGTCGATGCCCGCGGAGAGCCCGCACATCGACAGCAAGCTCGCGCCGCCTTGCACCGTCAGGTTGCCCATGTCGTCGAGGGACGCGGGGGCGCGCACGAGATCCGCGCCCGGCGCGTACGCCTCGAAGTCCTGCGGCGCGTCGGGCGAAGGCGCGAGCGGCCGTTTGACGTACACGATGGAAGAGAGGCCCGCCGCCGAACCCATGCGGTTCTGCCGCTCGATCTCGATCCAGCGCCGGATGATGCAGTATGGAAGCTGCGCGTCGAGATCTCCGTTTTCGATGGCGTCGGTGTCGGCGCAAGCGTCGCCCGAACCGAACAGGGCGCCCCCGCGGTGCGGGACGCCGAGCGGCGTCTGCGGAACGGAGCTGTCGGCGACCAGCGGAACGAGGTTCTTGCGAAGAATGCGGCTCGTGTTCGGATCGGGCGAGTCGAGCGCGACCTGCGCGAGCGTGAGCTCGTAATTGAGTCGCGTCGTGGGCAAACCGAAGTTCCCGCCGCTGCCGCTGTGCAAGCGATACTCGTGCCCCATCGCCGGCGAGTGACAACCGAGCAGCATGCAGCCCTTCTTCACCAACATCGGCTGGACGCGGTGCGCGAAGAACACGAAGCCCGTGTCGGTCGGCACGTTGGTCGGGCCGCCCTTCTGCGTGGCCCACGCGAGGATCGCCTGGTACCCGGGATCGTCCGTCGACTGAAACAGGGTGCCGCCTTCGTGGTACGTGCCGCCGGCGGACGGCGCGACGGTGCGCCGCAAGAGCTCGCTCGACTCGGGCGTGCTGGAGACGTAGTCGCCCGCGGCGAAGTAATTCCAGCGCGTCTGCTCCTGGCTCGTGCCGCACGTCAGGTACATCGAATTGCCCGGCGAGCCGTGGCAGTTGCCCGCGGCGCACGTCTTGCCGAGCACCGGGTTCACGCGGTCGACGAACGTCTTGTAGTCGGGCGCCTTCGGGTCCATCGTCCCGTCGAAGTCGCTGTCCGTGCCGACGTTGGTGGGGCAAGGCGTACGCCCCAGGTCGGGCGGCGGCACCACGGAGTTGTTCGCGCTCGCTCCGCGCGAGATCCACGTCGCCAGCGTATTGAACGACGAGCTCGTCACGTCGAGGAGCGGACCGCCGGCGTGCGGAATGTCCGTCGTGATGATGATCGGATCGGGGCCTTCCCACGTGGTGAGCCGCACCGAGAACGGCGGCAACACCTTCGCGAGGAGGCCGGGCATCAAATAGGGCCCGTACGACACGAGCAGATCGCGCCGCTTGGTGAGGGTGTCGTAGCTGGTGACGTTGAGGTTGCCGAGCGCATTGCCGTGCGTGTCGGCGGCGACGTGACATCCCGACTGCGTCGGGCTATTCGCGCACGACTCCTGCAGAATGGGCCCGATCTGCCGCTGGTAATAAGTCGTCGTCGCTTCGCGCTTCGCCGCCTTGCACCCGGTCAGTGCGAGCAGGGAAAGCGCGAAGGGCGCAAGACGGGTAGCGTAGGTCACTATTTCCCATAATACCGCGCATCTTCGCGATGCGGAACAGTGGGTTCTCGGGGGTGGACGGCGCGGGGTTTTTGTGTTTGTTGCGCCGCGGTTCGGCGCGGAACCCTCGCTTGCGCTGCTCGCCTTTGGCTGCGCTGCTCGCTCGTGGGAAGAGGCGTCACTGTTCGGGCGGGGGATGCCCCTCATCCCCCGCTCCCCCAGAGGCGGACGATTTACGGATTGCGACTCTCAGAGATGCAGGCTTTGCAGCGCTATCCGCGCTACGGATTGTACGAGGGGGTCTTCGTCGTTCATCGCGGCGGTGATGACGGCTTGGGCTTGGGGATCGCCTATTTTGCCCAGGGCGCCGATCGCGGACACCCTCACCCGTGGATCCGATTCTTGCTTTGGATCGGCTAGGGCGATGAGTCCGACGACGGCGTCGGACGAGCGCATCGTCCCGAGCACCTCGGCCGCGCGGCGCCGCACGTCGGCCGAGTCGTCGCTGAGGCGCCCGACGATGGCGTCGACGCGGGAAAAAACGTTGATGTGCACCGCGGCGTTGAGGGCGGCGAGCCGCACGCCTTCGTCGGTGTCCCCGACGGCGGTCGACAGCTCCGCCGCGGGGCCTTCGTTGTTCAAGCGATCGAGCGCGCGCACGGCGCTCTGCCGGACCATGGCGGAGTCGTCGCTGACGGCCGCCTTCGCGACCGGCGCGATGCCGTCGACGATGAGGAACTCGCCGAGCGCTTCCGCCGCGTACGCGCGCGACGACTCGTCGCTGCCGCCGGTCAGCGTCGAGAGCACCTGGGAGTACACCTCGCCCTCGCCGAACACGCCGAAGATGCGCCGCCGGAGCCACCACGCGGCGATCTCGCGCGTCTTCGCGTTGCCGTCGTACAGCAGCTTGGCCACGTCGGGGATGCAGTCGAGGCACTCGACCTTCTCGCCGTGCTCGAGCACCGCCCAGATCTTCGTCGGAGCGGCGCCCTGCGTGATCGACAGGATATCCGCCGGCGTGGACAGGTTCTCGAGCGAAACCGTGGGCAGGTTCTTGTAGACCGCCGCGCGGCCCGTGAGGACGTTCGGCGGAGCCGCCGGCGCCGACGCTCCCGCGACGCCCGCGCCGCTGAGGAGGCAACCCGAGACGAGCGTGAGAGCGAAAGACTTGAGGCTTCGAAGTGACGTTCTCATGGTGATCTCCTCACATCGAGTTGGTCGCGCCGCCGGCGGGCTGCGAAGCGGTGGTGGGGTCGGCGGTGTAAGGCATGAACGCGGTGTTCTGGCGCGAATAGAACTGACCGCCCATGTCGAACGCGCGGATCAGCGCGCGGCGTTCGTCGCGGGTGAGCGAGCCGCCCACGTTCTCGGGGTGCATCGTGCGCGTGACGCCCTTCACCGGGACGTAGCCGTCCTTGGTCGTGTTCGCGTCGCTGAACGGTTCGCCGAGCGCCCAGGCATTCTTGCTCGAGTCGATGGCGCTCGTGATGTTCAGCTTCTCGATGAGGAGGCTGTGGCGCGCGTCGCTCGGGATGCCCCACTCCGGCGGAACGCTGCCCACCACCGTGGTGCCCTGGCCCATCTCCATGCCGAGCGCAGCAGGGTAGAAGATGGACACGTAGGAAGCCGGATAGGTCGCGGTCTTCTTGTCGTACGTCACCGTGACGGGCGTGGAGCTGAGATCGAGGCGCGACAGCTTGTACGTCGTCTTCTTCCCCGTCGTGCGATCGGTCATCGTGACCGAGTACGTCTCCTGCGGGTCGTTGCCGTTCGTCGTCGCGTTGTGACAAGAGACGCATTTCGCGTCGAGGATGCTCTGGATCTCCGTCGAGTTCGCGCCGAGCGAGCCCATGCCGGTCATTTGCCAGGGGTACTCGGTGCGATCGAGGATCGGCGTGGAGGCGTAGTCGGCGACGGGGTTCGACGCGGCCATGGGCTGCGCCTGCGCGGTCGGGCTGTTCGGCGCGGTGCGCTCTTCGTGACACCCGCCGCAGATGCGCGACTCACCCGGCATACCCTGGATCCAGGTGGTCTGGCTGCGAATCGCGAGCTCGAACTCGTCGACCGCTTGCAGATGCATCGGGATGAAGGGCGGCACGGTCGCGCGCCACGAGTGATCCGGCTGCACCGGCGCCTCGCCGAGGATCGCGGCGCCCTCGGCCATCGTGAGGCCGAACATCGTCACGTTCCTCGCCGCTTCGCTCGAGAAGCCTTCGATGATGCGCACCTTGACCGCGTTGCCGAGCGCGTCATCCATGTGCGTGCCGTCCGCGAACTCGGCGCCGCCGACGGTTTCCTGGTGCAGGCTGAAGAGCGACGTGTTGCGCACGTCGATGGAGCCGATGAGAAGCTTGTCCTGGTCGACGTCCTTCGTCTGGATCGACGAGAGAGGCAGCGGCTCCTTCGACGTCGCGACGGGCTGCGCGTAGAGCTCCCAGGTCGTCGTATCGTTGTAGACGAGCAGGTTCTTGCGCGAGGTCGGATCGTAGATGTAGATGCCGAAGTCCGGCGGCGTCTCGGAGAGCTCGTTCGTGTCGTTGACGTAATGGTCGGCCCACGAAACGAGCAGGCGGCCGTCGGGCAGCATGTGCGGCGTGCGGTAGCGGCCGACCGGCGACGGATCGCTGCCCGTCGGCACCGAAGGCGTGATGGACTGAAAGCTCGCCCGTTCCTCGTCGTGGCGGCTGTCTCCGGTCTTCGAGCGAGCGTCGACGCGGATGAGCGCGCCGGCTTGCAGCGTGCGCTCGCGGTCCGTGCCGACGGCGATGAAGACGTTCTGGTCGAGCGTCTCCGTGACCTGCACCAGCGAGTTCACGATCTGGTTGTTGTGCTGGCCGGCGAGCGCAATCATCTGCGTGCAGTCCGGGTTCATCGCGAAGAGCTTCGAGTCGTTGACGTTCTCGAGGTGCTCCCAGCGCGAGTACCCGATCTGCCCGCTCTGCATGCGGAACAGGTTGAAGACGTGCGAAAGATTCTGCGAGCAGACCTTGCGCTGCGCGTCGCCGGCCGTGGACGAAATGGTGGCGATCTGCGTGACGCGGCGACCGTGGTTGTACTCGTCCGCGCGCGTGCCCATCTGCGTGTACGCTTGGTTCGTGATGAACGCGACGTTGCCGCTGGCGAGCCAGATCGGCGACAGATCGTCCTGCGTGCCCGTGGTCAGCTGCTGCACGCCGTACGGGTTCTTCGAGTCGGTGCCCTTCTTCAGGTTCGCGGTGTAGATGTGGTAATTGTCGTTTTCGTCGAGCTTCATCGCAAAGACGACCTTGTTCGCGTCGAACGACAGATCCATTCCCTCGACGTCGGCCTTCGCGAAGCGCGCGCCCTCGATCAGGTTTCTCACGTCGCCGGTGCGCAGGTTGCGCACCTCGATGCGCGCGCCGGGGACGTAGCGGCCGTAGTCCATGACCTGCCCCATCCCGTCCGCGACGTCGATCGTGACGGTGTTGCCCTGTTCGATCGTGTTTTGGCGGACCGCGTAAACGACTTCGTCGAAGCCGGCGCTGTCGGCGAGGTTCGCTTGGTTGGGGCCGTTCGTCGTACAGGCCACGAGCGGCGCCGCGGACACGGCGATCAGACCGTACGCGAACGGGCCCAGCAGCGAGCGAAGGGTCAGGGGACGCGACATGGTTCCTCCGGTTTCGAGAGCGGGGACCACCCAAGCAGGACTCGAGCCAAACCTAAGCCATTGATTTGACTAGCATTATTTTTCAGAACGCGGGATTCGTCCCCCGATAATGGGCTTCGCGGGGGGGGTGCGTCCCCCCGCTCATGCGCGGGCCATTGCATGCCGCGGCGGTACGCCTTGGTAGGCTCGCGTCGTGACGACGCTCACGTTCGACGAAAAAGGCCTACTCCCCGCGATCGCCCAAGATCGTTTGACCGGACAAGTGCGCATGGTCGCCTGGATGAATCGCGACGCGCTCGCGCGCACGCTCGAGACGGGACTCGCGACGTTTTACAGCCGGTCACGAAACGCGATCTGGGAAAAGGGCGAGACCAGCGGCAATCACCTGCGGGTGAGCGCGGTCTACGCCGATTGCGACGCGGACACGCTGGTGCTCCTCGTCGATCCGGCGGGGCCCTCGTGCCACACCGGCCGGCCAACGTGCTTCTTCCGGAAGGTGGGACGCGACGGCGAGCTCACCGAGACGCCGCACGAAGCCGGCGCGTTCCTGTGGGAGCTCGAGGACACGATCGGGGAGCGCGCCAGCGCCGCGGCGACGAAGAGCTACACGAAGAGCTTACTTTCCGCCGGCGCGCCGAAGATCGGCGAGAAGCTGCGCGAGGAGTCGTCCGAGCTCGCCGCGGCGATCGCGAGCGAAACCGACGACCGAGTCGCGAACGAAGCCGCCGACGTGCTCTATCACCTGCTCGTCGGACTGCGTTTTAGAGGGGTTTCGCTGCGCCGTGTTATCGAAGTGCTTTCGGAACGCGCCGGCACGAGCGGCCACGAGGAAAAGGCGAGTCGGCCGCGGCGTGTTTGACCCCGCGTGAGTGCCTTCGGTATCGTAGAGTTACGCTAGCCTTGGGCCGTCTTTGGCCTTGTTTCGTATGAAGGGCGAAGCGTCTGCCTCATGCCGAACGTACTCGTCTTCGAAAGCGACTCGAAATTCGCGGGGGAGCTGAAGGGGGAGCTCGAACAGCGCGGATGCGCCGTCACGGTCGTCGACGACGCAGCAGCCGGACTGCAGACGGCGTCGATGAACAAGCCGGACCTCATCTTGCTCGCCATCGAGCTGCCGCGGATGAACGGCTTCTCCGTCTGCAACAAGCTGAAGCGCGATCCTGCTTTGAAGGAGGTGCCGCTCATCATCATGAGCAGCGACTCGACGGAAGAGACCTTCGAGCAGCACCGAAGGCTGCGGACGCACGCCGAAGACTACATCCACAAACCCATCGCCTTCGTGGACTTGCTCCCGCGGATCAGCGCGCAGCTTCCGCTTCCCGAGGCCGGCGCGGCGCCCGACGACGACGACGACATCGTCATCGACGACGACGTGGCCTTCGAGTCGCTCGCTCCGCCCGCCGAGTCCCGTCCCCCGGAACCGGTGGAAGCAGCGCCGCCGGCGTCCGTCGACGAAGAGGTCGACGCGTTCACCGAGTCGGCGTTCGGCAACATCGTGGAAGCGCCGGCGAGCGCGCCGTCGTCGGCCGCCGCGGAAGTGGCGATGCCGCCCGAGGCGGCGAGCGTCGTGGAGGCACCCTCCGCCTCGGTGGCCCCGATCTCGGCGGCGCCCGTGTCGGAACCGCCGCTCGACATCGAACCGCTCGACGTCGCGCCGTCGGCTCCGCCGCCGGTAGCGCCGCCTCCGAAGCCGGTGCCGTCGGCTCCGCCCGAGCGCGTGGTGACGTCGATCCCGCCGCGGCCGCGCTCCGAGAGCATCGATCAAGCGCTCCGAGACGAGAACGCGAAGCTCACGGAGCGCGCGCGCGAGCTGGAAAAAGAGCTGCGCGAAGCGCGCGCCCGCGCGATGGAGCTCGAGGACCAAGCGCAGCGCGCGGTCTCCAAGGACGCCGAGGTCCAACGCTTGCTGCGCGAGCTCGACGACGCGAAGGCGAAGGCCGCCGCGGGCGGGGGAGCAAAGGCCGCCGGGTCGGCGCGGGAGTTTTTGGACCTGCGCGAAGCGCTGAACAAGAAGGACAAAGAGCTCCTCGATCTGCGCGACCAAATCACGCACAAGGACAAGGAGCTCCTCGCCCTTCGCGACGCCAACCTGCAGATCGAACGCGAGAAGGCGGACCTCACCGACCGCGTTTCGGAGGTGGAGAAGCAGTCCGAGGGCGCCGCGCGCCAGCTCGACAGCGCTCGCGCCGACAAGGAGCAGGCGTCCAAGCGCGCCGACGACTTCAAGCGCAAGCTCGAGAAGCTCCAAGCCGAGCTCGACACGAAGAACGCGGATACCGACGCCCTTCGGCAACGCCTGGAGCAGGAGATCTCGGCGCTCGCCCAGCGGCTCGCGGAAGAACAGGACGCCCGCGCCGCCGCGCAAGCGGGATTCGAAACGGAGCTGCGCGAAGCGGCGGATCGCGCGGAGCAAGTCCGCGCCGTCGCCGTGACCGCCGCGGAAGAGCGGGGGCTAGAGCGGGGCCGCTCCGAAGCGCAAGCGGAGGCGGGCAAGCTCCTCGCCGAAGCCGCGGCGAATTCGGCGAAGGAGCGCGACCGCGCCGTCGCCGCGCGCGAAGATGAGCTCCGCGAAGAACACGAGGCCAAGGTCCAATCCGTGACGCGCGCTCACGACGAGGCCATCGCTCGACTGAAGGCCGAGCACGCGCAGATGCTCGCCGACGAAGACAAGGCCGCGCTCGATCGTATCCAGGAGCTCGAGACCAGGCTCGTGCTCAAGCACGAAGCCGAGCTGACCCAGGAGCAGAACGCGCACGCCGCGACGCGCAGCGAGCTCGTGGACGTGAAGGCGGAGCTCGACGGGCTGCGCCAGCAGAAGGCGCAGAGCGACGCGCGCGTCGCATCGCTCGAAAACGACATCGCCGAACGGAACAACGAGCTTTACTCGACGCAGGGCACGCTCCGCGAACGCGAAGCGAGCCTCGGCGCCGCGACGGAAAAGATCGCGGCGCTCGGCGCGGAAATGGCCCAGGCGCAATCGACGCTCGCCGCCGAGCGAGCGCGGCTGGAGAAGGCGCTCTTCAAGTGGACCGAGGATCGCGCTTCCCTCGAGCGCGCGAAGGACGCGCTCGCCGCGGCGCTCGCGCAGATGGACGAGATCGAAGGGCGAATGCTCGAGTAGAACCGCGACGTGCGGTTCGCGGCGCTAGCTATCGCGATCACTCGACGCGCGAGCGCCTGGTGCCTCAAGCGACGCACTGCCGTGAGCGCGATGATGCACACACTCGCGTGCGCCGACCTTGAGCCCTCAAAGTCGAATTAGAACCACGCAAAATAATTGATCTAAATTTCCGACCTTGAGCCCTCAAAGTCGGGCGGCACGACATAGCTAGATCCAGAAACAAGCGAAAGCGGAGCATTCGGGTCACGTGCTCGAGGACGTAGAGCGACACCACCGCGTCGCTAGTCCCGAAACAAGCGAAAGCGGAGCGTTCGGGAGCCGTTGCGCATCGGTGTGACGGACGCCTTAGGCGCGGGTACACACGTGCGCTCCGACCTGGTCCACGACACAGCGCTCAGTCGCAAGCGTCCACGACGCGTTCGAGCGCTCGCAACCCTTCGACGAGGCGCGGCCCCGGACGCCCGAGGAACGCTTCGGAAATGGGGAAGATGCGGCCCGATCTGACGGCGCGCAGTCCCTGCCACGCCGGCCTTCGCGTTACGACGTGCGGATGGTACTTTTCGGGCCGCACGCCGCACCACGAGATGACGACGGCGTCGGGGTCCATCGCACGCGCTTCGTCGTCGGTGATGGGCCGGCTCTTCACCGGCTCGGCTCCGAGCGGATTGTTTCCGCCGACCGCGGCGATCATGTCCGTCACCCAGCTCTTCGCGCCGGGCACGATGACGGGCTTGGGCCACCACTCGACGAGCACCACCGGACGCCGCGTCGCGCGTGGCGGCCTCGGACGAAAGGCGGCGCGCATGCCGTCGATCACTTCCTCCGCGCGCTCCCTCGAACCGAGGAGCTCGCCGATACGGCGAACGTCGGCGTAGACGTCTTCGACGCTGACGGGCTCGGTGGCGACGAAGGGCAACTTCGCGCGCGCGAGGCTCTCTACGACGCGCTCGTGGCCCGGCACGGTCAACGACGCGAGCACCAGGTCCGGACGAAGCGCCGCCACCTTGGCGACGTCGATGGAAAGATCCGGTCCGACACGCGGCAGGCGCCCGACCACCTCGGGCGGAAAATCCGAATGATCGTCGACGCCCACGAGCTGGTCCGCCGCGCCCAGGGACCACACGATCTCCGTATTCGAGCAGGCGAGCGAAACGAGGCGCACGACACGTGTTTGTCACGACGGCCCGACCCCGTCGAGCGTACGACACCGAAATAGCCATATGCTCCGAACAACGGACATGTCCGACGTCCCCCCGGAACGCGCTTCACGCAGGTACTCGGCGTGGGCTCTGACGTGGGTCGCCTACGCCGTCTATTACCTGGGCCGCAAAGGCTTCAGCGTCGCGAAGAAGCCGATCGAGCGCGAGTACCACATCGACAGGGACGCGCTCGGGATGATCGACACCGGTCATCTCGCACTCTACGCGGTGGGGCAGCTGCTCTCCGGCATGCTCGCCGATCGCGTCGGCGCGCGGCGCCTCGTCGGAGCGGGCATGCTGCTCTCGGCCGCGTGCTGCTTCGGTTTCGGCAGCTCCCGTACGGCGCTGGCGATGGGGTTCTTCTTCGCGCTGAACGGCCTCGCGCAATCGACGGGGTGGCCCGGAACCACGCGCGCGATGGCCGAGTGGACGACGCCCGAGAATCGCCGCCGCGTCATGGCGATCTGGTGCACGTGCTACCAGTTCGGCGGGCTCTTCGCGACCGCGCTCGCGGCGGCGCTGTTGCGCTTCGGTTGGCAGTGGGCGTTCTTCGTTCCAGCGCTCGTCATGGCCGCGATCGGCGTGCTCGTCCTTTCATTTCTCCCTGCCGGTCCGGCCGCGCCCGACCTCGAGCGACGCGAGCGGTCCCCGGAGTCGCACGCGCTGCGCGCCGAAGCGGTGCGCGCGGCGCTGCGCTCGAAGGTCCTCTACTCCTACGGCGTGTGTTACTTCGCCATCAAGCTCATCCGCTACAGCTTGCTGTTCTGGCTCCCGTACTATCTGGCGGACGAGCTCGGCTACGCGCCGGATCGGGCCGGCTATGTCTCGGTGGCCTTCGAGGTGGGCGGCATCCTCGGCGTCGTCGTGCTCGGACTCTTGACGGATCGCCTGAAGCGGGTCTCCCGTCCCCTGCTCGCGTCCGCGACCCTCCTCGTTCTGGCCAGTGCGCTGGTCACTTATGCGAACGTCGGCGCGTGGGGGCTCGTGCCGAACGTCGTCGGCCTCGCTTTCATCGGCTTCTGCCTCTTCGGCCCCGATTCCATCATCTCCGGCGCCGCCGCGCAGGACGCCGGCGGCCCGCACGCCGCGGCGACGGCCACCGGCCTGGTCAACGCCGTCGGTTCCCTCGGCGCGGTCTTGCAGGGTGCGCTCAACGCCTGGGTCAGCCGCGTCTACGGTTGGCACGCGGTCTTCTACGTGCTCATCGGGTTCGCCCTGATCTCGGCCGTGGCGCTGGTCCCCGCGTTCCGGCGCGACGGTGCACCGCTCGAGGCGCGGCCTCAAACAGCGGCGTAACGCGTCCGTCGAGTCGGCCAAACGGCCCTGAGCGCCGCGCAGACGAACGCAAACGGCAATCGCGTGCCGGCGCCCAGGTTGACGTCCCGCGCCACGTCGGGATCGGTTTTACTTGTTCGAGTCCTCGTCCGCCTTGTCGGCTGCCTTGTCCGCCTTGTCCGCGGCTTTATCGGCCTTGTCGCTCGCCTTGTCGGCGGCGTCTTCAGCCTTCTGTTCCGCGTTCTCGGCGTTGCCCTCCGCCTTGTCGGCATTCTCCTCCGATTTTTGCGCGGAGTTCGCGTCCTCTGCTTCTTTGTTCGAACCGCCGCACGCAACGGAGAGAGCGAGGGTCAGCGGCAGGCACAGTAGAATGGTTTTCATGCGCGCGTGCGAACGCAACCGACGTGCCACTTCGCCGGGCGCGAGGGGATCGTCGCTCGTTCGCTTCCGCGAGCTGCCAGGCGCGAGCGGATCGTCGCTCGTTCGCTTCCGCGACCTGCCGGGCGCGAGCGGATCGTCGCTCGTTCGCTTCTGCTAGCTGCCGCTCACGCCCGCGGAGGATTCGTGCGACCTCGCGCTCGCCGCGTTCACTTCCGAATTTCGTAAGGCTCGATCCGAAACGTGGACGCTTCCGCGAAGTTCTCGGAAGGAGGCGAACTGGCCCGCTGCGCAGCCCAGCGCGGACTTTTTGCCCCGCAAGACAGCGGTGACGAGATCTTCAGCAAAATGGCCGGGCTCGATTCGTCCGTGCTCGAGTGAGCGCCGAATCGGGCGACAGCTCGGTTCAGGTCGCGCCGCAGCCACACCAGCGTTCGGCCCGTGGTTTGGCACGATGGGTGCTCGGAGAGAAGCCCGAGCATGCGCTTCTCTTTTTTCGTGACCGGTTCCGCGTTGGTTCTATCGGCTTGCAGCACGTCGTCGACCACCAGCAGCACGAATCAGCCCAATATACGGGTTGCCGGCTCGGGCGGCGCGAAGACCAGCGACGCCGGGCGATCCGATGCGTCCGCCTTCGCGAGCGGTGGGACGTCGCCCGGCGGCGGAAATGCGGGCGTCGCTGACGCCGTGAGCGCGGGCTCCGGCGGGGCTGGCGCAAACCCCAGCAACGGCGGCTCGACCGCCAGCAGCACCTCGAGCGGCGGTGCTTCCGTAGCGGGCTCCGGCGCGGAAGCGACGAGCGGCGGCGCGACGAGCGGCGGCGCGACGAGCACCGGCGGCGCGGGCACCGGCAGCGCGGGCACCGGCAGCGCGAACAACGCCGCCGGCGCGAGTGGCGCTCTCGCAACGAACGGCGGCAGCGCCGGTACGAGCAGCGGAGCCGGAGCGAACAGTAGCGTCGGCGGGAGCAACGGCAACGGCGGCAACGGCAGCGGCGGCAACGGCAACGGCGGCGGCGCGACGGCGAGCGGCGGCGCAAACGCCGGGGGTGCCGCAATTGGCGGCGGCAGTCCCGGCGCGGGCGGCGACACCGGCGGCAGCGGCGGAGCCAGCGACGCCGGAACGGGCGCTGCCGGCTGTGGCCCCCTGACGACGAAGCTCGTGACGTCGAGCCTCGAGACCCCGGTGTACATGGCGACTCCGCCGGGCGATTCGCGACTGTTCGTGCTGGAGCGCACCGCCGGCCGCGTCACCATCATCGACGCGACCGGCAAAAAGGTGTCCACCTTCCTGGACATTTCCTCGAAGATCAACGCCGCCGGGTTCGAAGCCGGCCTTCTCTCCATCGCGTTCCACCCGAGCTTCGCGCAAAACGGCGCCTTCTACGTCACGTACACCACCGCGAGCGTCCTCCGCGTTTCGCGCTTTCTGGTCCCCGCGGCGACGCCGAACGCCGCCGACGCGACGAGCGAGGCGGTCGTCGTCGAAGCGCCGCAGACGTCGCATCACAACACCGCCGGCATGCTCCTCTTCGGTCCCGACGGTGACTTGTACGTCTCCATCGGCGACTCCGACGACCAGACGCTCCCGCAAGATCTCACGAGCCTGAACGGCAAGATGCTCCGCCTCGCCGTGGATCCCACAGCGCCGGGCTACACCATCCCCGCCGGCAATCCCTTCGTCGGCCGCGCGAACGCGCGCCCGGAGATCTGGCAATACGGCTTGCGTGAGCCGTACCGCTACTGGTTCGACGTCCCAACGAACAATCTCTACATCGCCGACGTCGGCGCGAGCTCGTGGGAAGAAGTCGACGTCGTCCCCATCGGCAAGGGCGGCCAGAACTTCGGCTGGCCGATCATGGAAGGCACCCACTGCTACACGCCGGCGAGCGGCTGCTCGACGACGGGCCTGACGCTCCCCGTCTACGACTTCCCGCACACCGGCGCGGAGACCGCCATCATCGGCGGGACCGTCTACCACGGCACCCGGCTGCCTTCGTGCTACCGCGGCAAGTTCTTCTTCGGCACCTACGACTCCGGCGTCATCGACACCCTCTCGCTGCAGGGCACCACCGCGAACGTGGCCGTCGTCCCCGGCCTCGGCGACCCCGACGTCTCCTCGTTCGGCCAGGACGCGAACGGCGAACTCTATCTCATCGACTCCGATCAAAACATCTCGCGCATCGTCCCGCAGTGAACACGTCGAAGGCGTGGACGCCCTCCTCGCAAGAGTCGAAGGCCGGTTCGCGTTCGACGTCGGCGCACGAATTGCCTTTTCCCGGAACCCATGTCCGGCGATTTGGTTCTCCACCGTTGGTCGGCCTCCGCGATTGCAGGCGTGCTCGCCCTCGCGCTCCTCCTCACATTTTTCGGCTCCCGCGCGGTCGGTGTGCGGAGAGCGACGAAAGAACCGTCCGAGGGGCTCGGATCTTCGCTCGAGGCCATGGCGTCCGGTCTGCTCGGACTCCTCCTCGCGTTCAACTTCAGCATCGCCCAGAGCCGCTTCGAAGATCGCGAGAAACAGATCGTGCGCGAGTCCGACGCCATCGGCACGACGTACTTGCGCTGTTCGCTGCTCGGCGACGCCGATCGGCGCACCTGCCGCGATCGTCTGCGAGACTACGCGGCGGCCCGCGTCGCCGCGTACGCGTCGTATGGCAAGGGCGAGACTGGCTCGATGGTGAACCTGCTCGCGAAAGGAGAGCGTCTCCAGAGCGAGCTATGGTCGCTCGTCAGCCGCGCGGTGCGCGAAAATCCGGACGCGCCGCGCGCCGTGCTCATGATGGGCCTCAACGAGCTCATCGATCTCGACGCCGATCGACGCGCGTCCATTCGCATCATCGTGCCCCGAGCCGTCACCGCCGCGATCATGATCGCGTGCATGGCCTGGGCCGTGCTCCTCGGATACTCGTCGGGCGTCCGGAAGAGCGGTTCGTGGACGGGCTGGATCGTGGTCACCGTGCTCATCAGCGTGGTGTTCGGCGTCGCGCTCGACCTCGATCGCCCCGCCACCGGTTTCGTGACCACCGCGGCCGCCGACCGCTCGATGAAAGACGTCCTCGACATGATGGAGCGATCGCCCGAAGATTGACGCGCCCCGAGCTGCCGACCGACGGCGTTTGCAAGTAGGCATGCCACAGCGATGCGCCGCGCTCGCTCACGCGTCCACTTGCACGATCCTGTCTCGCCCGCTTCTCTTCGCCACGTAGAGCCGCGCGTCCGCCCGGCGCATCAGCTGGTCGAGCTGCTCACCGTCCTCCGGAAAGCTCGCGATCCCCGCGCTGAACGTCGCCGAAAAAGCCTCGCCTTGATCCGCCGTGAACGTGAGCTGACGGAATTCGGCGCGCAGGCGGTCGAGGACGGCCGAGGACGTCTCGACGCCTTCTTCGTAGAGGCCCACCACGAATTCTTCGCCGCCCCAGCGGCCGCGCACGTCTTCGCTGCGGAAGCGGCTGCGCAGGAGGCGCCCGAGCCCGCGCAGCACGCGATCGCCGGCGAGGTGGCCGTAAGTGTCGTTGACGTGCTTGAAAGAGTCCAAGTCGATGAGCGATAGCGTGAGCGGCCGCTTGCGACGCGCGCACTCCGCGAGCCGCTGCCCCACGACGTCGGCGAAAGCGGCGCGCGTGAGCAGCCCGGTGAGCGGATCTTCGTGCGCGCGCTGCCGGAACATCTGCGCGCGCTCGAGGCGTAGCCGCACGCGCGCGAGGAGCTCTTCTTCGAGGATCGGCTTGCGCGCGTAGTCGTCGCCACCGACGCTGAAGCAGGCGACGAGTGTCTCGCGGTCCGTCGCGCCCGTCAGAAAGACGATGGGCAGCTCCTGCCACGCCGGGCTCGCGCGCAACACCTTGCACACGTCGAAGCCGCTCACCGGCATGACGACGTCGAGGAGCAGGAGATCCGGCCGCACCGCGGCGAGCGAGTCGAACAGCTTCTCGGTGTCGCTGAGCGTCGCGGTCACCAGGCCGGCGCGGCGGAGCACGCGGGCGACCGACGAAGCGGACACCGGGTCGTCGTCGACGATGAGGACGCGGAAGGCGTGGCTCTCTTTACGGTCCAGCATGCGGCGCACGCTGGTGATGAAATCTTCGGCGTCGAGCGGCTTGGTGAGAAAGAGGCTCGCGCCGGCGTGGACCGCGGCGACGCGGTTCTTCACGCTGCCGTCGATGGAGATGCCGGCGATGGGCAGCGTGTCGCGTCCCTCCATCCCGCGGAGCACCCGCGCGAGCGCCGCGCCGGAATCCTCGTCGGCCGACGTCATGTCGATGAGCGCGACGTCGATCGCTTCGCGGCGCGCGATCTCGACGGCCTGCGCTTCGTCGGTCGCCGGCAGGACGTCGAACGACGCGGCGCGACCGAGCGCCTCCACGTGGTGCAAGAACTCGGTGTCCTTGTCGACGACCAGGAGACGCGCCGCCGCTTGATGCACGATCCCCGGGCGCAAGCTCGTCGCGGGCCGGCGCAAGACTTTCTCGGCTCGCTCGAAGGCGTCGGCGATGCGCGCCCACTGCACCTCCGGGCTCTCGCCGGTCTGAATGGCGGAGAGCGCCGCGTCGACCGCGCCGGCGATGTTGCCTATCTCGAGGAAGCCGTAGGTGCCGGCCGTGCCGTGCAGGCGCGTGGCGAGGGCGCGCGCTTCGACGATGGCGGGGCCGCCCGCGTCGCCGGCGCTCCGAGCCGCTTCGACCGTCACCTCCAGCACCGCGAGCTTCGCGGGCAATCCTTGTGCGTAGGCGTCGCGCAAGGCCGCGAGCTCGTCGGCGACGCCCTGTCCCGGCGGGCTCTCGGTGCGGCGCTCGGGATGCATCTTGAGCAGCCGGCCGACGCGCCACGCGAGCTCCGCGGGCGAGACCGGCTTCGGCAGCACCTCCGCCCTCGGCAACTGCGTGAGGCGCAGGGCCGCCGAAGGATCGCGCCAGATGGACGACAGGAACAGGTATGCCGCTGCGCCGGCGCCCGCCGCTTTCAGGCGCTCGATGAACGCGACGCCGTCGCCGTCGGGCAGCATGCACTCGACGATGGCGACGTCGATGGCGTCGCGCAAAAGGACGCGCTCGGCGCCCGCCAAGGTGCCGGTTTCCAACACGACGTGTCCCTCGCCCACGAGCGCCGTTCGCAGGAGCACACGGAGCTCGTCATCGTCGTCCAGGATGAGGATGCGGGCCATTCTGGAGTGAAAGCGGCGTACGGACTCCGATCTCGACGTCACCATAGCCTGTAAGGCGCCGAAAGCGCTAGTGATCTGCGGGGGCAGGCGCGGCTGCGCGGGCCTCCTTTCGCCGTGACGCGGCACCTTTCTTCGTTCATTGGCGGTGGTCGCGCCCGTTTCAGCGAGGCCTCCTCCCCGAGACAAGCTTCAGTTTGGAAACGATTCACGTAGAGTCCGGCGGGTGTCGCCGGTCGCGGCTTACGTGGTTCAGACCGTCGTCACGCTGGCGGGCGTGGGGGCGCTCGCTTTGTTGCTCGTCTACGGAGCGCGGCGCGCCGGGCTCGGGCGCGCGACGGGCCCGCTCTCCGTCGTCGGAAGATTGCCGCTGGACGCGCGACGCGCCGTGTATCTCGTCCGCGTCGGACGCTCCATCTACGTGATCGGGGCGAGCGAAGCGGGGTTGGTGAAGCTCGGAGAAATGCCGGAAGCGGAGCTCTCGGAGAGCCCGCTCGGGGGGCCGCGAAGTGCACGCTGACGCCCTGGTGTCGCTCGCCGCGCTCCCGCCGGCGCAGGCGGCCGCGGCGGCGCCCGACGAGCTCTTGAATCGACCGCTCGCGCTCGTCGTGGCGCTCGCGCTGGTCGGACTGTTGCCGTTCTTGTTGATGACGCTCACCGCGTTCGTGAAGATCTCGACGGTGCTGCACATCGCGCGCAGCGCCATCGGCGCGCCCGAAGTTCCGTCCAGTACGGTGGTCGTTGCGCTGGCGGCCGCGCTGACGTTCGTGGCCATGGGACCGGTCGCGGAGCGCATCGCCGATCGCGTGACGCCGCTGCTCGAGCCGCACAGCGGGCAGAGCACCGGCGAGTGGGTCCACGACGTGGTCGTCGCCGTCCGCGAACCGCTGCGGGGCTTCTTGTCGGCGAACGCCTCGCCGCGGCAGAAGGCGCGGTTCTACGAGCTGTCGCAGCGCGCGCGGGGCGGACGCGGCGTGGAGCGCGAGGATCTGGGCGTCGTGGTGCCGGCGTTCCTGGTTTCCGAGCTGGTCGCGGCGTTCACGCTGGGGTTCGCGATCTACTTGCCGTTCCTGGTCGTCGATCTCGTCGTGGCCAACGTGCTCACGGCGCTCGGCATGCAGACGTTGAACCCCGTTCAGGTGAGCTTGCCGTTCAAGCTGCTGCTGTTCGTCGCCGCGGACGGCTGGGGACTGCTCGCACAGACCCTGGTGACGGGCTATAAGCCCGGGTGATCATGGCCGACTTCTTGCGTGCGCTGCCGCCCCCTTCGGAAGATCTGACGGTCATCGACGACACTATCATCGACGCGGCGGTGCGGTACTCGCGCACGAGCCCGCGAAAACGCGTGATGCAGCCGCTGCACAAGCGACCGGAAGAGCCGCTGCAGCGCATGCTCAACGCCATGCAGCCGGGCAGCTATGCGCGGCCGCACCGGCACGCAGATCCGCGGAACTGGGAAGTGTGCATCGTCCTCCGCGGCAAGCTCCTGTTCATCGCCTTCCACGACGACGGCCGCGTGAAGACCAGCGTCGAGCTCGCCGCCGGAAGCTCGCGCCTCGGCGTGGATCTCGAGCCGGGCGCGTACCACACGACCCTCGCGCTCGTTGCCGACACGGTGTCGTTCGAGGTGAAGCACGGCCCTTACGCGCCCGATCCGCCCAGCGCTTTCGCGCCGTGGGCGCCGGCCGAGGGAGACGCGGGCGTCGCGGAGTACGTCGCGTCGCTGTTGGCGGCGCACGAGAGACGTGGATGACGCCGTCACGACGTGCAGAACTCGAACACGCCTTCCCAGACCTTCTTGAAGTCGTGCTCGTCGAAGCCCATCCCCGAACCGAGGATGTCGTAGCTGTGGTTGATGCGTCCGGTGAGCACTTCGGACGTCTTGATCGCCTTCGACAAGATGTAGTGTCCGATGATGTCGCCGTGATCCGCCGGGACCAACGTCGTCGCTTCGCCGTCGGGCCATAGCATCGACGCGGTGTTCACGATCCCGTCGTTTTCCCACGATTCGACCTGGCGCAGTCTGCCGGAATCCCGGATGCGATCTTCCGGTGACGCTTCGAATGGGCCCGCCGCCGTCGCGGCATAAACGAGGCGAAAGACCGCGTCGGTTTTACGAGCCGGGCTGGGCTTCAGGTTCGCGAGCCACGGCAAGAGCCACAAGGGGTCGTAGGGTTTGGTGCGCGGCGGCCCTTCGTACGGCGGGCGCGCCATGGTGGCGAACGAGCGCGTGAGGATGCGTGGCTCCCATGCCTCGCGTTCCATCTCGCGCAGCGAGGACGGGTATCGCGCAGGCGTCGGCAGAGCGCCGGAAGGCTCTTCGTAACTGAGATCGTCGATGGCGAAGAAGTCGTCCTTCACGTTGACCAGCCACCCGAGCAGCTCGCCGAAGGCGGCGCGCGAAGCGGCCGCGCGGTAGCGATCGTCGGCGGTGGAACCACCGCCGTTCAGCGTCTCCAGGATGGTGTCGCGCACGGCGTCGAAGACCTGCGGAGCTCCGTAGAGCGGGAGATGCTTCAAGACGAATTTCTCGAACACCTCGAGGACGCTGGCGCGGGAAACGACGAGCTCCGCCTCCACCGTGCGGAAGAACCAATCGAGCAACGTGCGAAACTGCCGCGTGAAGTCGGCGCTGTTCGTACCCTTCTGCGGTACCGACAGGAAGACGATGCGCTCCACCTTGTTCAGGATGTCGTGATCTTCGACCAGGACCTTCTTCGCCGGGTCACGCACGTTCGGCACCGCGTCGAATCGCGGATCGAGGTTCACGAGGAGCTGGCGAATATCGAGGCCTCCGGTGGAGTGACCCACGAGCGCGATTCGGTCGCCCTTCCGGATCACGTCGCGATACACGCGCTCCTCCAGAAACGCGCGCAGCGCGATGGCGCGCGTGCGCACGCCGGCGGTCGGTAAATTCTCGAAGTAGTGCAGCGAGGCCAGTGAGCTACCGGCCTTCTCCTTCCACGCGTCGTAGACGGTCGTCACGTTCGCGTAGTAGAAGATTTGACCGAGCGCATCGAAGCCGCCGAATCCGGGTACCAGCACGACGTGGGTTCGCGAGCTCATCGTCAGGAGCTCGCAACACAGCCGTGTCCGGCTGCGGAAGCAACCGGATTTTTCGCACGGTTTCGGCGCTCAGAACGTCTGGTGAACGACGTCGAGCTTGGCGCTCTTCGGCCAGTGCAATTTCCGCGTCGCGCGATCGATGCACGCCGCGACGCCCTTGTTCGACGGGGACACCTTGACCGACACGCCGAGCGGCGTGCCTTCCTTGATCGCGACGCAGATGTTCGCGTGCGCGCTGTCGGCGAGCGGGCAATTCGAGAAAAATGTGCTCGACTGGACCGGTCCGGCTAGCTGGTCGTCGGTGAGATCCGGCACCGAGGGGCCGTGGTCGTTGCCGTCGATCACCTGCGGGTTCTCGTCGATCGCCTTCTCGCAGCTCTCGCCCGCGCTGACGGCGACCTTGACGTGGAGCTCTTCGTGCTCCGCCGCGCCGTCGTCGTGGTCGAAGACGCCGACCTCGACCTTCGCGCCCTCGTCGTTCAGGTTGTCGAGCTCGTCGTAGGAGATGAGCTTCTCGCCGCGGTAGCCGTCCTTCGTTCGCGTGAGCGGGACCTCGACGGCCTTCTCGCTACGTCCCTTCGGATACACGAGCACGGCGTCGCGGCCCTTCAGATCCGACCCGAACACCCCTTCGTTGAAATCGTCGTCGGTCGCCTCGATGGTGATGCGAAGGCCGTCGGCCTCGGACTCGATGTGCACCACGCCCGAGTAATCGTCGGCGCCGCCCTTCGCGCAGGGCACGAGCGCGACGGTCTCGCCGGGCTCGTTCGGATCGAGCTCGTGCCGGTTGACCTTGTCGCGGTCGCCGCAGGCGTGGACCATGGAAGCGCTGACGGCCTTCGGGCTCGCCGCGCCCGACGACGCGCCGGAGCCCGCGCCGCCGCAGGCGGCTGCGCCGAGCGCGCAGAGGACGGCATAGCGGCGGATCATCAGAGCGCTCCCTTCGGGCGAGCCCACACGCCGAGGAGGTAGTTGCCCTGTCCGTTGCCGTTCACCGCGACCTCGAGGTCGTAGTCGACGTCGTCGTCCATGCACCACGGCTTGTCGGATTGGATGATCGCGACCTGTCCCTTGGTCTGGTCGTCGCCGACCATGTCGCCGCCGTAGCGCGTCACCAGGATGTCGAGGTCGTCGATCGTCGCGTCGGCGACCGCGAAGTAGCGATAGCAGTAGCCCTTCGCCAGCGCGAGCTTGAAGCTGTCGCGCTGATCGTGCTTGTGATGGAGGTGACCCTTCGCCGGGTGCACGTACTCCGCGACGCCGGTGGGCGCGCCGCAACGGGCGACGAGCGCCGCGTAGTCCTTCGCGGCGTCGCCGGACAGCTCCATGTCTTGCCAGCACTCGCGATCGCTGACGGTCGCTTTCGGAAACTTCGGCGGCTTCTGCTTCGTGAAGAGCGGAGTGAGCCGGATGGCGACGGGGCTCTCGTCGGGATCGGCGGGTTTGGGATCGTCATCCGCGGCGGGTGCCGCGGGCGCGCGCGGCGAACGAGCGACGGTCTGCTTCGGGGCGGTGTTCTCGGCCGCGGGCGTCGCGGGCGGATTGACGTTGCTCCCGCCGCACCCGGCGACGCCGAGGAGCAGGAGACCCATGCTGAGCGATTTGTTCGGGCGATCGAAACGCATGACCCACGAAAATAACATGCTGCACGACGTCAACCACCGGCGACGCGTCGTTTAGCCTCACTTTGCTGCGCGCTTTCACGCGCGCGTGCCACACGTCGACACGCCGCCCGACGCGGGATCGATCTGTGCGACATGTGCGCTTGACGGACGCGACGTGCGTGAGTCGTGCGGCATGGGCATAAAGAGCAGCGCGCGGCGTGTGAAAACGTATGCGACATGTACGCGCGAGTAGAGAGCGCGCGGCGCTCGTCCCAGCACGAAGAGAGCGGCGCGCGGGAGCGGGAAGAAGAAGCTTTCCGTGCGCGCACGCATCGCGATCACACGCGCGCCGTGATACGTTGAAGGGATTCGGGTGACGCGACGAGCGCGTCGGAGTGAAGGAGCGCGTGCCGTGAGTTTCAAGAATTCCCTGTTGGGGTGCCTCGCGATCGTCGCCGTTGGCGCGTCCGCGTTCGTCGCGGGATGCAGCGGTGACGCGCAGGTGATCCGCAACGACGGTTCGGAGAAGAAGAAGACCGATACACCGGCGCCATCGAGCGACGCGGGATCGATGACCACCACGTTCTTCCACACGGACTCGGGGACGAAGAGCACGCCGGGATCGTCGTGCGACGGCTCGTGCGCTCCCGCGGCCGTCTGCGGCGACGGGATAGTGGAGAGCGGCGAGGAGTGCGACGACGGCAACGCGATGCCGGGCGACGGCTGCTCCGGCGTCTGCACCATCGAGCCCGGTTACCGCTGTCCGACGGCGGGTCAGTCCTGCGTGTACTCCGTCACGATGACCTGCGGCAACGGCAAGATCGAAGGCAGCGAGGTCTGCGACGACGGCAACACCTCCGGCGGCGACGGCTGCAGCGCCGACTGCGGGTCGGTCGAAGCGGGCTACACGTGCCCGACGCCCGGCAGCGCGTGCGTGACGGACGACGCGCCCGCCGTCTGCGGCAACGGGGTGCTCGAAGCCGGCGAGCAGTGCGACGACGGCAACACCTCGGGCGACGACGGCTCCGCGCCGGACGGATGCACGGCGGACTGCAAGCTGGAGCAAGGTTGGACGTGCCCCAAGCCCGGTTCGCCGTGTCAGCCGCTCCAATACTGCGGCGACGGCGTCGTGGAGAGCTCGCTGTCCGAGCAATGCGACGACGGCAACGCCGTTCCCGGCGACGGCTGCTCGGGCCTCTGCACGATCGAGCCCGGGTACTCGTGTCCGACCGCGGGCCAGCCTTGCGTCAACCAGTGGGTGTGCGGCAACGGCAAGGTCGATCCGGGTGAGTCGTGCGACGACGGCAATACGAACGACGGCGACGGCTGTCGCTCGAACTGCTCCGTCGAGCCCGGATGGACGTGCCCGAAGGCCGCCGACGGCACCGGCGGCGCCTGCAAGCAGGTGGTGAACGTCTGCGGCGACGCCATCCTCTCGAGCGGCGAAGAATGCGACGACGGCAACACCGCCCCCGGCGACGGCTGCGACGCGACGTGCCACGTCGAGGCGGGATGGACGTGCCCGACGCCGGGCTCCGCGTGCACGAAGACGGCGTATTGCGGCAACGGCATCGTCGATCTGACGATCGGCGAGACCTGCGACGACGGCAACGCGACCGGCGGCGACGGCTGCAGCGCGGCTTGTCAGATCGAGCAGGGCTTCTCGTGCCCGACGCCCGGCAAGGCCTGCGTCTCCACCGTGAAGTGCGGCGACGGCAAGATCGGCGGCGCGGAACAATGCGACGACGGCAACACGACCTCGAACGACGGCTGCAGCAGCACCTGCAAGCTGGAGAGCGGCTGGCTGTGCCCGGTGCCGAACGCGCGATGCGTCGCGAAGAAGTGCGGCGACGGCATCATGGTCGGCTTCGAGCAGTGCGACGACGGCAACACGACCTCGAACGACGGCTGCAGCAGCACCTGCAAGCTCGAGCCGGGTTACGCCTGCACGGCGGCGTCGCCCTCCGTCTGCCACAAGACGACCTGCGGCGACGGTAAGAAGGAAGGCTTCGAGCAGTGCGACGACGGAAACCGCATCCCGTACGACGGGTGCTCGCCGACGTGCACGATCGAACCGAAGTGCGCCGGCGGTCAGTGCACCGCGGTCTGCGGCGACGGGTTCAAGTTCCCGCAGGAGCAGTGCGACGACGGCAACACGATGAACGGCGACGGCTGCAGCTCGACGTGCACCATCGAGAAGGGGTTCAACTGCCCCGTCGTGACGATCTCTCCGCCGTCGGAGCTCGACATTCCGGTCCTGTATCGCGATTTCCGTTATCGCGGCACGACCAACGGCCACCCCGATTTCCAGTGGAACATCGCGTCGGCGAAGGGCCTCGTCCAGAGCACTCTGGACGCGGACGGATTGCCGCAGTTCGCCTCTTCGACGGGCAACCAGAGCACGCCGCTCATCACCAGCGCCGACTCGTTCTACTGGTGGTACCACGAGACGAGCGACGTCATGGACGCGGGCTCGGACACGAACCCGTACGACAAGCTCGTCTACCTGGACGCGATGGGCAACCCCACCACGCTGGCGCTGAAGCAGCTCTCGAGCGGCGCGTACCAGTTCAACAACCAGAGCTTCTTCCCGCTCGACGGTCTCGGCTGGAACGCCGGCGCGAACCCGCAGATCGACACCGCCGACGACGGGATGAAGCACAACTTCTCGTTCACCAGCGAGCTCCGTTACCAGTTCACCTACCAGGGCGGCGAGGTGCTCGACTTCACCGGCGACGACGACGTCTGGGTGTTCATCAACGGCAAGCTCGCCGTGGACATCGGCGGCGTGCACGGCGCGACGAACGGCAGCATCACCCTGGACACCACCGCGGCGACCAACCTGAGCCTGACCAAGAACGGCATGTACGAGATCGCGCTGTTCCAGGCGGAGCGTCACACCACGGCGTCGACGTACAAGCTGACGCTGACCGGCTTCGTGCACGCCGTGTCACAGTGCACGCCGATCTGCGGCGACGGCATCGTGACGCCGGAAGAGGTCTGCGATGACGGCAAGAACACCGGCGCGTACGGCGGCTGCATGCCGGGCTGCCAGGCCTTCGGTCCGTTCTGCGGCGACAAGATCGTACAGACGCCACCCGAGCAGTGCGACGACGGCACGAACCTCGGCAGCTACGGCAAGGCCAAGGTGTGCGGTCCGGGCTGCGTGTGGGCGCCGTACTGCGGCGACGGCGTCGTGTCGAACGGCGAGCAGTGCGACGAGGGCGCCGCGAACGGCTCCGGCTACGGCCACTGCACGTCCGCGTGCACGCTCGGTCCGCGCTGCGGCGATCACATCGTCAACGGCACCGAGCAGTGCGACGACGGCATCAACAACGGGTCTTCGAACAGCCTGTGCTCCACGACCTGCACGCTGAAGTGCGGCAACGGCGTGATCGACCCCGGCGAACAGTGCGACGACGGCGCGGCGAAGAACGTCGGCGGCTACGGCAATTGCAACCCCGACTGCACGCTCGGCCCGCGCTGCGGCGACGGCATCAAGACGGCGCCGGAGACTTGCGACGACGGCAAGAACGACGGCACCTACGGCACCTGCACCAGCATGTGCACGCTCGCCGGCTACTGCGGCGACGGCATCGTCCAGAACCCGCCGGAGAGCTGCGACCAGGGCAGCAAGAACAGCGCGACGGCCTACGGCATGAACGCTTGCACGAACCGGTGCACGCCCGCGCCCTACTGCGGCGACAAGCAGGTCGACGGCGCCTTCGGCGAGGTGTGCGACGACGGCGTGAACAGCGGCAAGCCGGGCTCGTGCACGCCGGACTGCAAGGCGCACGTCCCGCTGTCGTCGTGCGGCGACGGCAAGATCGAGGCGCCCGAGATGTGCGACGACGGGAGCACGAAGAACGGTACCGCGGCGAGCACCTGCGACGCCAACTGCCGGCTGAAGTGCGGCAACGGCTTCAAGGACCCGGGCGAGCAGTGCGACAACGGCGTCAACAACGGCAGCTACGGCACGTGCAACGCGAACTGCACGCTCGCGGGCTACTGCGGCGACGGCGTCGTCAACGGCCCCGAGAAGTGCGACGACGGGGGCCACAACGTGAGCACGACGACCGCCTACGGCATGGGCCTGTGCACGACCGCGTGCGTCCCGGCGCCGTATTGCGGCGACGGCCGCATCCAGACCCCCTACGAACAATGCGACGGCGGCCCGGGCTGCGGCGAAGACTGCCGCTACCTCGTCGTCCGCTGACGCACGCACGGCACATACCGGCCTGACGCCTTCGATGCGATCAGGCCGGTCGTCGCGACTTGGGGCGGTTTTTTAGGCGCAAAGGCCGCAAAGAGCGCAAAGGCCGCAAAGATTGTTGATCAAACCGTCGTTGAAACGACGCGTTGAGCCTCCTCCCGATCCGTTGAACGCATCCGGAGGAACCGATGCCTGTCTACGATACGTATACGAAGGAATTTCAAGCCGACGCACTGAAAGCAACGCCGTCCGGACTTCAGAACGCGCCGCCGACGCCACCGAGCGCGAGCACGCCGGAATCGAGATGACCCTTCGCGGCGCCCGGCTCGGTGACGTTTAGGAAGCTCGGGCCGACGCTGGCGAGGAGCGCGATGGGACCGAAGGACAACGCGGCCGTCGGCGTCGCCTGGAGCTCCCAGTTGATGGCTTGCGCGTTCGCGCGCTTCGAGTCCTCGGACATGTTGACGCGGCCGCGCGAATCGAAACCGAGCTCCAGCATCGGCGACAGGCGATAGCCGGTCCCCGCGCGAAGCTCCACGGCTTGATCGTCGCCTTCGGAATCCATGCCGAAGAGCGCGTTGCCGTACAGATTGAGGCGTCCGAAGTGACGCCCGACGAGCAACATGCCGATGAAGTTCCCCTCGTTGCGGAAATCCTTGGCGTCGTAAAAGAAGCCGAAACCGCCGTCGATGCTGTGCTTCTTCTCGTTGAGCAGCACGACGCGCGCGCCGACCGTCACGCGATCGTCGCTGCCGGTGCCCGGTCCGTGCTCGTACTCGAGCCGTAGGGCGAGCCATTTCGTGACCGAGGCATCGACCGCGGAGCGCACGGCGCCCGATTTGCTCGCCGAGTCGTAACCGCCCAGCGTCTTGACGCTCGCCACGCCGCGCGCCGCGGGCGCGCCGATCGTGAACGGGTCGAGCTGTCCGTCGTCGAGCGCGCCCGCGGCGGCGGCCGTCGGCTTTGCCGGCTCCGCCTGCCCGACGGAGTCGGCGCGCGTCTCTTGCGGGGGCTCTGCGTTCCAGTGAAGAGCGTGCTGTTCCGAACGAGTCTCTTCGGCATGGGCCGTCGCGCACGTGGCGACGGCCGCGAGCAGCACGGTGGCCTTCGATTTGGAGAATCTCGATGCCACGGTACCTCCAATCGCGTTCGCCGTTCGATGCCTCGAACCTGGCATCGAGCGATTCATCCGTGTATTGTAAACGCACCCGCCTCGAGTTTCGCGCTTTTCGCGTCCAGAAAGCTCGCGCCTTTCCGCGCTTCACGCGGATTTCTCCACTTCGGCGTCGATGCAGCCCGCTTCAAAATCGCGCGTCTCTCGCGACGTGAGAGCACGAAGGTTCGAGCCAATCCTGCCCCCGTTGACACTGCAGGTCCTGTCTGCGCTCATCCGTGAGCGTAAAGGATGACGAATCCGGCGACACCGAGCACCCTACGCGACGAGTGGGCTGCACCGGCAGCGACGCCCTCGCCGCTGCTCGAGCGCGTGGGCACGCGCTATCTGGTGCGCACGGCGAGCATCGTGCCGCCTCCGATAGACGAGATCCACGTCTTGAACCCCGACGAACGCCGGGGGCTCCGTCGCGTCGTCGGTGGC
>DASZVB010000141.1:0-100473 GCA_035547195.1 Polyangiaceae bacterium
TCGAAAGCTGCTCGCCTCATCCGACCTCGGGGCGCGTCCGTCCTGCGCCTCGCTGACAACGTCGCCACCTCCCGCATTTACCACCGCATCCACCGGCGGCTCGCCGCCTGAACAAAGTCACATCAGGGTATACGTACCTTCCTCTCTGCATCGGTACCACCCCACATCGCTCCCACCGCTGGCGCTCGTGCGCACCGTGACCGCCCGTTGTCTTCTGACTGCCCACCTCGTGGACGATGCTATAAGCGCCGCCATGAAGCCTCTCGCCGTCAGCGGCGGCCACCGCATCGTCGACGCGCGCTTCGTGGTCAGCGTCCCCGCGGCGCGTCTGCTTCCGGCCCCGACTGGGGTCGAGGTCGCCTTCGCGGGGCGCTCGAACGTCGGAAAGAGCACGCTCTTGAACGCGCTCCTCGAGCGCAAGGGCCTCGCGCGCACGAGCTCCACGCCCGGTTGCACGCGGGAGCTCGTCGTCTTCGAGGCGAAGGCCACCGACGGCGCCCTGCTCACCTTCGTGGATCTGCCCGGCTACGGCTACGCCAAGCGCTCGAAGGCGGAGCGCTCCGCGTGGGCGGATTTGGCGGAAGACTACCTGCGCGGCCGTCCGTCGTTGACGGCCGTGGTCGTGCTCGTCGATATCCGCCGCGGCGTCGAGCCGGACGACCGCGATCTGCTCGAGCTCATCGCCGCTCCGCCGGTCGTGTCGCGGCGCCCCGTCGAAGTGCTGCTCGTCGCGACGAAGATGGACAAGCTCGCCGTCTCGGCGCGAAAGCCGGCGCTCGCGCGGCTCGCGAAAGATTTCGACGCGCGCGTCATCGGCTTCTCCATGGAAGACGCGGAGTCGCGCGCGACGCTCTACCGCGAAGTGCGCCGCGCCGCGGGCATACCGGTGAATGGATAGTCAACGAGGCGTGACGTCGATCGCTTCCGATCCGTTGAGCTCGCGCTCGCAGTCGCCGTAAAGGACCAGCGTCTTGTGCTGCGCGGGCAGCTCGAAGCGCCACGACGGCCCGCTCGCGGAGCGGAAGTAAGTAATGTTGGCGAGCTGATCCGCCGGCATCCCATGACGGATTGCCGCTTGCCAGACTTGCTTCGGCCCGCAGCGCGGGGTCGGCAGCTGCTCCATGGAGGGCGCACACGGCATCGTCGGAACGTCCGATTCGGCGACCAACCCGGTGCCGTTCACGTGCACGTGCTGCCGGCCACAAAACTCGTGCCTCGGCAGCGTCCCCGGTGGCCGTGGTGGTTGCGGCCCTTGCCCGCGCGCGCTCGCGAAACTGTAGCTGATGGTCCGCCCCGCGGCGCCGACGTCGACCGTGCCATCCGCGGCGACGCCGTATGCCGAAATCCCCCGAAGCTCCGTCCGTTTCGTGGCGGAGCGCGCGGCCTCCAGGGTCGCGACCGCGTCCACCTTGTGCGGAAATCCGGCGACCCCTTCCGTGGTCGGCGGCGCGGGAGGCTCGATTTCGCTAGGCGTCGAGATACCGCGCGCCCACCAAGAGATGGAGAGCGCCGCCAGAAAGGCCGTTCCCACGATGAGGAGGCCCCAGACACGGTCACGGCGACGGGCTTTGCTCTCCGCTTCCACGTAGGGAACCGCGTCTATATCACCCGCAGCGGATTGCGGAAGTCAGAACGTCGCGGTAAAAGCTCCGCTGTCTCGCGGCAGGCAGCCCTCGGCCGCCCGCCTGAATCCCCCGATTCCCCAGCTCATCCAAGTCTCAGGGCGCATAACTCAGCGGTAGAGTGCGACCTTCACACGGTCGAAGTCGCAGGTTCGATCCCTGCTGCGCCCACCGGAAATCACGCCAGTTTCGTTTGCGGGCTCTGATCGTAAAGGCCACAACGTGGCCCCGACTCCGAGCGCTGGAACGGCGGCTTCGGGCATCGTCTTCAGGGTCAGCTCGTTCAAGTAGCGCCTGTGCACCTTGGCATCTGAGTGCCCGGTGAGCAGCATGGCGGTCTGTTCGTTGACGCCGACCCGTGCCAGCGCCGTAGCGAACGCCCGTCGGCACGAGTGGAAGTCGGCCGGGAGCGTCGTCGAGGTCTCGTGGTGAAGTTCGTGGCGGTCCACGCCGGCCTTTTTGAGCTCCCGTCGGAGCCGCGCCGCGAAGACGTTCGAGTTCAGCTTCGGTTGCCCTGCCCTAGGCCCTTTGCGTGACGGAAACAGGTGCCGCGGGAGTCCGCCCGGGAGATCCTTCCACGCCGCCGCTTGCATCGCCTTCCACGCACTGAGGAACGGTCTCACGGGCGCCGGAACGTCCAGCGGGGTAGGACGACGGTTCTTCTTTCGCGTCTTCCGCCGGACGATCGTGCACGTCGTGAACTCGGGATCAAACGCTTCCCAGGTCAGCGCGACCAGATCGCCTGCACGCATACCGCCGACAGTGCGCGCGAGGAGCGCCATGACTTTGATCTCGGCGTCCGCCGTCGGGCACTGCATGAGCATCGCGAATTCTTCGTCGGTCAGGATGCTCCGAGCCTTCTCGGGGCGGTCGTCCACCACTTCAGGGGCGACAACGCGCTTCACGGGGTTGTCAGGGATGATCTCGTCGCGCCAAGCGGCCTCGAAGAGCCGGAGCGCCGTGTCGCGGATATGCACGAGCGTCGCTCGCGAGTAGCGCTCGGTGCGTTGCCCTTTGATGGTCCCGTCGGCGACTGCTTCGAGCACTTCGCGGATGTGCTGCGCCCGCACGTCACCCAAAGGCGAGGCGCCGATCGTCCCCCGCCAAACGTGCTCGTAATGCCGGCGCTCGTATTCGGCGCTCTGTAGGGCTTTCGCTTCACGGTTGGCCAGCCACGCCTGGGCGTATTCGTCGACCGTTTCGCGGGCGTTCTGTGCCACGGCGGGTACACCCTCTGCAAGGAGGCGAGCGAGCTTGCGCTTTGCTACTGCCCTTCCCGCTGGGCCTGGCGTCATGACTCCGAGCGGGCGACGTACCCGCACTTCTTCGCCGTCGACCACGATCCAAAAGCGCCCGTGCCATCCCGACGGTCGCCAGATCAGTTGTCCTGTTCGCTTGCGCGGCATAAGTCCTCGAAATCACCCTACTTCGTTTTCAGTGCCTTTTCGCCGTGGCCTTTTCCTTCGGCGAACCTATGCGATTGCGGGCGGTTGCGAAGTCTGAATGCCGCCTTGTGTAGCTTGCAGCCGACGTGACCGGAGCCACGCGAGCACTTCGGGCAGGTCGAATCGCGGCGCATCCCCTACGCGCAGTTCTGGGAGCCCTTCGTGACGAAGCGTATCCAGAGAGCGCGTACTGACTCCGAGTGCCTGAGCGAGGCCAGCACGGTCCAGCAATGCCGGTTGTGAAGGGCGCTCGCCGACGACATCTTCGACCGCCGTACGCACGAGCCGTTCGAGCTCCGACACTTCAATCACTGCAATCATGAGTATAGCGCTCCCGCGAGTGTTCGTCTGCTCGCTGTTGCTCTATTCTGCACGATCGATGGCCGGTCCGACTTGGCGCAAGAGGTTTTGATCATCCGTGCGCCGATAGTAACGCCTTCCGGGGTAGCCACGCTGCGGGCGTCGCGCTTGCTCAAACCGGGTATTTCGACCGAACGATTGCCACCATGTCGCCTTGCGCATGATCCACGTCAACATCAAGCGCCTGATCTGTTTCCTGGAACTTCATGATGGCCTTGGTAGCTTCGTCCCCGGCGAGACCCTCAGGGAACTTCAACAAATTCACCGTACGTTTGCTAATCGCATTGTTTAGCCGACGCAGCGCGTCCAAGCACTCTTTCGAGTTCTCCTGAAGTTCAACCGTTGCCTTCGCCAACTTAAACGGCGTCAGCGCGTTCATGACGGTATCGCTCGTTGCTTTTAGACGCGCGGAATTGTTTCGTTCCTCGACGCGAGCGACCTTGTAGTAAAGAATCGCTTGATCGATTTGGTGCACGGTTCCTGCGACGTCCGCGTACGCTTCCAGAAGACGCACTCGGTGTGCGCTTTTTGCGTCCAGACGTGCCTTTATGCCGGTGACGACCAAGGTGCTGACGGCGCCGATCAGTCCGCCTACGATGCCAGTAACGAAGGTGAGCCATTGAGTCCTTCCGTTTGCTGCAGCGACGGCTTCGGTAATCTGGCGAACGACGAGAGGATCGAGCAAGGGCCCCATGATCGCATGACGATAACACGACCACTCGCACACGTTCTCCCACTTATTTTTCAGCAATTTTGGCCATCGATTGGCCACTTCGGCGCGCAACTATTCGGAACGTTTGATCCGCCTGAGGACTTCAAATCCCCGTAGTCGATCGTTAGAGGCTTGTGGCGTTTGATCTCGTCTGTATCTTTGAGACGAGACACAACGCCACACGGCGAAGGGAAACTAACAACCATGTCACGTCCCAACAACTCAGGTAAGCCAACTAAAACCGTTGCCTGTGAAATCGATCCTGTTGCGCACACGAAAATCAAGACGCTAAGCCAGCTTACAAATGTGCATATGCGCGATCTATTGGCGACGCTTGTCACCGGCCACGATCTTGACTCGATGCTTCAGGCAGCCATGGCGAAGACCTTTGGCGGCAAAACGCTCGGCGCGCCCGCGGAGGCTCTCAAGGCCGCGTGGCAACCAAAGAATGAGAAGAAGCCGAGTTGACGCTACCGGCACCGTCAACGACGATCTATTCCTGGTTGTGACCATACGTTGGGACGTGGTGGGACGTTTGGACGCCAGGTCTCCAAAAGTACATATAGAGAATCTCCTTAGGGGGTTTTGGAGATCTGCGTCTCTCGTGTCCCTCTACGTCCCATGGCTCAGGGCGATGCCGCGCCAGAACCGTTCGGGGCCTGATTTTCCCTCTACGCATTGACGCTCGCGTAGACGTTCCGCGAATTCGGTGCGCGAAAGAGGCGAGCGAACGCCGTTATTTTTGCACCATGCCTCGTACGCTCCTCGAACAGCGCTGGCCGAGATGCGCAGCCCCGCTCCGAATTCGCACTCTTCAACGAAGAACAGCGCAACGCGATCCATTTCCTCACGATACGCCGCGGACGAACAGTCGACGGCGTCGCACGAACCAAGCCCCGACCGTTGCCATTCGAGACATCCACGGACGGCCCACGCCAGGATCGCCCGCTGCACGTCGGGTGCACCGAGCTTGCTCCGCATCTCTCGGTCTTGGCGCTTCGGCTCAATGACGTTCGTGAACGGGATCCGGCGAACGCGCTTCCACATGCCTGCGTCGTCGTCGCGGATCGCGGGGCAGTCGTTCGCGGCGAACCAAAGGGCGAAGCTCGGCTTGAATGTGACCTCGCTAGTATATTTCGCGGCCGCTGTGATCGCGTCGCCGCCGGTTACCGACTTCACCAGAGCGACGTCGAAGCGCGCACCGTGTTTGAACTCGACTGCGGTCACGAATCGACGTCCGAGAAGGCGAACAATGTCCCCGCGGTTGCCGCCCGTCGCAGACTGCACAAGCCACGTGTCCGGCGAAGTGGCTAAGTGATAGTCGCCGAGTGTCCCCGCGACGGCGTCGATAAAGGTCGACTTCGCTCCGTCCGGCGGTCCGTAACAGAACCAAAAGCTCTTTTCCGAAGCCTCGCCGACCAAGGCGCACCCGATGGCACGGCCGATATAGGCGGCTAGGTCAGCGTTTCCGCCGGTGATCGTATCGAGAAACGATTCCCAAAGTGCGCTTCGTGCATCGGGGTCGAAGTCCACCGGGACGATCTTCGTGATCATGTCCTCCCGTTTGTGCGGGCGAAGGTTTCCCGAGCGAAGGTCGATCGTCCCGTTCGCGACATTGAGCGACCACGGGTCCCGGTCGAGTTCCGCAGGAAGAACGGCGTGCGACGACTCCGCGAGCGCGAGCATGGCCAAGATCGCACGCTGTCCCTCCGATGCTCTGGCGTGCTTGGCACAGCTCTCGCGGTCCTCGGAGTCTCCTAGCGCCGTTACTTCGCTCCAAATGCCGCGCGCGGTCAGCTTGGCCAGTTCCGTGACCTCGCCTCTTTCGTCGGCAGCCCAGCGCGTTCCGTCCCATGCGAACCACTTCCGGAGCGGCGGAGCGAGCCGCCGAACGGCGTCTGTCGAGCCGCATGACGGTGCTCGACATTGATAGCGCCCTCTACGAGCCGAGAACGCCTATCAGAGCGTACTTCCACGACAAGCTCGCTCCTGCCCAGCGATGGATGCGGAGCCAGGTGGGTCGTCCTTGGGACAAGGTCCGTGGTGAGCTCATGCTGCGCTTCGACACCAGGACCACCGCGGGACGGCACATCGTGTTCGACCATTTGCTCCAGTCGGTCCAGATCGACGAGACTGCAACGCGTTTCTGGCCGTTCGACTTCAAGGTCGATCGGTACGGGATCCTTCGCGAGCTGACGCGCACACGCTATCGACGGCCTGTCTCGCACCCGGCTCTTCCCGAGCCGGAGTCCATGCTCCTGGATTGGATGGACAGGCGGCGCGTGGGGGAACGCGACACGCATCTTTACTGGTTCGTTCCCACACCGGCTGGCGCCTTTCGGCAGGCGTCGCCGCTCGATGAAACAGACGCTGCCCGCTGGCGTTCCCTGCCGATCTGGTTCCGGGAGCGCTGGGACGCCTTCGCGGCGCCCCCGCCTGAGAGGAGTATCTGATCATGGCTTCTTCGGTCATCAAAGGAGAGACGGTTCCGATCCGTTCGTGGGCACCGCCGCACACGATCGAAGCGGAAGCGCTGAAGCAGCTCAAGGCCATTGCGAGCCTGCCGTGGGTCGCGCACCACGTAGCTGTCATGCCGGACGTCCATCTCGGCAAGGGCGCGACGGTGGGGTCCGTCATCGCCATGAAGGATGCGGTGGCACCGGCCGCCGTCGGGGTCGACATCGGCTGCGGCATGTCCGCGGTACGCACGTCGATTCTCGCAAAGCAGCTCCCGGACAACCTCCGTGGGGTCCGTGACGCCATCGAGGAGCGCGTACCCGTGGGGCGTGCCTTCCACGACGACCCCATCTGGAACGACGCACGCGACGAAACGCGTGTGGAGGTCGCGGCTCTGCTCGCGGGCTTCTCGGAGCTCGCGCCGGCAGTGCAGCGTCTTCTGCGACGTGCGGAGGCGCAGCTCGGAACGCTCGGAGGCGGAAACCACTTCATCGAGATCTGCCTCGATACGGAAGACCGGGTGTGGATTCTGCTCCACTCGGGAAGCCGTCACGTCGGAGCCGCCCTCGCCGAGCACCACATGGAGGCGGCGCGGCGCGCGTTCCACGGCATGGATCTTCCTGATCCCGATCTCGCCGTCTTCTTCGCCGGCACGCCGCCGTTCGAGGCGTATCGGCGGGACCTGACGTGGGCGCAGGAGTACGCGCGGCTGAACCGCGAGCTCATGCTCGCTCGGGTGCAGGACGCGCTTCGAGCGAAGTGGTCGCGCATCGCGTTCGACACGGAGATCTCGTGCCATCACAACTACGTCGCCGAGGAACGTCACTTCGGCGACGATCTGCTCGTGACGCGGAAGGGTGCGATCCGCGCGGGCGACGGCGAGATGGGCATCATTCCCGGATCCATGGGCTCGCGCTCGTACATTGTTCGCGGCAAGGGCAAGGCCAATCCAGAGATGGCAGCCTTTCTGCACGACTGCGCGGTGAACGGTCTGCCCGATTTGACCGATGAGATCCCAAAGCTCGCCGCGGGCGCGACGCTCGACGGAGTTTCGAACCCTTTCCCGCCGGCGCCGTTGAGGCAAAAGAAAGCGCGATCAACGAAGGCGAACGGCGAAGGCTAACCTGCTAGAGCATCACCGGAGTGGGTCATGTGACGGCAGGACAAATCCTCGTGTTAGCGCGAGAAACTGGTACGGCCATTCCACGAGACCGGCAATGACGCATTCCGATGCTCAGCAGTTCTTCGTGATGGGACGTTCCTACCATGTGTTATCGTCCGGAATTCGATTGCTCGGGCCGATTTGATGTTCTCTTACCTAGAGAGTGCTCGTCAGGCGGACATGGATCTCTACGGCTCGCGGTGAAGACGCTGGGGATACGTCGAAGTGCGACCAGAGATCGCTGGAGAGTACTTCGAGCGCGCGGAGAGACGCATGCGAGAGCACGCCATCCCCGGGGGACGTCGGTTCGGCGATGACGCGTGTCCTGTCGGCGGTGCCCGCGGGAGAGCCTGCGCGCTCGTGAGCCCGAGCGCCCGAGCGCCAAGCGACTGCCTCCAAAGTTCCATGCGGAGCCCGCGAGTGTCCGCCGGCGGAGATGCCGGGATTCAGATCGCCATCCCCTGACGAACTCGTGACCGTCAACTTTCGTCGGCTCTTCGAGCTTGCTCGGCGAACCTTGCACTCTCGGATCCTTCCTTCTACGACCTCGTGGTGGAGTCCTCGATGAGCGATATCGTGTTGGAGACATCGTCTTCGAGACTCGGTCGGATGCTGGGGGATCCGCGGCCTGACTCGACGCTCGCCATGAGGGCCTCCGAGCGCGCTGCGAGCGGCGGCAAGCGTGTCTTCGAATACCACGCGGTCATTCGCTCGAAGGCCGTGCGAGCTCGAGCGACGTCCTTTTTCAGCAAGAAGACGGCGCCGAGCGTCTCGTACAGCGCGCCGAGTGTGAGCGGACCCTCGAGGGGGAGATTGTGCTCGATGAGCGCGTCGAGGCTCTTCTCCGCCGCGTCGAAGTTTCCGAGGCGGGCTTCCGCGAGCGCGAGCTCCGTGAAGACGAAGTGGTTTATGGCGACGAGCTCGCGGTCTCCTTCGCTCATTTGGGCGATTGCATTCTCGCAGAGGGCCCGGGCGTGCGCGGGGTTCCCCGAGAGGCCGTACGCGCGTGCGAGGATCGCCACGGTCGGGTTGGCGCCGACCACGAATCGATGTTCGCCGACGTTCGTTTGCTCGAGGAGCGCGATGGCCTCGCGGTAGCGACCTCGCATGACGAGGTATGCGCCGCGCGCCCGCTGCGCGTGGAGAGCGAGCGTCGGGATCTCTTGCGCCAGGCGCTCGAGGACGTCGCGGGTATGCTTCATACCCATCGCGTCCTGCGCCCGGAGCTGCGTCAACGTAAGCGCGCCGTACCACCAGATCTCGGCTTGCCACGCCGTGCCGCGCTGGATGGCGTACGTCTCGACCCGTTCTCGATAGTACTCCGAGCGCTCGGTGTTGCCTTGGTTCGCGTAATACAAGGCGCGCACCTGGTCTGCGCTCATCTGGAACAGCTTCATCTCCAAGCTGTCGAGCTCGTCCGCGAACCGGAGGGCTTCGGGGCCGTCTCTCCAGGCTTCGAGGATCCCGAGAGCGTACAGCGACCCGGCCAAGCAAAGTCGACGCCGTATCGGCGAAAGGTCCCGGATTGGCCGATCGCTGCGCAGACGACCGAGCATTTGACGCAGAGCAGCCCGTGCGCGTCCGCTCGAGTTGTCGACCGTCATCGCGACGTTCCTGGCGAACTCGTGGATGACCGACACGGCGTGGTTCTTCCCGAGGATCGTGAGCGGCTCGATGACGTCAGCGGTACGCAACGCCCTCGCTCGGTCGGTGTAGACGACGTAGACGGCGGTCAGGGCCCCGACGGCGGCCGAAAACATGGTGATGGCTTCCTTCAGGGTCGGAGCGCGCCCGGACTTTGCGCTCCGCTTCAACCGCATTGCGGAGAACATGAGCGCAATCAGCATCGAGAGGTGGCGGCCGAGATACGGACGCAGACGGCTCGCGAAGGTGATCCCGATGAGCTTTCTGAAGAGATCGAGGGCTTCATCGCCGTAGCGCGACGCGAGACGATGATCGCTGTGAAACGACGCGAGCGCGAGCGGGCCTAGGATAGGCGCCAGCTCCGCGGCCGGGCGCCCTTCTCTCTTGTATCGGTCGAGGGCTACCTCGAGGAGCGGCGTGACCAGGGGCAGCGCGTGCGTCTGCGCGAGCATGTCCATACCGCCCCGCGCTACGAGTGGGCGGCCGCGATCGTCGTCTCCCGCGTGAACGAGGTGCATCCCGGCCTCCACCAAGTCGGCGGGGCGGCGCGGGGCGCGCGCGAGGATCGCCTCAGCCAAGCGGCGATGGATCAGAGTGGCGCGACGAGGCGCGAGCTCACCCGCGTGCGCCGCATAGCGCGCCGCCATGCGAAAGGTCCGCCGACTGCCGGTTACGACGCCCTCGCGGAGCAGCTCGTCCACGGCCGAGAGGACGCTGCCGGGATCTTCCTCCGGAAGGATGCCGCGCACGGCCCGGGCCGAGAGTGGCCCGTTGTAAAGCAAAGCGACGCGCGCCACGTCCCGCGCCACCGGCGAGAGGCGTTCGAAACGCCGGGCGAGCACGACCTCGAAGGTATCCGGCAGCTGATCGTTCCGGAGCTCGACGGGCAGCAGCCATGTTCCGCCTTCGTGGTGGATGACGTCCGTCTCGACGAGATGGCGGATCAAGTCCATGCAATGTTGCGGGTTGCCGTGGCTGCGCTCGTGCAGCTTTTCGGCGAGCCGTGGCAGCCCGGGAACGTCGCCGAACGCCGATCGTACGAGCGACCGCAACGCGGCAATCGGCAGCTCGCGAAGCGGGAGGCGCTCGGCGGCGGATTGCAGCACCTTCATCGCATCGGTCGTGGCACGATCGGTTTCCTTCGTCTGCGACGCGACAATCAGCATCGCCGAAGTGCGCGCCACGCGCGCCAGGCCGGCGAGAAAGCCCGCAGAGGCATCGTCCAGCTCGTCGGCGTCGTCGACGAATATCGCGAGCGGGCGCCGCCCGCTCACGGCTTTGAACCACGCGAACAGGGCGTCCTGCAGCAGTGCCCGGAGCTCGCCAGGGGCAATGGGCTCCGGCAGCTTCGCCTTGGTCTGGCCGAGCTTGTCGGCGAGGGACGCGCCGAGATGGGCGAGCATCGCGGCGTGCGAACCGGCAAGCTCGCGCGAAACCTCTGGGAGCACCTCGAGGAGGCTCTCGGCGAGCTGGACCGCTCCTCCGTGGAAGCCCTGGTGCAGTCGCGCTTCGACCGAGATCACGGCGATGCCGGCGATGCGCGCGGCGACCTGCGCTTCTCCGAGGAGGCGGGTCTTGCCTTGACCCGGCGCTCCTTCGACCAGCAGAGTGCGGCCGCGACGTCGGGTGAGATCGGCGATGGCTTCTTCCAGGATTTTTGCTTCGCCATCTCGTCCAACGAAGGTCGCGCTGATGAGGCGCGGCGCGTTCGAGGGGCGCGATTCCTCGTGGGACAAGCCAGCGATCGCAGCGGCCCTTTCGATGACTTCCGCCGCGCTGAACGGCCGGGCAAGCGGGTTTCGGCTGAGGAGCTGTAGGACGAGCTCGTCGAGCTCGTCGGGAATGCGCGAGTGCTCGGCCTCTTCCGAGGACTCGCCGGCGAGCTCCGCCCGAGCGTCGCGCTCGGCCGCCACTTCGGAAGGCGGAGGGGGCGCGGGCCGCTGCACGCGGACGTCTTGCACCGTCCTCACCGGGTGGGGAGGGCTCCCCGTGAGCAGGAAGTACGCGACCGCGCCGAGCGAGTACAAGTCCGCCCGTTGATCGAGCGACGCCCACGCGGCCACCTCGGGTGCCATGAAAGCCGGCGTGCCGACGATGTTCTTCGGTTTGTCGAACGGGGTCAGCGCGCCGAAGTCGAGGACCTTGAACGTGCCGTTCGCAGTGCGCCAGATGTTCCGCGGACTGATATCGCGGTGCACGAACTCGCGGCGGTGCACGAGCGCGAGCGCACCGCCTACGTCGCGCAAGCACTGGCAAACCTCACGCCAGGGCATGGGAGTCTTGCCCGCGACGTCGCCCCCATCGAGGAGCTCCATGGTGTAGTAGGGGCCCTCGCCGTCGACGCCGTAGTCGAAGACCTCGATGATGGCGCGGTGTTTCAGTCCGGCGAGGCCGTAGTACTCATCCTCGAAGAGCGCAGCCGTGACAGAAGTAGCGTTCACGAGACGCTTGAGCGCCACGGTTCGTCCGAGCGACTCGTCCTCCGCTCGGTAGACGATCGCCGTGCCCCCTCTGCCAAGCTCCGCCACGAGCTTGTACCTGCCCGCTACCTTGCGCTGCCCCGTCAGCGTCGCGTCTCGTGACATCGCCCTTCAACCGTAGCGAGCGGCACCCGCGTGCAGAACGTAAGGCGGCTGATTCTTGCATCGTCGGCGCTCGTGCCGCGGCGAAGGGCAACGTGCGACACTCACGTAGAGCGTGCCGGAAAGGGGTCGCGGCGCAGGCAACGGATCGGCAATCTAGATCGGCGACCTCAATTCAGAAGAAATTGCAATAAGAATGGAGCTATCACTTCGACAGTGTGCGCATGTGTGCGCCTTTGTAGGAGACGAGCTTGCTACGCACGTGACTCTTGGGTCATTGAGCGTAGATGGTTATCCTGTGAGCGACAATGCAAACCGCACCGGAGGGGCCGCCCGCAAAGGTCGCTGAGCGGTACGCGATCCTCGGCGTGGTCGGGTCGGGCGGAATGGCGAAGGTATTCCGCGCGCGGGATGAATCTCTCGGTCGCACGATTGCACTGAAGCGCCTGACGAGCAGCGATGCGTCGGCAGCGGCTCTCTTCGAGGCGGAGTTCCACACGCTAGCCGGACTTCGCCATGCTTCGATCGTCGAGGTCTTCGATTTCGGCGTCGACGACGAGGGGCCCTACTACACGATGGAGCTCCTCGAGGGTCAAGACGTCGCGGCTCTCGCGCCGCTCCCGTGGCAGCTCGTCTGTGAATGTCTGCGGGACATCGGCGGCGCGCTCGCGCTCGTGCACCGCCGCGAGTTCGTGCACCGCGACATCAGTCCGCGGAACATCTGGCGCACCGCGAACGGCACGTTCAAGGTCCTCGACTTCGGCGCGCTCACCCGCTTCGGCGTGCCGAACGGCATCGTCGGCACGCCGGCGTTCATGGCGCCGGAATCGGTGATGGGCGAGGCGCTCGATCAACGCGCCGATCTCTATTCGCTCGGTGCCGTCGCTTACTTTCTGTTGACGGGCCGCCGCGTGAACTCCGTGCGCACGATGGGTGACCTGCTGCTGCCGCAGCCAAAACCGCCTCCACCGTCATCGCTCGTCGCGCCGGCGGCGGGAACGATCGCGAACGCGATCCCGCCCGAGCTCGATGAGCTCGTCCTTTCGCTCTTGAACCGGACGCCCCTCGCTCGCCCCTCGAGCGCCGCCGAAGTCATCGAGCGGGCTTCGGCGATTGCCGGGCTTACCTCGGTGGCCCATTCGCGATCGAGCCACCCGCAGCTCGTCAGCACCGAGTTCGTCGGGCGAGGGTCTGAAAGGGCGGCGCTACGGGAAGCCATTTCCAAGCTGCGCCATGGAACGGGCAGCGCAATCCTCGTGGAAGGACAGCCGGGAATCGGTAAATCGCGCCTGCTGCAGGAAACGAAGCTCGAGGCTGGAGTCACCGGAATGACGGTCCTCGCTGTCGAGGCGCGCCTGCACCCCGCGTTCCACGGGGCGGCGGTTCATCTGGCGAAGTCCTTGCTGGAGGCGCTCCCCGAGGTCGCACGGCGAGTAGCCGCGCCTCACGTGGACGTTATTGGCGGCCTCTCCGCCGAGCTGCGCGACAAGCTCGGATACTCGGGTCCCAAGGCCACGTTCGCGGACGCTCCCGGCGAGATGCGTATGCGCATCCAGACGGCGTTGTCGTCCTGGTTCAAGACCGTCAGCGAGCGCCAGAAGCTCGCGCTGTTCATCGACGACGCGGACGATCTCGACGAGGCGTCGGCCGCCTTCGTAGCGGCGCTGGCGCGCTCCTCTCGCGAAGCACCACTTCTCGTCTTGGCATCGTGTACTCATGGGCGGGACATGGCGGAGCCGGTGAAGGTTCTTCGCGCCGCAGTGCGGAGGCTACGCATCAAGCCGCTCGATCTTGCCGAAACGCAGTCGATGCTCCGGTCCGCGTTCGGAGACGCGCTGAACCTGCCCCGCCTGGCCGACAAACTTCACGAGTTTAGCGCTGGGAACCCGCGGCGCTGCATGGATCTCGTGCAGCATCTCGTCCGCCAGGACGTGATCAGCCACCAAGGCGGCGTTTGGATTTTGCCTCAGGAGCTACGGGACGAACAGCTGCCTGGCTCGGACGACTCGGTGCTCGCGCAACACATCGAGCGACTCTCCGAAACGGCAAGGACGGTCGCGCGACTCCTCGCGCTGGAAGGAGGCGTCTTATCCGTCGACATGCTCTGTTCGCTGCTGGACGACGAACGTCCGGGGCGGGTCTCGATGGCCGTCGATGAATTGCTCCGCGAAGGGATCGCGAGCGGCGCGCGGAGCGCCTGTCGTCTCGTGGCCCGCTACGCCGCACATACCGGCACCTTGGACGCAGCCCGGCAGGAGAAATTGCATCGAAAGGTCGGAGAAGCGATTCTCGCGAAGCCAGAGCTGTCGGCGTTGAACAAACTCGACGCCGGTCTCCATCTTCTGCGCGGCGGCGACACGGCCCGCGGCGGCGACCTCGTTACCCAGGGTGGGATCGGCATCTTCTCCGAGGCGGAGAACCACGCGGCGGCGATCCCCGTACTGGAGGGGACGCTACAGCTATACAAGGCACAGAACCGCCCGCCGCTGGAGCTCGCGCCGATTTTGGGGCCCCTATCCATGGCGGCGTTTTATGCGGATCATCGTCTGGCTGGTAAATACGGCGACGAAACGCTCCGCGTCTTCCAAGAGATCTTGGGACTTGGCGTCGCGGCCCGCCTCCGGCGGTTCGTGGGAAAGAAGCTGTCCGTTTACATTGGGCTCGCGCTCGCAGCGGTTCGGCTGCGACGCGCGGCGCGATGGCGCAGAGTGCTCACGTTGCGTGAGGCGTTCCTGATGTTCTTCGGCGCCGTCGCCACCCTGACCGGGGTAGCCACCGTCTGCATCGATCGCGCCAGGGCGCTTCGCTACACGACGGTCCTCGAACCCCTCACGGCGTTGGGGAAAGACCACGTCGCATCCTTCATTTTCGAATACACGCGGTGTCTCGTCACGACGATCGAGCGCGCGAGCGGCGAAGCGCGCGCGAGGTGGCGACGCATGATCGACCGCTTGCGGAGCGGCGCCAGCGTCCGCGGGTTGCCGCAGAACCGTCGCCAGCTGTACGTTTGCGGCGCGTTGTACGCGTGTGGTGTCATCGAGAGCTGGCGGGACGAACCGGAGGCCTTGCGGATCGCCGAGGAGCTCCAAGCCACGAAGATGGAGCTCTACGCGATGAGCGCCGACCAGCTTCGCACGATGTATTACGCCAATCAGGGCCTGCTGGAACGCTTCCAGCACTACCGCGAGCGGGTGGAGACGCACGCGATCCAGCGCGGTACTGCGTGGCAAGTGGAGATCTGGTGGCACGGCGCCCTGATTGCGACTCACCTGCGCGCTCACGACGCGATGGGCATGAAGCACACCCGCGACGTGCTCGAACGGCTCACGAAGGATATCCCGTCTCTCGCGCTGTACGCGCAACGCGCACGGGGAGCGTACGCGGTCATGCGCGGCCGGCTCGAAGAGGGCATCGCCGTGCTGGAAGCGTCGCAGCGCGGCGACTCCAGCGAGGTCGTCGGGTTTCAGCGAACGCAGGGCATGCTCGCGCGAGCCTACAACCTTGCCGGTAAGCCCGACAAAGCCAAGGCGCTCTGTCTATCGGCGCTCGCGACCATGGATGATGGCGATCGGGAGCTCGTGGCCATGAATCTGATCGTGCTCACGGAGCTCGCTCTCGCGGAAGCGCGCCTCGGCAATTTCACGGAAGCGGAAAAGCAGCTGGATGCGCTGCTCGCGAAGCATTTGCCGTTCGAAGGCCCTCTCACGCTCGGCGCTCTCTTCGAAGCGCGCGCGACGGTGGCAATGCTCAAGACCGAACGCGAGACGGCACGCACTTATTTCCAGCAAATGGCGTCCTGGTACGACAAGACGGCGTTGCCGTCGCTCGCCGCGCGCTCCGAATCGCTGCTGTCGAGCCTCGAGCGGCAGGCGAATGCGTACGGCCGCGACGCGCCCGCCGACGTCGCCGATGACACCTCGGAGACGGTGATCCTCACGGATGATGCATAGGCGGAGGCGCCGGCACGCACGCCTGCATCCGGGAGGCGCCACCGCGTCGCATGCGCACGTGTGCGCCAGCCGCGTTCTCGTGGAGATGAAGTGTCAGCGACGCGGTGCAAGGTAAAAATCTGTACGCGTCCATGCCTACCTGCTTCGAATGAGATCGATGATCGAGCGCACCGGAGTTATGATGAAAAGAATGGGCTTTTCGCGTGCGGCACGTTGCTCGTGTCTTCTAATGATGGCGCTCACCCGATGCACCACCGGGGGCCTCGACGAGCTGACGCGCGGCGGACCGCGTCCGTCTCATCATGTAGACGGGGGCGCGGGACGCGACGCCGCGACTGGCGGCTCGAACGACGCCGGCGCCAATCGAACCATGGGCGGCGCCGGGGGTAGCGCGACTTCAGGTACCGGCAACACGACGAACAGCGGCGGCTCGATGCTGGACGGCTCGGCGGGGGGATACTCCGCTACCGCTGGAGGCGCCACGAACGGAGGCGAGAGCGATGGTTCGATGGACGCCAGCACGAACGACGGCTCCGCCGGAGCGCCCAGCGTCGGCGACGGCACGGCGATCGGCACGCTCGGAGATCCCTGTCCCACCAACGGCGCGTACGCTTGCGCGGGCCACGCGCAGAAGGGACAGCTCGTTTGTTCCGCCGGCAGGTGGCAGGTAAACGGCAACTGTTCGGGCGACAACAACTGCGACACGCGGCTGGGAGGCTACGCTGGATCGTGCCAGCCGATCGTGCCCGATTGCGTGGGCAAGAACGCCGGCGACGGAATTTGCTCGGGCACCGATCACCTGGCGTGCGGAATAGATCTGGTGACCACGACGCGGGTCGAAACCTGCCCCTACCTCTGCACGAACGGCGCTTGTTCGGGTGTGTGCACGCCGACGACGCGTCAATGCGACGGCTTCACCCCGCAGACGTGCGACGAGACGGGACAATGGAAGGACGGCGCGGCGTGCCCGACGCTGTGCAGCGGCGGCGCCTGCGCGGGCACCTGCACGTCGGGCGCAACGCAGTGCAACGGTCTCGTCGTGCAGACGTGCGATTCGACGCGGTCCTGGCAAGACGGCGCGGCGTGCACGAATCAGGCATGCGCGAACGGAGCATGCGTCGGGAGCTGCACGCCGAACGCGAAGCAATGTTCGGGCAGCGGCGTGCAGACGTGCACCGCGGACGGTCAGTGGGGACCCGCCGTCCCCTGCCCCGGTCAGGCATGCCTGGACGGCGCCTGCGCAGGCGTGTGCGTGCCCGGAACCAATCAGTGCTCGGGCGATGACGTGCAGACCTGCGGCACGGGCGGGCAATACGTCACCACCGCGACGTGCACGAATCAGGCGTGCTTGAACGGCGCGTGCGCCGGAGACTGCGCGCCGGGCACGAAGCAATGCTCGAACCTGACGCCCGAGACGTGCAACGCGAGCGGGACCTGGGTCGACGGCGCGGCGTGCACGACCGTTTGCAGCGGCGGCGCTTGCTCCGGAACGTGTAGCCCGGGCGCAAAGCAATGCAACGGGCTCATGCCCCAGACTTGCGACGCGAGCGGAGCTTGGAAGGACGGAACGTCGTGCGTCGACGAAGCGTGCGTCGCGGGAGCGTGCACCGGCGTGTGCGCGCCGGGAGCGAAGCAATGTTCGGGCAACGGCGTAGAGACCTGTGATGCGACGGGACGATGGGGGGTCCCGTCCACCTGCATCGCTTCGGCCTGCGTGGACGGTGCCTGCGCCGGTGTGTGCGTCCCCGGTGCCACGCAGTGCTCCGGCAACGGCGTGCAGACGTGCACTTCGAGCGGGCAATGGGGCGCCGCCGTGGCCTGCACGAACAAAGCTTGCGTCAACGGCGCCTGCATCGGCACCTGCGCGCCAGGAGCGAAGCAATGTTCGAACCTGACGCCCCAGACGTGCGACCCGACCGGTAACTGGGTCGACGGTACCCTGTGCGCCAGCGTCTGCAGCGGAGGCGCGTGTTCCGGCACGTGCAGCCCCGGTGCGAAGCAGTGCGTCGGGCAAGTCGTCCAAACCTGCGACTCGAGCGGAACCTGGCAGAACAGCTCGACGTGTACGAATCAAGCCTGCGTGAGCGGCGCTTGCGCTGGCGTGTGCGCGCCCAACGCGGTGCAATGCTCGAACAACGCCATCGAGACGTGCTCCGCCAGCGGCGCTTGGGGGTCGGACTCGCCGTGCGTCTCGTCCGCGTGCGTTACCGGTGCGTGCACGGGCGTGTGTGTCCCCGGAACGAAGCAGTGCTCGGGCAACGGTGTCCAGACGTGCTCGGCGAGCGGACAATGGAGCACCGCCGTGGCCTGCACCCCCAACACGCAGACCTGCAGCAACGGCGCGTGCGTCGCCTGTCCCGCGGGAACGCTCGAGTGCGACGGCTCGGCGCTGAACGGCTGCGAGAAACAGGTCAACCTCGACACGAGCTGCGGCACGACGTGCTCCACGTCCTCCTGCTCGACGTCGCAGACCTGCACCGCGGGAGCGTGCGCGGCGTGCAGTAGCGGCTCGCTCGACTGCGACGGCAACGTCGCGAACGGCTGCGAGTCGACCGGTCTGCTCCTGCCGCCTTCGGTGAACGTGGACGCTACCCAATGGACCGGCAGCTTTGCGAGCGCGCCGATCTGGAACTGCAACGCTTCGGGGACCACGACCGTGGACTCCAACGCCGGCACCGTGACCAGTACGAGCTGCGCGCTCGGTACGGTCAGCGTCACGAACAACGTGACTCAGCTCGACGGGACGGGGCCGACCGTCATGATCGTGCGACTGCGCGGCTTGACCGTGAGCAACAACCACGTGCTCAAGCTGCAAGGCAACAAGCCGATCATCTTCTTGGTCGCGGGCAACGTGCTCGTGGACTCGGGCGGCAAGCTCGACGCGGGGGCGTCGCTGACGACCGCGGGCCCAGGCGGCAGCATCACCGCTCAGTGCGGCAGCTCGACCGGCAAATCGACGACGTCGTCGAGCAGCGGCGGCGGCGGGGGCGGCTTCGGAACCGCGGGCGGCTTCGGCTCGAACACGTCGGGGAGCAGCGCAGCGGCGGGCGGGGTCGTGAGTACATCGAGCACGCTACAGCCGCTGCGCGGCGGTTGTTCCGGCGGCACCGGTGGCAACGGCGCTGGCGCCGCCGGAGCGGGTGGCGGCGCATTCGAGATCAGCGCCTCGGGAACAATCACCGTCGGAACGGGTACCAACACCGCGACCCTCACCGCAGCAGGCGGCGGTTCTCCGGCGGTCATGAGCGGCCAGAACGTCGGGAGCGGCGGCGCAGGTAGCGGAGGCGGCATCCTGCTCGTATCGCCCGTCGCGGCGACGTTCGGCACCAATGGCGCTGCGCGCGCGCACGGCGGAGCATCCGGCGCGTCGGAGGGGTGCTCGTGCAACGCCAACACGTCGGCCAATAACGGCGCCAACGGCCATTCGACGGACAACAACGCCGCTCAAGGCGGCAACTCGGGGGACATCAACTCCGCCGACGGCGCCAACGGCGGTCTGTGCGCCGGCAATAGCTGCGCGACCGCGTCCAGCTCGGGCGCCAACGGAACGAAGGCGCAGGTGAGCGTCAGTGCGTCCGGCGGCGGCGGCGGCGGCGGGCGCGTTCGTGTCATGACCAGCGCCGCGGTTCTCAGTTGCGGCTGAGGCCGACGCGGCCTTCATGAAATTTCGAGACACACGATGAGAGCAATCGCAATCAAAACGACGACCCTCGAAGGCTCGGCCGCTCGGCGCTCGAGCTCGGTAGGGGCGGCTCTGGCGATCGGAGCGCTGGCGCTGACGGGGACCCGCACGGCACACGCCGACAAGAAGACGGAGTGCGCCACCGCGTACGAACAGAGCCAGGTGCTGCGCGCGAGCGCGAAGCTGCACGCCGCGCGCGACGCTCTGGTGATCTGCGCGCAAGACTCGTGTCCCTCTTTCGTGCAATCGGATTGCACCCAATGGCTCACCGAGTTGCAGCGTGAGATGCCCACGGTGGTCCTCGCAATCAAGGATCAGAACGGCGCGGACGCGAGCGGCGTGAAGGTGACGATCGACGGCGACCCCGTGACGTCCGAGCACGAAGGCAGCGCGATCGCCGTCGATCCTGGCCGTCACGTCTTTCGGTTCGAGCTCGACGGCGCGGCGCCCATCGAACGCGAAATCGTCGTCCGACAGGGCGAGAAGGACCGGATTGTCGAAGTCAGCTTCGAGCGCGAACGTCCTGCGCCCCCGCCCCCCGCACCAGTCAAGCCGCTCGCACCCGCGGTCGACGACGCGGCCATGAACAAGCCCGGACCGCTCCGTCCCTATGCCTATGTCGCCGGTGGAGTCGGAGCGGCGGGTCTCATCGGGTTCACCGTCCTCGGTCTCGTGGGCAAGTCACAAGAGAACGACCTCGCGAGCTCCGGATGCAAACCGAACTGCTCGAAGAGCGTGGCGGATGACATCCGACTGAAATACGTCCTGGCCGACGTGTCGCTCGGGATCGGCCTGGCCGGACTCGGCACCGGGGTCGTTCTGTATTTCCTCTCTCGGCCCAAGCCCGAACACCGGGAACGGAACGGATCACTGCCCATCACCTTCGACGTTCGTACGACGCGCAGCGCCGCCTACGCGACGATGTCCGGGCGGTTTTAGCAGCCGAGGACTACGGCGTCGTCGCCGAGCGGATGATGCGCCGTGACGGTCGCCTCTTTGGCGACTCGGCGTGCGTCACTTTCGGTTCAGATACTCCAAGACTTCTTCCATGGTCATCGGGCTGTCGCCGTTTGTTGCTTTGTGCACGGCGGCTCGGGCCCAGAGCTCGGCGGGCCAAGGACGGCGGAGCCGGGCTCGCGCGAGAAGCGCCTCGTCGCGAAGCACGCTGCGACACGGTCCGTCGGCCAAGACGCGGCCTTCGCCGAGGACGAGGACGCGCTTCGCGAAGCGCGGGACGAGGTCGACCGCGTGAGTTGCCGCAATCAGGCCCGTTCCGGTCTCGCCGAGCGCGCGAAGGGTGTCGCAGAACTCGAGCTCGCCGGCAGGATCGAGCCCCGCCGTGGGCTCGTCCAGGAGTAGTAGTTTGGGCATCATGGCCAGGGCCCCTGCCAAGCAGGCGCGCTTCTGTTCGCCGAAGCTCAGGGATTCGACGTCGCGATCCGCGAACGTGGCTAATCGAAGGGTGGTGAGCGCGGATTCGGTTCGCTTCGCCACCTCCGTTGTGGAAAGGCCGAGGTTCTCCGGGCCGAGGCCGACGTCCTCACGCACGGTGGCTCGAAGGAGCTGATCGTCGGGGTTCTGGACGACGAGGGCGACTCCCGCGTGAACGGCGTCACGCGGCGAGCGGATGCTCGTGCCGCTCAGGGTGCGAGCTCCGCCTTCGGCGGGCAAGGCCCCGCAGATAAAGGAGAGGAGCGCGGTCTTTCCAGCGCCGTTTCCGCCGAGCACGGCGATCGATTCGCCTTCGTGCATTTCGAGCGACACGTCTCGCAAGACGACCGGACCGGTGCCGTAGCGAATGGCCGGCGCCCGAACGGTGAGCAACGGCACTGGCTACCCCTCGCCACGCAGCGAGCGTGCGAGCGCGACGCGTTCGGCGCGCGCCAGGCCGCGCGTCAACACCACGCCGGCGACCAGCCCGACGACCCGCCGACGCGCGCTCCACGATTCGAGCGCTCCGCGGAGCACCGCTGCATTCCACGCCGACGACAGCGTCGACGCGAGCTGCCGCCCGAAGCGCTGAGTCAGCCGCAGCAGATCGACGATGGCGGTCGGAACTCCGAGTCTCTGGAGGGCGCGCTCCAGATCGCGCGCGGCGAGCGTTTCGGTCAACCACGCCGCCCAGAGCGCCGCCACGGTGGTCCTGGTCACGAGGACGGCAGCCGCCCGCGCGCCCTGGTGCGTGAGCACCACTCCCGCAGCGCCCATCCAACGTTCTCCGTTGGTGGAGAATGCGCGAAGCACTGCGGCGGGCACGACGATGAAAGCAAGCGCCGCCGTCCGTCGCACGAAACGCGAGAAGGCGCCCGACCGGCGAAGGCCCGCGAGAGGAACGGCCGAGAGGAACGCGAGCACCCATAGATTGGACGACGTCACCGCGGCGACGATTCCGACCAGCGCCAGTACGACGCGTCGTTCCGGCGCTGCATCCGTCACGGGGTGCGCCGGCGCCGGTGCCGCGCCATGACCCAAGCTACCCATCGCCCTTGTCCGCTTTCCGCTCGCTCGAGAGCCTTTCCGCGAACAGCGCACGCCCGAAGAATCCGAGAACGAATCCAGCGACGAGACCGGCGCACAAGAACGCGAACAGCAGCGAATCGCCCTTGACCCAGTCGATCATCGGGGTTGCCCCGGAGCGCCCCGCTTCGCGCGCGAAGCGACCGACGACGGCATCGTCGACACCGGGCCACTCCCCTCCACCGCCACCGGTGCCGGAGCACCCTTGCGCGATGAACGCCGCCAGGAGCTCACATATGACCAATGCCGTGCGGCGCCGGCTCATGAAACCCTTCCAGTGACGTGATGCGAAGTCGAGCGACGAGATCGGGCCTGCGGCGGACGACGAACGCGATCGCCCCCGCGGTCAGGAGGCCTTCGAGGATCCCGAGCGGCAGCTGCGTCGGCACGAAGGCGGCGACGACCGTCGCGAAGAGCGCCGACACCGAGCGATCGCCATGGAGACCGAGCGCGAGCATCGCGGCGGTCATGAGATAGGTGCCCCAGTCCGACACCAGCCCGGCGAGGAAACCCGCCGCCCACAAGCCGCCCCCGAGTTTTCTCGCAGCCCGAAACGCCGCGTAACCCGCCATGCTTCCCACGACACCCATCGACATGACGTCCGCGCCGAAGGTCGTGACGCCGCCGTGCGCGAGAAACAACGCTTGAATGACGAGGGCGACCGCAGCGAGCAGGATGGCCGTCGGCGGGCCGAGGAGGATCGCGGCGAGTCCGGTTCCGCATGGATGCGAGCACGTTCCGACGAACGGCACCGGAATGGGCATGCAGGACAGCGCAAAGACGACCGCGCCCACCATGGCCGCCAGCGGCACGGCCATCGAGTCCGAGCGGCGCCACCTGTCGAACCGCCGAAAGCCCACGGCGATGAACGGCAGCGCAGTCGCCGTCCAGATGCCGCACCAAGAAGCCGGCAACACGCCGTCCGCCAGATGCATGGCGAAGGCGTCGCGCGGCCAGAGCATCAACACGACGAAGAGAACCGACGAATTTATGGCTGCAGGATGCGCCTTCGCAGTGCTGCGAGCTCGGCTCTTCACGAAGCCGCGGAGACGGCCCAGGACCTTCGGCGCGCGGTCGATCGTTCCGCGCCCCTTCGCGAAGTCGAACAGCGTGAACGCGCAGCCCGTCGCCGTCCAGACGACGAGCGGCGCGCCCACGATGACCGTCATCGAGAAATGAAACCGCCGCAGCCAGGGCATGCCGTGATCAGTGGCAGTAATTTTGCCCCAGCGGCGCCGTGACCGTCCAGGGATACTTCCCGATGTCGTCGAACGTCTTGACGATGGTATCCGTCATGGTGTCGATCACCACCACGCGGTTTGCGCTGCTCACCGCGGCGATCACGTACTTGCCGTCTGCGGTGGTCGAGGCCGTCTCCGTCGTACCCCCGACGGGGATCTCGTCGATGCGCTCCTTCGTCGCCGTGTTGATCACCGCGACCTCTTCGCGCATCTTGTTCATCACGAAGGCCTTCGTGGTGTCCAGAGACGTGTAGTTCACGCCGTAGGACTCGTTCTCCTGGGTGGTGACCTGGTCGACCTTTTCGTCGGAGCGGTTGTAGAGCGACACGGCCTCGTCGCCCCACGTCGGCACCGCGCGCGCCGTGATCTCGGTGAACGGGTGCTCGGCATAGACGATCCAGGGTTTGTTGCCGGCGAAGATCTGCGGGAGCTTCGTCTGCGCGTTGGTGTCGTAGAGCAGGGTCTGGCCGGTCTCGATGTGCGCCGCCCACAGGATGCCGTTGTGATCGATCTGCACGTCGGCGAAGCCGCCCTCACGCTCCTCGGTGAGGGTTTCGTTCGGCGGACCCTGGTAGCCGTCGAGCGGGATCTGAGCGTCGATGCTGAGCGTCGACAGATCGATACGCGTGATGTGGTGCGAGGCAAGGTTCGCGACATAGGCGAACTTGCCGTCCGGCGCGTAGCGCACGAAATGCGGCAAGAAGAACCCGGTGAGCTTCTTCACGACCACGTCCTTCACGGGATCGATGAACGAGACGGTGTTGTCGTTCTCCGCCACGATGGCGAGGAACTTGCCGTCCGGCTTCATCGACATGTGAGTCGGCTCCTTGCCGATCTTGATCTGGCCGGTGACCTTGAAAGTCTGGAGATCGATGACGTCGACCACGCCGGTCTGGTTGCTCGAGGCGAAGCCTTTCTTGAGATCCGTGCTGAGCTCCATCATGTGGTAGCCCGGGCTGCACGTATTGATGCTCGCCATGATCTCCATGCTGTCGAGATCGATGACCGTGATGTTGCCGGTGTCGCGGCTCGCGACGTATGCGCGGCTCGTGAACGGCACCTTCGCCGCGGTCGGCGAAAGAGTCGAGCTCGCCAGGCAGCCACCGGTCCCCACCGTTCCTGGTTCCGACGATTCGGCCGTGCACGCGACCGTCGCGGCCATCATTCCGGCGGCGCCCACCGCGCGAACGCCGATCGTATTCCACTTCGTTTTCATGTGTTCTCTCCTGTTCCCGCGCTCTCGCGCTTTAGGTGCGCTCAATTGCAAACTGACTCCGACGCGCTACGCGACGAAGCCGATCCACACAGAGGTGATCGTCTCCTACGTGCGTGTCGGGCCTGAGCCTTGGCACTTCGCGACGGTGTGTCTAGAGCCGTGCGACCGCATACCTGCCGCGGCTACGGTGGGCGATGGAAAGCACACAGCGCGAACCGCCACGGCACTTTCCGGCGCGTGCGTTCGCGATGAAACGCCGCGCGAAAGGATGACGGAAGAAAAAATAGGGGCTATACCCCGATGAGGTGGCATTCCCGGCGAAATCCGCGCCGGAGCGCCACGGAGCAGCGCACATGGCGCACCTCTCACGTGAAGCCTCGGGTAGGTCTCCTGGCTCGCGGATTCAGGGTTCTTTCGAACCCAGCGTCGCTTCCTCCTTCCCAGATCTCCGAACTGAGACCCAGTGGCTATTGGAAGCAGCTCTCCACATACAGTGGCGGGACCGCGCCGGTTTCGCACCGGCTTCCCTATTATGCCCTTTCAGGCACCCGAGGCGATTTCAGGTTGTCAAAGACGCGAGCCAGTTAGCTCGCGGAGCCCATGAGTGTCAAGGCGCACGGGGCGTCAGCCGCGCGGTCGAATTGACGGGGCCGACTCGATGGGCGTATCGACGAAGGCTCGAATCCACATGACCGAACCTGCCGTCTCAACCGCGATCGTCCTCGCTCCGAGCACTTCGATCCAGTTCCGGGAGCGGTGGCGCGTGGAGACGGAGCGCGAAGAGTGAGCTTCGCGATCGCGCTGGCCCTCGCGTCCGTCCTCGACTTGGCGTTCGGGGAACCGCGAAACGCGCTACATCCGGTGGCATGGCTCGGCCGCTTGATCGCGCGAGGGCGGGACTGGGCGCTCGCCGCCGATCCACGGCGCCAGTTCATTCGAGGAGGCCTCGTCACGTTCGGCGTCTCGGGCGCGGCGCTTGGAATCGGGTACGCGCTCGAGCGGGCCGCGATGCATTGTCCGGTCATCGTCGCCGGAGTCCTTCTCTCCTTGTTGCTGAAACCCCTGCTGGCGATTCGCGCATTGGGCGAGGCCGCGCTCGCCGTGCGGGATGCTCTCACGCGCGACGACCTCGACCGAGCAAGGCAGGGGCTCGCGAGCCTCTGCAGCAGGGACGCCTCGTCGCTGAGCGCCCCCGCCATCGCGGCCGCCGCCATCGAATCCCTGGCGGAGAACGCGTCCGATAGCATCGTCGCACCGGTCTTTTTCTTCGGGCTGTTTGGCCTGCCGGGCGCGGCGTTCTATCGCGCGGCCAACACGCTCGATGCGATGATCGGCTACCGCGGGCGCTTCGAATGGGTGGGCAAGATCGCGGCGCGACTCGACGACGTTCTCAATATCGTTCCGGCGCGGATCACGGCGGCCTTGCTCCTCGCTTCCGGGATCCCGTGTCGAGCCAACGTGCGTGACGGGCTGGTCATCTTGTTTCGCGACGGGAGCCGTACCGAAAGCCCGAACGCGGGGCGGCCAATGGCCGCGATGGCCGGGCTCCTCGGAGTGGAGCTGGCGAAGACGGGGCACTACGTGCTGGGTGACGCAAAGCGCCCGGTAGAACCCGCCGACATCACGCGCGCGTGGCGGCTCGTCTTCATCGCGTCGTTCAGCGCCGTGCTCATCACCGCGGGGCTGCTCGCGTGCGCCGGCGGCAACCGATGACCTCGAAGCCCGTCGTTCCGGTTCGGCACGGCGGCCTCGTGCACGACGAGCTCGCCGAGCTCGGGATCTCTTCCGCGAGCATCCTCGACTTCAGCGTCAACGTGAACCCGTACGGTCCTTGTGACGAGGTCCGTCGCGCCGTGAGCGCCGCGCCGATCGACCGCTATCCGGATCCCACCGCCGCGCCGGCACGGCGCGCCCTGGGCGCGTGGCTCGGCGTGGCGCCCGGTTGTCTCGTCGTCGGCAACGGAGCGGTGGATGTGTTGTGGTCCGCAGCACGCGCGCTCTTGAAACCGTCCGATACGGTCGTGATCGCCGAGCCGGCCTTCTCCGAAATGCGCGTCGCGGCCGAGCTCGTCGGCGCGCGCGTCGCTGAATGGCGCGCGGCGCCGGCAGATCACTTTGCGTTTCATGCCCGGGCGTTCGAGAGCGTGCTCCACGCCGAAAAGCCGAAGCTAGTGTACCTGGCGACGCCGGCGAACCCATCCGGCGCCGGCGTCGGGGCGCCGGAGCTCCTCGCGCTCGCCGAAGCGCATCCGACGATCCGTTTCGTCTTCGATGTCTCGTTCGCCGGGCTCGGCGATCGCGCGCCGGAGTTCGATCTCGGGCGAATCGCGCGATACGGCCTGGAGAACGTGGTCTGGGTCGTGTCGCTCACGAAGGAGCTCTCCGTTCCCGGCGTACGCGTCGGATTCGGTGTCGGTCCCGTCGAGTGGATCCGGGAAATTCAGGCTCAGATGCCGCCCTGGTCCGTGAGCGCTCCCGCGCAAGCCGTCGCGGTGATCGCTGCCCAGGATTCAGTCCGCCGCTTCGTTGAAATGAGCCGTGTGCGTCTCTCGAGTGACAGACAGCACCTACACCGACGGCTCGTCGGGCTCGGACTTGCGCCGTGCCCGAGCGAGGCACCGTACCTGCTCGTGCACCTCGGCGCCCGAACGACGGGATCTTCGCTCCGCCGGGCGCTGCTCGAACGTCACGGCGTCCTGGTCCGCGACGCCGCGTCGTTCGGCTTACCGGATCACATACGGCTCGCCGCACGCCCGGAAGCGGACGTCGAACGGCTGATCCGCGCTCTCGAAGAGGAGTTCCCGTGACGGCGAAGACCATCATGGTGCAAGGGACGTCGTCGTCGGTCGGCAAGAGCATCCTCGCGACCGCGCTCTGCCGGATCTTCGTTCAGGAGGGCTTCTCCGTTGCGCCGTTCAAGTCGCAGAACATGGCTCTCAACGCGTTCGTGACGGCCGAGGGCGGCGAGATCGGTCGGGCGCAAGCCGTCCAGGCGGCGGCCGCGCGCGTCGAACCCACCGTCGACATGAACCCGATCCTCCTCAAGCCGGAGGCCGCGTCGCGCTCCCAGGTCGTGGTCCTCGGCAAGGCGAGAGGGAGCTTCGCCGCGATCGATTACCATGCGCAGAAGCCGGAGCTGCGAGGCCTGGTGCGCGAGGCGCTCGGTCGGTTGCGCTCGAAGCACGACATCGTGGTCATCGAAGGCGCCGGCAGTCCCGTCGAGGTCAACCTGAAGGACCGGGACATCGTGAACATGTTCGTCGCCGAAGCCGCGGACGCGCCCGTCATCCTCGTGGGCGACATCGATCGAGGCGGCGTCTTCGCCGCGTTCACCGGAACGCTCGAGCTGCTCGAACCGCACGAGCGGGCGCGGGTCGCGGCGTTGCTCGTGAACAAGTTCCGTGGCGACGTGCGGCTCCTCGAACCCGGCCTCCGTTTCATCACCGAGAAGACCGGTGTCCCGGTGCTGGGGGTCGTCCCGCACGCGCAGCTCGCGATCGCCGACGAAGACTCGGTGGCTCTGACGAACCGGCGGAACCGGCGGCGCGCGACCGTGAACGAGATCGAGATCGCGGTCGTGCTCTTGCCACACATCTCGAACTACGACGACTTCCTGCCGCTCGAGCAGGAGCCCGGGGTCGTCGTGCGGTACGTCGAGAACCCGCGCGAGCTCGAAGGCGCGGATCTGGTGATCCTGCCCGGCACGAAGAGCACCATCGCCGATCTCGACTGGCTGCGGCAATCGCAACTCGCGCGCGCTCTCGACACTCGCGCACGGCGGAGCGAGCCGATCCTTGGGATCTGCGGCGGCTGCCAGATGCTCGGCACCGCGATCGCCGACCCGGATCATGTGGAGTCGGAGCTCGACGGCGCCGAGGGCCTCGGGCTCCTGCCCTTCGCGACCCGCTTCGGCTTGGAGAAGCGAACGGTACAGGTGCGCGTGACGGTGGAGCGCGCGTCATTTCTGGGCGCGCCGCACGCTGCTGCTGCGATCACCGGGTACTACATTCACTCCGGCCGCATCGTGCATTCGTCCCCGGGCGAAGCGCTGTTTTCGATCGAATCGACCGGTGCCGAAGAAGATCGCTCCGTGGACGGCGCAGCGTCGAACGACGGAACCGTCGTCGGAACGATGATTCACGGAATCTTCGACAGCGACCGCGTGCGCTCGGCGTTACTTCGGTACCTGCGCCAGCGCCGTGGCATTCCGAACGAATCACCCGCGGACGTCCCGGCGGCGGTCGTCGACCCCTACGACCACCTGGCCGCGCTCGTGCGCGAGAACATCGACATGGGTTTGCTGATGCGCATCGTGAGCGGTTGAGCCAGCGGGCAACGTTCAGAGCACGGGGCGTGCGAGTTCGCGGCGCGTCCTTTGTTCCGAGCGCCGTGTGGACGCGACCGGGTGAACGCGACGACGAGTTCCTCCATCAGCCGTCCGGCATCGCAGTCACGATCATGTAGTAAGTATACGAACCTTCTCGTCGTCGGGAGAACACCTCCTATTGATGGCTGAAATCGGCCTGACCGCGTACCTCGTCCGGCAGTCCTCTCAAACCGAAGGAAGAGCTTCAGCGTGGAAGTACGCGGCGCCGAGCGCTCCCGCCAAACGCCGCGCCAGACCGAGCCGCACCCGGCCGAGCTCGCAGTCGACGACCACTGCTTCGAGCCCGGGCACGAACCGCGAAAGATCCGCGACCTCCTCGCTGCTGCGGCCGTCGGTGAGCAGCACCAGTCGCCGGGTCACGCCGGCAACCGAGAAGCGGCTGCTCCGACACAGGGCGTGCACCATGCGCAGCGCTTCGTGCAGGGGTGTTCCACCGCCGCCGCCGAGGTCCAGGATGGATCGGTCGAGCAGGGCTTGGCCCGCGGTCGAGATCGCCTCGCGCCGCGCGCCGGTTCCGCGGAACGAGAGCAGCGTGAGCTGTGCGCCGCGCCGCCGGGCGTCGAGCCTCAATGCCTGCGCGACGCTCTTCGCGAGCGCGAGACCGCTGTGATGCAGCATCGACGACGAGCAATCGACGGCGACGATCCACAGCTCGTGTAGCGGAGCGCGCCGGTGACGACGGCGGACCTTGTCGCGAGTGAGCGGGCGCGGGCCGGAGAGGGTCTTGAACCAATCGATCGCGCCGGGCGAGCGTGTGCTTCGGGCAAGCTTGCCCCGCCGGAGTGCGCCGGCACGCCGTCCGCGCGCGGAAGTGAACAGGTCGCTGGGCAGTGCGCGCGGCGCGGCGGGGCGGACGGGGACTCGGGGCATGGCGCCGCGCTGACCGAGAGCCGTGATCCCGCCCGCGCTGCCGGGCGGCGCGCCGCCGCCGGAAGGGGCCGCGGATCCCGCCCCTCCCCTGTCACCGCGTGGGTCGGGTGCCTTGCGCGGCCGCCGATGCGCGAGCGCCAGCTCGGCGACCGCGGCGACGTGTTCGGTCGTGATCGCGTCACGCCCCTCCCACGCCGCGAGCGCGCGCGCCGCGCGCAGCATGGCGAGATCGGCACGAACTCCCTCGACACCGGCGGCGTGGCACACCTCGGTCACGTGCTGGAGCAGAGCGCCGTCGACCGCGATCGACTGCACTCGTTTGCGGGCGCTCCGGCAGCGCTCGATGAGCGCTTCCTGTTCCGCGGCGAACTCGGCGCGGAAAGCTTCGGGCTCGACGTCGAACGCGAGGCGCCGGCTCACGATCGCGGCGCGGTCCGGGGGCGCGATCTCCGTGCCGGCGTGAACCGAAAGCCCGAAGCGATCGATGAGCTGCGGGCGGAGCTCACCCTCCTCGGGGTTCATGCTGCCGATCAACACGAAGCGCGACGGGTGCGCGTGGGAGATGCCGTCGCGCTCGACTACGTTCTGTCCGCTCGCCGCGGCGTCGAGCAGCAGATCGACCAGCCCGTCCGGCAAGAGGTTCACCTCGTCCACGTAGAGCACGCCGTCGTGCGCGTTCGCGAGGAGCCCGGGCGCGAACTCCACCCGCCCTCCCCCGAGAGCGGCCTCGAGGTTCAGCGTGCCGGTCAGACGCTCTTCGGTGGCGCCGAGCGGGAGCTCGACGAAACGACCGGGCACGAGCTCGGCGACGGCGCGCGCCAGCGTCGTCTTCGCGACGCCGCGCGGACCCGAGATCAACACGCCGCCGAGGCTCGGGTCGATGGCGCAGAGGAGCAGCGCGAGCTTCAGCGGCTCCTGGCCGACGACCGCCGTGAACGGGTAGATGGGTTTCATCGGAGTCATCGTTCCTCGACGTCGAGCAGCAGGGCTTCCAGCGCGCCGCGCTGTTCGCGCGGCTCGCGCCACAGTCCACGTTCCATCGCCTCGAGCAGCCGCTCCGTCATCGTGCGGAGCGCGCCCGGGTTGTGCTCGGCCAAAAATGCGCGGTTTTCCGGGTCCATCAAGTACGCGTCGGTCACCAGCGCGTACTGATAATCTTCGACGATGCCGGTCGCCGCGCCGTAGCCGAACAGGAAGTCGACGGTGGCGGCCATCTCCGCCGCGCCCTTGAACCCGTGGCGTCGCGCGCCGAGGATCCACTTGGGGTTCACCACGCGGCTCCGGATCACGCGCGCGAGCTCTTCTTGCAGGCTGCGCACGCGAGGCGCCGCGGGGTCTGCGTGATCGCCATGGTAGAGCGCAGGCAGCGCGCCCCGGGCTTGCTCGACCGCGGCTCCCATGCCGCCCTGAAATTGGTAGTAGTCATCGGAGTCGAGGATGTCGTGCTCGCGGTTGTCCTGGTTTTGCACGACCGCATCGACTCCCGAAAGGCGATTCTGCAAGAGCTCGCGCTCCGGGGCGCCCTCTTCGGCCGTCGCATAAGCGTAGCAGCCGAAATTCAGGTACACGTCGGCGAGATCGCTCCGATCCCGCCAGTCGCCGCGTCCGAGCACGTCCCCGATGCCGGTGCCGTATGCGCCCGGCTTGCTACCGAAGATACGGAAGCGCGCCTTTCGCGCCGCTTCTTCCTGGACGAGGCCCTCCGCGCGGAGCCTCGCTTCGTCGGCGAGCACGCGCGCGCGGATCGGGTTCACGCTCTCCGGCTCGTCGAGCTCGGCGACGGCGCGTACGGCGGCGTCGAGGAGCCGGATCAGCTCGGGGAACGCGTCGCGAAAGAAGCCGGAGATGCGCAGCACCACGTCGACCCGCGGCCGGCGCAATGCCGAGGCGGGCAGCACCTCGGTATCGACGACGCGCGCGCTGCCCTCGGCCCACACCGGCCGGACCCCGAGGAGCGCCAGCGCCTGTGCGACGTCGTCGCCGCCCGTTCGCATCGTGGCCGTGCCCCACACGGAGAGGCCGATGCAGCGCGGATATTCGCCATGGTCCTGCACATGACGTTCGACGAGGCGCTCGGCGGCGCGCTTCGCGAGGTGGAACGCGGAGGGGGTCGGCACCGCGCGCACGTCGACGCTGTAGAAGTTGCGACCCGTCGGCAGGACGTCGAGCCGCCCGCGCGTCGGCGCGCCGCTCGGCCCCGGCTCCACGAAGCGCCCGTCCAGACCGGCGAGCAATCCGGCCATCTCGCACGGCCCGCAGGCGTCGAGCGCCGGGACGATCTCGTCGCGCACGCGCTCGACCACGTCGCTGCATCCCACCGGCACCGATACCTCTCCGGCGAGCAGAGCGCGCGCGAACAGCTCGAGCCGCTCGCGGGTATCACCCACCGTGCGCCAGGCGTCCTCGCTCACGCGGGCGAGCTCTTCGGGTCTCTGCCCCGACCAGGGGGCGGCGGCATCGTCCGGGAGATCCGCTCCCAGCAACGACTTCGCCAGCGCGCCGAGCAGGCCGGCATTACGGCCGGCGCCGTTCCCGACCGACACCCGCGACAACGCGACGAGCGTGTCGAGCCGTTGCACGCCGGCCGGCGAGCGCCCGAACACGTGGAGCCCGTCGCGGATCTGAGACTCTTTCAGTTCGCACAGGTAGGCGTCGATCGAGACGAGCAGCGCGTCGTCGGTGTTGCCCTCCGGGCGGGCACGACGGCTCGCGGCGCGGGTGAGCTCGCGCTCGAGGTTCGCTCTCCGCGCGACGCTCAGGATTTCCCGGCGGAGGAGCTGGGCGCGCGGCGGATCGAGCGTGAGCGCCTGGTAGAACTCGTCCACGAGGCGCTCGAGGTCGCGCAGGACGCCGTACGTCTCGGCGCGAGTGAGCGGCGGCACCAGGTGATCGATGATCACGGCCTGCGCGCGGCGCTTGGCTTGCGTCCCCTCGCCGGGATCGTTGACGATGAACGGATACAGGTGCGGCAAGGGCCCGAACACGGCGTCGGGCCAGCACGCACTTCCGAGCGCGACGCTCTTGCCCGGCAGCCATTCGAGGTTCCCGTGTTTGCCGACGTGCACCACCGCGTCGGCGGCGAAAGCACGGCGCAACCAGGCATAGAAGGCGACGTAGCCGTGCGGCGGCACCAGATCCGGATCGTGGTACGTGCCCTGGACGTCGATCGAGTAGCCGCGTGACGGCTGGACGCCGACGAAGGCGTTCCCGAGCTCGATGCCGGAGATCATCAGCCGGCCGTCTCGGCAACGCGGATCGTCTTCGGGCCGTCCCCAGCGCGCGTCGATGGCGCGGCCGAGCTCCGGCGGCAGCTCGCGCAGGAACGCCGCGTAGTCGTCGAGCGAGAGGCTCTGCAAACATCGCCGGGTGTCGATGGCTCCTAGCTCGTTCGTGACCTGCGCGCGGAGGCGGTCCATGAGCTTTGCGCCGTCGTCCGGGACCTCCGCGAGGCCGTATCCCGCGCGCTCGAGTCCGCGCAGGATTTCGACCGTCGAAGCCGGCGTGTCGAGGCCGACGCCGTTGCCCAGGCGGCCGTCCTCGGCGGGATAGTTGGCCAGCACCAGCGCGATGCGGCGCTTTGCCGTAGGCGTGCGCGCGAGACGGACCCAGCGCGCCGCGAGCTCGGCGACGAAGCGCACGCGATCGGGTTCGACCTGATACTCGACGACGTCGGCTTCCGCGCGCAGGCTACGCCGGCGCGCGCCCTTGAAGCTCACCGCCCGCGAGATGATGCGACCGTCGGTCTCCGGCAAGACCACGCTCATTGCCAGATCGCGCGGGGAGAGGCCGGTCGAGCCGCCGCGCCAATCGCTCACGTTGCCCCCGCTCAGGATCACCTGCAGCACCGGGCGATCGAGCCCGAGCGTGCACGACCGTACGCTCGACCCTTCGAATCCGGACACCGCGAAGCCGGTCGTGTTGAGCACGATCTCGGTCCGGGTATCGCGAAGCAAGGTTTCGACCGCCGCGCGGCAATCGGAGTCCTTCAGCGACGCCACGGCGATCGGCAGCGCATTGAACCCCGCGCGCGCGAGCTCCGCGATGAGCGCGTCGAACGCACTCAGGTTTCCAGCTTGAAGGTGCGCACGGTAAAACAGCAGCGCCGCGACGGGCGCGCCCTCACGCCACTCGCGCCGCCAGCGCTCCCGATCGGCGACCTTCGCCTCGGGATGGTAGACGACGGTTCGCGGCATCACCTCCGGCTCGTTCGGAAGCGGTCCGGCGTCGAAGAAACGCGCCCCCAGAAACCGGATGAGGGCGCTCGCGTTGCTCGGCCCCCCTTCGCGGAGATAACGCCAGATGCGCGCGCAGTCCGCCGCCCCGACCGTGCTGAGCCGCGCAAGCTCCGGATCCGGCGTATCGTCGCCCGGCACGAGCACCAGCTCGAGCGCGTGCGGCTCACGCTCGCGCGCACGCTCCACGAGCCGATCGACGCCATAAGGCCAGTAGCCCACGCCGCCCATCATCGCGACGACCACGAGCTTCGCGTGGCTCAGCACGCGGTCGAAGTAGAGGTCGACCGACGCATTCGAGCGCAGCGCGAGCAGGTTCGCGAGCCGCAACGAAAACGGCGGTTCCGTGCGTTCCGCGGCGTCGGCCAGAAGCGCGAGATCGGTGTCCGCCGCCGAAAGGATCACCACCTCGGCCGGCGTCTGACCGAGATCCACCACTCCATCGCCTGCGGCGTAACCGCCTGGACGGGTGGCGAGCAGATGCACGGCTCAGCTCGCGGCGGCCGAGAGCAGGGTGCGCGTCACCCTCTCGCGATCGAGGTGAGCGCCGATCACGACGAGCTCCGTCGACCGGGCTTCGTCCGCTCGCCACGGCCGATCGAAGTAGCTGTCGATGCGCTGGCCCACGCCCTGCACCACGAGCCGCATGGGCTTGTCGCTGACGGCGGCGAAGCCTTTCGCGCGGTAGACCTCGTGCTCGCGCACCACGGCTTCCAGCCCGCGCAAGAGCGCGGCGCGCTCCATCGCGCCCACGCGCACCACCACGGTATCGAACAGCGTGTGGCTGTGGGGGCGTCCGTGTGCGTGGTCCTCATCGTGGTGGGTGTGGCGCTCGTCGATCGTCGACTCCGACCCGCGCGAAAGGCCGAGCACGACGTCGAACGGAAGCTCGCCGTGGTCCGCCGTCACGACCTTCACGCCGGGCGGCAAGTGCTCGGCGAGGGTCGCCTTCACCCGAGAAAGATCTTCCGGCGAAAGCTGATCCACCTTGCTCACGATCACCAGATCGGCCGCGCTCAGTTGATCTTCGAAGAGCTCGTGCAGCGGTCGCTCGTGGTCGAGACTCGGGTCCTCGCGGCGTTGCTCGTCGATCGCGTGCGGGTCGTCCGCGAACTGCCCGCTCAGCACGGCGGGCCCGTCCACGAGCGCGATCACCGCGTCGACCGTGCACGCGGCGCGGATCTGCGGCCACTGAAACGCCTGGACGAGCGGCTTCGGCAAGGCAAGCCCGCTCGTCTCGATCAGAATGTGGTCGATCCGGTCCCGTCGTTCCATGAGGCTCTCGAGCACCGGAACGAACTCTTCCTGCACGGTGCAGCACAGGCAGCCGTTGGCGAGCTCGTAGAGCGTGCCGCCCGCGTCCTCGCTTTCCGCGTCGCAGCCGATGCCGCACTGGCGGAGGAGCTCGCCATCGACGCCTACCTCGCCGAACTCGTTCACGATGACGGCGAGGCGGCGGCCTTCGGCGTTGGTGAGCAGATGGCGGAGAAGCGTGGTCTTCCCGCTCCCGAGAAACCCGGTGACGATCGTGGTCGGTAGTTTGCTCATGATGATGCTCAGAACTCGATGCCCGGCTGGGCGCGGATCCCACTCTTGTAAGGATGCTTGATCATCTTCATCTCGGTGACCAGATCCGCCTGCTCGATGAGCGTATCGGTGGCCCCGCGCCCCGTCAGCACCACGTGTAGATTCTCGCGCTTGTTCGCGAGGGCCTCGAGCACGCGGCTCTCTTCGAGCTGTCCGAGCCGCAACGACACCAGGATCTCGTCGAGGATCAGCATCCCGAGCTCGGGCCGCGCCATGAGCTCGCACGAGAGGTTCCATGCACGCTCCGCGGCGCGGCGGTCGCGCTCGGCGTCCTGCGTGTTCCAGTGGAACCCCTCGCCCATGCGGTGCCACTCGATTCGATCGCCGAAGCGCGCGAACGCGCTGGTCTCGGCGGTCTCGATGGCACCCTTCACGTATTGCACGACGGCGGCCTTGAGCCCGTGCTCGAGGGCGCGCAGGAGCATGCCGAAGGCGGCCGTGCTCTTGCCCTTACCGGTCCCAGTGAAGACTACGATGAGGCCCTTTTCACGCGTGGCCGCGGCCTTGCGCTCCTCGTAGCTCTGCCGGATCTTTTCGGTCTTCTTTTTGTAGGCATCCGCGTCGCCATCCATGGGCGAAGCTTCGCAAAATGCCGGAACGAGGACAAGGCACCCCCACGGCCTCGGGCACTTCAGGGCGCGCGGTCGATCCGCCGGAGCAGGTAAGTGTCCATGATCCAGCCGTGCTCGGCGCGCAACGCCGCGCGCACGCGCTCGATTTCGGCGCCCACTTCCGCCAGAAGCCCCCGCACCAGCCGTTCGTGCGGCATACCGAGGTAGGCGCCCCAGTAAATCTCGAAGGCCTGCGGCGGCGCTGCCTTCCACGAGTTTTCACCGTCGAGCATTACGACGATGTCGTCGTGCCCTTCGGCGAGCGCCGCCGCGAGCCTCCGGCCGGTCGTCACGTGGATCGATCCGCCGACGCGGTTCAACACGATGCGATGGCTCGCCGCCAGCGCCTGCACGCTGTTGATTCCCGGGATCACGCGGTAGTCGAGGTCGATTCCGCGTCGCACGAGCTCTTCCACGAGTCGCAGCGTGCTGTCATAGAGGCTCGGATCCCCCCACACGAGGGCGCCGCCGCACTGGTCGTTCCCGAGCTCGCGCGCGAGGAACTCGACGTAGCGCTGCACGCGCTGCTCGTGCCACAGAGCGACGCGATCGGGGTACGACTCGATCGCGGGATCGCGCGGGCTGTCCGGCAGCTCGACGACGCGATGACCGACCTTCGCGTAGCGTTCGCAGATGCGCTTTCGCAGCGTGTTCAGGTCCTCCTTCGCGGGCCCCTTGTCCATCACGAAGAACACGTCCACGCGGCCCAGCGCGTCGACGGCCTCGAGCGTGAGCTGCGCGGGATTGCCGACGCCGATGCCTATTACGAGAAACCGTTTCACGCGACCGGCCGACAATAGCGACTTTTTCGACGAGCGCTCCACTCGAACGGCGGACACGCGCGGGTTCTCTCCAGGCAGCGTGCTAGATCGCCCCCTGTGAGCTCCCGGACCGAAGTCGCTGACCGACGCCGCGGCTTCTGCCCCAGCGTGCTTCAGCCAATGGAATCGGGAGATGGGCTCATCATCCGGTTGGGGATCGGGATGCGCCGGCTGCGAGTCGAGCAGCTCGAGCAGCTCTGCGAGCTCGCGCAGCGGCTGGGCAACGGGTTGATCGAGCTCACCCGGCGCGGCAAGCTCCAGCTGCGTGGTTTCACCTCGGCGACGGTGAACGCGGCGCAACGCGAGCTCGTGGCGCTCGGGCTCGCGGAGCTCTCGCCGTACGATCGTCGTGCCGCGTTGCTGGTGAATCCACTGACGGGCCTCGATCCGAGCTGCGCCGATCTAGAACCGCTGGCCACCGAGCTCGAGAGCGCGCTCTCGAGCCATCGGGATCTGCAACACCTGCCGGACAAGTTCGGCGTCGTGCTCGACAGCGGCGGCGCGTTGCGCGACATCGCGAGCGACCTTCGACTGACCGTGTCGGCAAGTCGACCCGAGCAAGCTCTCCTGAGCCTCGGAGACGCTGCGCGCCACTACAGGGGGCCCACTCGGGACGCCGCGCGCGCGCTGATCGATCTCGCCCTCCTGCTGTCGCGCTACGCCCCGGGGCAGAGACTGCGCGAGCTGATGGCGCGAGAAAGCACGTTCGCGTTCGAGCATTGCCTCGCCGGGTGGGAACGAGCCGATGCGCCACGGGAGCGATCGGTCGTACCGGCAATCGGGTTTCAGCCGGCGTGGCTGGCGCTCGGAGTGCCCTTTGGCTCTGCGGACGCCGGGACTTGGCGGCTGATCGCGGAGCTCGCGGCCGCGCGCGCGGGCGCGATCCGGATAACGCCGTGGCGCAGCGTCGTCGTGCCGGGTGTCCCGGAACCGGACCGATGCACGCTCGAGCACGAACGACTGCGTGTGGCGGGCCTGCTCACCGAGCCGGCGGATCCTCTGTTGAGAGCCGCAGCTTGTTCGGGCGCGCCGGCATGCCGTTCGGCGCTGGGTGAAACGCGCACCGTCGCGCGCGAGCTCGCGCGAACCGTGTTGACGCGCCTCGGACCCCGCTCACGGCTGCACGTCTCCGGGTGCGCGAAGGGTTGCGCCTTCGATGGCCGGTCCGACATCACGCTGGTTTTCGACGAAGAGGGCTGTAAGCTCGGCCTCCATCAGAACGTGAATGAAACGATCCGCAACGAAGCCCTGACGCTCGAGGCCGCGCGCGCCCGCCTGGCCGGGCCGCGCCAAGCTCACGAATACGAGCGCAATGGTGCAGCTATCTACGAGCGGTCGTTCGCGCTCATCCGCGCCGAGGCCGAGCTCGGGCGCTTCTCGGCTCTCGAAGAGCGCATCGCGGTGCGCATGATCCATGCGTGCGGCATGGTCGAGCTCGCTAAAGACATCGAGTTTTCCCCGGACTTCTCCGAGGCGGCGGCGCGCGCCCTCCGTTCCGGCGCGCCCATCCTATGCGACTCGAAGATGCTTCCAGCGGGTGTGACGCGCGCGCGGCTGCCCGCCGGGAACGAAGTCCTGTGCTACCTGGATGACGCGCGCGTGCCCGGTATTGCCGCCGAACACCGGACCACTCGCAGCGCCGCCGCCGTCACCCTGTGGCTCGAACGGCTCGAGGGCGCCGTCGTCGCGATCGGCAACGCACCGACGGCTCTGTTTCGTCTGCTCGAGCTCCTCGACGAGACCGCGGCGCGCCCCGCCGCGGTGATCGGCGTCCCCGTTGGCTTCGTGGGCGCGGCCGAGTCCAAGGAAGCTCTGCTCGCGGACTCTCGAGTGCCCCGCATGATCGTGCGAGGGAGAAAGGGCGGCAGCGCGATGGCCGTCGCGGCGATCAACGCGCTCGCGTCCGAAAGCGAGCGGTGAGCGATGGAGGGAAAGGGCACACTATTCGGCGTCGGCGTAGGCCCCGGCGACCCTGACTTGATGACGGTCAAGGCCGTCCAGATCATAAAAGCAGCTCCCGTCGTCGCGTTCTTCGCCAAGCGCGGCAAGAAAGGCAACGCCTGGGGCACAGCGGAACGCTACGTCGGTGCGAGCGCAGAACACCTCGCTCTCACGTACCCGTACACGGTCGAGCTGCCCCCGCAGCACCCGGAGTACGTGAACGCGCTGGACCATTTTTACGGCGAATCGGCCGCGCGCATCTCCGAGCGGCTTTCCGCCGGGCTCGACGTCGCCGTGCTCTGCGAAGGCGACCCTCTGTTTTACGGCTCATTCATTTACTTGCACGACCGACTCGCCAAGCATCACGACTGCAGGGTCATCCCCGGCATCACGAGCTTTGCGGGCTGCGCGGCGCGTGCAGGGCTCCCGCTCGTCTCGACCGATCGCGTGTTTTCGATCATCCCCGGCACGCTGCCCGAGGGCGAGCTCGAGACCAAGCTGCGCGCGGCGGACGCCGCGGCCATCATCAAGCTCGGCAGCCACTACGGCAAGGTGCGAAGAATCCTCGATCGGCTCGGGCGCACCGAGCGGGCGCTCTTTTTCGAACACGGCACCACCGAACACGAAGTCTTCGTGCCGCTCAACGAGAAGACGGACGATCGCGCGATCTACTTCTCGCTGATCTTGCTCCCGGCGCACGATGGCGAGCTATATCGATCGCGGGACAGGGCAAGCTCGTCGTGACGGGGTGGGTACGCGTCGTGGGGATTGGCCCGGGCGGCAGCTCCTGGATCACGCCGGAGGTCCGCGCCGTTCTCGATGCGGCTACGGACGTGGTCGGCTATCACGGATACCTCGAGCGACTCACGTTCACCGAAGCACAGACCGTTCATGCAAGCGGCAATGGCGACGAGCTTCAGCGGGCGCGCGCGGCGCTCGAGCTCGCACGGCATGGCGCGCGCGTCGCCGTCGTATCGGGCGGAGATCCGGGGGTGTTCGCGATGGGCGCCGCGGTGTTCGAAGCCATCGAGCACGGGCCGCGCGAATGTCTGAGCCTGGACGTCGCGGTGCTGCCGGGCATCACCGCCCTGCTCGCCGCGGCCGCGCGTCTCGGCGCTCCGCTCGGAGCCGATTTCTGCGCGATCAATCTGTCGGACAACCTGAAGCCCTGGTCCTTGATCTCGGAGCGGCTCGTGCTTTCTGCGCGCGCCGGTTTCGTGATTGCCCTCTACAACCCTGCCTCCCGCGCGCGACCGCGACAAATCCACGAGGCGTTCGCGCTGCTGCGGCGCGAGCTACCGGCAGAGACGCTGGTCGCGTTCGCCGCTGCCATCGGGCGCGCCGACGAAGCGGTCGTCGTGAGCCGGCTTTCGGAAGCCGACCCGGCGCTCGCCGACATGCGCACGCTGGTCATCGTCGGCACGAACGCCACGCGTCGCATCGAGCGCCCGTCGGGTGCGTGCTGGCTCTACACTCCGCGCCGGACCTCGGCCTGATGGAGTCGCTCGAGCCAGTTTACGATCTCGTCCAGCGACCGCGCGACTGGCGCCTCGGGAAGCGGCGGAGGTTCGACGAGGACCACCGGCAAGCCGAGCTGGCGCGCGGCGACGATCTTGGCGTACGTAGCGTCCGTGCCGCTGTTCTTGCTGACCAAGACGTCGATCTTCTCCGTTCGCATCAACTCGAGCTCCGCGGCGAGCTCGAACGGCCCGCGCGCTGCGATGACGCGCGCGCGCGGCAGCTCCGGGTCGAAGGCGTCGATGGCGCGGACCAGGTAATCGTGCTGCGGGGCCACCTTGAACGCGCCCACTTCCTGGCGTCCGATCGTCAAGAACACGCGCCGCGGTTCGCGGCCGAGCGCGTGCACGGCCGCCGGCATATCGGCGACCGGGATCCACCGATCCGCCGGTTCCGGCGTCCAGCGCGGCCGCTCGAGTCGTATCAGCGGGACGTCGCGGCTCCGCGCGGCCTCGACGGCATTCCGAGACATCGTCGCCGCGAAGGGATGCGTCGCGTCGATGAGCGCGCCGAAACGCTCGCGCTGAAGAAACGCAGCCAGGCCCGCGCTGCCTCCGAAGCCTCCCACGCGATAGGGCGTGGAAGGCAGGATGAGGTTCTCGGTGCGGCCTGCAAACGACAGCAGCACCCCGAAGCGCGCGTCATCAGCCAGGCGATTGGCCAGGCGACGCGCCTCGTTCGTGCCGCCGAGGATCAGGACTTTGAACACCGTGCGTCCTGAGCCTCTGCCGAAGCGCTGGCTGTCGATCGTCGGTCTCGGCCTCGATGCGCCAGATGCGCTCTCGCCGGCCGCGCGCGCGGCGATCGAAACCGCGGAGCTGGTCGCCGGCAGCACGCGACAGCTCGAGCTGGTTCGTTCGCTGGTTCGCGGCGAGCGGCTGGTCTGGCCTTCACCATTGTCCGATGGTGTAGCAAAGGTCCTCGCGCGCCGGGGGCATTCGACGTGTGTCCTCGGTTCCGGGGACCCGTTCTTGTTCGGCATCGGCGCGCTGCTCGCGCCGTCGCTCGACCGGGGCGAATTCGTTTGTCACCCCCAGCCGTCGTCCCTCTCGCTGGCTGCCGCGCGGCTCGGCTGGCCCCTTCAGGACACCGAGCTCGTCTCGCTGCACGGCCGCGATCTCGGAGAAGTCATCCGATACCTGTCCCCCGCTCGACGGCTGCTCGCTCTCTCGTGGAACGGGAAGACTCCCGGCGAGCTCGGTCGCCTGTTGACCGCGCGCGGTTTCGGACGCTCGCGCCTTCACGTGCTCGAGTCGCTCGGCGGCGCAACCGAACGCGTCCGAGCGGCCCTCGCTTCGGAATTCGCGTTCGAGGACGTCGCCGATCTCAACCTCGTCGGCGTCGAGCCCGTCGCCGACGCCACGGCGCTGGTGCTGCCATGCCGCGCGAGCTTGCCGGACTCGGCCTTCGAGCACGACGGTCAACTCACGAAGCAGGATCTGCGCGCGATCTGCCTCTCTGCTCTCGGGCCGCGGCCTGCCGCGCTGCTCTGGGACGTCGGTGCCGGCGCCGGTTCGATCGGCATCGAATGGACGCTGAGCCATCCCGCGTGCCGCGCCATCACCATCGAACGCGACCCGGTGCGCTGCGCTCGCATCCGCCGGAACGCGGCGGCGCTCGGCGTTCCAGGATTGCAGGTGGTCGAGGGCGACGCGCCCGCCGCGCTCCGCGATCTCGCGGCGCCGGATGCGGTATTCATCGGTGGCGGCGCGCGCGACCAAGGGCTCGTCGAGCGCTGCTACGACGCGCTCTCCGCCGGCGGGCGACTGGTCGTGAACGCGGTGGCTCTCGAAACCCAGGCATCCCTCATCCGCTGGTACGAGCGTCTTGGCGGCGAGCTCTGCCGGTTCTCGTTCGAAACGGCGGCGCCGCTCGGCTCGCTGCACGCCTTTCGTTCGGCGCTCCCCGTGACGCAATGGAGGCTCACGAAGCGATGACCGTCCACTTCATCGGCGCCGGCCCCGGCGCACCCGATCTCATCACCGTACGCGGACGAGATCTCGTTTCGCGCTGCCCGGTCTGTCTCTACGCCGGCTCGCTCGTTCCCGCGGAAATTGTCGCACTTGCGCCGCCGGGCGCCCGCGTCGTCGACACCGCGCCGCTCGATCTCGACGAAATCGAAACCGAGCTCGTCACGGCGCACGAGCGCGGGCAAGACGTGTCGCGGCTTCACTCCGGCGATCTGTCGCTCTACAGCGCCCTCGGCGAACAGCTCCGCCGCCTGCGCCGCCGCGGCATTCCCTTCACGATCACCCCCGGCGTCCCGGCGTTCGCCGCCTCCGCCGCGGCGCTCGAGCAAGAGCTCACGCTGCCGGAGGTCGCGCAATCCGTGGTCCTCACCCGCACCTCGGGACGTGCCTCGGCCATGCCGTCGCGTGAGACACTCGAGCACTTCGCGGCGTCGGGAGCCACGCTCGCGATCCATCTCTCCGTGCACATCCTATCGGAAGTCGTCGAGCGGATCGTGCCGCACTACGGCGTCGAGTGTCCGGTGGCGATCGTGTTTCGCGCCTCCTGGCCCGATCAGCGGGTCGTCCGTGGCACGCTCGCGGACATCGTCGAACGCGCGCGGCAGACGGCCATCGATCGTACCGCGATGATTCTCGTCGGTCCCGCGCTCGACGCCGACGACTTTCGCGAAAGCGCCCTCTATAGCGCGGATTATCAGCGTCGCTTCCGCGGGCGCGTCTGAGCCTCGATTTCGCGCCTCCTAGGTCACCAAGCCGCGCTCCTCGCCTCTTTCGGCCTTCTCCGCGCCCGTCGTCGGCGGCTTCTGTCCGTCCTGCCTGGGACGTCGAATGTGCCAGACGGCGGCAAACCTCCTCGAGCACGTGCTCCCGCCCGTGCCGCTCTGGCAATGGGGGTATTGACGCTTCCGTTCGAGCTTCGCGGTCGCCTCAGCTTCGACGGCAAGCTCCTCGGCACCGTTGCGCGGTTGTTCGTCGACTCGCAGCGCAGGAGGCACTCGCCCACGACGATCTCCATCGAGCCCCTCTCCGCTCGTTCCACCGCCGGCGGGACGGCGATCTCGATAGGCATGCTCGCCGACAACCCGTGCTTTGCACGCAGGTAGCAGGCGGGTGCTTCGCGCTCACCGCGACGCTGGTCCAAGGGAAGGACGGTAGTGACGACGTGCGGGCACCGCGCCGCCCGACCGCCGGAAACTATTGGCGATCCCCTGCAGAGGAAGCGAGCTCGGGAGATGCGTGCTAAAAGTCCGTTCCGAAAGGACGTTTTCCCCTGGGGTTCCCTGCTCTCGCCACTCCTCTTGCCGCCGAGGCGGTGCTCGTCCTCGACCTGGACGCGCTCCTCCAGAGGCTCCCCGCCTCCGTGCGGGCGACGGTTACGTGGACCAAGCCGCGGATCGACGAGGGGCTCCGGCGTCTCGTCGCCGGACCCGTCGACGACGCGGTGCTCGACGACGTGACGTCCGAGTTGATGGCGCCCGTCCGGGCGTTGGGACACGCGGCCATCGAGCTCATCGTCTCGAACCGGGAAGAGTTCCGAGCGTCCCTGATGGACGATCTGCGCCGGCAAGAGCATCGCCTGCAGGCCGTGCTGCCTGACACCGACTCTCGCGACACTCTCGGCTGGGTACTCGCCTTCCTCCGGTCGCTGTTCGGCGTGGCGCTTGCCGTGGTCCAGCCCTCGGAGCTTGCAGCGCTCGACACGCAGGTTGCCGCGGCCGCAGAAGACGAGGACTTCAGGGCGCTTATGAAGACGCAAGTCGCGCTCATGGCCGCTGTGGAAGCCGCCAAGTCGGGCGAGAACAATGAGCGCTGCACGGAGCTGGTCGATGTCGCATTTCTGAATGCTATGAAATTCAAGAAGGCGATCCGCCGGCAGGGTCTCTGGCTCGCTCCCTTCCCCAACGAGACTTCGGACGAGCAACGAGACAGCTTGAAGCGTTACGCCTCGAGCCTCCGGGAAACACTCACCGTCGAAGACTGGAAGACCCTCGACGGCGCCCGGATGGGCAACCTGCGGTGATGCTTTTCGACACGAACGTCGTGTCGTCGTTCCTCAAACGCGGGGTCGAAGCGCGCACACCGAAGCTGTTCAGCTTCGTGAACGACGTCATCACGAACGGAAATCTCACCATCTCGAGGTGAAACTCGTCAACAACCTGCAGGCACTCGGGGTGGCGGACGTGGTGCTCATGGCCAGCGAGTAGGCAACTTCAGTTCAGAAGCGCCCCCTCTGTCCTTGTTGCTCGGTGACGAGGGCGAGAAGGCGCATGCGGCCGCCGCAGCGAGGGCAGGTCTCGAGTCTGCGGCATCGGGCACGCTCAGAACTCGCCGATGTTGTGCGGCGGAAGGCCGAGGCCGGTGTCCACCTTCACCTGGTCCTTCAGCGATACCGCGCCGTTCGCTCCGATGGTGAAGCGCTGGAGGACTCCGCCGTTCGTCTCGGCGTCGCTCACCAGGCACAGGCCCTGCCGTACCGAACAACGGATGTCGCCGAGCGAGAACGGGGTCGTCTTGCTCTGGAGAAGAACCGCCGAAGCGACCTCGCCGCTGTCCGTGTCGAGGAAGCGCACCGTGTCCTCGGCCAGCGGCGTCTTCTGGTCGCTGTCGAATCGGCCGAGCGTCGAGAAGAGCAGCGTCGTCGGACCGGTCCATTCGACGGTACCCACCTGCGCGCGCACGCCGAGATCGACCGAGGTGAAGCGATTCGTCTCCGCGAGCTTCTCGGCGACGTCGAGCACGAGCACGCCGGCGTCGGGGAACCCCGTCGAAGGATCTTCGCCGAAGGAGCCCTCGCACGCCACCGCGAGGCGCGCTCCGTCCGGCGAGAGCGCGAGGGTGCCGCAACCCTTCATCCCCTTGAACACGAGCACGTCGGTGATCGACTCGGAGTCGGGGTCGATGGTGACGATGCGCGAGTCGATGTTCTTGGTGAAGTCGCTGTTGTAGCCGACGCACAGGACGCGCAGCTTTCCCCCGGCAAAAAGAGCGCGATCCGCGCGCGGGTAGAAGCCGCTCGGCTCCCCGGCGAGCGCGGGCATGAGATCGATGCTCGCCTCGATCTCGGGCACCGACGGATCGATGACCAGCACGTCGTTGCCGCTGTCGAACGGCTTCTTGCCGGACGCGAGGTTGGGCTCGTACCTCGGGACGAACGCCTTGGTCGCGCTGTAAGGCGCGTAGTCGTGCGGGTTGCTGGCGAAGCCCTGGGCGACGGAGAGCTGGGCGCGGACCTTCGCCGTGCTCAGATCGACCCAGGTCAGCACCGACGCGGGGTACCGGTCGAGCAGCACCACTTCGGGTCCGGGGACGATCATCGTGGGGGGCACCACGTCGCCGGAGAGCGGCGCAGACAGCCCGGGATCCGCGCTCCCCGACGCGATGAAGGACGCGCTCGCCACGTCGCCCTCGGCGGAGAGCAAACTGACGACGGTCGATTGGTAATCCGTATCGATGACGACGTATCCGCGAACGGCGGGCGCGGCGGGCGCCCCCGCGTCGGCGTCGGCGTTCCCGCCGTCGGGCTGGGACGCTCCGCTCGCGTCACCGACGTCGATCCCGTGGGTATCCCGATGCTTGCTCTCCACGTCGCACGCGGCGGCGAGCGGGATCGCGAGGCCGACGACCAATGATTGCAACCTGTTCATGAGACGACTCCTTTTCTCTGTAGAAGTTCACCACCACGCCACGATCTCCGTGTGGAAGCTCCGTCCGGGCAGCGGCAGCCCGAGCAGATCGAACTGCCGCTCGTCGAAGACGTTTCGGATCGCGAGGCGCAGCTCCAGCGCGCCCGTCAGGTGCTCGCTCGACGCCTCGATGTCGACCGAATCCTGAGGCGGCAACACCACCTGCCCGGCGGCGTCGTCGTAGCGGGAGCTGCGATGAAGATAAGAGAGACCGATCGACGCGCGGTCCTGCCGGAGCGCGTGGAGGCCGCGCGTCGTGAAGACGTCGACGCGCGCGACCGAGACGAAGCGGGACATCAGGGGCAGGACGTCGTTCGTCTGGGGCGCCGCGACGGGATCGTCGGTCGTGTCGCGCGGGTCGAGCAGCGTCGTGGAGAGCTCCGCGCGCACCATGCGAGCCCACTCGCCCGCGAGCGTCGCCTCGAGCCCGAGGATGCGCGCACGCCCGACGTTGTAGGGAGCCACAATGGAGAGCCCCGTCTGTCGAAATCGGATCAAATCGTGCGCTTCGCGCAGGAAACCGAAGACGTCCGCCGCGTAGCGACCGGCGGCGCCGGTCGCCGAGAACCGGAAGCCCGCGTCGACCGTCTCGCCCGTCTCGGTCGACAGGGTGGGATTGCCGGCCGTGAGCGCCGACGCGCCGTAGAGCTCCGACAACGTCGGTGGTCTCACGTACCGCCCGGCGTTGGCGAGGAGCTCCAGCGGAGGGAGCGGTCGCACGCTCACGCCGAGGCGCCCCGCGGGCTCGAGCACGCCGCACCCACCGCTCGAGCGCGAGGTCGCCAGGTTGTATTGCTCGTCGACGCCGGCGGTCGTGTCGCACTCGACGGCCCCGAGCCCGAAGAGACGCACCGCGTCCCAGGGAGACCACTCGGCGTTCACCGCCGGGCGTGTCGTCGAGCGCGTTCCGTGCCGCGGGAGATTGCCTTCCCGGTCCGTGTGGGTCCCCTCGAAGACCTGCGTGACCGACGCGCCGAGCTCGAGCTGCTCGCCGACGCCGAACCGCGCCCCGACTCGCTCGGTGGCGCGCGTACCGTCGGTGTGCAGGAGCGGCGTCCGGAGCGAGGGGAGCTCGACGAACGGATCGGTGAGGGTGAGCTCGCCGACGAGGATCGAGCTCTGAGCCTCGACGCGGCACGCGCCGCCGGGGCACGAGTAGTCGCCGGCGACGGCGCCGAGGAGCCTTCGGGTGTGAGAGCGCGCGGAGAGGGCCGGGGTGACGCCGAGCCCGGTCACCCCTTGCTCGCGGTCGAAGGCGTTGGCCACCGACGAAATCCCGCCCCGGGAAGAGTACCGATAGCGTCCGATCGCCCAGGCGTCCCAGCTCGTGAAATCGGCGTTCTTCCGGACGTCGTCGTGCTCGACCGGAGTGAACCGCAGCCCCTCGTCGTTCGTGTAGCGGTAATCGTTGTCGGCGCGATCGCGCCGGACGGCGACGAGCGCGCCGGCGCGCGGGCCCCCGACCTCGCCCGCGACTTGTTCTCCGCTCTCGCCGAAGGAGCCGACGTGCGCGCCCGCGCCGACGCGATTCGTCTTCGGCAGCCTCGGCCAGAAGAAGATCGCGCCGCCCAGGCCGAGCTGCTCGGCGCTCGCGGGCGCGTTGCCGCGAAAGACCTCGACGCGATCCATCATCCACAAAGGGATCGTGGAGAGATCGGCGGTCCCCGTGACGTCGTCGTTGACGCGGACTCCGGCGACGTACACCGGGACCTGCGAGCTGTCGGAGCCTCGGATCGACGCCGTCGCGAGATCCGACGGCGCGCCGCCGCGCTCGACCGCGACTCCGGGAACGCGGGCCAGCACCGAAGCCGCCGTCTGTCCCGCTTCGTGGAGTCGCTCTCCGCGGATCACCGTCGACGCGGCGGACGGGTCGGCGCTCGAATGCTCCGCGAGGCCGGTCCCCGGCACGGTGACGGTGACGGCGCCTTCGTCGGCGGCGGGCTGCGAAGGATCCGCGCGCGCCGGCTCCGCGGAGAACGCCAGCGTCGCGAGCAGGGCTCGGGTCTTTCTGCGGCGCTCGATTCGCGCAGACCTCCGCGCTTTGACGCGCGTGCTCGAGCTGGATGGTTTCATGTCGTCTCGAAGCCGCCTCCGCGGGCGGGATTCGAGGAGCCGGGTCGTCCGCTTCGACGCGAAACGAAAAACCCCTCGATCCCGAGCGGACGAGGGGCGCGCAGGCCTGTGCCTGAATGGCGCCGTTCCGTACCTCGCGGATCAAGCTGCGAAGCGCGTCGTTAGGTCTCCTGGCTCGTGGAAGAGAGGATTGGCTCCTCTCCGTTCGACCTTGTCTTCCCCGAAGAAATCGAGTGACGTTCTAGGTCGTGGCTCCACTTACAGTGGCGGGACCGCACCGGACTCGAACCGGTTTCCCTTTTGTGCCCGGTTGGGCAGCGAAGCGCTTTATGTGGACAGGTGGCTACCTCATGTGTAGCGCGGTATCATCGTCGTTCGCGGGCTGTCAACGCACCCAGCGGAGAAGGACGAATGCAAACTGAGTTGCCCGCGGCAGACGGCGGAAACGGCGCGCCGGCTCCGCCCTTCGGTCTCCCCACGCGGATCATCGAAGACGGCGGCCTCCGCACGGAAGAGACGGACATCCCCATCGTCCATCCGACCTGGGATCGGCCGTCTCACAAGGTCGTCCGGCGTGACGCCATCGCCGGACACACCGACCGCGAGCGCGGAACGCTGCTGTCCATTTGCTATACGCTGTTCGTCGAGCACTGGGACCGCGTCGTGTTCGGACCTTGCATCGAGGGCGCGGTGTTCGAGCTGAAGCTGTCCGAACCGCCCTCGTTCTCGTTCCTCGACGGTTACCTCACGGTGTCGCTGCCTCCGGGGCCGTCTCACCTCCACCTGTGCCTCGGCGAGACCCGAGGGCTCGGGCAGAACCGGACTCCGCCCGCGCTCGCCAAGAAGCGGCAATGCTCGGCGGCGGTGTTCGCCCGCTCGATCGGCGGCGGCTGCTCGCCGGAGTCCTACAGCTTGCGGCTCATGAACGGCGCCGGCGAACAGATGATCACCTTCTTCCTGCCGAGCCCGTTCCTCGGCGACGACATGAAGCGCCTCGCGCGACCGGACTGGTCACGGCTCTCGCTGTGGAACGACCTGCGCGCTCGAGTCCTCGGCGAGCAAGCGCTCGGCGAGGCACCGCGATGACGTAGACCGAGCGCCGCCGGCAGCGGCGGTGCTCGGCAGAAAAAGGTCGAACGAAGGCCGGATGCCTCGCGGGCCCGGGGCTCAGCGCGCCTGCCGAGCGCCGCTCTTCGCCGATTTCCTGGGCCGCATCTCGCGAAAGTTCGTCAGGCGGGCCTGCTCGACGAAGGATCTCACGTAGTCGATGTCGAAGTCGGTCTCGCGCGCGCCGAGAAAGATCTGCTTGGCGATTCCCCGGCGGCCCAGCCGTACGGGCACGACGTCGATCTTGCCGGCGTACTCGTCGATGAGCCAGCGCGGTAACGCGGCGACGCCGCGGCCGCTGGCCACCATCTGCAACATGATGTCGGTAGTCTCGATCGTTTTGTGGCGGCGCGGCGCGATGCCCGCGGGCGAGAGGAACAGCGCGTAGACATCGAGCCGCTCCACGTCCACCGGGTAGGTAATCAGCACCTCGCTGGTCAGCTGCTCCGGCCGGACGTACTCGGCGCCGGCCAGCGCGTGGCCGCGAGCCACCACCAGCACCTGCTCGTAGTCGAACACGGGCTCGAAGTGCAGGCCGGGCTTGTAGAGCGGGTCGGGCGTGACGAGCAGATCGATGTCGTGCGCGAACAGCGCGCCGATGCCGCCGAACTTGAACTCCTGCTTGACGTCGACGTCGACGTCCGGCCATCGCGCGAGGTACGGCGACACCACCTTGAGCAGCCACTGGTAGCAGGGGTGGCACTCCATACCGATGCGCAGCGTTCCGCGCTCGCCCTTGGCGAACTGCAGCATGCGCTCTTCGGCGATCGCCAGCTGCGGGAGCACCCGGTTGGCGACCGACAGCAAGTATCGCCCCGCCTGCGTCGGCCGGAGGCCGCGCCCTTCCCGCAGCCAGATCTTCGTGTCGAGCTGCTCTTCCAGCTTGCGAATCGCGTGGCTCAGCGCCGACTGAGTCAAGCAGAGCTGGGCGGCGGCCGCCGTCAGCGAACCCTGCTTGTCGACTTCCCGGATGATCGCGAGGTGGATGCGCTCGATCATGGCTATATATGAACGAAGTTCATGAACAGGTGAGAAATTGCCATTATCATTCATGTCTCCTGTTTCCTAGTGTCCGGTTACCCCCCAAGGAGACGAAGCGATGGTCAGGACACACAACCTCGGATTTCCCAGGATCGGCGCGAAGCGGGAGCTGAAATTCGCGCAGGAATCGTACTGGAAAGGGCAGTCGTCGCGCGCCGACCTGGTGGCTCTGGGCGCACGGCTGCGGAGCCGCCACTGGGATCAGCAAGCCGGGCTGGACCTCGTGCCGGTGGGCGACTTCGCCTTCTACGACCAGGTGCTCGACATGAGCTTCACGCTCGGCAACCTGCCCGCGCGGGTGCACGGCTTTTCGGGCGACGTGCTGGACAATTACTTCCGTGTCGCCCGCGGCCGCTCCGCCCCGGGCACGGAGGAGCCGGGCGCTTCCGGCGCCGGCGTCGCCGCCGGCGAGATGACCAAGTGGTTCGACACCAACTACCACTACATCGTCCCGGAGTTCAGCGCGGACACCCAGTTCGAGCTCGACGCCTCGCGCCTCCTCGCGCAGCTCGCCGAAGCGCGGGCGCAGAACGTGAAAGCCAAGCCGGTCATCATCGGCCCGGTCACTTATCTCTGGCTCGGCAAGGCGAAGGACGACTCCGACAAGCTCGCCCTGCTGCCGCGCTTGCTTCCCGTGTATGCGGAGCTCCTGAAGGCGCTCGGCGCGCAGGGCGTGGAGTGGGTGCAGATCGACGAGCCGGCGCTCGTCACCGAGCTGGGCGCCGGCTGGCAACAGGCTTTCCGCACGGCGTACGCCGCGCTCGCGTCGAGCCCGGTGGAGCTGCTGCTGGCCACGTACTTCGGCCAGCTCATCGAGAACCTGCCGCTCGCTTGCAGCCTGCCGGTCGGGGGCATCCATCTGGACGTGATCAACGCCCGCGCCGAGGTGGACAAGTTGGTCGCGAGCCTTCCGAAGGACCGCGTCCTTTCGCTCGGGGTCATCAATGGCCGCAACATCTGGAAGACCGATCTGACCGCGGCGCTCGACTGGCTCGAACCCCTCGCGAAATCCCTGGGGGATCGTCTGTGGCTGGCTCCCTCGTGCTCGCTGCTGCACGTGCCCGTGGACCTGAAGAGCGAGCAGAAGCTCCCCGCGGACGTCGCCGCTTCGCTGGCTTTTGCTCTGCAGAAGCTCGACGAGCTCCGGGTGCTGGCGAGGGCCATCAATCAGGGGCGCGACTCGGTGAAGGCGGAGCTCTCCGCCAACCAGGCAGACATCGCCGCGCGCCGGAGCTCGCCCCGCGTGAACAACCCGGCGGTCAAGGCCGCCCTCGCCAAGCTCGATGCCGCCCTCGGCGAGCGCAAGAGTCCCTACCCGCAGCGCGCCAGGAAGCAGGCCGCGCTGCTGAAGCTGCCCGCCTTCCCCACGACGACGATCGGCTCCTTCCCGCAGACCGAGGAGATCCGCCGCGCCCGCAACCGCTTCAAGTCGGGCGAGCTGGACGAGGCCGCCTACAAGGCGGCCATGCACGCCGAGATCGCCCGCGCCGTGCGCGAGCAGGAGCAGCTCGGCTTGGACGTGCTCGTGCACGGCGAGGCCGAGCGCAACGACATGGTCGAGTACTTCGGCGAACAGCTCGACGGCTATGCGTTCAGCCAGTTCGGTTGGGTGCAGTCCTACGGGTCGCGATGCGTGAAGCCGCCGATCCTGTGGGGCGACATCAGCCGCCCGCGTGCCATGACCGTGGAGTGGATAAAGTACGCCGCCTCGCTCACCAAGAAGCCCATGAAGGGCATGCTGACCGGCCCCGTGACCATCCTGAACTGGTCCTTCGTACGCGACGACCAGCCCCGCTCCGTCTCTTGTTATCAGCTGGCCCTGGCGATGCGGCAGGAGGTGCTCGACCTCGAGAAGGCCGGCGTTCGCGTGATCCAGATCGACGAGGCGGCGCTGCGCGAAGGGCTGCCGCTCCGGAAATCGCAGTGGAAGGAGTACCTCGACTGGGCCGTGGAATCGTTCCGGATCACCGCCAACGGCGTCGCGGACGAGACGCAGATCCACACGCACATGTGCTACTCGGAGTTCAACGACATCATCGACTCCATCGCGAAGATGGACGCCGACGTCATCACGATCGAGACGTCCCGCTCCGACATGGAGCTGCTGGACGCCTTCGATCACTTCAAGTACCCGAACGAGATCGGCCCCGGCGTGTACGATATCCACTCGCCGAACATCCCGACGGAGGAGCACATCGTGCAGCTGATGAAGAAGGCGGCCGAGCGCATCCCGAAGGAGCGGCTGTGGGTGAACCCCGACTGCGGCCTGAAGACGCGCCAGTGGGCCGAGGTGATCCCCGCGCTCGTCAACATGGTCGCCGCGGCGAAGGCCCTGCGCGCATCCGTCTGACACGAGGACGCCCTTTGTTCGACCGCAATCTCCACACGATCGAGAAGACCGATCCCGAAATCGCGGCGTTGATCCAGAAGGAGAATCGCCGCCAGGAAGATCACATCGAGCTGATCGCCTCGGAGAACTACACGTCCCCGGCGGTGATGGCGGCGCAGGGCTCCCAGCTCACCAACAAGTACGCCGAGGGCTACCCGGGCAAGCGCTACTACGGCGGGTGCGAGCACGTCGACGGCGTCGAGGACCTCGCGCTTTCCCGGGTGAAAGAGCTGTACGGCGCCGAGGCCGCGAACGTACAGCCCAACTCCGGCTCGCAGGCGAACCAGGCCGTCTTCTTCGCGACGCTCACGCCCGGCGACACCGTCATGGGCATGAGCCTCGCCGAGGGAGGCCACCTGACTCACGGCATGCCGCTCAATTTGAGCGGCAAGTGGTTCGACGTGGTCAGCTACGGACTGAACGCCGAGGAAGACATCGACTACGCCGCGCTGGAACGGCTGGCGCACGAGCGCCGGCCGCGGCTGATCATCGCCGGGGCCTCGGCGTTCGCGCTGCGCATCGATTTCGAGCGCATCGCGGCCGCGGCGAAGGCGGTCGGGGCGTACTTCATGGTCGACATGGCGCACTACGCCGGGCTCATCGCCGCCGGCGTGTACCCCAACCCCGTCCCCGTCGCCGACTTCGTCACGACGACCACCCACAAGAGCCTGCGCGGCCCGCGCGGCGGCGTGATCTTGATGAAGGCCGAGCACGAGAAGATCATCAACTCCGCGGTCTTCCCCGGGCTCCAGGGCGGCCCCTTGATGCACGTGATCGCCGCCAAGGCGGTCGCCTTCAAGGAGGCGCTCGCCCCGGAGTTCAAGGCCTACCAGCAGCAGGTGGTGAAGAACGCCGCCGCGCTCGCCGGCGCGCTCATCGAACGCGGGCTACGCATCGTCTCCGGTCGCACCGAGAGCCACGTGATGCTGGTCGATCTCCGCGCGCGTCGGATCACCGGGAAGGCGGCCGAAAAGATCCTCGGCGCCGCGCACATCACCGTCAACAAGAACGCCATCCCCAAGGACCCCGAGAAGCCCTTCGTGACCTCGGGTATCCGCTTGGGCACGCCAGCGATGACGACGCGCGGCTTCGAAGAAGAGCAAGCCCGCCTCGTGGGTCATCTCATCGCCGACGTGCTGGAGCGTCCCGATGACCCGCACGTCATCGCGCAGACCCGCGAGAAGGTAGCGGCGCTGACGCGGCGCTTTCCCGTCTACGGCTAGCCTCGAGCTTCGCGCTCGTCCGGGAGGGAGCGGCGCTTTGCAAGACGTGGCAACGGCGAGCACGGACCTTTGCACGTTTGCGCCATTTCACGAGTTAGAGAGGTCGCTCCGCGGTTCTATCCTCGCTGAATGACCCCCATGCATGGTCCTTCGTTCGGCGTGGTCGAGCTGCCGTGTCCTCGGTCTCAGCCGGCTCCGTCCGATTGGGGCGAAGAGCCGCAGGTACTTGCGTCCCGCGTCGTTTTCCCCAGCAACACGAACCATCACGCCACGCTGTTCGCAGGCGAGACGTTCTCGATGCTCGTCAGCGCGGCCCTGGTCGTCGCGGCTCGACGAGCGCGAGCGAGCGTCGTCGTCGCGCGCTCGCAGATCGAGTTCACGGCACCGGTGAAGGTCGGGGCGCTCGCCGAAACCACCGCACGCGTTCTTTCCGTCAATTCACGATCGATCGAAGTGGGAGCGCACCTCTGGGCGGAAGACCTGGAGACCAGCGCGCGGTGCCTCGCGGCCCGTGCGACGTTCGTATTCGTCGTGGTCGATCACGATGGACGGCCGCGAAGCCCGGGGAACGAGCAAGCCGGAACTGCGGGTGGCGAACCGTGAGCGTGCGATCGCCGCGGGACGCGTCTCGAGACCGCCCCCTGCTCGCGCTGGTTTTCGGGGATCGAGAACCGGTCTTCAACATCGGCGCCGCCGTCACCAGCCGACACGCCGGGACCCCTGTCTATTTCCGTACCGCGTTCGTCGTCGATGGGCCCTTGGGGGCCCACGAGTACACTTACGCCGATCTCACCGAGCTGTGCGCGCGCTTCCAGGCTTTCCTGTCGGACTCCGGCATGTCCAAAGAGGCGCGCGTACTGATCCGCCTGCCCGATTCGATCGAGTTCCCCATCGCCTTCTTCGGGACGATGCGCGCCGGGAGGGTCGCCGTGCCGACGTCCACGTCTCTTTCCGCGTCGGAGCTCGCCCTCATCGCGAAGGACTCGGGCGCCGAGATCCTCGTCACCACTAGAGAGGACTGGGCGCACCTTGCCCCGACGGTGTCCGAGGCGCCTGCGCTCCGCGTCGTCTTGCTGGTCGGAGGAGGAGAGCTGTCCATCACGACGACTGGGCTGCTCTGCATCGACTTCGGCGAGGCGCTGGGGAGCTCGGACGCGAACGCGCGCGCCATCAACACGGCTCCGGAGGATCCGGCGTACCTGGTGTACACGTCCGCAAACACGAACCTTCCCGCGCGGACGCTACACACGCATCGGGCGCTGATTGAGAGGCAGCCAGCGCGGAAGAACCGCTTCGATTTCGGGGGGCACGTCACGATCCAGCATTCGGGCTGTATCGGCTTTACTGACGCTCTCGAAACGAAGCTCATCGACCCGCTCTACCGCGGCCACACGGTGGTGGTGAGGCGACATGCACGTTCCGAAATGTCTGAGCGGCGCTCGAGCCACGCCGATTCCCCCGAAGCTTGTATGCCGCGGCCTTTCGCGCGCAAGGATGGTCATTAGGGAATCCAGCGCGAATCTGGAGCTGCCCCGCAGCGATATGGGTTCACGAAGGCCAGGGCTCGCGCACGACGACGAGGCCGTCGGCGTCGGCGTACGCATGTTCGCGGGGCCGAAACTCGACGCCGGCGAAGGTCACCACCACGTCGCGCTCGCCTTCGCCCCGGCGTACGCTCTTCCGCGGCACGGCGGCCAGGGCGAGCACCCCGAGCGGCATGGAGGCGAGCTGCTCGGTGTCGCGCACCGCGCCGAAGACCACCACGCCCGTCCATCCCTGCACGACGGCCGAGGACGCGATCAGGTCGCCCAGGAGCGCGCAGCGCAGCGAACCGCCGCCGTCCACGATTAGGATCCGCCCTCGTCCCTCGGTCGCGAGCGCTTCCTTCACCCGCGAGTTGTCTTCGCGGCAACGCACGGTCGCGATTTCGCCGCAGAAGCGCGCGCGGCCACCGAAGGAGCGAAAGACGGGCGCGGCGACCTGCGCTGCGCCCTCTCGGACGTCGCACAGGTCGCTCGTCGTCCATCGAGGTTCGTGAGCCGGCGCGCTCACGAAGATCAGCCCTTGCGGCCGATGAGCTCGCGCAAGGCGGCGCGGTCGTCGGCCACCAGCGTCTTGATGCGCGAGGGGTCGACCTCCGCGATGATGATGAGGCCGGTTTCGTTGTTCACCTTCTTGAACATCCCGAAGGCCTTCATGCTGGCCGTCTGCGCCTCGTTGTCCTTGTTGGGCGTGAGGTAGTGCAGCGACTCGGTCTTGTAGCGGTGGATGAGGAAGAGCTGGGCGAGCGTCATCAGCCGCTTGCGGCGCAAGGCGGGGGCGTTGTTCTGGTCGCGGATGGAAAGGAGGTTTCTGCCGGCGCGGTCCTGGGCGGTGGTGAACACGACGTTCAGCACCTTCTCGCCCTGCTGATCGCGGAGAGCGAGCTCGAGGAGCTCCGAGCCCGCGGTGTGGGGCTTGAGCGACGTCGTCAGCTTGCCGGCGTAGCCCTGCTGCGCCGCCCACATCGCGAGCCACTCGTCGAGCAGCTTGGTCGGCACTTCGGTCTGCACGAGGTGCTGATGCTGCGTCGAGCCTTTGCCCATGGCCTTGGTCGCCGCCGTGCGCCCCGACACCGCCATCAACGCGGCGTCCAGGCGGGGACCGCCGACGAGGGTCTGCGGCGTCTTGTAAGGCGACTCGATGAGGCGGAGCTTCCGCTGGAGACGGGCAAGCGCGAGCATGCCGTCCTGCTGCAGCGCCGTGGCGAACTCCTCGGCGACGAGGCCGTCGATCTGGTGGCCGCCGTAGGTGATGAAGTTGAACACGAACCCGAGCTTGCCGAGCTCCTGCGGGAACTGCTTCATCTGCTCGTCGCTCATTCCGGTCGTGTCCCAGTTGAACGACGGCGAGAGATTGTACGCGAGCATCTGCTCGGGGAACTCCGCGTGGATGGCTTCCGCGAAGCGCCGCGCGTCTTCTAGATCCGCCGTCTTGGTCTCCATCCAGATCAAGTCGGCGTACGGCGCCACCGCCAGCGACTTGGCGATGGCGTATTCGATCCCGCCCTGCACCTGGTAGTAGCCCTCCGGCGTCTTCGGGAGCTCGTCGTTCCACGCGACCTGGATGCCGAGGCCTTTGGCGCGCTCTCGCATCTCGGCGAGCGACGCCCGCCGCGTGACCTCGGTCCACTCTTCGGCGGACGTGCCGATCTGCTCCCCCTGTGAACGACGGAACGCGAGCACGTCGGCCACGGCTTGGCCGTAGGTCTTCAGACCGGCGGCCTCCTGCCACGCCTCCGCGTAGCGCGTCTCGAGCGCGTCGTGGAGCTTGTCGGCGGCGTCTCCCGTCGCCTTCCGCAGGTTGCGAGCGGTCTCTTCGATCAACGGCACGAGGCCCGCTTGAGAGAGCCACGCATCGGCTTGCTCGTACTCGCGCTCGCTGACCGCGAAGAGGAGGTGTCCCCGCGCCTCGTCGACGCCGAGCGCGTGCAGCTTGCGGTGGATGGCGAGGAACGCGAGCTTGTAACTCGGCACGTCGAGGTTCGTCGCGCCGAGGACGAACGCCTGATCGCGCTCGTCGCTGCGATTCTCGAGGAACGTCGCGGCCTCCGCGTCGGTCCGCGCCACGATGAGCCCGGCGACGCGCATCACGTCGAGCTGCAGGCGCGCGGCGTTCAGGCGCTTGATCTGCTCGTCGGAGGAGACCAGCACCTTGCCGCCCTGGTGCCCGCATTTCTTCGCGCCCGGCTTTTGGTCCTCGATGTGATAGCCGGGCACGCCGACCTCCACGAAGCGGCGGATCAGGTTGCGCACGTGCGCGTCGCCGCCGTGTCCGGTGTCGGCGTCCGCGATGATGAAGGGCCGGTAGTCGACGAGCGGCGTCGCCTTGCGCTGCTCCTCGGTCATGCGGCTCCGCGTGAAGTGCTGATTGCGATCGGCGGTCAAGAGCGCGCGCACGAGGACCGCGGCTTCGTCCGGAACCTGGCTGAGCGGATAGCTCGCGAGATCCGGCCCCGGATCTTCGTGTAGGGATCCTTTCGCCGAGGTGGCCCAGCCGCCCAGGTAAATCCCGGCGATGCCGACGCGCTTCATGGTGACCGCGTGACCCGGCGAGTACGGGCCGAACGTGGTGATGCTCTTCTTGGCGGCGAAGAGCTCGCGCAGCTTGGCGTAGAAGCCCTCGGCTGCGTCGCGCGCGACCGTATACTCAGTCTCGATTGTGCCTTGCTGCTCGGCGATGTTGCGGGCGGTGTAAAGACGGCGGACACGCGAGAAGCGCGGCTGCTCGCACCAGGTCTTCGCGGCGGCGACTTGTTGCTCGAACGTTTGCATGGGTGGGCGGTTCTCCTCTTCCGTGCCCCGGCGGGTCACGGGATCGACTCAGCGCAGCGCGCTCGGCGTGCCGGCGCGCTCGAAATCCAGGTTCTCCGTCGTGCGCCGGCCTTGCGCGCGGAGCACCTCCAGGTAACGCCGGATGCGCGCTCGCGCGACTTCCAGGTCCGTCTGCTCGAGGTTCAGGTTGAGCAGGTCCACGTACCAGGGCGGCTTCTGCGCGTGCCGGACGAGGGCGTCGACGATCTCGCGCGCGACCGGCAGCGTGGTCGTCTTCGAGTCGCGGTGGACGTTGCGGTCGCTCGCTGCGAGGAGCTTCTCGTACTCTTCCTCGAGCAACCGTGAGAACAGCTCGAGCGTGAGGGGGTCGCCGGCCTTCACACCGGTCGCCGCGTCATCCGCGGTGAACGGCGCGTGCTTGTGGAGCCACTCCCACAGGATGCTGACGCGGATCTCCCCCGTGGCCATGTCTTCCATCAGGTAGAGGACGTCGTCGTCGTCGAAGAAGTCGGCCGGCTTGAGCGCCGCGGCCTGCATGCCCTGCCCGAACGCGTTGCCGTACTGCAGCGCCACGCTCAGGAGATCGCGCGCGCCGCGGACGGTGCGAGGAGCCTCCTCCAACCCGAGGAGCGCCGCGGCGTCCTCCGGGTCGTAGGTGAGCGGGGGGAAGGCGCGGCCGAGCTGGTTGTCGTCGCCCACCCGCTCCCAGACGGGGCGCACGACGTGCACCATCTTCCAGTGCGCCACCCACTTGCCGCTCGCGCCCGCGTGCTGCTCGCGTTCCGCGCCGGCCAGCGCGCGCTGCATGCTCGCCGAAACGCCGCGCTCCGAACCGACGGGGATGTTCGGCTCCATGCCGCCTTGCCAGAGCGCGAAGTTGCGATTGCGATCGGGCGTGTTCACCGCGCGGCGCACGCGGTCCTCGTAGGTGCGCATGTACCCGTACGTCATCGTGATGGCGTCGATGTTCGGGTTCATGAACGCGGGGTCCCAGCCCATCGCGTCGGCGACGCTGTTGATGTAGTCCCAGCGCCCCGTGTTGAACCCGACGAAATGCGCGCCCAGCGCCGCCCGGATCTCCATGAGCTGGAAGCTCGCCTCGAGCTGCTCCACGAGCACGTAGGCTTTGATGGTGCCGGCCGGAAGATCCGTGTGGCGCTCCAGCTCGTCGAGGACGTCGTTCCACAGCGCCGCTTCCGCCGCGGTCTGGATCTTCGGCAGGTAGAGGACGATGGACGAATCCCGGGCGCGGAGCGCCGCGTGGTTGTTCACCACGTAGAGCACGGCGTCGACGATCGACGCGGAGAACCCTCGCCCGTCACTCCATCGGACGTGGCGGTCGTCCAGGTGCAGGCCGCGCGCGCGGAAGATCTTCGTCGTGAAGCCGAGCTGGCGCTCGACGTCCTCGACGATGGGCCGGCCCAGAAAGCCCTGCGCCCAGGCGTTCATCTCGCGCGCCGTGCCTTCCGCGACGCGCAAGAACAGGGGCTCCCGCGCGATCGCGAGCTTCAGGTTTCGCTGATTGTCGAGCGACATGGTCGCGACCTGGCCGAGCGCGTCCTCGCCGTCGAACATCCAGCCGTCGGCGCCGGAGAGGAGCGCGTAAGCCACGTTCCGCAGGCTCCGCTCGAGCGGCACACGCGGCTTGGCCGCGGGGCCCGTACCCTGGATCCATTGCCGCTGCAGGTCTCGGGGGATCGGGGAGCCCGCGAAGGCGCCGACCCGAACGTCGCCCACGCGAAGGTTCGTGCCCTCGATCGTCCCGGCGGGGTCGAGGAATTCGATACGCCGCCGCTCGGCATAACGACGCGCGCGTCGAGCCGTGCGCGCGTTCATGAGCAAAACTCTCCGCTCGTCCAGCGGCGATAGGGCGTCGAGCACCGCAATCGCGCGCCGCGTCAGGACGTCCGCGTAGCGCTCGAGGACACCGTGACGCACCTGTAACGAGGGACGAGAGGACGAGGAGGACGTCACGTCCCTGCACGTAGTGGGCGCCCCCGCGGCCCGCACGGTCAAAGAAGTGAAAACGTGCCACACGATCGGCGTCGTGTTGCGAAGAACGGCAAACCCCGGCGCGCGCGGGCTATAATCTTCGCATTTCGGCGGGAGAGCTACGCACGATCACGCTCCTTCGTCCCATCGCGCGAGGCGCGAACTTGGTATGCGGCGGGTGTGTCGGAAGAGGACGATTCCATAGCGACAGCGCGCCGGGCAGCGGACGTAGCGCGCGTCATCCTCGACGGGTTCGAGCGCCACTACGCCGCCTTTCGTGAGCTCTCGGCGCGCGCGCGCCGTCACTTCGAGCAGGGCGACTGGAACGCCGCGCGAAAGGACGGCCGCGCGCGCGTCGACGGCCGGGACGCGGAAGTGCGCCGTACCGTCCAGGCGATTTGCGACGCGTTTCCCGACCTCACGAGCTCCGACGACGCCTGGCGCGCCATCAAGCGCGCCTATTTGCTGCTGTTGTCCGAGCACCGCCAGCCCGAGTGCGCGGAGACGTTCTACAACTCGGTGGCCTGCCGGCTGCTCTGCCGCCGCTGCTATCGGAACCACTACATCTTCTTCCGGCCAGGCATTTCGACGGACCAGCTGAGCGGCGACGAGCCGGTCTATCGCTGCGATCACCCGAAGCGCGGGGAGCTGCGAGCCACGGTGGCCGCCATCCTGAGCACCCTCCCCCTCGACAACCGCTTCGTCGATCTCGAGCGGGACGTCGACCGGATCATGCGGGCCGTGAGCGAGCGCTTCGGCGTGGCTTCCTTGCAGGAAAATTTCCAGATCCACACGCTCTCGTCGCTGTTCTTCCGGAACCGCGCCGCCTACCTCGTCGGGCGCTGCCTCAACGGCGACGTCGTGCAGCCCTTCGTCGTGGCCCTCCTGCAAAATCGGAGACACGAGGTGTATGTCGACACGATCCTGTTCGACGCGAAGAACATCGGGCGCGTCTTCAGCTTGGTGCGCGCGCAGTTCATGGTCGACATGGAGGTCCCGGCGGCGCACGTGGAATTCTTGCGGACCGTGCTGCCGGCGCGTTCGAGCGCCGATCTCTACACGATGCTCGGCCTCCACAAGCACGCCAAGACCCTCTTCTATCGGGACCTGATGCGTCACGTCCAAAGCTCGAGCGACCGGTTCGTCTTGATGCCCGGGACTCGCGGCATGGTGATGCTGGTCTTCACGCTCCCTTCGTTTCCCTTCGTGTTCAAGGTGGTGCGGGACTGGTTCGACCCTCCGAAATCGAACGATCGCGAACACGTCCTTTCGAACTACCGGCTGATGAAGACGCACGATCGCGTCGGACGCACGGCGGATTCGCTCGAGTACTCGAGCGTGGCCTTGCCTCGCGATCGATTCGACCGGGCCGTGCTCGAAGAGTTCGCGCGCGTGGCGCCTTCGATGGTCGAGCTCGAAGACGACACCCTCGTGCTCCGCCACGTGTACATCGAGCGGCGCACCACGCCGCTCGATCGATACCTGCGCAATGCATCGCCGCGCGAAATGCAGGAAGCCATCGACGAGCTCGGTCAAACCCTCAAGGATCTGGCGAACGTCGACATCTTCCCGGGTGACCTCATCGACAAGAACTTCGGGGTCACGCACTACGGCCGGGTCGTGCTCTACGACTACGACGAGGTGACGTCGCTCCTCGACGTGAACTTTCGCAGTCTCCCCGTCGCGCGCTCCGACGACGAGGAGTTCGCCGCCGAACCTTGGTTCTACGTGGGTCCGAACGACGTCTTTCCAGCCGAGGTCCCCACGTTCATGCTCGCCTCGAGCGAAGCGCGCGAAGAGCTCCGGCGACGCCACCCCGACCTGGTCACTCCGCGGTTCTGGGTCAACGCGCAGGAGCGCGTGCGTACCGGCAAGGAGCCGGACGTGTTCCCTTACTCCCGGGCATTGCGCTTCAACGCGCGCTACGTGCGGCACACGGCTCCGGCGGTCGAGGCCGCCCCGGCGGGTACCCGAGCCCACGCCGCCGCGGGACCCGGCTGATGCTCCTGCGCGAACATCCTCACGTGGTGATCCTCGGCGGCGGGTTCGGCGGTCTCGCGGCGGCGCGCGCGCTCCGGCGCGCACCGGTCTCCGTCACGCTGATCGATCGCGTGAATCATCACGTTTTTCAGCCGCTCCTGTATCAAGTGGCGACCGCTGCGCTCACGGCCCCCGACGTCTCGGCGCCCATCCGGCGCTTACTGCGGAACCAGCACAACGCGCGCGTGTGGATGGGAGAGGTCAGCCGCATCGATCCCGCGGAGAAGCGCGTCGTCGTCGACGGTGTGACGCTCGGCTACGACTACCTGATCGTCGCGCTCGGCATGCAGAACGCCTACTTCGGGCACGACGGCTGGGCGAAGCACGCGCCGGGGCTGAAGACGGTCGGCGACGCGCTCGACATCCGCCGGCGCATTCTTCGCGCGTTCGAGGCCGCGGAACGTTCGCAGACCGAGACCGAGCGCCGCACCTTCACCACCTTCGCCGTCATCGGCGGCGGTCCGACCGGCGTGGAGCTGGCGGGCGCCATCGCCGAGATCGCAGGACGGACGCTCGCGCGCGAATTCCGCAATTTCAACCCGCGGATGACCCGAGTGCTCCTCCTGGAAGCCGGGCCGCGCCTCTTGCCGAGCTTCCCCGAGCACCTCTCGCGGCGCGCGCGTAACGATCTCGAGCACCTCGGCGTCGAGGTGCGCACCGGAGCGCCAGTGTCCGAGATCGGCCCCGGTTTCGTCGAGATCGCGGGGACGCGCATCGCGACGCACACGGTGCTGTGGGCGGCCGGTGTCCGCGCCAGCGAGCTCACCGTGCAACTCGGGGCGCCGCTCGATCGCGCAGGGAGGCTGCCCGTCCGCGACGACCTCTCGCTGTCGGATCACCCGGAGGTCCTGGTCGTCGGCGATCTGATTGGTAAGATGCCGGATGGTGGCGTGCTGCCGGGCGTCGCTCAGGTGGCGATACAAAGCGGCCGGCACGCGGCGCTGAACGTGCTGCGCAGCGTTCAGGGCCGGCCGCGCGCGCCGTTTCGCTACGTGGACCGGGGCGCGATGGCGACCATCGGGCGGCACCGCGCCGTCGCGCGTCTCGGGCGCTTCACGTTCACGGGCATCTTCGCGTGGTGGCTCTGGGTATGGGTCCACGTCTTTGCCCTCGTGAACTACCGCGCGCGGATCGCCGTGCTGTTCGAATGGTCGTGGTCGTACTTCACGTGGCAGCGCCGGTCGCGCGTCATCCTGGAGGTCCCGGTGAGCCCTCCCCGGAGTGAGCCGCGCCTGGCTCCGGTGTCGCGATGATCGGCAGCGCGCTCGAGAAGCTCGGCTGGGGCGCGTGGCAAGAGATGGCGTTGCGCGCGCTGCCCGTAACCGGCGACGACGTTCCGGCGCGCATCGTCAGGCAAGAAGCCATGGGGTTTCGGGTCGACACCGGCATCGAGGTGCTGCACGCCCGGTCTTCGGGGCGCCTCAAACATTCGGCCGCGCAAGCCGCGGATCTGCCGGTCGTCGGCGACTGGGTGCTGATCTCCAAGCCCACCGCCGCGTCCGCGGAGGACGCCGCCGTGCACCGTGTCCTGCCGCGGAGAGGGGGCCTGGCTCGCGTCCGCCCCGGGACGCACGGGGAAGCTCAGTTGATGGCCGCCAACGTCGATCTCGCCCTCATCGTCTGGAGCTGGGATCGCGATCCGGACTTGAGATTGATCGAGCGGGCGGTCGTCCTGGCTCGCGGCGGCGGCGTGCAGCCCGTCGTCGTGCTGACCAAATCCGACCTGCGCGTCTCCTGGCGGACCCGCGGCGACGAGATCCGCGCGCGCCTGTACACCGTCCCGGTGTTGAACGTCAGCGTGATGAACGACGAGGGCGTCGACGCGGTAGCATCGGTGATCGAGCCCGGGCGCACCGCCGCGATGATCGGTCCGTCGGGGGCCGGTAAGTCCTCGCTGCTGAACGGGCTGCTCGGGGCGCCGGCGATGAAGGTCGGTGACGTACGCCACGACGACCGCAAGGGGCGGCACACCACGACGCATCGCGAGCTCTTCTGGCTGCCGCACGGCGGTCTCCTCATCGATGGCCCCGGCATCCGCGAGCTCGGCTTGTTCGGCGATCGAGACGCCATCGAGCGGTCTTTTTCGGATGTCGCATCCCTCGCCAAGCAGTGCGCATACGGCTCCTGCCGGCACGCGGGAGAGGCGGGCTGCGCGGTGATCGCCGCCGTCCGCGACGGCGCGCTGGCCGAACAGCGGCTCGCCGACTACCGCGCGCTGCTTTCGGAAGCCGGCTCGCGCCGATCGCGCGTCACGCGAAGGGATATGGCTCGAAGGCGCTCTGGTCTTCGGTGACGACGAGGGTGCGCGTGAGTGGTGGAAACGCGCGCTGCGGGCAGCGCTTTCGTTCGCACACCTTGCAACCCATTCCTATCGGCGTCGCGGCGCGTGCGTCCCGGAGGTCGAGGCCGTTCGAATAGACGAGGCGGTGCGCATGACGCACGTCGCACCCGAGAGCGATCGAGAAGATTTTATCGGGAGCGCCGAAGCCGCCGCTCGACCGCGTGGCGGCGCGCGCTATCCAGAGATACGTCCTGCCGTCCGGCATTTCGGCGATCTGCCGCAAGATCCGCCCAGGCTGGCTGAACGCTTCGTACACGTTCCAGAGCGGGCAGGTGCCGCCGACCTTCGAGAAATGGAAGTCGCTCGCCGACTGGCGCTTGGAGATGTTGCCGGCGCGATCGACCCGAAGAAAGAAAAAGGGGACCCCTGTCTTTCCTGGACGCTGAAGCGTGCTGAGGCGGTGGCAGATGGTCTCGAAGCCGAGGCGGAACTGCTGCCGGAGGCGGTCGACGTCGTACCGTAACGTCTCCGCTGCCTCGAAGAACGCCGCGTACGGCATGAGCAGCGCCCCGGCGAAGTGATTAGCGAGACCGATCCGCGCGAGCGCGCTCGCCGAAGGGGAAGAGAAGCGTCCCTCGGCGAGCGCCTCGTCCAGGACTTGCCCCGCTTCCAGGAAAGCGAGCTGCGTGGCGAGCTGGAACGCGCGCTGGCCCGGCAAGAGCCGCAGGGGTAGCACCAGGCGGCGCGGCCCGGGCTCGTACCGACGGTGCGGCTCGAGCGCCTCGCTCCCGTTGCTCGTCACGACCTCGACGCCATGTACGGAGCGCAAGCGCTGTTCCAGGCTGGCGACGATCTCGCCGGGCCGCAGCGCGAGCGTCTCCGCGATCCGCTCGGCAAATGAGTCGACCGAATGAATGTAGTTGTGCCGCTCGTAGAAGTAGTCGCGCACCTCTTCGTGTGGCGCGAGCGTCGTCCCTTCCGCGAGCGCCGCGCTCGCATCCACGTTCTCCTGCTGGATGGCTCGAGACCGATCGACGGCCGCGCGGTGCCGCTCGCCGAGCTCGACCAGGGTGCGGGCGATCTCCGGGTGCCGCTGAACGAACTCGGCGATCTCCGGAGCGCGGAAGGAGACTTCGGGACGGCTCGCCGACAACGTCTCTCGAACGTCCGTGGTCAGCCGCTCGTTCTCTTCGTCCGACAGGTAGCGGACGTCCACCTGGAGCGCTTCGCCGATCTTCTCGCGAAGGGCGCTCGTGACCGGGCGCTGGTCGTTCTCGAGCTGGTTATAGTAGCTCGACGAGACCCCCAGCAAATTCGCGAGCGCGACCTGCGTGATGCCGCGCTCTTCCCGCAGCCTTCGAAGCCTCGGACCGAGGAACGACTTCATGCGCGAGTGCTCATTCGGCCACGTGAAGGGCGCCGGGGGTGTAGACGTCTGCGCCGCCGGAGTCCGTCGTCAGGTACGCGTCCCGGATGATGTTCCCAAAACTGTCGTACTCGGGATAGTACGTGTAGGATTGTCCGTCGATCTCGAGCGTCTGTTCGACGTCGGTGCCGGGGATGTCGATGTATCTCACGTGCGTGATGGCCGAGAGATCGACCTTGCCGTCGAGGACCGCCTTCTTGTTGCGGAGCCAGGCGAGGTCGTAAGGTTGCCTGTAGTCGATTCCATAGTTGGCCACCTGCGTCGACCCCAGACCGAAGACCTGGCCCGGATCGAGCGAGAGGAAGGCCCCGGAGTCTTTGGTCAGCGACGCGCTGTCGAAGCGCAGATAGTCGACGCCGTTCGAGCTGACCTCGACGTAGAACAACTCGGAAAACATCAGACCGCTCTGATCGTTTCGAAAGCCGTTCTCGCCGACCACGAAATCCGCGCCCACGCCGTCGGTTATCGGGGAATCGAAGGAGTAGTCGAACACGCCGCCGTTCCCCATCGTGCAAACGCCTTCGAGGGAATCCGTCTTGAACTTGTCGGAGACCTGGCCGCCGTAGGTCTTGGCGACGGAGCTGGCCCAGGCAACGATGGCGGGACTTTCGCCGCTCACGCAGTCGCAGTCCCCTTTCTCCGACGCAGGCGGGAACGCATCGACCAGCTTGTAGACGAACGTGTAGTCGTCGCCGACGGATGCTCCGGATTGCACCGCGCGCGCGAACACTTTGACGGTTCCGTAGGAGTCGACGGCGCCGAAGTCGAAGACAGCGCCGGCGGACCATGCGTCGGGTGCCGTCGCCGATAGATCCTTCGACCATCCGGTCTCGATGTCCGCGCCCGACACGTCGGTGGTGAAGGTGACGTCCAGGTCCTTGCGGATGTAGCCGGACTCGAAATTGGCGAAGACTCGGGGGTTCCCCGCGCGCTCGGGCGCGTAGAGCCCGGTGTGAAACGTGAACCCCACGCCGGCGTCGAGCCCCTCCGAAGAGGTGCTGAGGATATCCGTCGAGATCGTGACCGAAACGTCCGAGTCCTCCGGCAATAACCCATAGGGGACGAAGATCAGCTCTTGGCTCGCGGGATCGTCGATGAGCGATCCGTGGAGCTGGACGGCTCCGGCCATCACGATCACGCTCTTCCCGTCTAGGCTTTCGGCCGCGACGGGTTCGTTGAACGCGATCTCGATCGAGGCGTGAACGGAGACAGCGGTCGCCTCGTCCGTCGGAGTATGTCCTTCGACGCGCAATCCCCCGGCGAGGATCACGGTGACCGTGTACGCAACGAGCTCGTTGCCGCGCCCGTGCACCACGTACTCCACCGGCGTCGAGAAGTCGTTCGCGGTGGCGCCGCTGATCTGAACCGCGCCGCCGACGGTCACCGACGATCCCGTGGACCGGAACGACGCTCTCAGACGGGTCCGCGTGGTGCCGTAGGGCAAGACCACCTGAATGGCAGTTCCCGAGATGGTACCCGCGACGTCCTCGGCGATCGCGTCGTTGACCACTGCTTCGAAACCGAACGACGTGATCGCCAGAGAGGGCGCGACACCGGCGTCGGTCTTACCGGCGTTGCCGGCATCCGTCCTGCCGGCGTCGGCACCTTCTCCAGCGTCGGTCCGGGTCGCGCCACCACTGGCGCCCCCTTCGGCGATACCGGCGTCGCTGCCGTCGCCAGGGACGGCTCCGGCGTCGGCGCGGGCAGTGCCTTTGGGTTCCCCCGCGTCAGCGCGCGCGGTGCCTTCGCTGCCACCGGCGTCACCGCGGGGACCAGCGCCGGCATCGCCGGCGTCAGTGCCGCGTGACCGAGGCGACGAATCCGTTGCAGCGCCCCTCCCACCGCTCGTTCCACAACCAGCCAGGGTGCCGAGAATCACCACCAGCGGCAAGAACCAGAATCGTATTGGGAACCGCCACGCCATGGCCGTTCACGTCGTCGCCGTTTCTTGCTTCGCTTCTTCGAGCTCTTCGAGCGTCGGTTCGGGTCTTCCGGCGGTCAACGCCCGGATATGGGAAGCCAGCTTCGAGCGCGACACTTGCACCGGGGATCGATAGCCCCGAAGCTTGGCGACCGTCGCCGTGGCAGTGCCGACGTAGGCCATGTCGTTGAGAGAGGTGTAGCTCCCCGTGCCTTTCAAACTGCTGATCCCGAGCGAGATCGAGGTCCCGACGATGTCGAGCTCGTTGCCCTTCGCGAACCAGAGCCGACTGTTGTCGGTGGTGTAGAGCGCCGCCCAGAAATACCCGGCCACGCCGCCGCTGAAGTCCACCACCGTCGACTGGCTGGTGAACGACGTCGCGCTGCTGACGGTGTACCCGAGGAGCTTCCCGGCGAGATTCCAGCTGCTGTTGTACGTGCCAACGAGCACGTAGACCGTGCTCCCGTTGAAGGTGATGTCTCGAAACTCGTACGGCAGCGCAGTCCCGGCAGACAGGACCGTCGTGGGAGCCGTCGTGATGCTGCTGATCTGCACGCACTGCAGCTTGGAGTTTGCGTTGTAGCCGGTGTTCGACTGCTTACCGCCGATGCAGCCGACGTAAAAATAGCCGCCGTGCTCCACCAGCGTGAAGGCGTTCTTCTCGAATCCGCTGTTCGTCGCTGCTGTGGTGATCGACGATCCGGCGGAGATGGAGAACTTGACTACGGAGCTATTCTGATAGGTGGACCACGTACTGTCGGCTATCGTGAACAGGCCGTACAGGGTGCCGCCGGAGACGGCCAAGGCCATGCCGTTCGCATGGTAGCCCGTCGGCGCGCCCGTGAACGTCCAGGTCACCCCGGTCTCGGTGTAGATATTCGGGTTGGTGGCGCGAATCTCCACCACCTTGGCGCTGTCGTAGTCGAGCGCGTAGAGGAAGTTGCCGATCCGCACCAGAGCGTAGAGGTTCTGGACGTTCGCCCACGTCTTGGTCGCCTTGAGCGTTCCGCTGTAGTCGTAGATGTAGACGCTGCGGCTCGTGCCCGTCGTGTAGTCGGTCACGGCGAACATCGCGTTGCCCGAGGGATCGTAGAACGGGTGCGCCGTCGGATCCCCGTTCAAGCTCGTGTTCAGGTTCGGCGAGACCGTGACCGAGCTACCGCCGGTATCGCTGATCGTGCCGGCCATGCCGTGACCGACCTTCGCGGCGTCGTAGTAGTAGACGCCGTACGTCATTTGTGTGTTTGCCACTTCATCACCCCGTTTAATTTCGAGTCACTGGAATACATAGACGGCGCCTGCACCTGCCGGGTCGCCGTTCCCGATCGCGCCGACCATGAGCGTCCCCCGGTCGATCGAGATGCTGATGCCGAAGTTGAAGCCCGCACCGGGCGTCGTCGGAACGAGCTGCGCGCCCTTCTGCCAGATCCCCGCGGAGCTACGCTGGAAGATGAACGCGCGCCCCGAGCTGTAGAGGGGCTCTCCGCCGTCCGCCAGAGCTCCCGGGCTGTAGTTATTGTCACCGACGACGAGCACGCCCTGGTCGACGGCGAAAGCGTCGGGCCTGATGGCATTATTGGCGAGATCCTTGCGTCGCAAGATCTGGGTCTGCGTCCAGGCGCCGCTGCTGCCCCGCTCGAAGATGTACAACGAGCCGGAGTCGCTGTCGGGATCGCCGTCGCCGCCGTCCTCGTTCGGAGCCTCGACCACCGCGTAGTCGCCGCCGATTGCGACCCGAAAGCCGAACCGATCGTTGGCCTGGGCATCGGAGGCGTGCAGCTTTGCCTTCTCTTCCCACATTCCCGTGGTGTGGTTGAGATCGAAGATATAGGCGCTGCCCGCCCCGTCGTTCGCGTCGACCGTCTTCTCGTCGGCGCCGACGATCAGATGATCGCCGCTGACCGCGAGCACGTTGCCGAACTCGTCGTAGATGGTGCCGTTGCCCACACCGTCCGACGACGTGAGCGTCTGATACGACGCCCAGTTGCCGGTGCCGTCCTTCTTGTACACGTAGACGGTGCCCGGATTGTTGCTGTAGTCGGCTGGCCCGGCGTACGGCGCGCTGACGAACAAGTAGCCGCCACCGATCGCCACGGCGTTGCCGAAGTTCTCGTAGTCAATCGCGTCCACGGGCAAAAGCTTCTGCTTCGCCCAGCTCGGGCCGGAGCTTTTTTCGTAGATGTAAGCCGCGCCTCGCCCGTTCGTCTCGTAGTTGGCTCCCACGACCGCAACGTCGTCGCCCGCGGCGATGGAGAACCCGTACTCATCGGTGCTCGTCAGGTTCGAGGCAAAAATCTGCTCCTCGGCCCATGTGCCGCTCGCGCCGCGCTGGAACACGTAAGCGGCCCCGGCGTTCATCACCGACCCGTCCGGGCTGTCCGCGTTATTTGCGGAGACCACCGCGGTGTCACCGTGGAGCTTCACGAAACCGAAGTTGTCGTCGGCCTGCCTGTCGGAGGCCTGGATGACCTGGACCTGCGACGGGTCGAAGAGCGCTCGCGTGACCGAGACGACGTAGCTCGCGGTGTCGCCACCGACCGCCGTCACCGCGTACGTCACGTCGTTGGTGAAATCGTTCGACGTCACGCCGCTCTGTTGCGTGACCGACGCCACTTTCACGACCGAGGTGCCCGCCGTGACGAACGTGGGAACCAGAGCCGTTACATCGACCCAGTAGGGGACCGACACCTTGATCAAGGCGCCGACAATCTGTCCTTCCACGGAACTACGGAGCTGAGCGTTGGCCGCCGTCTCCAGCGAGAAGCGAGTGATCGCCGGCTCTGGGATCGCGGCGTCCGCTCCGGAGTCTGAGTCCTGCGCGCCGGCATCCTCGACGTGCGAGCCGTCCGTCGCGGCATCGGGTATACCGCGAGCGGCCGAACCGCCCTCCCCTGCGTGCCCACCGCCGGGACCCGCTTCCGCTATGGCGTGCTCGCCAGCCGAGCCCCCTTGTCCTGCGTTCGCGCCACCCGCAGCGGCGCCACCCGCAGCGGCGCCGCCGGCACCTGCGCCGCCAGCAGCACTGCCGCCACCCGCGCTGCTCTGTCCGGCGTGTCCGGCGTCGCGCTGAGCGCTCGTCGCGTCACGACCGGCATCCGCGACGCCCGAACCTGGGCCGTTCGACGAGTCGCTGCACCCAGCAACGGACGCGGACAGGGAAATAAGCAAGAGAACGTGGATGCGCGCCTGCACGGTAACCTCCCAAGCTCGTGTCACGTGACACGGGTTTGCCGATCCCGAGATCAGTGGAGGAAGCAGCGCGTTCCGAGCAGGCGCATCCCGTCATCTGGGTGCGGTCCTTCGAAAGTCCACGCACTCGAACGCGAGCCATGACTCGCGAAGTGGAGCGCCACGCGGCTCAGCTACGAGCAGAACGTGGTCGTGTGCTGGTGTAAGGACTTTCAACATCATCCCTGCTCGCGAGGTTGATGGCTCGGAAGAGTTCCCGACTCATTCGCCGAAGCGAAAATACGGTTGCGCGCCAGCGCCGGATTCTCACCGGACTTCCTCTTGATCCAGAAGGCCGAACTCTTAGCTTCCTGCGAATCACGCTGTCAAGGACGGGACCCGCTCTCGATTCTCACTCGGGCGCGAACCGCTCGACTCGGAGCAAGACTGGGGCTAAGTCCCCTCTGACAATGAGCGAAACGGTCGCCCTGAACGAATTCGGCCCAAGCAGCTACGAGAGCTGGCTGAAGCTCGTCGAGCGCGACCTCGCGGGCGCCCCGTTCGAAAAGAAGTTAATCAAGAAAATCGCGGGGATCGACGTCCGCCCGCTCTACACGCGAAAGGACCGCGCGCCGGAGCAGGGGCTCCCCGGATTTCATCCGTTCCGGCGCGGCGGGTACCCGACGGGCTCTGTCGAGATGGGCTGGGAGGTCCGTCAGGAGATCGATCAGACCAATCCGGCTCGCGCGGCCGCTGCGGCCCTCGATGCGCTGAACGGCGGCGTGCGCGCGCTTTCGTTTCGGTTCGATCGCGCGCTCCGCTCCGGTACGGACGGGCATGGCGAGGACGGCATCGCCGCGTACAGCCTCGCCGAGCTCGAGCAAGCGTTCGGTGAGACGCGCATCGACTGGCTGCCCATTCATTTGCGAGCCGGCGCTTCGACCTTCGCCGTTGCCGCAGCGCTCGTCGGGCTCGCGAAGAACCGCGGGCTGCCGCTCACGGCCCTGAGCGGATCGTTCGGCGCCGATCCTATCGGGACGCTCGCCCGTATCGGGACGCTCCCCGGCTCGCTCGAGAGCGCGTTGGAAGAGCTCGCCGAGCTCGCCCGGTTCGCGAGCGAGCACGCGCCACGTGTCCGAGCCGTCTCGGTCGACGTCACCGGGTATCACGAGGCCGGCGCCGACGCGCCGACCGAGGTAGCCGTCGCGCTCGCGACCGGCGTCGCCTACCTCCGCGCCCTCACCGGCAGCGGGCTCTCGATCGACGCCGCCGCGGCCCAGATGAACTTCGAGCTCGCCGTGGGGCGCGACGTGTTCGTCGAGATCGCGAAGCTCCGGGCGGCACGGCTCACCTGGGCGAAGGTGCTCGCCGCGTGTGGAGCCGCCGAGTCGAGCCGGGTCATGGCGATCCACGCTCGCACCTCGCTCCGCACCAAGACGGAGCGCGACCCCTGGGTGAACCTGCTGCGCGGCACCGGAGAGACGTTCGCCGCGGCCGTCGGCGGTGCCGAAGCGATCACGAACGTGCCGTTCGACGCGCTGCTCGGCGAGAGCGACGAATTCGGCGCCCGGATGGCGCGCAACACCCAGGAGCTACTCCGGCACGAATCGAACCTCCACCGCGTCGTCGACCCCGCGGGCGGCAGCTGGTACGTCGAGGAGCTCACCGACGGCGTCGCCCGCCTCGCGTGGGAGAAGTTCACGGCGTTCGAGGCCGAAGGCGGCATGGCGGCCGTCCTCCGCGCGGGCATTCTACAGAAAGATCTCTCACAGGCGCTCGCGGCCGAGCGCAAGGCGGTCGAAACGCGCCGCCTCGCGATCACCGGCGTGAACGAGTTCCCGCACGTGAAGGAGGAGCCCGTCGCCCGCGCGGTGCGGGACGTCGCCGCCGCCGCGGCGCGATCCAGCGCCGCGGATGGACGTTCTCCGTCGCTGCCGCCCTTCGACGCGGGGCACGCGTTCGAGCAAGCCGTCGCCGCGGTACGGTCCGGCGTGAGCTTCGCCACGGTCATGGCGGCGGCGCGGCGCGGCGAGGGCGCGCGTGCGCCGGCTCTTCGAACGGAGCGGCTCGCGGAGCCGTTCGAGTCGCTGCGCGACATCGCCGATCGATTCACGGCGGCGCGCGGCAAGCGGCCGGCGGCGTTCCTCGCGAACCTCGGCCCGATTCCGGAGCACAAGGCGCGCGCCGGATTCGCGCAGAACTACCTCGAGGCGGGGGGCTTCACCACGATCGGCAACGACGGGTTCGCCGACGCGGAATCGGCCGCGGCCGCGTTCGTAGAGAGCGGAGCGGACGTGGTCGTGCTCTGCTCGAGCGACGCGGTGTACGCCGAGCTCGCCGAGGCCGCGGCGCGGGCCCTCGCCGCCCGCGGGGCCCGCGTCATCGCGCTCGCGGGAAGCCCGGGCGAGCGGGAAAGCGCATACCGCGCCGCCGGCATCACCGACTTCGTCTTCGTGGGCGTGAACGCGGCCGAGTCGCTGCGCTCGTTCCTCGAGCGCGTGGGAGCCCGCTGATGTCCGTCATTCCGAGCTTTGCCGGGGTCCCCTTCGACGCCGCCGACGGCGAGCCGCCGTCACTGGATGCGTGGCGCGCCGCTGCGGAGCGCGAGACCGGGCGCCCCGCCGACGAGCTCGACTGGAACACGCCCGAGCGACTCCCCGTGAAGCCGCTCTACGCCGCGGCGGATCTCGAGCCGCTCGACCACCTCGACACGATGCCCGGGATCGCGCCGTACGTGCGCGGACCGTACGCGACCATGTACTCGCTCAAGCCGTGGACGATCCGCCAGTACGCGGGCTTCTCCACCGCGGAGGCGTCGAACGCGTTCTACCGCAGGAACCTCGCCGCGGGGCAGATGGGCCTGTCCATCGCCTTCGATCTGGCGACCCACCGCGGCTACGACAGCGACCACCCGCGTGTCCTCGGAGACGTCGGGATGGCGGGCGTGGCCATCGACTCGATCGCCGATATGCGCATCCTGTTCGACGGCATCCCGCTCGACCAGATGAGCGTATCCATGACGATGAACGGCGCCGTGCTCCCGGTGATGGCGCTCTACATCCTCGCGGCCGAAGAGCAGGGCGTGAAGCCCGAGAAGCTCAGCGGGACCATCCAGAACGACATCCTCAAGGAGTTCATGGTCCGCAACACGTACATCTTCCCGCCCGAGCCCTCGATGCGGATCATCGGCGACATCTTCGCGTTCACCGCGAAGAACATGCCGAAGTTCAACAGCATCTCGATCAGCGGATATCACATGCAGGAGGCCGGCGCGACGGCCGACATCGAGCTCGGGTACACGCTCGCCGACGGCGTCGAGTACATCCGCACGGGCCTCGCGAGCGGGCTCACCATCGACAAATTCGCGCCGCGGCTCTCGTTCTTCTGGGCCATCGGGATGAACTTCTTCATGGAGGTGGCGAAGATGCGCGCCGGCCGCCTGCTCTGGTCGAAGCTCGTGAAGCAGTTCGATCCGAAGGACGTCCGGAGCCTGTCGCTCAGGACGCATTGCCAGACGTCGGGATGGAGTCTCACGGCGCAGGATCCCTTCAACAACGTCGCGCGCACCTGCGTCGAGGCCATGGCGGCGACGCAGGGCCATACCCAGAGCCTGCACACGAACGCGCTCGACGAGGCGCTCGCGCTCCCGACGGACTTCAGCGCCCGCATCGCCCGCAACACGCAGCTCTACCTCCAGCAGGAGAGCGGCACGACGCGGGTCATCGATCCATGGGGCGGCAGCTACTACGTCGAACGGCTCACGTACGATCTCGCGCGCCGAGCCTGGGAGCACATAAAAGAAGTCGAGGAGCTCGGCGGGATGGCGAAGGCCATCGCGACGGGGTTGCCGAAGATGCGCATCGAGGAGTGTGCCGCGCGGACCCAGGCTCGCATCGACTCGGGCCAGCAGGTCATCGTCGGCGTGAACCGCTTCAAGGTCGAGAACGAGAAGCCGATCGACGTCCTGAAAGTCGACAACAAGGCCGTCCGCGAAGCTCAGGTGAAGCGCCTGCAGGAGCTCCGGAAAAACCGCAACGAATCCGACACGCAGGCCGCCCTCTCGGCGCTCACGAAGGCCGCGAGCGGTGACGTGAAGGCCAACTTGCTCGAGCTCGCCGTCGACGCGGCTCGCAAGCGGGCGAGCGTCGGCGAGATAAGCTACGCTTTGGAGAAGGTCTGGGGCCGCCATGTCGCCCAGATCCGATCGATCAAAGGCGTTTACAAGGCGACCGTGGGCGACGCATCGAAGGACATCGAAGAGGTGCAGGAGCTCGCGGACGCATTCGAGCAGCGCGAAGGCCGCCGGCCCCGCATCCTCGTCGCCAAGATGGGGCAAGACGGACACGACCGCGGCGCCAAGGTCATCGCGACGGCGTTCGCCGATCTCGGCTTCGACGTCGACGTCGGGCCGCTCTTCCAGACGCCGGAAGAGACGGCGCGGCAGGCGGCCGAGAACGACGTCCACATCATCGGCGCGAGCTCGCTCGCCGCGGGGCACCTCACCCTGGTGCCCGCGCTCAAGGCGGAGCTCGAGAAGCTCGGTCGCGCCGACATCATGATCGTCGTCGGCGGCGTCATCCCGCCTCAGGATTACGACCAGCTCTACAAGGACGGCGCGAGCGCCGTCTTCGGCCCTGGAACGGTCATCAGCAAGGCGGCCAAGGATCTGCTCGTGGAGCTCAACAAGCGGCTCGGCTATGCAGCCGCCGAGTGACTCCGCGCACGCGCTGCCGCGGCGGAAAGAGCTGTCGCGCGACGAGTACGTGAGCGGCGTACGGACCGGCGATCGCGCCGTGCTCGGCCGAGCGATCTCGCTCATCGAGAGCAACGCGGCCGCCCATCAGGGGCTCGCGCAGGAGGTGCTCACCGGGCTCTTGCCCTACACCGGCAAGTCGCAGCGGGTGGGCATCAGCGGCGTTCCGGGTGTCGGCAAGAGCACGTTCATCGAAGCCCTCGGCACGAAGCTCACCGGCGCGGGCCACAGGGTCGCAGTGCTCGCCGTCGATCCCACGAGCGAGCGCACCAAGGGGAGCATCCTCGGCGACAAGACGCGGATGGTGAATCTCTCGCAGAACCCGCGGGCCTTCATCCGCCCCTCGCCGAGCGGCGGATCGCTCGGCGGCGTCGGGCGCAAGACGCGCGAGACGATGCTGCTCTGCGAAGCGGCCGGCTTCGACGTGGTGCTGGTCGAGACCGTGGGAGTCGGGCAGAGCGAGACGATGGTCGCCGACATGGTCGACTTCTATCTCGTGCTGATGCTCGCCGGCGCGGGAGACGAGCTCCAGGGAATCAAGCGGGGCATCCTCGAGCTCGCCGATCTCGTCGCGGTGAACAAGGCGGACTCCGGCAACGAAAAGAACGCCGAGCGCGCGCGCCAGGAATACGAGAGCGCGCTGTCGTTGATGAACGCCCGGAGCGACGGGTGGAAGGTACCCGTCGTGAAGTGCTCGGCGCTCTCGAATCAGGGCCTCGACGAGCTCTGGGCTCACGTCGAGCGGCATCGCGAGGCGCTCGTCACGTCGGGTGGCCTCGACGCCCTCCGCAAACGCCAGCTCTTGCACTGGACGTGGCAGATGGTCGAAGGAGAGCTCATCGACCGCCTCCACGCGCACCCCGCCGTGCGCGCGCTCACGCCCGAGCTCGAGGCGCGCGTGCAGAGCGGCAGCCTCACGGCGACGCTCGCGGCGCGACGGATCCTCGGCGCGTTCGGCGTCGGCTCGAAGTAAGCGGATCCGCGAGCGGCCGGCGCGCCGCGGATGGATCCCGCAGGCTGCTTTCCGACGAGGTCAGCGCGTCCGGAACGCCACGCACGCGTCCACGAATCCCGCGGCCGCGGCAGGATTTTCGCCCCAGTGTGCGTGCACGTACGAGCCGAGGGTGTTCTTCACGATCCAGCCCTCGCGCGAGAGCTCGCCGTCGCGGCTGCGGCGCACGGCGTAGGCGCAATCGATGCGATCCAATTGCCGGAGCTCCGAGTACCGGAATTGGTGACCGCGAAAGCGCACGCCCGTCGCGCCGAGCGGCGTGGGCGCCGTCGTTTCGACTTCGACGTAGCCGAGCGCCTGGAGCCGGTCGCGCATCTCGGCGTGGGCTGGAAAAACACCGACCATCGGGTGCAGCCGGCCGTCGCTCGTGGTGATGCCCGCGGTGAGCAGCATCAGTCCGCCGCACTCGGCGTAGATCGGGCCGCCGGCCGCCGAGAAATCGGCGATTCGTCCGAGGAGGGCTTTATTTGCCGCGAGCTCCTCCGCGTGGATCTCCGGGTACCCGCCGCCGATGTAGAGACCATCGACGGCGGGGAGCTCGCGATCTCTCAGCGGAGAGAACCGGACGAGCTCTGCGCCGAGCGCTTCGAGCCGGCGAAGATTGTCCTCGTAGTAGAAATGGAAAGCCGCGTCGTGCGCGACGCCGATACGGCAGCGCGAGCTCGCCGACGCTCGAACGGCCGAGGCCGAGGCGCGCGTGGGCAGCGCGGGCGCCGATCGCGCGAGCTCGAGCAACGCGTCGAGGTCGAGCCATTCCGCCGCGCGCTCGCCCCAGGCCGCGAAGAGCGATTCCGGCACGACGTCGTGCGCAGCCGTGGTCAGCCCCAGGTGCCGCTCGGGGAATGCGAGCAACGCGTCTTCGGTGAAGCCGCCGGCGATCGGCGGCGCCGGCAATGCCTTGCGCAAGAGATCCAGGTGACCCCGGCTCCCGACGCGGTTGGCGATGACGGCGCCGATCCGCAGCGCCGGGTCGAACGTCGCGAAGCCGTGGACGAGGGCGGCGATGCTGCGCGCCATGCCGGACGCGTCGCAGACCAGCGCGACCGGCGCGGCGAGCCATTTCGCGATTTGCGCGGTGGAACCCGCGTCGCTCGTGGGCGACGCGCCGTCGAACGTCCCCATGACGCCCTCCACGATCGCGATGTCTGCGTCGCTCGCTGCGCGGGTGAAGGTCTCGAGCACCGCGCGCTGTCCCATCAACCACCCATCGAGGTTGTGACACGGGCTCCCGGCAGCGCGCGCGTGGTAGGTGGGATCGAGGTAGTCGGGACCGCACTTGAACGGGGCGACCCGCAGACCGCGCGTGCGCAGGGCGCGCGTCAACGCCACCGTGACGGTCGTCTTTCCGACACCGGATGCGGTTCCGGAAATGACGAGACGCGGGATCATGGCGCCCTCTTCGGCAGGTTGAAGAACGACTCGAGCTGGTCGCGAGTGCAAGGGATGCCTGCGGCGACCAGGTCGCCGAGCAAGGCGTAGTTCACGCTTCCGTCGCCGGAGACGAACGCCTGCGCGAACCGTGAAGCGCGAACGAGCTCCGCCACGAGCCCCCGGACACGCGGCACGCGTTCACGATGGCCGACCGGCTCGAGCATTTCGAATCGCACCTTGCCGCAGCGTTCCGGGATCTTCGCGCGAACGAGCGACTCGGGCAGGAAGTACCGCGTCGATTCCCGGAGCCAGAGGAAGGTGGTGCCCTCGAGCAGCGGCTCGAATCCATGCCCCTGGAGCATTCCCAGCGCGGCCGTCACGCCGGTATCCGTCGCGAGGACCAGCGTCTCGCCGCGTGCGCCCGGGGCGGGGAAGAACTTCCCCCACGGACCGGTGAACCGGACCTCGTCGCCGGGCTCGAGCTCGTGCACGTAGCCGGAGCCGATGCCACCGGGGATTCTCTTCGACGCTAGCTCGAAGCCGAGCTGCTCCGTGTCGGAGGACAGCACGGAGTACGCGCGCCGGATGGGTTTTCCGTCCGCGTTCTCGCGGCCCGTGTGGATGGTCACGAACTGGCCGCCGACGAAGCCGAGCGGCTCGATGGTCGACAGCGTGAGCCAGCGAACATCGCTGCCGTGGAGCTCGGACCAGACCACGCGCGCCGTCTTCATCCAGGTGCCTGACTCGCCGAAACGAACGCCCATGGCGTCAGATACGGAACGCTCTCGCTGAACGCGGCTTCCCACGTGACGCCTTCGCGGAGCACCCGCACCGCGCGGATGACTCCAGCGTGAGTGACCGCGACGCGCGAGACCGAGACCTCGTCGTTCAACCAGGCGCCCACTCGCCGCTCGAGCGCGGGGATGCTCTCGCCGCCTGGTGGCGCCTCGTTCCGCCAGCAAGCCATCCAGCGTTCGTAGCGCTCGCGATCCGTCGAGGCAATTTCGTCCCAGGCTCGCCCTTCCCATTCACCAAAGTCGAGCTCGCAGAGGCGGGCGTCCAACGCCAGCGGCAGCTCCAGACGCCGCGCGAGCTCGCGCGCGAGCTCGTGACAGCGCCGGCTCGGCGACGAGACCACACCGGAGGGACGCAGCGACGCCGCGGTGAGTGCCTCGAGCGCGCGCTCGGCCGACTCCGGCGTCGGTTGCACCGCGAAGTCGGCGCGCCCGGCGCAGAGCCCCTCGACCAGAGGCGGAGCGTGGCGGATCAGGATGCCCATCAACCGGCTCCCGCGAGCCCGGCCGCGAGCAGCAGCGCGCATTCGCTGATCGGCACCGTGGCTCCGGCAAGGTCGCCGGTGATGCCGCCGAGAAGTGCCTTGTACCGAAGGCCCGCGAGCACGCCGACAGCCACGGCGGCCGCGGCCATGGCGAGCGCTTGCAACACCGAGATCGCGCCCGTCGCGGAAAGGATGAAGAGCACGATGGCGCTCCACGCCGTGGCGACGCCGGCTTGCGTGAAACCCGAGGCGGCGATCGCGGAGTTTCGCGCCGTGGCGGCCGGCGTGACGTAGTCGAGCGTCGCCAAGAGCCAGACCGATGGAGCTCGCGACACGGACAGCACCGCCACGATCAACGCCGGATGCGCCGGCAGAAGGCTGGCGAGCAACAGAACGCGCAAGAGGAGCGCGAGCACCAGCGTCACGGCCGCGTACGCCCCGATCCGGCTGTCCTTCAGAATCGCGAAGATCCGCTCCCGATCCGTGCCGCCGCCGAGGGCGTCGGCGGTGTCCGCGAGAGCATCTTCGTGGAGCGCGCCCGTCGCGACGACCTCCGCGATCATGACGAGCACGGCGGCGACGGAGGCGCCCAGCGGGATCGACAGGTGCCAGACGCCGAGCAGCAGCAGGCCGAGCGCCGCGCCGGCGAGCGGGAAGTGCGCGCTCGACCACCGCAGCTCGGCGGCGGAATACGGAAAGCCGCCGAGCGGCAGTCGAGTCAGAAAAACGAACGCCGCCCGGATGCCGCGCACCGCCGGGAACGTCATGCGAGCTCACCCTTCGCGATCGGGAACTCCCGCGCTCTCGAAGGTGGCCATCTGGTTGTGCAGAGCGCACGCGAGCTCGAGCAACGGATAGGCCGTGAGCGCGCCGCTCGCCTCCCCCAGCCGGAGCCCGAGCGACAGCAGCGGCTCCGCGTTCATGGCTTCGAGCACCCGGCCGTGCGCGTGCTCGGCGGAGCGATGACCGAACAGAAGACCGTCCCGGGCGGCGGGCACGAGCCGCACGGCGGCGAGCGCGGCCACGCTGACGATGAAGCCGTCGACCAGCACCAGAGCACGGCGCTCGAGCGCGGCGAGGATCGCACCGACCAGAGCAACGACGTCGCGTCCACCGACGCGGCGCAGGATCTCGTGCACGGCGCGCTCGCCCTTCAGTCGTGCCACGGCGTCGGTCACCACGCGGCGCTTGTTCTCGAGCGCGTCGCCCGCTACGCCCGTGCCCGCTCCGACGTAAAGACCGGGCTCTCCCCCGAGCAGCGCCGCAGCGACCGCAGCGGCGACCGTCGTGTTGCCGATGCCCATCTCGCCCAGCATCACGATCCGCACGTCCGGATCCAGACGTTTAATGGCGGCGACGCCCGCGGCGAGCGCGCGTTCGTACGTCTCCGGGCTCATCGCGTCCTCGATGCGCACGTCGCCGGCGGGATCGCCCGCCACCGGATCGCGAAACACGGACGACGCGACGGCTCCGGGGTCTCCACTCACGCCGACATCCACGACGTGCAGCGGCAGGCCCTGGACGCTCGTGAGGACGCTGGCCGCCGCGCCACCGTTCGCGAAATTGTTCACCATGGCCCGCGTCACCGCGGGCGGATACGCGGAGACGCCGTGCACGGTGACCGGATGATCGGCAGCGAACAGCACGGCCGCGGCGGGGCGCGCGGATGGCTTCGCGCTGCCTTGCCACGCCGCGATACGCATCGCGACTTCTTCTAGCCGGGCGAGGCTTCCTGCCGGCTTGGTCAGGCGCGCCTGGCGCGCGCGGGCGGCGCTCGCCGCCGCGACGTCCGGTCCAGCTATCTCGAAGCTCGGAATCGCCATCGTTCACCTCGCCGTGGTAGGCGCACCGTCCCACAGACGACCTTTGATTGGAAGGGCAAGACCCGCCACCATCAATGTGACGCTCTCCACGCGCGCCGCCACCATCTGATTGAGCAGACCTTGCAGATCGGCAAAGTGCCGCCCCAGCTCGGTCGGCGGGTGAACGCCGAGCCCAACTTCGTTCGATACCAGGATGAGCGTGGCCGGCAGCGCCAGCAATCGCTCGAGCTCGGCCGTGACGAAGTCGAGGGCGCGCTCGGTGTCGCCGTCAGCGCTCATCAGGCAGTTCGTCAGCCAGAGCGTCAAGCAATCCACCACGGTGACCCGACCAGCGAGCATGGCTCGGCTCGGGTGCTCCGGCTCCTCGATCGTCGTCCATGCCGGGCCGCGCTCGGCCCGATGGCGCTCGATGCGCTTGCGGTGTTCTTCGTCGTAGATCCGCGAAGTCGCGAGATAAATGGGATCCGGCGCGAGAGCGAGCGCGAGGCGTTCCGCGAAGCGGCTCTTTCCGGACCGTGCTCCGCCGATCACCAGAAACGTACGCGGCCGCGGCGAGGGCTGCATGATCAGACCGCGGTTCGCGGAACGAGGGACAGCTCGATCGTCGAGTACGTCTCGAACTCCCCTTCCCCGCGCTGGATCTCGAGTAGCTCGAGGTAACCGCGCGCGGAACGCGTCAGGATCTTGCGCGCGGCGGTGGCATTCACGTGCCCGGGTGCGCGATCGGCGAAGATGACACGCTCGCCGTCGAGCACGAGGTGATAATCGCGCGTCGTCCCGCTGTCCGTGTAGGCTCGCGCTTCGTACGCGCCCGTCGCGTCGTTGTAGCCGACGAGCACCAGCGCGTGGTGGACGTCGTTGCGACCATCTTTCAGCGGATAGGTCGCGGCCATGCGCAAGCCGATGAAGCGTCCGCCCGCTTCCCAGGTGCCCAGCACCTCCTTCTGGAAACTACCGGCGCGTCCCGGATAGACGCCCTCGCCATTGAAATGGCCGACCAGGAACGCCAGCCGCTGCAGCGGCACGGAGGCGTGGTCGTGATCGTGCACGGGATCGAATAGAAACGACTGCGCTCCCCCGGCATCCACGAGCAGCGTGCCGGCGGACGCGGCGCGCGCTCCGTAGTCGAGAATGCCGTGCCAATCGCAGTCATTGAACGCCTGCGCGAACATGGTGGAGCGCGCACCGACGCGCAACGTCGCCACCGGGGCCTGTTTACAGGGACCCTGGCACTCCGTAATCGCGATCGAAAGCGGTCCCCGCTGATGGCCCGACGCCTTCTCCTCGAGCTCGGCCATGTAGCGAAGGCGATTGCGACACGCCCGGCCACCGCACACGAAAAGCTCCGCGGGACGCTCGTGGAACCAGCCCCGCGCGCGCTCGAGAGCCAGCGAGATACTCGCGTCGTTCATTCCCGAAGAAGAGCTTCGGAGCGACTGCGTGAACGCGGCGACGTCGACGTCGCGCCAGCTGCCCTGCATGCGCACGGCAAACGCACGCGCGAGCTCGTCGAGGTCGGTGCCGTGGGTCGTTGCCAAGATGAGGTGTAGGCTATCAGCTCGGTGAGCGGAGCAAGCTGCGTTGCTCGGATAGCGCGCGTCCGTCCGATCGACGTGGGTTGACAGGGGCCCAGCGTTGCCAATAAAAAGCGGCCTGTGCTGGTGCTTCCGGGACCGTCCCGGCGGCTAATAGGGAACCCGGTGAAAATCCGGGGCTGCCCCGCAGCGGTGAACAAGAACGACCTCCGTTTCATGCACTGGGACCTTCCGGTAACAGGAAGCGAACTGGGAAGCGACGGACAGTAGGAACCTCGCGAAAGCGAGCAAGCTCGTGAGTCCGAAGACCTGCCAGCACCCGATGGCCGGAAATACTTCCGGAGTCGGTCCGACCTGAGTGCCTCGTGGGAAGGCGAGAAGGTCCGAAAAAGCGCGCCTTCGCGCCTATCTCGGCTTCAACTCGACTCCCCGCGGCGCTCGATCGCCCGCGGGGGCGAGGTCGTCCGAAGGTCCACTCCGGGTCTAGACGCGACACACGCGCGTCGCATCGGCTGACTTCCGCGTCTCGCAGGCTCGATCCGAGCGGCATTCACCGCTCGCGAACGCCCTGGAGAATCGGATGTCAATCAATGCAAACGGGATATCGCGTCGCCTCGCGGCCATCACGATCGCCGTCGTCCTGAACACCACGACGGGAAGCGCGCTCGGCGCGGAGTCCCCACCCACACCGGACGGCGGCGCTCCACCGGCAGCACCGACCACCTCTGCCGCACCTTCGGACCCGACCCCTCCAACCGAGAATACCGCGGGTGCCTCGAGCGCGCCGCCGCCTTCGCCTTCCGAACCGCCGGCGACAACGGCGCCGTCCGCGGTGCCTCCGGCGCAACCTACGCCGCCGCTGCCGCCGAGCGCGAGTGCCGCGACCACACCGCCGCCGGCGCCCGCTCCAGAGAACGTCACCGTCGTTGGTCATCGGCTCGACGAGACTCTGCCGAACGAGCTCGGCCGTTACGGTACGCGCATCGACACGATTCATTCGGAAGAGATTCGTAACGCGGGCGAACCCGACGTAGCCGGCAGCCTCGAAAAGCTCGCGCCTGGCATGTACCTGAGCCCGAAGAACGGCCCGTTCGACTACTTCAACTTGTCGTTTCAGGGCTCTCGCACCCAGGACGTTCTTTTTCTGCTCGATGGAGTCCGATTGAACAACCGTCTGTACGGCGGAACGCCGCCGCTCGACACGTTCCCGTCGTCCGTCGTCGAACGTCTGGAGATCGTCGAAGGCCCTCAGGCGCTCTTCTACGGTACCCAGAGCGTCGCGGGCGCGGTCAACATCGTCACGCGCTCGTTCACCGACTCGACCGAGCCGGACGGCGCGGTCGCGATCGGCGCCGACACGAACGGAGGGCGACACGTCGACGGATACGTTCGAACCGCACTGGGCCGGCATCGATTCGTCGTCTGGGGCTCCGGCGACTCCTCCGACGGGTTCCAAGCTTTCCGCGATCAGGACTATCAACCGAGCGGCACGGTGCGCAAACGGGGCTACGAAGTGCTGACGCTCGGCGGGAAGTACGCCTATGACATCAGGCCCGATCTCCGGGTCTCCGCGCTCTACCAGCACACCGACGCGACGCTCGACTACGCGAAGCCGTATCTGTATGCGCTCGCCAACAATCAACGCGCGGAAGACGTCGCCACGGCGAAGGTGGAGTACTCGCCGACGGACGCGGCGGAATTCTTCGCCAAGGGTTACGTCCACCGCTGGAAGTCTTACTACACCGAGTTCGATCACGTGATCGACAAGATGAGCCACACGATAAGCGACGCGCTCACTTCCGTGGACGATCACGACGCCTGGGGGTACTGGGACATCGGGGCGAACGCCGTCGCGAAGGTCACTCCTGCGCGTCTCTTCGATGTTTTCGCGGGCTACGACGTACAGACGTACAACGGCAGCGATGCCGTGTTGGTCATCAAACAGCAGTCCGAGGTCGTCAACGCGGTGTTCGGCGAGATCCGCACGCCGGAGCAGCTAAAGAAAATTCGACTCTCCGCCGGCCTTCGTTACAACGTTCCGAGCGTCGGGGAGAGCGCGCTCGTGTGGAACGCGACCGGGCAGTTCACCGTGAGCGATGCCTTCTTCGTGCGAGGCACGACGGGAAGCGCGTTCCGCCTGCCGACGGCGGAGGAGCTCTTCGCGAACGACCCCCAGGATGAACGCGGTAACCCGAACCTGAAACCCGAGCACAGCTTCAACGCAAACGTATCCGTCGGCGGCAACGCGAGCTTCGCGAAGCTGCCCGGGCTTTCGTGGGAGGCCATTGGCTTCTATCGCGACGTCATCGACCTCATCGACCTCTCCGGCTTCGATTCGAAAACCAATCAATCAGTGTTCGAGAACGTGGGCGGCACGGTTCGCGTCCGCGGCGGCACGCTCGTCATCGACGCGCGCCTGCCGCAAGGGTGGTCGGGCACGGCGAGCTACACCTACTCGTCCGCGCAGCAACAAAGCGGGGTCCAGGTGGACCAAATCCCCCTACACCTGGCGAAGGCTTGGCTCGACTGGCATCCCGATTACCTGCCGATCGGCGCCATGCTCGTTCTCAGCTATGTCGGCGACGTCTATCAATCCTTCGGCGACGACGATCGCGAGAAGATAAACCGTCATTTCCTTCTCGACGTGGGGGCGCGCGTCCTCCTTGGCGAAGAGCGACGGCACAAGATCAGCGCGACATTGTCGAACGCGCTCGGAACGGTGTACGCCTCGTCGCTCGGCAAGGCCACGCCGGATGCGGGCGGCAACGACTACACGTACTGGAACCTCGGCGCGCCCCGGACTCTCTCCGTCAGATACCAATACAGGTTCTGAGATGGCTCGGCTTCCGAGGGCACTGCTCGTCGCCCACCGTTATCTCGGTATCGGCGTAGGGCCGTTCATGATCATGTGGTGCCTCTCCGGCATCATCATGATGTACGTGCCGTACCCTCGGTTGCCGGAGGCCGCTCGACGAAGCGGCCTCGGGCCAATCGACTGGAGCAATCTCGGATCCTATGCCGGTGGCCGAAAGGACGAACGAGTCGACGCGGCAACCGTCGAGATGCTCGCCGGTCGCGTCGTCCTCCGTGCGGACCTTCGCACCGTCGACCTCGCCAATGGAACGCCGATCGGCGCCATCACCCCCGAACGAGCTTCCGCGATCGCCGCCGACTTCGCCGCGTGGTTTCCGGGCATCGAACAACGAAAGCGCCCGGAGGTGCGCGAGCTCGTACGCGACGACACCTGGACCTTCTCGGGTATCGCCCCCCAAGAGCGTCCGCTCTATCGCATCGCTCTCGGCGATCGAAAGGCTACGGAGATCTACGTTTCGAGCGTGACGGGAAGAATCGTGCAAGCAACGACGCGGCGCCAGCGCGTATGGAGCTGGTTCGGCTCCGTTCCTCACTGGATCTACGTCGCCGCGCTACGCCGGCACGCTCGGCTCTGGAACGCCGTCGTCGTGTTCGTCTCTGCCTGCGGTTCCTTTCTCACGGTGTTCGGCATCGTGCTCGGCGTTAGCCGGTGGAAAAGCGGGCTGAACGGCCGCCGTGTCCGAGACGCGCGGCGGCTTCATCATCTCGGCGGTCTCGTCTTCGGGATCGCAACGCTCACGTGGGTAGCGAGCGGGCTCTTGTCGATGAATCCCGGTGGGCTATTCGAAAACCGCGACGACAGCCCCGTGGAGATCGCGTTGCTGGGCTCTCCACCGGCGATGTCTCGCGTCACCGCCGCCCTGCGCGGGATCGCGCGCTCGGCCATTGCGGCGCGGGCCGTCTCGGTAGAAATGGCACCTCTCGGCGGAAACCTCTACTTCGTGATCCAAGATCACGCGGGACGCCGCGTCCGAGTGGACGAGTCCGCACGGCCCGCGCCGCTGACGCAAGAGAGGCTCCAGCGGACTACCGTCGCGGCGTTCGGCGGCGCCCCCGTGGAGCTTTTGCCCTCGGGGGACGACTACTTCCTCCCCGAACCGCCGACGCCCGTGTATCGCGTCATCGCCAACGACGCCGAGCGCATTCGCTACTACCTCGACCCGATCTCCGGAAAAATGGAGACCAGCGTGGGGCCGAGCGACAAGAAATATCGCTGGCTGCACGATGCCTTGCACAAATTGGACGCTCCGTCTGCCCTTCGAACGAGCTCGATTCGATGGATCCTCATGATCGCGCTCCTCGCGGGCGCTGCCGCAACCGGAGCGAGCGGCCTTCTCATCGGGATCCGACACGTCCTCGAACGCACGCGGCGGCATGCCTGCAATCGCGGAATCGGTGACCGCTGAAAATCCGCTCCGACGCCTGATTTTAGCAGCCGATCGCCGATCGGTCTCGGACCTACGTTCCTGCGCGAGCGGCCCGCTTTATTGACGCTGTTCGCGATATAGGGTTCGGGGACGAATCTGGCTGTTTTGAACATCGTGCCGCGCGGTCCCTACGATGGACGCGGGGCGGTGAGCGCGCCTCGACATTCCTCACCGATGCCCGGTACAACGACGCCCGTGGAACCTCGGCTCAACTTCGTCACGCTCGTCGTCGCCGACCTCGATCGCGCGCGACGCTTCTACTTGAACGGCCTTGGCTGGACGGCTGCGCTCGACGTAGGCGGTGAGGTCGTGATGGTCCACGTCGGCGAGAAGCTGGTGCTGTCGCTGTGGGCGGAGTCGGCGGCGCGCGCGGAGATCGGCGAGGTCGTTCGTGTCGGCGAGGTCGTTCGTGGGGGCTCGCTTCCGTTTACACTCGCCCACAACGTTGCGTCGCCCGCGGAGGTCGATGCAGTGCTCGAGACGGCGCGCGCTGCGGGCGCGACGGTCTACGACGCCCAGAAGCGCGATTGGGGCGGCTACAGCGGGTACTTCACGGACCCGGACGGATTCCGGTGGGAAGTCGCCTTCAACCCTTACCCGATCGGCGGCGTGACGCTCCCGTAGCGCGTCGCCGGCGTTCGATCTATCTGAGCGGACCGATGCGCACTGCCAAGCCGAAATCGAATCGCGTGCCCAGCAGCGCGGGAGCATCGCAGCCCGCCGCCGGCCAGAGCCTCACGGCCTACTGCAAGCGTTGAAGTGTATGCAAGAGTCAGCGCAACGATGAGCAAACGTACCGTCAAGCGCCCTGTCGCCAAGAAGAAAAAGGCGATCCCAGTGGAGATGCCGGTGGTCTCTTTCGCAGAGACCGAGGAGTGGTCGGCTTGGCTGGCATCGCGCCATCAATCATCGAGCGGGGTCTGGGTCAAGATCGCCAAGAAGGTGTCGGGTCAAGCGTCGATCACGTATGCGGAGGCATTGGATGTCGCCCTTGCTTGGGGCTGGATCGACGGACAGAAGGGGAAGTTCGACGAGGCGTGGTGGCTACAAAAGTTCACGCCACGCGGCTCCCGCAGCATGTGGTCGAAGATCAATCGCGAAAAGGCGACTGCCCTTATTGCGGCGGGGAAGATGATGCCTTCCGGGCTAGCGGAAGTAGAACGGGCAAAGAAGGACGGTCGCTGGGATCGAGCGTACGAATCGCAGAGTCGCGCATCCCTGCCGGAGGATCTCGAAATGGCTCTCGCCAGGAATCCCCGCGCCAAGAAATTCTTCGCGACCCTCGATTCACGCAACCGTTACGCTGTTCTGTTCCGTGTCCAGCACGCCAAGAAAGCCGAGACGCGCGCCCGTCGCATCGCCCAGTTCGTTGAGATGCTCGCGAAAGGGGAGAAGCTGCATCCCTGAAGCTCCCAGCGACCTCGCTCGCCGAGGACTTGGCGAGGGGCCTTGGCATGACCGGTCCGCAGCTCGCGCATCCTCTTCGACAGGCGCGGGCGGTACCGCCGGCATACTCCTCGCGCGTGGGGCAGACCCGAAGCAGATGAAGCGGATGTAGATGGACCGATGTGCGACCAACACAGACCGCACACCTCTGGTCATTTGTTCGACGACGTACAGGTATCGTTGCACTGGCATCACGGATCGATAACCTCCTCGCGACGCCGGACCAAATCGCCGGTGGAAGCTGACAGAGCGGGAGTACACGATGGCAGCTATTGGCTCCTTGGACGCAAGGTATTTCGACGACTCCGTTTCGTGGGAAGCTCGGTTGCAGAAGTGGCGATCCGCTCCTCCCGGGGCGGAGTTCTGGGACGCCAATACGCGGGACTTTCGGAAGCGACTCTCGAAGACCGAGGGCGGTGCTCGGCCGGTCGTGAACATCTCGGCACACGCACTTCTGAGGCTTCTGCGAGGCGATCGTTACAAGAACGCATACATCCTTGCAGAGGAAGGTGGGGGCGCTCAGGGTGTTCGATAGACATCGAAGGCGCTCGTCAGCGTAAACGGCGGCTCGTTCCCGTCGCGGGGAGGCCATGGGAGCGGCTTGTCCGGAAAGGCTCGAGTGCCTACGAGTTCTGCTGTGCCCCGTGCGTGCCCGCCGGAGGCGCATGAGCCCCATCCGTGCTATTTTCGGCCCATGGCGCGTCCGATCGAACCCACGCCCGTGCTCACCGGCAACGACGCGAAGCGTCTGCAACGTGAGTTGGCGAACGTGTGCACGCCCGAGGACGCGCGCGCTCGAATCGCACACGCCAAGAAATCCCTTGCCGAACTGACTCGTGCGAAGTTCTCTGGCGAAGGCTCGATCCGATGACGACGATACACATTCCGGACGATACTGCGGCCCGCCTGCGCCAAGTCGCACAGGACGAAGGTCGTACGTTGGATGATTTAGCCGGTGAAGGACTTGCGGCGTACCTCGCAAGTCGCGCAAAGCTCGAGGCATTGCGCACGGCGATCGACGAAGGGGACGCTAGCGGAGTCGCACAAGACTCGTCGCTCGCCGGCATCCTCGCCGATGTCCGCGCGCGTCTCACGAAGTCGCAGCCGTAAGGCATGCACGCTTTTCTGCTGAGCCGCCGCGCACGCGAAGACCTCGTAGAGATCGGCGTGTATGGGGCCGAGCGATGGGGGGATGAACGTTCTGCGCGGTATGTCACCGAACTCTACGGAATGTTTGAACGCCTCGCAGACGGCCGCTCTCGGGGAAGAACGTGCGAGCGCATTCGTCCGGGCCTCTGGCGGATTGAGCATGCAAGCCACGTCATCTTCTTTCGTCGACAGCCGTCCGGGCTGTTCGTCTGTCGAGTTCTGCATCGTCGTCAGCTTCCAGAACTCCACCCCATAGACGACGAGCAGTGACGACAGTTTCCGAGAGCCAGTAGCTCATCAGCGGACCGGGGCGGCCGCGTTTCACAGCGATTTTGTAGCCGACGCCGTCGTGTACTACGGCGTAGACCATAGTCTGGATTCAGGTACGCTCTCGGAAATGCAGTGGTTCGATCGGTGGGGCACCATCTCGAGACGGATCTCGGGCCTTGTTGAAGCTGCTCGCATCTTCGCTGGAATCTCCGAGCCTCACGGGCGCGATCCAGAGGCCGCGATCGTCAGCGCGATCCGGGCCGGCGGGGACACGGATTCGAACGCCGCCAACGTGGGTGCTTGGGTCGGGGCGCTACACGGTGAACTCGGCCTGCCGAAACGGTTGTGGCCTCGATGACGAGCGCGCTTCAAGCTCGGTTCGCCACGCGGTCGCGGAACGCCGCGCCTTCAGGTCTGACCCGCGTCGCTGGCTGGCTCTCCGAGCGTTTGGAGCTGCCTCGGTTTCAGCAGCAGGCGTTCACGCGCGAGTGGCGGCGCCTCGCACCGCGGATAAAGGCCGCGGCACCGACGTGGGAGCCGCCGGAGACGGGGTACTTCTCGGTAATCGACGTTCCGTTCGAGACCCTACTCGATCGCCACGCCCTCTGCCGATCTCGCGGCTTCGAGCCAGTGGAGAGGTTCGGCGACTACGACCAAAGCCCGTTTCACGCTGAATCCCCGCAGCAGATCGTGGTGTGCCGGAACGAGGGCGATCCGCAAACATCTCGAGCAAGTCCCGGAGCTAGCAACCCGTGACCACTCTCTTCCGCCCCGTGGGACTCGAAGAGCTCCGTCTGCTCTACGACGCCAACATGCTCACGTTCCCTCCACGACTCCCGGAGCAACCGATCTTCTATCCCGTGACGAACGAGCCCTACGCACGTCAGATCGCGGCGAACTGGAACACGAAATCCGGGACGCGCTCCGGATTCGTCACACGCTTTGAAGTTGACTCGGAGTACGCGGCACGCTTCCAGCGGAAGGTCGTCGGAGGTCGCGAGCATGAGGAGCTCTGGGTGCCCGCCGATGAACTCGACGGGTTCAACCGACACATCAAAGACCGGGTACGTGTCATCGGAGCGAATTTCGGCGAGGGGTATGTCGGGTTGGTGCCCGATGGATTCGCGCTGGGAGGAATGGACGCGTCGGAGCAGTTTATCGCGCTGGCGCGAGCGCTGACGTCAGGAAGCTTCGACATTCGCGGCGAGATCGCGGCGAATCACGTCGCGGTGTTCCTGAACTTCTTCTTCTGGGAGGTCCACGAGTTCTCGAACGACGGGTTTCCAACCGACGAGAGAGACCGAGTGCTCGCGGAATTCCGGCAGATATGGTCGAGTAGACCTCGCGTTGTGGTTCCGCTGGGTGTGGCCCAGTCCGCACGGTGAGCACGTGATGAAGGTCGTGAGGGGTGACCTCCTGCAACTCGCGCTCGACGGCGCCTTCGACGTCATCGTCCACGGCGCCAACTGCCAGTGCGTGATGGGCGCGGGTATAGCCAGGACGATTCGAGAACTTTTCCGGAAGCCTACGAAGCGGATCTAACCACCGCGAAGGGCGACCGCGGAAAGCTAGGAAGCATCTCCAGCGCGGAGATCGTCCGCGGCGCCACTACGCCGGGAAAGAGACCGGCGCGCGTCGGAAGCTCTGTGTCGACCGCGAAGTAGTAGTGCTCGCCGCCGCCGCCAGTGTGAACCGTCCACGTCGCTGGGAGCGAGCCGTGTTCGGCAAGCAGCGTTCGAAGCGTCCGATCTCCACCGTACCGATGACGTCGTCATGGGTGCCGGCTGCGGCACCTACTCGGTACCGCGATGGCCACCCTCGACTTCGTTGTCTTGGGCCGACTTCGCGCCGTTGCCGTCGCTCCGGCAGTCTCATCTCCGACCGGCCACCGATTCGAACATCGACGGAGGCCGCTTTGGCCCCCTCTCACTGACCCTCGCGTCGTGAGAGAACGTCTCTACGGCGTTGGGTCCGCGGCGCTCGGCGAGTCGCTTCTTCTGCTGCTCCGATTTGCCGGCATAGAGCTTCACGATGACGTGCGGCATGCCTCTCATCCTTTCCTAAGACGTTGCATCAAGGCGCCTCTTTCTTAGCGAGCAGTGCCTTGGCGCGGTTCACGGCCGACATCGCGTTCGGCCAGCCAACATAGAACGCGAGGTGAGTGATCATCTCGACGAGCTCCTCCTCGGTAACGCCGTTCTTGATGGCGTTCGGGAAGTGAAAATCCATCTGCTCCGTCTTACCCGTCGCGATGAGTGCCGCGCACGTGATCAGGCTCCGGTCGCGCTTCGAGAGCTGCGGTCTCTCCCACACGTCCCCGAAGAGGACGTCATCGGTGAGGTCGACCAGCTTCGGCGAAAAGTCACCGAGGGACTGGCGGATCGCGCTGGGGGGCTTGCTGCTGCTGGTCGTCATTGCTTTCTCCTGTCTACTCGCCGTGAATCTTGGAGGCGGTGCTACGCGCTTCGAGCGTGGCGCCGGAGCCGGAGCCGTCCTGTGTTCACGACCTCGCCTCGTCTTGCTGCAGCGAGACCTTCACCGTCGCCGCGCGCGCCTGCGAGCCGATCATCGCCGGTAGGTATGGACTGCCGCGGTACTTCGCGCGGTAAGCGTCGTCGATGCGATCATTGATTGGTCCGTCGACGACCTCGAACGCGACGTCCTTCGTCATCCCCGCGGCGTTGATTCGGCCGAACCTCTGCCGCACAGCGGCCTGGTACCAGCGTGACTGCTTCCCGTTGTACGCGCGGACGTAAAGCGCGCCGTCGACGGCGACGGACCAGATCCAGGTCGGCGTGCCGTACGTGACGCCATCGCGTCGCAGCGGTGCGATGTGCAGGTCATCCTTTTCCGCAATGGCGCGCAGCTCGTCGTGCGGCCAGCTTCCGTTCAGATGAGGCTTCGCCATGACGCATCTCTCTTGGGGCCTCACACACGCAGCAGCGTCTTGATCGCGCGCCGCTCGTCCATGGCCCGGTACCCCTCGGCCACTTTTTCGAGCGGCAGCGTGAGGTCGAATACCTTCCCGGGGTTGATCTTCCCTCCGGAAATCAGCTCGATGAGCTTCGGAAGGTACCGCCGCACGGGCGCGGGGCCGCCGTGCAGATGGACATGCCGGAAGAACAGGTCCTGACCGTCGAGCTGAACCCCGTGCGGGACTCCGACATAGCTCACGTAGCCGCCAGGACGCGCGGCACCGATCGCCTGCTTCATCGACTCCGGCAGACCGACGCACTCGAGCACCGAATCCGCGCCGATGCCCTTCGTGAGCTCCTTGATCCGCGCAATCCCTTCGTCGCCGCGCTCGGTAACGATGTCGGTCGCGCCGAACTCGCGCGCGAGCCTTTGTCGAGTCTCGTGGCGACTCATCGCGACGATGCGCTCGGCGCCCATCTGTTTTGCCGAAAGCACAGCGAGCAGGCCGACCGCTCCGTCGCCGACGACAACGACCGTTGCTCCCGGCTTCACATTCGCGGCATCGGCCGCGAACCAGCCGGTACCCAAGACGTCCGACGCAGCGAGCATGTTCGGGATCTCCTCGGCGGAGGGGACCTCGTGCGTCGCGACCAACGTGCCGTCGGCGAGCGGAACGCGCAGCATGGGCGCCTGCGCGCCGCCGACGAGCTGGCGGTGCTCGCACGACGTCTGGTATCCCGCCTTGCAGTGCGGACACGTGTTGTCCGAGGCGAAGAAGGATCCGATCACGAACTGGCCAGGCTTCACCGAGGTGACGGCGCGGCCCACCGCTTCGACGATCCCGCAATATTCGTGACCGATGGGTGTTGGCTCGTTCGTGGGGGCGATGCCGCGGTACGGCCATAGGTCCGAGCCGCAGATGCACGTTGCCGAGAGCCTCAGGATTGCGTCCGTCGGCTCGACAATCTTCGGATCGCCACGCTCCTCGTACCGAACGTCGCGCGCGCCATGGATGACCGCTCCTTTCATGTTCCTATCCTCCTCACTTCGATTGTTGGGGGGCGCCTTCACGCCTGCCGCTGTACTGCTCGTCGGTGACCTTCTCGAGCCACTCGACCGCTTTGCCGTCGAGCGCCTCCTGAATCGCGATGTGCGTCATCGCTGTCGTCGGCGACGCGCCGTGCCAGTGCTTCTCGTCGGGCCCTATCATCACGACATCGCCGGGATGGATCTCTTCGATGGGTCCGCCCCAGCGCTGGTGTAGGCCGCACCCGGACATCACGATGAGCGTCTGCCCGAGCGGATGGGTGTGCCAATCGCTGCGCGCGCAAGGTTCGAACGTGACGTAGGCGCCGCCGGCGCGCGCGGGTGCGCTCGATTGAAACAGCGGATCGATCCGGACGTCGCCGGTGAAGTGTTCGGCGGGTCCCTTCAACGATGCCTGCGACCCGCTTCGTTTGATCTCCATGGGCAGCTCCTTGCTGAACTCTCTGCAGAGAGCATGCAGCCGCACTCACGCGGGTACTAGATGCGGCCCGACGAACGGGCTGTTAAGTCAGAGTTGACAATCCTGCCTGTCGGGCAGAGGGTGCGATCCTGAACCGCGTCGCTTACCGCGGCCTCGTGCCCGTGATTGATCTCGGGACGGTGTTCAGGGTGGACGCGGCAGGCGCCGTCGTCGGTGACGCCGGCCGGGTCGTGATCGTCGGCCCCGAGCGCCCATGCCTCGCCTGTTGGGGGCATCTCGACGCCCACGCCCTGAGAATCGAGGCGCTCTCGCCGGCCGACTTCGAGAGCGAGGTGCGGGCCGGCTATATCGAGGGCGCGGCGGAGGCGCAGCCGAGCGTCATGCCCTTCAACACCTTCGTCGCCGGCGCTGGCGTCGCCGAGCTCGTGCGCCTGGTGACAGCCTTCGCCGGCGCGGACTCTCAGCCCCTGCGCCTCGCCTTTTCATTCACCGACGGCACCGTCCGGCGCAACGGCCTTGCCGGAAGCGCGCGCTGCAAGATCTGCGGCGGTGAATCGAGGCAGGATACCGAGTAGGAGCGGCCCATGGCTACGCGAGGTGCACGGCGGCGTTCACGATCAGGTTCTTGAGCGGACCGTGCCTGCATGAGAGCATGGTTCCATGGGACAACTCGCGGAAGCAGCTCGGAAGTGGGGTCGATTCGTGCCCCCGATTTAAACCTCCGAAGCGCCGCGCTCGCGGGAAAGCACGGCCCGCTGTGAGCCCTCCTCCGCACACGCCGGCACAGATTGCTCCGTTCCCGATCGGACGTAACCGCTGCTGACGCGAGGGGCCCTTCGGGCGCGGCCGAGGCTCCGTCTGCCGCATCACAACCACGGCAAGAGGACCCGCTTTCGATACGCGGAATACCTATCGGGAAACCGCTCCGCCATCTCGCGCTCCTCGCTCGGCACGAAATGTCGCGATGCGACGTAGAGGACGAGGCCGAGCGCGAATCCGAGCCACGAGTCGAAGAGCAAGCCGGCACCAGGGATCACGAGGAGCGCCACCGACGTGTAGAGCGGGTGAATCATGATCGCGAAGGGTCCGCGCGTGATCAGCTTTCCCTTGGGGACGAGCAGCAAGATCTGCGCGGCCGAGGTGAGCCAGAGGGGAATCCCCACCGCGAGAAGCACTCCACCGAGCACGACGCCCGTGGCGCCGAGCCCTAGGTGAAACAGCGCGGGCCAGAGCACGTTCGCCGCGATCCCGACGATCGCGAACGGCAACGCGGCGCCCATGATGCGGTCGCCCGCGCCGACGAGCCGTTCGATCTGCGCACGCAGGCCGGAGCGGGTCGAGCGCCGCTCGACCGGCGGTAGCCGGAGGAGCGCGACGGCAAAGGTCGCCAGCCACACATGGTAACAGGCGATGTTCAGCCGCTCCCAGACGCCGATCCAGGGTGTCGGTAGGTCGACGGGGACGCGAGGCGCCTCGACGCTGGTCAACGCGCCGAACGCGAGGAGCAGCGACACGGTCACGACGGTGAAGACGCGGAACCGTCTTCCGAGCGCCGCGGCGCTGAAAGCCATCGCGGCCATCGAGAGCACTCCCCACGCAACGGTCCAGGCGATGTGAAGAGTGTCGGTCAGGGTTCGTCCGCCCGCGACCAGCGCGGGGCGCAGATGCATCGGCGGCCACGTGAGGTCAAGCACCGCCGACGCCATGATCAGGACCGCGGCCACTCGCAACGAGCGCTTGCGCCCCGCGGTCCCCCAAACACCCGCACCAAAAGCGGCATAGAGCGCCGAGTAGACGAAGCTGAGCGCGACCCAAAGCGATCTGGTCGGAGCGTCGATGGCGGAGAGCTCGCTCACCGTCTGCGAGGTCCAGCGGTACTCCGGCCAGAGCATCGGGATGAACCCGTTCATCGCGCCGTAGTACAGCGGCGCCGCGATTCCGCACACGAGGAGCGCCCGGCGCAGTGACCACGGACGAGCCGTAGCGGTCGACGAGCCGTGAGAGGTTGCGAGGGTGTCCACGGCGGCTGCCAATGCATCAGCCGTACCCGCCCAACCTTCGACCGTTTCGCGCCGGAGCGCGCAGCAAGTGCGCATTCTCTTCACGCGTCGGCACGACGTGCGCGAGGCGGCCCCTACCCTCGGTCAGATCCTCAGGCTATTCATCTCCAGGGCGAGCCCGTTCCACCAGCGCCTCCTGAATCACCCGGTATCGCCGGTGAGATTTTTCGAGGAGCGGGGGAGCGAAAGCTGGTGACGCGCGACCGGACGGCGGCGTCACGAGAACACCTGCGCGACGAGCGCCAGACCGAGCACCGGTATCACGTGCCGGGCGACGTCGATGTTCGGCTCGTACTTCGCGAACTGTCCTCCGAGCGTCCCGAACACGCGCGCGATCATGATGAACTCGCTCGGGAGCTCGACGACCGGGTCCTCCTCGCACGCGCGCAGGAGCGCCCTCATTCGGGCGACGGCTTCCTCTCTCGTCGGCCAGCGGATGGCGGAGTCGCGGATGGCGTCACGGAGCTCGCCGAGCAAGGCGTCGGCGAAGTGGAGGAGGGTCTCGGGCGCTCCGCTTCTCGTCGAAAATCCGATCTCGGAGAACAGGCGCGCCAGTCGCTCGCGATCGCCCAGGACGAACGCGGCGACGAGCTCGAGGTACCTCGTTCGCTGGGCTTCGGAAAGCACCTCCGCGCACCCGAAGTCGAGCACCACGATCTCGTCCTCGCTGGTAACGAGAAGATTGCCGGGATGAGGATCGGCCTGGAACAGGCCGCCCTCGAGCACTTGCCGGAGGTACGCTTCGAGCAGCGTCCCGAGGATCGCGGAGATGCGTGCTTCGGCCCGCGCATCACCGGCGTCCGCGAGCGCCGCGAGCTCGTCGAGCACCGCGGTGATCTTGCGTCCGGAGATGAACGTCGTCGTGAGGACGCGCTCGGAGCAAAGCTCGTCCACCGGTCGAGGGACGACGATGTCGGGGTGGTCCGCGAAGAAGGCCGAGGCCCGGCGAGTTCTGGAGGCTTCCTCGACGTAGTCGAGCTCGGCGAGGACGTTTCTCCGAATCTCGCGAACGATGGTTTCGTAGTCGGCCTCCGGCAACGACGACGAAAGGCTCGCCACGAACGCCTCGAGCATTTGCAGATCGGTCTTCACGCGTCCGGCGATGCCGGGGCGCTTCACCTTCACCGCGACGAGTCGGCCGTCCAGCGTCGTAGCCCGGTGCACTTGACCGATGCTGGCGGCAGCGATCGGCGCCTCGTCGAAGCTGGCAAACAGCTCGCTCAGCGGTCGCCCGAGATCCGCTTCGATCACCGATCGCACGACCGAGAACGCGACGGCGGGGGCCGCGTCCTGGAGTCTCTCGAGCGCTTCGATCCACGCGGCCGGCAAGAGATCGGGCCGCGCGGAGAGGAGCTGTCCCACCTTGAGAAACGCCCCGCCGTGGACGGCGCTGACGTCGTGGAATCGCCGTGCGCTCTTCTCGTGCAGCTCCGCGAGGAGCTCATCGGCGCGACATTCCGGCACGAACGCCGACCTGACCCTGTGAAGGCGGTAGCCGGCTGCGATGCTCGCAAGCGTCCAGCCCGTCTGCACGAGCCGCGTCGCCTGTTCCGGAAGAGAGCGGAGATCGTCGCCCGCAGCGCGGAGCTCTTCCTCACCGTCGCGCAGCCGAACACGAGCCGACTCGGCGACGCGGCGCGCGGACCACGCCGTCTCTTCGACAGCGGTCAGGACCGAGTCGACGACCTCGGCCCACGCCAGGATCTCCGAGCCGATGAGCGAGCCAGTTCTCGAAGGTCCAGCCCTTTTCATTCTGCACCCATTGCTTGTCATCCTTCGTATTACGAAACCACGTCTCCGTAATACGAATACTACCGGGGCGCAAGCTAGTTTGTAATACAAAGTATTATACGCGGCGGATAGTCCTCCCTCGACGAGCGGGCCTCGCTCCCTGCGAGGCTAGAGGCGGCTTAGGCAGTCGGGGCAGAGCCAGGCAGACGGCGCTTGCGAGTCGGTGGACAAGCCGACGTGCGCGACGCCGCCACGGGGGATGTGTTTGCCGCAGCCCCCGCATTCGACGAGCCGGTTCGCGATGACCTGATTCCACGCAAGGACGTGCGCGAACTTCGAAGGATCGCGAGGGGCTGCCGCCGCGAACTTCGAAGGATCGCGAGGGGCTGCCGCTTTGTCCTCCGCTGGTGGGGCATCCCGTGCCGTCGCCACGATCTTCTTTGCGTCGCGAGCGGTATCGCGCACCGTCGCCACGATCTTTCCCGCGTCCAGCGCGACCTGCTCCGCAAGGGTCACGGAGTCCTTCGCGATGTCCCCCGCTCCTACCACCACGTCGCCGACGAGCTGGAACGTGTCCTCGAGGATGTTGCGGATGAGATGCGACACGGTGAGCCGGCGCCTCTGCGCTTCTTCTTTCAGGACGTTCTCGATCCGTCCCGGAACCCGCGTCTGGATCAGGCGGTCTTTCACGTCCGGGCTTCGCGGCTTTCGACGCCGGCGGTGGCGCGGGGGAGTCATGCACTACGATGTAGTACAAAATCGGCAGGGTGTCGTGGCGTACGGCCAATCTCCGGCGGGAAGCGCGATGCGCGCCTTCATCGGCGTCTACTCCCCGCGGACCAGCTTCGAAGCGGACCTCGTGGGGCCATGACGCTCGCGGCACCGCGGTCGTGCCCGCAGGCCGTGGAACGAGCTCACGGTACGTCGAACGTGATCCGACCGTCCACGTGCAGCTCGGGATGCGAGAACGTCGCGTTGTCCGGGTTGATGTCCCCGTGACATTTGCTGCAAACGGGGTTCAGCTCGACGTAGGGGTGCGGCGGCGGCGGGGGCAAGCCGTGACATGCTCCACACGCCGCTTGTGTCCCGTCCACTTTCGTCCACGTGGGAGCGGTGTTCGATCCGCCGGACGCATTTCCGTCGGGGAACACGGCGCCGTGACACGGCGTCTGACGACACGTCGGGGCGGCGTAGACCGGATCGGCGCCGAACGCCGTCGCGGCGCCAGTGAAACGCACCTCCGCCGGCCGCGGGCTGTCGATGTGCCCCGGGTCGAGCACCTTCTTCGGGACCACGTGGCATTCGTCGCAAGGCACGGCGCGCGAGCGCGCGGTGCCGAGCACGTGCGTCTGATGCGCGCCGACTCCACTCGCCGTCGTTTCGGTGTGCCCGACGGTGTCCAGCGGCGGAGCCGGGTTTACGCCGCCGTGGCAGGCGGTGCAGTCCTCGGGGACCGCCACGTCCACGTTTCCGTCCACGTGCTTGGACGGATCTTTGATCGAAGCGCCGTCGCCGGCGACCACGGCGCCGTGACACTTCGCGCACTCCGTCATCTGCGGATGCGGCGACGGAGGAGGATCGCCGTGGCACGAGTCGCACGCCAGCGGCGAGGGCGACGTCCAGTCGGGTGACGCGGCGTGACCCATCGAAGCCGCGCCGTGGCACCAGGTATCGGTGCACGTCCGCGTCGCCGGATCGAACTGCGCCGCGTCGTGGCCGCCGGACGTCGCCACCGACGACAGGACGACCTGAACGGTGCCGTCCACGTGACCGGGCGCATCGACGGCGGCGGGGACGACGTGACACTCCTCGCACGCGAGCGGACGCCCGACGGCGTTCTGCGTGAGATGCGCCTGATGCGCGCCCACGCCGGGCGCGGTGGAAGCGTCGTTTCCGTGCGTGTCGACGGGCGGAGCCGGATCGTCGCCGTGGCCGTGACAGGTGGTGCAACCGGACGGCGTGTACTCCACGACGCCGTCTACGTGGAGCTCGGGCGCGATGATGTGCCGCGCGTCGTCCACGACGCGTCCATGGCAAGCCGAGCAGCGGCTCGACGCGGGGTGCGGCGCCTTCGGCGGCAGACCGTGGCAAGAGCCGCACGCCTTCGCGGAGTCGCGCGGCGACGTCCACACCGCGTCGGCAGGACCGTGGCAATACGTGTCGCGGCAGGTGCGG
>DASZVB010000142.1:0-1783 GCA_035547195.1 Polyangiaceae bacterium
TCCCGGCGATCGACAGCTCGCAGAAGTACTCGTTCGGCGGCTCGAACGCCCTGGCCACGCAGATCACGAAGGGCGCGCCCGCCGACGTCTTCGCGTCCGCGAACACGTCGATCCCGGCGCAGCTCTACGCCAAGGGGCTCATCGGCAAGCCCGTCAACTTCACGCGGAACGCGCTCGTGATCGTCGTCCCGAAGTCGAACCCCGCGAACATCCACACGGTCTACGACCTGGCGAAGCCCGGCGTGAAGATCGACGTCGCGAACTCGGCGGTTCCCGTCGGCAGCTACACGCTGCAGATCCTGAAGAACATGAACCTGACCGCCAAGGTGGCGGCGAATTTCGTCAGCCAGGAGACCGACGTGCGCGAGGTGCTCGCCAAGGTGGCGCTCGGCCAGGCGGACGCCGGGTTCGTCTACTCGACGGACGCACAGACGGTTCCCGGCCAGGTGACAGTGATCAAGATGCCGGCCTGGGCGCAGCCGAAGATCACGTACGCGATGGCGGTCGTCAGCTCGAGCGGCGACAAGACCGACGCGCAGGCGTTCATCACCAAGGTGCTCAGCAAGGCGGGGCAGGCGACGATGCAGAAGTACGGCTTCCTGCCGGTCGTCAAGCCGGTCGAGAAGAAGCCTGCGAAGATCAAGCATCCGGCGAAGAAGAAGAAATAGGGCGATGAGGCGAGCGCTGACCGCCGTCGCCGTCTTCGCGGCGGCAGCGCTCGCCTTCGCCTTTCTCCTGCTGCCGATCGTCGCGCTCTTCACGCAGCAGTCGGTGGGCGAGCTGCTGCACCAGCTCTCGAACCCGGTCGTCACGGACGCCCTGATCGTGAGCGCCAAGACGAGTGTCGTGGCGCAGGCGGCGATCCTGCTGTTCGGGACGCCCACCGCGTACCTGATCGCGCGCCACCGGTTCCGCGGCCGCGCGTTCGTGATCACGCTCGTCGAGCTGCCGCTCGTGCTGCCTCCCGCGGTCGCGGGCGTCGGCCTCCTGGTCGCGTTCGGGCGCTTCGGACTGCTCGGCTCGACCTTCAGGGCCTTGGGGATCGACCTCGCCTTCAACCAGACGGCCGTCATCCTCGCGGTCACCTTCGTCGCAAGCCCGCTCTACATGCGCCAGGCGATCGCCTCGTTCGAGGCGATCGACGCCAACCTCGTCGCCGCCTCACGCACGCTCGGCGCCGGGCCCGAGCGCACGTTCTTCCGCGTCGTCCTGCCGCTCGCGCGCGGCGGGCTCGCCGCCGGGGCGGCGCTCTCGCTCGCGCGCGGCCTCGGGGAGTTCGGCGCGACGATCATGTTTGCCGGCAGCTTCCAGGGCATCACCCAGACGCTCCCGCTCGCCATCTATGCCGAGTTCGACAGCGACTTCGACGTCGCCGTCACGATCAGCGCGCTGCTCGTGATCATCACCGCCGCCATCCTCCTCTCCCTGAAAGCGACCTCCCTGTGGCCGAGCTCACGGCGCAGTTCACCCTCCCTTTACGCACCTTCGACCTCGAGCTAGCGCTTCGCGCCGAGCGCACCGTCGCGCTCGTCGGCCCTTCGGGCGCCGGGAAGTCGTCGGTGCTGCGGGCGGTGGCCGGACTCGCCAGACCGTCCGCCGGCCGGATCGCACTCGGTGCGGATACCTGGTTCGACGCCGCGGCGCGCGTCTTCCTGCCGCCCGACCGCCGCAGCGTCGGGCTCGTCTTCCAGGAGTACGCGCTCTTCCCGCACATGAGCGTTCGCCGCAACGTCGCCTACGGCGGCGCCGCCCGCGTCGACGAGTATCTCGAACGGTTCCGGAT
>DASZVB010000143.1:0-77828 GCA_035547195.1 Polyangiaceae bacterium
TGTGTCGGGGGTTCGCTTCCCCCCGCCGGCGGGCCCGACGCGTCCTCGACCGCCGCGGCTTGGAAATGGGCGGGCACCGGGAGCTCCGGCGCCGTTCGCTCTTTGCGCTCCGGCCGCTCTTTGTCCGCGAAGCGAGGCGCCTTCGGAGGAGCCCCGCGCGCACCCGAGGACGCGGCGAAGCCTTTGACGGGCCGCGGCGCAGCCGCGCGCCGCGCCGCTGCGGCTTGCTCCGAGGCCGTCGGGCGCGCGCCCAGGTGATCGCGGACGATGCCGGCGATGATTCGGTCGGCGGCTTCGTGCGTCTGGATGCGCCGCGCGAGCGCCAAATCGTCGGGGTGGACGGGCTTCTTCGCGAACAGGTCGGCGAACATCTGCACGAGATCCGTCTCCGCGCGCGTCTTCAAGTCGTGCGACGTCGGCAGCTGCCGCTCGACCGGACGGATCTTGTACGTCAGCCGGAGCATGTAGAGGTTGCCGATGTCCGACGCCTCGAGCAGCGATATCGCGGTGCCGGTGCGACCGGCGCGCCCCGTGCGCCCCGTGCGATGGACGTATTGCTCGCACGACTCCGGGAAATCGAAGTTGATGACGTGGGTCAAGTGCGAGATGTCGATCCCGCGCGCGGCGACGTCGGTCGCGACGAGGAACCGCAGCTTGCTCTGCCGCGTCGCTTCCATCACCTTCTCGCGATCGGACTGACCCAGATCGGCGTTCAGCCACTCGGCTTCGAACCCCTGCGCCTGCAGCGCGGAGGCGACCCGCTTCGTCGACTCTTTCGTGTTGCAGAACACGATGGCGCTCTCGGGGTTCTCCACCTCGAGCAGCTGCAAGAGGTCGCTCGTCTTGTCCCCGCGCGACATGTAGACGAAGTGGCTGATCTCGAGGGCGCCCACGTGATCGCCGCTCAGCGTGATGAACTCCGGATTGCGGAGCCGCGTCTCGGCGAGGCGCTGGATCTCGGGCGGCAAGGTCGCGCTGAAGAGCAGCGATTGCCGGCTCGCCGGCAGATACGAGAGGATCTCGTCTATCTGCGGGAGAAATCCCATGCTGAGCATTTCGTCGCTCTCGTCGAGCACGACCGCGCGGATGCCCTTCGGATCCAGGGTGCCGCGGCGCAGGTGATCCAGAACGCGTCCGGGCGTGCCGGCGACGATCTGCGCGCCCTCGTTGATCTTCTGCACTTGCGTGCCCATCGGCGCGCCGCCGTAGACGGCGGCGATCTTCGTGCCGCGGTATTTCGCGAGCGCTTCCATTTCGCGAGCGACTTGCAGCGCGAGCTCGCGGGTCGGACAGAGCACGAGCACCTGCACGATCGCCGAGCTGCGCCGGACGACCGAGTCGACCATCGGCAGACCGTAGGCCGCCGTCTTGCCGGTTCCGGTGCGGGCTTGAACGACCAGATCCGCTCCCCGGCTCACCGGGTCGAAGACGGCGCGCTGAACGGGCGTGGGATGCACGTAGCCCAGCTCGTCGACCGCGCGGCGCACCTCCGACGAGAGCTTCAGTGAATCGAAGGTCGGCGGGGGAACTACCGAGGCCGGGGCTTCATCGGGCGGCATTCAATGGCCGCGCAGCTTAGCAGAGAGGTGCGGCGGGTCAGCGGTTTTCGCGTAGTTTTTGGGCGATGGCTGCCACCGCCCGGCGCCTGCCGGCCACGTCGAGGGCTTCGTATCGAAGCGCGTGTTCCTCTGCGTATCTCAGGCGATCCACCTCGCCGAGGGCGTGGGTCGCTTCGGGATCTCCCTGACAGCGGGCCTCGAGCCCGCCGCGCGCCGCCCACTCCGGGAGCAGGGCTTCACGGAAGCGCTGGATCGCCTCGCGCTCCCCGCCGGTTCCGTTCGCAGCGGCCGTGCGAGCGCGGCGGACCGCCGCGATGAGCCCTTCGATGCCGGGCCGACAGTCGACGACCGCTCCAGACGCGGGGGGGCGCCACGCTTGCTGGATAATCTGAATCGAGCAGACGACCGTGAAGGTCGTCACGAGGATGAACAGCGCGGCAGCGCCCGCCGCGCGTCCGCGTCGCCGCGCTGATTTCTGGCTCGGAACGTCTGCCAAGCAGCGCTTTCTGGAGGCTTCGTCCTAAAGACGTTCCTAAGCGAGGCAGGCCGGTCCGGCAATACCGTTTCCATCGTTCCCGTTCGGGCGGCGATGCTGCTAGAGAGAACCGGCGACCGACGTTGCCGGACGACTCAAACCCTTGCCGCCAACACCGCAACGCACTACGCGGTGCGTTCGAGGCCCCGAAATGGGAGCGACCTCGCTCGACCTTCGACCTGAATGAAGACAGCCCCGAGTCCACCAAACGGACTAGCGCGAAAATGACGCTGCCCATCGAAGCCGCGGTGCGATCGCTGTCCAAGTCGGCAGAAAGCGAAGGCGATCACGCGAAGCTGAAGCGGCGTCTCGCCGATCTGCAGGCGTTGCTCGCCGACGACCTGGCGTGGATAGAGGTCGCGCTCGCCGAAGCGACGAACAGAGGCGAACGCCCGGCCAGGGATGCGGCGGGTCACCTGGTGCTGCTCGGGGGCAAGCGGGTCCGGCCGACGGCGCTGCTCCTGAGCACCGCGTGCTTCGGTCCGATCCCGCCGGCGGCGCGCGAGCTCGCGCTGGTCACGGAGCTGATTCACAGCGCGACGCTGCTTCACGACGACGTCATCGACGACGGGACCGAGCGGCGTGGCGCGCCGACGTCCAGGATGGTGTGGGGCAACGCGGTCAGTGTGCTCGCCGGCGACTTGCTCCTCGTCGAGGCGCTGGACCGTACGGGCCGCCACTCGCCCGCCGTGCTGCCGGCGCTCTTCTCCACCTTGCGACAGCTCGTCGACGGCGAGGTCGTCCAGCTGCGCGGTCGGCGAGAGCTCGACGCCTCGCGGGACACGTACGACCGGGTGCTGCGCGGCAAGACGGCGTCGCTGTTCCGGTTTGCGACCAGCGTCGGCGCGCGCCTCGGCGGAGCGGCGGAGGCCGATCAAGAGCGCTTCGGGCTCGTGGGCGAGCTCGTGGGCATGGCGTTTCAGCTCGTCGACGACGCGCTCGACTACCGCCACGAGAGCACGAACAAGACGGCGCTCTCCGATCTTCGCGACGGCAAGATGACCTTGCCCCTCGTCCTCATGCTGGAGAAGCACCCGGAGCTGCTCTCGGCCGTTCGCGCCATCCACCGCGGCGACGACGCGCCGATAGAAGCCGTGCGCCGCCGCGTGCTCGAAAGCGGAGCCTGCGAAGAGGTCCGAAAGCTCGCTGAAACGAAGACGGCGCGCGCGCTGTCGGTGCTCGCGTCGGTGCCGCGCAGCGACGCGCGCTCCCTGCTCGAGGAGCTGGTCGGCGGCCTCTCGCATCGCGACGCCTGAATCTCGCGGGCCGCCCGGAGCGCGACGAAGTCGCGCGACCCACCTGGAAAATCCAGAGCGCTCAGTTGAGCGAGTGCGGCGGCCTGGCGGCTTCCGGCTCGATGAACGTCAGGCGGACTTCGCGTTCCAGCGCGGCGCGGAGCTCGGCCTCGACGAGATCCACCGCGCCCGCGACGCGCTCCACGTTGCGCTGATAGACGAAGACGCGGGCGGTCGGCACGCCGTCGGGGCCCGTCGCGCCGACGCCGTCGAGCATGAGGAGCGCGCGCGGATCCACGCCGTCGACGACGACCTCCACGCCCGGCAAATCGCTCACGTAGAGCTCGCCGAGCCGGAGGTGACGCCGGAGCTTCTCGTCGAGACCCTCGACGACCTTGCGCACCGTCTGCTCGAACGTGTCGCGCGACAGCGCCCACGCGGGCGCGGAGAGCTCGAGATCGAGATCCCTCGATTTCAGGAACGCCTCCGTGGCGCCCGGCGTGTCGCCGCGATCGTCGCGGACGAGGCCCAGGTAGTAGAACGCCTCGGCGTTGTGCGGATTCGTCTTGGCGGCGTCTTCGATGAGCGGCGCCGCCTCTTCGACGTTGCCGACCTCGTACAGCGCGCGGCCGACGAGGAAGGCGTGGTTCGGGTTTTCGAACGGGCCCTTCGGGAAGCGGGCGCACAGCGCCTTCGCTTCTTCCGGCTGATTCTGACCGAGCAGCGCGTCGAATTTCAGGAGCAACGCGTCCACCACTTCGTCGTCGGTCTCGGCGAGGTCGAGCGCCTGGTCGCACATGAGAATGGCGTCGGCGTAGTCGCCGAGCGGGTGGATGTAGACCTCGGCCGCGTTGAGCATCGCCTCGAGGTACGTGTCGTCGAGCGCGATCGCCTGGCGGTAGTGCTCGATGGCGTCCTCGAACTCGCCCTGCAGCGCGGCGACGTAGCCGAGCAAGTTGTACGCCTCGGGCGACTGGCTATCTATCTCGAGGGCACGGCGCGCCGACACCTCCGCGCCGCGCGAGTCCCCGCGCTGAACGAGATCCCACCCACGATCGAGATGAGCCGAAAATTGGTCCATGGCGTAAGAGGTCTAGTGGTCTCTTTCGCCGGACGAGTCAAGGCCGAGCCACCTCCGCCGCTTCCCTGGACGGCTTCGGCTCGGAGTCGTCGTGCACGATCACGCGGCTGCCGGGATGTTCCGCGGTTGCCCACACGCCATGCCAGCCCTCCGGCATCCGGGGCTCGGTGTTCATGAACACCCACTTGGCGTCCAGCGGGGCGAGGTTCACGCACCCGTGGCTCATCTGAGTGCCGTAGTTCGAATGCCAGAACGCGCCGTGCAGCGCGTACGCCTTGTAGAAGTACATCACGTAAGGCACGTCCTCGATGCTGTACGGAAGATCTCCGGCGGCGGTCCCGTCACCGTCCATCGTGGTGGTCACGTGCTTCTCGCGGACGCGGAAGTCTCCGGTGGGCGTGCGGTGATCTTTCTCCTTGTCCACTTTGTTCTCTTTGCCGGACGAGATCAGCGTCGCGTAGATGGGGCGCGTGCCCTCGAAGACGACGAGCGTTTGCGTGGAGAGGTTCACGTCGATCCAGCGCTCGTTCGGCGCGAGGTCCGCGGGCGGCGGTCCCGGCTCCGTGATGCGCAGCTGCGACGCGAGCACCCAGTACCCGTCCTTGGACTCCACGTAGCGTTTGCCGCCGACGCGCACGTCCTTCCCGGTCAGAGGCACGAGGGCGCGGTACTCCAGCGTGCCCGCCGCTTGCATGCGGCCCGTCGCGGCGTCGAGCGTGTACTTGGGCCGCCCTTTCTGCCAGCCGTAGGTCCAGCCGACGGGCAGCGAGAGCCGCTCGCCGTCGAGCTCGGTGCCGTGAAACTCGGAGCCCTGGGTGATCCAGAAGCGGTCCGCGGGCGCGACCAGTCCCTTGGTCGTTTTGTACCAGGGCCGGCCGTTCCAGTTGAACTCGCGATCCACCGCCACGTAGAAGCCCTTCACCATGCGCTTGGCGAGGATGGCGTCGGCGTCGGCCTGAAGCTCGTCGAGCTTCACCTCGTGGAGACGTTTCTCCACGTCGTGGCGCTGCCACCACGGCTTGTCCGAGTCGTCGACGCCGCCGTCGGGCAGCGCCGGCGCCGATGGTGGGTCGCTCGCACGAGCCGCTGCCGCGACGGCCTTCTCCACGGGGCGCTCCGTGTCTCTCGCTCGCGCCATCGCCTCCTTGGTGAAGGGCAGGGCGTTGTCCTCCGGTTTCACGGCGAGCGCGGGGGCGGTTCCGAGCGGCGCAGCGGGCGCGGATGCCTTGTCGCTGCTCGCGTCTTCCGTTTTCTTGACGAGGTACGGCTCGTATTGACGCATCTGCTCGACGGTCGGCACGGACCGGTAGAGCGGCGTCCCGTTCTTCGCGTTCCGCGCGTACGTGTAGGGGAGCACGTTCGCGAGGTTCGGCGCGCGGATCGCGAAGCGCGCCTCCGGCGAATTGACGTTCGTCGTGCCGGCGCTGCCGCACACGAAGCCGCCGTCGCGGAGCCGGTACCAGCCCTTCGGGCAGTCATCGCGGGCGATCGGCTCTGCTGCGACGGGCACGCGGCTGCCGCTCCTCAGATATCCGATCTTCTGTTTGCGGGTGAACGACGTGTCGCCGTAGACCCCCGCGGAGCTGTCGGTGACGACGAACCACGGACCGTTGTAGGGCTCGGGAGCGGCCTCGGCGGTTGGCGCGGCCGACGACGCTTCTTCCGCTTCCGCGGCGCTCGGGGCCGCCGAAGCGGGCGGCACCGGCGCCTTCGTCCCGACCTGCTCCGTGGCCGGCGGGGGCGGAGACTCGCCGCGTCGGTCCGCGCCGGGCGGCGGCGCTCCGTTGCAACCCGCCGTCAGCGTGAGGAGCGACACGGCGGCGCCCAATACGGAGCGCGCCGTGAGTCGACTGGCGAAGGTCTTCGAGGGCGGGATCATCGAAACCCGTCGTTGAGGCGGCTCCCGCTCCGGGCGAGCTGTCGCCCGATTCGGCCCTCGGCCGGTGAGGGCCGAATCGGGCTCGTCGCTGCTCCAGGTCTGGTCGCTGCCATGGACTTTCTCGAGAGGCTCGACTGGCGTCGAGCCTTAACTACTCGCTGCCGAGGCATTGGATCCACTTCTCTCGGTCTCTGCGAGGGACGTGCCACCGCGTCTCGATTCATTTCAGGTGTTTCGAGCGAGCGAAAGTCGCTCTAAGACGGCGTACCGTATGCCCGAGAGCGTGGCACAAGAGACGCGCCGCCGTGGCCAGACAGCCGCACGTCCCCGGAAGCTCTCCTGGTTCTTGCTGATTGCCGCGCTGCTTCATCTGCCGCTGACGCCGCTCGGGCCGCTGCTCGGCCTGCTCTCGCTGTTGCACTGGCCCACGCACGAACCACCGCCGGATTCGCTCAACGCGATCCCCGTCTCGCTCCTCTCGCCGGACGAAATGGATCAGCTCGGGCTCGGGGCGACCCCGCCCGCTCCGCCGCCGTCCGAGGCCGCGGAACCGAAACCGGACGAGGCCGCGCCGACGGAGGCGCCGCCCCCGCCGCCGAAACCCAAGCCGAAACCAAAGCCCAAGCCCAAGCCGGTGGAGACGGACGGCGGCATTCCCGCGCCGGACGGCGGTGTTCCCCAGAAGCCGGCGACGCTTCCGCCCGACGCGGGTCCGCGTCCGGTCGCGGCCGCGAAGGCGGCGAGCCCGGGCGACGCCGGTGCGCCGCCGGAGGCGAAGCCGAAGGCCGACCCGCTGGCGCTCGCGGGCAAGGCGACGAGCGTGGCCGACCCGAACGCGAACGTGAAGCTCCTCCTCTTGAACGATCGCATCCGGTCTTTGCCGATCGCGCCGCGGATCGGTCAGCTCGTCGCGCGACTGCCGCAATGGCGAAGCTTCTTCGCCCCGGCCGGCCTCGACCCGATCCGCGACATCAAGGGCATCTACGTCGCCGGGCCACAGTTTCGCGTCTCGGCCGACGTCGTGGTCGTCGTCTCGTACAACGTCTCGCAGGCCACGATGCACAAGGCCGTCGACGCCATCGTGAATCGTCCGCCGAAGGGAGAGTGGCTCGACGCGCCGTTGCCGGTCGCGCGCGCGCACGCCGACCGCGCCGATCGCATCTTCGTCTTACCGAAGTCGAAGATCGTCTTGATGGTGCCGCCGCATTTGAAGGACGACGCGATCGCCAAAGCACCGCACATGGCGTTCCCCGCGATCGGCGGCGACGCGGCGGTGGTCGCGTTCGTCGCCAAGCCGTGGCGCGCGTTGATGGGGCTCCCCATCCCCGTCGAGGTGCCGCATTCGATCGCGTCGGTGTCGCTGTCCCTCTCGCCGACACCCGACGGCGGCGCCGTGCTGCACATCGACGCCGCCGACGAATCCCCTGAAGCTGCGCGGTCTCACGCCGCGCTCCTCACGCAAGCCATCAACGCTCTCACTCAACAAAATGTGGGCGCGCTCGGCGCTCTCCTGTTCGGCGGACAGACGCTGAGCCTCATCGAACCGGTCGAGCTCCGCACCGCGGGCAAATCGATCCGCGGCGACGCGACGATCACGCCGCGCCAGCTCGAGCGACTGCTCGGCTTCGCCGAGGGCTGGGTCGATGCGATCACGGGGGGACCGCCCCCTCTGCCGGGCGACCGCGGCACGCCGGTTCCGAGCCCGCGCGCCTCGCCGCGGCCGAGGTGACCGTCAAGCCGCGGAGACGGAAGCCGAGGCCGCGGCGTCGGGCGTGCTCGCCGCGAGCGTCGACGCGATCGTCGCGAGCACCGCGTCCGTGATGGTCGGATCCAGGCCCTCGACGCACAGCGATCGCCCGTGCACCGGAACGATGACGACGCGACATTTCTTCGCGACGGTGCGGAGCACGACGGCCAACACGTAGTCGAGCACGATCCCGAGCGCGATGGCCGCGAGGCCCAGCCCGAGCAACGACGGCGAGCCCCCCGGGACGCGGACGCCGTCCACGAGGAGCCCCACCCCGACGTACGTGCCCGCCACGAGCGCGAGGAGACCTGCGTAGAGCCCGAGGCGCGCGAAACGAACTTCTCGAGTGATGCTCGAGAGATTCGCCAGTGGAATCAATGTTTCACTTTCGGAGAGCACGCGACCGAGCAGCTCCGAACGCGCCGAGATCTGAAGCCCGCGATCGCTCAGCCGCAGCTCGGCCGGATGTCGATACCCGAGCGCTAGCCGCCCTATCCAGCGCGCGCCGCCGCGCAGCAGCGACAGCCCGGACAGCGTGATCAGCAGAGTACCGAGGACGCCCCGCGGCGGTGCGGTGAGCTCCCCTTTGAGCTCCGAAACCTGCGGGGCGTCCGACATGGCCGCCCTTCCTAGCACTCCGGGCGCGAGTTGATCGTTTTTCTCGACCGTTCTCTTCCGAGGCGGCTCGGCTCGATTCTAGGAAGCGAGCTGGTCCAGCGAATTGAGAATCGGACCCGGACGCTCGAGGCTGCGATCGGTCGTCGGGCGGTTGTGCGAATCGACGCGCACGACGACGGGTTTCCACGCCTTGGCTTCTTCAGGCGTCATGTCGGCGTAGGTCGCCAGGATGACGAGATCGCCCGGCTTGTTCAGGTGGGCCGCGGCGCCGTTCACCGCGATCGCGCCCGAGCCGCGGGGGCCTTCGAGCGCGTAAGTCACGAGCCTCGAACCGCGCGTCACGTTCCAGATGTGGACGGCTTCGTGCGGGAGGATTTGCGCGGCGTCGAGCAGATCTGCGTCGATGGTGACGCTGCCTTCGTATTCCAGATCTGCGTGGGTGACGGTGGCGCGATGGATCTTGGATTTGAAAACGTTGAGTCGCATGGGACCTCTGATGAGTCACGCCATGGCGGCCGTACCGTTCCGGTCCACCTGGCGGACGCTTGAAACATAACCTTTCCGAGCGCCTCTACCAAGAGGCGGACGCGTTCGAGGCGTGGACGGATCGCTCGCGCGCCGCGTCAAATCGCTTCGGCCAGAATTGGGCGGCGCCCTTCGCCGACGGCGCGCACGACGAGGAAAATTCCGGCAATTTGGCCCTTCGTGACGGGCGTCTGTAGACACGGACGAAGCGTGGCGCCGCCGCTCGAAGCGCCCCGCGCGGAGACGCCGATCATGTCCGAACAGCTTCCCAAGCCCGCGATGCTCGACAACCTGAGAAGCATGCTGAACGAGGTATTCAAGCTCCGCCGCGAGGGCGTGGCTTACGCGCGACTCGCGCGCCAGCACGGCTACGTGGACGGCTACATGCGCATGCTCCTCGAGGCCGGCATCGCCACGCGGAGCGAGCTCCTCGAGCTCGTCGCGGCCGAACGCGTCCGAGCCGACGGTCCAGCGACGACGCGCATCGAGTCCGAATCCTCCGAAGTGGCGGCGTAGGCGCTCGTCCATCGAGCGGCTGACGGAACATTCGCCCCCCACTCGGGTGAGGGGGCGAATTTCACGCCGCTTCGTGGGCCGCGCAGCCGTTCACGCGTCGACGGTGAGCAGGCCGTGCAGCTCGCGCAGGCGCGTGGCGAGCGTTGCGTGGGTGAGGGCGACGAGCGCGCTGTTGCCGACGCCTTCCACGCAGAACGACGCGACCGTCGCTCCGACGAGCAGCGCTTGCCGCCACGCCGCGTGGTCGATGCGCGGCGCGCGAGACAGGAAGCCCAGGATCGCGCCGGCGAAGGTGTCGCCGGCGCCCGTCGGGTCCACCTCCGACTCGAGCGGATATGCGGGCGCGAAGAACGTGCCGTCGCCGTCGAAGAGTATCGCCCCGGCGTCGCCGCGCTTCACGATGAGCAACCTCGGGCCCATGCCGAGCACCGCCCTCGCCGCGCGCTTCAAGTTGTGATCTCCGGCGAGCTGGCGGAGCTCTTCGTCGTTCACGACCAGCGCGTCGACCTTCGACAGCATCTGTAAGAGCGTCTTCCGCTCCCCGGAGATCCAGAAGTTCATCGTGTCGGCCACGACGAGCTTGGGCGAGCGCGTCTGCGCGAGCACCTCGAGCTGCAGCGCCGGGTGGATGTTGCCGAGCAGCACGATCTTCGAGTCGCGGTAGTGCTCGGGGAGCTTGGGCCGGAAATCCGCGAATACGTTGAGCTGCGTGTCGAGCGTCTCACGGCTCGCCAGATTCGCCGCGTAGCGCCCGGCCCAGCGGAACGTCTTGCCCTGGGCACGCTCGACGCCCGCGCAATCCACGCCGCGCGAGCCGAGCATCGTCAGCGTCTCGCCCGGAAAATCGTCGCCCACGACGGCGACGACGCGCGCCGGCGCGTAGAGGCTCGCGGCCACGGCGGCGTACGTCGCCGAGCCGCCGACGACGTCGCGCGCCGCGCCCGAGGGCAGGTCGAGATCGTCGAAGGCCATCGAGCCCACGATGAGCAGGGCGTCGGACGAGGGGCGTTGCTCGATAGTCATGTGTTTTCACCGATTCGTGGTTACGAGAGAAGCCACGCGAGCCGCGCGCGCGCTTCGGACGAGATGACCGAAGGATCCGAGATGACGGCGTTCTTCAGCGCGCCCGCCGCGGGGCTCTTCGCGGCGTCGGGCAGCGCGGTCAAGAGCTCGCGCACGACGCGCTTCGCGAGCGCGACATTTTGCCGGAGCACGGCGACGACCGCGTCGACGGTCACGACCTCTTCCGTCGAATGCCAGCAATCGTAGTCCGTCGCGAGCGCGATCGTCGCGTAGGGCAGCTCCGCTTCTCGCGCGAGCTTCGCCTCCGGCATCGCGGTCATGCCGATGACGTCGACGCCCCAGCTGCGATAGAGGTTGCTCTCGGCGCGCGTCGAGAACTGCGGACCCTCGATGCAGACGTAAGTGCCCACCGGGTGCACCGTCGCGCCGGCGCGCTGCGCGGCCTTCTTCGCCGCCTCGGCGAGCAGGGGGCAAACCGGGTCGGCGAACCCGACGTGGGCCACGAGCCCGTCGTCGAAGAACGTGCTCGGCCGCCGCTTCGTCAGATCGACGAACTGGTCCACGATGACGACGTGACCCGGCTCGATGTGCTCCCGCATCGACCCCACCGCGGAGATGCTGACGAGGTGCGTCGCGCCCGCTTTCTTCATCGCGCAGACGTTCGCGCGGTAGTTCACGAGGTGGGGCGGGTGGACATGGCCCCGGCCGTGGCGCGGAAGGAACAGCACTCTCGCGTCGCCGAGACGCCCTTCCACGACGCGATCGCTCGGCGCACCGAACGGCGTGTCCACTTCGCGCTCGCGCACGTCCGCGAGGCCTTCGATGTCGTAGAGGCCGCTGCCGCCGATGACGCCCAGGACGGGACCGTTCATGTCGCCCCTTCGCTAGCACGTGCCCCGACGGGTGTCCTCATCGCGGCATCACGTCGCCGTAGCCGCGCCCCTCGGCGATCAGCAGCTCGGCTTTGCGTGCCGCGCGCGCACGGCGGCATTCTTCCGCCCGGAATATGCTCGTGAGCTTCTCGATGGCGTCGTCGAGGTCGTCGTTGACGAGCACGTAGTCGAAGAGGCCATAGTGTTGGATCTCTTGTACGGCGACCTGATACCGGCGATTCACGGTCGCCTCGTCTTCGCTCGCGCGGCCGCGCAAGCGCTGGAGCAGCGCGGGCATGCTGGGCGGCAGGATGAACACCGCGACCGCGTCCGGTCGCGTGCTCTTGATCTGACGGGCACCCTGATGATCCACGTCGAAGATGAGCCCCCGCGCCGACGCGGCGCGCTCTATCTCCGCCAGGCTCGTGCCGTACAGGTTGTCGTGCACGAACGCCCACTCCAAAAACGTCCCTTCGCGCACGAGCTGTTCGAACTCCGGCCGCTCGACGAAGTAATATTCCTTCCCGTGTACTTCCCCGGCGCGTGGCTTGCGCGTCGTGTGCGAAACCGAGAACAGCAAGTTCGGCACGCGTTCGCGCAGCGCGGTCGTCAGCGTCGTCTTTCCTGCCCCGGACGGGGACGAGACGATGAGCAGCAACGGGCCGTCATTCGACATTTTGGACCTGCTCCCTCATGCGCTCGATCTCGCTCTTCAGCTCGACCACCAAGTGCCCGAGCGTCGCATCCTGACTCTTCGCTCCTACCGTGTTCGCCTCTCGGGCCATCTCTTGCAACAGGAAATCGAGCCTTCGCCCCGTCGGCTCGTCCGCGTCGAGCAGCGTGGCGAGCTGCGCGAAGTGGCTGTCGAGGCGCACCAGCTCCTCCGTGACGTCGGAGCGGTCGGCGAGGACCGCAATTTCCGCCTCGAGCCGGCCCGGCTCGATGCTGGCTCCGACGTCGGCGCAGATCCGCGAGACACGCGCGCGCAGGCGCGCCTCGGCGGCACGCGTCGCCGAGGGCAGGTGCTCCCTGACCCGCCCGTGGAGCGCGCGGCAAATGACGAGCCGGCTCGAGAGCTCGCTGCGCAGCGCTTGGCCCTCGCACTTGCGCATCTCCTCGAGCCGCGCGATGGCGGTGTCGAGCGCGGCGACGAGCGCCGCCTGAGTCGCTTCGACGCCGAACGAAAGCGGCGCGACGTAGACGTCCGGCATGGAGACGATCGCCGTGATGGGCACGTCGGTGCCCGGCGCGAGCTCGTCCCGCAGCCGCATCAGCTCGACGTACGCCGAGCGCGCGCGGTCCACGTCGAGACGCGGCGCGAGGGTCGGCCCTTCGTAGCGCACACCGAGCTCGAAGCGCCCCCGCGAGAGCCGTTCCCGCGCGCGCTGTTCGAGAAACAGGCCCTGATCGGCGATCTCCGTGGGGAGGCGCACGCGCACGTCGAGATAGCGATGATTGACGGAGCGCGCGTCGAGCACGACTTTCCCCGGCCCGAGCTGCGCTTCGCCGGTGCCGAACCCGGTCATGCTCTTCATGTTCAGGCGCCTGCTCCGAGCTTCTCGCGCGATGCGCTCGTGGACGAGCGAGCCCAGCATTCGAGTCGCCGGAGGCGACGTGGCGTAGGGTCTCCCTGGAGAATGGTGATCTGTTCTGCCAAGACCCACATGTCTTGTCGGGCCGGGGCTTCGCCCCCGCTAGATGCCTTTGCGACGCTTGATGTCATCCATCATTCGCCGGTATTCGACTTCCCACACCTGCGTGCCTTCCTGAACGTGCTTCAGGCGGCCGCGCACTTCCTGCTCGAGCTGTTCTTCGGCCGCGAACTGCTTGCGGAGCGGCTCCCGCATGCGAAGCCTGAGCACGTGGTCCTGGGCGAACACTTCGTCCACGTTGCTCGAGTGCATCAAGATCTCGATGAGCTGATCGAGCAAGTAGTCTATGGCTTCCTCGCCGATCTTCACGTGCTTCTGCTCGGCGACGAGCTTCTTCATCCGTCCGAGCTCGGTCTGCGGCAGACCGCGCGTGGCCACCAGATCCCGCGCGCGCTCGTTGATGTCCTGGTCGTCGGCGACGTACTGCGAGAGGACCGCCTCCAGGTCGGCCTGAACCTCTCGAGGGGACTCGGTCTCGATGTCGCCGCCTTCGGTCAGCGCCCGCACCATCTCGCCGGCGATCTGCGGAATTTTGGCCCGATGCAGCCACATGTGGCCATCCCTACCCGCCGTTTGGCTCAAGGTAAAGGGGACGATGCCGGCAAAAAGCTAGCTTCGGAGCTTTTTCGGGTCGACCGGCTCCCGCGCCCCCAGCCGAAGGCGGCGGAAGACCGCGTCGCGCTGGCGCTGCTTGTACGCGCTGTGGCTCGCGTCTCCCGCTTCGTTCGACGCCTCGGTTTCGGCGTCCACGAGCTGGAACTCACACAGCAAATACACGACGGGCCCGAGCGGCTCGGAGCCGGGCGGCGCGAGCTGCATGAACGACGGCGGTACCCTCACGGGGACGTCGGCGACGAAGTGGATCACCCGGTAGGTCGGCGCGCTGAAGCGGTTGTCTCCGAGGGTGAGCTCGTCGTCGACCTCCCCCTGGAACTTATCGACCATGCTGCGTAAGTGCGGGTGCCCTTCGCAGTAGCTGCGGAAATGGAAGATGGTGTTCGTGCTCTGCTGCGGCACGACGTAGTTGAACGGAAAGAGACGCTCGGACAGATATAGAAGGACCGGCAGCAAGTCCTCTCGCGTCCGCGTGACGATGCGAAACCGGAGCTTGTCGTACACGGCGGCGGCCGTCGACTCGGCCTTCGACAGGAGCTTCGTGTACGTCGAGTCCAGGTTCTTCCGGCCGCCGACGAACTCCGTGATGGGGAAGCCGTCGCTCAGCATCGTGCCGACGATCCGGTAGACCTTCTCTTCGACGAGATGAAACAAATCGCGATCGCTGACCGGCAAGCGAAACAAGAGCTCGCGCCCGGCCAGGTGATTGATGATGTGCATCACCTTCAAGATCGCGCAGGCACACTGTTGCCGGTGGCCTTGCCCCGAGGCGATGAGGAGCAGCTCTTCGAGCGACGCGCTCTCGACGGGTTTCGGGATCGCGAACGCGAAATTGCGGCGGAGATAGGCGATCGCCTGGCTCTTGATGCCCTCGGTGTAGGCGCGGTCCTTCTCGTCGTCGGGATCGAACTCGTGATCTCGAATGAAGCGCCGCACGTCGTCGGCGTTGTCGAAGTTCAACCGATGCCAATCGATGACCGAGCTGCCGCGGAGGATGAGCCGCACCGATTCGACGTCGTGGAGCGTGAACTCGTACGTCGACTTCAGGCGCGCGCCACCGCCGATCGACGCCGGCGCCCGGTCGGTGTACGGCGGGCTGTCGCTGTCGGTGCTCGAAGCCATATCGAACTCGCCCGCAGCGTATAGCGCTCGTCCGGGGAGTGGACTCTACGAAAATCCGGCCGAGTCCGGGCGGCGGCGAGATGGCCCGAGGGCTCGTCAGCCGTGTCCCGGGTGCGTCGTGGTCGCGTCCCCACCAGGACGGCGGAGGGAAATGGTGCCGAAAAAGATGCCCAGAGTGAGGCCGAGGACGCCAATCTGCGCCGCATACTGGCCCTGCGATGCGATCACGAGCATGAACAGGGTGAGGGCGGCCAGGTACCAGGCGTTCAACTTCATCTCGGCTCCGGATCTCTCTTTTTTCGTCATCGCCGGCCCGGGTCCCATGGCGGAAACCGAGCAAGGTAGGGATGAGTAGTCGGATGTAGGATACGCTGCCACAGGCCGCGTAGGAGGGCCAACTGTTACTCCGGGTCGACGGTGGCGTTCAAGCGACACGACGACTAGCCGGTCAAAAAAGTGGGAGGCACGCGCTCGATCGCTCACCTACTAATTTGGCTCACCTTTCGGGCTCTTTGAAACAATCCTCTGAGGTTAGAGATCGACGCCGGTGTCGCGTCGATCAACGCCATCGAGTCGCCGCATCGTCCGCGCGGCGCTTCGATCGCGCTTCGACGTCGTCGTGAGTGAGAGGTGTGCAAGCGTAGGTGAAAGGCGGTGAACCGGATGCACGCGCGCCGGCGAGCATACGGCCCATCGATGCTGCGTACGGCCGCGACGCGAGCTTCGTGAGTTCAAACTTCGTGCGGGGCGCGCGCCCGAGTGAAGATGCGGATCGATCGAGACTGATGATACGGTGGGCTTTGTGTCAGCTCGCGTCGCCGCGCTCGGATCCGTGCTCGTGCTGGTCGGGTGCGGCACGGTCGACCCGGGGCAGGACATCCAGTTTTCGCCGATCGTCTACGACTCGAGCTACTTCTACTGTGCGGTCGAGCCGATGCTCCTCGCGGAGCACTGCGGGCCCGGGGAGTCGTCGGATCCGCCGTCCGGTTGTCATTTCAGCCTGCCGATGTTCCACCTGACCGATCACATGCCGGTGCCCTGCAACGGCAACACGCCCGATCCGTCGCAGATCCCGAGCGAGGCGCAGAGCAATTACACGTCCGCGTCGCGGGAAATGTCCACGGATCCGTCGAAGAACCAGCTCCTGAACCGGCCGACGCAGAACGCCGCGCATCCGCGCAAGATTTTCGCGATCGACAGCCAGCAAGCGAACCTGATCCGCACATGGGCGACGAAGTACACGAGCCAATGAGCGAGCCTGCGCCGTCTCGCCGCCGCGCCGGACGCCGGAGCTGCCGGGCGCTCTTTGCGATCGCCCTCGCGGCGCTCGGGTTCGTGTCGCGCCCGGCCCGCGCCGAAGACGAAGCGTTCGCCCGGGTCATCGTGGCCGAGACGGCGTTGCGATCGGGCCCCGGCGTGAGCCATCGCGTCGTCTACGTCGCCCATCGCGGAGAGACGTTCGGCATCGAGGGCCGCGAGGGTCCGGGGTTCTGGCTGCGCGTGGTGTTGCCCGACGGCCGCATCGCGTACGCCCTCGGCGACACCGTGGAGCCGATCAGCGTCGATTCGAACGCGCCGGACGCGCCGTCGCGACCGGGGTTCTTCGCGCCGCCGGCCCTCCGAGAAGCGCACGGCGGCTTCGCCCTGGGCGCGGGGCTCTTCGACGGCGGCGGCTACGTCGAGGTGAAGCCGGCGTGGGTGCTCGCGCCTTCCGTCGCGATCGAGCCGTACGCCGGCATCGTGCTCTCGACCGAGGGCCGCCGCTTCGTGTGGGGCGGCGGCGGGACCCTGAACTTCGCGCCGGACTGGCCCATCGCGCCGTACGTGCACCTCGGCGGCGGCGGCGTCAGCACCGTGCCGAACCAGGACGCCCACGTGCTGAAGGGCGGCACGGTCGCGCACGCGCGAGCCGGAGGCGGCGTCCTCATCTCGCTCCGGTGGCGCATCTTGCTCCGGCTCGAAGCGATGAACGTCGTGCTCTTCGATCCCGACTCGAAGCACAACGCGCAGAGTTACCTGGCCGGTTTCGGGACTTATTTCTAGCGAGACGGAGCTCGAATGAAACGATACGGCTCGATCCGACTACTACGCTGGACGCTTCTGTCGTCGCTGTCTTGGGCGACCACCGCTTGCGTTACCGTGCGTCCCGAACAGCGCGCGATCCTCTCCGATCCGAAGATGCGCTTCCAGGGCGACCCACGGACCGCGGCGGAGCTCGAACACGTCCTCGAGAATCGAGAAGGGTCGTTCGGCGGCGGGAGCGTCGAAGGGGGCGGTTGCGGCTGTAACTGATGCGCTGCCAACCCTCGACGACGCGCGGTGGAACGAAGAAGCGCGCCCTCCGGGCGGCGCTCGGCGTCGTCCTCTCCTTCGCCGCGCCTTCGCGGGCGCAGGTCGTCGAGGCGGACGCGCGCACCAGCGTGTTCCTCGAGCCGTCGAAGACGAGCCACATGAACGTGATCACGCCGGCGGTCACGGTGGCGGCCACGCCGGTGAATTTCGTGACCGTGCACGCCGGTTACTCCGCGGACATCGTCTCCGGCGCGAGCGAGTCGGTGAAGGCGGGGCCGTCGGTCCCGGACGTCGTCTCGACGGCGAGCGTCCACGACTTCCGTCAGGTCGCGACCGGCGGCTTCGTGCTGCACCGCCAGCACACGGATCTCGGCGCGTCGTACAGCTACGGCACGGAGCACGACTACCGCTCGAACACGATCAGCGCGACGGCGGGCACCGACTTCTTCCAGCGCAACACGAAGCTCGAGTTCGCGTACGCGCACGGCTTCGACGACGTCTGCGATCTCTCCTTGAACGCGGTGCAGGCGCCGACGGCGCGCATCGCGCTCGATCAATCGAAGGGGTGCTTCACGAGCGACAAGACTCGCCGCGAGGTCCCCGTGTCGACCGACAACTTCCAGGGCGCGTGGACCCAGAGCTTCACTCCGGTGTTCGCCATGCAAGTCGTGCTCACGGGCTCCGTGCAGCACGGCTTTCTGTCGAACCCGTACCGCTCCGTCGTCATCGGCGCCGACGGCGAATCGGCGCAAGAGCATCACCCGGACAACCGCGCGCGGGGCGCCGTCGCCCTTCGTTTCCGATATTTCATCAAGCCGTTCGACGCGGCCGTCGGCGCGGGCGTGCGCGCGTACCGCGACACCTGGGACATCATCAGCCAGACCTACGAGCTCGAGCTCGAAAAGGGGCTCATGCCGTGGCTCCGCCTCGGCGTCACCGGGCGGTACTATCGTCAGACCGCCGCGGTGTTCTGGAGCGACGACTACGCGGGCGGCGAGCCGCTCAACGGCCCGCGCGGGCAGTACTTCTCCGGCGATCGCGAAGTGTCGCCGCTCTCGAGCCTCCTCGGCGCGGCGCGCGTCACCGCGTCGTTCCACGGCCGTCCGGGAGCGCGCGTGGGGCATCTGTTCATCGACTTCGAGACGTCGCTCGGCGCGACGTTCTTGAAGACGTATCTCGAGAACTTCACGTGGGCAGGCCGTAGCCCGGACGATACGTTCGCGATGATCTACGGCGGCAACGTCACTGGGACGTTTTAGGATTGAACAGGAAGAGGGAAGATTAAAAGGGGTTTTGTTTTGGAGACAGACGCTGAGCGCGGCGCTTCGCCGCACCAACCAAAAATCCTTTTAATCTTCCCTCTTCCTGTGAAAATCTCGCAATCCGCCGGCAATCGCCGTGACCGCGCTATTCCTTCGCGTTGCGCAGGCCGTGTTTGCGGGCGAGGTCGTAGAGATATTTGCGATCCATCTTCGCTTCGCGGGCGGCGGCGCTGATGTTGCCCTCGTGGCGGCCGAGGAGCCACGACACGTAGTTGCGCTCGAACTCCGTCTCGAAGGTGGCGCGGATCTCGCGGTAGGTGCGCGCGGGATCGAATGGGGGGACGGGACGGGTCGCGCCGGCGGTGACGGGGAGATCGACGATGCGAAGATCCCGCTCTCCGCCCGCCGCCGCGACGTAGAGCGCGCGGTCGAGCACGTTGCGCAGCTCGCGGACGTTGCCCGGCCAATCGTGGGCCGCGAGCGCGCTGCGCGTCTCGGGGCTGATCTTCACGTCGGCGAGCTTCGGATCGCGCTTGCGCGCCGCGTCCAGGAAGCAGTCGACGAGCGCCGGGACGTCTTCGCGGCGCACGCGCAGCGGCGGCATGGTGAGCGGCACCACGGCGAGGCGGAAGTAGAGGTCTTCGCGGAACTTGCCGCGTTCCACCTCTTCTCGCAGGTTGCGCTTCGTGGCGGCCACGACGCGCGCTTCGCTCTTCTGCGGGCGGTTGCCGCCGACGCGCCGGAACTCGCCGGATTCGAGGACGCGCAGGAGCTTCGGCTGCACGTCGAGGGGTAGCTCGCCGACTTCGTCGAGGAACAGCGTCCCGCGTCCCGCGGTCTCGAACGCGCCGGCCCGCGCGGCGACGGCGCCGGTGAACGCGCCGCGCTCGTGCCCGAACAGCTCGCTCTCGATGAGGCTGTAGCTCACGGCGCCGCAGTCCACGACGACGAAGGGGCTCCCCTTGCGCGCGCTCTCGCCGTGGATGGAGCGCGCCAGGAGATCTTTACCCGTCCCGGTCTCGCCCTCGATGAGCACCGTTGCGTCCGTCGGCGCGATCCGCTCGAGCACGCCGAAGATGGAACGCATCGACAGGCTCGGTCCGACGACCTCGCCGAATCGCGTCGAGTCGCTGGGCATGACCGACGTCCGTCGGGAATCCGCGCGCAGCACCAGCTCGACGTCGCCGACCGTGAGCACCGCCCCCGGTTCGAGCGTCGCTTCGGTGATCTTCGATCTGCCGATTCGCGTCTGGTTCGTGGAGCCCAGATCGCGCACGACGAGACCGCGCGGCGTGCGCACGACTTCGCAGTGGTGCCGTGAGACGGTCTCGTCGGGAAGCACGAGATCGTTGTCGCCGGATTTTCCGATGCGCAGTCGCTCGCCGATCTTCGCGTGCTGACCGCGGGCGCGGCCGGTGACGACGACGAGCACGAGATCGCCCGGCGGCGCATCCGATGAGCTCGCGGCGCGGGTGGAGACGTCGGTGTGAACGGGTTGGCTCAAGGCGGCGTGTCCTCCAAGAGTACCCTGACCTCGCCCCCGTTGAGCGAGAGTTGACGCGTGAATTCGACGCATACGGGTCCGCCGCCCGCAGGGCCTCGTTTCCTCGAGCGTTCCAGCGATACGTCGAGACGGTATTTCCCGTCCGGAGCGGAGATCTCCCGCCGGAGCGAAGCCGGGGCGCCTTCTGGAAACGTCATGGTGAAACCTCCGAGCGGTTCGGTGTCGCCGTTGCGCGTCCAGGACACGTCGACGCGCGCCTCGCCGTCGCGAAATCGTTCCGGCACGTCGAGGACGACCGTCTGCTGGCGGGGCGTCTTCCGGGAAAGCGGCAAAAACGAAAGCAGGAGCCCCACGACGAGGAGGATCCGCGCGTGGATCGGACGCAGCCGGAAATCCAGCTTGCCGAAGACATTCATCGAGCGCCGGGCGCCGGCGCCGCTGCTCTCCCGCTCGCTGCCGCCGGTGCTTGCGCGCTCGCCGCAGCCGGAGCGCTCGCACTTGTAGCGGGCGCGCTCGCCGTCGCTGCCGCCGCGCGGGCGCTCGTGGCGGCGCGCGCGAGCCGTTCGCGGTTCATGAGACGGACCAGGTGAACGAGCCCTTCGACCGTCGCCGGGGGAAGCTGAAACGCGGGCATGTTGCCGCGGCCCTTGGTGATGGATTCGGCGATCCGTGCGTCGCTCGTCGCCGCTTGCCAGGCCGAGTCCGAGAGATCCCGGGCATGCACCATGGGGCCTTGCGGGCCGTCACCGCGCCCGAGCTGGCCGTGACAGGTCGCGCACGCCCGCCGCCACGTCGCGATCGTCACTTCGTCGAGGCCGGGGAGCGGCGCTTCGGCCGAGCCGCTGACCTGCGGCGAGTCCCCCTCGGATTCGGGCTTCGCTTCGCTGGTGTGCTTGTGATCGCTCGGCTTCCATTCGCGCAGATCGCTCGGCGTGCGATCGCAGCCGAGCAGCCACGCGCACGTGACGAGCACGACGGGTGCGAGCCTTGGACGCATTGGGGGCGAGAAGCTCGCATGGACGGACGAGCTTGTCGACGCCCGGTCGCTTACTTGTATTCCTTGCCGCCGCCGAGCGGGTCCTTGCCGCCGAGGTAGACCTGCGCCTTCCCCTTCTTGTCGTAGATCTCGGCGACCTTGTATTCGAGTCGTTGATTCTGCGCGCGGCCGTCGTCCGTCGTGTTCGGGGCGATGGGCTTGTCCTGGCCGAACCCGACCGCGACGACGCGATTCGGGTCGATGCCATTGGCGATGAGCCAGTTCTTGACCGTCAGCGCGCGCTGTCCGGAAAGATCGAGGTTCTTGTTCGGATCGCCCTGATTGTCGGTGTAGCCCTCGATCCGGACCATGGCGATCTTCTTCTCGCTCTCCACCATGAAGTTCTTGAGCTGCGTCAGGAGCGTGTTGTTGTTCGGATCCGAGCTGAGCGTCGAGGTGCCCGAGTTGAACGAGAGCTTGCCGGCGAGCTGGAGGGAGCCGCCCTTTTCTACGACCCCCGAGCTCGGAGCGGCGGGCGCCGGCGGGCTCGACGGGTGCACGTCGGCCGGAGCCGGCGGAGTGGAAGCGACCGGAGCCGGCGTGGTCGCGGCCGGCGGTGGCGCGGCGGGCGGGGCAGGTGCCGGCGGCGGCGAATCGGGCGTTTTGGTGCCCATTTGAATCGAGCACGCGGGAAGGGCGAGACCGAACAGAGCAGTTAGCGCGCAACCGAAGAAAGCCGACTTCCGAATCATCTGAAAAGTCCTCCTGAGGCGTCCTGTGCTTCCACGCGATCGGACTCGTAGAGAATCACCCATCCGCGTACCGAAACCGGTTTCAGACTGCAAGCCCGAAGCGCGTAGGTCCATGATTCGCGTCCGAGTGTTGCGCGCCATTCGACGAAGGAGCATCTTGCTTTCTTCAAAGGACCTCGCCGCTCGTGTGGGTCGGCGAAGCCGCTCCAAGTGGGTCGGCGCGGCTGCATTCGTGTGGGTCGGCGGGGGCGCTCGCAAGTGGGTCGGCGGGGGCCCGGCCCCGCCTCCGCCGGTTGTCGGTCGCCGGCTGTCAGTTGTCAGTTGTCGGTTGAGGGCGTTTGCCTGTGCTACGTGAGTAGGAGACCGTGTCGGAGTTCGTCCACCTCCACGTTCATTCTCAGTACTCGTTTCTGGTGAGTACCGTGAAGCTCTCGGAGCTCCCGAAACGCGTCCGAGAGCGGGGAATGAACGCGGTCGCGCTGACGGACCTCGGCAACATGTTCGGCGCCGTCAAGCACTGGAAGGAGTGCAAGGCCGCCGGGGTCACGCCGCTCCTCGGGTGCGAGCTCGCCGTGTCGCGGGCGCCGGGGGCTCACGCGGATCATCTCCTCGTCCTTTCGGCCAGCGACCAGGGTTACAAGAACCTCATCAAGCTCGTGTCGATGGGCTACTCGTCGGCGACGCCCCAGGCGGTGCCCACCGTGACGCTCGCCGAGGTCGCCGAGCGCGCGAAGGGGCTCGTCGCGCTGAGCGGTTGCCTGGGCGGCGTCCTGCCGCAGTCCATCTGCCACCACGGCGAAGAAGGCGGCAAAAAGACGCTCGGGGAGCTCGCCGACGTCTTCGAGAAGGGCTCGCTCTTCGTCGAGCTGCAAGATCACGGTTTGCCCGAGCAGCCGGTGCTCAACGATTTGCTCGGCAAAGCGGCGAAGGCCGCGGGCGTCCCCGTCGTCGCGACGAACAACGTCCAGTTCATGGATCAGGCGGACGGCGAAGCGCAGCTCTACCTGGAATGCGTGCGCTTGAACCGGCGCTACGAGGACGCCCGCCGCTATCACCACGGCCGCTTCGAGATGTACCTGAAGACCCCGGCCGAGATGGCCGCGGTGTTCGGCGAAGGCTCGGACGCGTTGAAGAACACGCTCCGCATCGCCGAGATGTGCTCGGGCTTCCAGCTCTCGCTGGGCAAGCCCATGCTCCCGCATTTTCTCGTGCCCGAAGGGTACGACGTCGACAGCTACCTGCGCCACGTCGCGCGACAAGGGCTCGCGCAGAAGCTCGTGGAAATAGCCGCCACGGGGCGCAAGGTCGACGAAGAGGCGTATCGAAAACGCCTCGAGACCGAGCTCGACGTCATCGTCGGGATGAAGTTCCCGGGGTACTTCCTCATCGTGTGGGATTTCATCCGCGAGGCGAAAGCGCGGAAGATCCCGGTGGGACCCGGGCGCGGTTCGGGCGCTGGCTCCCTCGTCGCGTTCGCGCTGGACATCACGAGCATCGATCCGATCCCCTACAACCTGCTCTTCGAGCGCTTCCTGAACCCCGAGCGCGTGAGCATGCCGGACTTCGACATCGACTTTTGCATGTCGAGGCGCGACGAGGTCATCAAGTACGTCGCCGAGAAATACGGCACGACCAGCGTCGGGCAGATCGCGACGTTCCAGAACTTGAAAGCGCGCAGCGTCATCAAGGACGTGGCGCGGGCGATGGGCATCGCCCCGCCGGACGCGCAGCGCATCGCCAGCCTCGTCCCGGAAAAAGGGCAGGGGAAGATGTGCACCATCGACGAGGCGCTCGAGGTGGAGCCCAAGCTGAAGGAGCGCGTCGCGAGCGATCCGCAGGTGAAGGTGCTCATCGACCAGGCGCGCAAGCTCGAGGGCCTGACGCGGCACGCCGGCATGCACGCCGCGGGCGTCGTCATCAGCGAGGGCCCGCTCGACACGCACGTCCCGTGCTTCACCAACGCGGAGACGATCGTCACTCAGTACGACAAAGACGACGTCGAAGCCGCGGGCCTGGTGAAGTTCGACTTCCTCGGGCTCAAGACGCTCACCGTCATCGACATCGCCGAGAAGCTCGTCAACGCGCGTCCGGATCGCAAGGACAAGCCGCTCGACGTCAACCGCATCTCGCTCGAAGACCGGCACACGTACGCGCTCATCTCGAGCGGCGATACCACCGGCGTGTTCCAGCTCGAGTCGAGCGGCATGCAGCAGCTCTTGCGCGGGCTCAAACCCGACTGCTTCGAGGACATCATCGCCGCGGTCGCGCTGTACCGTCCCGGTCCGCTCGGCACCGGGATGATCGACGATTTCATCGGCGGCAAGCACGGCAAGAAGGCGATCCGCAAGCTCCACGACCTCGTCGACCCCGTGCTCGCTCCGACGTACGGCGTGCCGGTGTACCAGGAACAGGTCATGCAGATCGCGCAGTACCTGTCCGGCTACACGCTCGGCGGGGCAGATCTGCTGCGCCGCGCGATGGGCAAGAAGAAGGCCGAAGAGATGGCCAAGCAGCAGGCCACCTTCGTCGCAGGCGCCGAGAAGAACGGCGTGAGCCCCGAGCAGGCCGCGGCGATCTTCAAAGAGGTGGAAGGCTTCGCGTCCTACGGCTTCAACAAGAGCCACTCCGCCGCTTACGCCCTCGTCACGTATCAAACCGCGTACCTCAAGGCCCACTACCCGACGGAGTTTTTCGCCGCGCTCCTCACGGCGGACAAGGACAAGATCGACAAGGTCGTGCGGACCATCGCCGAGGCGCGCGCGTGGGGCGTCACGGTGTTGCCGCCGGACGTGAACGCGAGCGCCATCGATTTCAGCGTCGTGTACGCCTCTCCGAAGGGCGATGGACCGCCGCGCGGGCCCGGGCGTCTCGCGGACCGTTATCGCCCGCAGATCCGCTTCGGGCTCGGCGCGGTGCGCGGGCTCGGCGAAGCAGCGCTCGAGACGGTGCTCGAGGCGCGCGAAGCCGGCGGCCCGTTCGCGGATCTCTTCGATTTCGCCGGACGCGTCGACGCGAAGCGCCTGAACAAGGGCGTGCTCGAGGCGCTGGTCCAGTGCGGCGCCTTCGACTCGACGCTCGCGACGATGGGCATCAGCCGCGCGCGCGCCTACGCCGCGGTGGATCGGGCGCTCGAGCGGTCGCGCAGCGCGAGCCGGGACCGCGAACGCGGGCAGACGTCGCTGTTCGGTCTCTTCGACGCGGCCGCGGCGACCAACGGCGAAACCGGCAAGCGGGGCGGCGGGCTCGACGAATATCCGCAGGCCGCCCCGTGGGATCGCCTGTCCCTCTTGTCGCGCGAGAAGCAGGCGCTCGGCTGCTACGTTTCCGGACATCCGCTGCATCGCTACGGCGACAAGATCGCGCGGCTCGGTGTTCCGGCCATCAAGGTGGCCGAGCAGGAGGCCTGGTCCGTCGTGACCGTCGCGGGGATGGTCGAGAACTACCAGGAGAAGCTCTTCAAGGGCGGCTCGGGGGGCAAGGCCGCGTTCTTCGAGATCGAGGACATGTCCGGACGCGTGAAGGCGAAGGTCCGGAACGAGCGCATCGAGACGTACGGACCGCTCCTCGCCAGCGGTGAAGCGGTGCTGGTGACAGGAAAGGTGAGCTTCCCGATCACCGACGAACCGGACGCGGAAGCCGAGCCGACGCTGCTCGTCGACGAAGTCGTGCCGCTCTCGGACGCCGTCCGCAGATCGACGCGGGCCATTTTGATTCATCTCGACGCCACCGAGACCGGTCCGGAGCAGCTCGAAAGCCTGAAGTCGCTGCTCGCGGACTCTCCGGGCGCGTGTCCGGTGGACCTGGTCCTCGCTCTCCCCGAAGGCGCCCGCGCCGTCCTGACGATCGAAGGCGCCCGCGTCGACCCGAGCGACACGATGCTCTCCGGGCTAGAGCGCCTCTTCGGAGGAACAGTCACCGAGCTCCGATAGCCGTCGCACATCGTCCGCCTCTGGGGGAGTGGATGGAGGCTCCAGTGTGCCTACGCGCAGAGTAGGTTGCAGATCGTCGTCGTCGCACATCGTCCGCCTCTGGGGGAGTGGATGGAGGCTCCAGTGCGCCTACGCGCAGAGTAGGTTGCAGATCGTCGTCGTCGTCGCACATCGTCCGCCTCTGGGGGAGTGGGGGATGGGAGGCAGCCCCCACTCGAACCGCGACGGCCCTTCCCGCGAGCGAGCAGCGCAGCCGGAGGCGAGCAGCGCAAGCGAGGGTTCCGCGCCGCACCGGGCCCCAAAACCTAAAACCCCACGTCGCTCCCTCCCGTCGTACTTGTACCGCGACGGCCCTTCCCGCGAGCGAGCAGCGCAAGCGAGGGTTCCGCACCGCACCGGGCCCCAAAACCTAAAACCCCGCGTCGCTCCCGCCGTACTCGAACCGTGACGAAGACCCAGCAAAACCCCACGACGAACCGCTCCGTCGCGTCGCGATCCGCAGTACCCTTGGACGAGTGAAGGACGTCCGCTCCGAGCTCGTTCGCATCGACCCGAGCGGTGTCGCGCATCCCATCGGTAACGTGGCGAGCCAGCGGATGCGAGCGCGCGCCGGCGCGTTCCGTCTCTTGCCGGCGCCGGAGCACGTCGTCTTCATGCGGTTCACCGGGGAAGACGGACGTCGTGACGCCGACGACGGCGCCGTGGTCCGTCTCGCTGGAGAAATCGTCTCGCCCGGCGCGATGTGCGACGTCTTCGCGTTGCTCGGACAGACGGGGTGGCGCGGCGAGCTCTGTGTCATGGACGGCGCATCGGCGCGTTCCGTCTTCTTCGATCAGGGCAACGTGGTCGGCGCGCAGACCAACGTGGAAGCGGAGAGGATCGGCATGGTCCTCTACAAGTTCGGCGTCATCACCAACGAAGAGCACGAGCGCATCATGGATCGCGTTCAGAACGGCGCTCGGTACGGCGCCGCGGCGGTCGAGCTCGGCCTCGTGCCGCAAGAGCGCGTCTTCGAATATCTGGGCAAGCAGATCGACGAGGTCGTCTATTCGACCCTGACGGTGAGCGACGGGACGTATTTCTTCCTCGACGGGTTCGAAGAGACGCGGCTCGTCGCGCATCACGCCGTCGGCGCCAACGCGCTGCTCATGGACGCGGTCACGCGCATGGACGAGATGCGCTACTTCCGCGAGCGCGTGCCCTCCGCGGACTACATTCCGTTTCGCCTGCGCGCGTCCGAGCCCCCGCCCCCGGAGTTCCAGGCGACGTTCGCGGCCATCGACGGCGCCCTGACGATCGAGGGCATCGGTCGCGCGACGGGCCGCGGCGAATTCGAGACGACGAAGGACGTCTACGGCCTGTTGCGGTCGAAGCACGTCGCGGTTCACCCGCCGCGGCTCGACGGCGGTCTCGCCGCGGTCGTCGAGACGGCGAACGAAGCGCTGCGCCACGTGCACCGTGAAGCGGACGCCGCGGCGATCGGCGGCGATCTGCGCGCGAGCTTGTCGTCGTTCGCCGTCGGCGCGGGCGTCTACGACATCCTGTTCCGTGGCGCGGGACCGGACGAGCTGGGCGCCCTCGACGCCGAGCGCGTCGCCGAGAACGCCTCCCTCGTCGCTCACGGCGACGATCCGGAGCGCATCTTGAAACAGATGCTGTTCGACTACGTCGGCTTCGCCGTGTTCAGCGCCGGCAGCGTGCTCGGCTCGGAGAGAGAGGCCGAGCTGAGCCGGAGCCTCGCGGCGATCACGTCGCGGCTCAAACCGTAGCCCGGGATTCACGCCGCGTCGATGCGCTCGGCGATCAGGCGATCGAGCGCGAGCTTTCCGGGGCCGAGCACGGCGATCATGATCAGCACGACGAGATAGGTGAACTCGTCCTGGCCGACCAGATCGAAGACGCCGTGGATGTCGCCGCTCTTCGCGGTGATGAGGGCGATGGTCATGCTGACGATGAGCGGGATCGTCGCGAGTCGCGACAGGAGGCCGATCACCAAGGCCGTGCCGCACAACAATTCGCTGTATCCGACGAGGACCGCGTTGAAGCCGGGCGCCGGGATGCCGAGCGTCTCGAAGAAGTGCGTGACCTTCGGGATGTCGTGCACCTTGCCCCAGCCGGTGGAAACGAAGAGCAACCCGACCGCGAGTCTACCGAGCAAGAGCGCGGCCGGCCGCGCGCCCTCGAGCGTCCCGAGGGCGCGCGCCCGGACGGCCCTCAGCGATGAAACAGCGCTTCCCATTTCGTACCCTCCGTGAACCACTTCGGCTTTCGCGTCCATGTGCCTACTACGACCGGCGGCCGTTCTGGTTACCTTCGACGCGACCGTCCGCCCAAAGGCACGCTCCACGGTCGCGGGCGAAGGCGTATTTCCGCGGCGATCCGCGGGGCCTTCAGCGCCGACACCCGAGCCCGGTGCCGATCGCGTGAAAAATCGCGCCCGGTGAGGTTCGGCTACTTGTAACCCGGGAGCGGTGGCGGCGTATGCTCCGGCGCGCGCCGCCGACGACGCGGCGCCGGTGATTCGATAAGGAGAGAAGCTCATGAACGTCTCGCATTCTTTGGTCGCGGCAGCTGTCAGTGGAATCGTGCTCGGAGCGGCGGCGGGCTGTGGCGGAAGCCAGCAAGAGCCCGCAACGGAAGCGACGCCCGCGGCGTCGGCGTCGGCCGCAGCCCCGGCGGACTCCGCCGCAGCGCCCGCGGACTCTTCGGCGGCGCCCAGCGGTGAGAAGCACGCCTGCAAAGGTCAGAACGCGTGCAAGGGTCAGGGCGGCTGCAAGACCGACTCGCACTCCTGCAAGGGCCAGAACGACTGCAAGGGCCAGGGCGGTTGCAAGGGCTGAAATGACGTCGCGGACCGAGGCGGCGCGAGCTTCCTCGGTCCGCGGTGCGTGCTACGTGGTGTTCCCGTGAATCGCTTCTCGCTTCCGAACCTCGGGATCGGGCTCGGGCTCCGGACGGTGCACTACGCGCACATCCTCGAGCACACGCCCGACGTCGAGTGGTTCGAGATCATCAGCGAGAACTACATGAAGACGGCGGGGCGACCGCTCCATTACTTGGACCGCATCGCCGAGCGCTATCCCGTCGTCATGCACGGCGTGTCCTTGTCGATCGGATCGACGGATCCGCTCGACTTCGAATACCTGAGGGAGCTTCGTGCGCTGCGCGACCGCACGCGCGCGCGCTGGGTCTCCGATCATCTGTGCTGGACCGGCGCCGCGGGGAAGAACACACACGACCTCTTGCCGCTGCCGTACACCGAAGAATCGCTGCGGCACGTCGTCGATCGCGTGCGCGCGGTGCAAGATTTTCTCGGCGCGCCGCTCGCGCTGGAGAACCCTTCGACGTACCTCGAGTTCGAAGGATCGACGATGAAGGAGTGGGATTTTCTCGCCGCGGTCGCAAGCCTCGCCGACTGCGCGCTCTTGCTCGACGTGAACAACGTCTACGTCTCGGCGAAGAACCACGGGTTTTCGCCCTCGGAGTACCTGGACGCCGTCCCGTACGATCGCGTCGTGCAGGTTCACGTGGCCGGCCACACCGACAACGGCACGCACGTGATCGACACGCACATCGGTCCGGTCATCGACCCGGTCTGGGAGCTCGCCGCGAAAGCGTACGCGCGCGCGTCGGGCGCCAGCGTCCTGCTCGAGTGGGACGCGGAGATCCCGAGCTTCGAGGAGACGTTCGCCGAAGCGCTCCGCGCCCGCGCCTTCGTCGGGAAGGCCGCGGCGTGAGCGACCGCCTACCGTCGCCGGTGGAGGACGGCGCGGGCGAGGCGCCGCTCTTCGAACGCGCGAGCGCCACCAGCGCGCGCGCGGTGCCGTCGCGCACGCCGCTCTACGCCGTGCCGGGCGGCGCGCCCGCGTGGACGTCGCTCCGCGAGCTCGAAGAGGGCATGGTGGAAGCGATCACCGGTTCCGAAGCCGCGGCCGCCGTCGCGGCCTCGCGCATCACCGCGGGGCCTTCGCTCAGCGCGCGCGATCGCCTCGAGATCTACCGCTTCGGTTACCGCGCGCGCCTCGTCGAGTGCCTGGACGACGATTACCCGATCCTCGCGCGAACGCTGGGACAGGGCGCCTTCGAGCGGCTCGCGGATCAGTACATCGACCGCTTTCCGTCGCGGTCGCCGAGCCTCAATGCATTCGGCCGTCGCATGGCCGAGCTCTGTCGCGACGCGGATCTCGGCGAGCACGACGGCCTGCGTCCATTTCTCGGCGAGCTCGCGTCGCTCGAGTGGGCCCTCGTGGAGATCATCCACGCGAAGGAGCCACCGCCGTTCGATCTCGCGGCGCTGAAAGCGATCCCGGTGGAGCGCTGGAGCACGGCGCGCCTCCTCCGCAGCGACGCCGTCCGTGTTCTGCACTTCGAGTACCCCGTGAACGCGTTCTACCAGGCCTGCCGCACCCGAGACGAGCTACCGCGGATCCCTTCGCCTTCGCCGAGTGCGACCGCCGTGTACCGGCGGAGCTGGAAGCTGTGGAGGATGGACCTCACCCCGGCGATGACACGCGTCCTCGACGCGCTCCTCGCCGGCATGACGATCGCGGAGTCGCTCGGCCGCATCGGCGTCGACGAGAGCGACCCGGACGCCCTCGCCGAGGCCGAGCGAAGCGTCATGGTGTGGTTCAGCGAATGGATGCAGGGCGGCTTCTTCGCCGGCGTGGAGCTAGCGGACTGAGCCGCCGGCGCGAGGCGTCCCCGCGCGCCCGACGAAGTCGAGCTGGTGCGCGACGAAGACGAGCTCGCCGGTCTCGAGCTGACGGCGGCGTTCCTCGACCCACGCTGCGAGGGCCTTGGCGTCGATCTCCGCGTGCTGGCGGAGCGCGGCGCCCACGGTGTCGATGATGCGAAAGCGGTGCTCCATGCACCGGCGCCTTGTCAAGGCGCTGCCGCGCACAGGAGCTCGACGCTGCCCGACGCCGCTCTATAAGATGCAAGCATGTCGCGTGATCACGTGGGTCGTATCGTCATCGAGCGTACCGGCGGACCGGAGGTGCTCTCGTGGCAAGAGGGGGAGCTGCCGGCGCTCGGTCCGAACGACGTCCGGGTTCGTCACACCGCCATCGGCGTCAATTTCATCGACGTCTACTTTCGGCAAGGCGTGTACCCGGCGAGCGGCTTCCCCCTGCCGCTCGGCAAAGAAGCAGCGGGCGTCGTCGAGGCCGTCGGCGGCGCGGTCACGGAATTTCGCGCCGGCGATCGGGTCGCTTACGGCTTCGCGCCGCTGGGCGCTTACTCCGAGGCGCGGGTCATTTCCGCCGACGAGCTCGTGCACGTGCCCAATGGTATCGACGACAGAGTGGCCGCGGCCATCATGCTGAAGGGCATGACGGCGGAGTATCTGCTGCATCGTACGTACGCCGTTCGGCCGGGCGACGTCATCCTCGTCCACGCCGCCGCGGGGGGCGTCGGTCTCTTGCTGTGTCAGTGGGCGAAGCACCTCGGCGCCCGCGTGATCGGCACGGTGGGCAGCGAGCGGAAGGCGCAGCTTGCCGCGCGGCACGGCTGCGACGAAACCATCCTCTACACGAAGGAGGACGTCGCCCAGCGCGTGCGGGAGCTCACCCACGGCGCGGGCGTCCGCGTCGTGTACGACTCCGTCGGCAAGGACACGTTCGACGGCTCGCTGTCGTCGCTCGCCAAGCGCGGCATGCTCGTCCTGTTCGGGCAATCGTCGGGCAAGGTTCCCCCGCTGGATCTGCAGGTCCTGAACGCGAAGGGCTCGCTGTTCGTGACGCGGCCGTCGCTCGGGCACTACGTGGGCACGCGACCGGAGCTCGTCGAATCCGCCCGCCGTCTCTTCGACGCCGTGTCCGCCGGTACGCTGCGCGTCGAGATCGGCGCGACGTATCCGCTTCGCGAAGCGGCCCGCGCGCACGTCGAGCTCGAAGCCCGGCGGACGACGGGGTCCACCGTCCTCTTGCCTTGAAGGCGCTACACGCGCTTCGTCCAGCGGGGCGGGGGGATCGTGGTGGCTGCGCTCGGCGGGTTCACCACCGGCGGCTCCGACGGCGGATGCTTCACGCATCGGTTGAGCCGCGCAGTCTCTTTCAGCAAAGCCGGGTCGCGCACCTCGCTCAAGCTCTCGCGCCGGCGCAGCAAGCCGGGGTTCAGAGCTTCGAGGTACGCGCTTCCCATTGCCGTCCCTGAACGGTCACGCCTCTTCATCCCTTAAGTCCTCGAGAGCACGAAATAATGATGTCGTTTCGCCGTCGGTTCGCTGACGCCATCAGGGCAGCCGGAGCGCCTCTTCCAAGTCGGCAATCTCCTGAGCGCTGATGCCCAACAAGTAAAGAATCGAGTCGAGTCCACCGGTCGAGATAGAAGTATCGGCCGCGGCGCGGAGCTTCGGCTTCGCTCGGAACGCAATTCCGAGCCCCGCCCGCTCGAGCATCGGCAGATCGTTGGCGCCGTCGCCCACGGCGATGACCTGATCGAGCAGCACGCCCTCGGCCTGGGCGATCGTCTCCAGGAGCTCCGCTTTGCGCCGTCCATTGACTATAGGGCCGACGACCCCGCCCGTGAGCTTGCCGCCCTTCACCTCCAACGTATTCGAGTAGGCGTAGTCGATGCCGAGGCGCGCCTTCAAGGACTCCGCCGCGATGGAGAAGCCACCGCTGATGACCGCGGTTCGATAGCCCAGACGCCGGAGCACCCGCATGAGCCGTTCGGCGCCCTCGGTCAGCGGGAGATCCGCCGCGAGGCGTTCGAGGACCGAGACGTCCATGCCCTTCAGCAGCGCGAGACGGCTCCGGAGGCTCTCGTCGTAGTCCATTTCGCCGGCCATGGCCCGCTCGGTCACCGCCGCGACCTGCTCCACGACGCCGTGCGCGCGCGCGAGCTCGTCGATGACTTCGATGGGGATGAGCGTCGAATCCATGTCCATGACGACGAGCCGCTTGCTGCGCCGGAACAGGCCCTCCGGCTGCAGCGCGATGTCGAACGAGGTGCGCATCGCCTGACGGAGCAGGGCCTCCTTGAGCGGGAACGGATCTCGGCCGCGCGGAAGATCCACCTGGATCTCGACGGAGCGCAGATCGCCCTGCGACAGGCGCGAGATCTTCGCGATGTTGCCGTCGTGCTCGGCGAGCGTCCTGGAGAGCGCGTGCAGCTCGGCCGCGCCGAGGCTCGGGCCGATCGCCGTCACCACGTAGCGATGCGCGCGGTTCGCGTGAGGCGGCGGCGCTTCCAGCGGCTTGAAATCCAAGCTGACACCGAGCTCGCGAGCGGAGAAGAGGAGCTCCTTGAGCACTCCCGGGTCCCGGCCCACGCCGATGAGCATGCCGAGCGTCAGATGCCCGTGCACCACGACTTGCTCGATGTCGAGGAGCTGGCTGTTCGTCTGCTCGAGGATCCCGGTGAGGGTCGCGGTGATTCCCGGCCGGTCCGGCCCGGACACCGTCACGATGACGTGCGACGCCGGCGGAAACTTCGACGGAGAGGGGTTCATGGCGAGCTGTCTATATGACTCGTGCTCCGTGCGCTACGGGTGTCCATCGATTGCCTCGCCGCCGAGCCTCCTAGCGCAGAAGGAACCCGAGGAGCTTCTTGATGCGCTCGCCGTAGGGCGGCGCGAGGAGCCCGGTCGCGTTCCATTTCGCTTGATAAAGGACGCTTTTTTCGTGGCTGAAGGTGAGAAAGCCCTTCTTGCCGTGGTAGGCGCCCATGCCGCTCGGTCCGACGCCGCCGAACGGCATGTCTTCGATCCCGAAATGCAGGAGCGTCTCGTTGACGCACGCGCCGCCCGAAACGGTGCGCTCGAGCACGTGCCGGGCGCGCTTCGCGTCGTCGTCGAAGTAGTAAAGGGCGAGCGGGCGGGCGCGCGCGTTGACGTAGGCGATCGCGTCGTCGAGCGTCCGGTACGGCACGATGGGCAGGACGGGGCCGAAGATCTCCTCCTGCATGACGCGCATGTCGTCGTTGACGCCGGTCAGCAGGGTGGGCGCGATCTTTCGGCCTTCCTTCGGGAGCACCTCGTGCGCGGGGTTGATCTCGATTTTATGGGCGCCCTTCGCGACGGCGTCGCCGATGAGACGGCCGAGGCGCTCGTAGTGGCGCGGGTTCACCACGGCGGTGTAGTCCGGATTCTGCGCGAGCGTCGGGTAGTACCTACGGATGGTGGCGTCGAGCGCCTGCGTGAGCTGAGACACGTCGCTCTCTTGCACCAGCACGTAGTCCGGCGCGATGCAGGTCTGCCCCGCGTTCACGCACTTGCCCCACGCGATGCGCTCGGCGGCTTTTTCGATCGGATATTCCGGGTGCAGGATGGTCGGCGATTTTCCGCCGAGCTCGAGCGTCACCGGCACCAGGTTTTCGGCCGCCGCCTTCATCACCAGGCGGCCGACCTCGGTCGAGCCCGTGTACAGCAGATGATCAAAAGGAAGCCGCGAAAACGCCTCGCCCACCTCGGGTCCGCCCAGGACGACGCTGGCCACGTCGCGATCGAATGCGTCGGCGAGGATGGACTTCAAGGTCTCCGACGACGCCGGCGTGTACTCGCTCGGCTTGACGAGGACGCGATTGCCCGCGGCGATCGCCGCGGCCGCCGGCGCGAGCGCAAGCTGGAACGGATAGTTCCACGGTGAGATGACGCCGACGACGCCGAGCGGCTGATAGTGCACGGACGCTCGCGCCGGCTTGTACGTCATCGAGACGTGTCGGGACTCGGGGCGCATCCACGACTTCAGGTGCTTTCGCATGTACTTGATGCCGTCGAGGACCATCAAGACCTCGGCGATTTTCGTCTCGTACTCGGACCGGTTTCCGAAGTCGCTGCGCGCCGCGAGGACCATCTCGTCCTGACGGCGCAGGACCGAATCGGCGAGTCGTCCGAGCCCGTCCATTCGCTCTTCGTACGAAGGGGCCGCGAGCGTTCGCGTCGCCGCGCGCAGGCGTTCGAACGTCGCGCGCAGATCGATCGCCTGCGGTCCGGACTCCGCCCCATCGGGCGTGCGCTCGTAGCTCGTGGTTTGCGCCATGCTCATTTTGGGATCTCCTTCCGAGCGCCTGGAGTCGCGCGCCGCTTCGCTTCGCGGCGAACGATACCGTGACTTCGAGCCGTACCGTGCGTCCGGGCGCCTCGCGAGGCGGGGGCTGGGGCTATATCGACAAAATTGCAGCGAAACCAGGGGCGCGGAAGGCGTCCGGTCCGGGGCTCGAGAAGCGGTGTGCTCGAAACCCCTACATTGGGTCGAGACGGCGGCGCGCGCGTCCGTCGAGAAGGTCATCGACGGCGAAGGAATCTGTTAAAAGAAAGATTGGTGCGGCGCGCGGCTTCGAAATGACGAGAGCGTGCGGCATCCGGGTGGTGTCATAGCGAAGGACTCGAGAGCTTAACATGGCCATACTTGGATATTGGGGGCGCCCCGTTTCGCGGACGGCGTGCGCGCTGCTCTGCGCACTGTCGATCAGCGCGACGTCGAAGGGCGCGCCGGAGGGCGCCTCGACGCCCGAGAGGGCGAAGGCGCGAGCGCTCTTCACGCAGGGCGAGAAGCTGTTCAAAGCGGGCGACGTCGACGGAGCGCAGCAGGCGTTCGAAGACGCTTACCGCACGATGCCGAACGCCACGGTATTGCTGAAGATCGCCGATTGCCAGGCGAAGCGAAACGACGTCCAAGCCGCCGTCGCGACCCTCGAGAAGTACCTCTCCGAGCGGCAGAACGCGCCGGATCGCGCGACGGTAGAAGACCGCATCGTCGACATGCGCAGGACGCCGGGCAAAGTCACTCTGAAGAGCACGCCCGCGGGAGCGGCAATCTGGGTTGACGGAAAGGACAGCGCGCTGGTCACGCCGTCCGACGTCGAGGTTCCGCCGGGCGAGCACCGGTTCACGCTCCGGCTGCCGCCGTATCAGGAAGTCGAGCAGACCGCCGTCGTCGAGTTCGCGTCGCAGACGAACCTGGAGTTCACTCTGCCGCCGCCGGCGCCGCCGCCCCAGCGGCCTCCGGAAGGGTTGCCCAACACGACGTCCGAGCCGGAGGTCGATCATCCGCCGGGAAGAAAGCTCGGCGCCCCGTTCTGGATCGCCGTCGGCGTGACGGCGGCCGGCGCCGCGGTGACCACCGCCTTCGGCGTCATCGCGCTCGACAAGCACTCGCAGTTCGAACGCACGCCGACGAACAAAATCGCCGACGACGGCGAGCGAGCCGCGACCATCTCGGACATCGCGCTCGGGGTCGCCGCCGCCGGAGCGGTCACCGCGACGGTGCTCTTCTTCACGGCCCCGCGGAACGAGCCACGCGCCGCGCGGTTCTCCGTGACCCCCTTGGTCGGCGCTCGCAGCGGAGGGGTGTTCGCCAATGCAAGTTTCTAATCTCAGAGTGCTGCGCGCGCTCTTCGTCGGGGTTTCGGTCTCGCTGCTCGCGAGCTCGTGCTCGCTCTTCGTGGATTTCGACCGAAGCAAGATTCACGAGAACGGCGGCAAAGGGAACGGAGGCCTCACCGGCGGGGGAGGCAGTCCGAACACGAACACCGGCGGCAGCTCCACCGGGGGCTCCGGCGGCTCCAGCGGCTCCGGCGGGTCCGCCGGCGCAGGCGGCTCCGGCGTGGTCGACGGCGGGATGGGCGGCAGCGCCGAATCCGGCGCTGGGGGAGAAGCTGGCGACAGCGGTTCTGGCGGTTCCGGCGGTGACGCCGGCGGTTCCGCCGCGTGCGATCTCGCGACGCACGAAGGCTGCGCTGCGGACGAGCTCTGCTGCAACACCGCGAAGGGGCCCGCGTGCAGGAAGACGTCGTTCGACGAATGCGAGAGCTGCGGGACGCCGTGCTCGGCGACGCTGGCCAAGTCGTGCACCGGGCGGACCTGCGAGTGCGATCCTTCGTCGAACCGCCCCTGCCTCGGCACGGGCGCCGAGAGCTTTTGCGTGACGGTCTCGTCCCAGGCGGCCCAGTGCGTCGAATGCCGCACCTTCATGGACTGCGCCGGGCGCACCGACGGCAAGACGGAATGCGTCGGCAACAAGTGCGTCCAGTGCGACCCTTCGAAGACGAACGCGGGCTGCAGCGGGCAGACTCCCGTTTGCGACAAGACGACCCTGAGCTGCAAGCCGTGCACGGCCACGTCCGATTGCGGAGGGACGCTCGTCTGCACGGCGAACGGTTCTTGCGGCGGCTGCCGGACCTCGGCCGCGGATTGCGCGACTCCGACCACGCCCATCTGCGACTCCGGCACTACGGAGTGCCGCGGCTGTTCTTCGAACACCGAATGCAACACCGAGCTCGGCCTCGCTTACTGCGTCGCCAACTCGCGCTGCAGCCCCTGCGATCCGAACACCGAGCAGGGATGCACGGACCCGGCCAAACCCGACTGCCGCGCGGCCGCGAACGGCAACTTCGCTTGTCAGGCGTGCACCACGAACGAGCACTGTCAGAGCTTGACGGCGACGCCGGTGTGCGACGCCGGCACCGGCAAATGCGTCGAATGCGCCTCGGACGACGATTGCACCGGGAACGCGAAGAAGCCGCTCTGCGTCGGCAACGTCTGCGTCGCCTGCGACACGCCTTCCATCGTCTCCACGGCCGACGCGCGCTGCGCAGCGAAGCCCGGCGGGATGGCGGCGTGCGCAGAGAGCGGCAGCGAAGAAGGTCAATGCACGGCGTGCGATCCCACGGACTCCGGCGGCTGTTCCACCGACCAGGTGTGCTGCGAGCGCAGCGGCGTGCCGACCTGCGTCGCGACGAGCGCGACCCAGTGCACGGGCTGCGGCGTCGCTTGTAACCCGACGCTCTCCAACACGTGCACGGACCGGGGGTGCCGCTGCGGCTCGTCGGCGCCGTGCTCCGGCACGGGCACCTCGCGGTTCTGCACCGGCAGCCCGGGGTCTTGCGTGGAATGCCTCGCCGACACCGACTGCACGGATCCCGCGGCGCCCTTGTGCGAGTCGAACCAGTGCGTCGCCTGCGACAGCGCGGCGAACGCGAACACGCGCTGTCAGGCCAAGCAAGCCGGCGCCTGCGCGTCCGCGGGCGCACGCGAGGGCCGCTGCTCGGATTGCGACCCGAGCGACAACACCGGTTGCACCGGGACGAATCAATGCGACCCGACGTCCGCGGCGTGCGTCGACTGCGTCAACGACGCCGCGTGCTCCGGCAAGAACGACAAGTGCGACACCACCACGAACAAATGCGTCGACTGCACGCCGAGCGGCGGCTGCTCCGACACACCGTCCACGCCGATTTGCGATATGAACAGCTGCATCGCTTGCCAAGCGGACGCCGAATGCAAGGTGTTCCCGGGGACGGCAGGTCCGCTGTGCGGCCTCACCGGCGAGTGCGGTCCGGACTCTTCGTGCGGCAGCAACGGCGATTGCACCGACGGCATCCACGGCGTCTGCGTCGACGTGAGCGCCGACAGCAACGGCGACAACCGCTGCCGCGCGTGCAACCCGAGCACCAACGAGGGCTGCAGCTCGGGAACTTGCGGCGCGGACTACGTCTGCAGTCCGTGACGCCTGGTGACGGATCTCGCTACATCAGGTTGTTCTGGAACGTGGTGGCGTCCATCGGCTTCTGCGTGAGAAATTGCTTGTAGCGCAGGTCACCGACCAGAAAGACCTCGAGCCACGACAGGCCGTAGAGGCCGATGTTGTGGTTCTCGTTCGCCGGGTCGTTGGCGATGAAATGGCTGCCGCCGGTGACCTCGTAGATCTCCTTCGGCGTGCTGGTCGGGATGCTCGCGTAGAAGCCCTGTGACTGGCCGCCGGCGAGCGTATCCGCCGTCCCCGCGAACATGAGACTCGGAACCGTGTCCTTCGAATACTGGTAGCCCGGGTTCCAGGCGCACATGGCGACGGTTGCCTTCAGATCCGGATGATCATTGGCGGCGAGGAGCGTTCCGCCGCCGCCCATCGACCAGCCCATGGTGGCTTTGCGGCTGGTGTCGAGCTTGCCCACTAGCGGGCTGCCCATGCGCGTGTTTTCGCCGGCGAGGCTGGTGAGGGCGTCCATCAAAGCGAGCTCGCGCGTCGCCGGTGGATCGGTGAGCGAGTTCGTGCCGATGGTCATCGTCACGATGCCGTGCGAGGCGAGGAACGGACCCCACGCCTGAATCGACGATTGCGGCGAAACGAACCCCGGTACGACCGAGACGATGGGGAAGGGCGGCGTCGCGTCGGTCGGGTAGTACACCGTCGCGTCCGCGAAGTTTATGCCCGGCTGGTGCGCGTAGCCGCTGGTGTAGTTCTGCACCATGTACGGACCCGTGTTGGCCGCGCTCTGCATCGTCGGCGCGCCGCCCATGGCCAGGCTGCCGGCGGATCCCGCCGCGCCTCCCATCCCGCTGCTGCCCGCGCTCCCGCTCGCGCCGCCGGCGCCGCCGGTCGCGGTGGTGTCGCCGCCGGAGCCCGTCGTTCCACCAGTCGAGGCCGTCGACGTTCCGCCCGTCGACGTCGTGGACACGCCGCCGCTGCTGATCGTGGGAACGCCTCCCGACGACGTCGTCGTCGACGAAGTCGTTCCGCCGTTGGACGGCGGCAGCGTGCTCACGCCGCCGGCGGATGGTGTCGCGGTGACGCCACCCGTTCCGAGCAAGCCACCAGTGCCCAGAAGCTGGTCCTTGTTGGCGCTGCCGGAATCACTCGAGCAAGCGGATGCCAATATCGTCGCGGTGGTAACGCCCAATAGGCTGATGGTCCGGAGCATGCGTCGTTCCCTTTGGTAACCAATTGGTTACCATCTGAAGGCACCGGCCGTGTCGAGGCCGGGAGAACCGGCGGCATCACGCGAGGGCGCCGCTGCGCGTGATCCCCAATCCTCAGTACAGGTTTGCTAACGTCGATCTACGCATCGGCGCTCGGCTCGTGCCTTCGGCAAAATATTGCAATTGCAGAAGATTTCCTGAATTCCCTCGAGCCGTGGCTGATATACCCCGCGCGCTAGGGATCACTCTATGCCTCTTGGCGCCAATAAGACTACCAATCGAAGTAACATCGACTTTAGCGCTCGCTTTTTGCCAAGTGATGCCGAGCACGTGAAGCGTGCTCTTTCGGCGACGGACGCAACCGCACGACAAATGGCCACTCGCGCTATTACCGATCCCGCTGCGATTGCAGAGATCGCACTGCGGTCGAACGACGCGAACGTCGCGACGTCCGCCGCGCGTCGCCTGAAGGACGTCGCGCTGCTGGTGAGCGTCGCGAAGGGCGCGGCCGTTCGCGCGGCGGCGCAGCTCGCGTTGTCGAAGCTCGCGGACGAGCACATCATCGCCGAGATCGCTCTGGAAGCGTCGGACGCCGTCGTCGCGAAGGACGCGGCGAAGCGACTCGTCGATCAGTCGCTCTTGCTTCACGTCGCCCGCTCCGCGGCGGATGCGTTGGTGCGTCGCACGGCGCTCAAGCACCTGGAAGACGCCTCGCTCCTCTCCGACTTCGTCGTCGCCGAGGGCGACGCGGCGCTCCGGGAGCTCGCGGTCGAGCACCTGAAGGACCCCGAGGCGCTGGCGCGGGTCGCGGTCGCCGCGGCGCCGCCGTTCGCGCTCCGCGCCCTCGAGAAACTGACGGAGCCGCGGACCCTCGCGCGCGTCGCGCTCGAAGCGGCGGATCCCGCGGTGCGCGTCGCGGCGGTCGAGCGCCTCTCCGACGGCCGGCTCCTCGCGCGGCTCGCCAAGGAGGATCCGGAAGAACAGGTTCGCGCGCGCGCCCTCGAGCGGCTGCGCAGCGAGCGGCTCATCGAGAGCGTCGCGCGCTCCGGCCTCTTCGCCGACACGCGCGCGCGGGCCGTGCGCGGCGTTCGCGACGCGGGCGCCCTCGCGGCCGTCGCGACGGGTGACGGTGACGCGCGGGCGCGGAGCGAGGCCACGCGGCGGCTGGAGGATCAGGACGTGCTCGCGCGCCTCGCGCGCGAGGACTCCGACCATCGGGTGCGGCGTGACGCGGTCGTCCGGATCAAGGACCGCGCGTTGATCGCCGCGATCGCCGTCGACGACGCGGATTTTCGCGTGCGGGAGGCGGCGGCGCGCCGCGTGCGGGATCAAGCGCTGCTCCGCCGCATCGCGGAATGGGACAAGGCGTGGCAGGTGCGGCGCGCGGCGCTCGAACGCGTCGACAGCCAGGCCGTCCTCGTGAATCGCGCGCGCAACGACGAGGAACGGTCCGTCCGCGTCACCGCGCTGAAGCGGGTGGAAGACGTCGCCGTGCTGGTGAATCGTGCGCAGTGGGACGAGTCCGACGAGGCGCGCGCCGTCGCGCTACACCGGCTGACGGACGCCTCCGCGCTCCGTCAGGTCATTCATGGCACGGCGCCGGAGCCGATCCGCGAAGCGGCGCGCGCGCGATTGTCCGAGCTGGAAGCGGGCGAAGCGAAGACGGAGCCGAGCGCCGGGAAAGCGGCGGACGCGCCCGCGCGGCGACGCCGTCGCCGTCGCCGCTGATCGGGCGCGCTCGGAGCGAGCTCACGTCACTTCGGTTGCGGGCCGCCGCCCTTCGGCTGCGGGCCGCCGCCTTTCGGCTGCGGGCCGCCGCCCTTCGGCTCGGGGTGCGTGCGCGCGAAGTCGATGCCGTCTTGGACCTCTTTGAGCGCCGCCTGAGTCAAGTCCAGCGCCTTCTTGCGGTGGCCGCCGTGATCGTGCGCGGCGGCTTCCAGCGCCGTCTTGGCCGCCTTCAGGTGATCGAGCGCCGCTTGCATGTGCGGTTGATCGTCGTCGGTCGGGGCCGCTCGCACGAGCGAGCCCGATGCGACGAGGCCGAGAGCGAGCGTGAGGGCGAGCGTGGAGGCTTTCCAGACGTTCATTGAGATTCTCCTCTTCGATGGTACGAGCGAGACTCGAGGGATGACCACTCGAGTTGTCGGAGGACACGGATGCGACCCCCCGGGCGTTCCGCGCCGAAAGGACCCACGTCCCGACCCTCTGACGATACAGCGGTCGTGAGTTTTTCTTCCCGGCCGAAAGCCTGAACGGCCAGAACTACACCCTCGGCAGCTGTGGGTGGCCCGGTTATCGGCCGACAGGCCGAAAGTTTCCGAAATGTTCGGGGGACGCCCCCCGCCGGGGAAGGTTTCCGGGGCGGTTAATGGTATTAACGCGCGGGTTTGCTCGGCAGGCAGCCCGATGGACCCGTGCCCGACCCCGCGCCACAACAGCCCCTGGCCCCCGCCAACGCTCCAGTCCGGTCAGCGTTGCTCGCCGTATTGGCGGCGCCCTGGGTCGCGCACGGGCTCGTGACGGGCCTGTCGGCGCTCGGTGTCCGGCCCATTTCGGCTCGTGGTCCAGCGCTCGCCATCGTCGTGCTTTCCGTGTTCGTCGCGATCGCGGCCGTCCGCATCGTCGGGCGCCGGCGCAGGACGGACTACACGTCGCCGCGACTCGGGGGTGCGGCTGGGCACCTCTGCGCCGCGCTCTCCGCCTTGGCAGCCGTGGCGCTCGGCGGAGCGGTCCTCGGCGCGCTCGCTTTGCCGGTCGTCGCCTACGACGCGCTCGGCTATCGATTGCCGGTCGTCGCCGATTGGCTCGATGCAGGCCGCGTCGCGTGGGTAACGACCGACGATCCCGTTCGCAACGGCTATCCGCTTGGGCAGGAGGCGGTCGGCGCGGTGCTCGCTGCCGCGACGGGCTCGACCAACGCCGTCGTGCTCGCGAGCTTCTTCTACGTCGTCGCCGGCGCTCTCTCGATCTGGGTCTTCGCCGAGCAAGTCGGCGTTCGTCGCGCGCTCGCGCGCGCGGCCGCGGCGCTGTTCCTGCTCGTCCCCATCGTCATTCTGAACGCCCCCGCCGGCTACGTGGACGCGTCCTTCGCCGGCGCGGTCGTCTCGTTCGTCCTTCTTTCGGCGCTCGCGTTCAGCGAAGAGCGCGCGGATCTCGTGCTCGCGGCGGCGGCGGGCATGGCCGCGGCGCACGCCTTGTCGCTGAAGGGCACGGGAGTGACCACCCTGCTGGCCGTTTCATTGGCCGTCGCGGCGGCGCTGGTCGTGAAGCGTCGCGCGGGCGGCGCGCCGCTCCCGCGGTTCGGTCCACGCCTCGGCGTCGCGGCCCTGTTCGCCGCGCCGGGCGCGTTCTGGCTGGTGCGGAACCTCGTCCACACCGGCAATCCGCTCTGGCCCGTCACGGTTCGCGTCGCCGGACGGGACGTGCTGCCCGGCACCGCGTCGCTCGGGAGCATCCTCGACGTCGCGCACAACACGCCCGCGTCGTTCGCCGGGCTGAGCGACGCCGGCCGCGTCGCTCGCACCTGGCTCGAGACGGCGGGCCCCGCCGTGGGGTTCGACGATCGACTCGCGGGGCTCGGTCTCGTCTGGCCGCTCTTCGCGCTGCCGGCGATCGCGGTCACCGGCTTTCGCCTCTCGAAGGGTTCTCTACCGGGACGGCAGCGCGCGCCGATCGCGATCGCGTTCGTCGCGATCGGGATCGCGTTCGTCCTTCAACCCATGCACTGGTGGCCGCGCTACACGATCTGGCTCTGGGGTGCGGGCGCTCTCGCCCTGGCGGTCACGGCGGAGTCGATGGTCGCCGCGGGGCGGGGCCGCGCCCTTTCCGCCGCGCTCTCCGTCGTGACGGGACTCGCCGCGGTGGAAGGGGGCGTCGCCCTGCTCCACGCGAACGGTCTCGGAACGGCCGTGGCGCGCGCCGGCGCGGAGGCGCTGTTCTCCGGTGACGCGCGCACGCCGCCGAACGCCCTCGAGTGGGTGGACGCGACGTTCTGGAAGAGCGGCGTCGGGGACTCCGAGCAGGTGTGCCGCGGCGCGTGGAAGCCCGGAACGGACGACGCCATCCTCGACGGCGTCTTCGCCCAGCTGACTCCGCGTCCGCACGTTCACGTGGTTGCCGACGACGACGGCGATTGGTCTCGCGTCGAGAAGGCGTGGAGCGACGCCGGATGCGCCGATCTCCTCCTGTTTCGCGGCAGCCCCGTACTGCCGCTCGCCCAAAGGGATCCCGGGGTGACCGTCGAGCCCGCGGTCGCCTTCGATCCGCTGTTCATCGTCCGCGCGCGCAAAGCTCCGCGGTTAGCCGCTAGGAACCAGGTCCCATGATTTTCGAAGATCCCTCTCACCGACGCTGGCGGCGCGCCGTCGTCGTCTTCTCCTTGCTCTCCGCGGCTGCCCTCGTTGCGTTCGGGCTCACCGTTGCGGGCGCCTTCGTCGCGCCCCGGATCCCGAATCCGTTCCGCTCGCGGCCGGAGGTGCAAGCCACGCTGGTGAAGGCGTCCCTCGAGCACGACGTACGCCCGGTCTACACGGCGAAGCAGCAGAAGCGCATGCAAGCGATCCGCGCGCAGGAGCGCAAGCGCCGCGACAAGCTCGTCGGCGACGCCAAGAGCGCGCCGATCCCGCTGCCGCAGGACGCCGTGGTGGGCTTCGTCGTCCAGGACGACCTGAACTCCGTCGCTTCGCTCGAGCGTCACGTCGCCGATCTCGACGTGGTGGTCCCGGACTGGTTCGAGTTGCCGAGCGCCGGCTGCGAGCTCACGGAGCGCATCGACGACAAGACACGCCGCGTGCTCGGGCGCTCCGACGCGGTCGTGCTCCCTCGTCTGGCGAACCTCGCCGGCAACGCCTGGCGCGGCGCCGAGACGTCGCATTTCCTCGCCGACGACGCGGCCCGCGCGTGCCTCGTGAAGAAGCTCGTGAACCGGCTCTCGGAGATCGGCGCCGGCGGCGTGAACCTGGATCTCGAGGAGCTACAGCCGGAAGACTCGGAGAACTTCCTCGAGCTCATCGTCGAGCTGCGCGCCGCGCTCCACGCGAAGTCGATGCGCCTCACGGTGGACGTCCCGTTCCACGATCCGGCCTTCGACTTCGAGTACATCGGCAACGTCGCCGACGCGGTCATGGTCATGGCGTACGACCAGCACTACCCGGCGTCGCGCCCCGGCCCCATCGCGTCGCGTGACTGGCTGAACGAGTCGCTCGACGAAGTGCTGCCGCGCTTGCCGGCCGATCGCGTCGTCGTCGTGCTCGGCAACTACGGCTACGACTGGCCGCTGACCGATCCGCCGGCGCGCGCCGAAGATCTGTCGTTCCGTCAGGTCATGGACCTCGCTCGCGCGGCGGACGCCCAGCCGGTGTTCGAAGAACAGCTCGAGAACGGCCACTTCGGATACAAGGACGACGCCGGTCAGACGCACGACGTGTGGTTCGAGGACGCGCTCGCGGTGTGGAACCAGGTCGCGATGCTGCAGCAACGCCACGTGTCGCGCGTCGGCCTGTGGCGCCTCGGCACCGAGGACGAGACGGTGTGGAGCTTCCTCGACGACACGAAGGAGACCTCGCCGAACGTGCTCGCGAGCGTCGCCCCGGTGAAGTCCGTCGGCCTCATGGGCAGCGGCGAGGCGTACACCATCCGCAGCGAGCCGCAGGCGGGGACGCGCAACATCGCGTCCGACGCCTCCGGCCGCATCGTGCGCGCGGTGTACGAGCGCGTACCGAGCGGCTACGTCATCGAAAAGCGCGGTAACAGCGGCAAGCAGATCGCCATCACCTTCGACGACGGTCCCGACGAGCGCAACACCGGCAAGCTGCTCGACGCCCTGCGGGATCTCCACGTGCCCGCCACGTTCTTCGTCATCGGCGAGAACGTGATGCGCGCCCCGGAGCTCGTCGTTCGCGAAGCGGACGAGGGGCACCTGGTCGGCAATCACACCTACAGCCACCCGCACCTGGAAGGGCTCACGCCGCGTGAAGCGGCGGGCGAGCTCGCCGCGACGCAGCGCTTGATCGAGGGCCTGACCGGCCTGCGGACGCCGCTCTTCCGCGGCCCCTACACCGCGGACATCGACCCGGATCGGGCGGAGGATCTCGCCGTCCTTCGCATCGCGCTCGCCAGCGGCTATCTCTTCGTCGGGGCCAACGTCGATCCGGACGATTGGGCGACGCAGAGCGTCGACAAGATCGTCCAGCGAGTCGTCGACGGCGTCACCTCGAAGAAAGGCAGCATCATCCTGCTCCACGACGGCGGCGGCGACCAACCCGACGCCCACGGCATGACGCGCGCGGCGACCATCGAGGCCGTGAAGCGCTTCGTGCCCGAGCTCCGCAAGCGCGGGTACGAGATCGTCTCGCTCGACAAGCTGCTCGGCGTGCCGCGCGCGGAGCTCGCCGCGGCGCTGCCGCCCGGCGAGGGCCTGTTATCGAAGGGCGACGCCTACCGGGCCTACGCCTTCCAGTGGGGGTGGCTCGCGCTCGGCGCGCTGTTCTTCGTCTGCACGGTGCTCTCGATCCTGCGCATCCTGTTCCTCGGGGGCCTCACGCTGAAGAACGTGAAACCCAAGCCGCGGACGGAGAGCGAAGGGTTCGAGCCGCTCGTGTCGGTCGTCGTGCCCGCGTACAACGAGGGCAAGGTCATCACCACGACGCTCCGCTCGCTCCTGTCGACCACGTACAAGAACTTCGAGATCATCGTCGTCGACGACGGCTCCACCGACGACACCGCGGCGGTCGTCGCCGCGCTCGCGGAGAAATACCCGGCGATCCGCCTCATCCGGCAAACCAACGGCGGAAAGTCCAAGGCGGCGAATCACGCGCTCACCCAGGCGCGCGGGGAGATCGTCGTCGCGGTCGACGCGGACACCATCGTCGCTCCCGAGGCGATTTCGAAGATGGTCGCGCATTTCGCCGCGCCGGAGGTCACCGCCGTGTGCGGCAACATCGCCGTCGGCAACGTCAACGGCGTGTTCACGACGTTCCAGGCGATCGAATACGTGACCAGCCAGAACTTCGATCGCCGCGCGTATTCGGTGCTCAACTGCATCTCCGTCGTGCCCGGCGCGCTCGGCGCCTGGCGCCGTCAAGCGGTGCTCGCCGCGGGCGGCTACAGCGAAGAGACGCTGACGGAGGACGCGGATCTGACGCTCGCCGTTCTGCGGCGCGGCGGGCGCGTCGTGTACGAGCCCGAGGCGCACGGGATGACCGAAGCGCCCGAGTCTCTGGGCGCGCTGTTGAAGCAGCGCTTCCGCTGGACGTACGGCACGTACCAGTGCTTGTGGAAGCACCGTTCGGCGTTCTTCAAGGGCACGCTCGGCTGGGTGGGGCTGCCGAACATGGTCATCTTCCAGGTGCTGTTCCCTCTGCTCAGCCCCATCGGCGACATCATCATGGTGCTGTCGATCTGCCGCGGCGATTGGAAGGCGTTCCTGGCGGGATACGTCGCGTTCCTGGCGATGGACATCTGCGGCTCCATCCTGGCGTTCACGCTGGATCACAAGCCGCTCAAGTGGCTGCCGCTGCTGCTCGTCCAGCGGTTCACCTACCGGCAGATCATGTATTACGTGTGCTTCAAGGCGATGCTCGCCGCCGTGAAGGGCGCACGCCACGGCTGGCGCAAGCTCGATCGCACCGGCTCGGTCGACGCGGGGCAGCTCGCTACCGCGTGACCAGATCGTGGAAACGTCCGCGGAAGTACACGAGCGGCGCGCCCTCGTGCACTTCCACGGACTCGATCGAGCCGACGAGGATGTCGTGGTCGCCGGAGGGAAAGCGCGAGACGACCTTGCATTCGAGCGCCGCGAGCACGCCCGATAAGATGGGGCAGCCCGTCGCGCCGCCGGGGCGGTGGTCGACCCCGGCGAACTTGTCGCGACCGTGGGTCGCGAACTGCATGGCCAGGTCGAGCTGACCCTGGGCGAGCACGTTCACCGCGTAACGAGAGGCGGTTCGCAGCGACGGATAGGCGTCCGCTTCGTGCCCGATGCACACGAGGCACTGCGGCGGATCCTTCGACAGCGCCGAGAACGCGGTGACGGTCAGCCCGGCGGGCTTGCCGTTCGCGTCGAGCGTCGTGACGACGGTGACGCTCGCCCCGAAGGACGCGAGACCGGCTTTGAACTGTTCCGTCGAGACGGGCATTCGAGACGGAGTACCACGTCCTTCGGTCTACGGCGAAGCGGAAGGGGCTTCTCCGCGCGCCGAGTGCTCCCGTACCACCTCGAAGATGGCGCGCGTCACGACCTTCAGATCCGCCTCGTCGATGACGAAGGGCGGCATCGTGTAGACGAGCTTGCCGAACGGACGCACCCACGCGCCGCGCTCGACGAACGCGGGCACGACCGCGCGCATGTCGACGGCGCGGCGGAGCTCGACGACGCCGATGGCGCCGAGCACGCGCACGTCGGCGACGCCGGGCAGGTCTCTGCAGGGCGAAAGCTCGCGCTCGAGCTGCGCCTCGATGCGGGCGACGCGCTCGCGCCACGGCGACGCGAGCAGTAAGTCGATGCTGGCGAGCGCGACGGCGCACGCGAGCGGATTGCCCATGAACGTCGGTCCGTGCATCAGCGCGTGCGGCGCGGCCGCGCACACGCCGCGCGCGACCTCTTCGGTGCACAGCGTCGCGGCGAGGGACATGACGCCGCCGGTGAGCGCCTTGCCGACGCACAGGACGTCCGGCGCGATCGCCGCGTGCTCGCAAGCGAAGAGCCGCCCGGTGCGGCCGAAGCCCGTCGCGATCTCGTCGAGGATCAAGAGCACGCCGTGCTGGTCGCACAGCTCCCGCGCGCGCCGCACGAACTCCGGCGAATGGAACCGCATGCCGCCGGCGCCCTGCACGACCGGCTCGAAGATGACCGCGGCGAGCTCGTGCGCGTGCCGCGCGAGCGTCGCTTCGAAGCCCGCCGCGGCGCCGTCGTCCCAGGGCTCGCGGAACCCCACGGGGGGCGGTTCGGCGAAGTATTGCGCGGGCAAGACGGATCGGAACAGCGAGTGCATGCCGGTCACCGGATCGCAGACGCTCATCGCGCCCAGGGTGTCGCCGTGATAGCCGCCGCGCAGCGCGAGGAGCTTGGCCTTCTCGGGCTCGCCGCGGCCTCGCCAGTACTGGAGCGCCATCTTGATCGCGACCTCGACGGCGACCGAGCCGGAGTCCGACATGAACACGCGGGTCAGCGGCTCGGGCGCCAGCTGGACGAGTCGCGCGCAGAGACGCACGACCGGTTCGTGCGTCAGCCCGCCGAGCATGACGTGCGACAGGCGAGCCGCCTGCTCGGTCAGCGCCCGGTTCAGCTCGGGAACGCCGTAGCCGTGAATGGCGGCCCACCACGACGCCATGCCGTCGACGAGCTCGTCCCCGCCCGAAAGCCGCAGCCGGACGCCTCTGGCGCTCTCGACGGCATAGGTGGGGAGCGGCGCGACGGCGCTGTCGTACGGGTGCCAGACGAAAGCTCGGTCGAGGGCTAGGAGTTCGGTGGCATCGCTGGCCATGACGTATTGTATAGATCGCACCCCCCGATGACGGACCTGTTCGACGACCTCGCTTACCGCGGGCTCATTCACCAAGAGACGGACCGAGACGGTTTACGGCGCCACGCCGCCGAAGGGCCGCGCGTCGTCTATGCGGGGTTCGATCCCACGGCGAAGTCACTGACCATCGGCAACCTCGTGCCGATGCTCCTCCTGCGTCGCTTCCAGGACGCCGGGCACCGCCCCATCGTGGTCGTCGGCGGCGGCACCGGGCTCATCGGCGATCCGTCGGGGAAGGAAGTGGAGCGGCAGCTCCGGACGGCGGGCGAGGTCGAGGCGCACGTCGCCGCCCAGCGTCCGATCTACGAGCACGTCCTGGATTTCTCGGGTCCGAACGCCGCGCAGATCGTCAACAACGCCGACTGGCTCACGAAGCTCTCCTTCGTCGAGGCGCTGCGCGACATCGGAAAGCACTTCTCGGTCAACATGATGATCCAGAGGGACTCCGTGCGGCGCAGGCTCGAGGAGCGGGAGCAGGGGATCAGCTACACGGAGTTCAGCTACATGCTGCTCCAGGCTTACGATTTCCTGCACTTGCACGATTCGAAAAATGTGACCATACAGCTTGCCGGATCTGATCAATGGGGCAACATCGTGGCCGGCGTCGAGCTCACGCGGCGCGTTCGCCAGGCCGAGCTGTTCGGCCTCACCGCGCCGCTGGTCACGAAGGCGGACGGCACGAAGTTCGGCAAGACGGAGAGCGGGGCGATCTGGCTCAGCGCGCCGTCCACGTCGGCGTACGCCTTCTACCAGTTCTGGCTCTCGACGCTGGACCAGGACATCGAGCGGTACCTGAAGATATTCACGCTGTTTCCTCGCGGAGAGATCGAACGTCTCCTGGCGGAGCACGCGCGCGATCCGGGAGCGCGCGTCGCGCATCGCGCGCTCGCGGCCCACGTCACCGAGCTCTTGCACGGCCGAGAGGGGCGGGAGCACGCCGAGCACGCCTCCCGGGCGCTCTTCTCCGGCGACGTCGCGGGTCTCGACGCGGCCACGCTCGACGAGGTGTTCGCGACCGCGCCCTCGACCGAGCACGAGGTCTCGGCGCTGTCGGGCGAAGGGCTGCCGTTCGTCGATTTGCTGGTGCAGGCGAACGTCGCCAAGAGCAAGCGCGAAGCGCGCGAGCTGTTGTCGACGGGCGGCGTCAGCATCAACGGAGAGCGCGCGGCCGTGGACGGCGCGCTCCGCAAGGACGCGCTCCTGCATGGCCGCGTCGCGCTCGTCCGCCGCGGCAAGAAGACGTGGCACGTGGCGCGATTTCGGTGAGCGCTTCATAAGCCGTTCCGTAACGACGCCTCGAAGCGGGCAGATTGTTGGCCCAGGGCCCGCGACTTTAGTCAATCGCTACCCATGATGCGCGCCATGACGGCCTTCTGCGCCGTGGCCACGGTTTGCTTCTTCGGCGTCCCCGCGCGACCGGCGGAAGCTGCCGCTCGAACGAAGTCCGCGACGACGGTGCGCGCCGGCGCGCCCGGCGACGGAGCGGCGCCTTCGCGGACGCGAACACGTCGCGTGCCACAGGACGTCGCTGGCGCGACCGCGCTGCCCGCGCGCGCGCGTGCAGGCAGCAGCCGCGCGGAGAAGCCGCGTCGCGATGACCGCGCGGCGTCGGCGCACCTGGTGTCGGCGCACGACGGCGTCGACGCGCCGAGCCGTACGGCGGATAAATCCGCGTCCTCGGGCAAGACGGCGGACGCGACGCGGAAGGCGACGGCGAAGGATCACGCGACGCAGGACTACGACGACGGGCTCGTCGAGTTCGAAGAGCCGAGCGACGTCGGCGTCTCCGCCCGATCGAAGGCCGTCACCCGGCTTCAGGCGCGGGATGAGTCGAGCGCGCACGGCAAGGCGAAGCGCGGCAAGGGCCGGATCGTCTACCCGGTGCCGAAGAACGCTTCGTGGCGGCCCTACGTGCGCGAGCCCTGGCGCCGCGGCTACGTCTCCGTCTCGGGACACGGCAAGAGCTGGAGCGGATTCATCGTCGACAAGAACGGGGACGTGCTGCCCGCCGGACGGCGCGGGCTCTCCGCGGCGCTGGCGTCGTGGCGGACGGGCCGCGAGATGCTCATCGACGCGCGCCTCATCGCGCTGATCGCCGACGTGTCCGACGAGTTCGGCGGGCGGCCGATCCGGATCGTCAGCGGATACCGCGAGACGTCGTACGCCCCCGGCTCGAAGCACAAGGTCGGGCAGGCCTTCGACTTCAGCGTGCCCGGCATCCCCAACGAAGCGCTGCGCGACTTCTTGCGGACGCTGCCGGACGTCGGCGTGGGCTACTACCCGAACTCGACGCACGTGCACCTCGACGTGCGCGAGAAGCCCTGTTACTGGGTCGACTACTCGACGCCGGGGGCGCACCCGCTCTACGCCTGGGACAGGAGGATCGCCCGGATGAGCCCAAAAGAGCGAGCGCTCGCGGCCGAGCTCGATGCGCTCGCGATGCGGCGCGAACCGCTCGGGCGAGCGGCGACCGAGAACGTGCAGCGAAGAGCGCCCCTCGCCGTATCCAAGGACGAACAACCCGGCAAATCGCCCTCCCGCGCGGCGTTCGCTCCCGTGGAGCTCGCCAATCCGTCCACCATGCTGGTCGGATCGGCCTCCGGCGTCGCCCGCGCCGAGCCCGCGACGACCCGGAGCGCCGGCGCTATTCGATGACCAACGAAGTCGCGCCGCGGCCTTCGGTCACCCGCGGCTCCTGTCCGCGGAGCACGCTGTTGCCCTCGAAGAGCTGCCGCTGATCGACCTTGGGCGCGCCCTGCCAGTCGCGCTCCCGGATTTCTCCGCTCTGCCCGTACGCCGTGAGCGCGTTGCGGTAGCAGATGTCGCGCACTCGTTCCTCGGGGACGCCGCGCTCCAGCATCAAGCGCGCCGTCTTCGGCACCGCGAGCGGATCCGACACGCCCCAGTCGGCGGAGCTGTCGACGATGACGTGATGGGAGCCGTACGTCTGCGCGATGACGACCATGCGCTCGTTGCCCATCTTCGTGCGCGGGTAGATCGTGAACGCGGCCCAGAAGCCGCGGTCCAGCACGTCCTTCACCGTCTCTTCGTTGTTGTGATCGATGACCACGCGCGCCGGATCGATCCCGTGCTCGAGGGCGATCTCCATGGAGCGGAGAGTGCCCTGCTTCTTGTTCCGGTGCGGCGTGTGCACGCAGACGGGGAGATCCGCCTCCTTCGCCATCTCGAGCTGCGCGCGGTACACCTTTTCTTCCTGCGCGGTGATGTCGTCGAACCCGATCTCTCCGACGGCGACGACGCCTTCCTTGCCGAGGTAACGCGGCAAGAGCTCCGAGAGGACCGCCTCGGCGAGCTCTTCGTCGTTCGCCTCTTTCGAGTTGAGGCCCATCATGCAGTAGTGCCGGATGCCGAACTGCGACGCGCGGAAGCGCTCCCATCCGACGAGGCTCGAGTAATAGTGCTGGAACGCGCCGACGTTCGTGCGCGGCTGCCCGACCCAGAACGCCGGCTCGAGGACGGCGACCACGCCCGCAGCGGCGAGCGCTTCGTAGTCCTCGGTCGTGCGCGCTTGCATGTGGATGTGCGGATCGATGAAGTGCATGGCTTCGCCAGCTATCAGCCTTCAGCTATCGGGCATCTTTTAGCTGTCAGTCTTCAGCTATCAGCTATCAGGCGTCAGTCAATTGCATTCGGTTATCAGCCGGCGCAGCTATCGGTTTTGCGTGCCGATGCCGCAGCCGCTCGTCCGGCTGATGGCCGACCGCTGATGGCTGACAGCTGATGGCCGACAGCTGATGGCTGACAGCTGACAACTGACAGCTGATGGCTGACAGCTGACGGCTCTAACGAGACGCGTGGGCTACGGCGTCCCAGGTTGGGAACTGAGCGAGCGCTTGCTCGACGGCGGCTTCGTGTACGGCTAGCACGGCTTCGGCGTTCGGGTTGTGGCGGGCCGATAGCGCGGCGCCCGCGCGCTCGGGCTCCGTGCCCGTCGCGATGACGCGCTCTAGATCGACGAGCATGGGTCCGTCCGCAAAAGCGCCGACGCAGCGCCAGAGCTCGGGCGAGACGGAGCGATGCGCGGCCCACCGCTCGTGCGCATAGTCGCACAGCATTCGCGCGAGCGTCGGGTTCGCTCGGTCGTCGAGCCCGTACACCAGGTACAGCGGCGACCCGACGAACAGACACTTCAGCACGAGTTGGTTCCAGGCAGCCTCGTCCAGGTAATCGCTCGGGTACGGATTGCGCAGCGCGATGGCCTCGAACACGGCGTTCATGTTGCTGCGGACGCCTTCGGCGGCGCGAGCCCGATACTCCTCCGGAAATGGCAATAGCGGGAGCGCCTGGTAAATCGCGATAAGCTCGCCGAGATCGGCGTCCTCGCAGAGCTGATCCACGACGCCGAGGTGCAACGGGCCGTCCTGCGACGGCAACGAAAGGAGCAGCAGCGTGCGCGCGGCCTGAGCCATGGTCCAGGTCGTCGGTTGAAAGCCCTTTCGCGCCGCGAGCGCCGCGTCGAGCTCCGATTTCGAGAGCGCCAGATCCGCGCGGCCCACCTTTCTGGCCACCGTGCTGAACGACAGAAAAAAACCGGGTTCGGCGCCGTTTTCGCGAGCCGCTTTCGTCTTCTCGTCGAGGTACGCGAGCGTCCCGTCCTCGAGACGCGCGCGCAGCCAGCCGTCGATCAGTTCGATGGGGGTCGCCGGCATGATCGACTCAATGCACCCGCTGGCCCGGACGCGCCCCGCTGTCCGGCGAGAGCAGGAAGGACTCCCCCGAGCCGCCGGCGGCGACGACCATGCCCTCGGAGATCCCGAATCGCATCTTACGGGGCTTCAGATTGGCGACGACGATGACGAGCCGGCCGACGAGCGACCCCGGCTCGTAGTGCGCCTTGATCCCGGCGAAGAGGGTGCGGCGCGCGTCGCCGCCGAGCGTCACGGTGAGCTTCACGAGCTTGTCCGCCTCGGGCACCGCTTCGGCGCTCACGATGCGGGCGACGCGGAGGTCCACCTTCGTGAAGTCATCGATGGTGCACTCCGCGGCGAGGGGCTCGGCCGCGAGCGGCGCGCCGTCGTCGACGAACGCGGGAACGGTGGTGCCGACGTCCCGTGTCCGCGCGGCGTCGGCTTCCGCCGTGGTGGTCGCCGCGATGACGGCGTCGATCTTCTTCGGGTCCACGCGTTCCATCATGTGGGAGAACTCTGCGACGCGCGTGCCGAGCACCGGCTTCTCCGCGTCGCTCCACCGTTCGATCGGCGCGTCGAGGAGGGCGCCGGCTTGCTCGGCGAGCTTCGGCAGCACCGGCGATAGGTAGACCGCGATCTGCCGGAAGAGGTTCAGCGCCACCGTGCACACGTCCGAGAGCTCTCGCGCGGCCTCGGGCCGCTTCTTGAGCGCCCACGGCTGCTTCGCGTCCACGTATTCGTTGGCGCGATCGGCGAGGGCCATGACCGTGCGCATCGCCCTGGCCGTGTCGCAGGCTTCGTACGCCGCGGCGATCTCCTCGCCGGCGCTCGCCGCGGCCTGGAAGAGCCCGCCGTCGTCGGGGTAGCGTTCGGCGAGGTTCTGTCCGGTCACGAACCGCGCGGTCCGGCTCGCGAGGTTCACGACCTTGCCCACGAGATCCGCGTTTACTTTGGCGACGAGCTCGGAGAAGTCGAGATCCAGATCGTCGGGGCGGCTCGTGAGCTTGCTCGCGTAATAGTAGCGAAGGTACGCGGGGTCGAGGTGCTCGGCGAACGTCTTCGCGTGGATCTGCGTGCCCTTCGACTTGGACATCTTCTCGCCGTTGACGGTGAGCATCCCGTGCACCTGAATGCGACGCGGCAGCGTGAACGACGAAGCCTTCAGCATCGAAGGCCAGAAGAGGGCGTGGAAGTAGACGATGTCCTTGCCGATGAAATGGACGATCTCGGTGTCCGGCGAGCGCCAGAAGGCGTCGAAGCGCGCGCGGTCCCCCGCGCACCACTGCATCGTCGACGCCATGTAGCCGATGGGTGCGTCGAACCACACGTACCAGTAGTGGCCCGGCGCGTCCGGGATCTCGAAGCCGAAGTACGGCGCCGGTCGTGACACGTCCCAGTCCCGAAGCGGCGTCGCGAGGAAATGTCCCTTCAAATAGTTGGCGAGGCTCGGATCGAGGCGGCCGGGGGATTCGATCCACTGCGTCAAGAACTCGTGGAAGCGCTCGATGGTGATGAAGAGGTGCGTGGCGCTGCGGATCTCGGGCGTCGTGCCGCTCATCGTGCTGACGGGGTCGATGAGGTCCGTGGGCGTGTAGGTCGCGCCACACTTGTCGCAGTTGTCGCCATACTGGTTCTTCGATCCGCAGTTGGGACAGGTCCCCTTCACGAAGCGGTCCGCGAGGAACACGCCTTCCTTCACGTCGTAGAGCTGCTTCACTTCGCGCTCGACGACGAGGCCCGCCTTGCGCAACGCCGACCAGATCTCCGCGCACAGCGCCCGATTTTCGGCGGAGTGCGTGCTGCCGTACTGGTCGAAGCGGATCTGAAACGTCGCAAAATCGCGCTGATGTTGCGCGTTCATGTCCGCGATGACCTGCTCTTCCGTGCGCTCCTCTTGTCGCGCGCGGATCGTAATCGCGGTGCCGTGGGTGTCGTCCGCGCAGACGTACACGACGCGGTGTCCGCGGAGGCGCTGGAACCGCACCCAGATGTCCGTCTGCGTGTACTCGACGAGGTGGCCGATGTGGATCGGCCCGCTGGCGTAGGGCAGGGCGCTCGTGACGAGGAGGCGGCGTTCAGTCATGGGCTAAGGTCTGGCAGGAAGGTTTTAGCGCGAGCGGCGCACACTAAGGTCGCAAGGCATGCCCCGGCCCTGAGCGGATGTCGAGGCGCCGCGAACGCGCGCCGTCGTGGAGCGGCCTCCGGACCGCGGGACGGCAGACATTTCGTGTACATGGAGCCGCAGAAAACACTTCGAAACCTGCCGGACTCATGGGGGGAGGTCTTCTGTCCGCCGTGCGGTTCGACGACTACGCCTGCGACCCGGACAGCCACTACGACGAGATGTTTGCGGCGCAAGGCGCCGTCCGCCCGCTGTACAGGACGCTCGCCCAGCGCATGACGGAGCTCACGCCCGCCGAGTTCGAAGGGCGCAAGAAGACGGTCGACCTGCTCCTCCGCAACCAGGGCGTCACGTTCACCGTCTACTCCGACAAGGCGGGCATCGAGAAGGTATTCCCCTTCGACCCGATCCCGCGGCTCCTCGCGGCGGCGGAGTGGGAGCGCATAGAAAAGGGGCTCATCCAGCGCACCGAAGCGCTGAACCTCTTCTTACGCGACATCTACGGCGACCAAGCCATCTTGAGGGACGGACTCATCGAGCCGGAGCTCATCTACGGCGCGACCTCTTTTCGGCGCGAGATGATCGGGATGCTCCCGCCGCGCGGCATCTACACGCACGTCGTGGGGACGGACCTGATCCGCGATCAGCACGGCACGTTCCTGGTGCTCGAGGACAACGCGCGCAACCCGAGCGGCGTCAGCTACGTCCTGCAGTGCCGCGAGGTGATGAAGCGCGTCTTCGGCGTGCTCTTCGAGCACTACGGCGTGCGGCCGGTCGACGATTACGCGCTGTGGCTGCGCGAGGCGATGCAATGCGTCGCCCCGCGCGACGTCGACGCGCCGAACGTCGTGGTGCTCACGCCGGGCATCTACAACTCGGCGTATTTCGAGCACAGCTTTCTGGCGCGCGAGATGGGGGTGACGCTGGTGGAGGGGCGCGACCTGGTCATCAAGGACGGCGCGGTTTGCATGCGCACGACCGAGGGCCTGCAGCGCGTCGACGTCATCTACCGGCGCATCGACGACGATTTCCTCGATCCGGTCGTGTTCCGGCCGGACTCGATCCTCGGATGTCCGGGGCTCTTCGCCGCGTATCGGAGCGGTCAGGTGGCGCTCGCGAACGCGCCGGGCACCGGCGTCGCCGACGACAAGGCCATCTATCCGTTCGTGCCGGACATGATCAAATATTATCTGGATCAAGATCCGATCCTGCCGAACGTGCACACGTACATCGCCTCGCGCGAGGCCGATCGCCGGTACATCCTCGAGCATTTGCAGGAGCTCGTCGTGAAGCAAACGGACGCCTCCGGCGGCTACGGCATGCTCACCGGCACGCAGTCCACCGCGGAGCAGCGCGACGAGTTCAAGCGGCGTATCCTCGCCAATCCGCGTTCGTACATCGCCCAGCCGACGATCAGCCTGGCGCGACACCCGACGGTGGCGGACGGACAGCTCGACGGGCGCTGCGTCGACCTTCGGCCGTACATCATCTACGGAGAAAAGATCCGCGTCATTCCCGGCGGGCTCACGCGTGTCGCGCTCCGAAAGGGCTCCTTCGTGGTCAATTCGAGCCAGGGCGGCGGCTACAAGGACACGTGGGTGCTCGCCGGCGAGAGCGCTTCCGGCAAGGAGGCCATGGCCTGATGCCGATGCTCAGCAGGGTCGCGGACTCGCTGTATTGGATGGGACGGTATCTGGAGCGCGCCGAGCACATGGCGCGCCTCCTGGAGGTGACGCGGGACTTGCTGGTCGATCTGAGCGAGGTCGATCGAGAAGGCGCCGCGGCTCAATGGAGCGCGACCGTCGCGACGCTCGCCGTGCCGAACATCGGCGTGGAAGACATCCTCTTCAACGGCGCCGAGCCCGCGTCGATGGTCTCGTGCATCATGCTCGCCCGCGAGAACGCGCGGCAGGTGCGAGAGGTGATCGCCGGGGACATGTGGGAGCACTTGAATCAGGCGTACTGGGGCCTCGAAGAGGCGAGGTCGCAGCCGCCGGGCGAGTCGCGCATCGTGCAGGCGCTGACCCACGTGCAGACGGCGAGCTTCGTCTGGGACGGGGTCACCGACGCGTCCATGCGCCGCGGCGAGGGCTGGCTGTTCCTGAAGCTCGGCAAATTCGTGGAGCGCATCGATCGCGGGAGCCGCACCATCGTGGCGCGCGCCTCCCGCCGGCCCGGCGACGACGCGATCCGCACGCCGGAAGAAGAGAACGTCACGCTGCTCACCTTGCTCCGCAGCGCCGGGGCGCTCGAGGAATATCGGAAGGTGTATCCGACGCGCGTCGACAGCCGCACCGTGCTCGACTTCCTCGTGTTCGATCGCGACTTCCCGCGCGCCGTCCGGTTCGGAACCCGCCAGGCGTTCGAGCTCGCCGGCCGACTCTCGGCGCTGCACCTGAGCCCGGACGACGAAGTCGTGCGCGCGTTCGGGCGGCTCTCGGCTCGTCTCGACTACACCGACGGCGCCGAAGTCGTGGCGCAAGGCCCCGCGACGTTCCTCGGCGACGTCCTCGCGCAAACCGCGGCGGCGAGCGGCTCGCTCGCGCGGAAATATTTTCTGCAGTAGCAAAAAGCAAAAGGAAGCAGGGAAATGCTCTTCGAAATCCAGCACCGAACGGAGCTCTCGTACTCTCAGCGAATCAGCGAGTCGGTGATGGAGGTGCGGCTCACGCCCCGCTCCGACGCGCACCAGACGCTGCGGCGCTTCAACATCGTCGTCGGTCCGGACGCGCGCGTGTCGAGCCACGTCGACTGGCAGGGCAACACCGTTCACCAGTTCTCGATCGTCGCGTTCCACGATCGCGTGATCATCCAGTCGAGCTCCACGGTCGCCACGCACCTGCAACGGGTGAACCCGGACGACGTTCCGGATCCGGTGCGCGCCGCGCGCACGAGCCACCGCTTGCTGGATTTTTCGAGCTTCGGCGGCCCCGTGCAGCGCGACCCGCGGATCGTCGCGCTCGCCGAGCGCATCAAGCTGCACGACTGCACGCGGGCGACGGAAGCCGTCCTTCGCGTCACCGAAGCCGTTCGCGACGCGCTGACGTACCAGAAGGGCGTCACCAACAGCCTGACCACCGTCGCCGAGGCGCTCGATCACGGCGCCGGCGTTTGCCAGGATTTCACGCATCTGGCGCTCGCGATGCTGCGCCTCGTCGGCGTGCCGTGCCGCTACGTCTCCGGGTATCTGCACCGCGCGGACCTGCCGGAGGTCGAGACCCATGCCTGGTGCGAGGCGTTCGTCCCGTCGATCGGCTGGCTCGGGTTCGACCCGACGCACGGCGAGCTCGCCGGCGACGGCCACATCGCGGTCGCCACGGGGCGCAGCTACGCGGACGTCCCTCCGAACCGCGGCGTCTATCGTGGCGAGGCCGAGGAGCGCATCGCGGTCTCCGTGACCATCACGCCGGTCGATACGCCCGCGCATGGCCCCTTCAGCACCCCGTTCCACGTCCCGAGCTACGTGGACGCTCCCGTCGGCGCCAGGACCGCCTCCGGATATCAGCTCGAACAACAGCAACAACAGCAACAGCAGGACCGGAACAAGGCGCAGGTGCAGCAGCAGCGGCAGCAACAGCAGTGACGCCTGGCGCGATTGACACCGAGCAGCAGTAACGCCTGGCGCGATTGACACCGAGCAGCTCCATCGAAAAGCGGCTGGAACGCCTCGACGGACGCAGGGTTGCTGCGACCCGGATTGAGACTAAGCCGCCGCCACGTCCACGCTGACGACCAGGTGGTGCGCCCCGCCGCCGAGGATGACGCCCTTGAGCGGGCTCACGTCGCCGAAGTCGCGGCCCCAGGCGACGGTGACGTGCTCGTCGCTCGGGATGGTGCCGTTCGTCGGATCCAGATCGATGTAGCCGAACCCCGGGCAATACAAAGAGAGCCACGCGTGCGACGCGTCCGCGCCGGTGAGGCGCGGGCGCCCGGGCGCGGGCTCGGTCCGCAGGTAACCGCTGACGTAGCGCGCGGGGAGTCCGAGGCTCCGGAGCATCGCGATCTCGAGGTGCGCGAAATCCTGACACACGCCGCGGCGGTTCTGAATCACCGCGGAGAGCGGGGTGAAGATGGACGTCGAGCCGGGCTCGTACGCGAAGTCGGCGTGGATGCGGCGCGTGAGCTCGTACGCCGCGTCGAGCACGGGTCGTCCTGGAGTGAACGACTGCTCGGCGTACGCACGAATCTCGGCGTCGAAGCGCACGAGCGGCGACTGAAACACGTAGCCGACGGCCTCGACGCCCGCTCGCGAGCGATCGCGGCGGAGCATTTCCGGAACGGATTCCCACGCCGGGGTGAGGCCGGGCGCGGGCGTCGACACGGCGTCGACGTCCACGTCGCTGACCGCGGTGACGGTGAGGCGCTGATGGCTCTCTTCCAGCGAGAAGAAATGTAAGGTGTTGCCGAAGTAATCGACGTCGCTGACGAGCGCCGACGGCATGGGATCGACGAGCAGCTGCGTTCGCTGAGGGCTCTGGTTCGCCGTCCGCCGGGGCGTGATGCGCGCCTCGTTGTGCGAGACGCTGACCGCCTCTTCGTAGGCGTACGTGGTCGTGTGGGTGACTCGGTAGCGCATGGCCCGCCTCAAGACAGTCCGTCGAGGGATTGCGACGCCTCGGCGTGCGACAGGTAGCTTCGCGTGAGGCTCTCCGCGAGGCGCGGCGCTTCTTGCTCGAGCTCGGCGAGGAGCGCGTCGAGCGCCGCCCGCCCGCCGCCCGCGTCCGCGGCGGACAGGGCGTTGACCTCGGCGAGGCGCGTCTTCGACATCGCCGACAGCGCGATGCGCGCCTCTTCCGGAAGGCGCGGCGAGCGATCCGCGCGCGGGAGCTTTTCGATGTGCGCGCTGAGCGCCGCGAGCTGATACGCGATGGACCGCGGGTTGCTTTCGTCGGTGAGCAGCAAATCGAGCACCAGGGGAACCTGGAGCATGCCGAGGTACCGCGTGCGGTAGGTGATGGCGCTGTCGGCGATCTCGAGCAAGGCCTCCAGGGTCGGCGCGTCGTCGGCGTCGACCGGGACGAGCAAGGCGCGGAGCAAGCGGGCGACGTGGTGCACGCGTTCGACGCGACGGCCCATGTCGGCGAAGCGCCAGCCCGGGCCGTGCGTCATGTTCTCGTGCGACAAGCCCGAGAGCGCCGAGAAGAGCAGCACGAGCTGTCCGAGCAGATCGAAAGCGTCGGAGAGCCGGAAGCTCGGCGAGGCGCTCGCCTCGACGACGAGGCGCTGGATGTTGCCGATGACGCGCCACGTGTCGCTCGAGAGCCGATCCCGCACGACGGACGCGGCGCGGTGCGCGGCGGCCACCGTCGCGCGCAGGCTGCTCTGCGGCTCCTCCGCCACGAGGAGCTGCACGGGATCCATCTTGGCCGCTTCCGGTCCGCTCAAGCTGCCGGGCTCGAGCTCGCCGGTGACCTCCAGCGCGCGGAGCAGCTGCAAGAGCTCGGGCACGTCGGTCGTGTTCTCGTCGGTGAGCCGCGCGAAGATGGCGCGCAGCAAGCGCACCGTGTTCTCGGCGCGCTCGAGGTAGCGGCCGAGCCAGAACAGGTTGTCGGCGACGCGGCTCGGTAGATCGCCGCCGCTGCGCAACACCTCGGCGCGCTGCGACGGCGAGCGGAGCAGCGTCACCGGATTGACCATTTCACTGGTCGCAGCCCGCACCCACAGGTCCTTGCTGCCGCCGCCGCGCTGCATCGTGACGACGAGCGAGTCCTCCGTCGGCGAGACGCGCGTGAGCCCGCCGGGCATGGCCTCGTAGCCGCGCGGCGAGTGCGTGACGTAGGCGCGGATGGCGACGTGTCGCGGCTCCAGGCGTCCTTTGAGCCAGACCGGCGCCGTCGACAGCGCCACGCTCTCCTGGGCGACGAACCCCTCCGGACGCGCGGCGATGCGGGTCCGGAGCGCGGCGCGCTCCGCCGAGGACAGGCCTCCGACGAACACGGGCTCGAAGGCGTCGGGGCCCCACGCCGTCGCCTTGACGACCATCGCGTCCAGGTGATCGAGCACGTAGGCGCGCGCCTCTGGATCGCCGCACCAATACGTGGGAACGCTCGGTAAGAGTAGATCTTCGCCGAGCAGCTCACGACATAACTTGGGCAAGAACGCGAGGAGCGCGGGCGTCTCGATCAGGCCGCTCCCCAGGGCGTTGGCGACGGCGACGGTGCCGGCGCGCACCGCGTGCACGAGCCCGGCGACGCCGAGCGACGAATCCGAGCGGAGGCTCAGCGGATCGCAGAAGGCGTCGTCGAGCCGTCGCAGGATCACGTCGACGCGTTCGAGGCCGCCGAGCGTCTTCACGTAGACCTGCCGGTCCCGCACCGTGAGGTCCGCGCCCTCGACGAGGGCGAACCCCAGGTAGCGCGCGAGATAAGCGTGCTCGAAGTACGTCTCGTTGTGCGGCCCCGGCGTGAGCAGCACGATGCGCGGGCTCTCGCGACCGCGCGGAGCGAGCGAGAGGAGCGTGTCGCGCAGGGTGCGGAAGAACGACGCGAGGCGCTGGACGCGGGCGTCGTGAAAGACGCCGGGGAGCGTCCGCGAAATGACGATGCGGTTCTCCAGGGCGTAGCCGGCGCCCGACGGCGTCTGCGTCCGATCCCCGAGTACCCAGAAGCCGCCGCCCGGAGCGCGCGCCAGATCGGCCGCGGTGATGTGCAGCGCGACGGCGCGCGGCAGCTTGACGCCGTGCACGGGGCGTAAGAAGCCGGGCAACGCGAGCACCAGCTCGGGCGGCAAGAGCCCCCGCGTGAGCAGCTTCTGCTCGCCGTATACGTCGAGGAGGATGCAGTTCAACAGCGTCGCCCGCTGCTCGAGCCCGCGCGACACCGCCGCCCATTCGGCGCCTTCGACGACGAGCGGGATCGGATCGAGCTCCCACGGACGGTCCATGCCCCGGGGGTCGCCGTAGACGTTGTACGTGACGCCGTTGTCGCGGATGAGGCGTCGCGCGTGGTCCCAGCGACGCTGCATGTCGTCCACGCCGAGCGCGGCGATCTGCCCGAGCCAATCGCGGGCGTTCTGCCGCGGAAGGCCGTCGGGGCCGAACACCTCGTCGCGTCCCGCGTCGGGTGCGGCGTAGGCGAAAGGCGAGCCGCTCTCCGCGGGGTCGAGGTTCACGCCGCCCAAAGCGTCAGTCAGCATAGCGCCGCAGATCGAGGGTGAGCGGGTAATCTGGGCTGCGATCGGAAGAAAAGGGCATCTGGGGGATCGCCATGGGGCCCGGCGTGTGCCCGAGCGGCGAGAAGAGCGCGGCTCGCCGCGCCTCGGCTTCGTACGCGTTCACCGGGAAGGTGTCGTAGCTGCGACCGCCCGGGTGCGACGCGTTCACGGTGCAGCCGCCGAGGGAACGGCCCGTCCAGAGATCGACGATGTCGAAGACGAGCGGCGTGTGCGAATCGATCGTGGGATGGAGCGCGTAGGGGAGGTTCCAGGCGCGATAGCGGACGCCGGCGATGGCTTCTTCCTTCGTGCCCGTCGGATGCAAGGGCACGCGAACGCCGTTGCAAACGACCGCGTGGCGAGTTTCCACGGCGCCCTGAACGCGCACCTGCAGCCTGTCGAGCGACGAGTCGACCGCGCGCGCCGTGCCGCCGCCGACCTGTTCCTCGGCGAGGACGTGCCACGGCTCGAGGGCGCGCCTGAGCTCGAGCTGCACGTTGTCGTACGCGACGCTCCCGAGCAGCGGGAACCTGAACTCGTGGTGCGCGTGAAACCACGACTCTTGGAAGGGGAAGCCGGCCCGGTTCAAGTCTCGGACGACGTCCGCGAAATCGCGCGCGACGAAGTGCGGCAACAGGAAGCGATCGTGCAGCGTGGTGTCCCAGCGCGGCAAACGCGCCGCGTACGGTGTCTTCCAGAACGTCGCGAGCAGACCCCGGACGAGCAGCTGCTCTGCGAGGCTCATGCGCGGGTGCGGCGGCATCTCGAAGGCGCGCATCTCCACGAGCCCGAGGCGCCCGCTCGCGCCGTCGGGTGAGTACAGCTTGTCGATGCAAAACTCCGCGCGGTGCGTGTTGCCCGTCAAGTCGGCGAGCAGGTTGCGGAAGGTCCGGTCGACGAGCCACGGCGGCGGCGGCGAGCTTCGCTTCATCGCGTCGTCGAGCGCGCGAAAGGCGATTTCGAGCTCGTACGTCGATTCGTGTCGCGCTTCGTCGACGCGCGGCGCCTGGCTCGTCGGGCCGATGAAGAGCCCCGAGAACAAATACGAAAGCGAGGGATGATCGTGCCAGTAGCCGACCATGCTGCGCAGTAGGTCCGGCCTTCGGAGGAACGGACTGTCGCCCGGCGTGTCGCCGCCGAGCGTGACGTGGTTGCCGCCGCCGGTGCCGGCGTGGCGCCCGTCGAGCAAGAACTTCTCGGTGCCGAGCCGCGCGAGGCGAGCCTCGTCGTAGAGCGCGTTCGTACGTTCGACGAGCTCGCTCCAAGAGCTCGACGGATGGATGTTCACCTCGATGACGCCCGGATCCGGGGTGACGGAGAAGGACAGCAATCGAGGATCCCGCGGCGGCGGATACCCTTCGACGAGGATCGGTTGATTCAACTCGAGCGCCGTTCGCTCGACGGCGTCGGCGATCGCCAGGTAGTCCTCGAGCCACGCGAACGGCGGAATGAAGACGTGGAGGCGCCCGTCGCGCACCTCGACGCAGAGCGCGGTCCGGAGCGCCCAGGGCGCCGACTCGTGCAGCGCCGGCGGCGACTCGCGCTCCTTGCGCGGGTCTTGCAACACCGGGCTCCGCGCAAAACGCGGCAGCGGCCTTCTTTCTTCGAGGGGATCGCGCTCGATGTGCGGCGGCAGCTCGCCGGGGTCCGCCCACGGCAGCGATCCGAGCGGCAAGCGGTATCCCATCGGCGAGTCGCCGGGAACGAGCAGCAGCATCTCGGAGCGCTTGAAGAGCAGCCCGCTCCGGAAGCGGCCGCTGCCGAGCTCTTCGGGCACGATGGGCAGCGCGTAGCCGACGACGTGACCGAGCCCCTGCTCGAACACGCGCGCGAGGCGAGCGCGTTCCATCTCGTCGGCGAGCTTCGCGTGGCGAGGGCTCACGTTCACCGGCAGGCGGCGCTCGCGCCACATGTAGTAGTAGTGGTCCTCGTACGCCGCCGTCGCGTAGCGCGGATTCACGTTCAGGTTCCGCGCGAGCGCCGTCACGAACCGCTCCGAGTCGCCCGGGCCGAGCGGCGACGACAGCGTATCGTCCGCGACCAGCGCAGGGTGCTCCCAGATCCCGACGCCGTCCTTGCGCCAGTAACACGACAGCGCCCATCGCGGCAGCGGCTCACCCGGGTACCACTTGCCCTGCCCGAAATGCAAAAGACCCCCAGGCGCGAATCGACGCCACAGCCGCCGCAGCAAATCGCCGGCGCGTGCGCGCTTGGCGGCGCCGAGCGCGCCGTACGTCCATTCGTACCCGTCGGGATCGTCGATGGACACGAACGTCGGCTCGCCGCCCATCGTGAGTCGTACGTCCATGCGGCGGAGCGCTTCGTCGACGTCGTGTCCCAGCGCTTCGATGCGCTGCCAATCGTCCTCGGCGTACGGCAGCGTCACGCGCGGCGTCTCGCGGAAGCGCGTGACGTGCATCTCGTGGCCGAACTCGACTTCGCATTCGTCGACCAGCCCCGAGATGGGCGCGGCGCTGATGGGCTCCGGCGTGCACGCGAGCGGCAAATGGCCTTCGCCGGCGAGGAGCCCCGACGTGGGATCGAGCCCGATGAAGCCCGCGCCCGGCAGGTAGACCTCCGCCCAGGCGTGAAGGTCGGTGAAGTCCCGTTCGGCGCCGCTCGGGCCGTCGAGCGACTTCACGTCGGGCTTGAGCTGGATCAGGTACCCCGACGCGAAGCGCGCGGCGAAGCCGAGGTGTCGCAGCGCTTGCACGAGCAGCCATCCCGAATCCCGGCACGACCCGCTTCCGAGCTCCAGCGTCTCTTCCGGCGTCTGCACCCCCGGCTCGAGCCGGATCGTGTAGCGCACGAGCTCGCTCACCTTCCGGTTCAAGTCCACGAGGAAATCGACGGTGCGCCTGCCGTCCGCGTCCGCCCGGACCTCGTCGAGGAGCTCGCGCAATCGAGGCCCCGGCGGATCTACCCTTCGATAGGGAGCCAGGTCCGTCGTCAGGCTCGGCTCGTATTCGATCGGCATGCGCTCGGCTTCCGGCTCGAGAAAGAAGTCGAACGGGTTCTTCACGCCGAGCTCGGCGACGAGGCTCACCTCGACCTCGAAGTGGCGCGTCGTGTCCGGAAAGACGAGCCGCGCGAGGAAGTTCCCGTGCGGATCCTGCTGCCAATTGATGAAGTGCTTCTCCGGTACGACGCGCAGCGAGTAGCTCTCGATGAACGTTCGACAGTGTGCGGCCGGGCGAAGCCGGACGACCTGGGGTCCGAGGTGAACGGGTCGGTCGTAGCGATAGGTCGTGCGGTGATGGAGAGCGACGCGGATGGACATCGGCGCAGTGGATGACACGATGGGTCATGTTGCCGGCAGATGTCCGCCTCGTGGCGTGAGCAGAATCTCGCATTTTCGCGGGCTTAGATACGATGGCCGGCCGCGTTGCCGGCGTTGCGCGAGCCCGGAGGGGTTTGATAGGTTGGTCGGATGCTCCGACGGCGCGCCGCCGGCTTCGTATTTCTCTGCGCGGCGACGCTCGCCGGAACGGCACTCGCTCAGACCGACGACGCCGGGCGCACGGTGCACACCGTCTACGAGGGCCAGACCCTCGGCCGCATCGCCCATCGCTACAACGTCAAGATCGAGGACCTCTGTCACGCCAACGGCATCCGTTACGGCGCGCGCATCCATCCCGGCCAGGTCCTCGTCATCCCCGACGGCAACGAAGACGTGCTCCCGAAGGCGCGCCCGCACGGCGGCAAGGAGCGCTGGCAAGACTACGCCGAGCACCCGCGCAAGCGCGGCGTCATCACCCTGCAAACGCCGAACGCCAAGTGGCGCGGCCTCGTCCTGTCCAGGCGCGGGAAAGTGCTGCCGCGCGCGCAGGAGGCCATCGAGAAGATGCTCGCGTCCTGGCGCACCGGGACCATTCACGACATCGACCCGCGCCTGATCCGACTCGTCGTGCACGTCAGCGACACCTTCGGTGGCCGGCCCATCCGGGTCGTCTCCGGGTACCGCGAGCACTCGTACTTCGAAGAATCGAAGCACAAGGTGGGTCACGCCTTCGACTTCAGCATCCCGGGCGTGCCGAACGCCGTGTTGCGCGACTATTTACGGACACTGCCGAACGTCGGGGTCGGCTACTACCCGAACTCGACCCACGTCCACCTCGACGTGCGCGAAGCCTCCGCGTACTGGGTCGACGAAGCGGGCCCCGGCGAGCCGCCCCGTTTCGCGAACGGCGGCGCCGCGAAGCCGCTGCCGGATCCCTCCGACGCCGCGGAAGCGTCCGCAGCGCCCGAACCGGCGAACGACGAACGCGTCCAATAGCGACTTACTCACAGCTCCGCCGGATCCAGGTTGCTGGGTTTTTAGCGCAAAGGCCGCAAAGAGCGCCAAGGCCGCAAAGGAGTTGGGTTTAGGAGCGGCTCAAGACTACGCGGCGGACGCCGGTCCGCAGCCGGTGCACGTTGAAATTGATGAGGAGCCCCAGCGGATTGCGGAGCGCTTTCAAGTACGAGATCGTTTGAGCAATGTGAACGGGCGCGAGGGCCTCGACGCTTTTGAGTTCGACGATCAATCGTTCGTCGACGAGCAAGTCCACTCGGCCTTCGCCCACACAGCACCCCTTGTACTGGATGGCGAATGGCGCTTGTCGCTTGAAAGGAACTGCTCGACGAGTGAGTTCGATCGCCAACGCCTCTTCGTAAATCGACTCACCAAAGCCCGGCCCCAAGACCTTGTGGACATCGAGAGCTGACTCGATCACGACCCGAGCTGCGTCGTTTACGCGCTGTCCAGGCTCGACCAACGTACTACGTTCCGCATTGCTGTTCCGGTCGACGTTCACTTCCGGGAATCGGACAGAAGCGCACCCGAATTTCGAACAATTTTCATCCCCCAAACCCTTTGCGGCCTTGGCGCTCTTTGCGGCCTCGGCGCTAAAAAACACTGCTGCAAGTTGGGATCAGTCCGCGGATCGCGTAAAAATTCACGTCACTGCCGTCGCGTCTTGCCCGTCAAAGACGTCCGCGTCGTCAGGCGTGTCGCGCGCTCCGGATCTTTCGGCGGGCGGTAGTCGGGCAGGAAGTCGCGCCAGCGTGCTCGTCGCGTGTCGGCGTCGGGCATCGCGAAGGGCTTGGGACGTATCGCGAGCAACGCCGCTTCGTCGACGTCGTCGACCAGAACGGACGGGAGATAGCGCTTGCCGTACTCGCGATAGACGCCGGAGGCGACGAACAGATCGAACAGGTCGGGGTCGAGGTGATTGTCGCGCTTCATGGCGCCCATGATGCGCATCGTCTCGGAGAGCTTCTTCGCCTTCTTGTAGGGGCGGTCCTGCGCGGTCAGCGCCTCGAAGACGTCGGCGATCGCCATGATGCGCGCGGGGATGGACATGTCGGACGCGAAGAGGCCACGCGGGTAGCCGGTTCCATCCATCTTCTCGTGATGGCCGCCGGCGTACTCCGGCACGCGCTGCAGATGCCGGGGGAAGGGGAGCGCCTCGAGCATCTTGATGGTCTGAACCATGTGACCGTTGATGACGAGGCGCTCTTCATCGGTCAGGGTGCCGCGCGAGACGATCAGGTTCTTCACTTCCTCCGGCCCGAGGAGCGGCCTCGCGACGCCGTTCTGAAGGAACGTGCGCGAGCCGATCTGGACGATCTTCGCCTGTTTTTCGGGCTCGAGGTACTCGCCTCCCACGTTCGACGTCTCGAGCAGCGTAAGCTCGTCGGTCAGCTCGGCGAGCTTGCGCTCGTAGGCGGCGCGCAGGGCGTCGCGGTCGGCGCCGGGCGCCTCGAAGCCCCGCAGCATCTCGAGCTCGGCGTCGCGCTTCAGGATCTCGAAGCGGGCGCGCACGAGCTCGATGCGATCGAAGATGGTTTCGAGCTTCGTCGCCTTGTCCATCACGTGCACGGGCGTCGTCACCTTGCCGCAGTCGTGCATCCAGGCCGCGATGCGCAGCTCGTACCACTGCTCCTCGGTGAGCTGGAATCCGGTGAGCGGGCCCTCCGTCGCATCGCACGCGGCTTGCGCGAGCATCTCCGTCAAGATGGGCACGCGCTCGCAGTGGCCGCCGGTGTGCGCGCTCTTCGCGTCGATCGCCGACGCGATCGCCTTGATGAAGCTCTCGAGGAGCTGTCTTTGTCCGTCGAAGAGCAGCTGATTGTCGAGCGCGATGCCGGCCTGGGACGCGAGCGCCTCCACGATGCGCTGGTGATCGTCGGCGAACGCGACGAGCTCGCCCGTGCCGGGATCCCGCGCATTCAAGAGCTGCAGCACGCCGATGACCCGGCTCTCGCCGTTCACCAGGGGGATCGCCAGGAACGACTTGGAGCGGTAATTGTTCTTCGCGTCGAACGCCTTCGTCCCGCTGAAGTCGAACCCCGCGGCGTGGTAGGCGTCGGGGATGTTCACCGACCGCTGCAGGAGCGCGGCGGCGGTGGCGACGTTCTTCAGGTTCTGCTGTCCGGTGACGGCGTCCATCATCGGAATGGGGGGGAACGTGATCGGCGCGCCGGTCGTGCCCCCGAGCGCGATGCCGAGCGAATCGGTGCGCATGATGGCAAACTTCAAATGATCGTCGTCGGTGCGCAGATACAGCGTGCCGCCGTCGGCGTTGCAGAGCGTCTTCGCCTCGACGAGGATCATCTCGAGCAGGTTGTCTTTGTTGCGCTCGGCCGAGAGCGCGATGCCCACCCGATAGAGCAGCTCCAGGCTCTTGACCTTCTCGTCCGTCGTTGCCATCGGCGCGCGGACCGCCGCAAAGCGGCGGCCCACTGGTCGAAAAAGGTAGCGCGGACTCGAAGTCGAGGACAGGCAGGAGCTCACGTCGCCCGAACGCGCCGCGGGTCTCGCGCCCTTACACCTCGACGCGCATGCCCTCGCGAGCGACGATGGCCCCCGTCCAGGCCTTCTGCGCCTGGTGCTCGATTTCCGCCATGAAGGCGTCCTCGTGCGAGGGGTCGTGATGGAAGATCGCGAGCTTCTTGACGTTCGCCTGCCGGCACAGGCGCACGGCTTCCTGCCACGTCGAATGCCCCCAGCCCACCTTCGCCGGGAATTCTTCGTCGGTGTAGGTAGAGTCGTAGACGACGAGATCCGCGCCCTCGATGAGATCGAGGACGTTCCGATCGGGAGCGCCGATGACGTGCTCCGTATCGGTTACGTAACAAAACGCTTTTCCGCCGTATTCGAGCCGGTAACCGGTTGCCCCGTTGGGGTGATTGAGGGACGTCGTCCGTACCGACACCTGGCCCAGGTTGAACCGATCGCCGGCGTCGAAGTCCTCGAAGACGAGCCGCGATCGCATCGTCTCGAGCGGGACGGGGAACGTCGGTTGGCCCATCTGCCCCGCCAGGACCTCGCGGACGCCGCCCAGCGGACGCAGGTGCGCGGCGCGGATTTCGAAGGTGCGATTCGGCTGATATCCCGGCGCGAAGAACGGAAACCCGTTGATGTGGTCCCAGTGAACGTGCGTCAGGAAGATGTGCGCACGCCGGACGTCGCGGCGGTTCATGGAATCGCCGAGGTCGCGGATGCCCGTGCCGGCGTCGAGGATGATGCGCTCGTCTCCGGCCGTCACCTCGAGACAGCTGGTGTTGCCCCCGTACGCGACGTGGCGCGGCGATGGGCAGGCAATGCTCCCGCGGACGCCCCAGAATTCGACGGCGAAGACCATGGATCGGCAAGGAGAGCATATTGGGGCTCCGGCCCAATTGCCATCGCCGCCTGCCCGGGCGTCCGAGTCGGAAGCCGGCATTCTCCTCGGACTTCGTCGCTGCTTGGGCTACCCTGACTCACATGGAAGACAGCGTCTTCTCCAAGATCGTCCGCGGGGAAATTCCGTGCCACAAGCTGTACGAAGACGATCGCGTGCTCGCCTTTCTCGACATCGGGCCGCTCAGCGAGGGGCACGCGCTGGTGATCCCGAAGGAGCCGGCGGTGACGCTGGACGAGCTCTCCGACGAATCCGCCGCCGCGATAGGGCGCGTGCTGCCGCGGCTGTGCAGAGCGATCAAACAGGTCACCGGCGTCGCGGCGTTCAACGTCCTCGAGAACAACCTGCCGCTCGCGCACCAGGCGGTGCCCCACGTCCATTTCCACATCATCCCGAAGCCGAACGAGCAAGAAGGGCTCGGTGTCCGCTGGAACGCCGGCAAGCTGGACAAGGCGCGTGGCACGGCGTTCGCGGAGCGCATTCGCGCGATTCTCGCCCCGTGAGCGCGTGAGCGCGTAAAAGGTCGAGAGCCTCACCGCATGCCGTCGAGTTATCCATCGGGAAGTCCCTACGCTTCCGAGCAGTACTTCCACCAGCTCCTCGGCAAGGCGATCGCGGCGCGGGCGCGCGACGTTCATCTGAAGGTCGGCCAGCCCCCGGGCGCGCGCGTTCGCGGCGACCTCGTCTACTTCCGCCTGGATCCGATACGGCCCGAGGACACCGAGGCGGTGGCCCACCACGTGATCGGCAACCCCGAAGTGCTCCGGGATCTACAGGGGCTCCGCGAGTACGACACGTCGTACGAGGCCGACGGGGTCGGGCGCTTCCGCGTCAACGTCTATCGGCAGCGCGGCTCCGTCGCCGTCGTGATGCGCTTCATCCCGTTCGACGTGCCCACGCTGGAACAGCTCGGCGCGCCGCGCGCGTGCCTCGATTTGGCGATGAAGGATCGCGGCCTCGTGCTGTGCGTCGGCGCCGCCGGCAACGGCAAGAGCAGCACGCTCGCGGCGATGATCGGCTACATGAATCACAACTCGTCGCGACACATCGTGACGATCGAAGATCCGATCGAGTTTTTGCACGCCGACGATCGCGCGAGCATCAGCCAGCGCGAGATCGGCACCGACACGACGAGCTTCGCCAGCGCCCTCCGGTCCGCGCTCAGGCAGGATCCGGACGTGATCCAGGTCGGCGAGATCCGCGACGGGGAGACGATGGACATCGCGCTGAAGGCGGCCGAGACCGGCCACCTCGTGCTGTCGACGCTGCACACGCCGGACGTGTTCCGCACCGTGCACCGGATGATCTCGCTCAGCGACCAGAACGCCGACGAGCTGCGCGAACGTATCGCCGACGCGCTTCAAGGCATCGTCGCACAGCGCTTGTTGCTGCGCGCCGACGGACAAGGAATGGTGCTCGCCGCCGAAGTGCTCGTCGCGACGGGGTCGGTGCGAGAGAGCATCAAGCGCCCCGCGGGCAACCCTCCGCTCAAAGAGCTGATGGAGGGGGGAACGCACCCTTACGGGATGCAGACGTTCGAGATGCACATCAAAGCGCTGGTGCGCGACGGCATCGTCGATCGGGAAACCGGTCGAGCCGCGATCGGATTCTGAAGAGTCGCGCGAACGGGGCGAGCATCGGGGCACACGGTTCCCCTATGCCCCACCGCCGCGCGCTTGTCCGCTCGCGAATTAATGCCTCATGGGGCACAAATTGTCTCGGGAATAACCGCTAGTTAGCTGATTTCCGGATTGGCACACAACCTGCTGACCGGGCGCTCAGGGCTTATTTCCCCGACCGAATTGCTGTGTCGATCCCCGACCCTCCCGTAGCAAGCTCGAGCGAAACCCTCCATTCACCGGCGGAGGAGGCCGATTCACGGGCCCAGCGCCACGCCGAGTGGCCCGGTTTCCCCATCGTGGGGATAGGCGCCTCCGCGGGCGGCCTCGAGTCGCTCGAGCGGTTGTTCAGCCACATGCCTCGGCATTCGGGCATGGCATTCATCGTCATCCAGCATCTCTCGCCCGACTTCAAGAGCGTCATCGACGAGCTGCTCGCGCGCCGCACGCGCATTCCGATCTTGCAAGCGGCGGAGGGCGTCGCCGTCGAGTCCGACACCGTGTATCTGCTGCCGCCCCGCAAAGAGATGATCATCAAGGGCGGCAGGCTGCACCTGACCGACAAAGATCCGAAGCAGGGACTCACGCTGCCCATCGATCACTTCTTTCGGTCGCTCGCGCTCGATGCCGGTCCGATGGCCCGCGCGATCGTTCTCTCCGGCACCGGCACGGATGGTTCGCGCGGCATCATGGAGGTGAAGCGAATGGGCGGCGTCGTCATCGCCGAGAGCGAGCAGTCGGCGAAGTTCGACGGCATGCCCATCGCCGCGCAGAACACCGGCGTCGTCGCTCACGTGCTCAGGCCGGAGGAGATGCCCGCGGCGCTGTTGGGCTCCCTCGACGGCGCATCCCCGCGCCGCCTCGACGCCGGATCGGACGCCGTGGAGACCAGCGAAGAGGCGATCTTCCGCGTCCTGCGCGACGAGTGCGGCCTCGATTTCTCGCACTACAAGACGACGACGGTCGGACGCCGGATCGAGCGTCGCATCGCGCTGCTCAAGCTCGACAGCATCGAGGATTACGTCGTCCGCCTGCGGAACGATCCCGCCGAGGTGAGCGCGCTCTACGAGGATCTGCTGATCGGAGTGACTCGGTTCTTCCGGGACGTGGAGGCCTTCGAGGCGATCGCGACGACCATCATCCCGGAGATCGTCGAAGCCGTTCCACCAGCCGAAGACGTCCGCGTGTGGGTGCCGGGGTGTGCGACCGGCGAAGAGGCGTACTCGCTGACGATCCTGCTCCACGAGGCGCTCGTGGAGCGCGGGCGTCCGGTCAACATGAAGATCTTCGCGACCGACGTGCATCGAAGGTCGCTCGAGACGGCGGGTCAAGGCTTCTACTCGGACGCGAGCGTCGCCGACGTCTCTCCGGAGCGGCTGCGGCGTTACTTCACTCAGCGCCCGAACGGCTATCAGGTCTCGCAGGATATCCGCCAGCTCATCGTCTTCGCGCCGCACAACGTCTTCCGCGATGCGCCGTTCACGAAGCTCGACCTGATCTCGTGCCGCAACCTGCTCATCTACTTCCAGCCGCACGCTCAGCGCGCCGCGCTGTCGCTCTTCCATTTCGGGCTCAAGACCGGCGGCGTCCTGTTTCTCGGCAGCAGCGAGAGCCCCGGTCCGCTCAAGGACGAGTACGACGCGATCGACGAGCGCCACAGGATTTACAAGAAGCTTCGGGACGTACGGGTAACGGAGAACATCCGCCTGCCCTTCCTGCGAGAGGTCGCGTCGGCGCCGCCTGCGTCACGCTTGCAGTCGAAGAGCGCCGTCACCGACACGCAGCTCTTGGCGACGTACGACGCGCTCCTCGACCGCTACATGCCGCCGTCGTTCCTCGTGAGTGAAGACCGCGAGCTCGCGGATACGTTCGGCGGCGCGGAGCGGTACCTGCGGATGAAGGGACGAAGGCCGTCCCACGGCTTCGTCGAGCTCTTGCCGGAGCCCGCGCGTCCGGTCGTGACGAGCGTGCTCCAGAAGGCGCTCTCCGCGTGGACGCCGGTGCGGTACACGGGTCTCGCGCTGGACGTCGACGGGCAGCAGGAGCGCCTGGACGTCGTCGCCGAGCCCGTCGAAAATCGGCGGGCGAAGAAGCGTCAGATCCTGGTGCGCTTCGAGCGTAAAGACGCCCGCGAGAGCGAGCCCCAATCTCCACGGGAGATCGTCGCGGCGACGCTCTCCGGCGACGACCTCGTCTCCGACCGCGTCCGGACGCTCGAGGCCGAGCTTTCGTATTCACGGGAGAGCCTTCAGGCGAGCGTCGAGGAGCTCGAGGCGAGCAACGAGGAGCTCCAGGCGACCAACGAGGAGCTCGTCGCGTCGAACGAGGAGCTTCAGAGCACGAACGAGGAGCTTCACTCCGTCAACGAAGAGCTCTACACGGTCAACGCCGAATATCAGAAGAAGATCTTCGAGCTCGTCGAGCTGAACACCGACTTCAAGCACCTGCTCGACGCGACCGACGTGGGCATCCTGTTTCTCGACGCGAATCTTCGGATCCGTAAGTTCACGTCGAAGATCTCCGGGATCTTCCGGTTCTTGCCGAACGACGTCGGCCGCAAGTTGAACGACTTCTCGCACAACATGGATAGGCCGGAGCTCATCTCCGACGTGCGGCAGGTGCTCGCGACCGGCGCGGTCGTCGAGGCGGAGGTCCGCGACGGCTTCGGGAAGCACTACTTCCTGCGCGTGCTGCCGTACCGGCTCGGCGCGATCGCCGAAGGAGCGGACGGCGAGAGCGCCGAAGCGGAAGCCGCTCCGAGAACCATCCAGGGTGTCGTGCTGACCTTCACCGACATCTCGACGCTCGCCGAAGCGCGTTCCCGCCTCGACAAGCTGTCGGCGATCGTCGAATCGTCGGACGACGCCATCGTCGGCAAGAGCCTCGACGGCACCATCACCACGTGGAACGCCGGCGCGGAGCTCTTGTACGGCTACACGGCGGCGGAGGCGATCGGCATGAACGCCATGACCTACGTCCCCCAGGAGCGCCACGACGAAGAGCAGCTTTTCCTGCAAAAGCTCGCGCGCGGCGAGAGAATCGATCACGTCGAGACAATCCGCAAGCGCAAGGACGGTCGCGAGATCCCGGTGTCCATCACGATGTCGCCGATCCGCGACGGGAAGAGCACGGTGGTCGGCATTTCCTCGATCGGCCGCGACATCACGCAGCTCGTCGAAGCGCGGCGCGTGGTCAAGGAGCGCGAGGAGCACATCCGTTTGCTCCTGGAATCGATGGCCGAGGGCGTCTACGGCGTGGATCTGAACGGCGTCTGCACGTTCGCGAATCCATCGTGCGCGAGGATGCTCGGGTGCGCCGAACCTCAGGAGCTCGTCGGCAAGCGGATGCACGCGCACCACGCGCCCGCGGCCGGAGAAAAGGACGGCGGCGCGACCGAGGCCTGTCCCCTCGAAGCCGGCTCCCGGGAAGGGCGGAACGTCCACGCGGACGACCACGCCTTCTCGCGTGCGGACGGCACGACGTTCCCCGTCGAGTTCTGGAGTCACCCCGTCTCCGTCGGCGGCAAGCTGGTGGGCGCCGTCGTGACGTTCATCGACATCGCCGAGCGCAAGAAGGCCGAAGAAGAGATCCGCGTCGCGGCGCGACGCCGTGAAGAGTTCCTGGCGATGCTGTCGCACGAGCTCCGCAACCCGCTCGCCGCCGTGCTGAACGCGACGACGCTCATGAGCGCTCCGTCGGTCGAGCCGACGATGATCGAAGCGGCGCGGATGGTCGTTCAGCGGCAGGCGGGGCACATGGCGCGGCTCCTCGACGACCTGCTCGACGTCGCGCGCATCACGCGCGGCGCGGTGGGACTACAGAAGCGGTTCACCGATCTGCGCGACGGCGCCAAAGCGGCAGCCGAGGCGCTGCGGCCGTTGTTCCAAACGCACAAGACGGAGCTCGACCTTCGAATGCCGGACGAGCCCCTGCCGGTGTACGGCGATCCGGATCGGTTGCAACAGATCCACGCGAACCTCATCGGGAACGCCGCGTCGTACTCCGACGACGGCTCGCGCGTGCTCGTGTCGCTCCGGCGCGAAGGCCAGGAAGCGGTCATCGAGGTCAAGGATCGCGGCATCGGCATCCCGCCGGATCTCCTGCCTCACATCTTCGAGCTCTTCGTGCAGGGCGAGCAGAACCTCGATCGTTCCAAGGGCGGGCTCGGGATCGGCCTCACGCTCGTGAAGATGCTGGTCGAGATGCACGGCGGCAGCGTGCAGGCGCGCAGCGACGGAGCCGGCTGCGGCAGCGAGTTCACGGTCCGATTACCGCTCTCGACCGACGCACCCGCGGAGGAGCCGGTGCGGCGCGTCGAGCAATCCGTCGCGCGCAAGATCATGCTCGTCGAGGATCACGACGACTCCCGGCAGCTTCTCAAGATTCTACTCGAGACGAAGGGGTTCTCCGTCGTGGAGGCTTCCGACGGCCTCTCCGCGATCAGCGCCATCCAGCGGTCGCAGCCGGACGTCGCGCTGGTCGACATCGGGCTCCCCGGGATGGACGGCTACGAAGTCGCCCGAACCATCCGATCGGATTCGGCTTACGACGGTCTGGTGCTGGTCGCGCTGACCGGCTACGGGCGGGATTCCGACGTTCGTCGCGCGAAAGAAGCCGGATTCAACCACCATTTGACGAAACCCGTCCGCCCGGAGGTTCTCGAAGCGCTCCTCGTCGATCTGTGACCGAAGGCCGGGTGATGCTATGCATCGGGCCACATGCCCGCGTCGATTCGGCACGATTGGACCCTCGCCGAGGTCCGCGCTCTCCACGATCTGCCCCTGTTCGAGCTCCTGGATCGAGCTCGCGCCGTGCACCTCGAGCACCATCCGAAGGCGGACGTGCAGCTCTGCACGTTGCTCAGCGTGAAGACCGGCGGCTGCCCGGAGGATTGCTCGTACTGCTCGCAGTCAGCGCATCACGAGACGGCCGTGAAAGGCGAGCCGCTGCTCAAGGTGGACGAGGTGCTCGCCGCAGCGCGCCGCGCGAAGGAAGCGGGAGCGACGCGGTTTTGCATGGGCGCCGCGTGGCGCGAAGTGAAGGACGGCCCGCAGTTCGACCGCGTGCTCGACATGGTGCGCGGAGTGAAGTCGCTCGGGCTCGAGGCGTGCGTCACGCTCGGCATGCTCAAGGACGGACAGGCGGAGCGGCTGAAGGAAGCCGGGCTCGACGCCTACAACCACAACCTGGACACTTCCCGGCAGCACTATCGCTCCATCGTCACGACGCGCACGTACGAAGACCGTCTCTCGACGCTCCGTCGAGTACGCGCCGCGGGCATCACCGTCTGTTCCGGCGGCATCATCGGCATGGGCGAGAGCGTCGACGACCGCTGCGGCCTCCTGATCGAGCTCGCGGCTCTTTCGCCGCACCCGGAGAGCGTTCCAGTGAACGCGCTCGCGCGCATCGAGGGCACTCCGCTCGCGCACGTGCCGCCGGTGGACCCCATCGATCTCGTGCGAATGATCGCGGTGGCGCGCATCCTCATGCCGAAATCCCGAGTGCGCCTCAGCGCGGGCCGTACGGATCTGTCGCGCGAAGCGCAGCTCATGTGCCTCTACGCCGGGGCGAACAGCATCTTCTACGGCGACAAACTCCTCACCACGCCGAACCCCGAAGTGGAAGGCGACGAAGACCTCATCCGCTCCGCGGGCCTCACGGTACAGGGCGCGGCGACCGCGGCGGAGTGACGGCGCGAGCGGCGCTTGGGTTGGGATTGAACCGCAGAGCCGCAGAGGACGCAGAGCCAACCGCAGAGGTATTGG
>DASZVB010000144.1:0-130194 GCA_035547195.1 Polyangiaceae bacterium
GGGCCGTCGGGCGTCACCCTTCTGCGCAACGAACGCGCGGCGCGCGGCCCGGCGTTTCTGGACCGCATCGAGGTGCGGCGCGCGGGCGATCTCGCGTCGGGGTTGCGCGCCTTCGAAGCGGGCGATGCCGACGTCGGGTTCCTCGGGGCGGGCCTGCACCGACGGCGGGCAGGCGCCGTCGATTTCCGGACGGATCCGTTCGGCTTCGTCGTGCTCCGGACCGGCGCGCTGGCGGGGACGTGGGGAGCGCCGGGCGTCGCCGCGCGGCTCGTCTCGGGGCTCGATCCGAGCCGCTTTTCGCACCTCGGGCTTTCACCGCGCGGCGGCGGCGCGCCCGTTCCGTGGGGCGGGCCTCCCGCGGATCTCCTCGTCGACGGAGGCGCGCCGTACCTCGTGGAGATCGCGCGGGTGGCCGCCGCCGCGCTCTCGGCGAGCGGGCACGAGATCCGACCATATCCCTTGCCGGAACGGGAGCTCGCGGCGCGCCGGGAAGGCGGCAAATACGCCCTCGCCGTCGACTTCGTGCGGCGGCTCGGTCCGGGCAAGGACGACGGGCTCTTGTCGCTGCTCGCCGGCGCCGACCCGAAGCTCGCGGATCGACCGCCGAGGTTCGCCGGGCAGAACGAGGACTCCCTGACGCGCACGCTGCCGCTCGCGGTGCTCGGCGAGCTCGCCGTCGTGGGCGCCCACGCACCTTCGTGGAGCGGCATCGAGCAGTGGGACCTCGGCGCCGTGTTCGCGCCGCCACAGGCCGGAGCACGCTGAACGCCGGTCGAACGAGCCGGATGCGGCGCCGCGACCGGGGGGTCGGGGTGCCGCGTCGGTTCGAAACCAGGGCCGGCTCCAACGCGCGCCGAGCGCGTGCTAGAACGCTCGCCGATGTCAGGCGTCATCGTCATCGGCGGATACGGTCCCGGTATTTCGGACGCGGTCGCGCGGCGTTTCGGCCGCGAAGGTTTTGCCGTCGCGCTCGTCGGCAGGACCGAGGAGCGCCTCGCGAAGGGGTGCTCTTCATTCGAGCAACAAAAGATTCGCGCGAAGGCCTTCAAGTGCGACCTCGGCGACACCGACGCGGTCCGCACGATGCTGGCGCGGGTCCGGTCCTCGCTCGGCCCCATCTCGGTCGTGCACTGGAACGCATACCCCACCGGCGCCGGAGATCTGACCACGTCGACTCCGTCGGAGTTGCACGCGGTGTTCGACGTGGCGGTGCACGGGCTCGTGGCGTGCGTGCAAGACGCGCTGCCGGATCTGGAAAAGGCGAAGGGCGCGGTGCTCGTCACCGGCGGCGGTCTGGCGAAGAACGACCCCTCCATCGACACCGTAGCCGTGAAGTGGAACGCCATGGGGCTCGCCCTGGCCAAAGCTTCGCAGCACAAGCTCGTCGGCATGTTGCACCAGAAGCTCGCGCCGAAGGGCATCTACGCCGGCGAGGTCATGGTCCTCGGCCTCGTGAAGGGCACCGCCTTCGACACCGGCAACGCAACCATCGACCCGAACGCCGTCGCCGATCGGTTCTTCGCGCTCTACCGCGAGCGCAACGCCGTCACCGTCGAGATTGGATGACCTAGGTAGTAGCCGATAGCTGACGGCTGATAGCTGTCAGCTGCCTGGCTGATAGCTGACGGCTGTCAGCTGACGGCTGTCAGCTACTTAGGCGGCATCCTGAGTGCGCCGTCGAGGCGGATCGTTTCGCCGTTGAGCATCGCGTTTTCTACGATGTGAAGGGCGAGCGCGGCGAACTCCGCGGGGTTGCCGAGGCGGTTCGGGAAGGGAATCCCCGCGGCGAGGGCGTTGCGCGCTTCTTCCGGCAGCGTCGCGAGCATCGGCGTGTCGAAGGTACCCGGAGCGATGGTCACGAGGCGGACCCCGAAGCGCGCGAGCTCGCGCGCGATCGGAAGCGTCATTCCCGCGACGCCGGCCTTCGACGCCGAATACGCGGCCTGCCCGATCTGCCCGTCGAACGCGGCGATGGACGCGGTCGTCACGATCACTCCGCGCTCGCCGCCCGCGTCGGGTTGCGCTTGCACCATGGCTCCGGCCGCCAAGCGCACGAGGTTGAACATCCCGACGAGGTTCACCTCCACGGTGATCCGAAAGAGCTCGAGCGGGAAGAGCCCCGCTTTTCCGACGACGCGGCCGGCGGTGCCGATGCCCGCGCAGCCGACCGCGATGTGCAGCCCGCCGAGCTCGCTCTTCGTGCGCTCGATCGCCGCGCCGAGCTGCTCTTCGTTCGTGACGTCCGCCGAGAGGAGCAGCACCGAAGCGCCGAGCTCCTTCGCCAGCGGCTCCCCGGGCCCCGTCGATTTGTCGATGATCCCCACCTTCGCGCCGCGCGCGACGAGCGCGCGCACCGTGGCCGCGCCGAGACCCGACGCGCCACCGGTGACGACCGCGACCTTGCCCTTTGCATCCATGTTTTTACTCGCCGGCCTTTCCTAGGGAAGCTTCTCCGGTTCCGGAAGCCCGGATGCGCTCGCGACGTACTTCACGATGGAGTCGACGAGCTTGTTGTCGGCGTCGACGCACTTCTTGCTGACGTCTCCGACCGAGACGCCCTTGCACTCGCGTTTCACGGCGACGGCGGCCTGATCGACGGCCGGGTCCTTTCGCAGCGCCTCGCGCATCCCGTCTTCGATGAAGCGCCATTCGATGCGCGGGTGCTTGGGGGACGGCGGTCGTTTCAAGGTGACCTCTTCGGACGAGAGCGTGACGCAGCTGCCGTCCCACCGCAGCGCCTGATAGCCGCCCGCGCCGCTGACCTGCATGCCGCCCTTCGGCGGCGCGTGGGACGTCAGCAGCAGGACCTCTTCGTCGAATTCCACGAAGCCGCCGACCGACGCACCGCCCTCGGCGTTCCAGGCCTCCGTCTTGCGCGTCAGATAGCCGTGGGTCCAGGGCGTGCTGCCGGCGAAGAGGACGAGCGCGACGTTCGGGTACGTGTTCGCGCAGAGCCTGTCGACGAACGCCTTCGGCATCGAGCAGATGTCGGTCTTCGACGCGCAGTCGGTCGGGATCTTCGCCGGTGCGTCGGCTTCTTGCTTCGGCTCCGGCGGCGGGTCCTCCGACTTTGCCTCGGCCGACTTTTCCGGAGCCTGCGCGGCGGTCGCCGGCTCCTTCGGCGGCGAGGAGCCGCAAGCTACGAAGACGACGGACAGCGGAATGGCGATGAGGGCGCGCACGACGGCCGAGAGAACCGCGCCTTCGCTAGGACGTCAAGCGCGGCTCTACGGATTCAAACCGAGCGCCGGCAAGAGGCAAGCGACGCGCTCGCAGAGGATGCGATCCGCCGCGCTGAACGAGCTCATCGCGCCGCGCAGCTGCTCGTAATATTCCGCTATCAACGCGTCGCTGCCGATCGGCTCCCGCGCGCGCAGGGCGGCGAGCTTCTGGATGGTCTCCTCGCGCAGCGGCCGGACCGCGAGCAGATGCGTCTCGATCGCCAGATCGATCCAGCGGCCGTCCGCCGTATCGCTCGCCAACTTGACCGCGTAGCGGCCGAGCGCATCGAGGAGAAGGATCCCCGGGATGCGCCCGAGGCGGGCCGCTTCCCGGATCTGCTCGAGCGGCCCCGAGAGGATGCGCAGCGCGGCGTCGACGCGACCCATCGTGAACATCTTGTCCGCGAGGTGGGTCGACGACTCGAACGCTTCCAGCTCGACCTTCGACTCGGCCTCGCTCTGTTCGCTCACCTTGCCTTTGCGCTGCGTGACGCGGCCCGCGTCTTGCGGGTCGAACGCGCTCACGCCGCTCGACGGCGTCGGACGATCCAGATCGTCGTCGAAAGCCGGAACCGTCGGACGATCGACCTCGGCCGCGCGCATCACCTCGATCTCGCAAGTGCCGATGAAGATGCGATCTCCAGCGAATAGATCTCGAGAGCCCTGCACGCGGTCCTGATTGACGAACGTGCCGTTCGCGCTCCCCAGATCTTCGATGTAGAGGCTAGAGCCACGAAGGACGACGCGCGCGTGCTTGCGCGACACCATCGCCTCGTTCACGACGACCTGGCAGCCTTCGCCACGACCGATCAGGGTGTCGCCGCTTTGCAGCGGGATTTCGCGAGGACCGACGCGGAGCGAAAACTGGTCGATCGGATCATCATCGGTGTCCGCGGGCTGCGCCAGCCCCTCGAACCGGCCTCGTACCATCGAAGGATAGGATATCACCAAGCTCTCGCCTTACGAATGATCCGATCGGCTCGGTCTCGTAACCTTTAGCGCCAGCGCGGCCTCGCGCAGCACAACCACCTACCGCAACCTACCGAGATGCGGTGTTCAGTCTGTGGCAAAAGCGCTCAGACCTTGTCTTCCGCAAACTGCCGCAGACACTTCGCTATCAGCCGGATGATCTCGTCGGCGCCGAGCGGCTTATAGGCGCGCGCGTTGTCGACTCCGAGCAGGAACGAGCGCGCTTCCGGGCTGCTCGTGCCGCCGGTGAGGAACACGAACCGACGCGCTTGCTCCGGATCTCGCGCGCGAATCGTCTCGAAGAGCTGCATCCCGGTCATGCCCGGCATGATCAGATCGCAGAGCACGATGTCGAACTTCTCCGACTCCAGAATGGACGAAGCGCGCGACCCGCTCCCCACGATGACGACGTCGTGATGGCGCTCGAGCGTGCGGCGAATGCTGTTTTGCACCAGCGGATCGTCGTCGACGAGCAGGATCTTCGCGGGGCGGCCCGGCGCCGCGTCCCGCGCGGACGTCTCCGCCGCCGGCGCGAGTGCGAGTCCGGTGTTGAGCGGCAGCCAGATGCGGAACGACGTGGGCTCGTCGGGTCCGCTCTTCGCTTCGATGTGCCCGCCGTGCCGGCGGATCGTATCGTAGGTGATGCTGAGCCCGAGCCCCACGCCCTGGCCAACCGGCTTGGTCGTGAAGAACGGCTCGAAGATGCGCGGCAGCGCTTCCGCTGGAATGGGCGGGCCGCTGTTCGTGATCACGACGACGACGCCCTCGTCTTCGGCGCGCGCCTCCACGTGGATCCACGAGTTTTCGGGATCGCCGCTCTCGATCGCCTGGGCGGCGTTCAGGAGGATGTTCAAGAACGCCTGACTGAGCCGCGTGCGATCGACGACGATGAGCGGCGTGGTCCCATACTTCCGCTCGACCCTCGCCTTGAAGCGGACCTCGTTCGAGACGAGCGCGAGCGCGCCGTCCACGAGATCCTCCACGCGCGCCGGCTCGCCGCTGCCGCCCTTGGGATGAGCGAGCAGCCGCATCTCGGCGACGATGACGCGAATGCGCTCCGTCGCCTCCAGCGACTCGGCGAGGATGCGGGGCACCTCGTCGAGGAGATCCGAGGGCGGCCGCACCTTCAGGCGCTCGAGCACGCTCGTCACCTCCGCGAAGGCGTCTTGCAGGGCCGGGAGGTTCAGCAAGATCGCCGCGAGCGGATTGTTGATCTCGTGCGAGATGCCGGCGACGAGATGACCGAGCGACGCCATCTTGTCCGCTTCGTGCATCCGCGCCTCGAACGCGAGCCGCGCCTGCTCGGCGGCCTTCAGGTCGCTGATGTCGCGGGCGATGATCACCGCGGTGGTCTGTCCGTCGGGGCTCTTCAATCCCGCGACGCTCACGCGGAGCGTGAAGCGCTCGAGCTCCACCGTGAGCGGCCGTCGCGGAGTGCCGCCCGTTTCGAGCGCGACGCGCACCGACGCGATCAGCGGATGGTCCTTCGACAGGTTGAGCACCTGGTCGATGGGGCGCGCGAGCGCGTCGGTCTCGCGCAGGCCGAAGAGACCGAGCGCGACCGAGTTGAGGAAGTAGATCCTGAGCTGCAGGTCCACGCCGATCACGGCGTCGCCGATGCCTTCATGCAGCGCGTCGAGGTACTGCTTCAGGCCGTGGAGCTTGCTCGCGATGACCCGAGGCGCGAGCCGTTCGTGCCCGATGACCTCGCGCATGTCCGCCGCCGGCGGCAAGCTGCGGCTCAGCTCGCCGAGCGCTCGGCGTAGATCCTCGAACACGATCTGCGTGGCGTTCTTGGCGATGACCGCGTCGGCGTGGCGCGACGGCACGCGCGTCTGCTTTCGGTCCGCGCCGCCCGTCAGGATGATCGTCGTGATCGGCGGCTCGACGGGCACCTGCTTGGCGAGCTGGCACAGCTTGCCGCCGTCGAGGTTCGCCAGGAAGTAATCGGTGATGAGGATGTCGGGCGGCGACTTGCGGAGTCGCTCTACCGCGGCGAGGCCGTCGTAGAGCACGCTGACTACGTAGCCTTCACGCCGGAGACCATCGGCGATGGTGTCGGTCCAGTACGCACTATCGTCGACCAGCAGCACCGTCTTGGGCGACGACGGCTTGGTGAATGACATGGTCATGTATCGGACCGAGAACTTTCACAGGACACGCGCGGAAAGGCAAACGGCCTGCCGGTTACCGAAATTAATAGGGAGATCGGCGGTTCTCTCGCCCCCCCGGTGCAGCGCGCGAGCCGCGCCTCTTCGTGCACGGGTCGAATGGCCGTAAACTATGAGGTCGTCTTGCCCAAGGCCAAAGGCACCAACATGTTGCACATGCGGTCGTTCGTCGAGCGCACGTACGGGGCGTCCGAATGGCAGCGCGTGCTCGAAGCGCTGAAGCCGGCGGATCGCGCCATCGTCACGCAGCTGACGCCGACGGGGTGGTACGAGCTCGGGACCCAGCACCGGTTGCTTCGCACCATCGACGCGACGCTCGGAAAGGGAGATCTCGCGCTCGTGCCGATCGTCGGGCGCTACGAGGCCGACCAGGATCTGTCGACGGTTCACCGCCTGTTCGTCAGATTCACGAGCCCCGCGTACGTGCTCGAGAAATCCGGCGAGTATTGGCGCAGGTTCTACGACACGGGCCGCTGGTCGGTGAAGCGCGGCGGCGAACGATCCGCGACGGGCAGCCTCTTCGATTTCGGCATCGTCGACGGCGCATTCTGTTCCTATCTGATGGCGTACATCTATCGAATGTTCCAGCTCGCCGGCGCGCGCGAGGGATCGCTCGAGCACCCGGAGTGTCGCGCACGCGACGGGCGCGCGTGCGTCTTCGTCGGCAGGTGGACGTAGCGCCGGAGGCAGCGTACCGTGGCAATCGCCCCGTCCTCTCGTTCAGGCAACAACGCACCCGTGATGCCGTCCCGGACCCCGAGCCCTCGCGCAAAAGCAGAATCGCTGGGCGACATGCCCACGACGCTCGGCGGCCGTGGTTTCGCCGGGCACGCCACCACGCCGATGAGCGGCGCCGGCGTGCGCCTCGGTAAGATCTGTCCGTCGTGCCTCGAGCGCTACCCGAACGATTTCCGCGTCTGCCCGCGTGACGCGACCGAGCTCTCCGAAGTCGAGGAGCAGGAAGAAGCGGATGCTCTCCTCGGCGCGACGGTCGGCGACACCTTCTCCATCGTCCGCGCGATCGGCGAAGGCGGCATGGCCCGCGTGTACGAAGGCCGTCACGTCCGGCTGCCGAACAAGCGCTTCGCGATCAAGGTGCTGCATCACATGTACGCGCAACAGGCGAACGTCGTCGCGCGCTTCCAGCGAGAAGCCGAGGCGGCGAGCGGCATCGCGCACCCGAACGTCGTCGACGTCTACGACATGGGCATTACCCCGGATGGCCGGCCCTTCCTGGTCTCCGAGTTTCTCGAGGGCAAGGATTTCGCGACCCTCCTAGACGAGCGCGAACGCATCGACTCCGGAGTCGCCGTGCACGTGGTGCGGCAAGTTTGCCGCGCGCTCGCCGCCGCGCACGCTCGCGGGGTCGTGCACCGCGACGTGAAGCCGGAGAACGTATTCCTGGTCGGCGACATGGAGTCGCCGGTGGTGAAGGTCCTCGACTTCGGCATCTCGAAGTTCGACGGCGCCGGCGGCGCGACGCTCACGCAAACCGGCATGATCATGGGCACGCCCGGCTACATGCCGCCGGAGCAGGCGCGCGGCGCGAAGACCGACCACCGCGCGGACATCTACGGCGTGGGCGCGATGCTCTATCGCGCCGTGACCGGCAAGCTGCCGTTCGACTCCGACGACGCCGCCGAGGCGCTCAGCATGGTGCTCACGGAGGAGCCGCCTCGACCGCGCGCCGTTCAGCCGAGCATCCCCGAAGCGCTCGAGCTCGTGATCCAGAAGGCGATGGCCAAGGACCCGGACGATCGCTACCGCTCGATGGCGGAGCTCGACGAACGCCTCGCCCCGTTCGACCCGGAGACCCCGTCTTCGGTTTCGCTGTTGCCGCCCGGACCGGGCGCGACGCGAGCGGCGCGCAAGACGACGGTCGCGGCCGCCACGGTCCGTTCGCCGATGGCGTCGCTCGAAGTCGAGGAGCGCACGCGAGAGGCGAAGCTCGCGCGACCGACGATGGCCCTGCTCACCGTCGTCACCTACGCGTGGCTCGTGGCCTGCACGGTGGACGCGGGGACGACGGCGCTCGCGGCGCTCCGCGGCGTCGTCGGCTCGACGCCGACGGAGAAGCTCGTCGTCGCCATCGTCACGGTGGCGATCTCGCTGGCGCCGCTGGTGTTCTGGCTCCGGTACGTGCAGCGCGTGTGGCGCAACAGCGTACGCTCCGTCGCGCTCGCGAGGAGCCTGCGGCGCATCGTGCTCGCCGCGACCGTCCCCTACGCCTTCGTCGCGCTCGCGCTACGCGTCGGGCTCCCGCTGCACGATCTGCGCTGGGCCCCGCTCGCGGCGACGGTCAGCCTCGCGTCCGCCGTATTTGCGCTGCTGACGTCGTCGGTGGTCGGCCGCCGCAGCGGCTGAGGGGGCGGCTCACGCAGTTTTTGCCGGCAAAATTGCGTGCCGCGAGGCCGACCGAGCCGGCGCCACCGAAACCACGTCTCCACGGGCGCGCGGAAAGAGCGCCTGCACCGGGGCGGGCAGCACGGCGAGCAAGCGATCTACCTCGCCGCCGTCGACGTGCGAACCGAGGAGCCGGAACACCGCGCGCGCCTGCTCTTCGGCGCTGAGCTCGTCGCCGTGAGGTGCGTCGCGCTCGACCAGCGCCAGAAACTCCTCGAGCGACCGCGTGTGGACGTGGCCGCGATCCGGCTGCCATCCCTCGTAGTAGACTCCGCGCAGGACGATCGGCAGCTGCGCGGCGAGCCGCGCGCCGGCGATGAGCGGCAAACGATCACGCAACGCGTGGAGCACCGAACGGAGAGTCGCGAACGCGTCCGCGTTGTCGTCGGCGCCGAGCAACAACGACAGCTCATCCAGCCATTCGTTCATTCGCTCGATGGATCTATCGATGGGCTCGATACCTGAGTGCGTGTTCTTCATCCGTCGGTGCTCGCAGTTGCAATCGCGACGGTGCAACATGCGGGCCACTGCGTTTCCGCACGGTTACGGAATCGCGCCGCGGGCCGGCTGCGACGGTTTTCACGGACGGCGCCGCGCGACTCGCACCTCGCCCGGCACGCCGGATCGACGCGTCCGGTGACGGCTCGAGCGAGCACATTTCGCCTCGCAGGGACTCGGCGAGCCTCGCCGCGCGCTCTTCGGCCACCGCTATCAACGGCCCCAGGACGTTTGCGCGTCCGCGCGCAGCAGTCGCTCTTCATCCAGGACGTCGGCCCGAAGTGCGTGCAGTCCGCGACGCGCGCTGGTTCGCCCGCGTGCCGCCGGGAGCCACGCCGCGGCGTACGTAGCGCCTCGCTGCGGGCAAAATGGGCACGTCGTCGAGCCACAGTGAGGCGGTTGTGCCGCTCGCGACGAGAACGTTCCCGAGGTGCCCGAGCCAGCCGAAGCCGGTAACGTCCGTCACGGCGCTCACGCCGATCTCGAGCGCGGCCGCGCTCGGTCCCGGTTCAGCGTCGCCAGGATCCGGACGGCGTCGTCTCGTCCGCCCGGATCGTGTGCCCTCCGACGATCTCGACGCCGGCAGCCGGAAAGAAGTAACCCGGCGGCTGTTTGGCCGCGCCCCCGGCTCGCTCGGCAAATCTTCGCCGAGCGGAGGGGCACGGCGACTCGAGGGCGGTTACCCGTTCAACGCCTCGGCGCCGCCGATGATCTCCATGATCTCGGTCGTGATCGCCGCTTGGCGGGCGCGGTTGTAAAACAGCGTGAGCTTGTCGATGAGATCGGAGGCGTTCTTCGTCGCCGAATCCATGGCGGTCATTTGCGCGCCGAAGAAGGAGGCGCGCGATTCGTAGAGCGCGCGCAAGATGGTGATCTCGACGTACATCGGCACGAGCCGCTCGAGCAGCGCGTCCTTCGAAGGCTCGAACGAGAACGTCGCCGCGTGACCGTCGGCCGCGTCCGTTTTCCCTTCGTCCTCGCCCCGCATGGCTTGCGACAGCGGGAACATCGGTTCGACGACCACCCGCTGGGTCATCGCGCTCTTGAACTCGTTGTAGACGATGTAAATCGAGTCCACCTTGCCGGCGCGGAACGGCTTGATGATCTGCTGCGCGATGGCGCGAGCTTGATCGGGTCCCAGGTCGTCCCACACGCCCTCGAGATAGCTCGCGATCGGCGCGCCGCGGCGCTTGAAGTATTCGCGGCCCTTCCTGCCGATCAAGTAGAGCTGCACGTTCTGGCCGGCGGCGGCGCGATCGCGCCACGCCCGCTCGGCGGCCTTGTTGACGCTCGAGTTGAAGGGACCGCTGAGCCCGCGATCGCCCGACATGACGAGGATCAACGTGCTCTTTTCCGGCCTGCGGGCGAGCAGCGGATGATCCACCTCGCCGCCGTGCTCGCCGCCTTCCATCTGGGCGTCCGCCGACGTGACGACTTCCTGGAGCACGCTGCGGACGCGCACCGCGTAAGGGCGCATGGACGTGATGCGCTGCTGCGCGCGGTTCAGGCGCGCGGCGGCGACCATCTTCATGGCCCGCGTGATCTTCTGCGTGTTCTTGACGCTTCCGATCCGCTTGCGAAGGCTCTTTAGATCCGGCACGCCGTCACCCCTTCGACGCGACGAAGCTGTCGGTGAACGCCTTCAGCGCGCCTTCGAAGGCCGGCTTGAAGTCGTCGGTGATCGCCTTCTTCTCGCGGAGGGTCTTCCAGATCTCCGGGTGCTTCTCGTCGATGAAGCGGTAGAGCTCGCGCTCGTACTCGGCCAAGGACTCGACGGACAGCTTGTCCAGGAAGCCCTTCGTGCCGGCGTAGATGATGACGACCTGCTTCTCGACGGGCAGCGGCGCGTACTGCCCCTGCTTCAGGATCTCGACCAGACGCTCGCCGCGCTCGAGCTGAGCGCGCGTCGCGGCGTCGAGGTCGCTCGCGAACTGAGCGAACGCCGCCATGGCGCGGTACTGCGCGAGATCGAGGCGCAGCGTGCCGGCGACGCCCTTCATCGCCTTGATCTGCGCGTTGCCGCCGACGCGGCTCACGGAGATGCCGACGTTGATGGCCGGACGGATGCCCGAGTAGAACAGATCCGACTCGAGGAAGATCTGTCCGTCGGTGATGGAGATGACGTTCGTCGGGATGTAGGCGGAGACGTCGCCCGCCTGCGTCTCGATGATCGGCAGGGCGGTGAGCGAACCGCCGGAGTACGGATCCTTGACGACCTCGAGCTCGCCCGGGTTCGGCTGCGCCTTCAGCGCCTTCTCCGCGCCCTCCTTGCCCTCGAGGCCGACGTGGACTTCGCCGTCGACGCCGCGGAACTTCGCGTCGCCCGAGGGTACCTGCGTGCCCTTCTTCACGACGTAGAAGCGGTCGGCCATCTTCGCGGCGCGCTCCAGCAGGCGCGAGTGGATGTAGAACACGTCGCCCGGGTACGCCTCGCGGCCCGGCGGGCGGCGAAGCAGGAGCGACATCTGCCGGTAGGCGACGGCTTGCTTCGACAGATCGTCGTAGATGCACAGGCAGTGGCGGCCGGTGTCGCGGAAGTACTCGCCGATGGTGACGCCCGTGTACGGCGCCAAAAACTGCAGCGGCGCGGACTCCATCGCCGTCGCGGCGACCACCGTCGTGTACTCCATCGCGCCGTGGCGCGAGAGCTTGTCGACCACGCCGGCGATCGTCGACGCCTTCTGGCCGATGGCGACGTAGATGCAGCGAACGCCGGTGCCCTTCTGATTGATGATCGTGTCGAGCGCGACGGCGGTCTTGCCGGTCTGCCGATCGCCGATGATGAGCTCGCGCTGCCCGCGCCCGATGGGGATCATCGAGTCGATGGCCTTGATGCCGGTCTGCAGCGGCTCTTTCACCGACTGGCGCGCGAGGATGCCCGGCGCCTTCACCTCGATGCGGCGGCGATCCTTCGACTCGATCGGCCCCTTGCCGTCGATGGGTTGCCCGAGGGCGTTCACCACGCGACCGCTCACCGCGTCGCCCACCGGAACGTCCGCGATGCGACCCGTGCGGCGCACGCTGTCGCCCTCTTTGATGGCGGTCGCGTCACCGAGGACCGCGACGCCGACGTTGTCCTCTTCCAGGTTGAGCACGAGCGCCATCGTTCCGCCCGCGAACTCCACGAGCTCGCCGGCCATGGCGCCCTCGAGGCCGTACACGCGCGCGATGCCGTCGCCGGTGCTGAGGACGGTCCCGGTTTCGCTGACCTGCGAAGCGCGGTCGAAGTTCTGAATCTGCTTCTTGATGAGCTGGGAGATCTCGTCGGCGCGAAGCTGCATGGCGTTCTTTCGATGATGTGTGAGTCAGTTGGTGGCGAGGAGCTGGCGCTCGAGAGCGGCGAGCCGCCCCTTCAAGCTGCCGTCGATGGTGTGGTCGCCGATGCGGGTGACGACACCGCCGATGAGCGTGGGATCTTGACGCCGCTCGAGGAGGATCTTGCGGCGGTAGCGCTTCTCGAGCTCGCCGGAGAGTCGCTCGTAGTACTCTTCCGACAAGGGCTCCGCGCTGGTCACCGTCGCGCGCAGCACGCCGGCTCGCTGATCGGCCAGGCGCCCGAGCATCTCGGCGACCTCGGGCAACACCGAGAGCCGGCCGCGGCGGGCCATCAGCCGGACCGCGTTCATCGCGACGGGAGAGAGCGAGAGCCGCGCGCCGAGCTCCTTCAGCAAGTTGTCGCGCGCCGCCGCGTCGATGACCGGGTTCAGCGTGAGCGCCCGGAGCTCCTCGCTCGACGAGTAGGCGTCGGCGACGGATTGGATCTGCTCCGTGACCTGCGACAGCTGCTTCGCTTCGTCCGAAAGCTCGAGGATGGCGCGCGCGTAGCGTTCGGCGACCGTGGTCTGGCTCACGAAGGACCTCCAGAAGCTTGCAGCGGAGCGCGGCGCAGGGTGTCGAAGTACTCCGCCGCGAGCTTCTCGTGATCGCCCGGGCCGAGCGACCGCGCGATGAGCTCCTCCGCGGAGCGCATGGCCGCAGCGACGGTCTCCCTGGCCAGCGCTTCGTGCGCGGCCTTGGTCTCCTGTTCGACGAGGAGACGGGCGTCGCGTTCCATGCGCTCGCGACGTTCTTTCGCCTCGGTGAGCACGCGGCGGCGTTCGAGCTCCGCGGCTTCCCGCATGTCGGTGCGGATGCGCGCGACCTCGGCGTCGATGTGCTTCAGCTTTTCTTCGTACTCGGCCAGGCGCTTCTCGGCGTCGGCCTTCATGCGCCCCGCATCTTCCATCCCCTGGACGATGCGCTCCTTGCGCTTACGAAGGCCCTCGGCGATCGGCTTCTTGCCGGCGGCGATGATGATGATGAACAGCACCCCCGCGTTCAGGATGTTCGCCAGGAACGGCGGGGCCATCCCCTTCGGGCGATAGGCCAGGCTCGGCTCCACGCCTTCCTTCTCTCCGAGGAAGCCGTACGCCCAGTTGAACGCCCCTTCTTCGCCGTCCTCGGGTCCGCCCTCGACGTGCTGTTCGGCTTTCGCCGCTTCGGCCTCGGTCACGGGCTCCTGGTCGGCGTGCGCGAAACGCGGCGCGCTCGCGGCGAAGGCGAGCGCCAGCACGACGGCAATCTTCTTCATCACGCGACCTCTCGACCCAGGATACGCGCGGCGATGTCCCGCGCGAGCCGCTCCGAGCTGCGGCCGAGCTCGAAGCGCACCGCGTGAATCTCTTCGGCGATGCGCGCGCGTCCGTCGTCGATGATCTTCGTCGCCACCGCGCGCGCCTCGTTCATCTGCTCGGCCTCGAGCCGCGCGGTCTCGGCGCGGCTGCGATCCCGCTCCTCGGCCGCGACCTGATGCACCTTCTCGAGCTCGTGCTCGTACTTGCGGAGCAGGACGCCGGCCTTCTCTTGCATCTCGCGCGCGGCCGCCTTCGCGCCGTCGGTGCGCTTCTCGCGCTCCTCGAACAGGCCGAGGACGGGGTCGAACACCAGCGGCTTCAGCACCAGGATGAGCAGCGCGAACACGACCATTTGACCGACGAAGGTCCAGTCGAAGTCGATGTTCACGGCGCTCGAAGCTCCGAGGAGCGAGCCGCCCTCGCGGGCGCTTTGGCTCATTGCGAGCCCGAGTGAGGCAAGGGCTGTCATCGTCGAAAGATGGTTTTTGCTTCGGGGAGTTATCGCCCTTCCCAAAAGGGCGCCACCGCCGCGGCGACGGGCGGCCTCCTACCATCTTGGTACGGACGCGTCTAGACCACGACGCGACGCGTTCAGCGTGACTTGAACTCCCTTTCACCGACGCCGTGCACGCCCGCCCATGGCCAGGAGAGACCGAATCGCGAAGGACCGTCCCCCGAATCCACAGGATATCCCGGTCGAGCGTCCGCGGACCCCGCTTCGAGGAAGCGGACCGCGACGCGAGCGCGGCGAACCCGTCTCGGAGGGTTCGGCCGAGCCCGACAACCACGTCCATCGGACGGGACGATAGAAGCGGCGCTCTCCGGCTCCGGGGAGCCACGATGACGATCGCGCGCGGCGCTCTCACGACGAAGGCCGGGAGCGGCCCTCCCACAGGCGCCCTCATCGGGTAAGGTTCACGCAGATGCTCGGGCTCACGAGCGGCGAGCTATTCGTCGTCGTCTTCATCACGGTATCCATCGTGTCGGCGCCCTACTGGCAGCGCGCCGGCGAAGCGATCGCCGTTGCGCTCGCCGAGCGCCGCGCGAAAAACCGGACGAACGACCCGGGATGAGCGCGCGCAAAACGCCTTCGAGGCTTTAGGACGCCGACGACGACTCGGATATAGTTACGCCCGTGGAGTCCGAATCCGCGGGTCCGGGCGTTGCGGAAGACGGCGCTCCACTCGTGTTCGTCAGCGACGCCTCGGCGGAGGCGGCGCGGATCAGCGTGAAGCTCGGGGAGCTCGGCTACACGGTGGCGGACGTTCCGCTGGCGCTGCTCGCCGGGCGAGTCGCCGTCCAGCGCCCTTCATTCATCGTGTGCGACGCGGACGCCGAAGGGGCGGTCGAGGCGCTCGTCCGGGTGCGCGAGCTGACCCACGATTCGCGCCTCGCGATCATCGCGCTCGGCGAGCGCGAACGCATCACCCTGGCGCTTCCCGAAGGACTTGCGGATGCGGCGTTCTCGCGGCCCGTCGACGTGCAGGCCATGCTCGACGCCATCGAACGACTAGTCGGGTTGCCAGAACCGCGCCCGAAGCGCTCGAGCCGGCCTCCGGGGCGCCCGAACCCGAGCACGATTCCGCGCCAGTCGGAGCGCGCCGCTCGCCTCGAAGGACCTCCGCCCTCCGTCGTGGGCGGCGCGATCCCGCTACCGCCGGATCTGACCGGAGAAGGCCCTCCGCCGAAGGAACAACCCGCGGACGCCCCCGCCGTCGAGCTCGGTCCGGACATGCAAGAGCTGCTGCTCGAAGCAGAGCGGCGATTCAGCGCGAGCAAGCCGTCGCCGCAGGTGAGTCGCGAAGACCACGGTCCGGAAATGGACGCCGAGGGTGCGCTCCCCCCGGAGGTGCTCCTCGCCCTCGAAGAGCCGCTCGACGACGAGGACTTCTCGGAGGAATCGCAAACGCCCGTGCCCGCGGACGGCACCGGCACGCTGAACGCGCCGAAGCTCGGCGTGCGAAATTACACGGCCGGCACCTTCGCGACGTCGCTCGGCACCGACGCGACGGCGGGGCCCATCTCCGAATCGGCGAGCAACGCCGCGGCCGCTCTGCGCCCGAAGCTGGAACGCACTTCGGAGCGCCCGCTCGCCGAAGAGGCCCCACCGGACGACGATGCGCGCCGGGCGCGCCAGCAAGCGTCGACGCCGAAGCCGCCGAAGCCCGTACCCGAGGAAGAAGAAGTCGTCGCGCCGCCGCTGGCGAGCGAGAGCGACAACGGCATGCCGGAGCCGCCGAGTCGCATCCCGGGCACGGGGGATCAACCGATCCCCACGAGTCGCCCGAAGGGCATGCCGCCCCCGCCGCCGTCGCAGGCCACTCCGGATCCGCTCGCCGATGCGCGCTCACGGGACGATCGGGTCGATTTCGTGCGCCGCGCGCTGTCGTCGACGACGCCGCCGGTGCGAAGGAGCGAGGGACCGGCGAAAGCCGAGCCTGCGCCGGCCGTGCCGCCCTCCGCGCCGATGGCCGCCGAGCAGCGACCGGCGTCGCGTCTCGACCTGGACGTGCACGCGAGCGAACGCCCCGCCGAGTCGCGCGCGGTCCCCCCGACGCCGCTCGGCGCTCCCACGGTGCTGCGCGCGGGCGACGCGGTCGTCGTGCTCGCGAAGGCGATCGCCGCGCGCTACACCGGCGCGCTGGCGTTCGAGGTCGACGAAGGCATCCGGCGCATCGTCCTGCGCGACGGCGATCTCGTGACCGTCGCGACCGGCGTGCACGGCGAGTCCCTGGTCGCCTTCCTCGCGAGCCGCGGCGATCTACCGGCCGAGGTCGCGCGCCAAGGCCACAAGATCCCCGCTTTCGGCCGGCGTGCCGGCGCCGCGCTCATCGCGCACGGCCATCTCGCGCAAGATCAACTCTGGCCCGTCCTGCGCGCGCACGCGGAGTGGCTCGTCGGCAGGGTGCTCGAAATCGAGCGCGGCGGCGTCACCGAAGAAGAGGTCGGCCGTCTCGCGGAAGAGCCCGCGGTGTTCGGCGGCGCGACGGGCGCCGAAGTGCTCGTCGAAGTCGTGCGTCGCGCGATCACGCCCGAGGAAGCGCTGCAGCGTCTGGGCGGCCTCGACACCGTGCTCGACCCCGGTCCGGCGCACGCGCTGCTCGGCGAGTGTGCGCTCGCGCCGGCAGAAGCCGAGCGCGTGCAACACGCGTCGAGCGTCACCGTCCGCGAGCTCGTCGAAGCGTCGCCCGATCCCGCGATGTGCGCGCTGCTGTACGCGCTCGTCTGCCTCGGCGTGCTCGGCGCCGCCGGAGCCCGGCCCAGAGCGTCCGCGAGGCCCCCCACGCCGATCCGCGACGAGCTCGACGACGAGGCGCTGCGCGCGCGCATCCTGACCCGCAAGGCGCTCGTAGACGAGGGCGACTACTTCGCGGTGCTCGGCGTGTCGCGCGACGCGACCGGCTACGACATTCGCCGCGCGTTCACCGCGCTCCGTCGGGAGCTCGAGCCGAGCCACGTCTTGACGGCCCGCACCGCGGACCTCGCCGACATCGTGACCGAAATCATCGGCGTGATCGAGGAAGCGTATCAAATCCTGAGCGACCAGCGCCGTCGCGAACGCTACCGCCGCGCGATCGAAGCCGTCCCTTAGATAGACCCAGCACTCAGCCGTGGCCCAATATACGCGCCCTGGCGGTGGGGGCACGGGCGGGCGCGTTCGGCTCGATCACGGCGCCATCCATACGCACTCTGGCGATTGGGGGCGGGCGCGAAGCGTCGAGCGGCACGCAACCCAACTCGGCACGCGAATCACCCAGTCTCGATGCGACATTATTAGATGACTGACTGACTCAGTCATTCATTCACGAAATGACTGACTGACTCAGTCATTCAACGAATGGGTGGATAAGGATGCAGACGAAGACCGAAATCCCCGGATTTGGGCCCGCCCGCTAGACGAGCTCATTGGTCTGCCCGCCAGACGGGCTCGTCGGTCCTACCCGCCAGACAGGCTCGTTGGACGCCGGCCCGGACGCCGAGCGCGACGCCGACCCGGACGCCGGCCCGGACGCCGAGCGCGACGCCGACCCGGACGCCGAACGTGCCGAAGCGCACGAATCACCAGCCAACGTCAGGCGACGAGCTTGCGGACCTGAGCCGCGACCGACAGCAGATCGTCGCGCAGCGCTTCGCAATAGGGGGAGACGGAGCTCTGGATCGTCCCGGCCGTTTCCGGCGCTCCGATGCACGCCGCGAGCCGCACCGCCATCTCGCGTACCGGCGACTCGCTCCCCATGTAGTGCGCGAAGAGCTCCGATGGGAACTCGTCCGTCGCGAGCACTTGGCGGAGCGCCGCGCGCACCAGAGCCGACGCGACGCTGCCGTCGACGTCCTGAGCCAGGAAGATGCGGTACGCGGCGGAGGAGAAGCACGCCGCGACTTCGGTGAGGACGTCGTCGATGGCGCCTCTGCCGGCGAAGAGCGCCATGCGATCGGACACTTCCGGATCGATGGCGACGAAGGCGTGCAGGACGGCGGCGGCGACCGAATCGCGAAGCGCCGGACCGAGGAGCGCGCCGAGCCGGTCGACGGCGGTGCCGGGCTCGCACGCGGCGAGGGCGCGCGGCCACAGCGTTCTGACGCGCGGCGCTGGCGGCGGGGTCAGCGCCGGCGACGGGACGGTGCTGCCCGCAGTGACCGCCGGGATGGCACCCGATTTGTGGGACGCACCGGGTTGCGGCGGTACGGACGCCGGGCGCGTGCGATACGTCGACTTGTTCGAGTTTGCTTCGCTCCCGAACAGGTAAAGCGCCTTCACCTCGAGCTCCGTCGCCTTCGCGGCGCTCGCGCTGATGCGCGCGACGACGCGGGTCGTGAGCTCTTCCTTCGAGAACGTCAGCTCTCCCTGCGTGATCTCGTCACCCAGGATCTCCGTCGCGGCCCTGGCGATTTCGTCGGCCACCGATTCGGCGGTGGCGCTGCTCAGGGGGCGCTTCAGATGAACGACGAGATCGGCGGAGACTCGATCGCCGTCGAGCGAGAGCGTCGACACGAGCCGGCTCAACGAGCTCGGGCTCTGAGGTCCGCCCCGAGAAAATGACCATGCTGCCGCCATGTGGGACTCGCCCCGGAGTGTTTTCAAAATCCCTCCGCGCGCAAGCGATATTGCATGGGCACTCCGGCGAATCGCACGCCGGCTGTTTCTTTCGCGTTACCGCGACGAGACGGCGGAAAGGCGAAGTAACCCAGCGCAATCCCGTTCATTTACAGCGAGCGAACGGGAACTCGGTCAGGTCAGGTCGCGAGGAGCACGACGCCGTCGTGCGATCGAAGCTCAACCCGAAGGACGAGCGCCCCGCGTCATTCGGCGGCCGACACGTCGCTCGCGTCCGTGCCGACGCGGACGCGCAGATCGCCGGACGCGACGTCGAGGAGGATCACGTCGCCGGTGCGCACGTCCCCGCGCAGCAAGGTGTCGGCGAGACGCGCTTCGACCAGGCGGGCGATGGCTCGCTTCATCGGCCGCGCGCCGAGCGACGGGTCGAAACCGCCGTGGTCGAGCAAGTACTCGACGACGTCCGCGTCGCACTCGAGCCGCACGCCGCGATCGATGGCCAGCGCCTGCCCCATGCCGTCGAGCAGACGCCGCGCGATCTCCTTCACCTCGTCGCGCGAAAGCGGCGCGAAGACGCACACCTCGTCGATGCGATTGTACAGCTCGGGCGAGAGCGCCGTTCGCGCGGCCGCCGTGACGGCCCGCTCCATCGCGACGCGGCCGTCGCCCGCCGCGCCGAATCCGACGCGCCTCCGCTGGCTCGCGCCCGTCTCTTCGGCGCCGACGTTCGACGTGAGCAGGATGACGGTGTTCGTGAAGTCCACCGTCCGCCCGCGCCCGTCCGTCATGCGCCCCTCGTCGAAGACGCCGAGGAATGCTTGGAGCACGTCCGGGTGCGCCTTCTCGATCTCGTCGAGGAGGATCACCTGATACGGCCGTCGTCGCACCGATTCGGTGAGGTGCCCTCCCGCCTCGTGACCGACGTAGCCGGGCGGCGCCCCGAGAAGGCGCGCGACGGCGTGCGGCTCGGAGTACTCCGAAAGATCGAGGCGCGTCATCGCGTTCTCGTCGAAGAACAGGACGTCCGCCACGGCCTTCGCCGTCTCCGTCTTGCCGACGCCGGTCGGGCCGAGGAGCAAGAACGTCCCGATCGGCCGTCGCGAGCCGAGGCCGGCCGCGTTGCGCCGCAGGATGCGCGCGATGCGCGCGAGCTCCGTCGCGTGACCGACGACGCGATCCGCGAGCAGCTCTTCGAGCCTCAGCATCCGATCCTTGTCGGTCTCGAGGAGCCGCTCCACCGGGACGTCCGCCATTTCGGAGACCACCTCGGCGACGACCTCGGCCGTGACCTCCGCGACGCTCCTTCGCCGCGCGCGCGCCCCGGCGAGGTCCACGATGGAGACCGCCTTGTCGGGCAGCGCCCGGCCGGGGAGATATCGCACGGACCACCCGACGGCGAGCGCCAAGGCGTCTTCCGCGTAGCGCACGCCGTGGTGCTTCTCGAACCGCGGCGCGAGCGCATCGAGAACCAGGTAGGCGTCCTCTCGACTCGGCTCCTCGACCTCCACGAGAGAGAAACGGCGGGCGAGCGCGCCGTCGACTTCGATGTAGCGCTTGTATTCGTCCAGCGTCGTCGCGCCGATGCACGGCAGCTCGCCGCGAGCGAGGGCGACCTTCAGGTCGGCCGCGATCTCGTCCGCGGCGTCGCCGGTGAAGAGCTGGTGCAGCTCGTCGAAGAACAGCACGACGCGACCCGACGCGGCGAGCACCTCCTTGCGGAGCGCGGCGAAGCGTTGCGCGAGCGCGCCGCGGATGCCCGTGCCGGCGAGCAGATCCGTCACCTGTACCTCCACGATGATCCTGTCGTCGAGGGTCGCCACGTCTTCTGCGCCGGCGATCCGAGCCGCGAGCCCGCGTACGACGCTGGTCTTGCCGACTCCCGCGGCGCCGACGAGGCACGGGTTGTTCCCGAGCCGCTTCGCCAGCACGTCCAGCGCTTGCTCTATCTCCAGATCGCGCCCGACTACGGGATCCAGCTCGCCGCACTCCGCCGCGAGCGTCAGGTTGTGCCCGATGGCAGCGAGCGTCGGAGCCTTCTTGGGATCGATGTAGAAGCGCGACGCCGCCACGCTCGCCGCCCCGCGCCGCGGGCGCTCTGCGCCGCGCGCTTCGGAGGCCTGCGCCGGTTGCGCCGGAGGCTCGGAAGCGGAAAGCGCTTCCTCTGGAACGGACGACGGCTTCGCGACGGGTTTCGGCAAGCGCGGCGGCACGAGCGGTACCGTCGTCCCCGACGGCCGCCGGCCGTACGCGGGCCGCGCGAGCCCGGCTTCCTGCTCGTCGTGACGCGTGACGATGCGCCGGCGTCCGACGAGCCCGAGGCCCACGTTCATCGCGGCGACGCGGAGGCGGTTCACGTCGACCCCGCACTGATCGAGGGCGCGATGCCCCGCGGACTTTCGTTCGCTGAGGAGCGCAATGAGAAGGTGAACGCCGACCGGCTCCGGCGCGCCCATGCGCGAGCCGATCTCGCGCGCCCGCTCCACCGCCCGCCGCAACGGATCGGCTTCGTCGTCGGTGGACGCGCGCGCCGCGCGCAGCAGCCGCTCTGCGTGGAGAGCGCGCTCGGAGAGCAGGTCCGCGGCCGGACTCTCTCGCGAAGCGATGGCGGCCAAGAGATGCGCGCTCGTCACGCGCTCTTTCCGAGCTCCCGCAAGCTGTTCTGCCAGCTTCCGAAGTGCGACGAGCTCGGGCTCCTTCCTTATCGACTTCATTCTGGTGCGGTTGTCGGTCGAGCAAACGCGGGGCTCGAGCCTCGGCGAGAGAATCCTCGCGTTTCCGGACGACGGCCAAGTTTCGGGGATGGCCGGGCGACCCTTGGATTCATTGAGTTTTTCGTGTCCCTGTGGGCGCCTTCGGAACGGTCCCCACGCGCGCGCCGCTGTCCGCGCGAAAGACGTTCAGCTCGTCGGGTCCACCGACGGCGACGAGGGGCGTTTCGCCGTCGCGGACCGCGAGGCGCCGATTTCGTTCGAGCGCCCTCACCCACGTCTCCGCGTCGAGGCTCTCGCTGATCGAGAACACTTCATGAACGTGACGCACGCCGTTCGCGTCGAAGACCTCCAGCGTCATGCTCCAGGACGCGTTGTCCGGCTGCGCCAGCTCGAGCACCGCCAGGTAGATTCCGTCCGTGTCCGCGTCCAAGGCCATGGCGGAGAGCGGGACGGTCCGGAGCTTCCAGAGCTTGCCGGCGACCAATCGATAGAGAACCGCGTTCTCGGCGGTCAAAAACCACAGGGTGTCGACGCGTGAAGCGGGCAGGAGCCGAAACGCGTCCGCCGGGACGGAGACTCCTGCCGAGACCTCCTCTTTGGTCTCCGCGCCGAAGAAGCGCAAAAAACCCGTCTCCGTCGAGTAGAGATACGAGCCGTCGCGAAGCGAAACGAAGAGGCGTCCGTCGTATCGGTCGAGCGACACCGTCGCGTACGACAAGAGGAGGTTAATCGGCGACGGTTCGAGCGCGTACTCGTAGAAATTCTTCCCGCCGCGCGCGACGACGCCGAAGTGATTCGGAGTGCTCCGATCGACGAACACCGAGGACAGCGGGAAAATGATCGCCGGCGGGAATGCGCGCGGCTTCGTATCTTGTGGCATGAGCCACTTGGTGCGAAGGCGATCGAACGCGAGCAGACCGCCGTCGGCGGTGACCACCAGATCGATCGGCTCGTGCAGCGGCACGCGCGCGACTTCGTCGAGCTTCGTCGCGTCGTGGACGACCAGCGCGTCGTCGGTGAGCACTCCGATCCGGCCCTTGCCGATGGCGACGCCCGGGTCGTGCACCCGCAGCGGCGCGAGCTTCATCGCGCGCCGGACCCCCCGGCGAAGCGGCAGCTCGGGGACGCCTCCGTCCCTGGCCGCGCGAGCGCTGGGCGCGGCGCTCGGCGCGGCGGACGAGTGCTTTGACGGTGGCTCGATCCGGCGGGGCGCGTTCTCCTCGTCGCAGCCGGAGCAGGCGGCCAGGGCGAGCACCGCGCAGCCGCCGAGGAGTCGCATCGCGACAGGGGATAAACCACGAACCTACCGCGCTTTCCATCGTCGTTTGGCAGGCTTCCGCGCTTTGCCATCGCGCGAGCTCGGGCGCGCGTGTAAACGTGCCTCGCGATGTTCGCTCGAACCGCCGCGCTCGCGCTCTTCGCCACGCTGCCGTGGTGCGCGGGTTGCACGGCGCTCGACAAGTCCGACGAGTGTCGCGCGGTCGCACAGCTGACCAACCCCGTGCTCTCGGACATCGACCACGACCGCACCGTGGTCAAGGGCCCGACGTATCGCATCATCGCGGCGAAGTACGAGGCGCTGGCCGTCACCCTGGGCCAGGTGAAGATCCGGACCAAGCACGTCGCCGAGGCGGTGAACGACTACCAGCGCGTGCTCAACGAAGCGGCTCGCGACGCCCGCAACTTCGCCGACGCGCTCGACGGCAAGGACGAAGCACGCCTGCTCATCGCGCGCGCGTCCGCGGCGCGCACGGTGCGCCACGAAGCGAGCGCGTTGTCCCGCCTGGACCTCGCTTGCCACGTGGGACGATAGAGCGAAGGCGACGCGAGCTCGCCGATTCCTCGACGAAGTCTCGTCATTTCTTCTTCGACCGAGCCTTGGATTGGGCCGGTGGGATCTTCACGTTGCGCTCCAGCGCTCCGAGGGTCACGCGACCCCAGGCGTAGGTGAGCAGCCGGCGGAAGTGGCTGCGGACGTCGCCGCCGTAGACCCAGAGAAACCGCGGATTGTATTCGATGCGCGGCGACGGAACGAACACGCCGCTGCTGGCCCACGCCATGGGCTCGGCCTTGTCGCCCATCATGCGAACGACGATGACGCCGCAGCCGCGGCTGGTGGTGCCCGCGGTGCAGCCGCCCCCGACCACGAGCTCCTCGTTGCCGATGGGGTGCCAGACCCAAGCGGCGTTGATCCGGAAGGTGTCGTCGCGGCGCAGCTCGGCGCGCGCGTCGTCCGGCAGCGCGGCGTCGAGGCGACGCAAGAACGAAGCGGGATATTGATGAAGCTCGAGCGCCGGGCCGCGCTCGACGTGGAGCGTCACTTCGGCGTGGTTCTCCGGACCCGCGCAGCAACGAAAACCGATCGCCTGTGACTTGAAGGACGGCGCTCGGGCGACGCCGTTCGCGCAGCGCCCGGTGAGCTCGCCGTCGGGGCTGTTGCCGCCGCGCACCGCGACGAGCGGTTCACGGCTGCCGCGGTTCCACGGGCTCGCCGTCCATTCGAAGAGCGAGCCGTGCATGTCGCGAACGCCGAAGTCGCTGCGGCACGGCAGCCGTAGCCCGACGGGGAGCATGCGCGGCTCGCCGCCCGTCCCGCACACGTCCGCGCGGTAGTGATCGCCGTATTCGTAGATGTGGTTGTCGGGCCCCTTGCACGCGCGCTCCCACTCGAGCTCGGTGCACAAGCGCTGCCCGCGCTTCTCGCAGAGCGCCTTCGCCTCGTCTTGCGTCACACCGGCGAGCGGGATTGCCGCTTCCTCGTTCGGATACGGAAAGATGGACATGAAGAAGCCGCCGAGGACGACCTGCTCCCCCTCGAGCTCCTCGTCGGCGATGCGCGGCAAGACGCCCTTCGGCGTGCCCGCGACGAGCGCGCCCGGCGGGATCCACACCATGCCCTCGGGCGTGGGAGGCGGCTTTTTCCCGGCGTCCCACGGCGGGGGCACGGGCCCGAGGTTCGCCGCTTCGGCGGAGGACGCGCTCGCGCTCGGCGAGCCCGGCGGCCCGTGCTTCGCCTTCGGCCGGCAACCGATGCCCGCCACGAGCACGCAGGCGCAGAGCGCCCCCGTCGATGACCGCGATTTCACGCGACGTTCACGTGTCCGTTCCGGCGTCGCGCTCTCGAAGACCGAGCTCCTTCATCTTGAGCTGCAAGCCCTTGCGCGAGATCTTGAGCAAGCGCGCGGCGTGCGTCACGTTGCCGCGCGTCTGATCCAGCGCGTGCACGATGAGCTCGCGCTCGAGGCGGCTCGTCGCGGCCTTGACCTGCTGCTTCAGGCCGTCGCCGGTGACCTGCGCGGGCGGCGGGACGGGAGAGGCCGTCGCAGTCTGCGCGGACGCCGCGCGCTCGTCGCGGACCTCGAGCGGGAGATCGCGCACGCGCAGCTTCGGGCCGTCGCAGAACAGCACGGCGCGCTCGATGACGTTCTCGAGCTCGCGAATGTTGCCGGGCCATGGATGCTGCAAGAGGACGCGATCGGCGTCGGGCTCGATGGACTCGACGTGCTTGCCGAGACGCGCGTTCGAGCGCTCGATGAAATGGCGCGCGAGCAGCAGCGTGTCGTCCGCGCGCTCGCGCAGCGGCGCGAGGCGGATCGGCACGACGTTCAGGCGATAGTACAGGTCCTCGCGGAAATGGCCCGCGGCGATCTCCCTCTTCAGGTCCGTGTTGGTCGCCGCGACGAGGCGCACGTCGACGCGGATCGTCTTGATGCCGCCGACGCGTTCGAATTCGCTCTCTTGCAGCGCGCGGAGCAGCTTCACCTGCATCTCCACGGGGATCGTGCCGATCTCGTCGAGGAACAGCGTACCGCCCGCGGCGAGCTCGAAGCGTCCGGGCTTCGGTCCCGCGGCGCCGGTGAACGCGCCCTTCTCGTAGCCGAAGAGCTCGCTCTCGATGAGCTCGTGGGGGATGGCGGCGCAGTTCACCTTGATGAACGGCCGATCGCGGCGCGACGAGCCCTCGTGCAGCGCGCGCGCCACGAGCTCTTTTCCGGTGCCGCTCTCGCCGGTGACGAGCACCGTCGTCGGCGTGTCTGCGACGCGATCCAGGATCGTGTAGAGCTCTTGGATCGCGGGGCTGCGTCCGATGATGCCGTGGCGAAACTCGGGGACCGCGCTGCCCGCCGGCGTCGCTTCCCGCGCGGCGAGGTTGCGCGTGAGGAGCGCCTTCTTGACGATGACGCGGACCTCGCCCTGATCGAAGGGCTTGGTGATGTAGTCGAACGCGCCGGTCTTCAGCGCTTCGACCGCGTTGTCGACGGTGCCGTGCGCGGTGATCATCACGACCGGCAGCTCCGGATCCATGGCGAGCGCCCGGCGCAGGAGCTCCATGCCGTCGACCTTCGGCATCCGGAGATCCGTGATGACGAGATCGATGTGGTGCTCGGAGAGGATGCCGAGCGCTTGCTCGCCGTCCTCGGCGGTGTGCACGTCGTAACCGTCGCGCACGAGCTGCGCCGAGAGCACACGCCTGAGATTGGGCTCGTCGTCGACGACGAGGATTTGCTCGCGTTCGGGTAGCATGTTCGTCTCGCCCGCAGAGCCTGCGCGGCGGCGCAGCACTTAGACCATGCCAAGGAAACGCGCTAGCGCACAAGGTCCAAGCTCGCGTCCGCCGAGGCGGCAAGGCGGGGAACCCCGCGATTTTCGCGGCCGATATGGGGAGGGTCGACGCCGCGCCAGCGGCGGCGGGGTGGGGCAGCCCATCCGTTTTCAAGACTCGCCTCTCTTCGCCCGAACGCTCGAGCGCACCTGCTCGTCGGTCCGAGGCGCGGAGCCTCGTTAGACCTTTAATTGCCGGCTTGGACCGCGTTAAGCTATCGGCGGACTGGTCTGAGAAGGAGTCTCCCGAATGCGTTCGCCTGTCCGATTCAGCTCATGGGCCGTTGCGGCGGGGCTGTGCCTGTGCCCGGCGCTGGCCCGCGGAGAGGACGCGCCGAAGCCCTATCCGGCTTGCGACCGCACGCCGACCCAGGGCGATGTTTCCGCGGCCAAGGGCGCGTTCGATGCGGGCAACGGCTCGTTCAACGAGGCCGATTACGACCGCGCGATCATGTACTGGGAGGACGCCTACCGGCGCGACTGCACCGCGCACCCGCTGCTCCTGAACCTGGCGCGCGCGTACGAGCTGAACGGGCAGAAGCAGCACGCGGTCAACGCGCTGCAAACGTTCCTCGGGCGGGTCCCGAACTCCTCGGAAGAAGGGCAGATCCGGCGCCGCATCGAGAAGCTCCAGGAGCAAATCCAGAGCGAAGCCCAGACGGCCCCGCCGCCGGCGAGCCCGACTTCGACCGAGCCGGCGCAGACCGCGCCGCCGCCCACTCCGGCGAGCACCACCCCCCCGCCGCCGCCGGTGGAATCGCACGAGGCGAGCGGCGGCCATCGCCCGATCACGCCGCTCATCGTCGGCGGCGCCGGCCTCGTTCTCACGGTGGTGAGCGGCATCATCTGGATAGGCGCGAACTCGGACATCAGCGACTTCGAGAAGCTGTGTCCGGGTCGAGTCTGCGACCTGGATGCGAGCCACGCGGGCAACACGCCAGACGTGATCGCGCAGAAGCAGAAGGCCGAAACCGACGGCAACTCCGCGATCACGCGCCGCAACATCTCCGGCGCGCTCGCCCTGGTCGGCATCGGCGCGATGCTCGGCGGCGGCGTCTGGTACGCCTTCTCGAAGCCGTCGGAAACCGCGAGCGCGACGCCGCGCGGCTTCACGGCGACCGTCACGCCCGCGCTCGCGCCGGGCTACGGCGGCATGGCGCTCAGCGGCGCGTTCTGAGAGCCGCGGCGGCGGCACCGGCTAAAACAGGCCGCAGCTCGAGCATGCGAGCTCGTCCGGGCCCTCGACGAGGGCCGCGGCGGCGGCACCGGTTAGAACAGGCCGGCGTCAGCGTGGTGGCGTTCATGCGACCACGACTCTGCGCCACGCGGTGAACTGTTCTTGTCGCCGCGAACGTTGGACTCGACCCGCGGCGCGAGCTCGCGCGGCGTGGGCTCGACCGGCGGCGGTGTTTCGCTCGACGAACCGCCGCACGAGGGAAGGAGCGCCGCGAGAATCGACATCGCAAGCGCGAGCCGCAACAGTGAAGAAAGCTTCGTCATCAATTATTGAGCGCGTCGCGCCGCAGCATCGAGAACACGACGATTCGCCGTGAAGCGCGTGCACTCGCTACTCCGTCCGTTCATCGGTCTCAAGTGCATCATTCTCGGCCCGGAACCCGGGGTGCGTCACATTGTCGCAGCAGCGACGCGAAAAATATCCGATGCAAACGGCGTGAGCGAGAAAACGTGCAGCGCGCCGACCGAATCCGTACAACGCTCGCACGGTACAAACTCAGACGGCGAGCGCTGCCGGCCCGCGACGACACTTCTGCTAGCCTCGCGGCTCGGCGCAGAGAAACTTTGGCCCTAGCCCACGGATCTTTTCGAATGTCATTCCAGAAAGCGATCTTCATTTCTCTCGGAGTCGGATCAGCCCTCGTGCTCGGCGGCTGTGGAGCGAAGGACACGAACCCAGAAGGCACCGGCGGCGCAGCGGGCGCGGTGATCGGCGCGGGCGGCGTCGCGCCCGGCAGTGGTGGCACTCCCGGCGTGGCCGGCACGACCGTGGCCACCGCCGGAACGACGGGCGCCGCTGGAACGACGGGCACCGCCGGAACGACGGGCGCTGCCGGCGCGGGCACGGGCGGCCCCGGCACGACCTGCGCGGACACGAACCTCATGGGCTACACGCCGAACGCGATGCCCATCTCGTTCACGACCGACATCCTGCCGATGTTCGGCCTCTCGTGCGTCACCAGCGATTGCCACAACTCCAACGAGCAGGCACCGCGTGCTGGGCTCCAGCTCGGGCACAAGTGCGCCTACGACGCGACCGCGAAGTGGAAGTGCACCTTCCCGACGACGGCCCCGTCGGATCCGACGCAGCCCGCGCCGGACGATCCGACAACGGTCATGGCCGTGTATCAGAGCCTGATGGCCCCCGCGGAGACGGTCATGGGCGCGGGAATGGCTCGAGTGAAGCCGGGCGATCCGTACAACAGCTTCCTCATGCTGAAGCTCTCCGACGAGGAAAACTCCAGGGGCCTCACCTGCACCAACACCGACGCGAGCCACGAAACGAATCCCGGCCCTTGCGGCGTGAACATGCCCCAGGGCAGCGACCCCTGGTGCAGCGGAAGCGACCGCGCGAAGTTCGACGCGATCGGTCAGTGGATCGCCAACGGCGCTCCGATGAATTGACAACCCCACGGGCCGAAGCACGGGTTTTTCGGCCGAGTTCGGTGGCTCAGTAACCATTTCGAAGGCGGCCGCACGCGAACGCGTAGCGGCCGCCGCCGCTCAGTTCTGCTAACTTCGCGCCGCGCGGACCAATCGAACCTCGTCATGAAAGCTTTTCGGATGTCATCGAAGAAAATCTCGTTTGCCTGTTTCGTGTGCGTCGCGGCGCTCGCCGCGTGTAGCAGCAGCAAGAGCACCGGCGGTACCGACAACAACCTGAACAGCGACGGCGGCGACAAGAAGGGCTCCGGCGGCTCGAGCGGCTCCGGCGGCTCGAGCGGCTCCGGCGCGTCCGCGGGCGCCGCGGATTGCATGCACATCGACTACTCGAGCTACGGGAAGGGCGCTCCCGTCTCGCTGAAGGACGACCTGCTGCCGATGTTCGGTTTGTCGTGCGTCACCAGCGATTGCCACGGCGACGACAAGAAGTCCGCAGGGCTGTACCTCGGTCACAAGTGCGCGTACGACGCGAGCGCGAAGTGGAAGTGCACCTTCCCGACGACGGCTCCCTCGGATCCGACGCAGCCCGCCCCGGACGACGACACGACGGTGATGGCCATCTACACGAGCCTGATGGGCGACGCCCAGACCGTGACGTCGCCGACGGTGAAGCGCGTGGCGCCGGGTGATCCCGCGAACAGCTTCCTCGTCCTCAAGCTGGCGGATCAGGAAAACTCGAAGGGGTACACCTGCACGAACACCGACCCTTCGCACGAAGACAATCCGCCGCCGTGCGGCGTCTCCATGCCGCAGAACGGCGACCTGTATTGTCAGGGGACGAGCCGCGCGAAGTTCGACGCCATCGCGGAGTGGATCGCGCAGGGCGCGATGAACAACTAGCGGTCGCGCGAGAACACGTGATCGGTCGCCTCACGGGCAGAGTCGTCGCGGAAGAGCCGGACGGGAGTCTCGTGGTCGACGTCGGCGGCGTCGGCTACGAGGTCCGGGCTCCACTCGGCACGCTCGGACGCGCGACGCCGGGGCTCGACGGACGCATCGAGCTGTTCACGCACCTGCACGTGCGAGAAGACATCATGGACCTCTACGGCTTCGCGTCCGAGGTGGAGCGGCGCGTGTTCAAGCTGCTCATCGACGTGCCCAACGTCGGTCCGAAGACGGCGCTCGGCGTGCTGTCGGCGCTGCCGCCCGTCGAGCTCGCGCAAGCGGTCGCCGCGAAGGACGTCGCGCGGCTCACCCGCATCGACGGCGTCGGAAAGAAGACCGCGGAGCGCCTGGTGCTCGAGCTGCGCGAACGTCTCCAGAAAGTTTCGGATCTGGCGAGCGTTCAGCGCGCGCCCACCGGCACGACGGCGAACGACGAAGCCCGGCTCATCGGGGCGCTGACCAACATGGGCTACCGATTGCCCGACGCGCAGCGCGCCGTGCGCGCCCTCGGCGATCGGGTCGGCAAGGACGCCCTTGCGGACCTGCTCCGGGACGCGCTCGCGACGCTCGCCACCTGAGGCGCGTCCCCGCGCCGAGTTTCCCTTCGCCTCCACGCCACGCCACGCCATGCAGACGGGAGCAATCGGAGTCGGGCCGGCCCCCCACCAAATCGGCCGCATCGGACGTGGCCGAACGGAAGGGACCGCGCGCGTCCCGGTATTTCGGGTCAGGCTGTCCGTGCCCGAGTAGCCACCAGCGCGCGCGGGTGGCATTCTGAGTTCATGTCCACCGCTGCGGCTCGAACGGCGGCGCTGCTTCGGGCGCGGGAGAGCCAGGCGCGTGCGTCGCGCGAAGCGCGGGCTCGCGAGCTGCTCGAAAAGCTACGGGCAGCAGTCGCGGACACGGCTCCAGCAGGGGTCCGAGTCTGGCTCATCGGTTCCCTCGCGTGGGGCAATTTCGGCGAGCGGAGCGACGTGGATCTCGTGCTGTCCGGAGCCTCGAGTGACATCGCCGAAGCGATCGAGACCGCTGCGGCGCGGGCAACTGCGGCGCCGGTGGACGTCCTCGTCTTCGACGATTTGCCGACTGATTTTCGGCAGCGTGTCGAGCGCGATGGGCTGAGGCTCGCGTGACGTCGACGCCGGGGACGGCCGCACGACTCTCGCGTCTACTCGCGGAGATCAGAGTCGATCGCGATGCGCTCGCCGTGCGCGGGAAAGACATCGCCGAACGGCTCGGCAGGACCGCGGACCGCGGACCCTCGCGCGACGAGATCCTCGTTCTCGCGATGAACCTTCACGGCTGGTACACGGCGCTCGAAACGTTGCTCGAGCGCGTCGCGCGGCTTCTCGACGAATCGGTACCGACGGGCTCGTCTTGGCACGCCGAACTCCTCGATCAGATGGGCGTCGAGGTTGCCGGGCTCAGGCCCGCCGTGCTCGATCGAGCCAATAGAGTCGACTTTTCAGAGCTGCGAAAATTTCGTCACTTCTTTCGCAATGCCTACGTTTTCAACTTCGACGCCGCTCGTGTCCTTTCCCACGCCGAGCGCGTCTCTCGGGTGGAACCCAGCACGCTCGCGGGGATCGCTCGCCTCGAGGCGCATCTCGTTGCAGTGCTCGCCGAGCTCGCCGTATCCTAACGGGAACGTCATCACGAAACCAACGCCGCAGCTCTCGCGGGATCGGTCCCTTGAGCCGGCTTCACGATGCGAAGGCAAGATCGACCGCGCAGCGCGCCGTGCGCGCCCTCGGCGATCGGGTCGGCAAGGACGCCCTTGCGGACCTGCTCCGGGACGCGCTCGCGACACTCGCCACCTGAGGCGCGTCCCCCCGCGGGTTCCCTCGGCCCACGCCACGCCACGCAGACCGGGGGGCAATCTCGGCCCTTCGATAAGGGGCTGACAGGAGCCTGCCCACTTTGGCCCTACTCCCCTCGGATCTCGGAGCGCAGCGGGGCCCGCGGAAAAACCGGGCCTACGCCGGCGACGCCGCGCTTGATTCCTTGATGGGGGCGTAGACAATCCGGAAGGACGCGAGGCAAAGTACCTTCCGGCGGCCTGTCCAAAGGCGGCGGCGTGCCCAAGCATGATTTTGGCGGAGGCCTTTTGTGATCACGTGCAACAAGTGCGGCAAGGACAATCAGGACCACTACAAGTTCTGCCTCGGTTGTGGTGCTGAGCTTCCGCGAGCGAGTCACGCCCCGAAGCCGTTCAACGCGAACACCCCTCCGCAGGGCGTCCAGCAGGCGCGCGCGCCGCAGGCCGCTCCTGCGGGCGCACCCGTTGCCGCTGCGCCGGCCGCGCGCGCATCGAGCGCGAACGTCGCCGCAGCGGTCGCGGCGCCACCGCCCGTAGTGCAAGCCGCCCCACCTCCCGCGGTAGCTCCGAAGGCCACTGGCGGCGTCGAGATCACGTGCCCGCAGTGCGGTCATCCGAATCCGCAGTCGAACCGTTTCTGCGCGTCGTGCGGATACAACCTCGCCGCGCTCCAGGGCGCGGCAGCGGCCGCTACGGCGCCGCCGCCCGCCGTCGCGGCACCCGCAGCCACGACGGGCGGCGCGCGGGTGCTGCTCACCGCGCTCCGCGCCGACGGGAGCGAAGCCGGGACGTTCGGGCTTCCGGAGGCCCCGAGCGTCACGGTGGGTCGCGATACGGGCTCCATCTTCGCCGGCGATAGCTATCTGTCCCCGCGCCACGCCACCTTCGTGCGTCACGGCGGCCAGCTCGCCGTGCGCGACGAAAACTCGCTGAATGGCGTGTACCTGAAGCTGCAGCCCAACGCGCCGTGGCCCTTGCAGTACCAGGACGTGTTCCGCATCGGCCAAGAGATCATCCGCTTCGAACCGCTCGTCGGTCAGGGCCCGAGCGCCGACGGCGTGGAGCGCCTCGGCAGCCCCGCCCGCGGCTACATCGGCCGCATCGCGCTGGTCATCGGCCGCGACACCACGGGGAACGCGTTTCCGGTCCCCGAGTCCGGCATTCACCTCGGGCGCGAGCGCGGCGACGTCCTGTTCTCCGAGGACGGCTACGTCTCGGGCCTGCATTGCCGCATCGCGCGCGAGCACGACGGCAACGTCTACCTCACCGACGTGGGCAGCTCGAACGGCACTTTCATCCGGCTGCGCGCGGAGCATCCGCTCGCGCCGGGGGACGTGCTGCTCATGGGGCAGCAGCTTTTCCGACTCGACATGTAGTCGCCCGAATGGAGCCCAAGTCCAGCCGGCCCATCCGAGTCGTCGCCGCGGTCATCGCCAGATCAGGCCGCTATCTCATCACCCAACGAAGGCCGACCGCGATTCTCCCGTTGCTGTGGGAGTTTCCGGGCGGGCGCGTGGAGCCGGGCGAAACGGACGCCGCGGCGCTCGCGCGCGAGGTGATGCACCGCCTCGGCGTCGACGTGAAGGTGGGCAGCTTGATCAGCTTCGTGAGCCATCGTTACGAGCGATACACGGTAGATCTGCATTTGTACGAGTGCAGCATCGTGAACGGCGAGCCCTCCGAGCAGAACGTCTTTGCCTACCGCTGGGTGACGAGCAAGGAGTTCGATCAGTATCCGTTCACGCCGGCGGACGAGGCGTCGATGAGCAAGCTCCTCGGCGTGGAGTAGGAATTTAGGAATTTGGGCAATTGCGCGCAGCGCCGAGCCGATGTCTCGGCGTGCGACGTAGTTTGCTCTCGGCCTGCCATTCGGCGATCTTGGGCATCCTGTCGCCGCCGCGGTGCGCGGCCTGCGACGCGCCGCTCGCCCTCGACGCCCTTCTGTGCGAAGGCTGCGACGATCCGGTGACGCCGCTCGTCGACGAGCTCGACGGCGGCGTGCACGTCGTCGCGTCCGCGCGCTACGGCGGCGGCATCGCGCGCGCCATCAGCCGCTTCAAGTACGGGTCCCGGCCGGATCTCGCGCGCCTGCTCGCCGAACGCGTCTTCGTCGCGTCGACGACGGCGAACGTCGCCGGACCTTGCGTGTTCGTCCCGGTTCCACTGCACCCGCGGCGCCTCGCGCTCCGCGGGTACAATCAGTCGGCGCTGCTCGCGGATCGCCTCGCGCGGAGCTTCGGCTGGCGCCTGCGCGCGCGGGCCCTCGAGCGCGCCGTGAACACCATCGAGCAAGCGACGCTCGGCCGGGAAGAGCGCCTACGCAACCTGGCCACTGCCATTGTCGCACGCGAAGCGCTCCCGGGCGCACACATCGCGCTCGTGGACGACGTCGTCACCACCGGCGCGACGGCGCTCTCGTGCGCGCGCGCGCTCACGGCCGCCGGCGCGGTCCGCGTGACCATCTTTGCGGTCGCACGCGCGACGGCGGAGCCGGCCGCACACCGCGGGGAGCCGGCGAGCGCCGCCGAGCTCTGACATTTCGCTACCGCCGCACATCGCCAGCGTCGGCGGAGCGCAACGGACGACGGGCAACGGAATTGCGGGTCGATTTCGATAAGCCCCGGGGAAAGGGGGGGCCCGGAGCCGGTCCAAGCCGCTGCGCACGGTCGTTGCTCCCGAGCGCGGATCGTGGAAAAAATGTTGAGTGCTCGGCTACTCTGCGCTGACGGCTCGCGCTCCAGGGGAGCCATGACGGCGGACGCCCCGGGCTCGTACGAGTGGCGCTGGGCAGACATCGGAGGGCAGCAGCACAAGCTGCGCTTCGAAGAGCTGGCGCAAGCCTTGAGTCGTGGCCGCTTGCCGCCCTACACGCTGGTGTGGCGATCGGGTTGGCTCGAGTGGCTGCCCGCCGCGAACGTCCCGGATCTCAGCGCCGCCATCGGGGTGCGGCGCGCCGCGGCACCCATCTTGGCGCGAACGGATCCCGGCGCGCTCGCTCCCCCGACGCCACCGCTCGCGCACTACGCGACGTCGGTGCCGAAGGGCACCTTGACGATCGAACGCGGCGAAGCGCAGGCGGCGGCATCTCCTCGCGCGCCCGTTCGCACGCAAAAGGGGATCCCGGCGCCGTCGGATCCGCCGCCGGTCGTCGGACCGCCGGTCCCATTGCGAAACGTCATGCCGACGCTGTCGGAAGACGGGCAGCCGACACGGAGCAACACACTTCGCCCGACCGGGGCGATCCCGCCCCCGCCGCGCAACGTTCCGGCGCCGAAACGACCGCCCTTCTCGAGCATTCCCCCGGTCGGCGCGAGGTCTGGCGTACCGCCGCCGCCGCACCCGCCTGTTCCCGCTCCACCGCCGGCAAAGTCGCCAGCGCCTTCGAACGGCGCGCGCGCTGCGGCGCGCGGCACGTCGAGCGCGCCGCCTCCGCCGAGCTCGCGACGCAAGGCCGCCGCACAGGCCGCGGCCGCCGCGAGCTCCGCGGCGCAAGCGAGAGCGGCGGTGCCCAAGTCGCCTCCGGAACCGAAGAAGATCGTCGAACGCACGCCCGCCGTCGCCGCAGCGGCGGTGCCCCAATCGCCTCCGGAACCGAAGAAGATCGACGAACGCGCGCCCGCCGTCGCGGCGAACGCGCAGAACGACGAGACGGCGACGCGAGTCGCCGAAGCGAAGCCGCCGCCGCGCGCGTTCGACGCGCCGCATTTGCCGAGCGTCATCGTGACTCCGGCGCCGCCGGCCCACGACGCCGCCGCGCCGTCGCGATCCGAACCGAAGCCGGCGCACGCGCCGGTGCCGACGCCCGCGCCGGCACGCGCCGCAACGCCTTCGACGACGCCGCAAGTCACGACGTCGGCGCCGGCGCCGTTCGCGCCGCCCGCGTCGCCGCAGGCGATGGCGCTGGACACGACGTCGTCCGAACCCGCGCCGACGAGCACGCCGGTACCCGATCCGCCGACCCCCCGGCGTCACGTCTTGGCGAGCGCCGTAGCGAGCGCACGAGAGCCCGCACGCGAAGCGCCGGAGGACGACGACGTCGTCGCGAAGCCGAGCCTCGCGAGGCGCTGGCGCCGCTCGCGCGACGACGAGGAGGTCGCCGGGCTCTCGCGCCGCACCGTCACGCTGCTGAGCTCCGCCGGCGTGCTCATTCCCGGAGTCGTGCTGCTCGTCGCCGCGTTGATGAAGCCGCGCCACAAACCGGCGGAGCCGGCCGTCGTCGCGTCGGTGCCCCGCGCGACGGCGGCAGCGCCCGCGCCGCCGCCCGGGTGCGTCGTCGAAAAGCCCGCTCAGCGCCTCGCCGACTCCGCTTATCTCACGGTGCCCACGCTCGTGGCGACGGCGCCCGATGGAGTCCACGCGGCGCTCGGCTTCGCCGCGACGAAGGAACACGCGCTCGGCCTCACCATCGACCCCGCGACGCTCGCCGCGAACACCGTGTTCGAGCAGACGGTCACCGGCTCGACGACGCTCTCGGTCGTGCCGCTGGTTCGCTCCGGCGTGCTCGAGTTCGTCGTGGATCGGGCGGACGCGAACCTGCCGTCGGCGCGAACCGTCGACGCCGACAAGCGGTTCACGATCGCCGTCACCGGCGACGCCGTTTCGCGCATCATGGGCTCCACGACCGACGTCGTGTGGCCGCGGAGCGCGCAAGGGAGCGCGATGACCACGCCGCGCGTCGCGCCGATCGCCAACGCCGGTTACGCCATCGTCTTCCGCGAAGGCGGACAAGAGGGCAACGTGCTCATCGGTTCCGTTCGCGAGGACGGCTCGAAGTCGACGGAGCTGTCGCCCATCAAGACGGACGCGGCGCTGGTCGGCACGCCCGCGGTCGGCACTTCGGGCGACGGCGTGCTCGTCGCGTTCGCCGCGAAGGCGACGGCGGCGGATCCGTGGCACGTGGAGCTCGCCTTCGGTAAGGCACCCGACGCCCCGAGACAGTCTCACGCCTTCACGGTTCCCGCCGGGGGTCCGGGCGGCGAAGCCATCTCGCCGGCGGTCGAGGGCCTCGGCGACGGGCGCTTTCTCCTCCAATGGACCGAGGGTTCCGCCGGCAATCGCGCGGTGCGCGCGCAGCTGGTCACCGCGGATTTGGTCTGCATCGGGGATCCGGTTACTCTGTCGAGCGCGGATCAAAACGCGGGACAGGGCACTCCCTGGATCAAGGGGACCCAGGCGCTCGCGCTGTTCCTCGTGCAAAAAGAGGCCGCTCACGAGCTGTGGGCGGCGTCCCTCCGATGTCAGTAAAGTCATTCGCCGTCTTCTGGCCGCCGTCCTTTCGCGCGACGCTGAATGGCGCCGCGCTCGCGGTCTCGCTGTGCTTGGCCTCGGGCTGCGTGCGTTCGAAGCCTTCGACGGTCGCGAGCGGCGAGATGTATCAGCCGGGCGAGCCCACCTACGACGAATTCTTCAAGTCGCTCTATGCCGTGCAGCTCATGCTCGGGCAAGCGCCCGGCCGCCAGGAGAGCGCGCGCCAGGGCATCGCGAAAGCCGTCGACGCGCCGCCCGCGGCGTCGCCGGACGATCTCTCCGCGGCGCTCGACAAGCGCCTCGACGCGCTGGCGAAGAGCGGCGTGTCGGTGAAGGTCTCCACGTCGGGCCTCGACGGAGAGGATCCGACCGCAAAAGTGGTCAAATCTGGTACTCCGAGCGGCGCCGACGCCGATACCGTCACCTCGCTCGAGACGTCCGTGCACGACGCGATCGCCCTGCTCGTGGATCTACGTCATTCGAAGCCCGAGCTCGCCCGGCTGAAAGAAGCGCTGCCGCCGCTCGAGCCGAAGGTGGACACCGCCTTCAAGGACGCCCCGTCGCGAAAACGAAGAGAAGTCCGGAGCAATCTGTCGGACGCGGGCAAGCTCCTCCCGCTCATGGTCGCGCGCGAAGAAGAGGTCGACGGAGAGGTCGTCGAGCTGTTCCATGCTCTGGAGAAGGCGTCGCCCCCCGCCGTCGCGACGCCGCCCCCCGCCGCGGAAGCGCCGCCCGTCAAAAAGAAGAAAGAGAAGAAGGGCGCCGGCGAGAAACCGGCGAAGACGAAGCCCGACGAAGGCGGCGAATCGAAGCCCGCTCCGCAGGCGGCCGCGCCGGCGCCCAAGCCGGCGAAGGCGAAGCCCTCGGAAGACTTCGAACCGTGAGCTTTACGCCAGCGGGCTGAAGAGGTGCGCGACGTCTTCCGCGGCGGCGCGGAGGCGTCCGACGGCGGGCAGGCGATCGTCGCACTTCGCGGCGAGGACTCGGAACCAGTCCGCCATCAGGTTCACTTCGCGTTCGTCGTAGAGCAGCGCCATCACTTCGTAGTTCAAGAAGAGGCTCCGCATGTCGAAGTTCGCCGAGCCGACGGCCGCGAGCGAGCGATCCACCACGATGACCTTGGCGTGGAGCATGCCGGCTCGGTACGGCCGGATCTTGGCTCCCATGGATTCCAGGGTCCGCAGCGACGGAGCCCCGGCGAGGTCGGCCATGAGGTGATTCGACGGCATCGGCAGCACCACCTCGACGTGAATGCCGCGCCGGCAAGCGAGGATGAGCGCGCGCACCATCGCGTCGTCGGGCACGAAGTAAGGCGTCGCGATCAGCACGCGCTCCTTCGCCGTGAACAGCTCGAACAGGATCGCGTCGTACAGCGTGTCGGTCTCGACGTCGGGGCCGCTCGCGACGATGCGCGCGGACGCGCCGGTGTCCTCGGACCCGCTCGGCTCGCGCGCTTTTAGCCGTTCACCCGACGCGAACGCCCAGTCGTTGACGAAGAGCGCGTCGAGATCCAGCGCCGCGCTCCCCTTCACGCGGAGCGCGACGTCGCGCCAGCGTCCCTCGAGCGGGCGCGGGCCCATGTACTCCGACGCGATGTTCATCCCTCCGATGATCGCCCGTTCGCCGTCGGCGACCGCGATTTTGCGGTGGTTCCGCAGGTTCGAGCGCCCCCGAAACGGCACGTGGACGAGCGGCATAAACACGGCGACCTTGCCGCCGGCGCGGCGCAGCTCGTCGAGCGCGTGCCGGTTCGTGCGGAACATGAACAGACCGTCGATGAGCAGGCGCACTTCGAGGCCGTCGCGAGCGCGCCGCGTCAAATGCTCGACCACCGTGTCGCCGGTCTCGTCGCCGGCGAGGATGAACGTCGCGATGTGAATGCGGCTCTTCGCGCCGTCGATGAGCTCGAGCAGCGCGGCGTACGCCGATTCGCCCGTCGGCAAGAGCTCGATGTCGTTGTCGTCGGTGACGGGGCGAACGCCCATCCCGTCGAGGAGCCGTTCGAGCGGCGCGATCGCCTCGTTCGCCGTCGGCTGCGGCACGCCGCGCGGCGCATAGACCGGCGTCTTGCTCGCCGCGCGGTGCGACAGCTTGCGGCCCCCGAAGATGAAATACAGGGGCACGCCGACGTAAGGGAAAAGGGCCATCGCGAAGAGCCAGGCGAACGTGACCGCCGGCGCACGTCGCTTGCGCAGCTCCTGCGCGAGCAGCAGCACCGCGAGCACGAAGCCTACGATCGTCGCCAGGTGCAAAGGGAAGCGCGGCATGCACCCGAACTCTAGCGGCTCACGGGCGGGTCGGGGTCAGCGTCACACCGGTGGCCCGGGCGTCGGAATCTCCGGCCCTCACCCACGTGGCGGCCGCAGATTCCAGCACCCCCGTCGTTGGACGAGCGCCGAGCGCGACGCGAGTCGCGCGACGCAGAACATGTCCAGAGCGCTCGTCACACCGGTGGCCCGGGCGTCGGAATCTCCGGCCCTCACCCACGTGGGGGCCGGCGATTCCGGCAGCCCCGTCGTTGGACGAGCGCTCTAGTCGACTTTCTTCAGCGCGCTCAGGAGCTTTTCGGCTTCGACGAAATCCGTGTAGCGGACGGCTTCGGAGCCCTTCGAATCGTAGATGACCACGGTCGGCAATCCCTTGACCGAAAAGGCGCTCATGGCCGCCTCGACGTTCGGATCGTCGTCGTTCGTCGCGTCCACCTTCACGGCCAGGAAGCGTCCGGCCTCGCGTTGCACGCTCTCCTGCGAGAAGGTCAGCTTGTCGAGCTCCTTGCACGCGCCGCACCACGCCGCGCCGAAGTCGATGATGAGCGGACGCTGGGCGCTCTTCGCCTGTTCCCGCGCCGCCGTCGCGGGGATGTGCTGCCACACGAGCGCCCGCGCCGGCATCGTGACGCCGACGATGAAGAGCGCCGCGCCGAAGGTCGTGAGCGGGATGCCGATGGCCTTGCGCACCTTGTCCGTCGCGGTGCCTTCGAACGTCTTGTGGACCGCGCCGATCGCCACGCCGAGGAGCGCGACGCCCGCGGTGATCTTCAAGAACGTGGGCGAGGGGCTCGCGATGTGCGCGAAGATGCCGAAGGCGTTGTTCAGGAAGTAGAGGGCGACGATGATGAGGATGAGCCCGAGCACCGACTTGACGTGAACCATCCAACCGCCGCTCTTCGGCAGCTGCACCGCGAACGCACCGACGACGAAGAACGGGACGCCCAGGCCGAGCGCGAACGCGGCCATCGCCGCCGCGCCGAGACCCGCGCTCTGCGTCTTCGTGATGAAGGCCAGGATGCCGGTGAGGAACGGACCGGTGCACGGCGCGGCGATGGGGCCGCAGGCGAGCCCGAGCAGGAACGCGCCGAGGTACCCCGTACCGCCTATCTGCGCGAGGCGGTTCTTGAGTGCCGACGGGATGTCGAGCTCGAACGCGCCGAACATCGCGGCGGCCATGACCAGGAACAGCGCGCTGATGCCGCCGACGACCCACGCGCTCTGCAGCACGGCGCCCGCCAGGCTGCCGGTGAGCCCCGCGACGACGCCGAGCGGAACGAACATGGCGATGATGCCCGCGACGAAGGCCGCCGACAGCATCGCGCCCTCGGCGCGACTCGACGCTTGCCGCGCGCCGAACACGCTGACGGTGACCGCCACCATCGGGTACACGCACGGGGTCAAGCTGACGAGAAACCCGCTGACGAACGCCGCGAGGCCGGCGTACAGCGGTCCCTTTGCGAGGGCCGCCGCGAACTGATCCGGCTCTGCGGCGGCCGCCGACGAGGCGACGGCCAGCGTCGCGAGAAACGAAGTGATGCGGAGGACGGGCACTCGAGCCATTGCGCGGGAGTATAAAACGACGGGCGTGAGTCGCTACCGCGCTCGCGCTTGCCGCAAAAGGCCGCGCGCCAGCTGCACTTCTGCCTGAAGAGCGACCATCAACGCGACGCGACCGGCCGTGGTTTTCTTGATGAACCCCTCGAGATACCGTTCAGCTGCAGAAAAATCGCGCTGGTGAAACGCGAGCTCGCCGAGCACGAGCTGTCCGTAACCCTGTCCGCACGGCGCCTCTTCGAGGCGTTCGCGCAGCGTCGCCCAACCGTTCACGGCGTCGCCGGCCGCGTGCCGCGCGAGCGCCACCTGGGCCAGGTAGAGCGGCTTCGCCGTGGTGCCCCACCGCGCGGCGCGCGAGAGGATGCCCGCCGCTTCCCGCGGCCTGCCGAGGTGATAGAGCGTCGTGCCGAGCGTCCACAGGTGAAACGCGCGCCGTGAAGCGGGGCCCACGCGGCTCGCGATTCGCAGATGTTCGAGCGCGTGCTCCGACCGCGCGAGGCCGAGACAAGCGCGCGCCGCGTCTTGGCGCGCGACGTCGGGCATCACGCCGAGCGCGATCATCTGCTCGGAGACGGACAGGGCCTCTTCGAAGCGGCTCGTTTCCATATGCGCGAGGTACAGCTGCCGCAGCAGCATGGATTGGGTCGTGCGGTCGTTGCCCTCGCGTGACAGCCCGCGCGTCGCGTACTTCGCGCGGAGCTGTGTCGTCCGCGCCTGAGTCGCCTTCTTCAGCAGGTCGAGCGCGCTCGATTCACCGCTCTGGGCGCGAGCCTTGGTCACGATTCGAAGGCTACCATCACCTGCACACACGTCCAGTTTTCGGCATAGGCTCCGCGCCGCAGGCGGCAAGCAAATGAAGGTCGTAGGATGACGTCCCGCCGACGGCGCGGCGGTGCTAACTCAGGCACCGTGCAGAGGCTACTTTGGATCGCCGCGCTCCTCGCCGTCGGCTGCGGCAGGCCCGCGACGCAAGCGGAGTGCGACGAGATAGTCGGTCGCATCGCCGAGCTCGAGCTGCGCGAATCGGCGCCCGCCGACTCCGCCGACGTGCAGAAGCAAGTGGCCGAGACGAAGCAGGCGTTCCAGGAAAAATCGAAGCGCGAGTGCGTCGGACGGCGCATCACCACCCGCGCGCTCGGGTGCGTTCGCAGCGCCAAGACCGCCGAGGAGATCGTCCGCGTGTGTCTCAACTGAGGAGCGCCGTCGCCTGCGCCGTGCTCGCGGGCGCCGCGGCGCTCGCCCCCGCGCTCACCGCGTGCGGACGCCCGGTCGCCGAGGAAGAGTGCCGCACGCTCATCGTGCGTTATACCGAGCTCTTGGCGAAGGAAGAAGAACCCGAAGCGAGCCCCGAACGCGTCGCCCGTCTTTCCGGCGAGGCGAACGCCGTCGCCGAGAAGAACCCGAAATTCGAGCTCTCCGAGTGTTCTTCGAAGGTCTCGCGAGCGAGTTACGAATGCGCGATGCGCGCCGCGAGCGTCGACGCCATCGAAAGGTGTCTCGTCTTCTGATGACCAGCACCGAGCGCGTCCTGCTAGTGGCAAGTGGAGTTGCCGGTTTTCTCGCGGTCGGCTTCGGCGCGTTCGGCGCGCACGCCCTGCGCGGCTTCCTCGCCGCCTTGCCCGACGGGGAGGCCCGACAAAGGTTCTGGGAGACCGCCGCGCACTACCATCTGATCCACGCGCTCGCCGTCGCGGCCGCGGCGTACCTGGCCGGCAAGCCCGGCGCGCCGGGACTCGCCGGCGTCGCGGGCTACTGCTTCCTCGGCGGCATCGTGCTCTTCAGCGGGAGCTTGTACGCGATGACGCTGACCGGCGTGCGCGCGCTCGGCGCCATCACACCGTTCGGCGGGCTCTCGTTCATGGTGGGATGGGCGGCGCTGACGATCGCGGCGTGGCGGACGTGACCGCGGGGGCCGTGCTCGCCGTCGCTCCCATCGGCACGCTGCGCACGCCGTTCCCCGATCGCGCCAGCGCGCCGAGACAACCCGCCGCGGCGCGCGGCGTCCCCGGCACCGTCGAGCTCTTCCCCGACGGCAGATTCGAGCACGCGCTCTCGGATCTCGAGAGCTTTCCCTATATCTGGGTCCTCTTTTGGTTTCACCTGAACGAGGGTTGGAAGGGGAAAGTCCTGCCGCCGCGCAGCGCGACTCGCCGCGGCGTGTTCGCGACGCGCTCGCCGTATCGCCCGAATCCCATCGGGCTCAGCGTGCTTCGCCTCGAGCGCGTCGAGGGGCTCGTCCTGCATGTTCTCGACGTCGACATGATCGACGGCACCCCCGTGCTCGACATAAAGCCTTACCTCCCGTACACCGACGCCGTATCGACCGCCGGCCACGGCTGGCTCGAAGAAAACGCCGACAACCCGTCGCTCGAAGCGCCCGATGATCCGAAGGCGGCTTACGAAGTCGTGCTCGAACCGCTCGCTCTAGCGCAAGCCGACTATTTGACGAGAGCGCTGGCGCTCGACGTGGGGCAGCGCGCCCGCGAAGTGCTCGCGGCGGGGCCGTCGCCGCATCCGTACCGCCGCATCAAGAAGTGCGACGAAGGGTTCGTGCTCGCCGTGCGAGAGTGGCGCGTCGTATTCCGCGTCGAGGGCGGCGTCGTCACCGTGCAGCGCATCCACACCGGATACCGAGCGAGCGAGCTCTTCGGTACGGCCGAACCTTCGCTCGATGCTCATCGGGCATACGTGGCGCGGTTTGGACTCGAGGGCGACCGCGTCAACGAGAGTCCTTGAAGGGGAAACCGCCCCAGGGCCCGAGACGCGCGTCGACAATCGCGGGCTTAGGCGCCCGCTCCCTATTGTGGGCTCCCGATCGTTCCTGAATCAGGCGAAGCCGCCCCTTTTCGACGTCGACCGCGGGATTGGTTATTTCGATCGGGTCCTTAGCGCTCATCGAGAGTGGTACGTGCGACGAGAAATGCGAGGTACCGCACCGGTCCGGTGATGTACCAACCCAGTGGTACGTGCGACGAGAAATGTGATGTACCGCACCGGGACATCGAAGGGACGATGGCGACTCTGGCGGCGCGCGGATTCAGCGTGATTTGCAGGGATTAAACCCCGCCGGGGAGCATTCATGCACAGCACCGGGACATCGTGCGTCCCATGTACCGCTGATGTGCCATTCTCGCGGGAGGTACCTCGTTCGAGCGGATTTCATGCGGTGTTTAGGGGCAGGCGCACGCGACGAGGCACGCCGGATGTCCCGCGCTGGTACATGGCGTTCGCGGTCCGTGAAAGGCTCCGTATAAGCGGTGCGAAGCTGGCTGGAGCGGGCCACCCAGTGATCTCTCGCCGCGCTGGTTCCCGTACGGGCCAGGCGGAGACACGCCGAGAAGCGCTGCGTTGCCGAGGGGCGCCGGCGCGGCTGCGCCGCCGCGCTCTGGGAGGACGCGGCACCTACGGCAGCGCGCTGCCGGACGCCGCGCCCCGTTCCAGGGGGGCGCCCGCCATCAAGCGGCGCCGAGGCGCTCGAGGAATGCGCGGGCGTCGTCGAACGACGGATCTTGAGTGAGGGCTCGCTTGGCGAGGAAGACGGCTTTTTTCGCGTCGCCGCGCTGTTCGGCGATCATGCCCTGGCGCAGGTAGGCCTCGGCCTTGGACATGGGGGCGTCGCCTTTCAGCAGCGTGATGGCTTGCAGGGCCTTGATGGCGATGTCGAGCTCGCCGCGCTCCATCGCGATGACGGCGAGCTCGGACGCCGCGGCGCCGTTCTGGCGATCGGTCTGCACGGCCGCGTCGAGCCACGCGAAGACGGCTTCCCAGTCGCCGGCGATGCGGCCGATCCGCGCCATGGCGTGCTGCAGCTCGGCGAGCTCCGGCGAGCGTTTCTTGCCGAATACGTCGATGGTGTGATCGAGGATGTTCGCCGCTTCCTCGATCTCGCCCACGTTTCCGAGGACGCCGGCGAGCTTGATGACGATGCGGTGGTCTTCGGGCTGGGTGCTGAACGCGCGACGGTAGGCCTCGATGGCGATACGCTCGCCACCTTGCACGCGCAGCGATAGATCGCCGGCCTCGGAGAGGCGGTCGAAGCGGGTGCGATCGTCGGGCGCCTGTTCGGCTTCCGCGATCATGATGTTCGCGAGCTCGGCGAACGCGCCCGCTGCCTCGTACATGCGGCGCAGCCGCAAGCGGAGGCCCTCGTCGTGCGGCGACTTTCCGTACACTTGCTCGAGAGCGGGGCGCGCCTCCATCGGCGTTCCGGCGCGCTCGCACGCCTCGGCGTAGCGGATGACGGCGTCGATCTGATCCGCGCCCGTCGTGATTTCGACGAGCCGCAGGTACGCCTTGGCCGCCGCGCTCCATTTCTCGGCGTTGGCCGCGAACTGGCCGAGGCCGCGCACGGCCTCGGCGTCGTTCGGCTGCCGCTTCACCCACGCGACGAGCAGCTCGAGGCCGCGGCGCTGATCGCCGAGCTTCGGCAGGACGGCGGCGAGGCGCATCGTCGCGGCGCGTTCGACGCGCTCGTCGTCCTTCTCGCCGGCCAGCAATCGCTGAGCTTCGAGGAGCTCGACGAGGTCCTGCTCGAACGCCTCGGTGCCCATGCCGGCGGCGCGATCCAGATCGGCGATCGCCGCGGCCAGGACGGGGATCTCGTAGCCGTCGACCTTGGGACGGAGCCGCGCGCGCATCGCCAGAAGGCGCGCGCACGCTTCCGGGGTCGCGGTGCCGGAGTCGATCGCCGCGGAGACGGCGGTGAGCGCTTCTTCGGCGCGGCCTGCGTCCATCGCGGTGGACGCAAACTCTTCGACCAGCGCGACGTCGCCGGGCAGCGCCTTGTGCGCCTCCGCCAGCAGCTCCGCGGCGCGGACGGGGTCGCCGAGGCGGTCGCGGTGCAACCGCGCGGCGTCGCGCAGCTGCTCCGCGGCCTGGGGCGGCTTCGTGCGATGGCGCGCGCCCGTCGCGAGCACGTCGGCGAGCCCCGAGAAATCTTCGCGATCGGTGTACCACTTGATGAGCCGTTCGCGGAGCTCGAGGCTCGTCGGCTGCGCCGCGTATCCGGCGCGCAGCGCCTCTTCCGCGGCGCGCGCGTCGTCGACCGAGACGGCGAGATCCGCGAGCTCGCGCGCGAGGCGCGCCGCCGCCTCCCCCGTCTCGAGGCGCAGCAGGCGCTCCATCACGTCGATGCGATCGCGCGCGTCGTCGTCCGGACCGAAGAGCGCGAGCAGCGCCTCCAGCAGAGCCCGGTCGTTCGGGGCCCACCGGAGCGACTCGCGGTAGAGCTCCATCGCCGCCCGGCGATCGGATTTCTCCAGCGATTTGCCGATTTGCAGCGACACCGTGGCGACGGCCGCGGCGTCCTTTCGATCCTTCGCCGCGCCGAGCTGGCGGTCGAGCAGCTCGTTGAGCTCGTCCACGCGCCCAGTCCGCTCGAAGAGCTCGGCGAGCACCACCGACGCTTGCGCATGATCCGGATCTTCGTCGAGCACCTCGCGCAGGACGGCCTCGGCCTCGGCGTTCCGTGACGGATCTTCCAGGAGGATGCGACCGCGCTCCATGCGCAGGTGATTGCGCTCCTTCGGATCGTAGACGACCTCCACCGTCTTCGCGATGCAGGCCTCGAGCTCGGCGAACGCGCCGAGCTTTCTGTACACGTCGAGGAGCGGCTTCCACGCGCGCGGATCGGTCGGCTCGGACTCGCGCAGGCGCTCGTAGGTGCGTACGGCGCGCGGCAGATCGGCGAGCGGCCCAGCGGCGATCTCGGCGAGGCGAAGGCCGAGCTCGAAGCCCTCCGGTCCCCCTTGCTTGGAGGCGTCCTCGAGCAGCTCCGCCGCGCCCGCGTAGTCCATCGACGCCTCGCGAATGGCCGCGAGCTCGACGAGGGCGTTCGTGATGCTGCTCTCCGCGCCTTCGGCCTTCGCCACCGTGACGAGGCGCTCGAGGAGTCCGCCGATCTTCGCCGTGTCGCCGAGCTTGTGCGCGAGATCCGTCGCCTCTTGCAGGAGCTCGAGCGTCGCGTCGGGGAGCCCCGCGCGCAGCGAGAGCGCGTCGAGGAGCACGGCGTCGTCGCCGCTGGCGCGGGCGACGCGGTCGTAGACGCGCACGAGCTTCGGCGTGTACACGCCGCCGCGCACGGCGTCGCGCAAGAGCCGGAACGCGCGATCGTAGTCCGGCGCGCGATCGAGCGCGGTGTCGAGGCGGGCTGCGCCTTGCTCGCGGGTGGCGGTCGTCGAAAGCTCGATCTCCGCGAGCCGGTAGTACGCCTCGTTGCGCGGCGTCACGTCCGTCTCGTCCTGATCCGAGGAGTCGACGAACTTCGACAGCGCGCGCCCGAGGCGCTCGGAGTCGCCTTCGGGCAGGACGTTCAAGAGCGCGCGGTACGCCCGGAGCGCCCGGCGACCGGTCGCGAGCGATCGCTCGTAGAACGCCGCGGCCTGCGCCGGCTGGAGCAGCTCATTTTCCGCCATCGCCCCGAGCCGCATCCACAGATCGCTCGCGAGCAGGGCGTCGCTCCGCTCCGCGGCCTCGGCCAGATCCGAGAGGCGCGCGATGTAACGGTCCAGCGCGTTCGCCCGGAGCGCGAGCTCCTGCGCGGAGGTGAGCAGGGTGACCGACCCCGGCGTGCGCGCCAGCGCGTCGAACAAGCTGTCGAGCGCTTCGGCGAGCCGGCCCGTCTCCGCGAGGAGATCCGCGCGCGCCACGAGGATGTCCGCGGACGCCGCCGGATCGGTGATGCGCTCGAGGCGCGTATCGAGCACGCGCAGCACGAGGTCGATCTGCCCCGAAGCGCGGAGCATGCGCTCGAGGCGGAGCGCCTCGACGTTGTTCGACGCCGCCGTCTCGAAGGCGGACTCGAGCAGGTCGTTGGCGCGATCCGTCTGGCCTTGCTCGGCGGCCATCTGATGGAGGTCGTACATGACCTCGCTCGCGGCGATGGGCTCCTCTTCCGCGTCCTCGCTGGGCGCCGCGGGCTGCTGGCGGCGCACGATGAGGAGCAGCGCGCGATACGCGCGCTCGGCCGCCTCGAGCTCGCCCTTCTGCCGCGCGACGTCGCCGAGGAGCCGCAGGATCTTCGGATCGCTGCGCTCGATGCTCGACGCCGATTCGAGGTGCGACAGCGCGTGCACGAGGTCGCCGCGCGCCTGCGCGATCCGGGCGAGGTGGTAGTGCACGGCCGCGCGCTCCGGCGTTCTGCGACGCCCGAACTCCGCGAGCATCGCCTCGAGCAGCGCGCTCGCTTCGTCGAAGCGGCCCGCGCTGCGCAGCCCGTCGGCGAGCGCGAGGCGCGCCGCGCGGTCGTCGGGGAGGAGCGCCGCGGCGTACTCGAGCAGCGGGATCGCCGCGTCGAGCGCGCCGAGGCGCCTCCGCTGCACCTGCGCCGCTTGCTTGAGAAGCGCGACCTTGGTCGCCACGTCCGGCGCGTGTTCCACGCCGTCCGAAAGCAGCGGCGCGAGGAGCGCCCACGCCTTGCGATCGCGATAGAGCTCCGCGAGCAGCTCGCGCAGGCCCGTCGCCGCGGGATCGACGGCGAGCGCGTCGGTGAGACAGCGCTCCGCGTCGGCCTGACGTCCCGCGGCGTGATAGGCGCGCGCGAGCCGCAGCACGGTGGAGCGATGCGTCGCGAGCTCGCCGGGCTCGCGTCCGGTGCGCTCGAGTCGTTTCTCGAGCCATCCGACGGCGGCGCCGTGCTCGTTGCGGGCGGTGTGGATCGACGCGAGCGAGTCGAGAACGGTCACGCTGGGCTCGAGCGCGACGGAACGGCGGTAGGCGTCGAGGGCGCGCTCCACGTCGCCGAGCGGGACCTCCGCGAGCTGCCCGGCCCGCGCCCACAAGAGCGACGCCGCGCGCCGGTCGCCTCGCTGCTGCACCTGTTCCGCCTGATGCACGAGCTCCGCGTGGAGCTCGGCGTGACGTTTCGCGCCCGCGAGCAGCTCGGCGATCGCGTCGACGGACTCCGCGTGGCCCGGAGCATCGGCGAGGTTGTCCCTGAGCGCCGAGAGGCGTTCGGCGACGTCGCCGTCGATTTCGCCGAGCACGCGCGCGACGTCGAGCCGGAGCACGAGGCGCCGCTCGACGGGGGGCCCCAGCGACAGCTCGCGACGCCGTAGGTCGAGCAACTCCCCGCGCCGCTGCTCCTTCGCGTAGAGCGCCGCGAGCAAGGCGATGGTCGCGGCGTCGTCCGGCGCTTCGTCCAGGATGCCGCGGCAGAGGTCGACGGCGCGCGCGGTGTCGCCGAGCCGCTCGGCGGAGAGATCCGCGGCGCGGTAGCGGAGCTCGCGCGATTTTTCGGCGGAGAAGGGCAGCGCCGCGCCGCTCTCGAGCAGCGCCTCGGCCTGCGCCGGCTCCTCCGCCTCGAGCCAGAGCTGCACGAGCTGCTCGAGCGCCCAGAGCGCGTAGCGGGAAAGCTGTCCGGGATCCGCGCCTTCGCCGAGCGCGGCCTTCCAGCGCTGCGACGCGACTTGAAGGACGCGCTCCAGGATGGGACGCGAGAGCTCCGGATCGCGCACGCTGTGGAGCGCGACCATCCCGGCTTCGTGCAGGATGTCGAGATCGTCGCCGGTCACCGCCGCGAGCCTGAGGAGCGTGCTCGCGAGCTGCCGATCCGGGTTGCGCCGCTCGAGCTCCGCGAGCATGCGCAGGGTCTCCGCGTTCTCCTGATACGACGCCGCCTCACGCAGCGCCGCCTGCGCCGCGTCGGGATTGTTGAGCCGATCGCGGTACCACTCGCCGAGCTTCCGCTTCAGGTCGTGCAGCACGCCCGAAGAGAGCGCGGCGGCGCGCGCGATCGCCTGAGCCGCGGCCTCGGCCGCGTTCGGCCACGCGTAGTTGTCGTGCGCGACCGCGGCGAACGTCTCGAGGACGTCGGGCGCGACCGCGTCGCGCGCCCCGGCGCTGCGCACGAGCGCGTCCGCGGCGACGTCCCAGCGATCCGTCAAGCCCGCCACGCGAACGAGCGCGACGTACGCCGGCAGATCGCTCGGCGAGAGCTCGGTCACGGCGGCGTACGAAGTCCGCGCGCCCGCCGGATCCCCGAGTCGCTCTTCGACGATCGCGCCGTGCGACAGGAGGAGCTCGGAGCGTCGCACCACGTCCTTGCAGCCGGCGATGGCCTCGGCGTACCCCTCGGCGCACGACGCCCAGTTCCCCGTCTCCTCCGCGAGGCGGCGGAGCTCTTGTTCGATGGGCTCCTCGCGCGTCAGCGCGAACGCCGCCCTCACGTAGCTCTGCGCCGCGGCGCGATCCGAGGCGCGGTCCTCGAGGATCCTCGCGGCGTCGAGCAACACGTCGCGACGAAAGGCGTCGTCCTTCGCGCGGTGCACGCGGCGTTCGACCAGCCCGAGCGTCCCCTGCCACTCGTCGGCGTCGGCGTAAGCCTTCGCCAGGGTCTCGGCGGCGAGCGCGCCGGCCTCGACGTCGTCGAGGATCTCGCGCAAGCCCGTGCGCGCGGGCTCGTGCGTCGGCAGCGTCTCGAGCGCCTCACGATAGGCGTCGACGGCCTTCAGCGGCGCGTCGCGCTGGGTCCGGTACACGTCGCCCATCCGCGCGAGATAGCCGGCCTTCTGCTCCGGCTGATCCACCTGATCGGCGGCCTGCCGCAAGAGCGCGGTCACGTCCGACCAGCGCTGCGCGGCCGCCGAGAGATCGGCGAGCTCCTTCATGGTCTCGAGGTTCGCGCCGAACTCCTTCTCGATGCGGCGCCACGTGTCGATCGCGCTCGGCAGATCGTCGAGGTTCGTGCGGTACGTCTCGGCGATGTCCACCAGATCGCGCCGGCGCGCCGTGGGGTCCTTGGCGGCGGCGTAGCGGCGCTCGAGCCCGACGACCAGCGCTTCCCAGCGGTGGCTCTCTTCGAGGATTTCCACCGTGACGTCGAGGGCTTCGCGGTCCTGGGGATCGCGCGCGAGGCAATCCGCGAAGAGGCGCAGCGAATGATCCACGTCGCCGAGCGCGTGCGCCAGGTGCGCCGCTTCGCCCAGGAGACGGCGCTGCTCCGCGGCGTCCGGTTCGAGCGCGACGAGTCGCTCGAGCACGTCGAGCCGCTGCCGCGCGTGCTCGGGACCGACGAGCAGCGCGGTGAGGCGCCGCGCGACGTCGAGGAGCGACTCGGGATCCACGTCCGGATCCACGAGCACGCGTGAATACAGCTCGATCGCGCCGTTCGGATCGTCGAGCAGCTCGTGATGCACGAGGCCCGCGTCGAGCAAGAACTCCACGCGGATCGCGCCGCTCGGCGTCGCCGCGGCGGCGCGCACCAGCGACTCGGCGTAGCGCTGCGCCTTTCCGTAACGCCGCGCGAGGCCATCCAGCGTCTCCTTCACTTCGCGCGTCGGCGACAGGACGAGCCACTCGGCGGCGTGCTCGACCGCGTCCGCTTCGCGCCCCGATTCGGCGAGCAGCCTGGTCGCTTCCGCGCGCAGCGCGATGCGCTCTTCGGCGGCGTCGGCGACGCCCAGCAAAAGCTCGATGGCCCGGATCACGTCCTCCGAGCGGCCGTGGAGGGTGAAGCGCTCCTTCAAGAGCGACAGCGAGGCGCGGCGCGTCTCCACCGGCGCGGCCGCGAACGTCCCGATGCGCTCGAGCTGCTTCGCGGCCTCGGTCTCGCCCCCTCCGGCGTCCAGGATCTGCCGGACGACGTCGAGCGCCGTCGCGGCGTCACCCAGCTTTTCGAGCCACGTCTCGGCCATCCGCGTGCGCGTCGACAGCACTTCTCGCGGCGGGAGCACGGAGAGCCGCGCGCTCCACACGTCGATCAGATCGCGATAGCGCTTCTGCAGAACGAGGCGCCGCTCGAGCGAGCCCGCGAGCTGCGCGTCTTCCGGTCGCAGCGGCACGAGCTGCTTCAAGTACGAGATGGCGCGATCCGTACTCCCGGCGAAATCTTTGGCGATGCGCGCCGCTTCGTCGAGGAGCGCCTTCTTCTTCTCGCGGTCTTCGCACTCGGCGATGGCGACGTCGTAAGCGGACAGCAAATCGTCCCAGCGCTCCGCCATCGTCAGGAGCAGTGAGAGCCTCTCGAACGCCCACTCGGCGCCCGGCTCGATCTCGAGGACCCGCTTCAAGATCTGCAGGACGAAGCCTGGGTCTTCGAACCACTCGTCGTGAAAAGCGACCGCGCGGCGCCCGAGCGAGCTCGCGACCTCGGGCGATAGATCGCGCGCCAATATTTCGCGATAGAGTCGAGAGACGTCGTCGGGCAAATCGTTCGATCGCGCGATCTCGTCGAGCTCGTCCCACGCTTCGTCGTCACCTGGGTTCTGCCGAACCCGCTCGAGCAGGGCTGCTGCTCCCGGCAACGAAGGCGGCGCCGGTTCGTCGTCAGTCGTGCGGTTCACTTCCAAGCTCGCTGCGCTTTGACGTTTCATCTGACCTTCGCGACTCACCCGTGTCGATCGCAAAAGAATCAAGCATTTATCTCCGCGTTACAAGCATTCGTCGACGGTCCTTTCGAGCAGGGACCTTGGACCGCGGCGAGCGCCGAAGCGCTACCTACAAGCGCGCAGCCGCTCGTTCACGACGTCCGTTCAGTGCAGTCAGACTCAAGCTTTCTCGATTCGTGCCGTTCTATGGAAGAACCAGGAATGGGAGACGCCGAGGAGCGCCGCGGCAGCGGCAAGCCGAGCGAACGCGAGCAGCGGCCAAGCGCGCCCGACGTGGGCGGATTCGCGGTCCGCTTGCCCCAGCCGTCGCAAGGCGCCGTCGACAGCATCTTGCGTGAGTACCTCAGCAAGCCGACCGCGCCGTCCATGCAGGCCGTGCGGTTGCCCGTCGCGAGCTACTCGGCGGCGCCGCCCTCGGTGTCCACGGTCCCGACGCCCGTTCCCGCGGAGGGTCCCACCCAGACCGTCAGCGGTACGTTCGTGAGCCCGAGTTACGGGGAGCTGCCGCGTCAGGAATCCCTGGAAGACGAGCGCCCCACCGGGCAATTCGCGGTACCCGAGCCGGGCAATCCGCAAGATCTGGTGCGAGACCGCGGCGTCCTCGTCCGTCTCGACGGCGACGCGAGCGGCGAGATCATTTCCCTGCCGCGCCGCGGCGTGCGCGTAGGTCGCAGCGGCCGAGCCCAGGTCCACATCGCCGAGCCCAGCGTCAGCCGGGACCACGCGCGCATCGTGTACGAGTACGGCGCCTTCTACGTCGTCGACGAGGGCTCCCAGAACGGCACCCAGGTCGCCGGCAGAAGAATCGTCCGCGCCGAGCTCCGCGACGGCGACCTCGTCCAGTTCGGCCAGCGCGCGACCTATCGCTTCGCGCTGATGGATCAGACCCAGGAGCAGGTCATGCGGCGGCTGTACGAATCCAGCACGCGCGACCCCCTCACCGGCGCCGACAACCGTCGCAACATGGACTCGCGGCTCCAGGCGGAGACCGCGTTCGCCCACCGCCACCGCCGCCCCTTGTCGGTGATCCTGCTCGACATCGATCACTTCAAGTCCGTCAACGATCGCCACGGACACCAAGCCGGCGACCAGGTGCTGAAGTCCGTGGCCGCCGTCGTGCGCAGCCAGCTCCGCACCGAAGATGCGTTCGCCCGCTACGGCGGCGAAGAGTTCGTCATCGTCCTCCGCGACACGACGGTGGCGCAAGCCGCGCTGGTCGCGGAACGCGTGCGGGACCGGATTTCGAAGACGCAGGTCGAAATAGGCAACGGAACGATCGCAGTGACCGTCAGCGCCGGCTGCGCGTCGCTCGCCTGCGCGCTAGGAGCTTCGACCGAGGAGCTCGTCGGCGTCGCGGATCGAAGGCTGTACAAGGCGAAGCGAGCCGGCAGAAACCGCGTCGTGTCGGCGGACGAGACGACGGCGGCGGCGCGGTAGGGGCGGAGCTCGGGTCTCACGAACGCCGTGAGGCGCGCCTCTCGACGCGTGGGAGGCTATCTTGCGCCGGCAGTCATGAGTCGCGCCGGTTGCTTGACTCTCGACGTGATGGGCGTATGCGTAGGCGTATGCCGCGCATGCAAGTCTATCTTCCGGACGACCTATACAGTGCCGTCAAGAAACGACGTCTGCCTGCGTCCGAGCTCTTGCAGAAGGCCGTTCGCGCCGAATTGCGCCGATTGGACCTCCTCGCCGAGGGCGATCGTTACGTCGCCGGGCTGATTTCGGAGGTGGGCCGTCCATCGACGCGCGAGCAAGCTCGTGCGAGGGCCATCGCAGGCCGCATCGCCAAGCGGGCGCCCCGCAAGGCCGGTTGAACGCATGCTGGTTCTGGACTCGGGAGCCGTCACGCGTCTCGCGGAGCGATCACGGTCGGCGCTAGCCTTCCTCCTCGCGCTTCGCAAAGAAGGCCTGTGGCCACCCAGCGTTCCTTCGGTCGTGCTGGTCGAGTGCCTTCAAGGTCACGCGGCGCGCGACGCTGCAGAAAACCGGCTGCTCAAGACGTGCGACGTCATCGAGAACGTAGGAGAGCGTCTCGCTAGACGAGCCGCGTTTCTTCGCAGCCGTGCGCGCCGGGGCTCCGCGGTAGACGCACTGGTCGTGGCTTCCGCCGAGCCGGGAGGGACGGTATTGACGACGGATCCCGACGATCTCGAAGCGCTCGCGGCGCATGCGGATCGCGTCACCGTCGAACGGATCTGATACTGAATACCTCGGTGCCCATGAACCAACAGCGGAGGGTCAAGGCGCCGTCGGGAGATCTAGCGACGTTCGATCGCGAACACTTCGAGCACGACGGTTTCACGCACGACGTCTATCGCAAAGGGCGTGGACCCGCGGTGCTCGTATTGACCGAGATGCCCGGCGTCTCTCCGCAAGTCTTGGGATTCGCCGACCGCGTCATCGCCGTCGGCTGCACGGCGGTGATTCCGGATCTCTTCGGGACCGCGGGACGCGACCCCTCGAGCGGCACTCGCGGGCAGCGACTCGCTTACGCGCTCGGCTCGATGGGGCGCGCCTGTGTCTCCAGGGAGTTCACCGTGTTCGCGACCGGGCGCTCGTCTCCCGTGGTGAGCTACTTGCGCGCGCTCGGTGCGCGTGAGCACGCGCGCTGCGGCGGTCCGGGAATCGGCGTGGTCGGCATGTGCTTCACCGGCGGCTTCGCGCTCGCCATGGCCACGGATCCTCGGGTGTTGGTGCCCGTCTTGTCGCAACCCTCCTTACCGTTCGGGCTCGATGCGCGCCGCAAGCGCTCGATTGACTGCTCCGGAGAAGAGCTCGACACCGTGGCCGCTCGCTGCGCGCGCAAGGAGCTGCAAGTCGTCGGACTTCGTTTCAAGGAAGATCCGCTCGTCCCCGAGGAGCGGTTCGCATTCCTGCGCGAACGACTCGGTGACGCGTTCCTGGCCGTCGAGCTCGAACAAGCCGATGGACATCCCGAAGGCCCCCTCCGCAAGCGTCACTCGGTGCTCACGGCTGATTTGATCGACGAACCCGGAGAACCCACTCGAGCCGCGCTCGACGACGTCCTCGATCTGTTGCGAAAGAAGCTGCTGGCGTCAGCGGATTCTAATTGACCACGCCACGCGAACGCCTGCCTGTATCGTCTTCGTGATCCGACGATGCGAGGATGACGACGTAGGGTCCTCAATCGAAGGGCGCCCCCGCTCGAATCCACTCTGCGACCATGTCGAACAGCGCGGGGTCCGAGTCGCGCAGGACGGTGCCGCCGGGCATGGGGCGGCCGCAGCTCGTGCATCCGGTCAGGGATTCGAATGCGTCCTGACATCCCGACAGCTTGAACAAGACGAAGCTCGTCTCGACCCTCCCCGGCTCCACCCGCTTCAAAGTGGGAGCGGTGAGACTCGCGGCGAGGAGGTTGTCGTAGACGTCGTGTTCGAGCTCGGGCGTCGACGCGTCGGCGTCGACCACGCAATCGCTCGTCTTGAAGTCGAAATCGCAGGCAGCCCCGAGCTGAAGCTGGGAGCTCGACCCCGAGCCCAGGTGGCACGCGCCGAAGTTGCAGTGCGTCGCGAAAAAGGGCACGAGATCCGACTGAAATCGGGGCGCCGGACCACCGTCCGGGAGCGACAAGCCGCTCGCAAACAAGCGCTGACACGCTGCAACGTGCTCGGTCTGTGCGTTCGTCTCCACCCTCCCTTCGGCGTCGCGCGCGATTTCATTGCGCGCTGCCTCACTGGTGCACGCCGCTAGCGCGAGCGCACACAGGGCAATCGGTACGAACGACGGCTTGCACAAAACTTCGTTACCTTGTTCGCCCGCGTTCCCGCGTGGCACTTTTCGTCGATTTCGGTCGGAACTATTTCGAGGCCGGGGAGCTTCACAATCGCATCTCGCGCGAGGCCTTTGCCTATCGAAAGTGCCGACCCGTACGCTAGCATCCCGCCACCCACCGAGGCTGCGAGCTCGACACACGTCGAAGCCAGCCTTTGGCTCGCAGCACAGGAGACAAGCGATGAAAACGCCGCGCTTCATCAAGATGAGAAAGAGGAGCGAACCCGATCTTCCGGAACGCGGGCCCATCTGGCTCGGCAACAACTCGAACGGTGAATACTTCCACCAGCAGACGCCGTACGAGAGAAAGCTCCACAAGTTCATCTTGCAGAAGTGCGACGAGAACGCGCGCAAGCTCGGCATGTCGCGCCGCGATTTCCTCGCCAGCGCCATGGGCATGACCACTTCGCTGTGGTGCATCAACATGGCCTCGGGTTGCAGCAGTGACCACTCGATTGGTCATAACGTGGGCAAGTCGGCCCCGAAGGGCGACGGCGGCATGGACTCGGGCAGCGCGCGGCCCGCGGCCTGCAAAGGGTACAACATCGAGCCGGAGATGATGTACGACGAGCAGGCGGCCTGCGCCGCCATCAGCGGCAGCGAGTTCATCTTCGACATCCAGACGCACTACTTCGAAACCGACGGGCAATGGATCAAGACCAACCCGGGTTACGTGAACGTCATCAAGGTGCTCACCGGCACGTCGGATTTCGGACAGGACCACTACCTGGATCTCATCTTCTGCCAGAGCGATACCAAGGTCGCGGTGCTCACGTGCTGGCCCGGCGTGCTCTGCAACGCGGACGCGAGCAACCTGCCCTGCGGCTTGCCCATGTCGACGGACGGCGCCGCCGCCGCGCGCGACGCGATCAACAAGATGGCGAACTCGCAGCGTCTCTTGAGCCACGCGATGATCTTGCCGGACGATCCTTCCGGGGTGCAGGCGCAGCTCGACATCATGGAGCACATCGCGTGCACGTCGGGCGTGTCGGCGTGGAAGCTCTACCCGGCGTTCGGGTACAACGGCATGGGCTTCTTCATGGACGATCCGGCGACCGGCATCCCGGTGATCGAAAAGGGGCTCGAGCTCAACGTCAAGAACTTCGCCATCCACAAAGGCTTGCCGATCCCCGGCTTCGACATCCCGCACAACGACCCCCGAGACATCGGACCGGTCGCGGCGATGTACCCGACGGCGAACTTCATCATCTACCACGCGGCCATCAACGCGAACATGAGCACCCACGAAGGGCCATATGTCGAAGGCGACACGACCGGCGTCAACGCCCTCATCACGAGCATGAAGGCTAACGGCATCGGTCCGAACCAGAACGTCTTCGCGGAGCTCGGGAGCTCGTGGATCCAGGTCATGACCGACGCCACGCAGGCGGCGCACTATCTCGGCAAGCTCCTGAAGTACGTCGGTGAGAACAACGTCTGCTGGGGCACCGATTCCATGGTGTACGGCACGCCGCAGCCGCAGATCGAAGCGCTACGTGCGGCGACCATCCCGCAGGATTTGCAGGACCAATACGGGTATCCCGCGCTGACGGACGACATCAAGGCGAAGATCTTCGGCCTGAACTCCGCGGTGGTCTACGGCGTCGACCCGAAGCAGCGCCATTGCCAGATCGAGAAGTGCCAGATGAGCTCCTTGAAGCAGATGCTCGACGACGAGCTCGGCGCGCGCCGGTGGACGTTCCAGGAGCCCTACGGTCCGCGCACGTACGTGGAGTACCTGGAGTCGGCGGAGAAGGAACGCGCCCGCGGGCGGCACGCCTGACGTAGCGAACGACGCGAGCTTTGACGGCTCTCGCGCACCCTGGCGCGCGGGAGCCGTCCTTTTTTGTGCGCCTCAGCGGCGTCGCCGTCGGAGCGCGGCGGCGGTCATGGCCGCGGCGACCCACAGCGCGCCCTTCTCCGAACCGAAGGGCGAGAAAGCGCAGCTCACGCCGACCTTCGTGTTGCTCGCCTTGTTCGCGGCGTCGTCGGCGGCCTTCGTGACGGCGTTGACGTCCGCGTTGACGTCGATGTGAATCGAGAGCTTGTCCAAGAGCTCGGAGGCGCAGTCGTTCAGGTTGTCGGCGTTCAAGAACTCGCCGTCGCAGACGATGGCGCCCCCCTTGTCCATACAGCTCTGCGTACATTCCTGGCGCGTCGTGGTCTGGCAATCGTCCCATTGCTTCGTCTGGCAATCGACCTGACAGCTCGTGCTCGCCTCGGACGTGCACGTGCCGTTGCATGCGGTCGCGCACTTCGGCGTGCACTGTGTCGTCTGGTCGTTGTCGTGACAGGTGTCTTCGCACTTCTTGTCGCAGGTATACGGGCACGCCTTCGCGCAACAGTCCGGGCTCGCCGCGTTCGCGCATTTCGCGTTGCAGTCGTCCATGCAGTTCTTCGTGCAGAGCTCGTCGGAGCTCTTCTCGCCGGCGTCGGCCGCGGTGCAGTCGTCGACGCAGGTCGGGCTGCACGTCTGGGTGCACGACGCGCTGGCCTCAGCGCTGCATTGGCTGTCGCACGTCGTATACAGATGCGCGGTGCACGACTCCTCGACCGAGACGGTCTTGCACGTCTCGACGCAGTCTTGCGTCTTGTGAAACTGGCAAGACGCATTCGCAGAGACGAACACGCCGCCACACGCGTCGAGCTCCGCGTGCGCGACGCTCGGCGTCAGCACGAGCGCGGAGATCGGCGCCAAACCGGCAAGCAAGCTAGCCCAGGTCTTCATTCGTCGCTCCCTTCGGATCGAACTTCGAAAGGGGAAGTTCCGAGGGGGTTCTTGCTTGCAGCACGCGTACCACCGGACGACCGCACGACGTGACGCGACGACCTTGCTCGAATTTCTCGACCGTCGCGCCGCGATGCGCGGCAGCGCGTCACATGCACAGCGCGCCTCAGCCTAGGCCTTTTTGTCTCGCAGCCATCGCACACTAACGCTGCGGCGGGCCCTGGACGCGCAAAACGAGCTCTTCCCCGTTCAGCACCAGCGCATCGCCCGTTGCGTCGTCCGGGACGGCGGCGCGTGTGACACGAATGGCTCCGTCGCCGGTGCGAATGACGACGTCGTCCGCGATGGCGGCTTCGCCCGGGTGCAGGGCGAACGGATATTCCAAAGCGGATTCGGCGCGCGTGACGAACAGCGGAACGCCGCGGAGCTCGATGGCCAGCCCCGGTACCGGCGAGAGCGCCCGGATCCGCCGCAGGACGCGCTCCGTGCTCCACCCGAAGTCGGCGCGCAACGAATCGCCGGATGGCTCGGGCGCCCACGTTGCTCGTGCGTCGTCTTGACGAGTTGCGGCGGGCTCGACGCCGTGCGCGACGTCGCGAACGACGCGACGCAACAGCCGCAGGCTCGGCCGGTCGAGCGCGCGAGCGAGCTGCCAGGCATCGCGATCGCCGATCGGGATCTCCTCGGTCGCGAGCACGTCCCCTTCGTCGTACGCGGCCGTGAGTCGATGCACGCTGACTCCGGTCGTTCGATCTCCGGCGTCGATGGCGGCGAAGAATGGATTCGGTCCCCGATGACGCGGCAATAGCGACGGATGCGCCCCGACGCCCCCGAGGCGAGCCGCGCCGAGCCAGCGCTCCTCGATCCGGCGCGTGAAATACCAGGATACGACGAGCTCCGGCGCCGCGCGCGCGACGGCGACGTCGATCGCCGAAGACAACTCGGACACCGACGACTCTCGCGCGTCGAGGATCGGCGCTTCGAGTCGCCGCGCGAGCCGCCGGCGTCCGGGCGCGTCGATGGGCGACAACACGACGAGCGAGGGCGGTAGGCCGTCCTCGGCGAGAAGCAGCGCCCCGAGCGGCAGCCCGAAGTACGCGACGCGGATCACGCCACGGCGTCGCCGGGGATCCGGAGCCCACACGCCGACAGCATCGGGCGCACGCTGTTCGCGAAGGCGTCCGCGTTGGACGCTGCCGCATCCATGACGCTGCGCGCGAGCGGATACCAGCGTTCGACGTGCTGTCGCGCGAGCGCCGCACGTTCCGCGGTGCCCCGACACTGGTCGAGCAGGGCCGTCTCGGCGGCGGTTTGATGCTCGTGCTCGTGGTCGAGAATCTTGTGGATCACCTTTTCGAGCCGGGCGTCGCCGAGTTTCTGGTACGCCGCGAGCTGCACGGCGGCGGCGCGATCCACGAGATATGCGGCGACCGTGACCTCGAGCCAGGACGCCGGCGCCGGCATCGCCTCCGCGCGCGCCGCGACGGCGTCGTAGAGATTCTTCCCCGCCACCTGTTCGTACAGCGCGGAGACGACCTCGAAGTGCGACAGCTCTTCTCGAGCGTGCTCGGCGAGCATGTGCTTGTCGTCGATCGAAGGAGCAACGCGAACGCCTCCGGCGAAGAGGTGCGCGGACACGAGCTCGCGGTACCCTTGGCTTTCGAGCACTTCGAGTAACTTTGCGTCCGGGAGCGACTGGCTCATTTCACTTTTCTTTTCCCCCTGATCTCGAGCGGGGGCAAGTCCCTCCGTCCGCGGGCGGTCACGCGAGCGGCCGAGCCGTCCGCGCGTCTCTTTTCGGGCGGCGCGCTTCGCGACAGAGGCTATGGTTCGCGGAGCCGAACCATGATTCGTCGCCACCGACTCGTGGAACGCCGCGCGGCCTGGCTTTTGGTCGCCGCGGCCGTGGTGGGTTGCACGACCATCCTGGATATCGACGGGCACTACGTCGCCATGACCAGCGACGGGGGCCGCGCGTCTCACTCACCCGACGCGAGCGCAGGCGGTATCGATTCGGGCAAGAACGACACGGGCGGAACGTCTTCGGGCGGCGCCACGGAATCGCGCGGGGGTTCGGAGATCGGCGGCGCGTGGATGGCCGCGGGCGGAAACACCGAGGCGGGCGGCGCCGTCGCGAGCGGCGGCCAGGTCGAGAGCGGAGGCTCGACGAGCGAGCTCGAGGATTGCACGAAGACCGGCTGCCCCAAGGGTCAAAAGTGCTGCGGGAGCGCGCTGGTGAAAGGCAGCATCTGCTACTACCCGTCGCCGGGGGTCGGCTGCGGCGACACGGGATGCATGGGTTGCACCGATCCGGTCCCGACGAATTCGACGCCCAGCTGCTCCAAAGACCAATGCAGCTTCACGTGCGACACGGGATACATGGAGGACGACTCCAGCGCTTGCGTGGCCGCGAACACCGGCGGCGCTGGGGGCGCCGGCTCCGGCGGCAAGACGGGTAGCGGCGGTCGCACGACTAGCTCGGGCGGCAGCACGTCGACGAGCTGCCAAGTCGACGACGACTGCACGGTGTCCTGCGGCCCGGCGGGACCGTTCGCGTGTTGCATGCCGAACAAGGTTTGCGGCTGCACCTTCTTCCAGGTCCAAATCGGCAACTCGATCCCCATCGGTTACTGCCTGCCACGGCCGCCGGGCTTCTAACCCGCGCCGAGCTTCTTCCCGAGCCGCTCGACGACGCTCGGTACGTCGGGCCTGACGTCGAAGAAGCCTTCGAGCGCGTCGCCTCGCTCGGCCACGCGATCCGGCACGGCGAACATGGAAAACTCGCGCGGATCGAGCGCCCGGTGCACGTCTTCCCATTGAAGCGGCAGGCTGACGGTGGCGCCCGGGTGTGCGCGCACCGAGTACGGCGCGACGATGGTACGCGAGCGGCCCGTCTGCCCGGTGTCGATGAAGACGCGATCGCCCCTGCCGGCCACGCGGCGCTCCATGGTCGACAACTCCGGGTGTCGGATCTGCAGGAGCCGGCACACGAGCTCCACCATGGTCTTTCCGACGTCGTGGGGCACACCGGGCCCGAGCGGCACGAGCACGTGCAACCCCGATTGACCCGACGTCTTCGGGAAACCGACGAGGCCTATTTCCGTCAAGATCTCCCGCAGCGAGAGCGCGAGCGTCACCGCGTCGGACAGCGGGCGCGGGCCGAGATCGAAGTCGACGACGAAGTAGTCCATCTCGGACATGCTGCCCTGGCGATACGGGAGCACGTGGACGGGGATGCAACCGAGGTTGATGACGTGCGCGAGCCCGTCGGCGTCGCTCACGAGGAACGTGTGCTTCTGATGGCCGTCCTCGTCCGGCGGCAAGTGCAACGTGTGCACCCACGCCGGCGTGCCCTCGGGCACGTTCCACTGGTAGAAGCTCTTGCCCTTGATGCCGTCGGGGTAGCGCACGAGCACGATCGGCCGGTCGCGCAAGAACGGCAGCATCACCTGCGAAATCGCCAGGTAGTAGTCGATGAGCTCGCCCTTGGTGTAGCCCTCGTCGGGCCAGAAAACCTTGTCGCGGTTGGAGATGCGCACGCGCCTGCTCGGCGCCGGTGGAGCGAGCTTCTTTTCTTCGGCCGGCGCGGGCTCGGGCGGCGGCGCGGGCGCGTCCACGATGTCGTCGATCTCCGCGGGCGCGGCTGTGCACGCGCTCGGCGCGATGTCGTCGCGGATGCCGCAGAAGACGGGATGCCGCAAGTGGCCTTCTTCCGTGAAGCCGCCGAACGACACGTTCACGACGAGCTCCGGTTTGACGAAATGCCGCACGCCCGCGCCGATGGGCTCGCCGTCGGCCGTCGGCCGGTCGACCTCGAGGGGCGCCAGACGTTCGCGGAGCAGCCGGATGGTGCGCTCTTCCAGCCCGCTGCCCACGCGCCCCCGCAGCACGCACTTTCCGTCCACGTAGCTTGCCACTTCAACGGCGCCCAGGGTCTTGCGGGTTCCCTTGCCCTCGACCCAGCCGCTGACGACGAAGTCCGCTTCGCGGTCGCGCTTGATCTTGAGCCAGTCGTCGGTGCGGTCGGGGCCCGGGCGATAGGGCGAAGACGCGCGCTTGCTCACGAGTCCCTCGAGCCCGAGCTGGCCGCAGAGCTCGTAGAGCGGGCGGCCGTTGCCCTCCAGGTGATCGAGCCAGCGGATGGGTCCGCGCCGCGGCGCGATGCGCGCCAAGAGCGCCTTGCGGGCGCTGAGCGGCAACGAACAGACGTCCCGATCGCCTACCTGAAGGACGTCGAAGACGACGTAGACGACGGGGACCTCCGCCGCGGCGTGCTGCACGTCGTGCGGGCGCGTCAGGTGCATCCTGCGACCGAGCCGCTGGAAGCTGGGACGCCCCGCATCGTCGAACGCCACGACTTCGCCGTCGAGGACGACTCGCGGCAGCGGCAGCGCCCGCACCGCGCGGGCGACCTCGGGATACGTCGCCGTCATGATGCGCTGCGAGCGATACACGAGGGCGACGTCCTCGCCGCGGCGGTCGGCGAGCAAGCGCACGCCGTCGAGCTTCAGCTCGTAATAACGGGTAGGGTCGTCGAGCCGTTCGCCGTCGGTGCCGCAGAGCATGGGGACCGTGCGACGCGCGTCCAGGTCGCCGACCTTGCCGCCGAGCTCGACGGCGAAGGCCTCGAGGGAACGGGTGATGTCCGCTCGGCTCGCGAGCTGCTCCACGGTAAGGCCGCTCAGCACGCTCTCCGGCAGCTCCGCGATGATGTCGCGGTCGGGCGACGAGTGCGCGTCCTGCTTCTTGATGAGGAGCCACTGATTTTTTTCTTCGGGCGCCCTGCCCTTCCGGTCGCCCGTGTGCACGAGCGCGTAGCGGCCGAGGAGCTTGTAGCCGTGCAGCACGAAATCGAGCTTGCCGGTGTGGAGGCCCTCTACGGGCGGTTCGAGGAACTGAACGCGCCCCAGATCCCAGGCGATCATCGCGCCGGCGCCGTAGTTCCCTTCCGGAATGACGTCCTCGAAGTCGAGGTATTCGAGCGGATGATCTTCGGTGTGAACGGCCAGGCGCTTCTCGCGGGGGTCGAGGCTCGGGCCGCGTGGAACCGCGAAACTCTGCAGTGTTCCGCCCACTTGCAGGCGCAGGTCGTAATGGCGGCGGCGCGCGGCGTGCAGATGCACGACGAACGCGCCATGCATCTGCGAAGGAGGACTGACAGTCCGTTCAGACGCGAACGGCTCGTTCGTGCGCGATGGATCGCGCTTGCGCCGATACGCGTCGAGATCGCCGCCGGGGGCGCCGCTTTTTACGCCGGCGTTCGCCTTGTTCGCGTCGGTCTTCGTCGAACTCTTCATCGTTCACGAACCATCAGGTTACGCTATCCAAAGATGCTGAATGGGAACGTTCCACTCGTTCGGAAAGTGAGATAGCGCGATGCCGGCACGCGCGATTGCCTCTGGCGTCATTTCGTTCGGGCTCGTCTCCATTCCCGTGAAGCTGTACACGGCTGCTTCTTCGGAGCAGGTCCGGTTCAATATGCTCGACTCGCGACACGGGGTGCGCGTCAAGCAGCAGTACATCTCGGCGGCGGACGGCAAGGTCCTCGACAAGGACGAGATCATCAAGGGCTACGAGTACGCGCGCGACCAGTTCGTCACCTTCACGGACGACGAGCTGAAGGCGCTCGAAGCCGACCGCAGCAATCACATCGAGATCGTCGAATTCGTTCCGATCGAGACGTTCGATTTCCTGCAGATCGAGAAGACGTATTACCTGGGCGCCGACAAGGGCGGCGACAAGGCGTATCGCCTGCTCGCCGAGTCGATGGATCGCAAGCACCGGGTCGCGGTCGGCAGGTGGGCCGCCCGCGGCAAGGAGCAGCTCGTGCTGCTTCGCCCGTACAAGGACGGTATGGTGATGCACCAGCTCTACTACGCGAACGAGGTCCGCTCGTTCGAGGCGGTGGACGACACCGCCAAGTTCACGTTCAGCGACAAGGAACGCGAGCTCGCCGAACGCCTGATCGATCAGCTCTCGACCGACGAGTTTCGGCCGACCGAGTTCCACGACGAGTACGCCGATCGCGTGCGCGCCGCCGTCGATCAGAAGGTCGCCGGCCAGCAGATCGTCGTCAGCGCCGAAGCGCCGCGCGCGCAGATCATCGATCTCTTCGAAGCGCTGAAGAAGAGCATCGCCGAAGCGAAGAAGCCCGGCGCGCCCGCGAAGGCGAGCGCGGAGAGCGCGGAAGAAGAGGCGCCCGCGCCCAAACCCGTAAAAAAAGCGGAGCCGGGTAAAGCACCCGGCCGCAAGAAGAAAGCAGGGTGAGCGCTCGTCCATAGAGTGGACTGCCGGAAGATTCACCCCCCACGTTGGTGCGGGGCGAATCTCCCGGCGCCCTTGCCACGGATCTGACGAGCGCCCCGGACTCGTTTCTGTGGGTCGCGCGATTGACACCGCGCTCCCTGCGACCTGATACGTGTTTGCCGACGGCGATGTCCAACGAGACGGCTACAAGGCAAGACAAAGCGTCCTCGGATCTGGAGTGGGGGGCGCTCGTCGAGCGCATCGCCGGGCGCGCGGTGAGCGAAACCGGCGCGGCGCGCGCCCGCGCGCTCCGGCCCGCCGAGACGCGCGTGGAGGCGCGCGATCGCGCGGCGTTGACCCGCGACGCCCTGTCGCTGTTGCGCGATGGCGCGCCGATTCCGGTGTCCGCCGTTCCGGACGTCGCCGAGTTGCTCGACCGAATCGAGCGCAACGGCGTCGCCTCCGGCCCCGAGCTGCGCGATCTCGGCCGGCTGCTCGCCGCCGAGAAAGCGCTGCGCGCCTTCGTGGCTCAGCACGAAGAAGAGCACCCCGCGCTCGCCGCGCGGCTCGCGACCAGCGCGTCGCTCGATTCCCTGCGCGAGGAAATAGTCCACGCCATCGACGAAGAAGGTTCGGTGCTGGATCGCGCGTCGCCCGCGCTCGGCCGCGCCCGCAAGCGCGTCGCGGAGCTGCGCCGCGAGTTGTCCGCTCGGCTGACGGAGTCCATGAACCGCTACGCCGACGTCCTGCGGGACAAGTTCTACACCGAGCGCGAGGGGCGATTCGTGCTCCCCGTCCGCGCCGACGCGCACCTGCGCGTCGAGGGCATCGTCTTCGGGTCCAGCGCGTCCGGCGGAACCCTCTACGTCGAGCCGAAGGAGATCACGGAGCTCGGCAACCGCCGTCACGTCGCCGAGGCCGAGGTGGAGCGGGAGGTCGCGCGCGTGCTCGGCGCGCTGTCGATCTCCGCGCGGACGAGGCTCGACGAGCTCCGCGGCGCGCGCGACGCCGCGACGCTCGCCGACGTGCTCATGGCGCTCGCGCGCTTCGCGGAAGCCTCCGAAGCGGAGGTCGTCGACGTGGACGACGGCGCCGAGATACGCCTCGTCGCCATGCGCCACCCCCTGCTCATCGGCGGCGGAATAGACGTCGTCCCGGTCGATCTACGGCTCGCCGGCGGTCACGGGCTCGTCATTTCCGGCCCCAACGCCGGCGGCAAGACCGTCGCTTTGAAATGCCTCGGGCTCGCCGCGTGGATGGCGCGCGCCGGCATTCCCATCCCCGCGGACCCGGCGTCGCGCGTCGCCTGGTTCGACCCGGTGTTGACGGACATCGGCGACGAGCAGTCGCTGGCGCGCTCGCTGTCGACGTTCAGCGCCCACGCCGCGCGTCTGTCGAGCTACATCGCGCGCGCCGACGCCCCACGGGAAGACGACGCGCCGTCCGCGACGACGCTCGTGCTCCTCGACGAGATCGCCGCGGGCACCGATCCCGACGAAGGCGCGGCCCTCGCCTCCGCGGTGCTCGAGCGCCTCGTCGGCTCGGGCGCCGCCGTCGCGATCACCACGCACTACGAGCGTCTCAAGCAGCTCGCCGCGACGGACCCTCGTTTCGACAACGCCTCGGTCGGCTTCGATTTCACCACGATGCGACCGACGTTCCGCGTCACGCTGGGCGTCCCCGGCGCTTCGAGCGCGCTCGCCGTCGCCGCGCGCTACGGAATCCCCGCGGAGGTCGTCGCCCGCGCCGAAGCGCTGATCCCGGAGACGCACCTCGCACGCGAGAAGTTGCTGGCCGAAATAGAGGTGGACCGCACGCGCGCCGCCGAGGAGCGGCGCGCCGCCGAGGCGGACGCGCGCGCGCAGGCCGAGCTCCGTCGCGAGCTCGAGGAAGAAGTGAAGTACGTCCGGGAACGGGAGCGCGCTCGCCTCCAGCGCGAGGGCAGCGAGCTCACGGCCCGCGTGCGCGAGGCGCGCGACAAGCTCCGCGACGTGACGACGCGATTGAAGAAGGGCGAGGTCGATCGCGAGGAGCTGCGGGCGATGGAGAAGGCCGTGAACGCCGCCGGACGCGAAGTCGCGCTGGGCGGCGCGCTCGACGCCACGCTCCGCGGAGCGTCGAGCACGGAAGCGAAGGCCGTGGAGAACGTCGCCGTGGGCGCGACGGTCTACGTCCCGAAGCTCCGCGCGAACGCCGAGGTGATCGAGGCGCCCGCGCGCGGACAAGTGCGCGTCGCGGCGGGCGCGCTGAAGCTGACGCTACGGCTCGACGAGATCGCGCTCGCGAGGGGCCCGGTCGCGAAGCCCGCGAAGAAGCCGAAGCTCACCGCGCCGCCGGTCCGGCGCGACGCGACGCCGGTGCGCACGGAGAGCATCACCTGCGACGTCCGCGGACTGCGCGTCGACGAAGCGCTGGAGCGCGTCGACGCTTTCATCGACCGGCTCCTGTCGCACGGCGAACCGGCGGGCTTCGTGCTTCACGGGCACGGCACCGGAGCGCTGAAAGCCGCGATCCGCGAGCATCTCGGCGCGCACCACCTGGTCTCGAAGGCGCGCCCGGCGGACGACGACCAGGGCGGCGACGCCTTCACGGTACTGTGGACGACCGAGTGAACAGCGATCCCCACCGTTTCCAGTCCTCCTCGGTGCACGGGAGCGGATTGGTCCGGTCTTCTTGCACGCACTCGAGCGGCCAGACGTCGCGCGGCGGCTCGCCCCGCTTCTCGGCCTGTTCCCGCAGCTCGCGGATCTCCCGCTGCACGGTGAACGTCGAGAGCCACGGCCAGCCGTCCACGATGACCAGACCGACGGCCATCGTCACCAGGAACGGAAACGTGTAGCGGTAGAGCGCGCTCGTGGAGCGCCCGAACCGGAAGCTCGCGACGAAGACGTTCTGCCCGAAGGGCGGCGTGAGATTGCAGACCTCCATGTTCAAGAGGAACATGATGCACATGTGGAACGGCTGAATCCCGAAGCGCGCCGCGAACGGCGTCACCAGTGGCACGCTGACGATGATCATACTGATGCCGTCCATGATCATGACGTATAGAAACAGGTTCAGCGCGAGCAAGAACTGCCAGCGGTGAGTGATCCCGGCGGCGCTCATCATGGCGTACGCCTTGTCCGGGATCTGCTCGCTGATCATGTAGTTCGTGAGCGACATCGCGAACGCCATGATGAGGAGCAGCCCTCCGGCGAGCGCGGTCGAACCGCGCACGACGCGTGGCACCTCCCGCAAGGGGATCTCCCGGTGCACCCAGACCTCGATCACGAACACGTACATCGCCGAGCACGCCGCCGCTTCGTCGATCTGCATGAGCCCGGTCACCAGGCCGCCGAGCACCAGCGCGGGGACGCCGAGCTCCCACTTCAGATCCCAGAGGGCGGCCACGGCTTCCGAGATCGCGAAGCGATGCGTCGGGATCCGATGCCGCACGGCGACAACCGCCGAGTAAATCGCGAGCAGAGCGATCACGACGAGGCCCGGCGCGATCGCCGCCTTGAACGCCTTGTTGAAGTCGATCCCGGCGAAGATCGAGTACACGAGGATCGGGAGCGACGGCGGGAGCAAGAGGCCCACCGAGCCGCTGGTCGTGACGACGCCCAGGGCGAATTTCTCGGGATAGCCGCTGGCGATCAGCGTGGGGTAGAGCAGCGCGCCGATGGCGACGATGGTGATGGCGCTGCCGCCGGTGAACGAAGTGAAGAACGCGCTGGCGACGATGCAGACGATGGCGAGTCCGCCAGGAAGCCAACCGAGCAGCGCGTGCGCGGCGCGAACGATGCGCTGCGGCGTCTTCGACTCCGCGAGCACGTAGCCGACGAAGGTGAACAGCGGGACCGTGACGAGCACCGGATTTCCCGCGAAGCGCTCGTCGAGCACGTCGGGGGCGAGGAATCGCAAGTGCCGCATACCCGCGCTCGCGTGGGTGAGCCAGGCAAGCTCGGTGACGCCGCCCATGATGACGAAGATCGGCGCGCCGATGACCACGAGACACAGAACGATGAAAAGAACCATGTCTTCCTCACACTCCGACCGACACGGTAGGGGCGCGCTTCCCGGGTTCGTCTTCCTCGTCCGGCTCGGCGCCGACCAGCCCCATCACGACGAGCAAGGATCGGAAGAGAAACCGAAAGCCGATGAGGAACAGCCCCACCGGATACACGAGGTTCGCCGCGTTGATCAGCTCGCCGCGCGGTTCGCCGCGGCCCGGGATGGAGATCAGGGGCGCCCGGCTCTCGTCCGCCGGAATGCGCAGGGCAGAGGTGGCCTCGCGACCGTACCGCTCGGCGAATCCTCGCTCGTCGAGAAAGGCGTTCCATTCGTCGCCGTGGAGCCACTCGGCGTAGGGCTCCGCGCGGAGCAGCACGTGAGGAGCGCTCTTCGCGTCGAGCAACAGCTGAGTCCGCACGATGAACGCGTCCTCTCCGAGCTCGTGAAGGACCTTCCGCATCTTCTCGGACGCGGGGGCGTCGGCGTCGGCGCCGAAGTCCTGGATCGCGATGTGATCGAAGAACCCGAAGCCCGCGGCGAGCGAAACGGCCGCCGAGGCCGCGAAGCCCAGGACGACGAAGGTGGTCCGCAGTCTGCCGTGGACGAGCCGCGCGACGACGTCGACGACGACGTGCTTGCCCCGGGCGGTGGCGAGCGAGCCGCCCACCAGCGCGAGCAGCAACGTGAACCGGGTCGCGGTGCCGCGCAGACCGCCGAGCAGCGTGAGAGAGCTCGCTTGCTGAAAGAAATTCAGCACGTTGCCGAAGTAGTCGGCGTGAAGGGCCGGCGTGGCGAGTGCCTTCAGCAGCACCCACGCCGACATGGAGATCGCCTCCAAGGCGATGGCGACGATCGCGAGCGCCGTCTCGAAAGACGTCAGCAGCGCGTCGAAGCGCAGCAGCCTGCTCGCGTCGACCCTTCGAGGCGTCGCGAGCTCCGCGTTCTCTTGCACGAGCATCGGCACGAGTCCTTTCGCCCAGGCAAGAAGCCGGAGCCCGTATCAGAGAGAGCTCGCGAAAAATGTGAGCGACCGAAATGACGATTTCGACGGCGCGCCGAAATAGCGCCGCGCGTCACGGTGCCAAGACGACGAGCGCCGTCAGTGAAGCGCGTCGATCTCGCCGCTCAAGGCGAGTACCTGGGTCACCAGGGCGTTCGGGATGGGGAGTGAACCGTCGGCGTGATGGACGGCGCGAAGGAACGCGCGACGCCAGGCGGCGCGGTCGTCCTCGGAAGGCTCTGTGGCGACCAAGCTGTGGAGGAGCCGAAGGCTCGCCGCGGTGTCTTCCTTTCGCACGCGGCTGGACAGCGCTTCTTCGAGCTGGAGCGAGACCTCGTCCATGGCCTCGCGTGCCTCGGCGCCGAGTCTTTCGTAGGCGCTCGACCGAACGATGAGCGCGCCGCTGCCGCACAGGACGGGCATGCGAGTGACGCCGTCGACGACCTTCGTCCACTGGAACCGATCCGCGTCGGCGGCCGTCCCAACGATCATCGAGACGTCGAAGCGCGCGCCGGCCGCGACAGCGTCCGCGACGTCCCAGCAAGACAGCGCGACCGGGACGATGCCGGATACGACGGACGCGATGACCGGAGCTAGTGGATCGTTGTCGATCGTGGCCATTCGCAGGTTCCGTAGATCGGCGGGTCTCCGCACGGCGTGCCCGCGCGTCATGATGCGCTCGCATCCGTCGTCGTCGAACGCGACCAGGCCGTATCCCTCCCCGCCGAGCGAGCTCTTCAGCGGCTCCCGCAGGTGCGTGCGGATCCAATCGACTTTCTGCCAGGAGTCGACGACGCCCGGGAGCTCGGCGGCCGCGAACATCGGGAACGCCAGCCGCAGACCGCGCGCGCCGAGCAACGCGCCGTCGACTTGAGCGCTGCGCAACCGCGTGACCAGCGCACGCTCGCCACCACGATAGCCGGTCGCGCCGGGCCACCGCAGGTTGATCGCGACACGCCCCGCCGTGCGCGACTCGATGGCGCGACGCCACTCGTCGAGCAGCTTGCCTCTCGAGCTCGTGCGGGGCGCTTCGGTCGCGACCGTCAGGCGCGGCGCGTCCGCGTGGGCGGTCGCATGGCCGCGCTCGGCGGCGTCCGGCGCTGTCACCGGCACCGTGCCGGTGGTCCGTGCACGACGAGCGACCGGCACCGCGAGGGCGACCACGCCGAACGCCGCGGCGAACCAGCGCCCGAGGCGCGTGGAGACGCCGCGCGGAAGCTCGCCCGCGGCCCAATTGCGCAGCAGCAGCTCGATCTCGTCCAGACGGCGCAGGCGCTCGCCGCGCTCGACCGCGAGCATGGATTGCACGGCGACGCGCACGTGCTCCGGACAGCTCCCCGGCGGAAGCGGAGGAACTCCGTGGCGCACCAGGTTCCGCGCGACGCGCACGACGCTGACGCCTTCGAGGGGACGTGAGCCCTTGATGCACTCGTACAAGATGACGCCCAGAGCCCAAACGTCGGCGCTCTCGTCGACGACCTCGCCGAAGAGCTGCTCCGGAGCCATGTACTGCGGTGTACCGACGACGGTGCCCGCCTGGGTGATCGTGTCGTTTGCCGGATCGACGGCGGGGTCGAACGCGCGCGCGATACCGAAGTCGAGCACGCGAACACGCGGGCCGCGCGAGCATTCGTGACAGAGAAAGATATTTTCCGGCTTCAGATCTCGATGGACGATGCCCGCCGCGTGCGCGGCGCGAACGATGGCGACGACGTCGGCGACGATGAGGGCGGCGCGCTCGGGGGGCGGAAGCTCGCGCCGCAACAGCGCGCCCAGCGTCTCGCCTTGCAAGAGCTCCATGACGATGACCGGGCTCCCGTTCTCGGCCTCGAAGCAGTCGTGAACCTCGACGACGCCTGGGTGGTGCACCGCCGTCGCGAGCCTCGCTTCGCGGGCGAAGCGACGCCGCGCCTTCTCCGGAAGGTCATCGCGGAAGACCTTGAGCGCGAAGTGCTTCTTGCTGACGACGTGAGAGGCTTCCCAGACCGTGCCCATGCCGCCCTGTCCGAGGGGACGCACAAGGACGTAGCGGCCCACCTGCAATCCCGGAGCGAGCGAGCGCGATGGGCGGCTCTCCGGGATGTCGAGCGACGGCGCCGCCGCGAGCTCCTCGATCAACGAATCGACGGAATCGGCGCCCGATCCTCCACCCGTCGACTGCGACATCCTTCATCGCAAAATACTCCAAATATCCGCTCCCCACGAGGGGCTCTGCCGACTTCGAGCTCCGATTGAACGAATCACTACTCGAGGAGTCGCGTCTCTTTCGCCATACGACGTATTTTTTCCTTGAGGGACTGGAAGCGCTTTCGCGCTCGCGCAGCCCCTGTTTTCAGGTCGTCGTCGGAGGATGCGCCTTCTTCTGTGAACAGAATGCGAGCCACGTCGAGCCAGTCGAGGCCGCGATCGACCCGAAGCACGAGCAACGCGCGCTCATCGGGAGAAAGCCGATCCCGTAGCGCCGAGAGCTTGGATTTCGCTTCGGTTCGAAGATACGGGTGCGTCTCGGTTCTGACTGCGTCGGCGAGCTCGGCGAGCTCTCCCGCCTGGCTCAGGGGGACGTTGCGACGCCTTCGGCGATGCGGCGCGGCAAGGTGTCGCGCCGCGGCATTCTTCGCGATGGCGTAAGCCCAGACGCGCAAAGTCGAACGTCCTTCGAAACGCGGTAACCCGCGCCAGAGGTCCTCGGTGAACGCGGAGAACACGTCCGCCGCCGCCGTTTCGTCACGCAGGTGCGCGACGAGAAACCCGTAGATCTCCGGGCCGTAACCGCGGACGAGCAGCGTCGCCGCGCTCTTCAGGTCCCCGGCCGCGAGCCGCTCGCGAGCGGCCGCTTCACGATCCTCGAAGACCTCGGCCACCCTGCGAGCGTACTCGAAAACGCGAACGCGCTCGCGTCAGGAGCTCGCGCTCGAGCTCTTTCATCGAGAGCGGCGCGCCCGGGGACAGCGTGAGCCGGACCCGCTTTCCCCGCGGGATGCGCGCCGGCGGCGCGAGCGGCTTCCCAACAGCGGCGAGGCGCGCGTAATCGCGGAGCTCCGGAGAAAGCTCGTCGAGAAAGAGCGTCGCGAAACGGTCCACGAGAAACTGCGCGTTTAGCCCTTGCTCCTCGTTCGGCAACAGGCCGAGCACCACCGCGCTTTTTCCGACGGCAACGGTCCGCTCGACGACGAGCCCGAGGGTGACGGCGTAAGGCGCGAGCGCCTCCACGCCGACGGGGCTGCCGAAGCTTCTGTAACTCTGGTGCAGCGCGCCGCAAACCGGGCAGGCGAGCGCGTGCACCTCGTCCACGCCGCGCGCCCGAAACACGTGAACCAAAAAACGCGATCGGCCACACTCCGCGCAGCGCTCTTCAGGCCCCATGACGGACAGCACCGCGCGGGCGAGCGGGGCCACTGCTCGCTCCTTCAGCGCGAGACGGATCCCCGCGAGGTGCTCGGGGCGTTTGGCTTGAATGCCGAACGCGAGGCGCTTGGGATAGACGCGCAGCCCTATTTCGAGGTGCGGCGGGAGCTCGGTGATCGCGCGCTCGAACGACGGCGCGGGCGAAAACTCGGCGCGCAAGAGCTCGTAGCGCGCGGCCGCCGACTCGAACGTCGAGAGAGCCGGCGGCGGCTCGGCGGACGCCTCGCCGAACAACGCGAATAGCGACAATACGACTTGCCACTTCTGGGCCGCCGCCGCCGATCCGAGCCGGTGCGCGACTCGCCGGCTCTCTTCGGTCACCGACTCTGCGCGCGGAGACCGGGACGCGGGGCGCGAGAGATGCTCGACGGCCCACCCGGCGTTCGTCCTGCGCGGCGCGCTCGCGGGCGCCGGGGGCGCCACGGAACGCGCGCGGTAGAGGCGCAGGGTTTCGTCGAGGCGCGCGGCGAGGACGAGCGCCGCGCGGCGCGACTCTCGGGCGGACCGCCGAGCCGCGTACGCCGCCTCGGCGAAGTAGTCCCTCCCGCGCTCCGACGCGCCCTGCGCCGCCGTGAGGTCCTTGAACAGCGACGACGCGCGCAGGCGAGCGAGCCCTCTTTCCAGCGACGAAACCATGGGCGCGATCGTCGCAAGGCGGCGTTCGGCGTGGCTCGCACGCACCTCCGGGCTCGGTTCGCCCGCCGCGGGCCCCGAATCGACTTCCCCGTGAACCAGCTCGAGCAGCACGCGGTCCTCGCGCGCGTAGGCGGCGTTCACGCGCGCCATGAGCTCGCTCCTCCGCGCGCGCTCGGCGTCGGTATTCGCGAAGTCGGGGTGAAGCTTTCGCGCGAGCATCCGATAGAGCTCCTTCAACGAAAGCCAAGGAGCTGGGTCGCATTCGGAAACGCCGGGCGAAGCCGGTGGCAACCCGGGGCGCGGCGCTTTGCGGCGCCGCGCGGGAGGCTCTCCGGGGCTCTCACCTAGTGCCCACTCCTCCGCCTCGGCGTTCAGACGAACGAGGCGTGCCTCGAGGCGCTTCGCAGCGAAGAGCTCCTCTTCTGCGGCTCCGAGCCGCGCGCGGCGCTCGTCCCGGAAGCGCGCGAGCGATTCGGAGAGCCCGGCCGTCTCGGCTTCGAGCCCCGCGAGACGTGCGAGCAGCTCCGCGAGCTCGCGTTCGGCGCGCGAAGGCTCGCTCGCCGGATCGGAAACGGCGACCAGGGCGCCCCGGTGGGCGGCGCCCGCGGCGCGCGCGCGCGAACGAACCATGTGAAGCAGGAAGAGGGACGCTACGCAGGCACGTCCACGTCGCTGACGACGAACACGATCGCCTTTTCGTCGCCGGTGTTCTTCGCGCGGTGGCGCGTCCCGCGGTCGAGGACGCCGCACTGGCCGGCAGAAAGGGTGACGATGCCCTCGTCGAACTCGAGATCGATCATTCCCTCTACGACGTACATGATGTGGCTGCGCTCGCACCACTTCGGATCCGCGAAACCGGGAGCGAACTCGAGCAGACCGATGCCCCGCCCCGTCAGGCTCTTCTTCTTTTCGAGCCGGTGGGTGCCCTGCTCCCAGGGCATTGAACCGAACGGAACGCGCGTGAACGCCATTTGACGCGAGCCTTTCTTACTCCGCGGCCTTGGCCGTTTTCTGGAGGAGGGGGAACCCGAGCGCTTCGCGCTGGGCGTAGTAAGCGTGACACACCTCTCGAGCGAGGGTCCGCACTCTCAAGATGTATCGCTGCCGCTCGGTGACGCCGATGGCGCCTCGCGCGTCCAGGACGTTGAAGGCGTGCGCCGCTTTCACGACGAAGTCGTACGCCGGCAAGACGAGCTGCTTCAACGGATCTTCACCGCGCCCGAGCAGGCGCCGCACCTCGAGCTCGGCGTGATCGAAGAAGGCGACGTGGTGCGCGACGTCGGCGACCTCGAAGTTGTAAGTCGACCACTCCCATTCGGCGCGCCGGAATATCTCGCCGTACGTGACGTGCTCGTTGTACCGGATGTCGGCGAAGTGATCGACGTCCTGCAGGTACATCGCGATGCGCTCGAGCCCGTACGTGAGCTCGCCGCTGACCGGCTTGCACTCGAGACCGCCGACCTGCTGGAAATACGTAAACTGGCTGATCTCCTGCCCGTCCAGCCAGATCTGCCAGCCGAGGCCCCAGGCTCCCAGCGTCGGGCTCTCCCAATCGTCCTCGATGAATCGCACGTCGTGCTCGAGCGGCTTGGTGCCGAGCGCCGAGAGGGATTCGAGGTAGAGATCCTGAATATCGAGCGGGCTCGGTTTCAGGATGACCTGGAATTGATGAAACTGCTGGAGCCGGTTCGGGTTGTCACCGTAGCGGCCGTCGGTGGGGCGGCGCGATGGTTCGACGTAGGCCACGTTCCACGGCTCGGGCCCGATGGCGCGAAGAACGGTCGCGGGGTTGAACGTCCCGGCGCCCACTTCCGAGTTGTACGGCTGGACGATGAGGCAGCCGCGGTCGGCCCAGAAGCGCTGGAGATTCTGGATCAAATCCTGGAAGTACATGCACGTGGAGGGCGAAGCGGCGACAAAGGAGACCCTTTATTACTACGCGGGCGCCCGAAGAGCACTCGTCGATGAACGGACCTCCCACAATCTCCGTTCCGTCGCCGGCGAGGAGGGATGAGGAGGGATAAGGCGCCCGAAAGTTCCCTTCTGTAGGTCTATCGACGCCCCTCGAAGAGCTCGGTCAGGGTCTCGGCGAATTCGGGGCCCCTCACCTCGTGCTTCAAGAAGACGAAGGCGTCCGTCCATGGCTGATCTCGGATTCGGTCGGCCCATGCGCTCAGTGTGGGGCGGTCGTACTCCTCCGCGCGCAAGCGCAGGTAGCCGAACGGCGCCGTCGTGACGAGCGGCGGGCTCTTTCCGGAATCGTCTGCGTCTCCAGCGACCAGCGCGACGCCGTGCGCCCGCATGACCTCGTAGGCGTCCTCCGAGAACCATGACGGATGGCGGAACTCGAACGCGACCCGTACCCCGCTCGGAACCTTGGCGAGAAAGGCTTGCAAGCGTAAAAGGTCCTTCTTCTGGAACGGCGGGAGCTGAAACAGGAGCGGACCGAGGCGGCTCCCGAGCACGTTCGCGACGCTCAGGAACGCGTGTAGAGAATCGTCCGACTTTTCGAGGCGCTCGCGATGCGTGATCCGCTGCGGCGCCTTCAGCGCGAAAGTGAACGCGAGCGGCACCTGTCCGGCCCAGCTCTCGAGGGCCTCGCGCGTCGGCATTCGATAAAAGGTATTGTTGATCTCCACGGCCGGGAGCCGCGTGGCGTAGAACGCGAGCATTTGCCGATCCGGGTGGGCGGCGGGGTAAAATGTGCCCTTCCACTCCTTGTAGGAAAAGCCGCTCGTGCCCGCGAAGAGCTTCATCGCAGGGGCGAGGGTAATTCACTCTTCGCCGGAGCGAAAAGGTCGCATACCCTCCCGGCATGGCCGGCCCGCCCAAGCAAAACGATCCCGCGGAGTGGACGAACATCGCCGCTGCGTACGAAGAGGTGAACGAGCCGTTCATGGGGCTCTGGGCCCAGGAAGCCATTCGAGTCGCCGACTTGCGCCCGACCGACCGGGTGCTCGACGTCGCGACCGGCCCAGGGACGCTCGCGGTACGGGCGGCGCCCCTCGTGAAGGAGGTCGTCGCCACGGACTACGCCGAGGGCATGCTCGAGCGCCTCCGGGCTCGCATCGACCGCGACAAGATCACCAATGTTTCGGTGAAACGAATGAACGGGCAGCAACTCGAGCTCGCGAGCGAGTCCTTCGACGCGGCCTTCTCCGTGTTCGGGCTCATCTTCTTCCCCGATCGCGGGCGAGGGTTTCGGGAGCTGTGTCGCGTCATCAAACCGGAAGGCAGGGCCGTCGTCGTCGGCTGGGGGCCGCGCGAGCGCATGCCGCTCATCGACGCGCTGATCCGCGGCGTCTACGAGGCGCTGCCGGATCTGCCGAGGCCCGCGAACCTGCCGGCCGTGCAAAGCCTCCAGGATCCGGCGCAGTTCGCGGCGGAAATGATGGAGGCGGGCTTCGACGACGTCGAGATCGTCACGCGCAGCGTCGAGATGAAGACCGCCGATTCGATCGACCATTTCTTCGATCAGGCGGCGCGCGCGAACCTGTTCCTGGTGCCGCTCAAATCGAAGCTCCCCGAGAAGAAATGGGACGAGCTCAAGGCTCACGTCTGCAAGACGATCCGCGCGACCGTCGGCGACGGGCCCGTCGTCTACTCCGGCGAGGCGAACATCGGCATCGGCCGCCGCGGCGCGGACGAGGACGACGAATGAAGGTCCTGGTCGTCGGCGCGGGAGCGGTCGGCGGCTACTACGGGGCGATGCTCCTTCGCGCAGGGCACGACGTGACGTTCGTCGCGCGCGGCGAGCACGGCCGGGCCATCCGCGAGCGCGGCCTCTTCGTGGAAATGCCGCACGGGACCATTTCCGTGACGCCCGCCGTCCTGAACGACGTCGCAGAAGCTGCGGGGCTCGGGGCGAACGTGGCCCTGGTGGCGGTCAAGGCGGCGAGCCTCGGCGACGTGGCCGAGGGGACGGGCAAGGCGCTCGCCCCGAATGGCTTCGCGATCCCCCTGCTGAACGGCCTGGACTCGGAGACCGAGCTCGCCGCCGTCATCGGCAAGGAGCGGGTGATCGGGGGCATCGCGCAGATCGCGTCGACGAACCTGGGCAGCGGCCGCATCCGCGTCGACGCCCCGGCGAAGATGATCCTGGCGCCGCTCGTGCCCGACCAGATGCCCGACGTCCAGCGCATTTCCGACGAATTCGCCCGGGCAGGCTTCGAGTGCGAGGCGAAGAAGGACCTCGCCCGTATCCTATGGACGAAGCTCCTCTGGAACGCCCCTTTCAACGCCATCTGCGCGCTGACCGACAAAACTGCCGGCCAAGTCCTGGCGGTGCCGGAGCTCGCGGCGCTCGTCCGCGAGACGATGCAGGAGCTCGCCAAGGTCGCGAAAGCGGAAGGCGTCGTCATCGACGACCGGATCGTCGACGCGACCATCGACGCGACGCGTACCAAGTTCGCGGACTCCGTGCCTTCGATGCTCCAGGATGTGCGAAGCGGACGCCGCACCGAGGCCTCCGCCTTGCAAGGCGCGGTGGTCCGACGGGGGGAACACCATGAAATACCTACGCCGATCCACCGGACGCTCTTTGCCTTGGTCGTCGGTCGCAGCACTCACGGCACGCGCGGCGCAAATGGGTCATGATTTTTTCGGGCGAGCGACCCTCGCCGACCCATCCACGCCGGGGAGCGCGAGATTTCGCGCATCTGAATGCTCGCCGGATCCGATGAGACGCAAAGCTCTGGCCGGGAACCGGCGCACGCCGTCGCGCGTCGCGTTCCCGAACGACGCGCGAGATGCAAATTCGGACGCTACCGCTGGGTCAAAGGACGTGTAAGCTAACGACGTCCGGGTGGGAACACGCATGGGCAAGCGAGTGATGCTGGTGGAAGACGAGCCGACGCTTGCTCGCGCGCTCGTCCGGTTGCTCAGACGCTCCGGGTTCGACGTGGAGCTCGCGGAGAGTTGCGCCGAGGCTCGGCGGCTCCCCGGGACGTTCTCGGTCGGCGTCTTCGACATCGATTTGCCGGACGGCGACGGAATCGAGCTCGCGCAGCTGCTCCATCGCGAGGCCATCGTTCGGCGAATCGTGTTCTTCAGCGGCACCACGACGCCGCGCCAGCGCGTGCGCGCCATCGCGCTCGGCCCCTTCGTCGAAAAGTGCAAGGGTTATTGTGATCTCCACGCGGCGATCGAGGGCGTCCTCGGTAATCGTCAGGCGAAAGCGGCCGGCGACGAAGACTCCGGCGCATTCGAATCGAACAATCCGCCGCCGTCGGGCGTGCGTGGCCATCGCATCGACGACGAGTAAGCGCTCGTCCATAGGTGGACTGTCGGAACCTTCGCCCGCCCGATCGGGCGAACGGGCGAAGGTTCCTTTGCCACGTACGGGTGTGACGAGCGCGCTGGGCTCGTTCTCTTGGGTCGCGCGACTCCGTCGCGCTCCGGGCGACCTACTGCTCGCGATCCGCGGCGGGCACCACGTCGCGCACGGCGCCCTGCGCTTCGACGCGGCCGTCGCGTAAAGCGATCGCTCGGTCCGCGAGCGTCCTCGCCTCGTGGCGGTGGTGCGTGACGACGATCGTCGGGATCGACCGCTCCGCGACCAGCTCGCGAACGTCCGCGCCGAGCGCATACCGCAAATCGCGATCGAGCGCGGAGAACGCCTCGTCCAAGAGCACCACGCGGGGCGAGCGCGCAAATGCCCGCGCGAGCGCGACGCGCTGCGCTTCGCCGCCGGAGAAGGTCCGAGGCAAGCGGCCGGCGACGTGACCGATCCGCATGCGCTCGAGCATGGCACGCGCCCGGTCGCGCCGTTCTCGACGGGGAAGAGCGCGATCCATCCCGTACTCCACGTTGTCTTGCGCCGTGAGATGGGGAAAGAGCGCGAGCGTCTGGAACACGAGCGACAGACCGCGGGACTCCGGAGGGACGTCGATGCCGCGCGCGGCGTCGAACCACGTCGCGTCGCCGAGCGCCACGCGTCCGCGCGCTGGCTTCGCGAGGCCGGCGATCGCCGCCAGCGTGGAGCTCTTCCCCGAGCCGGAAGGGCCGAACAGCACGGTGATACCCGGCGGCACTTCGAACGCGACGTCGAGCTCGAACGCGCCGGCGGAGAGGCGCAACTCTACGGACAGCACGTCAGAGGACACGCGGCGCTCGCGTCAATCGACCGGCGACGAAGAGCGCACCGACGGCGATGAACGTCAGCACGCCGATCATGCCCAGCGCGTCGTTCTCGCGATTCGACTGGATCGCGTCGTAGATCGCGAGCGACGCCGTCTGCGTGTGCCCCGGGATGTCGCCGGCGACCATCAACGTGACCCCGAAATCGCCGAGCGCGCGGGCAAACCCGAGCATCAGGCCGGCGACGATCCCCGGCGCGGCCAGCGGCAGCTCCACCGTGAGAAAAGCGCGCAACGGGCCGGCCCCGAGCGTGCGCGCGGCGTTCCGGAGCACGGGATCCACGCTCTCGAGCGCCGCGCGCGACGACATCACGACCAGCGGCAACGACCCGATCGTCGCGGCGAGAACGACGCCACTGAACGAAAACACGATGGACGTCCCGGTCACCGCTTCGAACGCCCGGCCCAGCGGGCTCCGGCGTCCGAATAATACGAGCACGTAGTAACCGAGCACCGTCGGCGGAAGAACCATCGGCGCGGTGACGATGCCGTTCAGTAGATCACTGCCCGGGAGCTTGCGCCGCGCGAGCAGCGAGCCCGCGGTGACGCCGATCGCCGCGGAAGCAATGACGGCGAGCGTCGCGACCTCGAAAGTGAGCAGCAGCGGAGCGAACGTCACGTGGCCTGAGCAGCTAACACTACTGCCAGGAACTTTGGCAGAACAGATCCCCCACGCTGTCAAAGGCTCGCGGGAGAATGCGACGGAAGCGCGGCCTTCGACTACACTCGGGGCATGGATTGGATCAACACGGTCACCGGGAAGACGAAACCGGCATCGCTCGGGATGACGCTCGTGCACGAGCATTTGCTGATCGGCTACCCGGGTTGGTTCATGGATGGGCTCGCGCCGAAGTTTCAGCGCGCCGAGGCGCTGGCGAAAGCGGTGGACCGCATGGGCGAGCTCAAGAGCTTCGGCGTCGCCACCTTCGTCGACCCCTGCCCGATGGACCTCGGGCGCGACGTGGAGTTCATGGCCGAGGTCGCGCAGCGCTCCGGCATGCAGATCATCTGCGCGACGGGCGCGTACAAGCAGAACGAAGGGCTAACGTATACGTTCGGCGCGCTCCCGGTGGAGGAGATCACCGCCATCTACGAGAAGGAGCTGACCGAGGGCATCGGCTCGAGCGGGATCCGCGCCGGCATCGTGAAGGTCGCCTCCGGCGCCGGGCAGATCTCCGACTACGAACGCAAGCTCATCACCGCGGCGGGGCGCGCGGCCGCCAAAGTCGGCTGCCCCGTGCTCACGCACACCGACGAGGCGAGCTGCGGCCTCGAACAAATCGAGCTGCTCGTGGCCCAAGGCGTCTCTCCGCATCGCATCCTCATCGGGCACTCCGACGGGCGTGACGACCACGCCTATCACGTCGCGATCGCCGATCGGGGCGCCTACCTCGGCTTCGACCGATTCGGGCTCGAGACGCTCATCCCCGATCAAAAGCGCATCGAGAGCGTCCTGCGAATGCTCGAAGCGGGCTATGCGCGTTCGGTCTGCCTCTCGCACGACTCCGTCTGCCAGTGGCTCGGACGGCCCGTCTTCGGCGGACACATAGTCGTGACGGCGGAGATGCTCGACGCGGCCCTGCCGCAGTGGGAACCGACCCATCTCTTCAAGAACATCATTCCGGAGCTCAAGAAGCGCGGCGTCACCGACTCGCAGCTACGGACGATCTTCGTCGACAATCCCCAGCGTTATTTCGCCGGCGTCGAAGGCCACGGCCACGGTATTCGGCCCGAGACCGCGCGCTAACCCCGCGAATTCTGACCCACTGGTCGGTACAGGTCGACCGGCCCTCGCCGGCGGACTAGTAGGACGCTGACGACCATGTCCACGCGTCCCGGTTCGGTTCGGCGTCTTCTCATTTCGGCATTGCTTCTCGTGGGATGCGCGTCGGTGGAGCCCCTGGGCTTTACTCCGGATGGCAGCGCGCTCGTGGAGCCGCCACCCGGCGGCGGTGCATCCGGGCAAGCGGGCGCCGGCGCCATCGTTCCTTCCGGGGGCGCGGGAGGTGAATCGGATGGCGTGTCGGGGAATGACACGGGCGGCGTCGGAGTAGCGGGCGGCGCCGCTCCCGGTTCCGGAGCTGGCCCCGGTGGTGGAGCCGCGCCGGCGACGGGCGGAGCTTCGGCGGGAGGCACGGCCGGCGCGCCATCGGGCGGCTCTTCCGGCGGCGGCACCTGTTACGTGGCGGGCTGCCCCGGGTGCATTCTCACGTCGAGCAGCCTGCTCGGCGTGCCCTGCTGTACTTCAGCTGGCAAGTGTGGTTGTCAGCAAATCTTGACGAACACGTGCAAGTGACGGCGACCCCGCCATCGGCGCGCGTCGTTCAGCGTTCGTCGCCGCCGTGCAGCGGGCCGCGCGTCACCTGGAACCAGTCGTTCACGATGGGGAACGGACGGCCCGAGATCGCGCGCGCCGCCAGGATGCCCGACTGCACCGCCCCCTCCATGGACGCGAGGTAGAGCCCGTTGTCGGTCCAGTCGCCGGTGATGACCAGGTTGTCGTACCCGGTGGCGTCCGGCGCCATTCGGTGCTTGATGCTGCCCGGTTGCGCGATCGTGCAACGTTCGGAGGGACCGGAATTCGAACGCCAGTACTGCGCTTCGAACCGCGCCTCGCCGCAGCGGTTCTTCGGATCGACGAGCACGCCCCAGTCGAACGCGCCGGCGCCGCGCGGCCAGTCCGCGGACATCGGCGTTCCGTTCGAGGGCGGGTCCGGACGCGTTCCGTCGCTCGCGAACGGCAACAGCGTCGTCATGCTGCAGCGCAGGAAATCGAGCGCCGCGGACTTCGCGTCCTCGGTCATCCGCGATTCGAAGTCACTCTTGCCGGGCGGCGGCGCCACGTCCGGCCCGATTTGAGTTCCGCAGAAGTACGAGACCTGTCCTGGTGACAACTCGGGTGGCCATGCTTCGCGGGCCTTCACCTGAGACATGTCCCCCCACGTATTGAGCGGCTGAACGTAGAGGCTCAAGAGGGGCGACGGCGCCTGCCATCCCATCTGCTCGAGCGTCGGCTTCGACCACAGTTGAAACGCCAGGGTTTGCACCGATTTCACGTTCTCCACCATGCTCTTCCAGCGCGGCGAATGCTCCACGAGCTCGCTGCAGAGATACCGCACGGCGCCGATCGGAATGGCGAACAAGACCTGATCGAAGTGCTCGCCCGCGCGCAGCGTGAGCTTCTCGACCCCGTCGTAACCCGAGTAGTAAGACTCCAGATCGATCCCCTTGATCGCCTCGGCGTTTTCGATCTGATCCCAGAGCGGCTGGGCGGGCCAGCACTCGAGCCCGTTCACGTCGATGAGCGGCTCGTAGCCGTTCTTCAAGTTTACCTGACGATTGACAACGATGCGATCGACGCGCTTCTTGTCTTCCGAGAGACCGAGCGACTCTACCTTGTGGAAGAACTCGAACTTCACGCCGCGGTCGGAGAGCACCCGGTACAGCGGCGCGAAGACGATGTCGCCCATGCCGGCGGTCATCTTGTAGTACATCGCGCCTTTGTAGAGGCTCATCCAGATGAGGGCGCGGAGCGCCGCGCCGGCCGCGATGCTCTGGGTGGACGGATCGCCGCAGAGATACGAAAAGGCGGCGTCGTAAATCGTGCGGACCCAGGGGCTCTCGAGCGTCGCTTCTTGCGCGCCGTGCCGGCGGAGCCATTCGCGCAGGTCGTAGTCGTCGATCTTGCTGAAATCGAACCCGCGGGGGCTGAGAACGCCGTCTTCCACCATGCCCGTGAGCATCGCCATGATCATGTCGACGCCGCAGCACACCCGGTGGTTGTCGGCGCTCCAGCCGGACATGTTCTGCACGGTGGTGACGAACATGCGACGCAGCCCGCCGAGCACGCGGAGCACGGCGCGCGACTTCCGCTCGGCGGAGACGATTTTCCGCACCACCTTGTACGAGGTCTGAACGAAGCGCGCGCAGACGTTGGTGAACGGATCGTCCCGGTCGGCCCCCGGTAGATCGAAGACGTGCGCTCCGTCGAGCTGCGAGAGCACTCGCCATCCGAAGAGGACCTCGACGACGGCCTGAATGAATTGTGACAAATACGCTTCGGCGTTCAGGAACAAGCTTCCGCTACCGGGCGTGCCCGAGTTCTTCGGGAACGCGATGCCCCAAGGCGACCACCGGCCGTCGTAGTGACACTCGACGACCCCGAAGTCGTTCGGCTGGAAGGCATCGTTCAAGGTCCGTATCGGATGACCAGGTGGCCTCGCGAGCTCTTCGTACACGGCCCTCATCAACGAGAAGAAGTCGTGATAGCAACCGAAGAGAATGTGTAATCCGTGCTCGAGGATCTTCCCGTTCTCTGCTCTTCCGCTCGCGCCTTTGCCGCCGACACGCCACCCCATTTGATAGATGGTGATCTCGTATCGAGATTTGAGCTCGCTGTCGGAGGTCAGGTAAAAAGCAGCACTGAGAGCAGACGGACCGCCCCCCAAGATCGCCAGACGCCTCTTCACGCCCACCCCCGATTCGTAAGTGACATCCTATCGCTCCACAGTATCGGCTTCTCCTCCGGAGGCTTCAAGCGTCCCGGTGCCGGAGCTCGTCACCTACATTTCCCGACTCGAGCTCGAACAAATTCTCACGGACCATGTCCCGAACCACCCGAGAGAGGAACGCTTCGAGGGTGCAATCCTGTTCGTCGACGTCACGGGCTTCACGCCGATCACGGAGACGCTCGCGAAACAGGGTCCCCGGGGCGCGGAGTCGCTCTCGGAGATCCTGAACGACTACTACGGTCGGCTCACCGACTTCGTCGATGCTTACGGCGGCGACGTCCTGTTCTTCGCAGGGGACGCCGCGGTCGTTCTCTTCAGGGACCGTGAATCGAACCTGCGGGATCTGGTCCGCCTCGCGGTGGCGTGCGGCCTCGAGGTGCGGCGCGCTCTCGACGGCTTCGAAGCGCGGTCCGCGCCGGGGTCCCGCCTGTCGCTACGCGCGATGGTGGGGGCGGGTGCGTTGCGCGTATTGCGCGTCGGCACCGGCACGCGGCTGACGCTTTCGACCGGAGACGCCATCCAGCAGATCGCGCGGATCGTCGGCGTCCGTACGACCCGCGGGGTCGTGCTTTCTCGGCGAGCGTATGCCGCGCTCGAGGAGCCGGGCGCCGCCCACTCGCTCTCCGGCGAGGCGTTCGAGGTCACGCGGCTTCATCCGCTGCCGCGCAGAGCCGCTCCCAGAACCGCGCCGGCCGTCGCCGACGCGGCCGTCGTGGAGCGAGCGCTGCCCGAGGTCGTAGTTCAACGCATGCACGCGCGGCAGCACGAGTTCCTGGCCGAGTTTCGAACCTTGAGCGTCGTGTTCGTCGGGTTCAGAGGCGCCGTCGCGCCCTCGTCCGCCGAGCTCGACGCGACGGTCACCGCGGTCGTCGGCATCGTCTCCCACTTCGACGGCGCCGTGTACCAGTTCGTCGAAGACGACAAGGGGACGACGCTCGTGGTCGCCTTCGGCATCCCTCCGCGCGTGCACGAAGACGACGCGGCGCGCGCCGCCCTCTTCGCGGCCGCCGCGGCGACGGAGACCGAGGCGCTCGGGATCCCGACGTCGATCGGCGTCGCCAGCGGCCGTCTCTTCTGCGGCGCGTTCGGCGGCGCGACTCGCAAGCAATATTCGCTCGTCGGCCCGACGATCAACCGCGCTGCGCGGCTGATGGAAGCCGCCACGACCGAGCGCGTCCTCTGCGACGAGCCCACGCGCCGCGCGGCGGAGCGCCACGCGAAGTTCGAATCCTTGGGCTCGATCGCGCTGAAAGGGCTCGAGGAGCCCGTCTTGGTCAATCGGCCCCTCGCCGATTCGCCGCGGCAGCGGCGCGGCCCGTCCTCGCGCCCGGTGAGCGTCGGGCGCGACGAACAGCGAGCCGCGCTCGAACGAGCGGTGGACGCGCTTCACGCCGGGCGGAGCCAGGACCCCATCTTGCTCGTCGCGGACGCGGGCATGGGCAAATCCCACATGATCGGCGAGCTTCGGGAGATCGCCGCCGAGCGCGGCGTGCGCTTCGTGAAGGGCGAGGCGGACTCGATGGACACGGGCACTCCCTACTTCGCGTTCCGCAGCGTCTTCGCCGAGCTCCTCCAGGTGAGCGACCTGTCCGCGGAAGCCGGGCGCGCCCGCGTGCTCGAGGCCCTTTCGGACGTGGGGGAGCTCACGCCATTTGCGCCGCTGCTCACGATCGTCCTGCCGTTCGCGTTTCCGGAGACGACTCTGACGCAGCAGATGACGCCTCAGATCCGCGCCGAGAACCTGACGCGCTTGCTCCTTCATTTCGTGAGCCGCGCGGCGCGCGAAGCGCCGTTCCTACTCGCGCTGGAAGACGGGCACTGGTTCGATTCGGCGTCCTGGGCGTTCGTCACGCTCGTCCGAAAACTCGTCCCCGGCGCGACCATCGTCGTGACGATGCGCCCCATGGATCACGAACCGCCGGACTGCGCGAAGCTCCGCGAATCGGCGCTACGGCTCGAGCTGCCTCCGATGAACCGGGAGCAAACCGTGCAGATCCTGCAACAAAGGTTCGGAGTGCCGGCCGTTCCTTCCGAGCTCGTCGAGTTCATCGTGGCGCGCGCCGAGGGCAACCCGTTCTACATCGAGGAGATCGCGTACTCGCTGCGCGACTCCGGACGCATTCGCATCGACGGCGGCAGGCTCGAAGCGACGTCGGGGTGGGCGTCGCTCGCGAGCTCGTCGTTCCCCGAGTCGCTCGAGGCCGTCATCACCAGCCGCATCGCACGGCTCGCGGCGCACGAGCAGCTCGTCCTGAAGGTCGCGAGCGTCGTCGGGCGTCACTTCGAGGAAGCCGCCGTTCGCGACGCGCTCCCGGTAGCCGAAGATCGCGACGGCGTCGTCGCGTCGCTGCATCGACTCGAGCGACTCGACTTGCTCACGAAGGATCGCGACGCGTCGTGGCTGTTCCGTCACGCCGTGACGCGCGAGACGACCTATGGGCTCCTGAGCTACTCGCAACGGCGTTCGCTGCATCGAGCCGTAGCCGAGCACCTCGAGCGTCGATACGAAGCCGATCTTTCGCCGATGTACGCGCGCCTTGCGCAGCACTTTCGCCTCGCGGAGGACGCGCCGAAGGCCATGGCCGCGTACGGCAAGGCGGGCGAGCAGTCGCTCGGCGCCTATGCGAACGAGGAAGCGATCCTCTTTCTCACCAACGCGCTCGAGCTCGACGGCACGCAGCAAGCCAAAGCCGCGAAGTTCGATCGCGCGCGATGGCTGAAGCTCATGGGCGACGCTCGGTACAGCCTAGCGAACCACGACGGCGCGGCGGCGGCCTATGAATCCGCGCTTCGCATGCTCGGATTCGAACCGCCGAGCGGCGCGGCCGGTGCGGCCGTCGAGCTGCTGCGACACCTCGGGCACCGCGTGCGCCGGCGTCTCACCGGGATGTACGCGCGACCCGTGGCGGGCGAATACCGAGAGCGCCTGAAGGACGCGGTCCACATCATCTCCGAGATCCAGGCTGTCTTTCTGTGGAAGGGCGAGCAAACGAAGTTCCTGGAATCAGCCTTCATGAGCCGGAACATGGCGGACCTGCTCGGGCCGAGCGGCGAAGCCGCGGCCGCGATAAGCTCCGCCGCTTACGTGCTGGCGATGATGGGGCTACACGGCTTCGCGGAGCGAGATCTCGAGCAAGCCATCGCTCTGGCCGAGGCGAATGACGTGCTCTTGGCGAAGATAGAATCGCACGTGGTGCTCGGGATGTACCTGAGCTTCATGGGACGTCCCGGTCAAGCCGTCGCGCCGCTCAAGCGCGCGGGCGCTCTCGCCGACGAGCTCGGCGGCGGACTGTGGAAGCACCGCGCGAAATTCATGCTCGGCGAGCCCCTCGTCATGCTCGGGAGGTACGAAGAGGCGGCGAGAGCGTTCGGCGAAGCGGCGGTGCATTCCGTCGGGGCCGAACCGACCGTGGTCGGGTTTTCGTACGCCATGCAAGCGCTGTCGCGACTACGCCTCGGCGACGTCGACGAGGCGCTCTCGTTGCTCGAGGGTCCGACCGGCGTGGAAATGATTCGCTCGACGACCGTCCCGTTGCAGCTGTTCGCGAGCCTGGGTCCGCTCGCCGAAGCTCGGCTCGAGCAGGACGACGTGGCGGGGGCGCTCGAGGCCATCAGAGAAGCCGAGGCCGCCGCGCCGGGCGCCGAGGCGAACGGATACTTCGCCGGGATCCACGGTCACTCCGCCGCGTGCCACGTGTATCTCTCGATCGCCGAACGCGCGGCACGGGGCCTTCCTGCGCCGCTCTCCGAAAAGGACGCGCTGTCGCAGGCGCGCCGGGCCGTCCGGCGACTCGGAAGATTCTCCCGCACCTACCCAGGAGCGCGGGCGAGCTACTTGTTGATGTCCGGTCGCCTCTCGCTGCAGTCTGGGCGTCTGAGAGCCGGCCTGCGGGCGCTCGGGCGAGCCATACGCGTGGCGAACGCGCAGCAGCTGCCGTACGAGGAAGCGAGCGCACACCTCCACGCGGCCCGCCATGTTTCATCCAAGCAGCGGCGAGTGCACTCACAAACCGCAGTCGATCTCTTCACGCGGTTTGGAATGAAACGCGAGCTCTCGCGCTGCGACGCAGATGCGTCCGCGGAACGATAACCGGGACTTCATACTCGAAGAGAGGGAGGAATCGACATGGTCAATGGACGAAAAACGCGGGTGGCGGTTCTCGGCGCGGGTCCGGCGGGCCTCGCGGCGGCGTTCGGGCTGTCCGACACCGCGGAGCAGCGCGCGCGCTACGAGGTCACCGTGTATCAGATGGGCTGGCGCGCCGGCGGCAAGTGCACGAGCGGTCGCGTCGCGCCGACGATGCGCGTCGAGCAGAACGGCACGCACTATCTCTTCGGCTGCTACGACGCGTGCTTCGACATGGTGCGCCGCTCGTTCGACGAGCTCGCGGTGCGCGGCGTCCCGGACTTCGGGACTTACGAAGAGGCGTTTTTGCCGCGCAACTTGCTGGTGTTCATGCATCGTTTTCGGGGCAAGTGGTACCCGTGGCCGATCCGGTTTCCGGCGAACGGGGCCATCCCGGGCATGCGCGACGGCGCTCTGCCGTTTCACGACTACGTCGCCATGGGCGTGAAATGGCTGCTCGAGCTCGTCTTCGGATTCGAAGCGCTCGACAAGCTCGGCGACAAAGCGCCGTTCGAACCCGGTTTCGAAAAACCCGAGTGGCTCCATCGATTGCTGCTCTCGGTTGGAGAAGTCACCGACGAGAGCGTTCGGGTCTCGTTCGATTTGCTGTCCAACGCGCTCGCCGACCTGCAGAGTCGCTCGGCTACGCAAGCTCGGCGCGACAGGGCGCTGTCGGTCATCTCGGCGTTGCTGAAGCGACTCCGGAATCTGTTCTACCGTCTGTTCGCCCGGCAGATCGACGCCGACCTCTCCTTCAATCGGTTCTTCATGCAGGTCGACTTCGCCTGCACGAACGTGATCGGCGTCATCGATGATCAGCTGACGAAACCCGGGCGATTCGCGCAGCTCGACGGAGTCGAATATCGCGAATGGCTGCGGCGCCACGGCGCGCGAGAGATGACCGTGTACGCGCCGTTCCTGACCACGTACTACGACGCCGTCGCGGCGTACGTGGAAGGGGATCCGGAGCGCCCGAACCTCTCGGCGGCGGTCATGCTGAACTCGCTCATCCTCGCCGCCCTGAAGTACAAGGGCGCGTTCGCGTATCAGATGAGCTCGGAAATCGGCGACTCGTTCGTCGCGCCCATCTTTCAGGCCGTTCGCGAGCGCGGCGTGAAGATCCAGTTCTTCCAGCGCGTGCACGACGTGGTGCCGGACGACCAGGGGCGGATCGTGCGGCTCGAGCTGGAGCAGCAGGTCGCGATGAAGAACGGCGATCCCGCCTCGTACGATCCGTTCGTGGTCGTGAAGGGACGCAAGGCTTGGCCCGACGAACCCCGCTGGGAACAGCTCGATCTACCGCCGGATCAGAGGCCCGCGGATCTCGATTCGTTTTACACGCAATGGAAGGGCAAGCGGTACAACCTCGCGCTGGGTGACGACTTCGACGTCGTGGTCCTCGCTCTTCCGATCGGCGTGCTCCCCGCTCACTGCGCGCGCATCCTCGAGCAACAGTCGTCGTGGCGCGACATGGTCGGCGCGCTGCGCGCCGTGGAGACGCAGAGCCTCCGCCTCTGGTTTCGGCCGGATCTCGCGGGGCTCGGCTGGCCCCCCGAGCCGCCCATCGTCTCGGGGTACGCGAAGCCGTTCAGCACCTGGGAAGACGACAGCCACCTCGCGACGCGAGAAGACTGGCCGCCTGGCACCGCGCCGGGCGCGCTCGCGTCGGTGTTCGGCGCGCTCGCGGCGAAGTGGCCACCGCCCGGGCCTTACGACGCGTCTTATCCCGTTCGACAGCGTGACGCGGTGATCGGAAACGCCCGGAAGTGGCTCGAGACGAGCGCCGGAGATCTGTGGCACGGCGTCCAGAACCCGACGAACGCGCACGGCCTCGACTACGAAAAGCTCGTGGATCTGGAGAACCGGAAGGGGGAAGCGCGGCTCGCGTTCCAGAGCTTCCGCGCGAATTGTGGCCCCATCGAGGCTTACACGATGGCGACGGCGGGAACGCTGCGGTTCCGCCTGCGCACGGACGAGTCGGGTTACGAAAACCTGTACCTGGCCGGCGACTGGATCCGGAACGGCTTCATCATCGGAGCCGTCGAGGGCGCGGTGCTGGGCGGGCTTCAGGCGTCGCGCGCGATCAGCGGATACCCGGCGGTGATCCCCAACGAGCAGCGCGAGCTGTAGCCCGAGCGCGCGGGCGCGCCGTCTACGGCTTCTGGCCGTTCGGCGTGCCGCCGCGCGAGCTCGCGGCGGTGGGGTACACGCTGCCGTTCTCCGCGGGCGGCATGTTGCCGGGCCCCGGCTGCTGCACGTCGTAGCACTGGGTTCCGTATTTCGGCCCGGTCTGGCAGTAGGTGCCGCCGCCACAAGCCGACGCGAGCAGCGCCGTCATCGCGATCGCGATGACGCCGAATTTTTCGAGGCCCTGTCGCCTGCGCGCAACAGGGCGGTGTGTATCCGCGACCACAGACGCGCCGCGGACGGCGCGCGAAACGCCGGTGTGTGACGACATGAAGGCGGGTTCAAGCACGCGCCGTGCCCGTACAGGCGTCACGCGAGTCGCTCCGCCACCCAGTCCATTCCCAAGCCGACGAGAAAGAGCGCCCCCAGCACCACCGCCAGCCAGAAGAGCCCGAGCAAGAGCCCCCACAGGTTGCGCCGCGTGCGCACGTAGTGGACGAGAATCGACCAGGGGCAGAACGCGACCACGGCGCTCCAGAAGCTCGCTTCGTTCCACGACCGCGCGTAGAGCGCCGGGGGTAGCCGGCGCATGTCCCTGCGGACCACCCACGCCGTGAGCGAGACGCCGACCGCGATCTGTAGCACCAGGTCGACGACGCCCACGGCCTGCCCAGACCATACCGCTTCCGCCCGCCCGGTGCGCCGTCTCCACGGCCCCGGAACGTGCGAAATACCCGTCCAGCCCAGGAATACCGGGATCCTTCGGATTGTCTTTGTCGGCCGGCAAGGACTATAGGCAAAACACCCAATTTCCCGGGAGAGACATACAGATGCAAGACGTCCGCGGGTTGAACGAGCTCGTCGCGAAAGAGAGCGCGTTCGTCGACGACCTCCTGGCCGAGATCGGCAAGGTCGTCGTGGGCCAATCGTACATGATCGAGCGGATCCTGATCGGTTTGCTCACCGGCGGACACGTGCTGCTCGAAGGGGTGCCCGGGCTGGCCAAGACGCTCACCGTTCGCACGACGTGCGACGCCATCCACGCCAAGTTCGCCCGGGTGCAGTTCACGCCGGACCTCCTGCCGGCGGACTTGATCGGCACGGTCATCTACAACCAGCGCACCGGCGATTTCACGTCCAAGCTCGGCCCCATCTTCGCGAACCTCGTGCTCGCCGACGAGATCAACCGCGCGCCGGCGAAGGTGCAGAGCGCGCTGCTCGAAGCGATGCAAGAGCGCCAGGTGACGATCGGCGACAAGACCTACCCGCTGCCCGATCCGTTCATCGTCATGGCGACGCAAAACCCCATCGAGCAGGAAGGGACGTACCCGCTGCCGGAAGCACAGCTCGATCGCTTCATGTTGATGGTGAAGGTCGGTTATCCCAGCCGCGACGAAGAGCGTCAGGTGATGGATCGCATGACCAGCGCCGTGGTGACGAAGGCCCAGCCGCGCTCCGCGCCGGCGCAGCTGCTCGACGCGCGGAAGGTCATCCGCGACGTCTACACGGACGAGCGGGTGAAGGATTACATCGTCGACATCGTGTTCTCGACGCGCGAGCCCCAGCAGCGCGGGCTGAAGGATCTGGCGCCGCTCATCGAGTTCGGCGCGAGCCCGCGCGCCAGCATCGCGCTGAACCTCGCCGCGCGAGCGCACGCGTTCCTGCGACACCGCGGCTACGTCACGCCCGAGGACGTGAAGGCCATCGGCCCGGACGTGCTCCGTCACCGCCTCGTCCTCTCGTACGAAGCGGAGGCCGAGAACGTGACGGCCGAAGACGTGGTGCGCCGGGTCTTCGAGGTCGTCGAGGTGCCGTGACCCGTCAGGTCGCGAGGAGCGCGACGCAGTCGCGCGACACAGAACGACCCCACGCGGCTCACACCCGTGGCCAGGGCGCCGGGAGCTTCGCCCCTCACCCCGCGTGGGCGGCGAAGCTCCCGACAGCCTAACGATGGAGCTCTAGTGATTCCGAAAGAGCTGCTCAAGGCGCTGCGGAAGATCGAGATCACGACGAACCGTCTGGCGACGGAACAGCTCGCCGGGAGCTACACGTCGGTCTTTCGCGGGCAGGGCCTCGCGTTCCGCGAGGTGCGCCAGTACCAGCCGGGTGACGACGTCCGGACCATCGATTGGAACGTCAGCGCGCGCATGGACGACGCCTACGTCAAGGTGTTCGTCGAAGAGCGCGAGATGACCGTGATGCTCGTGGTGGACGTCTCGGCGAGCGGTCTGTTCGGCACGCGCGTCGCGTCGAAGGCCCGCGTCGCCGCCGAGGTCGGCGCGCTCTGCGCGTTCAGCGCCATCAAACACAACGACCGCGTCGGCCTGATCATGTCCACGGATCGCATCGAGAGCATCGTTCCCCCGAAGAAGGGGCAGAAGCACGTGATGCGGGTGATCCGGGAGATCCTCGGCGCCACGCCGGAGCACCGGGGCACGGACCTTTCGCTCGCGCTCGAGACCCTGTACCGCGTCGCCCGGCGACGCAGCGTCGCGTTCGTGCTCTCCGACTTCTTCGCGACGAGATACGAGCGCGCGCTCTCGCTCGCGTCCGCGCGCCACGACGTCATCCCGCTCATGCTGGTGGATCCTCGCGACGAAGAGATGCCCGATGTGGGGCTCGCGAGCTTCGAGGATTTCGAGACCGGCCAGGAAGTGCTGGTCGACACGTCGAGCCGGCGCGTGCGCGCCCACTACGCCCACGTCATGCGCGAGCTGCGCGAGAGCCACGTCCGGACCTTCAAGAAGCTCGGCCTCGACTACTGCATCATCCGCACGGACAAACCGTTCGTCGAACCGCTGCGCCAGCTCTTCGCCCGCCGCGCCCGGAGGATCAGCCGGTGAAACGGCGCGGGCTCTCCGTGTCTTCCGCCGCGCTCGCGTGTGGGGCCGCGCTGGTCGTCGCGCCGCCCGCGCGCGCCGTCGTGGGAGGGCCCCCGCCTGCGGCGTCGGCCGCACCCGCGGACGACGAGGAGTCTTCGTCGACGTGCAAGGAGACATTTCCCGCGGGCGCCGAGCGGCCGAGGATGACGGAGTCGTTCCCGGACCGCGGCAAGAGCGGTTACGCGCTCGTGCTCGACGTCACTGTCGTGCACGGCAAGGGCGAGAGCATCCTGCCGAGCGGGCTCGGCGCGGAATCCACCGGCGAGGCGATGAAAGCGCTCGAAGCCGCGGGCTTCTACCTGCCGAACGCCAAGGGGGCGAGCGCGCCGAAGCTCGAGACGAAGGTGGACGGCAACCAGGGCCAGAGTCATCTGACCATCCCAGTGGTCGCTTTGCCGAAGAAGCCGGGCCGCGCCGAGCTGACCCTGCCACCGCTGCCCATCGCCATGGCGCGAGCGAGCGGCGAGGTGCGGACGCTGTGCACGGCCCCGCACACGGTCGTGCTCGAGGATCCCATCGCGAACACCCCGGACCCGAAGCCGCGAGGCAATCCCGGTCCCGTGCGCCAGCTCGAGGAGTGGACGGCGGCGAAGTACGCGGCCATCGGCGCGGCGTGCGCGGCCGTGGTCGCGGCGCTCGTGGCCTTCCTGATCCGGCTGTGGCGCAGGCGTCCGCGGCCCGTCCCGCCGCCCCCGCCGCCGCGGCCGCCGTGGGAGGTCGCGCTCGAAGAGCTCTTCGACGTCCGCGTCGCGCAACTCGTGGAGCAAGGGCGCTTCGCCGAGCATTTCGATCGCGTTTCCGACGCCGTCCGCCGCTACCTCGGCGCGCGTTACGGCTTCGACGGTCTGGAGACGACGACGCACGAAGCCATGTCGGCTCTTCGCCGCGTGTCGCCGTTCATCGGCGCGCTGACGGACATCGAGTCGTTCTTGCACAACGCCGACCTCGTGAAATTCGCGAAGCTCACTCCGACCGAGCCGGAATGCCACTCCGCGCTCGGACAAGCCGAGGAAATCGTGCGCCGTACGATGCCCGTCGAAGACCGGTTCGCGAATCTTCCGGCGCCGGCGGCGCCGCAGGGAGGCGCGCCGTGACGTCGCGCGAGAGCCTCATCCTGCGCCTCGTCGTGCTCTTCTCCGCGACGGCGGCCGCGGTCGCGCTCGGCGCGTCGTACCCGCTCTTCGCGAAGGGCACGGCGTGGCTCTCGGCGACCTGGGAACACCCGTGGTTCCTCGTCGCGCTCGTCGTCGTGCCGGTCATCCTCTATCGGACGACGTTCGGCGAAGACGCGCGCATGCCGCGGCTGCGCCTCGGCACGGTGATGCCGCTCGCCGGGGGTCCCCGCGGCGGCAGGGTGTGGCTCAGAGACGTTCCGGGCGTGCTGCGCGCCGTCGCGGCGGGGTTCCTCATCGCGGCGACGGCACGCCCGGTGAGCACCATCACGCCGGACACGACACAGGAAGAAGGCATCGACGTCGTGCTCGTCCTGGATCTTTCAGGATCCATGGAGGCCGTCCTCGAGAACCTGCCGCCGGATCTGGCTCAGCTCGCGCCGCCAAAGCAACGCGGTCTCCGGCCGACCCGCCTCGACGGCGCGAAGGCGGTCATCCGCGACTTCATCTCGCGCCGCAAGACGGATCGCATCGGCGTGGTCGTGTTCGGCAAGGCGGCCTACGTGCTCTCGCCGCCGACCCTCGACTATCACCTCCTCGACTCGCTCGTGTCGCGCATGGAGATCAACTTGATCGACGGGAGCGCGACGGCGATCGGCGACGCGATCGGCGTGGCCGTCGCTCGCATGCGGCGGAGCCACGCGGTGAGCAAGGCCATCGTGCTGCTCACCGACGGCGACAACAACTCCGGAGCGCTCTCTCCCGAGTACGCGACGCACCTCGCGAGCGTCGTCGGCGCGAAGATCTACACCGTGCAGATCGGCTCGGGCGAGGTGTCGCAAGCGCTCGACGGCTTCGATCTCTTCGGCCAGCCGCACTACGTCCAGAAGACGTTTCCGACGAACCCCGAGCTGCTCCGCAAGATCTCGAAGGACACCGGCGGCCGTTCGTACGTGGCCACGGACGCGCGCGCGCTGCAGGCGAGCCTACACGACGTCCTGAACCAGCTCGAAAAGACGAAGTTCGAGTCGACCATCGCGACGTTCGAGGATCTGTATCGGTACCTGCTCTTGCCGGGCGTGCTGCTCATCGCCGCGGAGGCGCTCCTCCGGAGCTTCGTCCTCAGGAGGTTCCCGTGAGATTTTCGCATCCGTGGTGGCTCCTCGGGACCTTGCTCGCCGTGGTCGTCGGGGTCGCGCTCATCGCCGGCGCGTGGCTGCTCGTTCGCGCGGCGCATCGGTTCGGCGACGAAGCGCGCGTCGCCGCGCTGGTGACGGATCGGCCCGCCGGGCGGCGCGCGCTCAAGGCCGTTCTGCTGGTGCTCGCGGTCGCCGCCGGATTCGTCGCGCTCGCTCAACCGCAATACGGCCGCGGCACCCGGGTCCTGCCGGCCACGAACCTCGACGTCATCATCGTCCTCGACTACTCGAAGAGCATGTACGCGCGGGACGTGACGCCATCACGTACCGAACGCGCCAAGAGCGAGGTCGCGCGGCTCATCGCGGATCTGCCGGGCGCGCGCTTCGGGGCGGTCGCGTTCGCCGGAGAGCCGCTGAGCTTCCCGCTGACGAACGACGGCGGCGCGATCGCGCAGTTCTTCCGCCAGCTCTCGCCTTCCGACATGCCGGTCGGCGGAACGGCCATCGCGCGCGCGCTCGAGCTCGGCCTCGATCTGCTGCGGCGCGATCCGGTGTCGGCCCGGCACCGGCGTATCATGGTGCTCGTGACCGACGGCGAAGACCTCGAAGGGGATCCCGTCGCCGTCGCGGAGGACGCCGCGAAGGAACACGTCACCATCCACGTCGTGCAGATCGGCGGACGGACACCCGAGCCCATCCCCGACATCGACGATCGCGGCAACACCGTCGGCTGGCGCAAGGACGAAGAAGGCCAGCCGCTCACGACGTCCCTGAGCGCCGCCGGCGAAGAGCAGCTCGGAAAAATCGCCAGCGTGACGGGCGGCAACGTCGTGCGCAGCGAGCGCGGCTCGACGGGCATCAGCGAGATCGCCGCCTCGATGCGCAAGATGATGACGGAAGAGCTCTCCGAGCGCGTCGAGACCGTGTACGCCGACGTCTACGTCTACCCGACGGCGTTCGCGCTGCTGCTGCTCGTCGTCGAGGCGTTCGTCCCGGAAGCGAGACGGCGCAAGCGACGAAAGACCGAGCCGCCCGCGCCGGCCGACCGCAGGACGCCGGTCAAACGCGCGCGCGCCGCGGCCGCCGCCGGGACGACGCTCCTCTTCGCGCTGGGCTGTCAGGACGGCTTCTTCACGCGGCATTCTCCCGCCGTCGACGAGGCGATCGGCGCGCTCGACGGCGGGGATCCGGCGAAGGCGGCCGAGACGCTCGAACAGTACCTGTCCACTGGCCAGTGCAAGAGCGGCGAGCTCGGGACGCCGGACACGGTGCGCGCGCACTCGAACGCGAGCTTCGACCTCGGTCTCGCGCTCTTCCGCGTCGCGGAGCACTTCGGCGCGAAGTTCGGAGAAGATCCGAAAGCCGCGACCGGCTCCATCGGCGGAAGTCTTCCCACGGCGCCGGCGCCGCCCGTTCCGCAGGGCGCGGCCGGAGCACCCGGCGGCGAGGACCCGGCCACGCACCGCTCCGACGAGGTCGATTGCGCGCTCCGCGTCGTGCGCATCGTGGCGAACGACGCCTCGGCGTCGATCGAGCTGAAGGCGCAAGCCGAATACTTGACGGGGAATCTAGAATTCTTGCGCGGCAACTACGAGGACGCCGTGACGGCCTACGACACGGCGCTGAAGCTCTTGCCCGCGCGCAAGGAGGACGGCGAGAAATCGGTCGGCGTCCGCGCGGCGTGGAACCGCGCCATCGCGCTCCGGCGGATCGACGAGAAGAACAAGAAGAAGCCGGACGGGGGAAAGCCGCAGGAGTCGGACGGCGGGACGCCGCAACCGGATGGGGGGAAACAGAATCAGAAGAAAGACCAGGATCAGAAGAAAGATCAGGACCAGAAGAAGGATCAGGACCAGAAGAAAGATCAGGATCAGGATCAGAAGAAGGATCAGGATCAGAAGAAAGACCAGGATCAGAAGAAGGATCAGGATCAGAAGAGTCAGAACGATCAGAACCAGCCGAGTCCGAAGCAGGATCAGAAGAAGCCGCCGCCTTCGCTGAGCCAGGACGAGCGGATGCTCGACAACCTCGAGCAAGCGCCGACGGTGCAGCAGGAGGACGCGAAGCGGCACGCCGGGCGCGCGCGGGTCACGGGGATGGAGGATAAGTGAACCGGTTCTGCTCGCTCTCCGCCGCGGCGATCGCCGTCACCGCTTCTTCCGTCGCGACGGCGGCGCCGCGCCTCCGCATGACGGTCAGCGCGGAGCAAGCGGAGGCCGGGGAAGCCATTCGCGTCGAGATCAGCGCGATGAGCGACGGCGAAGAACCGAGTAATCCACGGCTCCGCGTGCCGCCCGGGTTCACCGTCGAGGGGCCGAGCGTGTCGTCGTCTCAGAGCTTTTCGCTGACGAACGGACACTTCGAGCACCAGCGCGGCATCACGGCGACGTGGCTCGTGGTCGCGCCGCACGCCGGCCGATACGTCATCGGTCCGGCGACGGTTCAGTTCGGGCCGAAGACCGAGTCCAGCGACACGGCCAACGTCGAGGTGGTCGCGTCGGGCACCCTACCGAAGCGCCCGCGCGCGAACCCCACGGATCCCTTCGACCTCGATCCGTTCTTTTCTCACATGCCGAAGCTCCCCGGCTTCCGCGGGATCCCGGGGATGCCGAACCTCGACGATCTCGAGGATCAACTCCACGCGCTGACGCCGGAGCCTCCGCCGGACTACGCGGTCGATCACGCGCCCGACCAGGCCGCGTTTCTCCGTGCGACGGCGTCTCCGACGGACGCCGTCGTCGGACAGCAGGTGACGCTTCGTGTCTATGCCTATGCGGCGAATGGTCCCTATGACGAAGTCGGCGCGGCGGAACCGAGCCGTCCCGATTTTCTCTCGCAATCGATCATCGACAGCTCTTACCGTCAGCAACGCTACCTGACGGAGATCGACGGCTCGCGCTTCGTGGTCGTGAAGCTCCGCGAAGTCGCGCTCTTCCCGCTTCACGCGGGCGATCTGACCATCGGCCCCATGAAGATGGGGTTTCGCGGGCCCGGCTATCCGGAAAGCTCTCCCATGCAAGGCCTCGTGCGCGCGAGCAAAGAGCTTCACGTCACCGTGCGCGAGCCGCCCATCGCCGGCAGACCACCGGGATACGAGCTCGGCGATGTCGGAACGTATACGCTGAGCTCCGAAGTCGAACCGAGGAGCGTCGTCGCCGGCGACGCGATCGCCGTCACCGTCCGCCTCGAAGGAACGGGCAACGTACCGCACGCCGTGAAGGTCCCCGAGCAAAAAGGCGTCGATTGGCTCGATCCGACCATCACCGATCAGGTGGACGCCCACGACGGAGTCGTCGGCGGCTCACGGACGTTCCGATACGTCGTGCGCCTCGACGAACCGGGCACGCACGATCTGGGCGAAGTGACGCTGCCGTACTACGACCCGAAAGTGCGGCGCTACGACGTCGCGCGCACGGCGCTCGGCAGCGTGGAAGTGAAGCCCGGCAAGGCCATCGCGCCCGCGCCTTCGGCCGCGTCGAGCGCCGCGCCGTCCGAGGGTCCGCTCGAAGACATCGGACCGCCGCGAAGGGCGCTCGGTGCTTCGCCCGCCGCGCCCCGGCACCTCACGGACTCGAAGAACTTCTTCGGCCTCCTCGCGGGCGCGCCTCTCGCGGTCGTGGCGCTCGGCGGCCTCGCCGAGCTCGCGGGCCGCTTGCGACGGCGGCTCGCTGCGCGCGGGCAATCGCTCTCCGCGGCGTCGCGCAAGGCGCTGCTCGACGCTCGAGCCGCGGCCGCCCGTCGGGACCAGGCCGGCGTAGCCGGAGCCGTCGAACGGGCCGTGTACCTGTCCATCGAGGACAAGCTCGGCCTCAAAGCGCGCGCCGTGCTCCGAGCCGATCTGGACAGGAAGCTCGAAAAGGCGGGTGCCGAGCGGGCGGTGGCCTCGGAGCTCGTGGACGTGCTCGACGCCTGCGACAAGCTGCGTTTCTCGACTGGAGACGCGAGCGACGCGGGCTCGGTGATCGAGCGAGCCTCGAGAGCGATCGCCCGACTTCCGCGTGCCTCCGTCCGCGCGGCTTCGGAGCAGGCCGCGTGAGACTCGTATTTCTGGCCACATTACTGGTCACTTCTTTGCTCGCGCTCCCCCTGCTGGCCGCGGTGGAGCAGGACACCGACGAGCAACTCTTCAAGGACAGCGTCAAGGCGCTCGACACGGGCGCTTACGACGACGCCATCGATCGCCTGGAGCTGCTCGCCGATCGCGGCTTTTCGCACCCCGACGCGAGCTACGATCGCGCCGTCGCCTACGTCCGCCGCGCGCAGTCCCGCAACGCGAAGCGCGGCGATCTCGGCCGAGCCGCCGCCGCTCTCGCCGAAACACTCTCGCTACGGCCGGACGACCCCGACGCGAGCGCCGCCCTGGCGCGCGTTCGTCACGAAATTGCGCGAAAGCGGGCACGTTCCGGCGGTACCGACGTGGACCTTCGACCGTCGCTCGGGTGGGCGGTGGTCGGGTTGTTCGAAGAGGACACTTGGGCGCTTCTCGCCATCATCGGCTCCGGCGTCGCGTCCCTCGGGCTCGCCGCTCGACTCGCGTGGAAAAAAGACGCAGTGCGGCTCGCGGGTACCATAGCCGCGAGCCTCGGCGCGCTGACGCTGCTGGTCACGGGTGCGCTGGCCGCATTTGCGCGCTATGAACGAATTCACTACCGTCCCGCGGTGGTCGTCGTCGAAGAGGCGCGCTTGCACGATGACAACGGCGCGACGATTTCTGGACCAGGAAGCGTGATCCCCGAAGGAGCGTCGGTGCGAGTCGTGGACCAGCGTGGCACGTCGGCGCACGTGGAGTGGGGTACTTTAGACGGCTGGTTGTCGCTCGGGCAACTCAGGATGCTAGCGCGACCTTGATCGACGACGGCGAGTGAAACTCGGGTGGACGCTTCCCGTCTTGGGATGCATGCTAGGCGTGTGTGGGTTCGAGGTACAGCAATCCGTCCCGTTCCGAGCTACGCGAAGGTCGCCGAAAGCGCCCTCGATCGGGTTCGGCGTAATCTCTCGGACGACGACGACGCCGTGCGCAGTCAGCTCGACGAGGCGTTCGACAGGTTCGAGCGCGAACAGCCCGCGCTCGCCGCACACGTCGGCGACGTGCTCTCGAGCCCGCTCGACGAGACGGCCCTCGCGCTCGGGTATTTCTTGACCCTCGTCGTGTGGATGAGCTTCGAGCGGGCCCACGACAGCTACCTCGACGAAGTCACGGCCGAGTCCATCCAGGCCACGGAAGAGCTCCTGGATCTCGACGAGCAGCTGCGCCAGAAGGATCCGGCGGAAGCGCTCGACACCGATGACGTCATCGCCATGGAGCAGCCGAGCCTGCTCGAGTTCGTGCACGAGCACCTGGACGCCACCCTGGAAGCGCACGCCGAAGACGTCGACGTCGACGACGTGCACGCCGTCTATCGCCTGGTCCTCGTGGAGATCCTCGCGCTGTCCTACGCGGTGCGGAAGCCAGCGGGCTACCCGGTAGCGAAAACCGAAATGCTGGCGTAGCGTCCGTCGCGATGGGCCGTGCCGAGCAAGGGCCGCGGCGCGCACCGGGCGCTTCCGTCGTGCTCAGGCCGGGGCGCGAGAAACCGCTGCGCCAGCGTCACCCGTGGATCTTCTCCGGGGCGATCGAGAGCGTCGGGAGGGACCTCGAAAATGGCGGCGTCGCCGACGTCACCAGCGCCTCGGGCGAGTTCGTCGCGCGCGGCCTGCTCAGTCTGCGGTCCCAGATCGTCGTACGCATCCTGACGTTCGATCGCGACGAGAGCATCGACGCGGCGTTCTGGGAGAGAAAGCTTTCGCGCGCGTTCGGCGCGCGTAAGGTGCGCGGAGCGGCGCGCTCGGTGAACGCGGAATCCGACGGATTGCCCGGCCTCGTCGTGGATCGTTACGGGGACTTCCTGGTACTCTCGTCGAGCATAGCCGGCGTGGATCGGCACAAAGCGGACATCGTGACGGCGCTCGAGCGGGTCGCGTCGCCGCGCGGCATCTACGAGCGCAGCGACGTGGACGGACGCGACAAGGAAGGGCTCGCGCCGGTCACCGGCCTGCTCGCCGGCGAAGAGCCGCCGGAGTTCGTCGAGATCGAAGAGCCGAGCCACGGCGCGAGCTCCGTGAAGGTGCTCGTGGACGTGCGACACGGCCACAAAACAGGGACGTACCTCGACCAAGCCGAGAACCGGGTGATCGTGACGCGCGGCGCGAGCGGTTGCGACGTCCTGAACGTCTTCTCGTACACGGGTGGCTTCGCCTTGCACGCGGCGCGCGCGGGCGCCCGCCGCATCGTGAACGTGGATTCGTCGGCGCGCGCGCTCGAGCTCTCGGAGCGGATCGCCGCGCACAACGGCTTCGCCGGGCGGTTCGAGCACGTCAAGGCCGACGCCTTCGAGGAGCTCCGGCGGCTGCGCGAGACCGGGCAGACCTTCGATCTGGTCGTCGTGGACCCGCCGAAACTGTCGCGCTCGGCCGGCCACGTCGAGCGCGCCGCGCGTGCCTACAAGGATCTTTCTCGCATAGCCATGCACGTGACGCGTCCCGGCGGCCTCCTGGCGACGTTTTCGTGCTCGGGTGCGGTGTCGACGGATTTGTTTCAGAAGATCGTATGGAGCGCGTCGCTCGAAGCGAGGCGCGACGCGCAGATCGTCGCGCGAATGACGCAGGCGAGCGATCATCCGGTGCTTCTCACCTTCCCCGAAGGCGAGTACCTGAAGGGTCTGCTCTGTCGAATCTGGTGAACGAATGCAGGGGCTGCGCGGCATGGTGCGGCTCGGGGAGCGCGCCCCGAGCCTCTCGACCGTCTTCGGCGGCGCTTCGTTGCTCGTCGCCGTGGTCTGCACCGCGAGGCTCATCGCGTTCACGTATCGCAATTCGTGCTTCGTGGGCGACGATCTCACTTCCTTCTGGCTCGCCGGAAGGCTTCCGTTCTTCGACTTCTCGCTGTTGCCGATAGACGTCCACTTCGCGCCGCTCCATCGAGCCACGAACTGGGTAATGGCGCGAGTCGCCAATCTGGACTTCTCGGTAGCCCTGGCCGTCTCGCTCGCCGTACATCTCGCGACGATCGCGCTGCTCGTGTCCATCGCGCGACGACTGCGGGCGGGCGCGGTCGGGTGTCTCCTCGTGGCCGCGTACGCCGTTCATTTGTCGCTCGGCAGCATGTTCATGTGGTGGTCGTCGGGCCTCCACCGCTTGCCGTACGTCTTCTTCGCCGTTCTTTCGTGCTGGGCGTATCTCCGGTACCGGGAGACGGGTTCGTGGCGTGACGCCTCGCTGGTGTGCGTTTCGATGCTCGCCGGCCTCGGCTTCTATTCGAAGGCCGTCCTGATTCCGCTCTACGTCGGCGCGCTCCACGTCGCCGTTCGCGGCGTCGAGCCGATGCGAATTCGACGTTCCGGAGTCGTTTCCTTGGCGCTCGCCCTCTCGGCCCTCGCGCTCGCGTACGTGATCGTGTGGAAATGGAGGACCAACGCGCCCATGCAGACGATCAACGAAGACGCCCGCTTTTACGAGGCGTTTTTGCGCGATGGCTTCCAGGTGTTCGCGGCGACGTGGCTCGGGCTCTTCCTGGACGATCGCCCTTGGGTAGAGCCGCTCGCGATAACCGTCGCGCTCGTGTTCGCCGGAGTCTCCATCGCCTTGAATCGCCGAGCGGCGCTCGCGTGGATCGGTCTCGCCGTCGCCCTCGCGGCCAATTTCCTTCTACACGCCGCGTCCGCCGCGAAGACGCTCACCTACGGGCTCGGCGTGCTCGCGTCGGACCGGTACTACTTCGAGTCGACGTTCCTCGTCGTGGTGTTCGTGAGCGCCGCTTACCGCGGCTTCGCTCGAGTCGAGCTGCCGAGCGCGCTCGCCCGATGGCGATGGGTCACGGCCGCGCTCGGCGTTTGCCTCCTCGGGGCGTTCGCCGTGCGGTCGTTTCGCACGTTCCAGGTCGTCGCCGGCCACACCTACGCCTCTCATCGCTTCGGACACGACTACATGGCGAACTTGAGGGCGTCGCTCGCCGCGTTTCCGCCGGAAGAACGACGAGACGTGACGTTGAAGGACGGCCCGATGCCCGCGGCGCTGGTGCCGTTCGGCGCGGTCATGCGCCGCCAGTCGGATCTACTTCGGCTGATGGGGATTCGCGTGAGGTACGCGAAGAACGCGCCGTTTTACATCGCTCCGGACGGCGAAGTCGTCCGAAGCACCGGCGCGGCGTGGATCAAGCCTCCGCCTTTCGTCGCGCCGACTCCGAAAGACGCTGCGCGATGACCTTGCGCAGGCGCGGCAGATCGAAGCGCAGCGGCCGATCGCCCTCCGGCAACAAAGCGATCTCCTGCGCGATGTGATCGGCGGCGCGGCGGGCGGACTCGGGGACCTTCAGCCTTTCGCCGAGCGCGTCGAGCGCGGCGAGCTCCTTCGCGTCCACCACGCCGTCGAGCCGCGTCATCCACGCGGCCACTCCGTAGACGAACAAGCGATCTTCCTTGGTGAGCTTCGAGCGATCGATGACGCTCATCTCGACCGGCTCTTTCGTCGCCCGCTCGATCTCCTCGATCTCGTCGAGGCCGAGCCCCTCCTCGAGCGCCGTCCGGACGATGGCGTCGGCCTCTTCGCCATCGAGCTTGCCGTCCGCCCAACCGATGGCCGCCAGAGCCAGAAACACGTCGCGCCCGAGCCGCTGCTCTTCACTCATGACGAAGCCTCCTTGTGATCCGGCCAGCATAGACGAAAATCACGGCCCGAGGCTTCATCGATGGACCGCACCGTCAAAGTCCTTTACTTCGCGGCCGTACGCGACGCGGTCGGCAAGGCCGAAGAAGAGCTCGCGCTACCGAGCGACGTGATCACGGTCGCGGAGCTCGGGAGCTTCCTGGAATCTCGGTATCCAGCGCTGTCCGGTCGACTCGCGACGGTGCGCTTCGCGGTGAACGAGGTGTTCGCGAACCCCGACGCGAGACTTACATCGGGCGATGTGGTGGCAGTGATACCGCCGGTTTCGGGGGGCTGAACGGACTCGAGCGCGGTGCGCGTCGGACGCGGTCCGAAGAACGTGCCGCTTCGTCGATTTCCCCCGCTATGAGCTACCCGCGACCGCGAAACGATGGTTCGTATACGTACCTTCGTTTCTGCATCGGTACCGACCCCAACAAGCTCTCCCACGGCCCGCGCCGAAGCGCCCTACGGCACCAGCCGTCTCACCTTCTTGATCACATCATCCATCTTGAACGGCTTCGTAATGTAGTGCTTCGCCCCCGCCTGGATGCCCTTCACGACGTCCAGCGACCGATCTTGCGCCGTCAGGAAGATGATCGGAATCTTGCTGAGCTCCGAAGAAGCCTTCAACCCCTGCGCGATCGCGAATCCGTCCATGTTCGGCAAATTCACGTCGAGCAGAATGACATCCGGACGAAACGATGCAGCGGTGGTGATCGCCGCTCCGCCGTCGTTGATGACGCGAACCTCGTAGAAACGGATCAGCATCTTGGACAGCATGTCCGCGATGGCCTGGTCGTCTTCGACGACCAACACCTTCTTCAGGGGCGGCGGCATATGGGAGGGTTCCGACCGGTAGCATGGATTTCGACCGGCTTCTCGCAAGAGACGAAAATCCGCGACGGTGGTAGGCTCGCCCGGCGAGTGGAACCCGCGAAAACCTTTCGCATCGGCGTCGACGAAAACGGCCTCGGCGCGCGGCTCGGCCCGCTGGTGGTGACGGCCGTCTTGGCGAGCGTCACCGAGCAAGGCGCCCGAGTGCTCGCTCGAAAGCCGCCGAAGCGGCTCGCGCAGGATCTGGGCGACTCCAAGCAGCTGATGTCGCACAAAGACTTCGCGCTCGGCGAGGCGTGGGCGCGCGCCCTGACGGATGACGTCGCCGCCGAGCCGAAGCGGCTCTTCGACGCGCTGTCGCTGGAAGACGACGACGCGCTGCGCGCGCACTGCCCGAAGCACGTCGAAGAGCAGTGCTGGTCGACCAGCAGGGACGCCTTCGTCGCGGAGTCGAGCGACGTGACGCGCGTTCGCGGGCACCTCGCCTGGTGGGCGGCGCGGGGCGTGACGATCCACGCCGTACGCTCCGCCGTGGTGTGCACCAAGCGCCTCAACGACACGAAGAACGCCGGCGGCAACCGCTTCATCGCCGACCTCCACGCCATGGAGCGCCTCGTGCTCCACCTGCACGCGCAGGCCGGCACGGAGATCCTCGCGGTGTGCGGCAAGGTCGGCGGGATGGGGAGCTATTCGAAATTCTTCGGACCGCTCTCGATGCGCTTGCACGCGGTGCTGTCGCAGGGGAAAGCGCACAGCGCGTACCATTTCCCGGGGCTCGGCGAGCTCCGGTTCGTCAGGGACGCGGACGCCAAGGATTCGCTGGTGATGCTCGCGTCGATCGTCGGCAAGTACGTGCGAGAGCTGCTGATGGCGCGCGTCTCCGGATTCTATCGGCACGGCGACGACACCCTCGAGGCCGTGAGCGGCTACCACGACCCCGTCACTTCGCGCTTCGTCAAGGCGACGAGCTTGGTCCGGAAGCAACGTCGGATCCCGGACAGCTGCTTCGAGCGCGCTCGCGACACGCTCTGAGGCCGCCTCGCCGATGGCGAAACCCAAGAAGATCTCCCTCGCCGGCGCGGCCTACGAGATCCGCGTCGTCGGCGAGAAGAAGCAGCCGCTGCGCGACTTCTATCACGGGATGATTGGCCTCTCGTGGACGAACACGCTGCTCGTCATCGGGGGTGCCTTCCTCTTCGTGAATGCGCTGTTCGCGCTCGGGTACCTGGCGACGGGCGGCGTGAAAGGCGCGCGCCCCGGTTCGATCGCCGACGCTTTTTTCTTCAGCGTCGAGACGATGGGCACCATCGGGTACGGCGCGCTGTACCCGGAGTCGGTGGCGGCCAACGTGCTCATGGTCGCCGAATCGATGACGTCGCTCATCCTGACGGCGCTCGCGACGGGGCTCGTGTTCGCCAAGTTCTCGCGACCGACGGCGCGCGTCGTGTTCACGCGAGAATGCGTGGTGTCGACGTGGAACGGCGTGCCGACCTTGATGCTGCGCATGGGCAACGAGCGCGGCAACCAGCTCGTCGACGTGCGCATCCGCGCGGTCATACTCCGCACCGAACGCCTCGCGGAGGGCGGCACCTTCTACCGCATGGTGGATCTGAAGCTATCCCGCTCGCACGCCCTCTCATTGTCGCGGTCGTGGTCGGTCCTTCATCCCATCGACTCCCACAGCCCCCTCTACGGCGCGACCGCGGAGTCGCTCGCCGCCGAAGAAGTGGAGCTCCAGATCTTGATCGTCGGTCTGGACGATACATCCATGCAGATGATCCACGCGAGCCATCGTTACTACGCGAATCAAATCTTGTTCGACTCGCGGCACGCCGACATATTGACCGAGACCGACGACGGCAACCTGCTCCTCGATTTGCGGAAATTCCACGAAGTGGTCCCGGATCCGAAGCCGAGCGCTTGATTTCCGGACCGCGTTGCACCATGCGTGAGCACCACCGTAGTTTCGTCACGGTGAGATGATAGAGGAGAGAGGCCAATGTCCTACGTTCACGCGAACGTCGTGCAATTCACGAAGATGCTCCGCAACCTCGACGGCTGGCTCGAGAAAGCCAAGGCTTTCTGCGAAAAGAAGAACATCGACCCCGCCGTCCTGCTCCAGTCCCGGCTCGCGCCGGACATGCTTCCCTTGATGTTCCAGTGTCAGTCGGCCTGTGACGGCACGAAGTTCTACGCCGCGCGGCTTTCGGGCAAGGAGCCGCCGAAGCACCCCGACACCGAGACCACCTTGGATCAGATCCGCACCCGGATCCGGGCGGTCATCGAATATCTGAACGGCTTCAAAGAGAGCGACTTCGTCGGCGCCGAGGAGCGTAAGGTGCCGCTCTCGTTCATGCCCGGCAAGGGGCTCGCCGGCAAAGACTTCAGCACGGAGATGAACGTGCCGAACACCTATTTCCACTTCACGACGGCGTACGCGATCCTGCGCCACAGCGGCGTGGAGCTCGGCAAACAGGACTACATCGGTAGCCTGAACGTGATCGACGTCTGAACCGTCTCGCTGGCGGCGTTTTCAAAATGAGGGATGACAGGAAGAGGGAACAATCCCTCTTCCTATCTCTTCCGTCTTCCTGTTCGCGTTCTCTCCGCTCGCGCAAAACGAGCGCTCACCGTGCCGCCGAACGGAGTCAGAAGGTCAATCGACGCACGGCCCGGCGGACCGAGCCGTCTCGGGAACGGAGGCCGTTATCGTGGGCGTATCGGCGTCGGCGCCCGGTCCGAGAGAGTGGCGCCGCGGCTGCGCCGTCGCCTGTAGACGTCCGAGCTCTTCGCCGCGCGCGATGAGAATGGGCGTGCCCGTTCCGCGAAACAGAGTCTGCGCGTCGGCGAGGCTCCGCTCGTACGCGTCCCGGTGCCCGGCGGACCAAGCGATGCGCGCGCGGGCCTCGTGGAGCAGGCCCTTCGCGAGCGGATGATCGCAATGCTCGAAGCGGCGTAATAACCCGTCGATGATCGCGTACGCTGCGCCGGGGTCGTCGAGCGCCGCGGAGGCGAGCGCGTCCTGGATATCCAGATTCAAGAACACGCTCGGATAGTCGCGATCCGCGTCGGTGACGTGCGCGAGGGTCGACCGAAGCACTCGCTTCGCTTCTTCGTGATGGCCCGTTTCGTTGTACGCCTGCGCGAGGTACCCCATCGTCGCCGCCCAACCGATGTAGCTCCGCGGCCTCTGCTTCGCGTACTCTTCGGCGTGATTCGTGAGGTACGACACTTCCTTCCGCGTGTGCTCGAGCGCCGCCTTCGCGAGGCGGTAGTGCAGGCGTAGCGCCGGCACCTCACGGCTCATCGACTCGAGGCGATGCGCGACGCGCGTCGCGTTCACCACGTCGGAGAGCGCCGTGTACACGAGGATCAGCGCCGGTGACTCCCAGGTCTCCACTTGCCAGAGAGAGCCGACCTGAGCGGCGTGCAGCTCGACGAGCCTCCGGTGCTCCTCCGCGGCGGCGAACTCCCCGCGGTTCATGTGAAACAGGAACCGGAGCTGGCTCGCGATCATGGTGTAGAGGCGCAGGCCCATCCGATCCAAGGCGTCCGCGCACTCGAGGACGCCGCGCCCGTCCGCCCGGAACACGCCCATCGTGGCCTGCGAGAAGTGAGCGGCGGCGGAGTAGAGCACGCGCGCGTCGGCGGGCAACGTCGGGTAATAGCGCTTGTCCTCGAACCGCCGGCGCAACGTCTCGAAGCGCTCGAACACCTCGGCTTCGTTCTCGCGTCCTATCTCCTGCAGCGCGCGGCAGAATTGATAGATGCCGACGGGGGTGAGCCGGTCCGGCAGCACCGAAAAGGGCGAGAGCGCGTCGGCGACCCGCTCCGCGCGCTCCGGATCCAGCGACAGCGCGGCCGCGCCGGCGAGCGTCGTCGTCGTGGAGAGGAGGCACGAGATTATTTCCACGAAGGAATACGGACGTTCGCGGCGCGGCGTGATGCGATAGCGAAGCATCGCCACGAGCAGGCCGACGACGAGGCTCAACAGACGGCCGAAGAAACGCCGCGTGCGGCGCGCCGAGTCGATGCCCGAGAGATCCTCGACGACCGAGAGCGCTTCGTCGCCGTAACGTTCGCCCCACTTGCGCTCTTCGTAGTACCCGGCTTGCGCCAGCGCGGCGAGGAGCGGCATGCGCTCGTACGCGCTCCGCCGCTGTCTGCGGTACACGCCGAGCGCCGCTTCCAGCGGCTCGCCGACGCGGTGCAGGTTGGCCATCAGCGTACGGATCGCGCCCGAGTCGCGCGCGACGCTGGCGATGAGGTCGGCGCCCTCGGCGACCCCGCCGCGGATCAGGTGGAACCCGGCCTTCACGCGGAGCGCTTGGTTGTCGTCTCCGGCGAGCGCGGCGAACGCCTCTCCGAGGCGCTTGTGGTTCTGCTCGAGCCCGCTCTCGTCCATCCCGCGCAAGAGCGCGTCGCGGATCGCCGTGCTGCTGAACTGATATCCGTCACCCTCGCGGTGCAGGACGTCGTTGCGGGCGAGCTCGTCGAGGAGCAGGATGACTCTGCGCTCTTCGAGCGGCTCGGCGAGGCGTTTGCAGAGCTCGAACGTCGGCAGCTCGCGCTGCAGGCTCAAGCACTCCGCGAGCGAACGCGCGTGCGGGCCGAGCAGCTCGACGCGCGCGGAGAGCGCCTCCTCGAGCACCGCGGGGAGATTCAATTCGGGACGCGACACCGGCAGCGTCCACACGCCGCCCGAATAGCGGATGACCTGCTTGGCGACGAGCTGCCGGCAGATCTCGAGCGCGTGAAGCGGACTCCCGTCCGTGCGCTCGTGGAGCCACTCCGCGAAGCGCTCCGCGCTCGGCGCGTCGGCGAAGAGCGACCGGACGAGCTCCAGCATCTCGCCGCCGTCGAGGCCGGCGAGCGTGACGACGCTGGAGTGGGCGTGGAGCGCGGCCACGCCGAGGCTCTCGCCGCGGACGCGCGCTTGGGTCTCGGTCGCGACGACGAGCACCCGCTCCTTGGTCGCGGCCTTTGCCAGGGCGGCGATGACGCCGATGCTCCCGTGATCGGCCTCCTCGACGTTGTCGATCTCGACGAGCAGCGGCGCCCCGCGGCTGACGTTGACGAACCATCCCTCGAGCGACTGCGGCGCGCCCACCGGCGGCGACGACGGCGTCGAGAGGCGCGGCGACGTGGAAGGCGCGACGCCGAGGCGCGCCTCGACGTCGGCGCCGAGCGACGCGAGCGTCTGGTAGAAAGCGCGTCCCTCCCGCGCGACCTCGGGCAGCGCGTCGAAGACCTTGAGGACCAGAGCGCGTACGGTGCCGTGCAGCTGGCGGTGCGTCGAGGCGTCGACGCGCAGGACGGTCGCGCCCGCGAGCTGAGCCCGAACGCCGATCTCCTCGAGCAAGCGCGTGCGGCCGAGGCCGTGCATCGCCTGGACGCACACGGCGCCCCCTCGACCTCGAATGGCGTCTTCGAGACGGCGTTCGAGGACCGTCATCTGGGCCGAGCGCCCGGTGAACCGAGGCTGGAGCAGAAAGCTCTCGGCGAGCCGCTCGGAGTCGGCCATCGCCTCGTCGGGAAGCTCGCCGATGACGTTCAGGCGGGCGATGACCTCCGCCGCGCTGCCCGGCCGCGCGCGCGGGTCGCGGTGGAGCAGTGAAAGCACCAGCGCGTCGAGCTCCTTGGGCACGTCGGGGGCGTAGGTCGAGGGAGGTCGCGGCGCGGTGTTCCACAGCGCCGGCAGCTCGTCGAGCTCCCTCGCCGGATACGCCTGCTCGCCGGTGAGCAACCAGTAAGCGAGCGCGCCGAGAGAATACAGATCCGAGCGCTGATCGAGCGGCGTCCCTTCCAGCGTCTCGGGCGGAATCGCCGGCGGCGTCCCGACGACGACGCTCGTCCTGCCGAAATTCGCGAGCGCGCCGAAGTCGAGGAGCTTCACGTGCCCGTCGCCGGTCGTGCGGACGTTGCGCGGGCTGACGTCGCGGTGAATCAGCCGGCGCGCATGGAGCAACGCCAGCGACGTCGCGACGTCCCGCAGGTAGAAGCACGCGGTCCGATACGGGATCGGCACCGGAGCTCGGAGATCGTCGCCGTCGACGAACTCCATCGTGTAGAAAGGGCCCTCCTCGTCGATGCCGTAGTCGAACACGCGGATGATCCGCGGATGAGCGAGCCCCGCGAGCACGTGGTACTCGCGCTCGAACGCCTCCAGCGTCGCCTTGTCGTTCAACCCGTGGGCCGTCAGGCGCTTCATGGCCCGTGTCTCTCCGGACACGGTGTCGACGACCCGGTAAACGACGCCCACGCCGCCGCTCGCGAGCAGCTCCTTGCCCACGTACCGCTGCTTCGGCGGCGCCGCGGGAGTGCGTGCGTCGCGAGTTCGAATGCCAGGCAGCCTCGGTCGCGGCAACACGACGTTCACGCGCATCGATGCACACGCCAGCATAGCAGGCGGGCTCTCCTCCGGACCTCACCGACGAGCGCGAGGGTTCTCGCCGCGAGCGCTCGGGGTAAGATCCGCATGTCGGTATTTGGACGACGACGTCGTGTGATGAAGGAGAAAGGGCGCTCTTGAAATGACGACGATGACGCTCGAACCCGTGGCCTACGTACGAAATGACCGCAGAGATCTCTCCGACGACGATTGGGGCGACGTCGAATCGATCTTGGAGCTGTCGCCGGACCTCGACGCCGAGAGCCTCGCGGGGCTCGAGGATTTCTCCCACGTGGAGGTGCTGTTCTTCTTCGACAAGGTCGAAGCGGGCGAGATCGAGTACGGCTCCCGGCATCCCCGCGGGAACGAGGCGTGGCCGCGGGTCGGCATCTTCGCGCAGCGCGGGAAGAATCGTCCCAACCGGCTCGGGTCGTGCATCGCGAAGGTGGTGAAGCGTGAAGGCCGGTCGCTGCACGTCCTGGGTCTCGACGCCGTCGACGGCACGCCGGTCGTCGACCTGAAGCCGGTGATGCGAGAATTTCTGCCGCGCGACCAAGTGCGACAACCAGAGTGGTCGATTGAATTGATGCGCGGCTACTGGAAGCGAACCTGAGCGACGCTCATTGAAATGGCGTCAAGAGCGCGGGGCAGCTCTCCTCGACGTCCGCGAGACAAGTGGGGGCGCCCGTGGGCTCCTTCCCGAACGCGCTGCAATCGAGGTTCGCGAAGAACGTCTTGGCTTGCGCGAGGCAGCTCTCCACCTGCGACACGCGTAACGCGCCGCAGTCGGTGAAGTCGGGAAGACCCGCGTCGCCCCCTTCGCAGACGGCGCCGTCGGCCGCCGGCATTTGGCAGTCGCTACGGAATTGCTCGCAGTCCGCCGTCGTCGGAGCCGTTTCGAGCCCGGACAGGACGCAGCTTCCCACCGCGAGCGCCGCGAACGTATCGCGGTTCGTCGCGCAGAACTGTGCCCGCTCCGCGGTCGTGAGCTCGACGAGCTCCTTGCCGTCGATGCCGTCCGAATCGGCCGAGCCACCGGAGCCGTTCGAGCACCCGCTCGCCGAGAAGACCAGGGCACAGAGGGTGACGAGGAGCGGCTTCATCGCAGAAACACCGGATTATGCGTGCCGAGCCCCGAGCTGCGCAACGCGAACGACCTCCGCCCGTGTTTCTGGACGTTTCCGGACCGGATGCGCGACTCGATCCGTTGATCGGCGGACGCGGATCCCGTATCTCCCTTGCCGTGGAAAGGCTTCGTCTTGGAACCGTTTTACCCGCCGATCCGGCGACCGTGTACGAGTGCTGGATTTCCGCGAAGCGTCACGCGGAAATGACCGGCGCGAGCGCCACCTCGGACGCGAAGAAGGGAGGCGCGTTCACCGCCTGGGACGGCTACATCACCGGCAAGCACCTGGTGCTCGAGCCGGGCAAACGCATCGTTCAAGCGTGGCGAACGACCGAGTTCCCGAGCGCCGCGCCCGACTCCACCGTCGAGATCCGGCTGTCGAAGGTGGCGAAAGGGACGAAGCTCTCGCTCCTTCAATCCGACATCCCGGACGGTCAGAGCGACATGTACGCCGAGGGCTGGCTCGAATACTACTTCGACCCGATGACCCGGTACTTTTCGGAGCAGAAGAAGGAACCCGCGAAACGCCCTGTGAAGAAATCGAAGCGCGTCCCCAAAAAGACGGCAATGAAGCGCAAGGTGCCCCCCAAAAAAACAAAGAAGAAAAAGGCGGCGAAGAGGCACTGACCCCCTCCGAAACATGCAATATGGAATATGCAACATGCAATGGGTTCAGACGCGCTAGGCGTCATTCATTGCTTGTTGCTTGTTGCTTGTTGCCTGTTTCTCCCTTGGTCTCTCCCGCGCGCCAAACATGCAACATCATCGGATCAGACGCCCCGACCGTCACGCCTTGCCGTGGCCCTTTCCGACGATCACCTTCCACGCGTCATCTACACTCCAGTTTTCGTGCACGTGGGGCGGATGATGACACGCCGGCGCGCAGAGTGACTTCGACGGGCTCCTGGTGATCGAGGCAGGATCCTTCGGGTTCTTCGCGTGGTTGGACCCGGGGCCGTGACAAGCTTCGCATTGCACGTCGGTGAGCTCGTCGACGTGGGTGACCGTCGAACCGCCGGGTTTGTCGTAGCCGGTGACGTGGCACGAGACGCAGTCCAGGTTGAACTCCTTGTGCTGCGTCGAGAGCGCCGCGTATGCCCCGGCGTGCGGCGTTTGCTTCCAGAACTGGAACGCCTCGTCGTGACAATCGCTGCACGCCTCCGCGCCGATGTACGACGCTTGCCCCTTCTCCACCGGCAGCGGCAGCCGGTCCTTGAACGCCTCCTTGTTGTGGTCGTTCACGCGGCTGTAATAGTCGCGGATGCGTGAGGCGATGGCGTCGCTCTTGCCGAGGCTGTCCTTGATCTGCACGGCGTCGTACCGAAAGAAGCTGCCTTCGGCGGGGGGCGCCGGATCGTGCAGCGCCGCGAGCTCGCTCTTCAACTTTTCGAGATCCTTCTTGCGCGCGCCGACGTCGCTCGACGACGCTTTCTCCTTCTCCCACTGATCGATCCGGTGAGAAAGCTCCGCGATGCGGCTCTGAAGGCTCTGACGCTTCTCGATGATCTCGATCCCCGTGGCGTCCTTGAAAGAGAGGGCGCCGCGGACGTAGAGATCGACGATGCCGACGGCTTGCAGGTGATTCTGCGGCTCGACGACGAGCGTGTCGCCGACGACGGCGGGCGGTATGGGCGCGTCGTTGCCTTCCCCCTTGTCGTACGGCTTGCCCAGGACGAAGGCGTGGTAGCCGGGCACGAGCTCCGCCAGGCGCAGCGCCTTGCCGCGCTCCATGGCGATGAGGGCGACGAAGATCTGCGCGCCTTGCTTCTTCAGGTCGGCGAGCGACGATTCGAGCGCGGCCTTCGGATCGGAGACGGTGAGACCCTCGGGAGCGCCGACCGGTCCAGTGGGATCGCTCACCCCCGCGAGCCCGATGCGGTAGCCGCCGCTCTCCACGACGCGCGTGGCTTTGCCTGCGAACGACGCGCCGGCGAGGTTTTTCGCGAGCACGTCCGCGCGCGACAAGCCGTCGAGGCGCGCAAGCTCCGCGGCGCCCGCGGCCCAGTCGTTCGCACCCGGAGCCCAGGCCACGAGACCGAGATCCCCGAGAGACGACGCGAGCGCCTCGGCCTTCCACAGATCTTGTGTCGCGCGCGAAGGTTCGAGCTTCGGGTCCAGGAAGAGCATGGGGCCCGCGCCGACGACGACCGCGTGGGGCGCGTGCGCGGCCTGGGACGTCACGAAGGCCGCGACGTGATCGACGCCGCCGAGCTGGTCTTTGGTACAGCCGCAGGGTTCGAGCGCGCCGGCCGCGGTGGAGAGGACGTACAGCCGGATCGTGGGCTCGGACGGCGGCGTGGCCGCCGTTTCGGGCGCCTTGTGACAGGACGCAGCCATGGTGAGCGCCGAGAGGAGCAGCGCGAGAGAGGCCGAGACGCGTATCTTCATGGTGGCTTGGGAGCGAAGGGCAATATGCTCTTCAGGTCCTCGTCGTTGAAGCGCAAGTTGAGCCCGACGAAGTAGTCGCGGCGATCGTAGCTCAGGATGTCGTCGGCGCCGCCGAGCAGCCACAGCCGCTTCACGAAGGCGTAACTCAGGTACACGCGCCAGCGCGGCAGCACCGTCTCGCCGAACCCGAACAGGTCTTGATCGAGCTCGAGGCGATCGTCGAGCAAGATCAGGTCGAGCCCTACGCCGCCGGTGGATTCTTTGATCCCGAACCGGCCGACGAGCGGACCGATGCGCTGCGCGAACTGCAAGCTGAATCGAAAGCCGTTGGTCGTGACCTGACGGATCTCGCGATACTGCGGCGGATCGTTGGGGTTCGTCGTCTGGACGTTGACGTCCTCGATGTGCGTGGCGCCGCGCGGGTCGTTGACGATCTCGATCGAGTAGTACTTGTCCTCGCGGGGCTGGAGCCGGAGCTCGACGAAGCTCTTGATCGCTTGCGAACGGAACTGGAAATCGCTCCGCAGCGAGACGATGGTCTGCAGACGCGAGATCCCGCCGACGAATTCGCCGACGTCCTCGGCGACGCCCTGCACCTCGTTGATGAGCTTCTCGTCCTTGGTGAGCTTGCCCAGCGTCCCCTCGCCGCGCTCGAGTCGCCCGCTCACCACCTCGAGGTTCGCCAGGGTCTTCTCCAGGCTGGAGCTCGCGCGATCGATCTTCTCGACCGTTTCGCGCACCTCGCCCTTCGGAGCTTCCTTGCCCGGCTCGCTCTTCGCGAGGAGCTCCTTCACGCTCTCGGTGACCTCCCGCGTGTTCTCCAGGATGCGGTCGACCTGCGGCGCGCCGCGGGAGGTGATGCCCTCGACCTGCGAGAGGATGTCGTGGATGGTCTCGCGGTTCTCACGGACGGTCTTGTTGAGCGAGTCCGTCACCTCGGCCAGGTTCTGGAGGGTGGCGCGCATGTTCTCTTGCCCCTCCTGCGTGCCCACCGAGTTCGCGAGCGATTCCGCGACGCGGTTGATCTTCTCGGCCATGTTGGCGACCTGACGGAGGATGTCGTCGGTCGTGGTCGCCTCGACGACGTGGCGGATCTCGTCGCCGTCGTGGAGCCTGCGCCGCCCTTCGGTGCCGGGAGCGATGGCGATGTAGTATTCGCCGAGGAGGCTCGAGCTGCTCTTGATGACCGAGGCGTCCTCGTAGATGGGGACGTCCGGCTTGATGCGCATATCGATGCGCGCCCGCTCGCCCTCGAGCCGGATGGATTCGATGGAACCGACCGCAATGCCCGCCACCCGAACCTGCGAGCGCTGCGCGATGCCGCTCGCGTCGTTCATCCGGACGAAAACGGTGTATCCGGCCCCCGATCCCGCGGTCTTGTTCACGAAGCGGTAGATGAAGAAGCCCGCTATGACCATGGCGACGGTGAAGGCCCCGACCTTGGCAGCAAGCGTGAACCGTTTCATCGTCGTCGCTCGGGCGACGCTACCAGGGAGCCCCTCGCCGGTCGACTTCCGCACGGCGCTCGCTGCCCGATTCCGAGCGCGCCGCGTGCTCCCTCCGATGCTCGCTTGCCTCGCGGCGGCCTGCGCTCCGAAGGCCGCGGAGCACCCGAGCGCCGTCTCGGGGCCGGCGCGAACCAGGGGCGAAGCGAGCGCGCCAGCCGCGAACGTCAGCGACGAAGTCGTGTGGCAAAGTGCGACCGCGTCGCCCCTTGGCGGGGACGGTCGCGACCCGCTCTCGTTCTGCGGGGAGCCGGATCGCGCCCTCGATCGCGCCGCCGCCCGCGTCGCCGAGCGGAAGGCCGCGGGATCGGCCACGCCCGACGCGCTCGAGCTCGCGTTCTATTTGCGCGCGGCGGGCGAGCCGCACGTGTGGCCACACGCATGGACACTTTCCGGCGCCGCGCTCGACTCCTCCGACGAAATGGACCGACTCCGAGGCTTCCTGGGATCGCTCGAAGAGCGCGGCGTGACGCGCTGCGGGATCGGCCGCGCTCGGAGCGTATCGAAGGAGGCGGTCGCCGTGCTGGTCACGTTCGCGCTCGCCGATCTGGATCCACTGCCGACGCGGGTTCACGCGGGGCAATGGCTGCGCTTCGAGGCGCGCATGCTCGTGCCGGCGCACGCCGCGAAGCTCGTCGTGCTCGGGCCTTCAGGGCTGCCTCGGACCGTGCCGACGACGCTGCACGGCGATCGCGTCGAAGCGACGTTCGCCGTCGATCGCGCCGGCGCGTTCACGGTGCAGCTGCTCGCCGACGTCGACGGCGGCCCGCGTCCGGTGCTCGAGGCGGCGGTCTTCGCCGACGTCGAGCCGCCTACCGAATGGGTCGGGTGGCCGTCGCCAGGGGAGAGCGCGGCGCGGGGCGAGAACGACGACGCGGAGGCGCTGCGCAGGATGGTGAACGAAGCGCGGTCGAGCGAAGGGCTGTCGCCGCTCCACGCGAGCCCAGCGCTCGATCGCGCGGCCGAAGAGCACGCTCGGACGATGCGCGACGCGCGCGTGCTCGCGCACGATGCAGGCGACGGCGATCCGCTCGCGCGATTGCGACGACTCGGGGTCCATTTCGCGGTCGCCGGAGAGAACGTCGCGCACGAAACGACCGCCGTCCGAGCGCATCGTGCGCTGTGGGCCAGCCCGTCGCATCGCGCGAATCTCCTCGACGCGCGCTTCACGGCGCTGGGAGTCGGGATCGCACCCGACCCCGACGGCTCAATCTGGATCTGCGAATCTTTTGCGGATTTCGCCGGAGCTGGAATCAGTTCCGGAGCGACTCAGGCCGTCATTTTTCACCGGGTCGCCTGGCGGTAGCGCTTTCAAACAGGCGTCCGGACAGGGTAGTTTCGCCGATCGTGAGCCAGACGATGACTACCCCCGTCAGGGCGCGGCGAGGGCAGAGGCTGACCCGTGTTCTGGCTGGTCTCGCAACCGCGGCGACCCTGTCGCTCGTCTCGCAACGCGCCGAGGCGCAGCAGACGACGTTCTATCTCGATCGCATTCAAATTTCGGGTGCGCCCGACGACGGCCTCGTCCTGTGGCGACCGTATGTTTACGAAAAAACGCGGTTTTATGCCAACGCCGCGTTCGGATACACGCTCGATCCGTTGCGCGCGAGCACGGTGACCGACCAACCGAACGTCCAATCGCGCCTCGACACGCCGCTCGCGCATCAGCTCGTTCTTCACCCCGCAGCCGGGATGGAAATCGCCGGTCGGTTCGGGGTGAGCCTGAGCTTGCCCATCGCCCTCGTCCAGGAAGGCGGAGCGGACCCCGCGAACGAGGGCGTGGGCGGCGGCTTGCAGCGCAACGACGTCGCCGTGCACGATTTGCGGCTCGCGGCGCGGGTGAAGGTTTATCAGTCCGACAACCGCAAGCTGCAGCTCGGTGTCGGCGCCGCGATCTGGTTTCCGACGGGCAACGCGAACTCGTTCGCGGGCGACGATCAGACGACCGCGTACCTCTACGGCAGCGCCGAGTACGACTTCGGCAAGTTCCAGCTCGTCGGCGATCTCGGCCCGCACTTCCGCCCCGACCACGGGATCCTCGGAGCCAACGGCGCGCTCCACGTCGGCAGCGAGCTCCGATACGCCGTCGGCGTCTTCTACCCGATGCGAGAGGGCGAGATCCGCCTCGGCGGCACGCTGTGGGGCACGCTCGGCATCACCGACGATCTCTTCTTCAACCAGCGCAATACGGATCTCGAGTGGCTCGCGGAAGCGCGCGTCGTGATCAACAAGAAGCACAACCTGTTCTTCAACGGCGGCGGCGGCACGCGGCTCACCGCGGGCTACGGCGCGCCGGATCTTCGGCTCATCGCCGGCATCGGCGGCTGGACTCCGCTCCAGGACTTCAGCCCGACGCAGGCGGCGCGCCGTCACTACACCCCGCCGGACGTCGAGATGCACGACAAGGACACCGACGGCGACGGCTACCCCGACGACATCGACCAATGTCCGACGGAGAAGGAAGACGGCAAGCCGCCGGATCCGGACGACGGGTGCCCCGCGCCGAAGGATCGCGACGGCGACGGCATCCCCGACGACGTCGACAAGTGTCCGGATCAGCCCGAGGACAAGGACGGCATCATGGACGACGACGGGTGCCCGGAGAAGGACGCCGACAACGACGGCATCCCGGACACCGAGGACGCCTGCCCGCTCATCCCCGGCGTGAAGAACGCCGATCCGAAGAAGAACGGGTGCAAGGAAGAGCACAAGAAGATCATCGAGACCGCGAGCGGCATCCAGCTCCTCGAGCCGATCCAGTTCGACACCGGCAAGGCGAGCATCAAGAAGGCGTCGTATCCGATCCTCGACGAGGTGGTCGACGTGCTGAAGAGCCGCCCCGACGTCCGCATGGGCGTCTATGGCCACACGGATAGCCGCGGCGCCGCCGAGATGAACCGAAGGCTCAGCAAAGATCGCGCGCGCGCCGTCGTGAACTACCTGGGAGCCCACGGCATCGCGGCGAGCCGCCTGTCGTCGGACGGCTTCGGCCCCGACAAACCCATCGACACGAACGAGACGGAAGAGGGACGCGCCAAGAACCGCCGCGTCGAGTTCAAGATCATGGAATAGTCGCGACGTGTCGGCACCGCGGGGTGTTCTGCCGCAGACAGAGAATAAGCACGAAGCGCCGTTCAGAGAAACGAGCTACGCGTGGAGCATGCTCGCCAAGGGTTCGTTCGAGGTCACACTGAAGGGAGAGCCGTACGATACGGCGGATGGCATCGCGCTGAGCCGAGCGTCGGGCGAGAAGCGTTTTTCCGGCGCCCTGTCCGGCACGAGCACGGTGCAGATGCTCTCGGCGCTGACGTTGGTACGAGGTTCGGCGGCGTACGTCGCCATCGAACGCATCGAGGGCGCGCTGGACGGCAAGCATGGGTCTTTCGTCGCCGCGCACCTCGGCGTGATGCGCCGGGGTGCCCAGTCTCTGACGATCGAGATCGTTCCCGATTCCGGCACCGGCGAGCTCCAGGGCATTTCGGGAAAGATGACCATCGTGATCACCGAGGGTCAGCACTTCTACGAAATAGAATACGCCCTGCCATGACGAGACCGATCGGCGAACGAATCGCGCAACCGACGTCGCGCTTGGCCGACAGGGCAAAGGGTCCGTGGTATTCTATGTCCTCCGCGATGCAGCGCGCCGTCGATGCTCCCGAAAGCGCCGGGGTCCTGGTTCAGCACCGGGTATCCGAATTCTCGGACGAGTGGGTGTTCGAGGAGGGCACGGTGCCTGAGGCGGCCTGGCACGATCGGGCCATAGAAGTGCTGAGAGCCGTGATCGACCATTGGGTGACGAGCACGCAACGGGATGCAGCCGTCTTTCGAGATCTGGCGGTGCGCGTGCGCTCGGATAAACCGAGGGTCGGCTTCTCTCCAGACATCATGGTCGTGGAGCCTGCTCCGCCTGGCGCGTACGACCTCGGGAGCATGCGACTTTGGGATCCCGAGCACGTGGTCCCGAAGCTCGTGATCGAGGTGGTGAGCCCGGGTCACCCGTGGAAGGACTACACGGCGATTCCCGACCAGTGCGCCATCGTCGGCGTTTCCGAGCTCATCGTCTTCGACCCCAAGCTCGTTGGACCGAAATCGTTTGGCCCGGTAGGGCGCATCAATCTGTGGCGCCGAACCGGAGACGGCGAGTTTGCTCGTGTAACGAGCGGCGACGGGCCGTTCTTTTCCGAGTTCTTCGGCGCCTATCTCGTCACGACCGGAGGGGGCCGTGCGCTCCGTATCGCGCGCGATCCCGCCGGCCGCGTCCTGTGGCCGACTCCTGCCGAAGCCGAGCGCCATCGCGCCGAAGCCGAGCGCAGTCGCGCCGAAGCCGAGCGCCATCGCGCCGAAGCCGAGCGCGCGGAAAAGGAGCGCTTGCTCGCCCGAATCGCCGAGCTCGAAGCCGAGCGCGCGCGCCGAGAACGGTAGTCGTCCGCTTCCCGCGGCCAGACGCGTCGAAGCCCGCGGCCACCTCTGTCGCCGCAGGCTTCGCGTAAGCCCGTTAGCGGACGGCCTACTTCGAATGCGGAGGCATCTTCGCCTCCTTGAAGACGACGTGCTCGCGCTTGACGGGGTCGTACTTCTTCAGCTCGAGCTTGTTCGTCTGGGTGCGCTTGTTCTTCGTCGTGTAATAGGTGAAGCCCGTACCGGCCGAAGACACGAGGCGGATGTTCTCTCGCATGACGGCCGGGCGAATATCACCCGCTCTGCCGGCCCGCAAGCATTGGCCGTCGGACGCCCCGGCTACATCGATGGCCTTACGGAAGGCCGGCATGAACGTATAGTCAGTATGATGAGCCCCGCGGCCAGCTCCTTGACGGAGCGTACGCGGCGTGGCTGACTCCCGGCCAACTCGGGCTCGCCCAGCGGCGCATTCGACGCTTCCGGACGGCTCTCTCTCCCCGATTTCCGCAGGCGACACCGCCGCGGCGACGACCACCCCTTTCTCGCAAAGGGCGCTAGCAATGAAGCGAACGTATCAGCCCCACAATCTCAGCCGACTTCGCACCCACGGTTTCCGCGCGCGCATGCGGACGAAGGGAGGGCGCGACGTCCTCAAGAGCCGCCGCGAGAAAGGTCGCTGGCGGCTCACGGTGACCGCCTACAAGAAGTAGTGACGGGTGCGCGCCCCGTCGATCGCTTTCCACCCTCGCAGCGAATCAAGAAGCGGCTCGAGTTCCAGGCCGCACAAGGCGCGGGCAGAAAAGCGGTACTCCCCCACTTCGTCCTGTTGCTCTACGCAAGGGCCACGGAGGGGGAAGCGCGGCTCGGGGTCGTCGCATCGCGCCGGATCGGCAATGCCGTCGTTCGCAACCGCGCCAAACGGCTCGTTCGCGAAGCATTCCGCGCGACCCGAAACCTCTTTACGCCAGGAATGGATGTCGTGGTCATCGTACGTCGGCCGCTCGAAGGGATGAAGCTCGAGGACGTTCGCCTCGAGTGGACCTCGCGCGCCGATCTGGTGGCGAAGCGCGAGCGCGAAGCCCGCACGGACTTCGCCCGGAACCAGATCGGGAACACGGCGAGGGTTCAGGGATGATCGCGCGCCTGCTGTTGGTTTTGATTCGCATCTACCAGCTCGTGCTGTCGCCGCTGCTCGGCGGATCCTGCCGATTCGAGCCCTCGTGTTCGCGGTACGCGGCTCTGTGCATCCACACTCACGGCGCCCTCCGCGGGAGCTCGCTCGCGGTCCGGCGCCTTTTGCGGTGTCATCCATTTCATCCGGGCGGATACGATCCGCCGCCGCTCGCGCCGGTGAAGGCCGCCGCGGCCGCGCAAAAGACGTGAAGCCGCGAAGGGAAGGCTCGAGGTAAGAGAATGGACCGAGGCGGCTCCTTACGATTCATCCTGCTCGGCATCGCCGGAGTCTTCATCTTCCTGGCGATGAACAAGATGACCGGCGGCGGCGGAGACACCGCGCGCCAACCGCTCGGCGGCGAGTCGCATCTCGTCGCGCAGAAGCGGGCGCCGGAGCAGTTCTGCGACATCTGGGCGAGCGCGTTCCACGCGCGGCTCCGCAGCCACGGCGGCACGCTCACGGATTTCTTCCTGACGTCCGCCAAGTACAGCCACAAGGGCGCGCCGCTCGACGTCTCGACGACGCCGGATCCCGAGGGCGAGCACGAGTTCCGGCAACAGCTCTTCACGCGCCTGCGCGGCGACGGCCCCGAAGATCCGAAGGCGCCGTGGAACGTCGCCTACGACTCCCTGGATTTCACGCTCGACCGAGCCGACGGAAAGTCGTGCGCATTTTCGTACCGCGACGCGAACGTGGAGGTGCATCGCGTCGTCTCCGTGACGGGCAAGCCGTACGAGCTCGCGCTCGATCAGACGGTGAAGAACCTGGCCGAGAAGCCCATGCGCCACGAGGTCAGCGTCGACACCGTCGCCTGGCGCACGTCGCAAGAAGTCCAGGGGAAGATGTTCCGCGTCAGCCCCTACGTGACGCACGTGGAGTGCATGCCGGAGGTCGGCAAGCCGGTGCGGCTCGTGCCGAGCGACTTCGAGCCGAAGGACTTCAAGGAAGATCCGTTCGCCCCGAGCGAGCTGAATCCGCGTGGCGAGTGGTATCACGCGCGCGGCGCGCCGGCGTTCGCCGCGGTGACGAACGCGTACTTCGCGCACGCCGTCGTTCCGATAACGGCGCCGAGCTCGCCGGAGTGCCTGCTGCAAGTCGAGCAGCGCTGGGACTACCGCCGCTACGCGAAGTCGTCCGAGGATCCGAACAGCGGCGGCATGTATCGCGCCCGTCTCGCTTATCCGCCGAAGGTGCTCGGCACGAACGAGACGGCGGAGTACAAAGTGCTCGCCTACATCGGGCCGAAGGAGCGCGACGTGCTCGCGCAGGCGGGCGGCGGGCAGCACCGGCTCATCGATTTGATCGATCTCGGGTTCTTCTCGGCGGTCGCGAAGGTGCTCGTCAGCTTCTTGCTGAAGGTGCACTCGGTCATCCCGAACTGGGGCGTCGCGATCATCGTGCTCACCGTCACGGCGCGCGTGCTGCTCTTCCCGCTGTCGCTGCCCGGCATCCAGAACATGGTGCGGATGCGCGAGATCAAGCCGGAGATGGACGCCCTGAACGCGAAGTTCAAGGACGACCCGCAGCAGCGCGGCCTCGCCCAGATGGAGCTCTGGCGAAAGCACAACGTGAACCCGTTCAAGGGGTGCTTGCCGCAACTCGCGTCGATGCCCGTGTGGTTCGCGCTGTACACGACGCTGCAAACGGCCGTCGAGCTCTACAACATTCCGTTTTTGTGGTTCCCCGATCTGTCGCAGAGCGATCCTCTCTTCATCCTGCCGTTCATCATCGGCGGCACCTACTTCTTGCAGCAGAGGATCATGCCGATGCAGGGCGGCGACCCGGCTCAGCAGAAAATGATGATGTACATGATGCCGATCATGTTCACCGTCTTCATGCTGTTCCTACCCTCGGGTCTCGGGGTGTACATGTTCACCAACAGCGTGCTCGCGATCACGCAGCAAACGCTGGTCGAAAAATACGCGAAGCGGACGCTCGGCTCTGGAGGGGGCTCCGCCATCAGCGTGAAGGTCAAGCCCCCGCCCACGGGCGGCGGCAAGCAGGACAAGAAGAATTCAAAGCGCGATGCCGCGACACGTGACGTGTCCGGTGGCCGAGCGCTTCTCGACGAGGGAAAGCACGATCAATGAGCGACGCGAACGAGAACGAGGTGAACGACGAGGCGTGGGACGACGAGGACGAAGGCGACGAGGACGAAGAAGAGTCCGAGGGCGCCGCATCGTCCGAGTCGCCGCCGCGCGCGCAAGGCGGGAACGGCCGCCGCGGACGGCGGGACGAACCTCCTTACGAAGGCGACGATCGCGCCAAGGCGGCGCTCGCGTTCGTCGACGAGCTCCTCGAGCAGATGGACATGGACTGCGACGTCGAGCTCCGCCGCCCGAAGCAGGACGAGGCCAACGAGATCCAGCTCGAGATTTACGGCCGCGACGCGGGTCGCATCATCGGCAAGAAGGGCCAGGTGCTCTCGGCGCTGCAGTATCTGACCAATAGAGTGGTCAACCGTCCCGGCCTGGAGAAGCGGTACGTCACCGTCGACGCCGAGGGCTACAGGAGCCGCCGGGACGACACGCTGGCGACGATGGCGCGAAGGCTCGGCAAGCAGGCGATCACCGAGGGGAAGATCATCACCTTTGAGCCGATGAACCCTCGCGATCGCCGCGTGATCCACCTGGCGCTGGCGAAGCTCGAGGGGGTCGTGACGAAGAGCGAAGGCGAAGGCGACGATCGGCGCGTGCAGATCATCCCCGTGCGCCGCTGACACGTCCGCGTGAGGAGCAAACGAATGTCCGTCTCGAAGAAATTTGGGGTTCTCGCGCTTTCAGCCTGCGTCTCGGGGCTCGCCGCCTGCGGTGGACCCCACGCCGTGCGCGGCGAAGAAGTGGCCGGACTCGACGAGGAGGCCATGAGCACGGGGCTCGACCAGCGCGACTTGCAGAAGATGCTCCACGACAACATGAATGCCCTCCAGACCTCGGCCGTCGTGCAGAGGTGGCAGGGCGAGAACCGCCCGAGCGTCGCGGTGCTGCCCATCCGCAACGACACCAGCGAGCACATCGAGAGCTCGCTCGATTCGCTCATCAGCGACGTCGAGACGGTGCTCATCAACGGCGGTCACGTGCGCGTGATCAGCCACGAGAATCAGGGCGCCCTCGTGGACGAGGTGAAGGCACAGCAATCCGACGCCTTCGATCAGAGCACCGTGAGCCGGTGGGGACATCAAGTGGGCGCGCGTTACTTCGTCACCGGCAAAGTCTTCGCGAACGACGAGCGCCAGAACGACGAACGCCGGGTGCAGTACACGCTGTTCATGCAGGTCCTCGACGCGGAGACGGGCGAGGTCTTGTTCCAGAACAAGGCGAGCGTGACCAAAGCGATCGTGCGTTGAGGGCTACGTGCCTCTTCCTTTCGCTCGGGCTCGCGCTCGGCGGGTGCGCAGGACACGCGGCGCGCACGGAAGGGGCGCGTACCGCGCTCGACGAAGGCGTCCCGGATCAGGCGCTCGCGCTGCTCGACGAACAGCTCGACGTGCAGAAGCCGTCGGAGCTGCCGGAGAAGGTGGGCGGCGACAACGCCCTGCTCTTGCTCGACCGCGCGATGGTCCTGCAGCAGATCGCGTCGACGGGAAGGGAAGCCTCCGCGAAGACCTACGCCTTGTCGAGCCGCGACCTCGAGATCGCCGACAAGCAGGTGGAGATCCTGGATCTTTCGCGCGGCGCGATGGACGACGTCGGCAAATACCTCTTCTCGGACGCGACCGGTCCGTACAAGGCGCCGACGTACGAGAAGCTCATGATCAACACCATGAACATGGTGAACTACCTCGCGCGCGGCGATCTCCAGGGCGCGAAGGTGGAAGCGCGGCGGCTCGCGGTCATGCAGAAGTTCATCGACGAGCACGAAGGGCGCGGCGCGAGCCTCTCGGGACCGGGGAGCTACCTCGCCGGATTCGCCTTCGAGAAAGGCGGCGACGCGTCGGAGGCGCTGCGCTTCTACGACGAAGCGCTGCAGTATGGCAGCTTCCCGTCGCTCTCGGAGCCCATCGTGCGGCTCTCGAAGAAGGCGAGCTACCGCTCGCCGCGTATCACGGAAATCTTGCGCGCCGAGGGCGACGGCGAGAAGGGCACGCCCGCCGACGACTCGGCGGAGCTCATCGTCGTCATGGGGCTCGGCCGCGTCCCGGCGAAGGTCGCGAAGCGCATCCCCATCGGGCTCGCGCTCACGCTCGTGAGCGGCGCGCTCAGCCCGAACGACGTGAACAAGGCGAACTACCTGGCCGCCCAGGGGCTCGTCACCTGGATCAACTATCCGGAGCTCGGGGAGCCGCGGGGACGATACGGCACGCCCGGGTTCGCCCTCGACGGCGCCTGGCAGGATCTGGAAGGCGCGCTCGCCGTCGACGAAGAGGCGAAGCACGCCTGGGACGACGCGAAAGGCACCGTCGTCGCCTCCGCCATCACGCGCATGATCGCTCGCGTCGCGGCGGGCGAGATCGTGCGCCAGTCGACGGGCGGAGGCGTCGTCGGAGCCCTGCTGTCCCTGGGGACGCAGGCGACGCTCACCGCCGTCGACACGCCGGACACGCGCAGCTGGTCGACGTTGCCCGCGCGCATCGCCATCGGTCGCGTCCGCGTGGCGCCCGGCACGCACTACGTCGATTTGCAGGAACGGGGCGTCCGTCGCCGCCGCACGGTCACGCTCGCTCCCGGAGGGTGGGCGCTCCTGAACATGACCGTGTTGCGTTGAGCCATTGCACTTTTCTCGTCCTTCCCGACCGCGTCACCGTGAGCGGGCGGACGCTCAGCTTGCCAGGAGCGCGACGGCGGTCGCGCGACCCACGCGAAAAACGTAGCGCTTGTCAGACGGGGGCAGTGGCAAAGGAACCTTCGCCCGCTCGCCCGATCGGGCGGGCGAAGGTTCCGACAGCCACCAAACGATAAACGCTATATCGCCCGCTGGCGCGTGTCGGCGAAGGCGATGGGGGGTTCGCTGGCGGCGGCCGAAGCGAGGATCGCGCCGTCGCGGTACGGGCCGAGGCGGCGCCGCGCGAGCTCCTCGGTGGCGCGCGCGCGATAGTCGTCGTTGCGGAACAGCGCGAGGAGAATGGTCCCGTAATAGCCGAGCGGCATCTTCGGAGACTCCTCGAAGTAGCGCAGGCTCTGGTACGGCCGCGACGCTTGCGCGTGATGATCGGCGTGACGCGAGAGCCCGACCAGCGTCCGCAAGGTAAACGCGTTGTCGGTGTCCCACGAGTCGACGGGCGTCACCGCGCGCGTCGCCCGCGAGATCCCCCAGTGCTCGATGTAGTTCACCGTCTCGAGCAACACGACGGCCGTCCTGGCCTGCACCAGGAAGAAGACGACGGCGAGCGGACCGAACACGAGCAGGTACGCGAGCACCACCAGGACCTCCGCCACGACCCCCTGCAGGACCCGATGCCGCAGCATGCGAGGATCCCACAAGCGCATGCCGGCGTCGCCGAGGCGCACCTTCTCCAGATGCCACGCGCTCCAGAACTGCGCGGGAATGGTGCGGCGAATGAAGTCCACCAGGGTCTCGCCGAAGCGCGCGGTCGCCGGATCCTCCGGCGTGCCGAGGCGCGGGTGGTGTCCGCGCACGTGCTCGGTCGCGAACTGCTCGTAGCAGACCATGACCAGCAGAAGGCGCCCGAGGTTGAAGGCGAAGCGCGACCTCCGGTGCACGAGCTCGTGGGCGAGGACGATTCCGGAGTAACCCGCGGTCACGCCGGAGACGAGCATCACCGAGAAGAGGTTCGAGAGCGCGGTGCCGACGTCCGCGAGCGAGCCCAGGTGGAGACGCGACGCCATCACACCCACGAGGACGTGGTTCGCGAGCTGCAGCGCGGCGAGGACGTACAGCTGGATGTCGAACGGCAACGACGGGAGCGACGCCGGGGGCTGCCGATGATCGGGCTGCGCGTTGTTGTCCATCAACACGAGCACGACGATGGCGAGCGACCACGAGAGCGCGCTCCACCAGACGTGCGGCCCGGTGAGAAGGAACGCCAGGTTGACCAGCGGCAGGACGAACGCCCATAGGTGCAGCGCGAACGTTCGAGCGACGCTGATGGTCGGTGTCGCGGCAGGGACCAGGGATGGCGCTTTCGAGGTCATGGTGTCTCCGCTTCGATTAATCTTTTCGAATACGAACCCGTATGTCAAACCACATACGAATCCGTATGTCAATCACCCCGAGCTTCGGTTGCCGCGAGCGAACGGGCGGTCTATCCACTGGAAGCGAGGTCTGAAACCATGAAAATCATTGTCGATTTCGATGTTTGCCAGAGCCATGGACTGTGCACCGAAGCCGCGCCGGAGATCTTCGAGATCCGGGACGATGGATTTCTCTACGTCCTGAACGAAGAGCCGCCCGAGGCTCTGCGGGGCAAGGTCGAGCGCGCCGTTCGCGAGTGCCCGACGGGCGCCATCAAAATCGAGGGTTAGGGTTTGGAGAGCTCGAACCCCATCGTCGTCGTCGGGGGCTCGCTCGCCGGCCTCCGCGCCGTGGAGTCCCTCCGCAGGCGGGGCGTGGATCGCTCCGTCGTCTGGGTGTCGGCCGAGGACACGTTGCCGTACGACCGCCCTCCGCTGTCCAAGCAGGTCCTCCGCGGAGAGTGGGAGCCGTCGCGGACCGCGTTGAAGGCGAACTATGCGCTCCTCGGCGTCGAACCGCTGCTCGGCGTGCGAGCGACTTCGCTCGACGCAGAGAATCGACAAGTACACTTGTCGAACGGAGACGTCGTCCCGTACTCGGGGGTCGTCATCGCCACCGGGGCGACGGCGCGTAACCTGCCCGGCGCAGAGGGCCTGCGCGGCGTCCACACGCTCCGGACTCTGGCCGACGCCGTCGCGATCCGACGCGCGCTGGAGCAGCGCCCCCGCGTCGCCGTGGTCGGCGCGGGGTTCATCGGCCTCGAGGTGGCGTCGTCGTGCCGCGCGCTCGGGCTCGAGGTCACCGTCGTGGAAGCGCTCCCGACGCCGCTCGAGCGGCAGCTCGGAGCGACGATGGGGCAAGCCGTAGCCGACGTGCACGCCGCGGAAGGCGTGAAGCTGCGCGCCGGCGTGTCCGTGCAGCGCGTCCTCGAAACGGCGGATCGCGTGGAGGCGCTGGTGCTCTCGGACGGGAGCACGCTCGCCGCCGATCTCGTCGTCGTGGGCATCGGCGTGGAGCCGGAGACGCGCTGGCTCACGGGGTCCGGCGTCCGGCTCGAGCGCGGCGTCTTGTGCGATTCGCGGTGCCGGACCAGCGTACCGGACGTCGTCGCGTGCGGCGACGTCGCGCGGTGGATCGATGCCGCGGGCAACGCGACGCTGGTCGAGCACTGGACGAACGCGGTGGAACAAGCGAACGCCGCCGTTGCGGCGCTGCTCGACGGCGACGGCGCCCCCGAGTACCGCACGGTGCCGTATTTCTGGTCCGACCAGTACGACGCGAAGCTGCAGTTCGCGGGACAAGTCGCGCCCGGCGACACGCTGCGCGTCGTGAGCGGCTCCGTGGCGACGCGGGACCTCGTCGCGATCTACGGGCGCGCGGGACGCCTGACCGCCGTGCTCACGGTGAACAACCCCGCGGCGTTCATCCGCACGCGCCGCGCGCTACAGCAAGGCGCGCCGTTCGACGTCGAATGACAGCGCGAGCCAAGCCGTCACGTTGCGATGGTTAGCAACGCGCCCCGTTCGACGCGCAATGACCGCGCGAGCAACGCCGGGCTCCCCCCACACAGCGATGGTAACAACGCGCCCCGTCGCTCGATCGCGAAGACCGCGTGCCCAGATAGCTGGGTGAGGCGCGCAGGCGTACGAATGTACGCCGAGCACCGAGAGCAGCTAGATGGGCGCGCGCTCGAAGCGAGCGAGCGACG
>DASZVB010000145.1:0-21543 GCA_035547195.1 Polyangiaceae bacterium
CGACGTGGAGGTTGCCGCCCCAGAGGTCGCCGTGGAGACGCGCCGGAGGTTCTTCGGGCCCGACGAGCGCGTCGAGGCGGGCGAAGAGCGCGTCGAAGCCGCGCTCCATGCGCGCCGTGGCTCGCCGCGATCTGCGCGCGAGCTCGAGCTGCGGGAGCAAGCGCTCTTCGCGGTAGAACTCGGCCCAAGTGGCGTGCGTCGCGTTCGATTGCGGCAAGCGACCAATGAAGTTGTCGAAATGAAGACCGAAGGCCGGTGCTCCGTGGGAGTGGAGGCGTGCGAGCCCGCGCCCGAGGCGTTCGTCGAAATCGCGTACCCGCGCCGCCGCGGCCAGGTACTCGAGCGCCAGGAACGAATGCGGCGCGCCCGCGGCGGACACCGCGAGGACGCGTGGAATGCGGAGCGCGCCCGCTTCGGCGAGCCATGAAAGACCGCGCGCCTCCGCCGGGAACATCGCGGAATCGGCGCGGTCGTTCGTCTTCACGAAGACGGTGCGGCCGTCGTCGAGCGTCACGCGATAGGCGTCGTTGATGTCTCCGCCGGACACCGCTTCGGAGCCGCGAAGCGAAGCACCGAGCGCGCGCTCGACGGCGGCGACGAGGTCCGCGTTCATCCGCCGAGCCCGTGCTCGCGCCGGATGTGTTCGAGGAGCGGCTCGCACGCGGCGATGCACAGGTCGATGACCTCGTCGAAGCCGTCGCTCGAGTAGTACGGGTCGGGCACGCTCGCGCCGGCCGGGGACGCCGGATCGAACGAGCGCAGGAGTCGGAGCTTCTTGCCATTGTCGCCCAATGGCCGCATCGCCCTGAGGTTATCGAAATTGGAACGATCCATCGCGAGGACGTAGTCGAAACGCTCCCAGTCCACGTCCGTGAACTGGCGGGCGCGACCCACCATTTTGATTCCCCGTGCGCGCGCCGCGGCGATGGAGCGCGGGTCGGGGGGCTGGCCCGCGTGCCAATCGCCGGTGCCGGCGCTGTCGATCTCGATGTCCTCCGACAGCCCGGCGCGCGCCACCAGGTCGCGCATCACGGCCTCCGCGGTCGGTGAGCGGCAGATGTTCCCGAGACAGACGAAACACACGCGGACCATGGCGCAAGCCCTACCATATCGCTCCCGGCGGACGCCGAACGCGCATCTTTCCCGATAGAAACGAGGCTGCCGCCGGCGGCCAGCGCTGGCGTCGTCATCGAGAAACGCGGGGGCGTGCCGCTGCGAGCAACTCGCCGGCGAGCGCGTCGTTCGCGTCGGCGATCGTGGGCGCGCGAGCGACACGATCGCCGATTGTGCGCGGGTTGCAGTTGTTCAACTCCGGCGAACGACATTGCGTGGAAAGCCAGTCGCGTGTCCGCCACGGGTAATGAACCGATCGGTGCAGCGCCGCGGTTGAGCGCAGAAACGCATGCGGCGAGCGCTCGACTATGCTTAGTCGGATGACATGCGGCGCGAGAACGCCGGCGTGACTGCCGGCGAGACGGTCGTCATCATTGGTGGCGGCATCGGTGGACTCTCTGCTGCGCTGGCGCTCTCGGGCGACAGCGCGGACGTCGTGATCGTGGAGCGCGATCCTGAGCCGATCGAGCTCGATCATCCCACGGACGCCTTCGAGAAGTGGCAACGCCCCGGCGTGCCGCAGTTTCGTCACGCGCACATGTTCCTCGCGCGTCTGCAGACACTGGTGCGCGATCGTCATCCGCAGCTCCACGCCGAGCTGCTCGCCGCGGGCCTCGAGCCGTCCAAGCTCGAAGAGATGCTCCCTCCGGGCCAGGTGACGAGCTTCCGGCCGTTGCCGGGCGACGAAGACTTGAAGCACTTCTGGGGGCGCCGCGCGACGTTCGAGTACGTGCTCCGGCAACACGTCGGGAAGCTGCCGCACGTGCGTTTCGTGCACTCCGCGCGCGTGGAAGGCCTCGTCATGGATGTCTCCAACACCGACGTGCGGGTCCGCGGCGTCCGCGTGCACCGCGCGGGCGCGGACGAGACCATCGACGGGGACGTGGTGATCGACGCTTCCGGAAAGCGGACGCGTTGCCCGGCGTGGCTGGAAGCCGAGGGCGCGCGCATCCGTTTCGAGCGCCATCCGTCGAATCGGCAGTACGTCTGCCGTCACTATCGTTTGAGCGACGGCGCCGAGAGCCCCACGCGGCAGGGCACCGGCGCAAACCTGGATTTCTTCGGCTACTCCGTCTTCTACGCGGAGCACGGGAGCTACGCCATCGCGCTCGGCTGCCCGACGGACGAGAAGGAGATCGCGCGCGCGATGCACCGCCCCGACGGGTTCGACGCGGTCTGCGCGCAGATCCCCGTGCTCTCGGAGTGGATCCGCCAGTCGAAGGTCGAGAGCAACATCGTCGGCGCCGGCGGGTTCGAGAACCGCTGGACTCACTACCGCGGCAACGGGGGCAAAGAGATCCTCGGGTTCTTCGCGGTCGGCGATTCGCACATCGAGACGAATCCCATCTACGGGCGCGGCACCGCCTGCGCGTTCGTGCAAGCGCACGTCCTGGCCGATTCTCTACGCGCGACGCGCGACGCGCGGGCGCGCTCTCGCCGCTATTACGACGACACCTTTCGGGAGCTCCGTCCGCATTTCGATCTGTCGGTGCGCACGGACCGGATGCTCCAGAGCCGGTCGGAGCAAAGCCGCGGGCTTCCCGTGCCGGCCGCGGACGTGTTCGTGCGCAAGGCGTTCGAGGCCGCGTGGACCCCGGCGATGAACCGGAGCTCTCTCGTGGCGCGGGAGATGATAAAGGCGATGGAGATGCGCGAGCTGTCGCCGCTGCACGTGCGCCTCGCCGTCGTCTTTCACATCGTTTGGCATTTCTTCCTGTCCCTGTTCCGGCGCGAAAAGGACGGCGAGCTCTTCGCCGGTCCGCCGCGCGCGGAATTCCTGCGGCGACTCCCGTCGCGGGAGGTCGAAAAGGCGGTACGATGACCGCATGCCGGGTTGCTGCCTCGGGGCCATCGTCTTCTTCTTCGGGCCGCGGGTGTTGCTCGCGCTCGCGTGGTTCTTTTCGGATTGGTACCGAGCCTTCTCCTCGACGCTGATCGCCCTGCTCGGCTTCGTCTTCTTGCCGTGGACGTCGCTCGCGTGGATGTACATCTTCTTCCGGCATCACGGGGACATCGGCCAGGGATACGTGCTCCTGCTCGCGGCCGGAGTCGTCGCGGACTTCAGCGCTTACGGCGGATCGCACGCCGCGCGGCGCCGCGTGTACGTGTATCGGGGTCGCTGAACGCGAAATCGCCGCTGATTCGTCGATTGGCTTCTTCGCATACGAGCTCCGCGAGGCAACGATCGATGGTACGTATACGTACCATCGATCGCGTCGAACGAACATGAGCGTGCGCGCCAGTTCGGTCTCCCCAGGGTGCGGTGAATCTCGTCGTTGCACCCGAGCTCAACGAACATGAACGTGCGCGCCAGTTCGGTCTCCCCCGCGGCCGCGCGCAGGCTCGCTTGCCTTCTCGCGACGGACGGCGGGGCGGGCCGAGCACGGACGCTTGGGGGAGACCGCCGCGCGGAGCGCGGCGAGTGGGGGCAGCCCTCCGGGGTTTTTAGAAGCCGTACTTGGCTTTCATCTCCGGGTCGCGCTCGGCGATGAGCTGCGCGAGCTGGAGCATGACTTTACACTGCTTCACGGTGGCGTCGTCCTGCATCTTGCCGTCGATCATGACGGTGCCGGTGCCGTCGCCCATCATTTCGATGCATTTGCGGGCGAACGCGACGTCCTCCAGGGACGGGCTGAAGACGCGACGCGCGATTTCGATCTGGTTCGGGTGGAGCGACCAGGCACCGACGCAGCCGAGCAAGAACGCGTTGCGGAACTGGTCTTCGCAGCCGAGGGCGTCGTCGATGGCGCCGAAGGGGCCATAGAAGGGCAGGATGCCGTTCGCGGCACAGGCGTCGACCATGCGCGCCAGCGTGTAGTGCCAGAGATCTTGCTGCGCCGTGACGCGCGGCGCGTCGGGCTTGTCCTTGTCCGGATCGGCGCGCACCAGGTAACCGGGGTGGCCGCCGCCGACGCGCGTCGTCTTCATGCGGCGCGACGCGGCGAGATCCGCCGGGCCGAGGCTCATGCCCTGCATGCGCGGGCTCGCGGACGCGATTTCCTCGACGTTGGCGACGCCGATCGCCGTCTCGAGGATGGCGTGGAGCAGGATGGGGCGCTTGAGGCCGGCGCGCGCTTCGAGCTGCGCGAGGAGCTGGTCGGCGTAGTGGATGTCCTGGGGTCCGTTGACCTTCGGAATCATGATGACGTCGAGCTTGTCGCCGATCTCGGTGACGAGACGGATGAAGTCGTCGAGCACCCACGGGCTGTCGAGGCTGTTGACGCGCGTCCAGAACTGGGTGTCGCCGAACTTCGTCTCTTTGCCGATTTTTATCAGGCCCTCGCGGGCGTCGAGCTTCTTGTCGCTCTGGACCGCGTCTTCGAGGTTGCCGAGCAGGATGTCGACCTTCTTCGCGATGTCCGGCACCTTCGCCGCCATCTTCGGGTTCGACGGATCGAAGAAGTGGATCATCCGCGACGGGCGGAACGGGATCTCGCGCGCGGGCGCGGGCGCGCCGATGGCCAGGGGCGAGAGAAATGCTCGGGGATTACGCATGAAACGGGCTCCTCTGATTCCGGGCTCGGCCGGATTCGGCGGGTCTCATACCCCCAGCGGGGCGCCGGCGGAAGGCGGGTTCTTCCGAACGGCCAGAATTGGAGGTTGCACGGACGGGCCGGCTCAGAACGCGAGCTGAAACCCTTGCCCGAATTGTCCCGGACCAGGAACCAGCGCGAACTTGGGCGGACGGTTCTTGCCCAGAGTGTGCGACGCGGGGTGGTCGTACTTGTCCGTGCTTTCGCCCGTGAGAAGCAGCACGACGCCCGTGACGAGGAGCGCGCCGCCGACGCCGATGCCGATGTAGCCGGTAGTCACCAGCGTCTTGCCGGAGTCGTACTTGTTCTGCGCGTTGGCGAACGCCGTGTCGCAGGTGTACGACTGTTGCTGCGCCTTGGGCAGCGACATTTCGGCCGCGTAACCGCTCGCCTGATCGCAGGGCGGAACGTCGTTGGCCTGCTTGTCGTTGAGCGAGTTGATCTGGTTCGTCGCGTCGCTCTTGTTCGACGACCCCACCGCGACGAGCGCCGCGCCGCCGCCGGCGATGACCGCGCCGCTGATCACGCCGATCCATCCCCATGTTTGATGGAAGCGCGCGTTGCTCATGATCTGCGCGCGCTTCTCCGGCGTGGGGTCGAGCTGGACGCGGACGACGTTGGTCTGGCCGGGGTCGAGATCGACGTCGCGATCCACCGGGAGAAAGCCGGCGGCGATGACGGTGAGGTGATGCGGGCCGCGCGGCAACCGGAGCGGATCGCGATAGACGCCCTTGTGCTCGCCGTCGACGGTGAGGTCGACGCTGGGCTCGCTCGCGTCGAGCGCGAGCGTCGCCCCTTCCGTTCCGAGCGCGGAGGGATCCACCGCGAGCTGTACTTCGATTTCACCCGTCGCGCCTTCGCCCACGTCGACCTCGCGGCGCGCGCTTCCGTAGCCGGGGCGGCGCAGCTCCACGACGTGGTGGCCAGCGACCAGGGTGATGGACGTTTCGAGGGGCGTCTTGCCGAGGACCTCGTTGTCGACGCGGACCTCTGCGCCGGCGGTGCCGCGCACGGTGAGGTTCGCCAGCTGCTTGCCTTGCGTCGGCACGAGATCCAGATGTATCGCCGCGTCGGAGTTGCCGGCGATGACGACTTCTTTACGAGCCGGCGCGTAGCCCTCCGCGACCGCGCCGATGATGTGACTCCCCTCGGAGATGCGGACGGGCTGCGCGAGCGGCGTCGTGGCGACCTCGACGTTGTCGACCTCGATGTGGGCGCCGTCCGGGGTGGTCGTCACCGAGAGGCGCCCGATGCGCGCCTTCTGGTCGTTCAGCGTTTGCTTGGCGCGCTCGAGCTGCTTCGCCGAGAGGCCGCCGCTGTTCACCGATTGATCCAGGGCGTCGACCGCGTCGACGGGCCGCCCCATGGCGGCGTACACGAGCCCGATGTTGTAGAGCACCACCGGGTTCGGCAGGATTTCGTACGTCCGTTTGAACTCCGCGAGCGCGCCGGCGTTGTCGCCCTGATCGAACAGCTCGAGCCCGCGGTCGAAGCGCTGCGCGGCTTCCACCTTCTTCGAGTCGTCGGGCTTCTTCGCGTCGGCGGCGGGAGCGACCGGTTTGCTCGCGGCGGCTGCCTTGGGCGGCGCGCCCTTCCGCGGCTTGCCAGGACTAGGCGGCGGAGGAGGGGGCGGCGGGGGCGGCGCACCTTCGACAACCGGACTGGTCGGATCCGCCGGCGATGCGACGGCGGGCGCGTTGGGAGCGTTGGGCGCCGCAGCCGTGGGGACGGCGGGCGGAGTCGTGGTGGGAACGCTCGGCGCGCCAGCGATGGGTGCGGGGCCGGCGGCGAGAGCGATTGACGGGGAGAGGAAGAGCGATCCGAGAAGAGCGCTAAGCCGGGGTGCAGTCATCTAAATGGATTGTCCTTCGCGAGGCCCTTCTCTTCCGTGCGCCGCGGCTTCTTTTCGGGGGTGGGCCCCTGCCCCCCAGCGGGCGCCGGCGTTGTGAGCGGCGCCGGCGGAGGTAGCGTAGGCGCAACCGTCGGCGAGGGGGTAGTAGAAGGCGTGACCGAATGCGCGCTTGCTGAAGTCACCGGCGTGACCAGGGCGCTGGCCGACGGCGCGGGGAGCGGGGATTCCGTCGGACGTGTCTGCGCGGGCGGCGTGGGCGCCGCGGCGGACGCGGATTTGACTTGCTGCGTGTCCTCGGCGCGGCCACCCGCGGAGTGCAGGAAGAAGGCGGCTCCAGCGCCGACCAGCGCGAGGATGCCGAAGCCCGCGGCGATGGCCACGCCCTGCCCTTTTTGCGCCGGCGCGCCGCCCGTTGCGGCGCGCACCGAGACGCCCGCGGCGCTCGTCGCGAGCGAGCGCGCCGCGACCGAAGCCGCGGGCGCCGACATCGACGGCGTCGGGCCGAGGCGCGCCGTCTGACCGCGGAAGGAAACATTGCCGAAGCGCTCGAGCTCCGCGCGAAGCTCGCGTGCGGTCGCGATGCGCTGCGCCGGATCCGTCGCCATGGCGCGCGCGACGACGTCCGCGAGTCCAGGGGGGACGTCGGGACGCAGCTGGGAGAGCGGCGGTGGCTTGCCGACGTGGATGAGAACGGCGAGCTGCGTGAGCGCTTCCGCCTCGAACGGACGCTGGCCCGCGATGCACTCGTAGAGGATGACGCCGAGAGCGTAGACGTCCGTCCGCGCGTCGAGCTTGATCTCTCCGCGGATCTGCTCGGGCGACATGTAATAAGGCGTGCCGAGCGCGGCGCCTTCTTGCGTGAGCGCGAGCCCCCCGGTCTTGTTCGGATCGAACTTCGAGATGCCGAAATCGAGGATTTTGACGAAGGGGCGGCCTTCTACGTCGACGACGAACAGGTTGTCGGGTTTCAGGTCGCGGTGGACGATGCCCGCGTCGTGCGCCGCCTGGACCCCGTCGCACGCCTGACCGACCAGATCCACCACCTCGGCGATGGGCATCGGACCGCGGGCGATGCGATCGGACAGGGTCTGCCCGCGGAGCATCTCCATGACCAGGTACGGCTCGCCGGATTCCAGCGTGCCGGCGTCGAACGTCTCGACGATGTGCTGATTGCCGACGCGCCCGGCCGCCGACGCTTCGCGCAAGAAGCGCTCGACGACGGCGGTGTTTTGGGCCATCACCGCGTGCAGGAGCTTCAGCGCACGGCGATGCTTCGTCAGCTCGTGCTCGATTTCGTAAACGGCGCCCATGCCGCCCACGCCCATGCAGCGGACGACGCGGAACCTCCCCGCGAGGACGGTACCGGGTTCGAGCGCTGAGGGATCTTCTTCCATGCTACGAACCTGGGGCTATTTCATACCGTATCACGCTCGCCCCGAGAACACGAGAAAGGCCACCCTCCGCCGATGACCAGCACGAGCACGACGTTAGCCGGTAAGACTTTATTCATCACGGGCGCAAGCCGCGGAATCGGGCTCGCGATCGCGCTCCGGGCCGCCAGGGACGGCGCGAACGTCGCCGTCGTCGCGAAAACGAAGGACCCGCACCCGAAGCTCCCGGGCACCGTGTACACGGCGTGCGAAGACATCGAAAAGGCCGGGGGAAAGGCCCTCGCGTGCGTCACGGACATCCGCTTCGAGGATCAGGTTGCGGAGGCCGTGAAGCGGACGGTGGATACCTTCGGCGGCATCGATATTCTCGTGAACAACGCGAGCGCCATCCAGCTGACCCGTACTCCCGACACGCCGATGAAGCGCTTCGATCTGATGCACCAGATCAACGCGCGCGGCACCTATGTGTGCACGCAGGCCTGCCTTCCATACCTCCGGCGCTCCCGGAACCCCCACGTGCTCACCCTGTCGCCACCGCTGAACCTGGAACCGCGGTGGTTCGGGCCGCACGTCGCCTACAGCTTGGCCAAGTATGGAATGAGCCTCTGCGTGCTCGGGCACGCCGAGGAGTTCAAGGACGACGGCATCGCGGTCAACGCTCTGTGGCCACGCACCGTGATCGCCACGGCCGCGGTGCAGAACCTGCTCGGCGGCGACGAAGCGATGCGGCGTTCACGCAAACCGGAGATCATGGGCGACGCGGCCTACGTGATCCTCACGAAGCCCAGCCGTTCGTTCACCGGCAACTTCTGCGTCGACGACGACGTGCTGCGCTCGGCGGGCGTGACGGATCTGGAGCGGTACTCGTGCATTCCGGGGAGCGAGCTCGCGCCGGACTTCTTCGTCTAGACTACTGGCCGTTGCGTGCGTCCGCGCACAAGCCAGGGAACTGCACCGTGGGCGGGTTCGTGACCCCGGTGCAGTACGGTGTGGCGCCGTTCGGGCCCTCCGCAGCAATGCAATCGAGATCCGACAAGCAGGCGATGCCACAGACGGCCTTGCACGTCGCGCATTGCGTGACGCAGCCGTAACCGCAGTCGCAGCTGGAGTTCCCCGAACAGACGGCCGCATAACTCTTGCAGGTCGTGCTGCTCCCGGTCGTGCCGCCCGTTCCGGTGTCCGACTGCTCCGGCGTGAACGAGCACCCCTTCGCGAGCAAGCACTGCGCTTCCGTGGTGCCGGAGCACGTTCCGAGCGGCGTTCCCATACAGTTCGGAGCCCAGAAGCACCCCGCCACGGCGACACAGCCCTGGTAGCTGGTCTCCACGCCGCACAATCCCCCCACGTCGGTGGCAGTGCCCTGGCAATTGCCCAGATCCATGCAGCCGGAGCTCGAGAAGCAATCCGCGCCGTTCAGCCCGTTGCACGGTAGCGGCGTGCCGGAGCACGTCCCCGTTGGCGAGTTGGGCGTCGAGTTGACGGAGCCGCCCGGATTTTTGCTGACGCCGGGCCAGCTGCTGCACCCCGGGATCGCCGCGAACATCGCGGCGAAGACATAGGTATGGAGCGACCGCTTCATGTCACGTGACGATGGCGACGATTTCGAGCTCGATCTCGCCCGCGGGGCGCACCACGGTGACCACGTCTCCGACGCGTTTCTTGAGAAGAGCGCGCCCGATGGGCGACTTGTAGGAGAGCTTGCCGTTCGTGGGGTCCGTCTCGTCTGCACCGACCAGCGTATAACGCGCGCGCTTCCCGTCCTCGTCCACGACGTCCACCGTGCAGCCGAAGAAAACGACGTCGGTCCGCACTTCTTCGCGCTTCACCACGACGGCGGCGTCGAGGCGCTTCGTCAGGAACTGGATCCGCCGGTCGATCTCGCGCAGGCGCTTCTTGCCATAAATGTATTCGGCGTTCTCGCTCCGGTCTCCCTGCGCGGCGGCGTCGGAGACCTCTTGCACGACGCGGGGGCGCTCCACCTCGACGAGACGGCGGAGCTCGTCCGCGAGGCGTTTCGCGCCGTCGGGGGTCATGTAGTTCTGCGGGCGATCCACGGAGGCGAGGAGCCTAGCCAAACACCGGGACGTCGCAAGCCTTGCTCACGCAGCGCCCGCGCGATACGCGGGGACTCGTCGACATGTCGCGCTGGTCGCCGCACCCGGTCACGCTGCGCCAGCTGCAATACGCGCTCGCCGTCGCGGAGTTCGGGAGCTTCCGAAAGGCGGCGGAGGCTTGTGCCATTGCACAGCCTTCCTTGTCGACGCAGATCGCGCAGCTCGAATCGGCGCTCGGCGTCACGCTCTTCGAACGCATGCCGCGCGGAGTGATCGTGACCAAGGCCGGCCGAGCGGTGCTCGATCGCGCTCAGCGCACGCTGCTCGCCGCCGACGATCTGGTCGCCGGCGCCGAGGCCGTCCGCGATCCGGAAGCGGGGACGTTCCACATCGGCGTGATCCCCACCGTCGCGCCGTACCTGCTTCCGGACGTCGCGCCGGCGCTGCGCGCGCGCTTCCCCCGCGCGCGCTTTTTCTGGACGGAAGAGAAGACGCGCGCGATGGTCGAGCGAATCCAATCCGGTACGCTCGACGCGGGCCTCGTCGCGGTCGACTCGGACCTCGGCGACCTGGAGTACGTGGAGCTCGGCAAGGACCCCTTCTTTCTCGCGGTACCCGCTGGTCACAAGCTCGCGCGCACGGAGTCGCCGGCGCGCGTCGAGCAGCTCGAAGGAGAGACGGTGCTCGTGCTCGACGACGGCCACTGCTTTCGCGACCAGGTGCTCGAAGTCTGCCAGCGCGCCGGCGCGGACGAGGCGAGCCTGCGCGCGACCAGCCTGTCGACGCTCGCGCAGATGGTCGCGACGGGCACCGGCATCACGTTGCTCCCGCGCATCGCTCTGCCCATCGAGAACCGAGCTCGCTCGCTCGTCACTCGGCCCTTCGGCGCCCGAGGGCCGTCGCGGACGCTCGCGCTCGCGTGGCGAAAGACCACACCCTACGAAGCGCCGCTCAAGTCGATCGCGAAGGTGATGCGCGAAACCCTGACGCGGCTTCTTTCCTGAGCCCGGCTCATTTTGCGACGCGCGTTTGCCGCGGCGGTGTATACGAATCCCGTGAGCACGTCGAACGTTCCCGCGGCTGCGGCGCTCGAGCGACTGCGCGAAGGCAACGGGCGCTTCGCGTCGAACGTCCGCAGCATCTCTTCTCTCCTCAGCCAAGAGCGGCGCGCCGACTACGTCACGGTGCAGGCGCCGTTCGCCATCGTCCTCGGCTGCTCGGACTCCCGCGCGCCGGCCGAAATCGTCTTCGATCAGGGCCTGGGAGATCTGTTCGTCATCCGCGTCGCGGGCAACATCGTGGCTCCGTCGCAGATCGGCAGCGTGGAGTTCGCCGCCGAACGGTTCGGCACGACCCTGGTCGTCGTGATGGGCCACAGCCATTGCGGGGCCATCGCCGCGACGCTCGACAGCGTGATGGCGGGCCCCGGCGCGAATCCGTCGCGAAACCTGCTCTCCATCGTCGACCGCATCCGCCCCGCGGTGGCCCCACTGATGCACACCGAGCTCGCTCGGGATCGCGCGGCGCTCGCTCGCGAAGCCGGCCGCGCCAACGTCCGCATCGCGGTAGATCACCTGACGCACGGCTCTCCCATCCTGGAACAGCTTTACCTGAGCCGCGGGCTCGCCATCGTCGGCGCGGAGTACGACATCGAGACGGGCGTCGTGGATTTCTTCGACGGCGTCGAAGACGCGATGAGCAAGTCCGTTCCGCCGCCGACTCGTTGAGCGCGCCGGTCCCTGCGGATCGCCGCGAACCCCCGCGCGGATCGCCGATGAAGACCGACTCGAGCAAGGCCGTCCTCGATCTCGTCGCCGTGCTTGCCCGCATTTGCGGCGACCTGCCCGGGGCCGAACAGTACGTCATGGTTCACCACCCGGCGTTTCGGGTGGGGAAGAAACCCTTCGCCATCGCCGGGATGGAAGAAGCGGCGAAGGGCGCGACGCTCTCGATCAATCTCGGGATCGATGCGCAACATCACCTGCTCGACGACGCGCGCTTCACGAGAACCCCGTACATCGGGCAGCACGGTTGGGTCACCATCCCGCATGGAAAGCTGAAGAAGGGGGAGCTCGAGACGCTCGTCGTCGAGAGCTACGAGCGGGTGGCCAACAAGAAGCAGCTCGCGGCGCTCGCCACTTCGAAGCTCGACGGTAATCGTCGACATCGCGAACGTCGCGCGCGGCGTTCGCGCACTCGCGAATAGCCTGCATCGAAGAAATCCGAACTGCCGCGCGAGTGGTATAAAGGACGGCTTTTCGTCGCGCGAGCACGCGCTCACAACGGAGGATTCCAATCATGAGCCAAGATCACCCCCCGCCTCCCCCCCAAGCCGCCATCTTCGGCCTCGTTTCCTCGGTGTGGGCGGCCCAGGCGGTGGCAACGTTCGCGAAGCTCGGCATCGCGGATCTTCTTGCCTCGGGGCCGAAGACCGCCGCGGAGCTCGCCGCGGCGACCCACACCGACGCCGGTGCTCTCCATCGGCTGCTCCGCGGCGTCTCCTCGGTGAACGTGCTTGCGCAGCTGCCTGAAGGCCGCTTCACGCTGACACCCATCGGCGAGACGCTCCGCAAAGACGTGCCGGGATCGACGCGCTCGATGATCATCGCCGAGCTCGCGCCGGGTCACTGGCTGCCCTGGGGTCACCTGGACGAGTCGGTGCGGACGGGTAAGCCCGCGGCACCCGGGGTCCTCGGGATGCCGGTGTGGGAGTACTACAAGAAGAACGCCGAGGAAGGCGCGTACTTCGCGGAGGCGATGAGCGGGCTGTCGGGCATGGCCATGCAGGCCGTCCTGGCTTCGTACTCGTTTGCCGGCGCGCGGAAGGTCGTCGACGTCGGCGGCTCGCACGGCGCGTTTCTGTCCGCGGTGTTGAACCACGAGCCCGCCGCGAAGGGCATACTCTACGATCTCCCGGAAGTCGTCGAGCGTGCTCGCGTGGAGCTCGAAGCCGCCGGCGTCTCGAGCCGCGTGGAGCGAGTCGGCGGAAGCTTCTTCGAGTCCGTGCCGAAGGGCGGCGACGTGTACTTGCTCAAGCACATCCTGCACGACTGGAGCGACGCGGAGTGCGTGCAGATCCTGAAGAACGTCCGCGACGCCATGGCGCCCGAAGGCCGCGTCGTCGTGGTCGAAATGCCGATCGACATGGAAGGGCCGCCGTCACCCGCGCCGTTGCTCGATTTGAACATGCTCGTGATGCTAACCGGCAAGGAGCGAACGGCGGCCGAATACGGCGCGCTGTTCTCGCGCGCCGGCCTGAAGCTCGCCGGCGTCACCCCCACGCCGTCGCCGTTCGCAGTCCTCGAAGCGCGGCGCGCGTGAAGCGCGACGCAGACGAGCGCTCTACCCGCCGCCGACGGCCATCAGGAACGCGACGAGCACGTCGCGTTGCTCGGCCGTCGGCGCGAAGGCCGTCGCGGCCGGGTCCAGCGTTCCGATGCGCGTCGGACCGCTGTCGGTGAGCTCTTCCATGTCATAGTGGTCGACCACGGCGGCGAGCGTCTTGAACGTGCCACCGTGCCCCCATGGACCGGTCAGGGCGACGTCGCGCAACGAGGGCGTTTTGATCTGCGCGAGCATCTCCGCGCCGGGCGCGAGCGTCGCGAGGCGCGCGCCGGCTTCCGGTGCGTCGCTGTAGGGTCCGTCGGCGCGAAACTCGCCGGCCAGGAGCTTGCGCACGCCTTCGATGCGGCCGGGAAAAGCGGGCCCGGCGAGCGAGCTCGACGGCATGTGGATGTCGTGGAATGCGCCGTCGGTCAGCATGGGGCCCCCGTGGCAAACGGCGCAGCCCGCGTCGAGGAACACCTTCATGCCGTCGCGCTCGCGGTCCGAAAGAGCGCGCGCGTCGCCGCCGAGATAAGCGTCGAGCCGCGAAGCCCGCGGGCGCAGCGTGCGCTCGAACGCCGCGAGCGCTTTCGCGGCGTTCACGAACACCCGCGTCGTCGCGTCCCGATCGATCTTCGCCATGGCGTTCCACGCGGCGTCCCCGGGTTTGCCGGCGAGCGGAAAACGCGTTGCGTTCGCGAGCTCGGGCAGCGGTCCGAAGACGCGTTCGTACGCGGCGCGGTATCGCTTCGCGATGTGGTGCGCGACGCCGAGCCGCGTGCCGTCCATCTCGCGCGCATTCTCGAGGGGACCCGTCGCTTGCGCCCACAGCGAGTCGGCGCGGCCGTCCCAGAACCACCAGCGGTTGTACGCGGCGGGGCCGAGCCCGAGCGTGTTCACGTCCGAAGCGCCCGCGCCGCGCGCCGTCGGGCGGCCGTCGGAGAAGCCGTGATCCGGCGCGTGGCAGGTCACGCAACCGACGGTGCGCCGGCCCCCGAGCTCCGAGTCGGAGAAGAGCGCGCGCCCGAGCGCGGCGGCGGCCGGATCGTCGGCGTGGGCGTTGCTCGGGTCGGGCGGCGGCGCGCCGCCCGAGCGCATCGCCTGCAAGACGGCCCAGTCTTCCGGCGAGAAGCGGCCGTCGACCAGCGGCGCGGGCGTTCGGGCCGCCGCGGGGACCGCGCGGCCGAGCGACGACAGCGCGCGCTCTATTCGACCATACAAGTTGTCGGAAGTCGGATTGCCGACCACGTCGAGGATGCGCATCGACGACGGCTCGACCAGGAACACCGCGGGAGAGACGCGCTGGAAGCGGAGCAACACTCCGGGCTCCGCGTCGGCCGCGCGGGTCACGCGACCGGGGAGCGAAGCGTGCGCGGCTCGAAAGGCGGCCAAATCTTGCGGCGTGGTCGGCCCGTTGTCCGCGCCGGAGAACACGACGTCGAGCGAGGTGACGTCGCCGCCGAACGCCGCGATCACGGCGCCGTAGCGCTCGATCGACGCGGCGCACGTCGCGCACCAGGGTGCGTCGAGCCGGACGACGAGCAGGCGCGGCCCGCTGCCGTCGCAGGCCCCGCGCAGCGCGTCGGTCGACAGCGGCGTCTCTTCGCCCTCCGCCGTTCGCTCGACGAGCGCGAGCGGCCCGAACCGATTGCCGATGAACGCGCCGCGAACGCCCTCGGCCGGGTTCAAGGGAGCGCAGCCGGCAGCGGGGGCCGCGGACGCGCTCGGCGCCGCGGAGCGACGCGCGTCGCCCGCCTCTTCGCCGCGACACGCGAGCGCGAGCGCGAGCGATGACAGCAGAGAGAGGAGCGAGCTTCGCACCGCTCGGGTGCATAGCACAGGCCCCGGCCCCGGCCCTGTGGGCCGCCTACCGAGCGACGGCGCGCTCGCCCGACTCGACCGGGGCGCTGGGCTGCGGCCGCGGCATGGCGAAGAGCTCCTGCGTCGAGAAGCGCGATCCTTCCAGGAACACCTGCGCGCCGGTGCGCGTCGTGGCGTTCACGATGAGCGGCGCGAGCAGGTTCACCGTGGCCGGCTGTTGCAGAGGCGCGGTCATCACGGCCAGGACGGCGAGCTCTTCTTCCGTTCCGCCGATGCCGGCGCGCTCGGCGGCCTTCGCGACGTCGACATCGGGGTACTCGTCGACGAGGCCGTGCGCCGAGACGACGGGGAACGCGAGCTCCGGCGTGGACGTCGACTGGAGCCACCCGATGAGCGTCGAGGTGCCATGGGGGACCAGCACGAACGCCTTCTCGCCGCGGAAGCCGATAATCCCCGCGGGGAAGCGAATCAGGTCGTCTTCCGTCGCGCTGATTTTACCGAACCGTGACGTGGCGATCTCCATCTTGCTGTCCCTTACTTCACACTCCCGACGTCGGACGCGGCGAGCTTGTCGGCCTGACTGAAAGCATCGATGACGCGCTCGATGGCGTCGAAGGTCCGCGTCGTGGTCACCATGCTGGTCATGCCGAGCACGACCGACGTGTTCGCCCCTTCCACCGACTCCGTCGAGAGGTCGGCGGGCACGACCTTCGGGCGTCCGCTCGATTGCGTCGACTTGAAGAGGACGTTCCCCTCTTTCTCGAGCCCGGCTTGGTTCGTGAACTTCACGACCTTGAGGCGGCCGGCGATCGTGCCGTCCGCGTCGATGCTGCCGTCGGAAGTGATGCGCACCGATTTCGCGTCCGGCGGAACGGTGATGGGTCTGCCCACTTCGTTCATCACCTGACCGCCGCCGGGCATGACGAGCTCGCCCTTCTGCGTCAGGTTGAACGAACCGGCGCGCGTGTAGCGTTCGCCTTGCGGCGTCTTCACGACGAAGAAGCCCTCGCCCTGGATCGCGACGTCGAGCGGGCGGCCCGTCTGCGTGATGGGCCCGGTGCTGTAGTCGTGCGCGTACCCGTCGATGGCCGAGAAGCGCATCTCGTTCACCGAGCGGCCGCCCTTCACCGCGGTCATCAGGTGCTCGCGAAAGACGGCGTTGTCGCTCTTGTATCCGGTCGTGTTCGCGTTGGCGAGGTTGTTCGCCGTCGCGTCGAGCGACATGAGCTGCGTCGTCGCGCCCGATGCGGCCGCCCAGATACCGCCGCTCATGCCCTGTCTCCGATGCGGGGACCATCGCTGCGGCGCCGCGGCTTGCGCTGGGGCTTGCCGTCGAGCGTGGCGCGAATCAGATGCATCGCCTCGGAGTGGAGCTGACAGACGCGGGACTCGGTCACGCCGAGCACCTCACCGATCTCTCGAAAGCTGCACTCTTCTTGGTAGTAGAGACCCACGACCAGCTTGAGGCGCTCGGGCAGATCGTCGATGGCGCCGGCGATGGCGTCCACGATCTCGCGGCGCGCCGCCTGCGCCTCCGGCGACGCCTCCGTGGAGCCCGGCTCGGAGACGTCCGAGAGCTCGAGGCGCGCGAGGCCCGCTTCGCTGATCTCGCCGAGCAGGCCCTGGTACTCGTCGAGCGGGATCCCGAGCTCGGCGGCGACCTCGTCCTGCTCCGGCGTGCGGCCGAGCTTCCCGACGAGCCCGGTGACGACCTCGGTGATGCGGCGCGAAGCGCCGCGGAGCTTGCGCGACATCGGATCCAACATGCGCAAATAGTCGAGGATGGCGCCGCGCACGCGGTACGAGGCGAACGCCTCGAAGTGATCGTCGGTCATTTCCGGCGTGCGGCGGCCGAGCGCCTCGACCATGCCGAGCCAACCGGCGGAGATCACGTCGTCGATGGTGATGGACGGGGGGAGCGAACGAACCGTCCGCATCGCGATGCGGCGCACGATGGGCAGATAACGCTCATAGGTCTCGCGTTGCTGCCGATCATTGACCAAGCGATTCTCCATCGGAGCGCCGTCCTCTGCTGGCTCGCTGGATTTTCGTTTGGACAATAGACTCACTCCTCCCTCGGGAGCACGGCATCCACCACGGTGCCTACGGCCGCGTCGCGGATGTCTTCAGGGACCCTCGGCCCGTTGCACAGGTACGCGACCGGCGTGGAGCCGGGGAGCGCCGCGTGCAGAACACCGCCGATTTCGTTCGTTTCGTCTAGTTTCGTCACGACCAGCGCGGTCGGCTTCGGATCGGAGTAGCCGGCGCACAGACGCTCCGCGTCGATCGCCCGCAACCAAGCCGGGAGGACCAGGAGGATCTCTTGTCGGATATCCGGCGCCTGGGCCAGGCACTCGACGAGGCGCCGCGTGGGCGTGTCGTCTTCCGCGGTGCGTCCAGCGGTGTCGATCAGGAACAGATCCGCCTGCGAACGCGCCATGATCTCGGCGAACTCGTTCGCGTCGCGCGCGACGTCGAAGGGGATGCCGATGAGCTCCGCGTAGCGCTTCCACTGCTCGACCGCGCCGACGCGGAACGTGTCGAGGCTGATGACGTGCACCGCGCGTCCGAGGTCGAGCGCCGCGCGCGCCGCGAGCTTCGCCAGCGTGGTGGTCTTGCCGACGCCGGTGGGGCCGACGCACGCGATGAGCTGCGGATAGTTGCGCTCGAGCAGCCGCGGCTGAACCAGGATGCGGTCCGCGAGGCGGTTGCGCAGCCAGGTGCGCAGGGCGTCGCGCCCGGCGCGCGCGGCGCGGGTCGAGCCTTGCGCGAGATCCTTCGCCAGGGTGCCTTCGATGCCGGCGCTGTTGAGCATCGCCTGCGCCTTTTCGCGGGGGCTGCGGCCGTGCGACAGCTCGTCGACGAGCGCCTTGAGCTGCCGGATCTCTTCTTCCAGGTTCTCTTGCGCCTGCTGCGCGCGAGGCGACGCGGCCCGTCCGAAGCGATCGCGCGAAGGCCGCGGCGAGCGCCCGCCCGGCGCCTCGTCCGTGTCCCGCGCGTTGCCGCCGCTGCGCCCGGGCGCCGCGGTGATCTCGATGTAGCTGTGACCGAACGCGCCTTCGCGCCCGTTCGTCACTCGGCGAGTCGAACCGATGAGCGCATCCGAGCCGAGCGCGTCCCTCACCGCGGAAAGAGCCTCGCGCACGTCGGAACCTCGAAACGTCTGGTACTCCACGCTAGAAAATCTCCATTGGGGATGTGTTCCCAAGTCGACGGGAGCGCGACCGAGTCGCGCGACACGGGGCTTTCACTTCTGAGCCCCCTTGAAAGAAATGGATTCGATCGGGCGGATCGTCGTCGTCGGTTCGATCTCGCGGAAAGAGAGGACGCCGAGCACCGGGCAGCGCCGCTCGGCGAACGCGCGCACGTAGCGGCGAAGATCCGGGCTGGTCACCAGGCACGGCGGGTGCCCCATCGCCTGAGCGCGCTCGACGCAGCGCTCCAGCTGATCCCCCAGGTCGCGCGCCTTGATCGGGTCGAGCGCGCCGCCGATGCCCTGGGCGATCTCGGTCAGAGACCTGCGGAACATGTCTTCGACCGCGGGATCCAGGATGAGGGCGGCGATGCCGCCGTCGCGGCCGGTGTACGCCGCCGTGATCTGACGTGAGAGACGCTGGCGCGTGAGCTCGGTGAGCTGCTCGGTGTCACGCGAGCTCGGCGCCATCTCGATGAGGCCTTCGAGGATGGTCCGCAGGTCTCGAATGGAGACGCCTTCGCGGAGCAAGTTACGCATGACCTTCAACACCTCCCCGAACGAGAGCAAGTTCGGGACCAGGTCGTCGACGAGCTTCGGCGTGGTGCGCGAGAAGACGTCGAAGAGCTGCTGGAGCTCCGCGCGCCCGAGGATCTGATAGGCGTAACGTCGAGCGATCTCGGCGAGATGCGTCGCGATGATCGTCGCGTGCTCGACCACGGTGTAGCCGAGCGCCTCGGCGAGCTCGCGATCGCGCGCGGCGATCCAGCGCGCCGGAGTGCCGAAAGTCGGGTCGACCGTCGTCTCGCCTTCGATCGGGGGCGCCGATCCCGTGGCGTCCATCGCCAAAAGCTTGCCGGCCTTCGTCTTGCCGCGCGCGATCTCCGTCCCGAGCAGCATGAACCGGTAGATGCCCGGCTCGAGCTGCAAGTTGTCCTTGATGTGCACCGGCGGAATCACGATGCCGAGCTCGAGGGCCATTTGCTTGCGGAGCCCGGCGATGCGGTCGACGACCGTGCCGCCCATCTGCGGATCGACGGCGTGGATGAGCTCGTAGCCCACCTCGAGCGACAGGACGTCGAGCGGCAGCGACGCTTCGACGTCCTCGCCCTTCGTCGGCGCGGGCGGCGGCGCCTCGCGCTTCAGGGCCGCTTCTTCGTCCTTCTTCTTCCCGGTGTAGGCGCCGAACCCGAGCGCGCCGGCGAGCGCGAGGAACGGCAGCGCCGGCATGCCCGGAACCAGCGCGATCATCGTCAGGAGGCCGGCGGTCATGCCGACGGCGCGCCGACTGCCGAGGATCTGCCCGCGGAGGGCGCGGCCGAGCTGTTCGCCCGTCGAAGAGCGGGTGACGACGACGCCGGCCGCCGTCGACATGAGCAGGGCCGGCATCTGCGACACCAGCGCATCGCCGACGGACAGAATCGAGAACGTCTCGATGGCGTCCTTCAGTGAAAGCCCCGAGGAGACGCCGATGAGCAGCCCGCCGACGAGGTTGATGCCGGTGATGAGGAGGCCGGCGACGGCGTCGCCCTTGACGAACTTGCTCGCGCCGTCCATCGCGCCGAAAAAATCGGCTTCGCGCTCGATGACGCGCCGGCGATCGCGCGCCTGCTCGGCGTTGATGACGCCGGCGTTCATGTCGGCGTCGATGGCCATCTGCTTGCCGGGCATTCCGTCCAAGGCGAAACGCGCCGCGACTTCGGCGACGCGCCCGGCGCCCTTCGTGATGACCGCGAAGTTGATGACGACGAGGATCAAGAAGACGACGAGGCCGACGACGACGTTGCCCTCGACGACGAAGCGCCCGAACGTCTCGATGACGTGGCCCGCGGCCCCCTGCCCTTCCGCCCCGTGGAGCAGGATGAGCCGCGTCGTCGCCACGTTGACGCTCAGCCGGAGCAGGGTCGCGACGAGGACGACCGCCGGGAACGCGCTGAACTGGAGCGCCTGCTCCATGAACAGGCCGATGAGGAAGACGCCGATGGAGGTGGCGATGCTCACCGCCAACAGAGTGTCGATGAGAAACGGCGGCATCGGCAGCACCATCATCAGCACCACGCCGATGATGGCGAGCGGCACGATCATGTCGATCGTCGCGTTCTGCGGGGCCTTGGGAGTCGCCGCAGGAGTTACCGGAGCAGTCGCCACCGCGGCGAAGAGCTGCGATAAGCATGCCAACGTCAACGCGTTGACGTCGGCGATCCGCCCGCGAATCCCCGGCGGATACGCGCTGCATTCGTCGTGCGCGGCGCGCGACGGAGCCGCGCCCGTCGTCGTGGACGCCGGCGGAGGGACGGCGGCGTCAACGCGCCGGCGGTTCCTCGTCGGTCATTCGTCGCTCAGGGCAGGCTGTATTTCATCAGGAAGTCGGTCGACATCTGGATGCCGTCGATGTCGTTGTTCGGCATACCCAGCGGGATGCCGTTCTTCGTGAGGCAGTTCGTCGCCGATTCCGCCTTCATGCCCGGCATGCAATGCCCCATGCCCTGCACCGCGCAGGCCTCGACGATCGTCCCCGCAGCGCATTGCGAGTACGTGTTGCAAGTCGCCGCGCCCTTCATGAGCGTCTGCATCGGCATCCCCGTGCACATGTCGAACGTCGCCCACTGCTGGACGTCCTGCGGCACGGAGATCCCTCCCGCCAAGCCCGGCGAGTTGTATCCGACGAGCGGATCCGCCGTGCCGTTGATCAGGAAGATAGGAATCGGGCGCGACGGCATGCACTGGTCGACGGGGATGGTGAGCGTACTGCCCATCGCCGCCGCCGCGGCGAAGACGTCGGCCATCTTGCAGGCGAAGACCTGGGTGATCATCCCGCCGTTGGAGAACCCCGACGTGTAGATGCGCTTGGTGTCCACGCACACCTTGGACTCGAAGTCTTTGATGAGCTCCTTGGCGAACACCGTCTCGTCGCGGCGCTTGCCGCCGACGGTGGTGGTACAGCAGCTCCCCGCGTCCCACGACATATCCGGGCTGATCGGGAATACGGTGATGGCGCCCGCGGCCTCGTGCACCGAATCGATGGGCGTCAAGCTGCGCGCTTCCATGGGGCTCGAGTCGAGCGCGTGCCAGATGACGTCGACCGGCGCCTTCTTGCCGGGCGTGATCGACTTCGGGATCGTCAGGATGTACTGATACGTGAGGCCGTTGGCGCTCATGATGGTGTAGTTGTGATCGCCGGGCGAAAGCGGCGTGATGCCCGGGCAATCGTTCGCGGCGCCCGCGGCGCCCGCGGCGCCCGCGGCGCCGGCCGCGCCCGCAG
>DASZVB010000146.1:0-21520 GCA_035547195.1 Polyangiaceae bacterium
GTCGCGCCGGGCGGCTCGGTCCTGTACCGCCGCGCGCTCGTCGCGACCCGGCGCGGGCTGTCCGACGTGGCGCGTATGGCGGCGCTCCTCGCGAAACAACCCATCGGACACATCACCGGAGTGCTCGCGTCCGTTCCGGCGTGGGGGCTGCTCACGGCGGTCGCTTCGGACGGCACCATCGCGATGAAAGACAACGTCCGCGACGACGGAAGCTTCGACCTCGCGGTGCCGCCCGGGCGCTTCACGGTAGTGCTCCAGACGCCCGGGGGCTGGGACGAGACCGTCGTGAACGTCGAGCAGGGGCCGCGGCCGACCGAGGTTTCACTCGTCGCCCCGCAAGCGGAGCGGCTCGATTTTCGAATCACCGATCCCGACGGCCATCCTATCCCGGGGCGACTGGTGTTGACGGGCGTCGACGGCACCCCCGATCCGCGATTCACGTCGGTGCCTCGGGTCAGCGCCGCGGGCAACGAAGTGCACTCGGTCAGCGGCGAGGGGCGCGTCGACGTGCCGCCGGGTCGCTATCGCGTGGTCGCCTCGCGCGGCGTCGAGTGGTCCATCGCGGAGAAGATCATCGACGTGAAGCCGGAGCAAGGCGTCGCGCTGCGCGCCGTGCTCACGCACGAGATGCCGACGCCGGGGTGGATCTCAGCGGACCTGCACCTGCACGCGCGCCCGAGTCGGGATTCGGAGCTGCCGCTCACCGATCGCGTCACGTCGCTCGTCACCGCCGGCGTCGAGTTCGCCGTGGCGACGGATCACAACCACGTGACGGACTACGAACCGGCGATGAAGGAAGTCGAAGCGACGTCGCTGCTGTCCGCGACGCGCGGCGTGGAGGTGACGACCCGCACGTGGGGGCACTTCAACGCCTACCCGTTGCCCGCGGGCTCGCCTGCGCCTCCGTACTCCGTCGATCCGCCGGAGATCTTCGCCGCGATACGGCACAGGGCGCACGACGCGGTCATCCAGGTGAATCACCCCTGGAACCCGGGCTACGGCTACTTCCACCGCGCGGTGCTCAACGAGCGCACCGGCACGCACTGGCGCAAGCAGTTCTCGTTCGACTTCGACCTGATCGAAGTCGTGAACGGCTACGAGCTCGGTTCGTCCGACGTGCCGTGGAAGAACTTGCATCGCTACTTCGATCTGTTGAACCTCGGCCGTCGCTATACCGCCGTCGGGAGCTCCGATTCGCACAAGCTGACCAACGAGTGGGCCGGCTATCCCCGCACCTACGTCCGCGTCGCCGACGACCGCCCGAACGCCGCCAGCGCCGAAGAGATCGCCGCGTCGCTGCGCGCGGGCCACGCGATCGTCTCGCTCGGGCCGTTCGTCGAAGCGCACGTCGGAGAGGCGGGGCCCGGGGACACCGTGCGGGTCGCTCCGGGGACGGTGCCGCTCGACGTCACGGTGCGAGCCGCGGACTGGGTGGACGCGACCCGGCTCGACCTCGTCGTCGGCGGCGACATCGTCGATTCCTACGAGCTGCCGCCGCCGGCGTCGCGCGACAGCTTCCGCTGGGCCCGCACCATCGACGTCCCCGTTTCTTGGAATACGTTCATCTCGGTGGTCGTGCAAGGTGACCGCGCGGTCGACCAGGTCATGCCCGGACGAAGCGTGAAGCCGTTCGCGTTCACGAACCCGATCTGGATCGACGTCGGAGCTCCACGGGAAGACCGATCGTCCGCGCGGCCTTCGGCGCCGCGCCGCGCGCGTGGCAAATTGTCATCCGCGCCGCCGGAGCAGGCGGACGAGCCGCTCACGCCGGACGCCGACCGAAATAGCGCGGACGCGAGCGTCGTGTCGCCCTTTGCGCCCGCGCCGCTCGACGCCGCCGCGCCGCACGATTGAGCGCGCCTCCGCGATATCCGGCGTGTACACTGAAGAGCGTTACCGATGAGGCGATGGCATTCCTGGGTCGAGCGGGCGTCCTTCGCCGCGCTCATGTCGGCTTTGGCGTCGTGCAACGGGCCCGGCGCCGGCGGCGGCTGTCACTACGAATCCTGGAGCGGCACGTGCACGCTCCGCGGCGTGCAAACGGAGAAGATCGTGGAGCGCTTTCCGCAGTCGTTCGTGGTCGTCGCGGCCACCTACGAGCCGCTGAGCAAGGGCGGCGAGTTCTCCCCGCCGCCCTTCACCAAGCGCGTGATGGCGCCCGCGGAAGACGAGGTGGATCTCACGGAGTTCATGAAGAAGCAGACGGCGGTGCCTTGCTCGGTGGCGAACCCCGCCGGCGACGCCTGCGCGCCGAAGATGGACATACAGGTGGCCGAGTACGTGCCGCCGCAAACGCCGGTGACGCCGAGCGGCCCGGTCGGCTGCGCGAAGATCGAGCGTGAGGGCGACGCGCTCTCCACGCCGGCGCCGGTGAAGCTACCCGGGCCGTTCCAGTTCGACGCCGATTCGTCCGCGGAGACGGCGGACATCAAGAGCCTCGCCGACGCCGCGGCGCAGATGATCCTCCGCGACCCGAAGATCGAGTGCGTCGCGATCAAGGGCCAATCCGCGCCGGGCGAGCCGTTCCCGCTCGCCAACGAGCGCGCGCAGACCATCCGCCACCTGCTCGAAGCGCGCGGCATCGATCACACGAAGGTCATCGTGTTCGAGGCGACCGCGCCGACCTACACGGGCTCGCCCGACGAGCAGCTCAACCTCGCCGAGCATCGCCGCGTGCATCTATCCGTCGTCGTGTACGGCGGCGGAACCTGAGCCGAAAGGTCTACGCCCCGACGCAGTGGCGGAACGCGCGGAACAGCGCGGCCACGCTCTGGAACCGCTGCTCCGGGTCGATCGCGAGGGCGTGCGTCACCCAGTCGTCGATGTCGAGGGAAAGGTCCGGGCGCAGCGCGTGCAAGCTCGGCCGCGGCGCGGCCGTCACTTCGCGCAAGAGCACCGAGAGATCCTTCGACGCGAACGGCGGCCTTCCGGAGAGGCAGCGAAAGAGCACCGCGCCGAGCGCGTACACGTCGATTCGGTGGTCGATCGCGTCGTGCCGGCCCTGCCACGTCTCCGGTGCGATGTAACTCGGCGAGCCGGCGACCATGCCGTCCGCCGTGAGCCCGCGCAGACGGGTGAATTTCGCGAACCCGAAGTCCAGCAGCCGGACGCCGCGGCCGCCCGACAGCACGAAGAGATTGCCGGGCTTCAGATCGCGATGAACGATGCCCATCCCGTGCGCCGCCTGGAGCGTGACGACGACCGGGTCGAACAGCTCGAGGAGCCACGGGACCTCGGCGTGTCCGCCGTTCGCTTCCAGGGCGGCGAGCACGTCGTCCAGCGGCTGACCGTCGAGCAGCTCGGCGACGAGACACATCGCGCCGTCGTCGGTCCATTGCTGATCGAGGACGCGCACCGCCGCCGTGCCGTGCAGCGTGGCCATGGCGCGCGCTTCGCGGAACATGCGCTCCGTCGCCTCGGGGCTCGTGTCGGGCTTCAAGATCTTGAGCGCGACCTCGTCGCCCGCGCGGAGATCGCGAGCGCGGTACACCGCGCTCTGCCCGCCCTCGCCGAGCAGGGACGAGACCTGGTAGCGACCTCCGATGACTTGGCCCACACGGTTCGGAGGGGGCATCGAACGCGCCATTCGGGGAGAAGATAATATACTATGCGCGCCATGAAGCGTCTCGAAGGAAAGCGTGCAGTCGTCACGGGTGCAGCGAGTGGGATCGGGCGAGCCAGCGCCATTCTCTTCGCCAGAGAAGGCGCGAAGGTCGTCGCGTCCGACGTCGAACCGAAAGGACTCGAAGCGACGGTCGCCGCGATCCGAGGCGAGGGCGGCGCCGCTCGCGCGGTGGTGGCGAACGTCTCCGAGGCCGACGCCGTGCAGGGTCTCGTCGACGAAAGCGTACGCCAGCACGGCGGGCTCGAGGTGTTCTACGCGAACGCGGGCATCTCCGGCGGCCTCACGCCGCTCATGTCGCTCGAGCCGAACGACTGGCTCGAGCTCTTGAAGGTGAACCTCATCGGGCCGTTCCTCGGCATCAAGCACGCCGGAAAGTACATGATGGAGCACGGCGGCGGTTCGATCATCTGCACCGCGTCGGTCGCCGGGCTCCGGTCGGGCGCGGGCGGCGCGCAGTACAGCGCGAGCAAGGCCGGCGTCATCAACCTCGTCACGACTGCGGCAAATCAACTTGCCGGAACCGGGATCCGGGTGAACGCCATCTGTCCCGGCCTCATCGAGACCGGCATGACCCAGCCGCTGTTCGATCACGCGCGCGCCGCCGGCAAAGAGAACAAGATCGGGCAGCTCAATCCGCTCCGGCGCGCCGGGCGCCCGGAGGAGATCGCGAGGGTCGCGGCGTTCCTCGCGAGCGACGAGGCGAGCTACGTGAATGGGCAGGCCTGGGCCGTCGACGGCGGTCTTTCGTCGAGCTTGCCGTTCGTGCCGGGCCGGATGATGTGACGAGCCCGCGCGCGCACGCGGCTCTGGCCAGCGCCGTCGTCGCGGTCGTCGCCGTCGCTGCGCTCGTGCCCTTGCCGCTCGAGGGCGCCGCCGCGGCGGAAGCGTCGCCGCCGGTCGTCGATCTCCACGTGGACCTGTCGTACCGCGTCAGCTACCGCGGCGGCTCGCTCGCGCGCGGCTTGGGGCAGTATCCGGCGTCGGAGCTCGTGCGCGCGGGCGTGGCCGGCGTGGTGTTGCCGCTGTTCGTTCCGCACGACGTCTCCCCGACGGGGCCGCGCCTCGCGGATCTCGAGGGCTCGCGCACGCGGTTGCTCGCGCTCCTGCCCACCGTGCCGCCGTACTCGCTTCCCGGCTGCGAGGCGAAGGGCGGGACGGTGAAGACCTGGTTCTCGTTCGAGGGCGCCGCGCCGCTCGCCGGCGATCGCGCCGCGGCGCGGACGTGGGTCGCGCGCGGCGTGCGCGTCTTCGGCTTCGTCCACACGCACGACAACGCGCTCGCCACCTCGTCGAGCGGCGGCGAGAAGACCTACGGCCTGTCGCCGCTCGGGCGCGATCTCCTGCACGACGTCGACGCCGCGGGCGGCGTCGTGGACGTCTCGCACGCCTCGGACGCGACCGTCGCGGACGTCCTCGCCGAGGCGGCGAAGGACGGCGCGCCGGTGATCGCGACGCACTCCGACGCGCGCGCGCTCGTCTCGAACCCGCGGAACCTCACCGACGAACAGATCCGCGGCATCGCGCGAACGGGTGGCGTGGTGGGCGTCAATTTCCACTCGCGCTTCCTGGTCGCGCGCGGGCGCGCGACCCTCGCCGACGTCGTGAAACACGTGCTCCACCTCGTGCGCGTCGCGGGCGCCGAGCACGTCGCGATCGGTTCGGACTTCGAGGGCGACATCGATCCGCCGGTCGGGATGGAGTCGGTGGCCGGCTTCCCGCGGCTGTTCGCGGCGTTGCGTCGCGCGGGTCTCTCGCGCGACGACGCCGCGCGCGTCTTCGGCGAGAACGCCCTGCGGCTCTTGTGTCCGCCCGCCGCCGCGCCGACGCGGAAGCCGTGAGCCGCGACGCAAGCCGTCGATTTGCTCCTTTTGACGAGCTATTCGCGACCGCGCAGCGATGGTTCGTATACGTACCTTCGTCTCCGCTTCGGTACCCTCCCCAACAAGCCTCTCACCGCTGGCGATCGAGCACGCCGTGGCCGCCCGCCGCCGTGCCGTGATCCTCGCAGAGGCGTGCAGCGCGTCCTCGGTGCTCGTGGATTCCCCCGCATTGGCGTTCATCGCGCCGTGGGAGGGCCCGAGGTGGTATAGACCGCGGCCATGTCCGACGTCGATTCGCGCTGTCTCGATGCGTTTCCCGACTTTCTGAGATCGCTCGCCGACGACGCGGGCGTGCTCTCGGCCGTCGTCGAGGACTCGGGTCTTTCCGAAGACGCTCGGCGTCATGCAGCGGGCGCGTTGAGCTACCTGTTCAAGTCGCTGGATCTCATCCCGGACGGCATCGAGGAGCTCGGATATCTCGACGACGCCTTCGTGTTTCGCGTGGCCGCGCGGCTCGCGACGCACGTCGAGCCCGTCGTGGCGCTCGAGAAGCTCGCGCACGAAGCCGAGCTCGTCTCCGACTTTCTGTCCGTGGATTATCCGCGTCTCGAGCGATTCGTCGCGGGCCTCGGAAAGCTCACGGTCCGCGGCCGCAGCGTGGACGAAGTGCTCGCGTCCCCCGAGGCCGCCGCGAGCTTCACCGGCGAGGTTCGCGGTTGGGCGAAGGACTACGCCGTGCCGCCGTTCGGCCGCGACGTGAAGAACCTGGTGAAGCTGCGTTCGTTCCTGCGAGCGAAATTGCCGGCGTGACGTTCGGCTACGCCGCCGGCACCTGACCGGAGCCGTCCTTCTTCGCTTCGGTCTGGGTGCCGTCGCCGTTCGGCAAGATCTCGTTCATGAGCTCGCGACACTCCGGCTTGCCCTTCAAGTGACTGATGAGCGTCCCGCTCGCCTTGGTGAAGGCCTCCTCGAACTTCAGGCCTTCGCGCGTGCGAGCGGCGACCTTCTCGCGACCCGACGCGAGATCTTCTTCGAGCGCCTCGGCGTAGCGCGCGAGCTGCGCGCGGAGCTCTTCGATCTGGCGGCGTAGATCTTTCGCGCGGGAAACGATCGCGCGCCGCGCTTCGCTTCCTTCTGCTTGAGCTGCTGGCGCTTCACCTCGACCATGGCGAAGGCGGCGCCCGACTGCTCGAAGATCTGGCGGGAGCCCTTGCCGGCGCGTTCCGCTTCGTTCGCGCGCGCCACGGACTCTTGCGCTTGCTTTTCCGCGGCGGCGAGCTCGCTGCGCGCGGTTTCTTCCTCTTCCGCGTGCGCTTGCGCGTCGCGAAGGGCGCGGGACTCTTCTTGCGCGAGCTCCTCGACTTTACGACCGATTTCCGCGCGGAGCGCGCGCCCGCGGCGTTCGAGCGCTTCGAGCCTGCGCGTGTGGCTGGCGATCTCGCCTTCGAGCCCGTTCGCCCGCGCGGCGAGGTCCCACGCGGTGGCGAGCGCCTGGAGCACCTCCGGCGGCGCGTTGCTCGACGGGTACGCTCGCGCGAGCATGCGCGAGAAGAGCCCGGCCCGGCTGGCCCACTCGGTCACGTTCGCCGAGCGCGGCGGCGGAGGCGGATAGAGCTGGGGCGCGGCCGCCGCTTCGCCGCCTTCTTTGTCCCAGGCCTGCGACGGCAACGAGCGCTGCAGCGCCTTCAGCTCTTCGAGCAAGTGATGTCCGTCGCGATAACGGCGGCGAGGATCCTTCTCGAGCAGGCGCATGATGATGCGCTCGGCGACGGGATGGCAGTCCTTGCGCAGCGAGCTCGGCTTCGGCGCCGGGGCGGTTCGCTGCATCTCGAGCAGCGTGTCGCGATCGCTCGAGCGGAACGGGAGCGAGCCGGTGAGCATTTCGAAGAACAGGATGCCGAGGGCGTAGAGATCCGACTGAGGACCGGCCTGTTCGCCGCGCGCTTGCTCGGGCGACATGTACTCGGGCGTTCCGAACACCGCGCCCTTCGGCGCGAGGCGGGGGTCGTGCGCGAGCGCGGCGAGCCCGAAGTCCAGGATCTTCACGAAATCCTTACGACCTCCGCGCGCGGTGAGCAGAATGTTGTCGCTCTTCAGGTCGCGGTGCACGACTCCGAGGTCGTGCGCGCGCGCGAGGGCGGCGCCCATCTGCTCGAGGATGTCGACGGCGCGCTGGATCGGCATGGAACCGCGGGCGATCTCCGCGGAGAGCGGCGTGCCAACCAGGTACTCCATGACCAGGTAGAGCTCGCTCTCTTCCGTCTCGCCGATGTCGTGGATGTCGATGATGTGCGCGTGATCGACCCGATTGGCGGCCCGTGCTTCGCGCAGCATCCACGCGCGTAGATGCGTTTCACCCCGTAGATCCGGGCGGATGAGCTTCACCGCGACGACACGATCGATGAGCACGTGCCGGGCGCGGTACACGATGCCCATGCCCCCTTCGCCGATTCGCGCCTCGAGGCGATAACGCCCCGCGATTACTTTGTTGAGCGCCGGGTCATTCACGCTCCGGCGCGATACTTTCGTCTTCTCGGCGACTGCGTCGACCATCGTAATTGCTTCGGGACGGCACAGGGCGGGCGTGACAGCCCGCTAGCTGGTGCTCAGTTCATCCGAACTAATATCGCACGGCGCGAACATTTGCCCGACAATTGGTGAGCAATACCCGATGGAAGGTGGGCAATTGTGTGCGTGCGGACCAGCGCGGTTGGTCGCCGGGCGCGGGAGCTCAGAACACCACGCTCAGCATCGGAACCTCGACCTCGGTGTGCTGCTTCACGCCGAACATGGCGACTTCCGTCTGGGTGTACGCTTGTCGCACCTCGACAGCGGGGACCGACACTGTGAGCGTCCCGCGATCGACACCGACGAGGGATGGGGTGACCCGCGGAGCGTGAGCCACGGGCGCTTTTCGCGGCGTCTTCACGCGGCTCTGCCCGGGCTGCTGCTGCGGCGAGATCACCGGCGGCGGCGACGCCGGCGCGGGCACCGTTCCTGGAATCGGCTGGCCTGGGAGCGGTGCGCCGCCCGGCTGGGGCGGCTCGGCGACCGGCTCGTCCGCGGGCGGCGGCCGGTCTTCGGTGTAGTTCACCGGCTCGTATGCCGTTGCGCTCAGCACGGCGACCGTCGTCGGAATGGCGAGCGCCATCCCGCCGACCAACAGGTACATCGACAGCCGCGCGCTGCCCTTGTCTTCGGCGAACCACCCGCCGACGCCGCCGGCGACTGCTCCGAGGCCGCCCCCGAGCCCGTACGCCCAGCCTTGCTTCACGTCGGCGGCCGCTTCCACGAGCAGCACTGCTTCACCACCGAGCAACGCACCACCGACGACGCCTTTCCCCGTCGCTGACGTCGTCGTCGCAGCCGGTCCACTGTTGTCGGCGGCGTGCGCGGCGCTCGTCCACGCGAGGCCCAGAGTAAGAATCAATCCAGCTGAGAAGCGTCGTGCGAACCCGTCCATGGGCCCTCCAAGGTAATCGATTCCGCGGGAGTCCGAGCAGAAGATAACATTGAGCCTGCCCGGTGGAAGCTCGAACACGAGGGGTGCGGTGCTTTGCCGATCTTTGCCGATCTACTGATGCCCGCTCGCGCAAAAGCGTTCGGCGACCAGGCTCGAAAATGGCCTCCCGGCCCCGAGGGCGAGGCAAAGCCGACCCGTTACGAACCGTCTCGAGCAGCCCAAGCCCGTTTCGCTGTATCTTCGCGCGGGATGCGTCCACTGTTCACGTTGTCAGCGCGGTGGGTGCTCCTTTCGTGCGGCCTGGTCTTTTCGGTCGCCCTCCTCGGGGCGCTGGTGCGCCTTCTGCCGTGGCTCGTGGCGAAAGAAGTGCCGCTCGGGACGTCGATGGTGTTCGCGGAGGCCCTGGTCGCGAGCGGAGCCGAGGTGGCCCTGCTCGTCGGCTTCCCGGTGGGCGCCGCGATCGCCGCGGCCCGTTGGGTCGAGCGGGGCGAAGCGCGTGCGCTCGCCGCGCTCGGCGCGCGCCCTTTGCGGCTCGGGGCCGCCCTCGTCCCGATCGCCATCGCGGGCGTGGTCGCTTCGATGGGCGTCACGCGATCCTCGGAGTCGACCGCCGCTGCCCAGCTCATGGGGCGCCTCGTGCGTTCCGCGCGTCTCGCCTGTTCGCGAGAAGGAGCGCCGCAACGGGTCGACGTCCCTTTGGTGTCCTCGAGCTGGCTCTGTTTCGCGACCGGTCCACGGATCGTCGGCGCCGTTCCCGGCCTGGCCGCGGGCCTCTGGTTCACCGGCGGCGACCTTCGCGTCGCGGCGGACGAGCGAGCGCTCGTCATCGACGATCTGCATATCGCGGGCGCGGGCATTTCGATGCGCGCCGCGAGCGCTCGGATTTCGGGATTGCCGGGATGGCCGCGAGCGCGACGCCTCGGCGGCCTCCTGCGTGGCGCGCTCACCGGTTCCATCGCGGCCGCCACCGCCCTCGCGGCGGTCTGGGCGGTGCTGCGAGCGAACATTTCGTGGCCCGTGGCTGCGGCGGCGGCCTCCGGGGCCGCGGCGCTCGGGACCGTGGCCCTAGTAAAGGCTCTCGACGACGTCCAGGCCGGCGTAGGAGCTTATTGGCTCGCCGTGCCCTCGGGCGCGCTGCTGGCGCTGCTCTTGCACTGCGCCGTCCAGCCCATCGCGCGCTCCCGCATTGCGTGGCGAAAGGCGTGATGATAGGGCCCCCTACGCCCGGCGAACATGATCCCCTATCCAGGTCCAAGCTCGTACCCAGGTTCAAGCTCATCGGCCCGCTCCGAGCGGATCGGCGCTTCGGTGCAGAGCTCCGACACGCTCGCCCTCTTGACCGCGCTCTTCCAGCTGACGAAGCCGGGAGTGACCCGCATGGTGGTCATGACGGCGTGGTGCGGCGCCGCGATGGCGCCGGGGCCGATCACGAGCTACGCGCGGCTGCTCTGGGCGCTCGTCGGCACCGCGCTCGTCGTGGCTTCGGCGAGCGCGCTCAACATGTACCTCGAGGGCGACGTCGACGCGCTCATGGCGCGCACGCGCAACCGTCCCATCCCGAGCGGCCGCATCGCTCCGGAGACCGCGCTGTGGTTCGGCATCGCCCTCGCGTTCGCGGGGTTGCCGATCCTCGCCGTTCTGGTGAACACCGTGACCGCGTTCATCGGCGCCTTCGCGCTGGTCTCGTACGTGCTCGTCTACACGCCGATGAAGCGCATCTCGCCGTTCGCGGTGTGGATCGGGGCCGTGCCCGGCGCCGTGCCGCCGCTCATGGGATGGACCGCGATGACGTCGTCGATCAGCTTCGGCGCCTTCGCCGTGTTTCTGCTCATGCTCGTCTGGCAGATCCCGCATTTCCACGCGATCGCCATCTTCCGCATCGGCGAGTACCGGCGCGCGGGGCTCCGCGTCCTGCCCGTCGAGCGCGGGCTCGACTACACGAAGTTCTCCATCGTCGTGCTGCTCATCCTGCAGCTCTTCGTGAGCGCGTTGCCGGCGTTCGCGGGCCTCGGCGGCTTGCCTTACGTCATCGTCGCGACCGTCCTCGGGGCGGTTTACGTCGGGTGGGGGCTCGTCGGTTTGCGGAAGAGCGCCGGCGCGCCGTGGGCGCGGTCGCTCTTCGCGGCGAGTATTCCGTATTTGTTGGTGCTGTTCGGCGCGCTGGTGCTCGCGTCGCCGTAGGTCGGCTACGTCCTCCGCCGGAGCGTTCGGACGTAAAGGATCACGTCGGCGACCTCTTCGTCGGATAGATTGGCGCCGAACGGAGGCATCTGCCCTTTGCCGTGGCGGATGGTGTCGGTCAGCGTTTCGTCGGTGAGGTGCGACTGGAGGACGGGATCGGTGAGGTCGCGCGGCGGCACGGAAAAGCCGGGCGGGTGCGTGCCGCGGCCGTCGGGGCCGTGACAGCCGGCGCAGGCGCGCATGAAGACGCCCGCGCCGCGCTCGGTCGGAGTGCGGTCCCTGTGACGACATCCGACCAGTGATATGGTCAGAATGAAAAACAGCGGCCACGAAGCGCGCCGACGGCGCGTTCGTCCGCTCTTCATGGATCCGCCCCCGCGGGCGTCTGTTCGGCGCGGCCGGGGCGCGGCGGAGCGGCCGGCGCGGGATCGTCGACCGGCGCGCGGCTGAGCGGCGCGATGAGCGCCGACGTCGCGAGGACCAGCGCCGCCGCCGGGACGTCCACGCCGGGGCGCGAGAGGAGCGCGAGCGCCGCGCTCATCATGCCGGCGGAGATGGGCCCGGGCCAGAACACGACGACGAACCCGAAGAGCACCGCGATCGTCTCGAGGGCGTAGCGGCTCGCCACGGTGCCGAAGGCGACGGGAGACTGCGAGAGCTCGGAGACGGCGCGCGAGCACACGATCTGCCACGTCGTGGCCTCGTCGTACGCGCCGCGCATCGCGCTCCACGCCACCCACAGCGAAGCCACGAACACCCCGACCAGCGCGACGGCGGCTCGGCCCTTGTGCTCGGCCCGAAGACGAGCGGCGGCCAGCGCGATGGAAAGCGCGTCGAACGCGCTCGCGCCGAACGCGAGCCACGAGACCCGCGTCACCCACGCCGCCTCGTGATGCCCGCTGCCCATGGTGAGCACGCGAACGGCAAGTCGTATGGCCGCGCCGAGCGTCGCGAGCGACACCACGAGGCCCTGCGCGCGCGACTGCGGGACGTTCATGGCGACGGTCGCGCCCGCCGTGGACAGCGCGAGGCACGAAAGACCGAGCGTGAGCGTCGCCTCCGGTTCGAGCCCCTGAGTGCTCGCGAGCATGACCAGCACGAGCACGGCCGCGGACGTGGGGACGACGACGAGCCGATAAATGTAGCCGAAGCCGCGCTCCGACAGCGTGCCGACCACCAGCAGCACGAGCAGGCTCGATCCGAGCAAGGTCGAGAGCTGCGTGAACATGCTGGACACGCCGTCGGCGCGACGGATCCACGGCCCGATGCCGGAGCGGGAGCCGGGGAGCGCGAGCGCGACCAGGCGCATCACGAGCGACAGCCAGACCGACGCCGCGACGGCGCGCAACAACAGCGGCGCGGGCGCGCCCCATCGCGAAACGGCGCTCCCGTTCGACGACGGAATTTCGCTACTACGACTTGGTAGTAAGCTCACTCGAACTCAGACCCTTCGCATTCGGCGCGGGGCTCAAGGCAGCTGGCTCGCGACGGCGTGCGCGCCGGCCTTCTCGATGCTGCCGAGATCTCCACGGCCCGGCACGCTTTCTTCGCGTGGCCCGAACGGCGGAGAGCTCGCGGGCGGCAGCTTGGGCGGGGCACTTTCCGGAGATGCCTTTAGCAGATAGGGATGCGCGAAATAGGTCGAGCAAGCGTAGATCGGATTTCTGTAAAATTCCCAGTGCAGGTACACCCGCCCGTCGGGCGAAACGATGATGGCGGGGGGCTTGCCGAACGGCGCTGCATTTTGCACCGATTCGAGCGCGGCGACGTCGAACTGCGTCGACCCGCTCGAACGCGTCACGCCCATCTTGACGATCTTCCCCTCGTCTTTATCGAGCACGATCTCGATGTTCGTGACCATGTCGGGCCTGTTGAGGGGGCTATCCGCCGGCAAGCTGTCGAGGGACGCCAGGAACTGATCGGCGAAGATGGGGTGGAGGCGGTTGTGGATCTGGTTCAAGTACGTCGCGAAGGGGACGCGTGCCGTGTTGAGTGCGGTCTGGTTGCCCGGCTTTACCGACGAGTTGTAGTTTTCGATCGCCGCGCGCCAGCGCTCGATGCCCAGGGTGCGCCACGAGCCGCGGTGCTTGCTCCGGCGCCGCTCGCCGTCGGCGAGCCGCTCTCGGCCGAGCTGATCCCGGCCCACGGCCGCGAGCGCCGTCCCCGGAGTCAGGTTCAGATTGATGCCGCCCGAGGTGCGGCCGCTCGCGCCGAGCCCCAAGAAATCCAGCGCGTCTTCCTGTCCGCGCGCCGGCGGAAGCTGCTTGTGCTTCGCCGTCTGTGCGGCGTGAGCCAGGCTTTCTTCGGCGGCAGGTCCGGTGCGATCGGCGCCGTCGCGTGCGCTCTCGAGATCCGGCGACGCCGGCGTCGCCCGTGAGCCCGCGGCGGCGACGCGCTCCGGCTCGGCCTTGCTGCCGGCGCGCGCTTCCCGCGCGCCGTTTGCTTCACCCGTCGGCTTGCCGTGTCGCGAGTTCGGGGCGACCTCGCGGATCGAACGGCTCGCGCCGCTCTCTTGGTGCTCGACGGACGCGGTGGCCTTCGCTCCCGCCGCTTGCTCGTTCGGCGCGTGGCCGACCTCGCCCGGCGAGTCGTCGGAGTGAGCGACGTCGTTCACGTGCGCATTGCCGGGCTCCGGCGTCGGGCCGTCTTGCGTCGTGCCGGGATTCGGATTCGGGTCGTTCTGGTCCGTCGAGGTGATGCGCGCCTGCGTCTGCTCTTTGACGCGGTTCGCTTCGTCCCCGATGAACTCGGCGTTGGGGTTGTCGGCCTGGTTCTTGTCCTCGACGTGCTGCTGCACCGCGATGCGGTTCGGGACCTTCATCGCGGGGAAGTCCTGCTTCGGCTTGTCGTCGTTCTTCTTCTGGTCGGGCTCCTTCGGCTTTTCCGGCTTCGGCTTCTCCGGCTTCGGCTCGTCCTTCTTCAGCGGCTCGGCGGGCTTCGGCTTTTCCTCGAGCTTCGGCTTTTTCGGCGTGGGCTCTGGTTTGAGCTCCGTCGGCTCTTTCGTGGGTCCGGCTTCGTCGTTCGGCTGGCTCTCGTCGGGCTTCGGTTCTTCGGGTGGGGCTGGAACGTCCTTGTCGTCGAGCAAGGCGACTTCCAAAGGCTTGTTCGTCGACAAGACGTGACGACGCACCTCGTCAGCGAAGCGCTGCATCTCGAGCCGCTCGCCCAAGACTTCTGCGGCGCGGTCAGCGCCTTGGTAACCCGTGATGTGGACCAAGAACGCGGTCGCGATCCACAAAAACAACGGGATGTGCGGCTCGCGGGGCATACGCGCGGTTCCGATCCCAGGGGCTACGACGGACGCGCCACTAGTAGAGAAAAGCTAACATCGCGCCCCCCGCCCAGCAATGACCCCGGCCCGTCAGTCACGGCTTCGACATGGCGGTCCACTGATCGCGAATTTCTTCGGCAGTCCACACCCCTCGGTCCGATTCCTTGAAGCGCCCGGCCGACTCCACGAATTTGTAACAGCTCATCCGGCCGCCGGCGACCGACAGCACGTTACCGGTCTGGTCGCCCGAGAGGTCGCTTCCAAAGAAGAGATAAGCCGGGGCAACGTGCTCCGGTGTCATCGTGTCGACGTGGGCGAACACCGGGAGCTCCTCCGTGAGCCGAGTCTTCGCCATCGGCGCGACGGCGTTCACGAATACCCCGTGCCGCTGCAGCTCGATCGACGCCGCGCGCATCAGCCCGTAGGTGGCGGCGGACGCGGCGGAGTACGCCGACTGCCCGAAGTTGCCGAGCATCCCCGCGGTGCCGGTCGTGAGGACGATGCGTCCGCCGCGCTGACCCTGCATGGCGACGGCGGCGATGCGCGTCGCGTGGAACGCTCCGGTGAAATGGACGTCCATCACGCGGCGCAGCATTCGGTCGTCGGCGCGCGAGAGCACCTGATCGCCCGAGAAACCCGCCGAATACACGAGCGTATCGACGCGCCCGAACGTGTCGATGGCGGCGGTCACGATCCGTTCCGCGCCTTCGGACGTCGAGCAATCGTCGTGGTTCGCGACCGCCGTGCCGCCTGCCTGGCGCATTTCTTCCACGACGCCGCTCGCGACCGACGGATCGCTGCCTTTGCCGCTCGGGTCGGCGCCGTTGTCGTTGACGAGCACGCTCGCGCCCTCGCGCGCGAAGAGCAGCGCGACGGCGCGCCCGATGCCGCGCCCGCCGCCGATGACCAAGGCGGCCTTCCCGTCGAGGTGTCCCATGAGGGCCACGTTTAACTCCGGACCGAATAGAAGGAAACCCGTGCGCGTGCGCCTTTTCCTCGCGGACGCGACGTCAGCCCTGGGTCAGCTGAAACTGCTCCGTCTGCCAGACGATTCGGCTCAGGTGTGACGCGGTCGACGCCGGATGCCGGAATCGCGCGCCGGCGCTCGAGCGGAGTAAAGCGAGGCCGGTCATGACGATGGAGTCGTCGGATTCGTGGCACAGAACGACAGGGCGGTAGACGTGGTCGCCGTCCACGGCCCACTCCGAGCGCGTCTCCGAGTCGCCGACGGTGACGAGCGTGACCTCGTCGGCGCGCTGTTGTTCCGCCATGTACTGCTCGGCGAGGAGCAACAGGCCCGCCGAGACTTCGCCGGCTCCGACGCGAGCGCGCAGCTCGAGCCGCCCGTCCTCGAGTCGAAATAGGACGCCCTCGTCGGCTCCGCTCTCTTCGAGCAAGAGCTCGAGCGCGGCCCGCGCCCGCCGCTCCGGATCCGTCGTGTCGAGCCGCGCCCTCATGCGGGTCGTCGACATGGCGAGGGTCGTGTGCTCGGACGGCTTCGTCTGCAGGCGCTCGTTCGGCGCGTGCTGAGCCCGTTCTTCGCGGACCAGGCGTTCATAACGAGTCGCGAGCGGTCCACCGGCGTTCACGCGGTAGTGCGCCGCGCAGAGCTTCAGGTAGCGCTCGAAGTCCGCCTTGTCGCCGAGCGCCATGGCGACCCGCGCCCGGGTCTCGTACGCAAGCCCGAGGTTCAGCCCCGTCGTGCCGAGCTCGGCGAGTCTTTCGATCGCCGTATCGGCCTGCGCTTTCGCTTCATCGGTTCTCCCGAGGCGCGCGAGCGCGACGGCGAGCGGCATCCGGATGTAGTGACGCTCGTATCCGATGTCGCGCCGTTCGGCCTCCGCCAGGTACTCGAGGCCCGCGTCCGCCGCGTCCTTCGACCGATCGAGCATGACCAGGAGGCGCACGCGCGAGCTCGCCGCTTCGGCCCACACCGGATGTCCGGCGGGGTGCATGGACGCGAGCGCCGCTTCGGCTTTTTCGAGCGCGGCGCTCGCGTTGCCGCGGATGCGCTGATACTCCGACTCCGCCCAGAGCATCACCGTCTTCCACCCGGAGGCGCGATGCGAGAGCGGCTCGATGGCGTCGAGGGTCTGCTTCACGCGCGTGAGGTCGTCCATCACGGCGTGACCGAGCAGCTCGCGCAGCAAGTGACCGCCCTCGTTCGACTGACGTCGGGCGCGCTCGATCGTCAACAGCTCGACCTGCTTCTTGTATTTGCCGGCCTCCGTCACGTCGCCTTGCCACAGGGCGTACAACATGCGGATGCGCACCGCGTTCGACTGGTAGAGCGGAGAAGCGTCGAGGAGCTTCGCGCGCTCCAGGCACTGCGGGAGCCCCATGCTCGCTTCGATCATGCCGAGCGTCTGAGAGATGCCGAGGATCTGGGTGATGCGATAGGTCTCCTCGAGGCCGCCGCCGGTCGCGTCGAGGAGCTCGAGCTGACCGACGTAGATGGCGCGCGCGACATCGGTCTGCTCGCGCAGCCGCGCGTTGACGCCCTCGGCCAGCGTCTGCCACGACGCGAACGCCGGCGCGAGGGTCGCGAACGGGGTCAGATTGGGGACCGCCCGGAGCAGCTCCAGAGAGAGGCTCGCGGCGGCGCAGCCGATCGCCGCGCCGATGGTCTGGCCGAGCCGCAACACGGCGGCTTTCAGCGCGTCGCCGGCGCCGTTCGACGGATCCGCGGCGGCTCCTGCCTCGTCCTGCCGCGCGCGAGACTCCTGGAAGGCTCGAAGAGCGGCGTCCACTTCCTTGCGCGACTCCTCGAAGAGGGGCGCGTAGTAAGGCGCCGCGTCGATGATGAGCTGCGAGCAGATGCCGGCGACGCGAGCCCGCAACGTGTACGCTTCGGCCGGGGGGCGGCCGTACTTCTCGCAGAGCGAAAGCCCGCGGTCGAACGTGGAGAGCCAGTCGTTCGGCAGCGACTGCACGAGCTGCGTGAAGAGCTCGATGCTCGCGCCGGTCGCCCGCATCGAGCCGTCCGCGTATTTTACGAGGGCGTCGAGCCCGCGCTCTTCGTCGCCCGCCTCGAACAGGTACGCCGCCTCGCTCAGACCGGCGCCCGGACGGCGCGCGCACACTTTCGCGAGCCGCTCGTACGAGGCGCGCTTTTCGCCCGCTTCCATCGACTGCACGAGCGCCTCGCGGAAGCCCATGGCGGACAGGCAGTACTCGTTGTCGGAGACCGTGACGAGCTCGGCGGAGACGAGCTCGTCGAGCGATTGCATCACCTTCGCGGAGTCGGCGTTTCCGCTGAGCACGACGCATTCACCGAGCGAGAACTTGCCGATCTTGTCGAGCGCGATCACTCGCGCGAGCGCTCGCGCGTCCGCGCCGAGGGAGTCGATCTTCTCCCGGCGGGCCTGGGTCATGTCGCTCGGCAGATCCTTCGCGACCTCGCGCGGCAGCGTCCAGGTGCCGGAGCGATAGCGCGCGAGCCCGCGGTCCACCAGGTGCTGCGAGAGCTGCATCAGATCTCGCGGGAGCCCCCCCGACAACGCCTGTAGTCGGTTCGCGACCAGCTCCACGTTCGGCACGTCGCCGAACAGCGAGCGCAAGAGGTGCTCGGAGCGCGCGGCGGACAGCCGGGCCAACGAGATGGGGCGGCTCTCCTGCGCCAGCAGCGAAAGCGCGGTGGAGCGGTCGTACGCTTCGCCGCTCGGGATCGTGGTGACGACGAGGAGCCGGTGCTCCGCGGCTTCGCGAGCGAGGAGCGCGACGAGGCCCGCCGACGGCAGATCGATGCGATGGACGTCGTCGACGGCGACGCACAGCGGCCTGTCGGCCGCCACGCCGATGAACCACTCGCGCAGGGCGCGTTGGACGTCGCTGGCGATGGACGCCGCCGGCAGCGGGCTCGTGGTGCTCTCCGGCGACGCGAGCGACGGCACGACCCGGCGCAGGATATCGAGCTTCGGCTCCGCGTGCGCGCGCGCCACGTCGGGCGCGGCGTCGAGCAGCTGCGTGGCGAGCGTTCGCGCGACGGCGTAGTCGCCCGCGTGCGCGTCCGAGGCGTCGGCGCGCAGCACGAGGGCGCCCCCGAGCTTCGCTTCGAGGACGCAGGCGTCCAGGAATCGTGTTCGTCCGACGCCGCGCGGGCCGTGGACCAGCACCGCTCCGCCGGTGTCCGTCAGCGCGGACTTCAAGACGCGGCGGAAGCGCTCGAGCGACGTGTCGCGCCCGATGAGCGTCGGCGTCGAGAGATACGCGTTCGACGCGAGGTGCGCGCTCTCTTCCCGCTCGAAGCCGGCGATGCCGCTCAGTCGATCCAGCGTCTCGGCGGCGCTTATGGGCCGTAGCGCGGGGTCGACCTGAAGGAGCTCCATGACGAGCTCGTCGAGGGCGGGAGGGACGTCCGGGGCGAACCTCCCGGGGGGCGGCGGCGGCGTCTTCCACAGCTCGTAGAGCTCGGAGAGCCGGCTCGCGGGGTACGGCCGCCGTCCCGAGAGCGCGTAGTAGAGCGTCGCGCCGAGCGAGTACAGATCCGTCCGCGCGTCGAGCTGCTGCAGGTGCACGGCCTCCGGCGCCGAGATGGCCGGCGTCCCGACGAAGATCTTCGCGCGCCCCATCGGCGAGAGCGCGCCGAAGTCGAGGAGCTTCGCGCGGCCGTCGCTCGTGCAGCGCACGTTCTTCGGGCTGAGGTCGCGATAGACCATGCGCCGCGAATGGATGAGCGACAGCGCGGAGCAGACGTCTCGAGCGAGCGAACAGGCGGTGCGCCACGGGTACGGCACGCCGTCGAGCAGATCGCCGCCGTCGAGCAGCTCCATGGTGTAGTAGGGTGCGTCGTCGTGCACGCCGTAGTCGTAGACGGAGACGACGTTCGGGTGCGCGAGCTGAGACAGCGTGTGAAACTCGCGCTGGAAGAGCTCCACGCCGCGATCGCGATCGGGCGACGTGGTCGCGCGGAGTCGCTTCAACGCGACGTCGCGACCGGTGACCGTATCGCGAGCGCGGTGCACGACGGCGACGCCGCCCTCGCCGAGCGCGCCGACGATCGCGTAGCGGCCACCAACGGGCGTCAGCTCGCGCTCCTCCGCCGTCGACGTCGATCCCATCGCGATACTCAATAATCACTTCAAAGATCGAAAGCGTCAACCGAACGCGCCAGCTCCGATGTGTGTGAATGAGCGTGTCTCGTGGCAACGAAATGCCTGAGCGCGAATGCGCAAGATCGGTCGTTCGTTGTCGAACCGATGAGTAGTGCGATGTGCGCGTTCAGAACGCGATCGCCATTTGCGAAGCGCGCACCGTGCGGTGCGTGCTCGAAGAAGACACGGCGACGTCGACGAGCAACGCGATCCCGACGCCGACGGCGGTGCCGACGACGTCCCAGGTGAAATCCTTCCACGACGGGTCGCCGTGTCCGGAGAGGTCGTACAGCTCTTTGCCCGCGCCGAGGGTCAGTGAGAACCCCGCCCCGGCGACCGCGCGCTGCCATCGCTCGTGCAGCACCAGCGCCGACACGCCGTAGCCCCCCGCGGAAAGGCCCACGGATACGCCGAAGTGCAGCGCCTTGTCCGGGCCGAGCCACGGATCCGGATCCGCGGCGCGCGCGGCTCTGGGCGCGAGCGTCACCGCCGCGGCGAGCGCGAACGCAGCGACGAGCACGCGGATGGGACGCGAGGCGGTCATCGATACAAGCCGTGCTCCTCGATGTAATCGAGGACGGAGCGCGGCACCACGCGCGTCAGCTCGGCGCTCTCGCGGCGATCGCCGCGGGTCGCGCACAGCAGCTGTCTCACCGCCGTCGACGATATGTTCGGCAGCACGGGCTCCGGCGCTTCGGCGTTCTCGACGCCTTCGCGCCCGAGCAGAAAAGGCGGGGCCAGCTTCTCGAGCTCTTCGTACCCCAGCCATTCGTGCCGCTCGAGGTGGACGTCGGCCCCGAGTAAGAGGCGCATCCGCCAATCGGGATGAGCTCGCCCGAGATGCTGCACCGTCTTCAGGGTCCGGCTCGGCGCGCCGAGCGTGCCTTCGACGTCCGAGACCTCCGCGCGCCTCAGATCCTTCATCGCCAGCGCCGTCATGGCCATGCGGTGCTCGTACGGCGCGAGCCGCTTGCCGAAAGCGTGGGCGAGCACCGGAACGACGAGCACGAGGTCGAAGGGGCCCGTCGAGAGCGCGTAGGCCGCCGCGAGCACGTGGCCGACGTGCGGCGGATCGAAGCTGCCACCGAAGACCGCGACGTGCATGCGCGCCGCTCCGCTACACGCCCGCTGCGCCGACCCGGAGCTTCGCGCCGCGCAGCACCGTGAGCTGCTCGGTGCGCACGACGTCGAGCTTCTTGTCGTAGAGCGCGAGCGCGATTCCGTCGGCGTCGTCGTCGAGCGTCAGGAGGCCGCCTTCTTCGAATGACCCCGGCGAGAGGAACCAACGCTGACCGACTTGCTTGACGATCGGTCCGCGGCTCTTCCCGAACAGCAAGAGTCGCGCCGGGAGCATGTCTTCTTCGTCGAGCAGCGCCTTGTCGTAGATCATGACCGCCAGGGCGCCCGAGAGCATCTCGACGGCGCGCGTCGTCGTGTCGGGCAGCGACTCGAAGGCGCGGAGCGCGCGGCGGTCGTGCTCGGCGGCGAGGTACTCGTCGATGACCTCGGGCGGGGCGTCGGCGCAGGCGCGCAGGGCGCGCGCCCACACGCCTTCTTGGGTCGGGTCGTCGCCCACGAGCTCCTTCGCCCACTTGGCCACGACGTCGTCGAGGGCACCATCGACGCCCAGGTACACGGCGCGATCGACGCGCAGTTGCTCCAGCACGAAGCGCGCCGCGGACTCGAGTGCCTTCTTGTCGTCGCCGGCCGGGCCGAGCAGGGCAAGCCGCATCGTTCTGCTTACTTACACCGGCGGCGGCTCGGGGGCGAAGGGGAGGCGGGCCGGAGCAACCCGGTTCCTGGGTCGGGGGTCACCTTGCGGTGCATCCACGGCTCGAGAAGCCCGTCAGGTTCCGATGTCCGCAGAATGGACGAGCGCGCTACGCATCCATCAGGGTGCCGAACAACCCGAGCCCCGCTGCGGCGAAGGCGAAATCGAAGACCCCCAGGATACGAAGGTAGTCTCCGAGCTCGCGCAGCGGCGTGCCGCCGAGGAGCTCGCGCGTGGCCACGACGGCCGTGAGGAGCGTCGGCGAAAGGAGCGGGAACAGGACCACGGCGAGCACC
>DASZVB010000147.1:0-37000 GCA_035547195.1 Polyangiaceae bacterium
TCATCTTCACGTTGACCTGCGTCCCCGCGCTCACGGCGGTCCTGCTGCGCAAAGGCAAGGTCTCGGAAGCCGATCCCGAGTTTCTCGTGTGGCTCCGCGCGCGCTACCTCTCCGCGCTGCGGCTCGCGCTGAAGTACCCGCTGACGACCCGGCTCTTCGGGCTGGTCGTGCTCGGGTTCGCGGTGTTCCTCATTCCGCGCCTGGGCACGGAATTCTTGCCGCAGATGAACGAAGGCGACATCCACGTCACGGTGACGATGCCGAGCTCGGTGTCGCTCGAACGCGGCGCGCAGGTGCTGCGCGAGACGCGGCTCGCGCTGCTCAAGTTCCCCGAGGTCCGCGACGTCCTCACGGAGCAGGGTCATCCGGAGGACGGCACCGACGACGAAGCGCCGAACCAGGCGGAGACGTTCGTCATGATGAAGCCGGAAGCCGATTGGCACACCGGCCGCACCAAGGAACAGGTCGTCGACGCCATGCGGGCCGAGCTCGAGAAGCGCCCCGGCGTCCTCTACAACTTCAGCCAACCCATCAAAGATCGCGTCGAAGAATCCATCTCCGGCATCCGCGGGCAGATCGTCGTGAAGATCTACGGCGAGGACATGCAGCTGATGCAAGATCGCCTGGAGGACGTGAAGCGGATCCTCGCGAGCACCAGGGGCTCACGCGACATCGAGGTGTACCGCGCCGGCAAGGCGCAGCACATCGTGGCCGACATCGACCGCGACGCCACCGCGCGCGTCGGCATCGAGGTCCGCGACGTGGAGGACGCCATCGAGAGCGCCTACGGAGGCAAGCTCGCGACCAGCATGTGGGAGGGCGAGCGCAAGGTGGGCGTCCGCGTGAAGCTCCCGAGCCCCGCCGCCGGCGACACCTACGCCCTGTCGCGGCTCGAAGTGCCCGCGGGCGACGCGCGCATGCCCCTCTCGTCGTTCGCGAAGGTGCACGTCGACGCGGGGCGCACGCAAATAAACCGTGAACAGGGCGGTCGCTTCCTCGCGCTGAAGTGCAACATCGAGGGCCGCGACATGGGGTCGTTCGTCGAGGAGGCGCAGGCGCGGGTGAAGGCGCAGGTGAAGCTCCCCGCGGGCTACTACATGACCTGGGGCGGCGAGTTCGAGAACCAGCGCCGCGCGATGAAGCGGCTGGCGATCATCGTACCGATCTCGGTGTTCGTCATTTTCCTGCTCCTTTACTTCACCTTCGGCGCGGCGCTCCCCGCGGTGGTCGTCTTGCTCGACGTTCCGTTCGCCACGGTGGGCGGCGTCTTCGCGCTCTACTTGACGCACACGGTGCTCAGCGTGTCCGCGGCCGTCGGCTTCATCACCCTGTTCGGCGTGGCCACGATGGACGGCGTCCTGCTCATCACGTACATCCGCCAGGCCCGCGACAAGCACGGCGGCGAGGCCAAGGACGCGATTTTGGAGGCTGTTTCCCAGCGACTCCGGCCCGTGCTCATGACCGCCATGCTCGCGTCGCTCGGCCTGTTGCCGGCGGCCATGTCGCGCGCCATCGGGTCGGATACGCAGCGGCCCTTCGCCATCGTCATCATCGGCGGGCTCGTCTCTTCGACGTTATTGACGATGTTGTTGCTCCCGACTCTTTACGAGCTCTTCGACATGTGGTTCGGCTCCGGACGGCGGGCGCGCCGCGAGGCGCTCCCCCCGGGCTCCCAGAGGATCAACCCATGACTTCGAAACTCGTGTTTACCTTCACGGCCGCCGCGGCCTTGCTCGCGCAGGGTGCGAGCGCCGCCCCGCAACCGTCGCCCGCGAGCGCGCCTCAGGCGCCCGGCCCCGCGCCTGCGGCGCCCCCGGCGCCGGCGAACGCGCCGGCGACTCCGCCCGCCGAAACGACCGACGAGGGCCCGCCCCTCTCCATGGAACAAGCCGTCGCCATCGCGCTGCAACGCAACCGCGACGTGATCGCGGCAAAGCTCCAGATCCGAGACGCGGAGCTCGACCGCATCGAGGCGGGCCTGTACTGGAACCCTACGCTCTCGTACCAGATGGGCAATATCGTGCTCGGGAAGGGCGGCTACGCCAATGAACCCGCTTACCCCGGCGCGTTCTCCGAGCTCCAGCAAACCATCGGCGTGAGCGAAGTCATCGACGTGTGGGCGAAGCGGAGCGCGCGAATGCACGCGGCGGATCTCGGCATCACCCAGCGACGGCTCGCGGTGGAGGATGCGCTCCGCGAAATCGTGTACGACGTGCGCTCCGCGTTCGCCGACGTCGCGCGCAAGCAATCGGAGCGCGATTTGGCGCGCGAGACGCGCGACCGCTACGCCGACACGGTGCGCCTGTCCCGCTCCCGCTTCGCCGCCGGCGAGATCTCCGAGGCCGAGCTTTCGAAGATCGAGCTCGAAGGCCTGAAGTACGAGAACGCCGTCATCGATGCGGAGCAGGAATACGACATTTCCCGTCAAACTCTGGCGGCCCTGCTCGGCATCGGGACGGACTTGCCGTTTCACGTCTCGTTCCCCGTCCCGCGTGACACGAATCCCGCGCTCCCCGCTCTGGTGACGGAGGCGATGGCCCATCGGCCCGATCTCCTTGCGGCAAAGGCCGATCAGCAGGCCTCCACGGCGACGCTCACGTCCGCGAAGCGCGAGGCGTTCCCGGACATCTCGCTGGGCGTGGGCTACACACACAGCGGATTTCAAGTCTCCGGCGACAACCCCAACACTCTTGCGCTCTCCGTCTCGGCGCCGATCCCGGTATTCGATCGCAATCAAGCGGGGATCGGCCGGGCCGAGCTCGCGATCAAACGCGCCGAGAACGAAACGGCGCGTCTCGAGCTCGTGATACGTCGCGAGGTCGCGGAGGCAGTTCGAAAAGTAGCGCGCGCCCGCGCGCTGCTCGGCGTTTACGAAGGCGGCGGTATGCTGAAGCGAGCCGAACAGGCGCTCACGGTCGCGGAGAAATCGTACAAAGCCGGAGCGATATCACTCCTCGAGTTGCTCGAAGCGCGGCGGACGTACATCGACACACAGGGCGACTATTTGCGCGCTCAACACGACCTGCGTCAATCTACGGTCGACCTCACTCACGCGGTCGGAGAAAGTCCGAAATGAATCGTCTCGTCGGGGCCACGTTGGTTCTATTGCTCTCGGGTTGCAGCGAGGGCTCGACTCCGATCGTCCCCGAGGCGACCGCCGCCGCGCGAGACCAGATTCATCTCGGGGCGCAGGATCCGAAGCTTCCGTTCTTGAAGATCGAAGTCGTGACGGAGAGCGACACGGGCCCGATGTTGAACCTCACGGGCCGCGTCGCGTTCGACGAAGATCACACGCAGCGCGTCTCTTCGCCCATCGACGGACGCGCGACCAAGCTGTTCATCAAGCCAGGCGACATGGTCAAGGCCGGCCAACAGCTCATTCTGTTGACCTCGCCCGACGTCGGACAGCTGCAATCCGACGCCCAGAAGGCCGCTCAAGATCTGTCGATCGCGCAGAAGGCCGTGGAGCGCGCCCACAAGCTGCAAGCGGACGGCGCCGTCTCGGAGAAGGAGGTCGCGCAGGCCGAGGCGGATTTCCGCAAGGCCAAGGCGACGGCCGCGGCGAGCGGTTCCCAGCTCGCCGCGCTGGGGATCTCGCCGTCGGATCCGGCGGTGACCGTCGCGTTACGCTCGCAGATCGCCGGCAAGGTCGTCGACCGCAGCACGCTCGTAGGCCAGGAGATCCGCGCCGACGCGACGGCGCCCCTGGTCACGATCAGCGATTTGAAGAACGTCTGGGTGCTCGCCGACGTGTACGAGCAGGATCTGAACCTGGTTCGCGAAGGTGCGGCGATCGCCGTGACCGTTCCGGCTTACCCCGACGAGAAGTTCCCCGGCGTCGTCGCGCACGTGGGCGACGTGGTGGATCCGATGAGCCACACCGTGAAGCTTCGTTGCAACGTGGCGAACGCCGACGAACGGCTCAAGCCGGACATGTTCGCCAGGGTCGATCTCGCTCACCAGAGCGGAGCGAAGTCCATCGCGATCCCGGCCAAGGCCGTGATGTCGGACAGCGAGCACTCGCGCGTCATCATCGACACCGGCAACGGCACGTTCAAATCGCGCGTCGTCTCGGTGGGCCCCGAGGTCGACGGTATGGTGCGTGTCCTCGGCGGCCTCAAGCCCGGCGAGCGCATCGTCACCGACGGCGCGTTGTTCCTGAAGAACGAGATGGACAATCAGTAAGCCGGCGCAGGCGCTTACTCCCGGCCGCCGGCGGACGTGAGCTCGATCTGCGGGTGACGTGCGCCGCGCGCGCGGGCGGCGAGCGCGTCGAGGCGCGCGAGCTCCGCGGGCGATAGCTCCAGGCTCGCCGCGGCGACGTTCTGCTCCAGATAACGCACCCGGCGCGTGCCGGGAATCGGCACGACGGAAATGCCCCACACCGCGGAGCGACCATGCACCCACGCGAGCGCGATCTGCGCCGCGCTCACGCCCCGCGCCGTCGCGACGTTCTCCACTTCGCGCACGATGGCGCGGTTTTGTTCGATGACGTCCGGTTGCAGCCGCGGCTGAGCGCGACGGAAATCGCCCGGCTCGAGTCGTTCGAGCGACGGCAGCTGGCCGGTCAGGAAGCCGCGGCCGAGCGGCGAATAGGAGACGAACCCGACCCCCAGCTCACGGCACGCCGGCACGACGCTCTCTTCGACGTCCCGGCTCCAGAGCGACCACTCCGACTGGACGGCGGCGATGGGATGGATGTTCTGAGCGCGGCGGAGCTCGGTCGCCGTCACTTCCGACAACCCGAGGTGACGGACCTTCCCCGCGCGCACGAGATCGGCCATGGCGCCGACCGTCTCTTCGATCGGCACGGTGACGTCGACGCGGTGCATGTAATAGAGATCGATGACGTCGACGCCGAGGCGCGCGAGGCTGCGATCGCACGCGGCGTGCACGTACTCCGGATCGCCGCGCACGCTCCTCGCGGTGTTGTCGCCGCGGTTCGCGACCAGACCGAACTTCGTCGCCAGCGTGATCTCGGCGCGGCGTTCGCGGAGCACTCTGCCGAGCAGCTCTTCGTTCGCTCCTTGACCGTAGAAATCCGCCGTGTCCCAGAAAGAGACGCCGAGCGAAAGGGCGCGCAGCAGCACGGCGACGGATTCCGCGTCGCTCGAGGCGCCGTAAGCGTGGCTCATCCCCATACAGCCGAGGCCCTGCACGGACACGTGGAGTCCGGAATCGCCGAGCGCGACCTTCGCGAGCGTCATGGGATCGACCTAATACTCGCCGCGCCGCGCGTCGAGTGAGAGTCTGGGGGAGCAAATCGGCGAGTGTCTAGCAGTAGTGCTAAGGTCATAGGCTATGTCCTACTACGATGAGGAGCTGCCTGTGCGCCGCAGCCGGGGATGGCTCTGGGCCGTACTCGTGACCGTGCTGCTGCTCTTGGGCGGAGCGACGTGGCTCTCGTGGAAGATGTACAAAGTCACGGATCAGGATCTCGTCGCCGCGCGCGCGAAGCTCTCGACCGCGGAGTCGGCGCGCGGCGCGCTCAAGAAACAGCTCGCGACGACCGAAGCCGATCGCGATCGCCTGGTACAGGCCAACGCGGATCTGGGCGACGCGAAAACGCGCCTCGTCGCGGCCGAGTCGAGGCTCGGCGAGCTCGAAGCCGAGCACGCCGAATACGGCTCGCGCATGGCCGAATTGAAAGAGATGAACGAGAAGTTCAAGAGCTTGATAGACGCCGGCACGCTTCAGATCACGTTCCGACGTGGCCGCGCCATCGTGATCTTGCCCGATAGCGTGCTCTTCGATTCCGGGAGCGCCGAGCTGTCCGAGTCGGGAAAAAAGACGGTCGCGGAAGTCGCGAGGATCTTGCGCAGCGTCCCGAAGCGCCGCTTCGCCGTCGCCGGCCACACGGACAACGTGCCCGCGGTGAAGGAATACAAGAGCAACTGGGCGCTCTCGACCGCCCGTGCCGTCACCGTGCTCGAGGCGATGATCCGCGCGGGCTTGCCGCCGTCGAACCTCTCGGCGACGGGCTTCGCGGAGTTCGACCCCGTCGCGTCCAACGCAAGCCCCGCCGGCCGACAAAAGAACCGGCGCATCGAGGTCGTGCTCGAACCGTATCTATCGCCGCCCGCGAAGGAATAGCGCTCCTCCGGAGCTGACGTGCGCCCCGACGGCGCTGGCACCGCGGTTGCTGCGAGGATGCGGCATGCATCCGTCATCCATTGCAACCCGCTGGCCGGAACTCCCCTACGCCGCGTGGAGAGACACTCGCGACACCTTGCACCTCTGGACGCAAGTCGTCGGCAAGATCGTCCTCGCGCAGGCGCCGTGGCTCAATCATTCGTGGCACGTGACGTTGCGCGTGTCCGCGCACGGGCTGCGGACGCCGCTCGTGTTTTACGGCGATCGTGAGCTCGAGCTCGAATTCGATTTCGTCGATCACGTCCTCGCGGTGCGCTCGAGCGACGGCGGCCTCGGCACGGTCGCGCTGCGTCCGATTTCGGTGGCCGACTTCCACGACGAGGTCATGGCAGCCCTGATGGACCTCGGCTTCGACATCCGGATTGGCCCGACGCCGAACGAAATCACCGACGCCGTTCCGTTTGCCGTCGATCGAACGCACGCTTCGTACGATCGCGACTATGCGCACCGTTTCTTTCGCGTCCTCGCGCGAACGAACGCCGTGCTCACGCGTTTTCGGACGGCGTTCCTGGGTAAGGCGAGCCCGGTGCACTTCTTCTGGGGCAGCTTCGATCTGGCGGTGACGCGCTTTTCCGGAAGGCGTGCGCCGCGGCACCCCGGCGGCGTGCCGAACTTGCCGGACAGCGTCACGCGAGAGGCCTATTCGCACGAGGTGTCGAGCGCCGGCTTCTGGCCCGGCGGCGGCGGCCCCATCGACTACCCGGCCTTCTACTCGTACGCCTATCCGTCGCCCGCGGGCTTCGATCGCGCGAGCGTTCGCCCGGCGCAGGCGTTCTTCAGCAAAGAGCTCGGCGAATTCATTCTGCCCTATGACGTGGTGCGCACGGCCAGCGATCCAGAGCAAACGCTCTTCCACTTCTTGCAATCGACGTACGAGGCCGCGGCGGACCTCGGCCGATGGGATCGTGCTGCGCTCGAGTGCGACGTCGGCGCGCCGCACCGCGTGCGCCGCGTTTCGTGACGCCGGATCAGAGCGCGAGCTTCATCACGCTGCCGTCGGCGGTGTCGACCCCGGTGTTCGACCAGTACACGGCGTCCTTGGTGACGACGATCGCGAAAACGGAGCTCACCTTGTTCGAGAGCGGTTGTGAATTGCCGCCCGCTTTGGGCACGCGCGAGAGGTTCGTGCCATCGGAGTAGTAGATGTAGGTCGCGTCCATCGCGAGCGGCGAGCTCGAGAGGACGCTCACGGCCGAGACGAGCGTCTGGTTGCCGCTGAAGTCGGAGGCGACTTTGTAGATGCCCTGGACGCCTTTTTCTTGGTGCGGGTAGTAGACGTACGTGCCGTCGACCGCGACGGAGATGACGTCGCCGACGTTGAACGAAAGCGGCGTACCCGAACCGCTTATCGGGCCACGCAAGATACCCAGGAACGCGCCGTACACGTACGTGGAGTCGACGGCGATGCTGAAGGCAGGATTGACGAGGCCCGGCACGGCGATCAACCCCGAACCGGTCTTCGAAGCCTCGAACACGCCGCCCGTGTCGGACCAAAAGACGTGGGTCGAGTCGACGGCGATTCGATGTGGCGAGTTGAACGGGCTGTTCGTCGCCGGCGTCACCACGCTCTGGACGTTGCTGCTCCCGGACGAGACTCGCTGGATGGAGCCGTTGTCGTCGGTCCCGTCGCCCAAATTCGACCAGTAGACGTACTGGCCGTCGGACGCCGCGTCGTACGGCCCGGGTAGGCTCGCGACGACCGGCGTGCTCGCGCCGCCGGCGAGCGCGACCCGCATCAATCGCCCGCCGGACTGCGTCCCGTCCACCCAATGGACGTAGTTCGCGTCCACCGCGATACCGTGCGGCGTGGGCAACGACGACCCGAGCGGGAAAGCTTGGCATTGCTCGCTCGAGCACGCGCCGCCCAGACAGCTGTGCCCACACGCGCCGCAGCTCGCGTCCGTATCGAGGTTGGTCTCGCAGCCGTCGTTGGTGTTCGTGCTGCAGTCGTCGAAGCCGGAGTTGCAGACCGGCGTGCAGGCGCCCGCGACGCAGAGGCGCGCCTTCACGTTCTGTGGCGAGCAGGAGGTGGCGCACGTCCCGCAGTGATCGGGGTCGGTGACGACGTCCACCTCGCACCCGGTCTTCCCGTCTTCGTCGCAATCCGCGTGCGCGGCGTCGCACGTCGGCGTGCACACCCCCGCGACGCAAGCGCGCGTCGTCGTGCCGGCGCCGGAGCAGGCAGCGCCGCACCCGCCGCAGTGATCCGGATCGGCCTGTAGATCTACTTCGCAGCCGTTCTTGCCGTCTTTGTCGCAGTCGGCGTGCGTGGCGTCGCAGCTCGGTGAGCAGACTCCGGCGATGCATGCCGTCTGCGTCGTGCCCGCGGCGCTGCACGCCGCGTTGCACGCGCCGCAATTGGCGGTGTCGCGCTTTAGATCCACCTCGCAGCCGTCGCTCCCGTCCTTGTCGCAGTCCGCGTGCGTGATGTCGCAGACGACGTTGCATACGCCGTCGTTGCAGGCGCGATCCGTCGTGCCGCTGGCGGAGCAGGCGACGTCGCACCCGCCGCAGTGGTCGATGTCCTTCGCGAGGTTCGCCTCGCAGCCGTCGTCGGGGCTGTGATTGCAATCCGCAAAGCCCTTCTCGCAGTGCGACCCGGCGTCGGTGGTGACGGCGGCGTCTCCCGGGGATCCGGCGTCGTGTCCGACCGTACCCGCCGCCCCCGCGGTCGATGCGCCGCCGGCGCCGCCCATGAAGGAAGCGTCACCCCCGGCGATCGCGCCCCCGAACGACGACCCGCCGTTAGCCGACGAGCCACCGCTCGACGCGCCAGCGGCTGCGTCGGCACGCGCGCCCGCTTCGGGCGGTTGCACGCACGTCTTCGTCGTCGTGCAGTCACCCGACGAATCGGTGCACGCACCCACCGCGCCCGGCAGAACGGCTGCCACGGCCATGAGTCGAAAAAACCACCCCACTCGAGACCCACCCAACTCGACCCTGGTGAGCATGTGCTTTGGCCTTCTGCTTCCCGCGGCGCTGGCCGGTCCACTTCGGCCGCCCCGGCGTAACACGAGGAGCGGCGGCGGCACCACGGCGAGAACGTAATTTTCTAGTACACGCTTCCGTCGCTGCCCTCCCCTTCGGCCAGACGCGCTCCCGGTTGCGAGGAAAAGAAGTCGTTCACACCCGGGCCGCGTGACACTTTGTCACGCGGCTTTTGCCGTGCGGTGTGAACGACGGATGCTCACTCTGCCGCGAGCTCGGGGGATTCTCCGACGAGCGGGTCCGTCCGGGGACCGAAGCGCCTGAGCGCGGCGCTCTCGTGCACCAAATTCGATTTCACTTCGAACAGCACGAGACCGACGTATGGACAGAAGACGGAGCTCGTCGTCGAGGACGTGCGGCTGCGGTCGTTCTCTTCGGTGCGAATGCATCCGTCGAAATGGCCGGCGGGAACGGTAATCTCGACGTCTTTCGCGACGACCCGTTCGACGCCGTTGCGGCCGTCCCACGAATTGCCGAGCGTGAGCGGCGTCTTGAGCAGGTAGCCGCCGTCCGCGTAGCGGGCGCCGTCGGCACCGACGACGAGCGACTCCCGGCGTCCACCGAACGCGAGCTCGACGTGCCTTTCGTCGGTGTTCTCGACCTGGATCGTCATGATACCGGGCAAGCCCGAGGACGCGCGCGTGTCGTACTCGTAGACGACGCCGTCATGAAGCGGCAGAAAGCGGTCCACGTCGCTTCGCTCGCCGCGCTCGAGTCGTATGGTATCGGGAGGAATAGCGGGCCGAGCGCCACAACCGGCCATGAAAATCCCGAGGACCAAAACGGCGTACGCGATTCGACCCATCCACACGGACGGGAGCATAGCGATTGGGCCGCCGCTGTCGAGGCTCGTCGGGTCGCGACCGCCGGCGGGCGCCCCGGCACGTGCTAACGTGGGATGCCGTTCGCCAGGAGGGCGTCATGCGTGAGGGGCTGAGCTTGGCATTCGTTTGGATAAGTCTCGTCGCGTCATGCGCGAGCGACCGCGGCAAGGAGTCTCCCCCGTCGCGCACGGAGACGAAGCCAACGCCCCAGGCAGACGCGGCGGCTCCCGATGGCGGAAACGACGTCGTCATTCAGACGGATAGCTTCTCGGTGGCGCCCGGGGGCGAGTCCTACAAGTGCCAGAACTTCGCGAACCCCTTTGGCGGCGAGACGGTCGACGTCGATCGATTCGAAGCCCACATGCCGGTGGGATCGCACCACATGATCGTCTTCTTCGTCGACGACATCACCGACGGTCCGCTCGAAGATTGTTCCGGCTCGGAATTCCACCCCAACGTGTTCGGCGCGCAGCAGGCGCCCGACAGCGTCATGGCCATGCCCGCGGGCGTCGGCGTCGCGATGCCGAAGACGAGCGGCCTCCGCCTGCAGCTACACGTCATCAACGAGACGGATCAGGATCTCACCGCCGGCGTCACGACCCGCTTTCACGTCGCCGCGCCGGGTTCGATCGTCAACCACGCTGGTCAGCTTTTGTTCTCCAACGAAGACATCGACGTCCCGCCCGGCGTCCCGACGAAGGTCACCAAGACGTGCATGGTGCCCAAAGACATCTCGCTGATCGGCGCGAGCGCGCACGTGCACCGGCACGCCGTGGACTTCCTGGCGACCGCCGGCGATCGCACCCTCTACGAGACGACGGGCTGGACCGATCTGACGCCGGCGCGCTTCGATCCGCCGCTCGCGCTGGCCGCGGGGAGCCCGGTGACCTTCACGTGCTCGTACGTGAACGACACGACGACCACGCTCACCTTCGGAGAGTCCGCGCTCACCGACGAGATGTGCATCCTCGGGGGCATCTACTACCCGGTGGACGACACGAATTCGCCGAATATCCTCTGTCTGTGAGCGCGCGCTCTCGCGGCGGTTACGATCCGGCCACGCCGCTCGCACGGTCGACGGATGTTTCCCGTGAGCCCGCATGGCTGCGCACGGTCACCGTGTAACGTGCGGTCCGTTGAGCGCAAACAAGCGACCGACTGACGTCCGTTGTCAGCTTTTTGGTCGCTTGGAGTAGAAGGACCGCGTGGGACACTTCCACGGTCGTGGCCCACGGAACGACGCACGGATCCGACCACATTAGTGGTCATATCGAACCGCCGGCGCGATCGCGGCGCCTGTGGCTCGGGAGCGTCGCCGCGTCTTTCGCCGTCGCTTTGCTCGGCGCGTGTCAGGGAAGCGACGGGACGCCGGGCTACATGCCGAACGGCTTCGTCGGCGTGTCGGGAGCGGCGGGCGTCGCGGGCACGCCGGCCAGCGTCATTCCGGGGGCCGGCGGGGCGCCCGCGGTGGTCACGAACCCCAACGTCGGCGGCGCCGCGGGGTTGCCTCCGCCGGCGCTGATCGGCGGCGCGGGGGGCGTCTCCGGCGCGGCGGGTGCCACCGCGGCGATCGGCGGCGCCGGTGGGCTCGACATGGGCGGTGCCGCCGGCGCGGGCGGCGCGGCGCACGACGACTGCATGGACGGCGAGCTGCCGGATCCTACCGACGCGATGCTGCCGAGCGTACCCGACGAGTGGACCGCGACGGACGGCGAGATCGACCTGGTCGTGCCGAAGCTGGTGCTCAATTGGATGGGAGCGCGGCTCTGGGAGGTCAGCCACGACGCCTGGCACAACGTGCGTCGCTGCAAGGGCGGCGGCGCGCCGCCGACGAGCACGGCGATCTGCGCGCACACCGAGCTCATTCCGGCGGATCAAGAATGCAGCGACGCCGAGGACGGCTACGAGTTCCTCGTCACGCACCGCCACATGATCATGTCGCTGAAGCAGGCGTTCCCCGAGCACGCCGATCTCTTCGCCGGCTTCCCGCACTTCCCCTTCGACGCCACGGACGTGCCCGAACAATGGCGCAGCCGCTGGGGGACCGGATGGTCGCCGCAGATCATCGCCACCGCGCAGACGCTCGAGGCCATCGAGAGCAACCTCTCGATGTTTCCGACGGAGGGCGATCTCGGCAAGTACATCCAGTGCGGCGGGATGTCGACCGGCGCGAGCAGCATCCACGGCGCCATGCACTTCAAGTGGGTCGTGAACTCTTCACCGTATTCGCTCGGCAAGCAGACGGTGAACATCGACAACTACATGTTCTGGAAGCTCCACGGCTGGATCGATTCGATCTGGGAGCGCTACCGGGTCGCGAAGGGCCTCACCGACGACGAACCGAAGCTGATGGAGGCGCTCGTCGAGCAGTGCCGTGAAATGCACGCGCTCGGGCAAGCGGTCAAAGGGATCGCGGCGTCGTCGACGAGCACGACGCCGCTGCCCGTCGAACACGGTTTCTTCGTCGACAACGTCCGTCCCATTTTCGAGCGCGTGTGCAGCGGCTGTCACAGCGAATCGAGCCCCGAAGCGAACATGTCGCTCGGCGGGCACATCAGCTCCGCGGACGTGGTCAAAGGACTGGTCAACGTGCAATCGGCCCACGGCGGGCAGTTCATGCGCATCGTCCCCGGCGATCCGGATCACAGCTGGCTGTACCTGAAGGTGTCGGGACGAGCCATGAACGCGGGGTGCACGGGCACGATGTGCAACAACGAAGTGATGCCGCCGACCGGCCAGGTGACGCTCAGCGCGGCGGACCTTTCCAGCATCCAGCAATGGATTCAAATGGGCGCGCCAGCACCGACGCAATGAAACGGCGCCGGGGCGGCACGCGCGCCGCCCCGCACCTCATCCGCCCTAGCCGGACGACGGACTCGACGCGGCCATCGACGTCTCATCCGAGCTCGGCTCGGTCACCGCCATGCCGCCGCAGACGTGCAATCCATCCTGCGCCGGGTAGCGGAAGAGCACGCTGAAACACATCTCGGTGTCGGAGCTTTCGCCGAACGTGACGGCGTGGTCCGTCGTGTTCTCGTACGTGCACTCGGTGGTGACGGTGTCGCCGGAGTGGAGCTGAACGATGGGATCCAGCGGGATCTGGAATTGCTCGTTGAAGGTGTAGTCGCCGTCGTGCAGCACCGTCGCCACACCGCCGGACGTGAGCGTCGTCTTGATGTGGGTCCCGAGCTGATGCATGTGCGGGAAGAGCGCGTACGCCGATTGCTCCGCGGTGAGCTGGCAGTCGTTCTTGATCGTCGTGACCTGCGCCGGGGGAAGCGAGAACGAGAGCGGCCCGGCGAGCATCGAGTCCGCTTCGTACTCGACGTCCTTCGCGTCCATGGTGAGGACCTCCATCGCGGAGGTGCCCGTCAGCACGCTGCTGGTGGTGTTGTAGATGTGGAGGCTGAGCTGCAACACCTTGCCGGCGGGGAGCTTCAGCGCGACGCCGTCCGGCAACGTCAACCCTTGCGTGCCGACGCCGGCGGCGTAGACGAACCCGGTAGCCACCGAGCTGGTGCAGTCGTCGTTCGCGTCACCGATGGTCATCAGCGTGTGATGCGTGCCGAGCGGAGCCACGGGGCGGATGGCGTGGATATACGTGTCCTCGGTGATCGGCTGCTTGACGCACAGGTTCGGGTTCTCCGTCCCGGGATCGAGCGACCACGACCCCTGGATGATCCGCGTATAGGCCTGCGCCGTCTCCGTCGTGTCCTTCGGCTTCGACTTCGACGGGGGCGAACCCGTGCTGCTCGCGTCGCTGGAGCAAGCAGCGAGCAGCGACGCGATGCAGAAGCTCGAACCGAACTGCGCGAAAACGTGCACTTGCCGCCTCATGGGAGCTCCTCTCGATAGAGATGAAAGCTTATCCGACACACTCCGCTTCCGGAACGGTAAATAATTGCCCGATGAATTTTTAGTGGATCCGGCAGCTCGGTCTCCTCGACCACGGGGCCCGAAATTGGGTTACACCTCGCGGGAAGGATGCCCGCCACACGCATCGCAAAACGGAAAAATCGGGCGCGTCGGCGCGGGCGACCTAAGGGCGGCGACAGCGATTTGACGCGCCGGCGGATCGTCGATTCCGCCTGCGCCTGCTTCGGACGGCGTGGATACGCGACGACCACGAATCAAGACATCGCCGAGGGCGCGGGCGTGACGCCGGCGGCCATCTACCAGTATTTCGATTCGAAAAAGGCGCTCTACCTCGAAGCAGTCCGGAGCGCGCATCGCCTGATACTTCCTTATTTTCGAGATGCCGTCGCCGGCCGCGAATCGGCGCGTGGCGCGTTTCGGGAGCTCGCGCGCGCTTACGCCGTGGCGCACGATCGCCATCCGTCCGTCACTCCGCTGTTATCGGCCCTCCCCGTGGAGATGCGCCGGCACTCGGAGATCGCCGAGGCCATGGCGTCGGGTCCACACGAGTTCTCCGAGATCGTCGAAGATCTCGCTGCCCGGGGCGTCGCGAACGGCGAGCTCGCCGCCGAGCTCTCGGAGGGTACGGTGTCCATGATCCTCGCCTGCACGATGGGTCTCTCGTTGCACGCGTCGCTCATGGGCAAGGCGCGCTTCGAAACCGCCGTCGAAGCGTTTGCGCGCTTGCTCGACGGTACCTTGCTCGAACAGCCGGACGCAGCGCGCGCCACGACGAAAAAATTGCGCGGGCAGTAGTATCTGCTCGCAGCTAATCCACCGCCGCCGAGATCTCGTCGACCACGCCCGGACGAGCGGGCCGGCTCGTCGATCTTCCGCACGACGCGCTACTCGCGACCGCGCAACGATGGTTCGTATACGTACTATCCTCTCCGCATCGATACCACCCCACACCGTCGATACTACCCCACACCGTCGATACCCACCCCACACCATCGATACCCACCCCACACCGCTGGCGCTCGTGGATGGGGCGCTCCCGATGCAAGCCATCATCGAAGCAGTGGGGAAGCCGGCGGGGGTGCGCGTCGGCGAACATCTTGGGCGGCCAGCGCACGCGCCGCGATGCCGGCAACGACCGCGAGCACCAGAACATGCAGGCCTTGCAAGCCGAGCTCCGCCCGTGGAAGAAGCTCGATGTGATCGAGGTGCGCACCGGCGTGGAACGCGAGCGCGACCGCCATGCCGCGGTTCGCGCGCTCGAACCCCCAGGCGATCAGCAGTGAATAGAGCGGCAATTCGACCATCGCGAGCGCGAACTTGAGCGCATCGAAGCCCGCCGCTTGCGGTGTGATGCTGTACGCCAGGTGCCAGAGCCCCCAACCGATCCCGAGGAGCAACGAGCCCTTGACCAACCCGTGACGCTCTACGAGCCGCGGATACGCAAAGCCGCGCCACCCAAACTCCTCACCCAGCGGAAACACGACGAGGGCCGCGAGCTGCTCGGGCGTCGATGGAGGATGAATCCAGGCCGAAGGATGGCCGCCCAGCGCCGCGTACAGCGCCGTCGCGATGGTGTGGATGATGAATGGCGCTGCCAGGGCGAGCAGCGTGAGCGCAGGAGCTGCTCGAAACGGTTTGAAAATGCGAGAGGCGTTCCCGGTTCGAGCCGCGAACGTCAGCGCGGCGAGCAAGGGACCGAAAGCGCTGAGCCCGGCACCTGCAACAGCCAATGGCGATGGCGTGGAGTGCTGCATCCAGGCCAGCGCGGTCGGAAGCGCACACCCCCAGGTGATCACCCAGGAAAGGAGAAAATAGCCGGCAGTCCGCGTGTTGCGCTCGCCGGCGGAAGGCGTGACGGAGATTCGAGACGTATATGCATCCATGAGCGCTCCGACACCCAAGGCCCCTCCTGGGTTTTATCGTGGCGCGTTCCAACAGCGCTTTGGCGCGAACCATCACCGGGCGCGCGAAAATCGACGCGTCAGCTCGCCGAGCGGCGAGAGCGCGCGGCTCGCGATCCGCCGGACGGCCCCGCGCGCGACGACGGAAGGGTCGATCTTCTTGTCGATCGTCGCGAGCCCCTCCCGGTGATACTTCCAGAAGTCCTGGCGGCGAAATCGCAGCGCGCTCGTCCCGAGGAACTCCCAGTACGTCTTCCACTCCCGATCGGCGAGCTCGCGAAACTCGGCGTCCGAGAGAACCGCCCGCCCGAAGCGTTCGATGACCATCAAGTAATCGAGCGGACCGGGATTGAAGATCCTACGTTTCGTGGTGATGGAGACGTTGTCCGCGCGGACGAAGCTGAGCAGCTGGTGAACGAAGCCGAAATCGTGACCGAGCAGGATCGAATAGGCCGCCTCGGTGTCGGGGTGATAGCGACCCAGGGGATAAAACTGCTCTCGGGCGCGGACGAGATCGGCGCGGTACATGACCACTGAAGGCGTCCCCACGACGAAGTGCTTCTCGAGGAGCATGAGTCGGCACACGTCCTTGCCGGACATGAAGGTGAGGTTGCGCGGCACGCCGGTGCCCGATGGATCGTTGCCGTAAAAGTAATAGGAGCTGACGAGCCCGATGCTCGGGTGCTGCTCGGCGACGGCGACCATTCGCTCCAGGCAGTCGGGCATCGCCGCGTCGTCGGCCTGCACCATCTTCACGTATTTCGAATCGCCTCCGATTTTCGAGAGCGCGCCGTTGTAGTTGTCGATCTGTCCGACGAACGCGGCGTTTTCGAAGAAGCGGATGCGCGGATCGAGCGCGGCGTACCTCCGGGCGATGTCCCCGGATCCGTCGGTGCTCTTGTTGTCGACGAGCAGATATTCGAAATTCGAGTACGTCTGCGAGAGGACGCTCTCGATGGCCTCCGCCAGGAACTCCGCGGTGTTGTAGAAGGGCGTGACGACGGATACTTTGGGGCCAGAGTCCACGATGTGCCTCGCTGTCTTTGCGGCGCGGCTCACGCCTTTCGAAACACCGCGACGAACAGATCCTCGGTGAGGACCTTGGGGAGCCGGACGGCGTGTCCGAGCTTCGAAATTCGGGTGAAGTGCGTGTAGTACTCCGTCTCGAGCAGCCGGAGCCCGTAGCGAGCGACGCGACGGCGTAGCGAACCGGGCGACGCGAAATGCTTGATGTGGCGATAGATCTCCGGATCTCCGGTGAGCTTGAACTTCACGCGCTGAAAAATGCGGCTGATACTGGCGACGTTCGGCATCGAGACGATCACGACGCCGCCGGCCTTCGTCAGACGCGCGAACTGCGCGAGGACGGCGTCGAGGTCGTCCACGTACTCGACGACGCTGGAGCTGATCACGAGATCGGCAGGGGCGAAATCCGACTCACGAACGAGCGGCAACCGCGCCTGCACGAACTCCACGTTTTCGAGCCCGAGCTGCTCGCGCTGCGCCCGGCAACGCTGGATCATGTCCGCGGCGCCGTCGACTCCGACGACGCGCCCCCCCTTCTTCGCGAGATGGAACGTGAACACGCCTGGGCCGCAGCCCAAATCGAGGGACGTCCCACCCGGCGTCGCGTGGCGGTCGAGCAACCCGTTCCAGATCCGCACGCGCTCCAGGTACTCCGGCTGAGCGCGATAGAGGTCGTGGAACATCTCCGCGTTCTCGGAGAAGAAGCCGACTGCGTCGCCGTTTCGGTGTACTGACATCGTTCTCCTCGAAGGTCGAGCCCGCGTCCTTCCGCGGCGCACGCCGTGCCGGCGGCGTTCAGCGCTGCACGTACAGCCGCTGATGGCGGTCGACCCGGAACTTGTAGGACGCGACCGAGCCGGAGAGGAAGGACAACAAATAGCCGAGCCCGTCGGGGCGCTTGCCACGAACCACGTTGGCGGCGACGCGGCGCACGTTGGCGCCGAGGAACCCGAGGTACACCCCGAGGGCGTCCAGATCGCCCATGCGGACGTGCTTGTAGAACGCGGCCCCGGTGCCGGCGCCGTAGCCGCGAATGAGCTTCTGAGAATCCTTCCCCGGAGCGCGCACGCCGAGGTGATCCACGACGACCTCGCTGGCGTTCACGATCTTGAAACCGGACCTGAGGACGCGGAACAGGAAATCCGGCTCGCCACCGGAGCGGAGCGGCGCGCCCGCGCCGAGCATGGGATCGAACATCCCCACCTTCGCGAGCACGCTCTTGCGCACGGCGAGATTGGCGGTGATGCCCCAGTCGCGCCCGAACGGAGGATACTTCCCCTTCCATTCCCGCACCTGAGGCTCGAAGCTCTCCGTGAACCCCAGATCGCGCACTTCTTCCGCGACGCGCACGCGGCCGCAAACCACGGCGGCTTCCGGATCCGAAGCGAAGATCCGCGTCAGCGCGGGAACCCAATCGCCGGCGACGCGGCAATCGTCGTCCGTGTACGCCACGATGTCGCCGCTGCTGAGCTCGGCCCCCAGGTTGCGCCCGTTGGTCACGCCTCGCGTTTCGGTGCGGACGTAATGGAGCCGCGGATCCCGGTACTTGGCGAGCGCGTCCTCGGTGTCCGTGCCATCGCTCTGATCGACGACGAACAGCTCCTCGAACCCGGTGTTGCGGAGGATGGTCTCGACGCAGGCAGCAGTGTGTAGAGCTCTGTTCCTCGTCGAAAGAGCCACCGAGACTCGGAGCTTCGGCTGATCGTGGCTCATCTCGAAATGCTGAGCAGCAGTATACATGCCCCGTCACCCGCTACAAAGCAGGTGAACGCGCCGAACCGATGCCGAAGAAATTGCTAGTTCGCCGTTCAACCCGCGCGGTACTATCGGGGTCCTCGAAAGACGCGGCGTTGAGCGACGAAAGCGAGAGCGGCGAAGGAGCGGGCGCAGAACGGAGTACCGATTTCGCCCGAGGACGGCCTCCCCTCGGTCGTGTGTCGGCTGCTGCTCGCGTGATCGCACGACGCGCGGCAGTGGACGATGGGCGCGCGAGCCAGATACATGCGACGAAGTCAGCGGCCATGCGCTCGAGGGCGGGCCTTCGCTCGACCACGCGCCATGCTCGATACCGATCGGAGACGCTCGTACCGACGATAGCGGTGTCAACTGCAAACTGCTCCTCGTAACGCCCTGGGCACGAAAATGTCTTGACGACGGATGCGCAGAAGCCTGCCGGCGAGGCATCAATGGCGCTGCAACCGTCTATGTCTCCTGCAGTGGCCAGGCGCGTGCTCCTGTAGCGCATGCTCGACGGTACGGTAGCGAGCGCATTTGCAGCTGCCGCTGATGTTCAACAATTGAACGGGGCACGGAAGCGAGACGACTTGCACTGTGCTTTTGAGAAAACGCTCGTCATCGAATCGACGACGTGAGCGTCGCGCCATTCGCGTCTGCTGTTGCCCATCGCGTTCGTGTGCACATTGGCCGTCGAGCCAACCGCTCTCTCAGATTCGGTTCCGTCCGTGTCCCAGCCGTGGGCCCGTCGCGGCACCTGCTTACCTATCGTCCCTCACCGATTCGCTTAGGAAACGAAAGAACATCGTGCTCGGCGTGTTGTCGATCGGTTCGAACCGATTTTGACGGATGTGTCTCAACAACTTTGGCTGACCACAACGTCCAGGTGTCAACTATATTGGACATGTTGCTATAGCGCACGCTTGACGATCTAGTTGCAATCACGTTGCAGGGATCGTTCGTGCTCACTCTGCGCACGTTCAGTCTGTTCGAGGGCCGTGTTGTTCACGTATCGTCTGCGCCCGCGACAGTGAGGTGATCCTTTGCAGCATCGGAATGGCGTGGTTTGTTCGCTCTGCGTTAGGCGCAGTTGGTGCGGTGATCCCTGTGACGACCAAGTCGTGCCGGTGAATCGCCACTCGCAAGTCGTGCGACTGTTGCGGTTCCTCTATGTCCCGGTTGTGCTCTTCTGCGCTCTCGGCTGCTCCACATCGGAAACTTCGCAGGAAAAGCAACCCTCGCCCCAAGTGGTTGCGACTGTTCGTTCCGCGCTATCCTCAGATCTAGCCGCCGCCTATAGCTTCGACGAAGGCTCCGGCACGACATTGCATGATCTCACAGGAAACGGCAACGACGGCGCGCTCACGGGGCAGACATGGTCGACGGGGAAATACCGCTCGGGGCTCACCTTCGACGGACAGAGCTACATCACGGTGCCGGATTCTTCGTCGCTGGACCTAACGACGAACCTGACCATCTCGGCGTGGGTGAGGCCGTCAACAAACTCGACAGAGTGGCCCGCCATCGCCCTGAAGGAGGATCAAGGTGACCTGAGCTACTCGCTGTATTCACAGACCATCTACGCACCGCCCATGCTGTGTCTCGGCCCTCCGAGCGATCAATATTCGACGTGCGTCAGCGGCGGATCGGTTCCGCAAGGCGATTGGACGTACCTTGCGGGCACCTACGATGGCAGCATCTACAAGCTATACGCGAATGGAGAACTCGTCGCATCTTCCTCGCAAACGATGGCCGCTGGCGTGAGCACGGATCCACTGCGCATCGGCGGCGACAGCATTTGGGGCGAGTACTTCACCGGCGTCATCGACGAGCTGCGCATCTACAAGCGCGCGCTCTCCCAGAGCGAAATCCAGACGGACATGACCACGCCCGTCAATGACACGGGGCCGGACACGACGCCGCCCAGCGTGAGCATCACGGCGCCGACTGACGGGGCGAACGTGGCTGGAACCACGGACATTCGCGCGAACGTCTCGGATGATATCGAAGTGGCCGACGTGAAATTCCTGGTCGACGGGAATGTCGTCGGCGAAACTAACTGGCCGCCGTTCGTGGTCCACTGGGACTCGACCACTGTCACGGCTGGTTCTCATACGCTCACCGTTCAGGCAACCGACGAAGCTTCGAACAGCACGACGTCGTCCTCGGTGACCGTTTCGGTCATTCCCAATGCGCTAGTTGCGGCCTACAACTTCGACGAGGGCTCCGGGACAGCCCTCAACGACGTCACCGGCAACGGCAACGACGCGACGCTCTCCGGACAGACCTGGGCCACTGGCAAGTACGGAACGGGCTTGAGCTTCGAGGGCAACAGTTACATCACGGTCGCGGATTCGCCGTTGCTCGACCTCACGACGGGCATGACCCTTTCGGCGTGGGTAAAGCCGCTCGCAAGCTCAACGGAGTGGCCCACGATCGCGCTGAAGGAGGACCAGGGTGACCTGAGCTACGCGCTCTACTCGCAGACCATCTACGCGCCGCCCATGCTGTGTCTCGGCCCTCCGAGCGACCAATACTCGACGTGCGTCAGCGGCGGATCGGTTCCGCAAGGTGACTGGACGCATCTGGCTGGCACCTACGACGGCAGCGTTTACCGCTTGTACATAAATGGAGAGCTCGTCGCCTCGGCTTCGCAAACAATGGCCGCAGGCGTGAGCACCGACCCGCTGCGCATTGGTGGCGATAGCATTTGGGGCGAATACCTCACCGGGATCATGGATGACCTCCGGATCTACGCTCGGCCGCTCTCCCAGAGCGAGATCCAGGCCGACATGAACACGCCGCTCGGCACCGGCTGCGATTCCGGCGTCGACGACGGAAACCCCTGCACCACTGATGCGTGCGACAGCGGGGTCGTCATGCACACGCCGGTCGCCGCTGGCACCGCGTGCTCAGATGGCAACGCCTGCAACGGCCTCGAGACTTGCAACAGCTCAGCCACTTGTACCTCCGGAACGCCGCCCGTAGTGGACGACGGAAATCCGTGCACGACGGATGCGTGCGACTCGGCGACAGGCGTCAGCCACACGCCGGTCAGCACCGGAACCTCATGCGGTTCCGCGCCGGACGCGTGTCACTTGGCACCGACGTGCGACGCGACCGCCATATGTCAGCCCGGCGCGGCGTTGGCGACCGGCACCGTTTGCGGGGATCCCGTAGATGATTGTCACTCGGCACCGGCTTGCGATGCGTCCGCCACGTGCAGCGCCGGGGGAACGCTTCCAACTGACGACGGCAACCCGTGCACCACCGATTCGTGCGATCCGTCGACGGGCGTCAGCCACATTCTCGTGTCCGCCGGAACGGCGTGCGGCGCCGCGCCGGATGCTTGTCACGGTCAGCCCGCCTGCAACTCTTCCGGGTCTTGCCAAACCGGAGCGGCCCTGCCCGTCGACGACGGCAATCCGTGCACCGCCGACAGCTGCGATCCAGTGGCCGGCGTTCAACACGCGCCCGTCACGGCGGGAACGTCGTGCTCCGATGGCAATGCTTGCAACGGAACGGAGACATGCAACGGCAGCGGCGCGTGCACGTCTGGAACGCCACCCACCGTCGATGACGGCAATCCTTGCACAGCGGACACCTGTGATCCAGCAACGGGCGTCCATCACACGCCGGTGACAGCGGGCACGTCGTGCTCCGACGGTAACGCCTGCAACGGCAACGAGACGTGCGACGGCAGCGGTGCGTGCACCGCCGGGACGCCGCCGACTGTCGATGACGGTAACCCATGCACGGCCGACAGCTGCGATCCGGCGACGGGCGTGCAGCATGCGCCGGTCAGCGCCGGCACGTCGTGCTCGGACGGTAACGTCTGCAACGGCAACGAGACGTGCGACGGCAGCGGCGCGTGCACTGCCGGAACGCCCCCCGTCATAGACGACGGCAATCCGTGCACGACTGACGGGTGCAACCCGGCTTCAGGTCCTACGCACACGCCCGCAGCTGGAGCGACGTGTGGAACCGCACCGGACAACTGTCACGCCGCGCCGACCTGCGACGCGAGCGGAGTCTGCCAAGCAGCCACGCTGCTAGCGCCGGGAACGCAGTGCGCAGCGCCCACCGACGCATGTCACAACCCCGGCACCTGCGCTCCCGACGGCAGTTGTCGTCCGAGCGCGCCGATCCGCGTCGACGATCTCGACGCCTGCACAGTCGACTCCTGCAATCCTTCGACGGGACCTGTGCACACGCCCTTGGCGGCGGGCACGCTTTGCGGGCCGTCGAGCTACTGTGACTCAGCGGGAGATTGTCAGGTGCAAATCCCTCCCGACCCGGCGACGATCGCGCCGCCAGTGGACACGACCGTCACCTCGTCGCTCCTCGACCGAACGGCGTTCCTGTATACCGGGACGAATCCGAGTCAGACTGGTGTGGCCGCGGGTACGATCGATGCGCGGCGGACGAGCGTCATTCGAGGACGCGCGCTCGACGCGTCCGGCAATCCTCTTTCGGGTGTAACGGTTCAGGTCCTCAATCATCCCGAGCTCGGTGGAACTGCAACGCGCCAGGACGGCATGTTCGATCTCGTCGTCAATGGCGGCGGAAACCTGGTCGTTTCGTTCCAGGGCGTCGGACTGCTGACGGTGCAAAGGACCGTTGCTCCAAAATGGAACGACAGTGTCGTGCTGGACGATGTGGTCATGGTTCCCGTCGACCCCAATGTGACACCCGTGACGCTCGGAACGTCGCAGCTCTCAGTGGCCGCCGGCAGCACGATGACTGATCAGGACGGGACCCGACGAGCCGTCGCATTCTTCCCGCCAGGCACGACGGCGCAGATGACATTCTCGGATGGCACCACCGCTCCGCTCGACGCGATGAGCGTGCACATCACCGAGTACACTAAAGGCCCACTCGGGCCGGAGCGGATGCCAGGCGATCTCCCAGCGACATCCGCGTACACGTACGCCATCAGCATGCTCTCCGAGGAGGCCGAGGCGGCTGGTGCGAAGTCCGTGTTGTTCAGTCAGCCCGTGCCGGTTTACGTCGACAACTTCCTCGGCTTTGCGACGGGCACCATCGTTCCTGTCGGGAGCTACGACGAATTAGCAGGGCGTTGGGTCCCCGAAGCCAATGGACGCGTCGTGTCGATTTTGAGCGTTTCGGGAGGAATTGCAGCGCTCGATGTCGACGGGAGCGGGAACCCAGCGAGTGCGTCGACGCTCGCGAGCCTCGGGATCTCGGACGCAGAGCGAACGCAGCTCACCAGCACGTACTCGGCTGGAACGCGGCTGTGGAGAGTACCGGTCAGCCATTGGAGCGCGTCGGACGCCAACTGGCCCAAGGATCCGCAGGACCCTCACCCGCCGGCGCCGCCGCCCTCGCCGCCGCCGCCCCCGCCGCCGCCCGATCCCAACGCCGGTTGCGGTTCGCTGATCGAGACGAGCAACCAGATCCTCGGCGAGTCCATCTCCGTCGCCGGTACGCCGCTCACGCTCTCCTATCGCAGCGACCGCGTGCCCGGCCGTCGCGAGGAGTATCGGCTGCACATCCCCATTACTGGGGCGGCCGTGTCCGGAGATACGACCATTCGTTACGATCTGCAGATCCAGGTTGCAGGCCGCACGTTCCAGCAGAGCTTCCCAACGACCGCAAACCAGGAATACGTCTTCGATTGGGACGGTCTCGATGCTTACGGAAGACAGCTGCAGGGGTCGCAGCCCGTCACCGTCGAGCTCAGTCGAGTCGTGCCCGCGGCGTACACGGCGCCCGCGACATCCGGCAACGCCTTTGGTCAATACTCGGGCACCGGCGTGACTCTCACGACGGACCGCGTCCGCGACACGTACTCGATCACCACGCGATACGATCTCACGATTGGCGCGTATGATTCCCGCCCGCAGCAGATCGCAGGCTGGTCTTTCAACGTACACAACGCCTACGACCCGATCGGCGGCGTTCTGTACTTCGGCGACGGCGATCGCAGGATGACCGGAAACCTCGGCAACATCGTCGAGCAGTTCGCCGGCATCGGCGTGCCGCTGGACAACTACGAGGGAGTTCCCGCCGCGCAGGCGGAGATAAACAAAGCGCAAGCGGTCGCTCTCGCCCAAGACGGCACTGCATATATCGCGACCGGATCCCAGCAAATCTTGAAGGTAGATCCGAAGACGACCATCGTTCATCGCTTCGCTGGAAACCAGAGCGGTTGCAGCTTCACCTCCGGAGAGGGCGGGTCCGCTCTGAACGCCGGGCTGTGCTTCCTGCAAGATCTCACCGTCGCCCACGACGGATCGCTATTGCTCGTCGAAACAAGTCAGAACTACTCGACCATCCGTCGCATCACGGCGGACGGAACGATCCACACCGTTGCTGGCGTGCTCACCAGCGGTCAAAGCTGCGCCTATCGGGGTGACGGCGGTCTTGCGACGCTGGCGGAGCTCTGCGATGTCAGGAGCCTCGCAGAAGGCGCGGACGGCACCATCTACACGATCGAAGGCTTCACGACGGACGGCCGGATCCGGAAGATCACGCCCGACGGCATCATCCGAACCCTGCGGACTGCCTCGTTCAGCGCCTTCATCGGAGGCGGTACCGAAGGCGGGGTCGCTCTTGGACCCGACGGAAGCGTCTACTACACGGACTGGGCCGACAATGTCGTCCGTAGAGTCACGCCCGACGGCGTCGACAAAGTATTCGCGGGAACATTCGGCGTGGCTGGTTACGCCGGCGATGGCGGGCCCGCCACTCAAGCTCAATTGAACTTCCCTGACAACGTCGTCGTCGCTCCAAACGGCATCGTTTACATCCCAGAAACGCAGAACGACGCCATCCGAGTCGTAACGCCGGACGGCATCATCAATACCTTGGCGGGCCGTGGATCGGGTTCGCGCAATCCGACGACCGGAGACGGTGGCCCTGCGCTGCAGGCGACTTTCAACGGCGCGCTCATGCGTTCTGCGCTCGGCCCCGACGGAGCGCTCTATGTCTCCGATCCGAACTTCGGAGAAGTGCGCCGAGTCCGCTCCGCCCTTCCAGGCGGCGTTCTCTCCGCAGATTTCTTCCTACCGTCCGACGATGGCCGCGAGGTCTACGAATTCGATCCGCACGGTCGTCACGTAAAGACGCGACACGCCCTCACTGGAGGCACGCTCTGGACCTTCGGCTACGACGCTGCTGGCCGACTTGCAACGCTCACCGACGGCGACGGCAACGTCACCACGGTGAACCGCGACGGCGCGGGCAACCCAACCAGCATCGCCGGCCCATTCGGGCACATCACGACACTCGGCGTGGATGCCAACGGCTTTCTCTCGTCCGTCCTCGATCCCGCCGGCGCCGAGACCGACTTCACCTACACCGACGGCGGTCTGATGACCTCCCGTATCGACCCGAACGAGGGCGTGCACTCCTTCGATTGGGACGATGAAGGACGCCTCCTCCGCGACCAAAACGCCGCCGGCGGCTTTCAAACCTTGTCGCGGGCCGCGTCGCCCGGCGTGCAAACGATCAGCATTCACACCGCCGAGAACGTCCTCTCGACCTACAAGACCGAGACGCTCTCGAACCTCCAGGAGCGCCGCACCGTCGCGCTCGGCATCGCCACGCCCACCGTCACCCTCCGCGACTTCAACAAGCAAACCACCACGGCGACGCAGCCCGACGGGATGCAACTGCTCACGATGCAAAACAAAGCCCCGCGCTGGGGCATGACCGGCCCGATCGTCGTCCAGAGCACCTCGAAGACCCCATCCGGCATTTCGCTGCTCCAGGGCGACTCTCAAAGCGTGAGCCTCTCCAACTCCGCCGATCCGTTCAGCGTCCAGATCTTCACCGACGCCGCGACCACCAACAGCCTCGGCACCAACACGAGCTACAGCGGTTCCGCCAAGACGATCACCGTCACGTCACCCGCCGGCCGCACCACGACCACCACCCTCGACGCCCTCGGCAGACCCACTCAAATGCAAGTCCCAGGTCTCGCCGCCGTAAGCTTTGTTTACGACGGGCACGGCCGTGTCATCGCGACGACTCAGGACACGCGAACGACGACGAACGCCTATGACGCGAGCGGCAACCTCAGCTCCATCACCGACGCGCTGAGCCAAATCGAAACCTATGATCACGATCCCGTCGGTCGCGTCACCGCGCGCCACCGAGCCGACGGCAAGATCGTCTCCTACACCTACGACGCGATGGGCAACCTGACCAGCGTCACCCCGCCCGGCAAACCCACGCACCTCTTCACCTACACGCCGGACAACCGCATCGCGACCTACACCGCGCCGGACGCCGGCTCTGGTGCCGACGTGACCGGCTACACCTACGACCTGGACGGCCATCCGACGACCGTCACGCGCCCCGATGGCACGACCGTCACCATGGGGTACGATTCCGCGGGGCGGATGCAAACCGTCACCCTCCCCAGCGGCAGCATGACCTTCGGCTACGACGCCACCACCGGCAAACTTACCAGCGTCGCCGGCCCCTACGGCGCCAATCTCGCCTACGGCTACGACGGCAACCTGTTCACCAGCACTACCTGGAGCGGTACTGTGAGCGGCAGCGTGTCACGGACCTACGACAACTTCTTCCGCGTCGGAACCGAGACGATCAACGGTCAATCGGCAACGAAGGCGACCCTCGGTTACGACAACGACGGCCTCGTCACCAGCGTCGCAACCCCGGCCGGCTCGATGTCGCTCACCTACGACCCCACCGCGCCGCGGTTGCAGACCACGACCCTCGGCTCCGTCACCGATTCACGGACTTATGATCAGTTCGGGCAGGTCGCGACGTACACGGCAAAGTTCGGCACGACCGTCTTGTACGACGTGAGCTACGTCCGCGACGCGCTCGGACGGATCCAGCAAAAGACAGAGACGATTCAGGGAGACACGAAGACCACCGAATACGGATACGACCAGGTCGGACGCCTCGTGACCGTCGCCGAGAACGGTACCAACGTGCGGCAGTACACTTACGACGACAACGGTAACCGGACGCGGTTCGATGACGTCCAGCATGGAACGAGCACGACGGGGACGTACGACGCGCAGGACCGGCTGCTGACGTACGGGACGCTCTCGTACACGTACACGCGGGATGGGGCGCTGCGGACAAAGACGGATTCGTCGACGACGCCGCCGAGCGCGACGACGTATACGTACGATGCGCTCGGGAATCTGACGCACGTTGCACTGCCGGATGGGCGGGCGATCGACTACGTCATCGACGGGGTGGGGCGGCGCGTGGGTAAGAAGATCAACGGCGTGTTGCAGAAGCAGTGGCTTTATGCGGACAATCTGCGCATCTTGGCGGAGCTGGATGGCGTCGGGAACGTCGTGTCGCGGTTTGTTTGGGCGGATGGGACGGGGAGTCGTGAGGACGCTGTTCAAGCAGTGCTGAGGAGGCTCGGGCTTGAGGACTCTGTGCGTCGCCTGCTCCGAATTGTTGGCAAGAATTCGCGCTCTACTCCTGCTTACATGGTGAAGGGCGGGGCTCTGTACCGAATCACGACGGATCGGCTTGGGACTCCACGCCTGGTCACGAATGTGAGCACCGGCGCGGTCGGCGAGCGAGTCGACGTGGACGAGTGGGGCAAGATCCTGAACGATACGAGTCCGGGCCTCCAACCGTTCGGGTTTGCGGGCGGGCTCTTCGACGCGGATACTGGTCTTGTCCAGTTCGGTGCAAGAGACTACGACTCGCAAACGGGGAGATGGACGAGCAAGGATGCGACACGCTTCGACGCCTCGCAAACGAATCTGTACATGTATGCCGAGAATGACCCGGTGAACATGCACGACAGCAGCGGCCTTGATGCAGCTTGCAGCGAGGAGTGCGTCGCACAGACCGACTACGATGAACGGGCGTGCTATGACCGATGTGCCTTCGAGAGCGGGTGCTCAGCGGACGACTACATCGGTTGCGCGAGTGCGTGCCACACGGATAGCAACATCGCGTACATTCAGTGCGAGATTAGCTGCGGCAATTATCACCAGCAGCCCCCTCCCTGCCGCGGTGATCCGCGCAATTGCTATGCGAGCCGGTGATGCGGAGCGTGGCGAGGAAAGGCATCGTCGGTTTTGCCGTGGTTGTTGCGGCGTTGGCCGTTGTCCTCCTCGCTGATTCATGGCGCTCGCAACGTGGTAAGCGAGAGTCGACAAGTCACAAGGCCGACAAAGAAGGCTTGCACGACGCCGGCGACCCACGTCTTGGACCTCGTTCACGAGCCTTTTGGGGGAGCGAGGATTTGCGGGAGGTTCCAAGCCAACCGTCGACGTTGCCGTTTTCTGGAGCACCACCCCGAAGGGCACGGTGAAGGACGGACGGAGACGCTGCAGGAATGTGCGCACTGGGATCGCAGATTTCGAGGTCTCCAGTCGAGGAAGAGGACCAAGATTCTCCGATGTCCTCAATGAAGGCGCCAGCGTACGTGGTCCGCGGTGGCCAACTCTACCGAATTGTGGCCGATCACCTGGGTACTCCAAGGCTGGTGATCAACGTGGCCACGGGAGCAGTTGCAGATCGACTGGACCTAGATGAATCGGGTCGAGTCCAGGCTCATCTCACGCCCGACTTCTTGCCGTTCGGGTTCGCTTCGGGTCTCACCGATTCGGACACGGGACTTATCCGTTTCGGTGCTCGCGATTACGAGCCGACGACAGGCAGATGGACGAGCAAGGAAGCTCAAGTTTTCGTCGGTTCGACGAACGTTTACGAATACGCGCTCAGCGATCCAGTGAATCACGTCGATGTGGATGGTCGACAGTCGGTACCATTTCCTTGGGGGGCGGTTGGCGCTGGAGCCGCGGCAGGCGCTGCATTCGGGGGTGCCCTAGGTGCCCTTGCTGGTGCGGCGGCGGCATGCCTCTTCTTGACAGGGATGAATCGGACGAACAGGACCGCTGCCGCAAGGTCGGAGATCAATGCATTCAAGACTGCAATCCGGAACTTGTCCGGGGCGGCGAATGGCCGTTTCGTCAATGTCTCCGGGCTTGCAAGGAGGCCAATGGGTGCCCGTTCTGAACGCGGATACCGGGAAGCCGTTCACGATGCATTGACGCGAGTGGACTCTCAACTAAATGAGATGCTCGCCGATGTTTCGTCGTGCACTGTACCTGAGAGAAATTTCGTCGAGCATCACGTAACGCACATCCGTCGTCAACTAATCGAGCTCGGTCGCGCTCAGCTCGACGGAAATGCTCTCAGTGCCGGTGAGTTCGAGAGAAACGACCCTGTCGCCCCACTCATGGGACGAGCAGCAACGGAAGCGCTCTTGCTCGGCACGCGTCGTATTCGGAGGATCCTCGAGGAGCAGGTACTGCCGTGGTGCCGAACGTTGGATGGGACGGTGAGCGGTCCGCTGAAAGGTCTGGGGAATGCGCTTGCCGCCATCTACTCGCTGGAGTTTCCGTTGGAGGCTCAGCATCCCGATCTATCGGACAAAGGACCGGGTGAGACTGGGTGAGACCCGATTGACCGTTGAACCTCTCGTACTCCACGTTGATCTGAAGCGGGAAGCGGTTCCGGCATTCGATCGGTACCCGTTTTCGATCCCGAGTATCCGCAGGCTGGAGCGCATCGTCCTTCACCCTGAGGTGACGGTCATCGTCGGAGAAAATGGCTCGGGAAAGTCGACGTTTGTAGAAGCCGTGGCCATAGCGGCAGGATTCAATGCCGAAGGCGGCAGCGCCAACTTCCGGTTTAGAAGTCGTCCGTCTCATTCTGAACTGCACCGGTACATCCGGCTGGTGAGGCGACGACCGCTGCGCCACGGTTTTTTCTTGAGGGCGGAGAGTTTCTTCAATTTTGCTACGAACATCGAGGAGCTGGACCGCGAGCCGGCGGCGGCGCCGCGCATTATCGACTCCTACGGTGGCAGCTCGCTCCATGAGCAGTCGCACGGCGAGAGCTTCATGGCGCTGCTCCACAACAGATTCGGTCCAGGTGGCTTCTACGTGCTGGACGAGCCAGAAGCAGCGCTGTCCCCTCGGAACCAGGTCCGTGCTGTGGGGCGCATTCGTGAACTGGCCCGAGTCGGTGCTCAGTTTCTCATCGCCACGCATTCGCCGATTTTCACGGCGTACCCCGGAGCGTTTGTCTACGAATTCAATCCGACGAAAGAGCCTCCTATCAATCGTATCGAATGGGAGAATGCCGATCACGTCCAGGTACTCCGTGAGTTCCTGACAACGTCGCAGGTCGCAAAGCCCTGAAGGGATCCAGGAGCCTCAAAGTTCAAGAAATCGCCGGTGGCGTGGAGCAATTCATGCCGCTGATCGGCGCGTCTTGGACGCGGACACGAGTGAATTGAGCAGCCGGATGACGGCGCGTCGGTCCTTCTCGGACAGCTCAAGCAGGAGCTGAAAGCGCTTCCAGAGGCGGCGAGTCTCCGGGTACTCCTTGGGGAGGGCCTTTTTGCTTTGGGCTTTTCGAGGCCGAGGAGCTCGTCGGCGCTGACGTCGAGGACCCGAGGACCTCGGCGAGGCGGTCATGAAGACGCCGCCGAAGAACGTGTTGCCGTACCTGTCCCGCGCCGGCCGCCGGCCGAAACAAGCTCGCGAAACGCTGCGGTTGGAGCATGCTCGCCGCTTCGTGAACGAGATCTACGGACCTGACCTGCATACGCTGCGCGTCCTGTCGCTCGGCAACGCACTCGCGGGACTGCTGAACGCCGCGGTCCTGTCGGTGACGGCCATCGGCCAGGCGTACGCGCACCTGGCGAACATCAAGGGGAAGACCGGGATCAAGCAGGTGGACCGCTTGCTCAGCAACGGCGGTATCATGCTCGACCAAGTGCTGACGGCGTGGGTACGCCACGTCGTGGGCAACCACCCGAGCATCGTCGTGGTGCTCGATTGGACGGAGTTCGACGATGATGATCATTCGACGCTCTGCGCTCACATGGTGACGACGCACGGACGGGCGATGCCGCTGGCATGGAAAACCGTCAAGAAGTCCAAACTCGCCGGCAAGAGGACGGACCACGAGCGCGAATTGCTCGATCGTCTCTACCTCATGCTCGGCACGACCGTTCGCGTCACGGTCCTTGCAGACCGTGGGTTCGGCGACCAGAAGCTCTACACACTACTTCAAGGTTACGGATGGGACTACACGATTTGCTTTCGTGAGGCGATCCTCGTCGAGTTCGAAGGCAAGAGTCTGCCGGCGAGCGAGTGGGTGGCCCCGAACGGCCACGCCCGAATTCTCGTCGGGGCGCTCGTCACGAAGGACCGGGCCGAAGTCGGTGCCGTCGTCACGGTGAAGGCCAAGCGCATGAAGGAAGCCTGGTGCCTCGCCACATCTTTCTCGACGCTCAAAGCTCAGGAGATCGTGAAGATGTACGACCGGCGATTCACGATCGAGGAGTTTTTCGCGACACGAAAGATCTGCACTTCGGCATGGGGCTCCGCGCCACGCATGTCCGGGACGCCGACCGCCGTGACCGGCTACTGCTACTCGTCGCGATGGCCCACTCGCTGTTGACTCTGCTCGGGGCGGCAAGCGAGGCGTGCGGCATGGACGCCTACCTCAAGGCCAACACGGTGAAGAGGCGCACGCACTCCCTCTTTCGGCAGGGATTGTCTTGGTACCAAGCGCTCGAAGATTGGCTGGAACGCCTCATTACGGCCTACGACAAGATCGTTCGTGAGCATGCCTTCTTCAGCTACGTCTTCGCGCTCGAGGGCCCGGTTCTTGACGCTACGAAATGAGGGGATGCGTCAGCTGACAATACCCTTCGGCAACAGCTGCCACCGACGCCACAACCGTCCCTCTCTGACATCCGTCCCTCCTTCCGCTACACCGAACCCATGCCCGACACCAAGCAAGACGCGCTCGATATGCTCCGGGAGCTCACCGAGCTGACGTTGCTCGACGAGGGCGATCCGCAGTCGTTTCGGGTGCGCGCTTACGAGAACGCGACGCAGGCGATCGCTTCGCAAGCGAACGATCTCGGACGTCTTTCGTTGAAGGACCTGAAGAAGATCCACGGCGTGGGGCAGAGTACGGCGGAGAAGATCCGCGAGCTCTTCGAGACGGGGACGGTGCAGAAGCTCGAAGCGCTGCGACAGAAGTACCCGCGGAGCCTGGTCGCGCTGCTCAGGTTGCAAGGGGTGGGGCCGAAGGCGGTGCGGCGGCTGCAAGCGGAGCTCGGCGTCCAGTCGCTCGACGATCTGCGGCGAGCCATCGACGAGCAGCGGCTCCGGACCTTGAAGGGCTTCGGAGAAAAATCCGAGCAGCGGCTGCGCGAAGGGATCGCGCGGTTGGAACGCGAAGGCGCGCTGAATCGAACTTCGATCGCCATCGCGTTGCCGCACGCCGAGCGGCTCGTCGCCGAGCTGTCGCAAGTGCACGGCGTCACGTTCGCCGGCTATTGCGGTTCGTTGCGGCGCTTCTCCGAGACGGTAGGCGATGTCGACATCGTGGTCGCGTCGACGGACGCGGCGCCGGTGATGGACGCGGTCGTCGCGCTCGGAGCGTTGGAACGCGTGCTCGCTCGCGGCGAGTCGAAGACCAGCGTCGTCACGCGGCGCGGCCTTCAGGTGGACGTGCGGGTCGTCGCGCCGCATCAGCTCGGCGCGGCGTTGCTCTATTTCACCGGTTCGAAGAGCCACAACGTGAAGCTCCGCCAACGCGCCCTGGCGCGCGGGTACACGTTGAACGAGTACGCATTGACGAAGCTCGACGGCGGCGACGTCATCGCCAGCGAAACGGAAGAGGACATCTACCGGGCGCTCGGGCTTCCCTTCATTCCGCCGGTGCTCCGCGAAGACTGGGGCGAAATAGAAGCCGCTGAGAACGGACACCTGCCGACGGCGCTCGAGCCGCTCTCCGGCGATTTCCACGTGCATACGAACCTCTCCGGCGACGGGCGTTCGTCGCTCGAGGACATGGTCGCGACGGCGCGGGCGCGCGGCTACGGGGTGCTCGCGTTGACCGATCACGCGGAGGGCACGCTGTCGGGCGTGGGCCGCGATGCGCTGCTCGAGCAACGCGAACGGATCCGCGCGCTGCAGGGCGAAGTCGGCGACGCTATTCGGCTCCTCCATGGCGTCGAGCTCAACATCGGTCCGGCGGGCGAGCTCGACTACGACGCCGAGTTCCGCGCGAAATTCGACTTTTGCATCGCATCCATTCATTCTCATTTCGATCTGGACCGCGCGACACAGACGCGCCGCGTGGTCACCGCGATGCAGGATCCCAGCGTCCGCATGATAGGTCATCTCACGACCCGCATCATCGGGCGCCGCTCGCCCATCGACTTCGACTTGCCCGCGTTGTTCGACGCCGCGTGCGCGACCCGCACTGCGCTCGAGCTCAACGGCGCGCTTCCGCGTCTGGATCCGCCGCTCCCCGTGCTCCGCGCCGCCCAAGCACGAGGCGTTACTTTTCTGATGACCAGCGACGCGCACCACACGAAGGAGCTCGCGCTCATCGATTTCGCCGCGCGCTACGCGCATCGCGCCCATCTCGCGACCGAGAACGTGCCGAACTCGTGGCCGTCCGAGCGCTTGCTCGCGTGGATCGCGGGGAGCTGAACATGCCCGAGCTGCCCGACGTGGAAGTCGCGCGACGTCTCTTGGAGCAAAGCCTCCGTGGAACGACGATCCACGCCGCGCGTTGCGACGATCGACGGCTGCTGCGGCCGCGATCGCCCGGTCACTTCGCGCGCGCGCTGGTCGGGCGCGCCGTGCGCAGCGTCGAACGCCGCGGGAAGTGGCTCCGCATCTTGTTCGACGACGGAACACGCCTCTTTTCGCATCTCGGCATGACCGGCGAGTGGATCAGCGGCGACGCAGAACAGCCCCCGCGGCGTTCGGAGCGCGCACGCCTCGACGTCGGCAAGGGCGAGCGCGTCTCGCGTAGCGTGCGCTACCTCGATTCCCGGCGCTTCGGCCGTCTGCTGATCGCCGATCGCGACGTCGACGAATGGACGGAGCTCGGTCCCGATCCGCTCGCCGACGGCATCGACATCGAACGATTCGCGACCGTGCTCGGGCGAAGGCGCGGCGCCATCAAGGCCGTCTTGATGGATCAGACCGTGCTCGCCGGAATTGGGAACATCATCGCGACCGAAGCGCTCTTTCGCGCACGCGTGGATCCTCGCGCGCAAAGTCAAAAGCTTTCACGCAGAACCGTGGGACGGCTCGCGAAAGCGCTAAAGTCGGAGATCCGACACGAGCTCCGCGCGCGGCAAGGCGGTCACGGCTACCGGCAAGACGACTTCGCGGTGTACGGAGAAGCCGGCACACCGTGCAAGCGATGCGGCGCCGTGATCGCGCGCACGGTCATCGGCGGCCGAACGACGGCGTTCTGTCCGGGGTGCCAGATCTCGCGTACGTGAGCTAAATGCCCTGCTGCACCCAGGTGCCGTTGAAACACGTCGGCGCCGACGGATTGTCGCCCGATGCGAGCGCGAAACCGGCGCTGATGCACATCTCGCGGGGGAACGTGATGGTGTCGGTGGTCGTGTTGTTCCAGGTGCAGCTCGTGCGGATGGTGTCGCCGCTGTGGAGCACGAACGGGTCGTCGACCGTCCACCGCGCGAAGGTGGGATTGTTCACCATGTCGCTCGTCCACGTCGGATCGTCGCGCAGCATCTCTACGGTTCCGTCCGCGCGCGTGACCTGCGTGCTGCCGTGAATCCCGTACTCGTGCATGTGATTGCTCATCATGATGATGTTGACGTCCGACATCGCGACGCAGTCTTGGTTCGAATCCGTTTGGGACTGCGGCGGTATACTGAACCCGAGGTTCAGGTTCAGGAACATGGCGGCGATGAGCCGACTCGGATCGGCGTCGGCAAGCTTCAGGTCCATGTACGTGTTGCCGTCGATGGGCGTGTCGCCGGTGTTGATGTAGTGGACGTTCAGCATGATGCCTTGGCCCTTCTTCAGGCGAAACGCGACGCCGTCGGGCAACGCCGCGACTCCTCCCGCGGGACTGACGCCGCCCAGGTAGCCTCCTCCGGAGAGCTCCGCATCCGACGACGTGTCCATCGTATCCGCGCCCGCGCTGGCGCTGAACTCGTTGTTGCCCATCATGCACTTGATCTCGGAACCGACTTGATCGGTCGCGGACGGAGTGTAGGAAAACGCGACGGCGTGATGCCCGAACTTCGACTGTGCGCCCCGGACATCGAGGATGTCGGCGTCGTGATCGAGAGGAGCCATCACGTACTGGCAATGGGTGGTGTCGTCGCCGGGCTGGATGTCCGTGACCGTCGCCGCCTCGAAGCGCGTGTAGCCTTCGGCGAGCGGCGGCGGACTGAACGCGCCGCTCTGCGAGGTCGCGGTGCTCGTGGAAGTCTTGTTCGAGCTGCTCGTCTGCTTGGTGGATCCAGGCGCGCCGTCACCCGAGCCGCACGCAGAAAGGGAGGCCGACAGAAGGACGATGGCAGGGGCTCTGGTTCGCATGGATCAATCCCTTTCGTTTCGTGAGAGACGACGTTTCCCGGCGTGCAAGGTACGCGCTCTCTCGCGGTCCGCCAATTGTTACGTACGGCCAAGCGTTGTTGTCGAGGGCCAATTTTACATCGGACGCCGGGTTTTGGCCGCTAATGTCCGCTGATTCGAGCCACGGCTTCCCGCACGTCGTTCAAACGGCGATCGAGGAACCTGCGTTCTGCATCGTTGCCAACGAGCCGTGTCGCACGAGTGTAGTTTTCTTCGCCTGCAGCGATCGGCCTCAGCCGTCGCACGAGGTCGGCGCGCGCGGCGTGCAGCAAATGGTAACCATCGAAGGCTCCACCTGCCGCGAGCCGGTCGACGATCGCGAGCTCCGATGCTGCTCAACTATCTGAACGAAAGCCTGGCTCGCCCTCAGCGATGCGGAGCAGAAGCGGATGATGGCGGAGTGCGGGCCGCACGTAAAAAGCCTGGCTCGCCCTCAGCGACGCGGAGCAGAAGCGGATGATGGCGGAGTGCGGGCCGCACGTGCAGAAGCTCCTCACCGCAAAGAAGCTCATTGCGGGCGCGCCACTTCACCGCGGGCGCGCCGCTTCACCCGACGTCGACCGCGACGACCTTAAGCCATCACGACGGCAAGCGCGTCATCACCGACGGACCGTTCGCGGAGACGAGAGAGCAGCTCGGAGCGTACACGCGCGAGGCGGAAAATCTCGACGGCGCCTTCCACGCCGAAAGCATAATCCCGCCGTCCACCGTCCACCGTCCGCCGTCCGCCGTCCGCCGATCGTCTCTTCGCAGATCGTCCGCTTCTGGGGGAGTGGGGGATGTGAGGCATCCCCCACTCGAACCGCGTCGAACCCTCCCTCGAGCGAGCACCGCAGCCGAAGGCGAGGAGCGCACGCGAGGGTGCCGCGCCTCACCGGGACAAAACACCAAATAACCCCACGACGCTCGCGTCGTCATTTCGAACCGCGTCCGCTTCTGGGGGAGTGGGGGATGTGAGGCATCCCCCACTCGAACCGCGTCAAACCCTCCCTCGAGCGAGCACCGCAGCCGAAGGCGAGGAGCGCACGCGAGGGTGCCGCTCCGCTCCGCGTCAAAAACAAAAAATCCCACG
>DASZVB010000148.1:0-9432 GCA_035547195.1 Polyangiaceae bacterium
AGCACCGCAGCCGAAGGCGAGGAGCGCAAGCGAGGGTTCCGCTCCGAACCGCGACAAAAACCTAAAAACCCACGACGCTCACGGCGTCCGCTCGAACCCTGTCCGCCTCTGGGGGAGTGGGGGATGGGAGGCATCCCCCACCCGACCCGCGACGGACCGTCCCGCGAGCGAGCACCGCAGCCGAAGGCGAGGAGCGCCAGCGAGGGTTCCGCTCCGAACCGCGACAAAAACCTAAAAACCCCACGACGAACGCGCCGTCGTAACTACACCACGCGCAAAGATCGTCCGACGAGCACTTCGTTGTGCGATCCCTGCCGGTACCCTTCCAGATCCAGCGTGACGTACGAGAAGCCGTGACGCTTGCCGGCCGCGGTTACCTTGGGTCGGATCTCCGGGTCGATGATTTTCGGGAAGTCGGCGGGGTTTATCTCTAGCCGAGCGATCTGCTCGTGAAAGCGGACGCGCACGCGACGAAAGCCGAGCGCGCGCAGTTCTTCTTCGAACCCGCCGATGCGCGCTAGGCGTTCGCGCGTGACGGAGGTGCCGTACGGGATCCGGCTCGAAAGACACGCCGCGGCCGGCTTGTCCCAGACGTCCATGCCGAGGCTCTGCGCGACGGCGCGGACGTCGGCCTTGCCGAACCCCGCTTCGAGCAGCGGGCTACGGACTCCGGCGCGCTTCGCCGCTTCGAGCCCCGGCCGATGATCGCCGAGGTCGTCCAGGTTGGTGCCGTTGGCGATCTCGGCGAGGTTCCATTCTCGCTGCCGCTCGCGAGCGATGTCGTAGAGCTCCGTCTTGCAGTGGAAGCAGCGATCTGGACCGTTGGCGACGTAGCCTTCTCGCAGCATCTCCTGCGACTCGACGAGGCGGTGCACGGCGCCGAGGCGCGCGGCGATCCGCGCGGCGTCCGCGCGTTCGCTCTCCGGGAGACTCGGGCTCACCGCGGTCATTCCGACCGCGCGCTCCCCGAGCTCTTCCGTCGCGACCGCCAGGACCAGCGCGCTGTCGATGCCGCCCGAGTAACAGACCAGGACCGAGCCCATGCCTCGGAGGACGGCGCGCAATTTTTCGAGCTTCTCCGCCGCCGTCGGCGTGTTTCCGGGGGCCTGCATCGTGGGGAAACATAGCGCGGGTCCCCGCGCTCCGCAGCCTCTCGGACGGATTCCGGCGCTCGGGTTACCAGCGACCTTGCAGGGTCAGGCCGGCCGCGGCCCGCGGAGCGCCCACGAGCAAGGCCGCGCCGGTCTCCTTCGACGACTTCTGGGTCGCGATGACGATCATCGTCGCGCCGCCCGCGAGCAGCGCGCCGCCGCCCCACAGGAGCACGTTGGACGCGGTCGTCAGGCCTTCGATGCTGCCCTTTCGATCGTCGAGCTGGCTCGGAGTGATCTTGGAGCTCGGGCAGTTTCCGTCGGGGCAAATCTTGTCGAGGTCCGATTTTCGATTGTCGCGGGTGAGCAGCGTCACCGTGCCGGCGATGATCGATGCGACGCCGACCGACGCCGTGATCCATCCCGCGGGAGCGAGGAACGAGGACGACTTCTTCGGTCCGGGACCGGGGCTTTCCGTCGCGGCCGGCGAGGTCGTCTCGGCGAGCGGGGCGAGCTCGACGCGGAGCTCCGCCGCCGCTCCCTCGGCGACCGTGAAGCGGCGCGACCATTTCTCGAATCCCGTCGCGGAGACGGTGAGCTCGTGGTCCCCGGGATCCAGCACCTGCGGCGTGCCGACCATGTCCGCCGGCAGCTCGGTGCCATCGAGCGTCAGCGAGAGGCCCGGATAGTCGGAAGCGGTTCGCACGGTGGTCGTCGAGAGCCGCGGGAGCGTCTGCTCGAGCTTTTGCTGCGCCTCGTCGACCGCGGCGACGACGGCGGGCGACGAGCCCTCGGGCGCGCCGTCGCGGATGATGCGCCGCCACATCTCGGTCGCCGCGACCAGATGACCCTGAATGACGCGGCATCGCGCGAGGTACTGCAGGTGCACGGCGGCGTGGTGCAGCTGCTCGGCGCGCTTCAGCAGCGGAGCGCCCTTGTCGCAGTCGCCCGCCTCGATCGCGTCGATCCCGGCGTTCGCCAGCTGCCGCGCGGTCGCCACGTTCGTCGCTTGCGCCGCGGCGTCGCGAGCGAACGCGAGCACGACCAGGGCGAGGGCGGCGCGGCGCGTTCCGGTGAGCATCCCTTTTCGCGTACGACTCTACCCGGAACGGCGCGCGCTCGAGAGGGTTTTGCCACGGAGCGCGCCGAGCGGTGCGACACCTACACCGATACCGACGATGCGCTCTTCCCGCGAAGCGGCGAGAGACGTCAGTACCCGAGGTCGCGACCGAGGGTAGACGGTTTGGACGCTGCGGCGGTGTGGGAAGCCGTCGAGTCCGAAGCTGGAGCGGGCTTCGCCGGCGTCTTCGGCGCGGTCGGGTGGGGAGCTTCCGCGTGATGCACGAGCACCGGGTGCGGCTTCGTCGCGCTCGGAGCCGTCGCTGCCGGCGAAGGTGGCGGCACGGTCGGAGCAGTCTCCACGGGGACCTGATCGGCCGTCGGTCGCGCAGCGGTCGGGCGCGGCGGGGGCGACGGCGCGATCGCCGTCGGAGCTTCGCCGCCGGCCGGTTCGGCCTTCGCCTTGTCGGCTCCGGAGTGTAACCAGAATACCAGCAACGTAATCAGGAACGTCACCGCGGCCGAGCCCGCGACGACGAGGACACGCCGCCGCGCCTTCCACGAGGCGACCGTGATCGTCGCGCCTTCGGCGGGGCCGATCGCCGACTCCGCGATGGTCTCGCCCGAGTCACGCGGCGTGCTCAGCGGCAGCGGCGCCGTGGAGATCGGCCCGCGCATCGTCCGCTTCGCGACGCGAACGACCGGCTCCGACGAATTCGGATCTTGCGCGAGCTCGCTGATCGCCGACTCGAGCGCCGCGCGCATTTCCGCGGCGGTCTGGAAACGTTCGGCGGCGTCGAACGCACACGCTCTGTCGATGACGTCCACGATGGAGCGCGGGAGGCCCAGGCTCCTCTCGTTGATCTTCTTCGCGGGCGTCCAGGCCGCGCGCACCATGATTTCCTGCGCGCTCTCGCCTTCGTGCAAGAATTCTCCGGCGACCAGGAAGAGCAGCGTCGCGCCCGCGGAGTACAGATCGCTGCGCGCCGACACTTCGCTCGGCCTCCCGCGCGCTTGTTCGGGAGACATGTACGCCGGCGTGCCGAGCATCGCCCCGGTGCGCGTCACCGAGGACGACGTCCCGTCGAGGGCGCGCGCCACGCCGAAGTCGAGCACCTTGAGCCGGCCGTCGTCCGTGAGAAAGAGGTTCTCCGGCTTGATGTCGCGGTGAATCACGCCTTTCTCGTGCGCGACCGCGAGGCAGTTCACGAGCTCGACCATGGAGCGTGCCGCTTCCATGGGAGACATCGGCCCGGTGCGTTCGACGCGCTGGCGCGCCGTTTCGCCCTCGAGGAGCTCCATGACGAGGTACGCGTATTCCGCTTCTCGATCGAGGTGGTCGTCGAGCACCCGGACGACGGCGGGGTGGCCAATCTTGTTGGCGAGGTATCCCTCGCGCAAAATGCGTTCGGCGAATTCGACGCTGGTCGTCACCGAGAAGGGGAACAGCTTGATCGCCGCCCGGGCGCCGTTGCGGTGCGTCGCCGCGTACACCGCGGCCATCCCGCCGACGCCGAGGATCGAGTCGAGCTTCCACTTGCCGTCGAGCACCGTGCCGATGCGGCGCCCTGCGGGATCCAGATGGTTACCTTCCATCGCGGCGACCTCCGGCATCCTCGCTTGGCCCCGCAATCAGCGTCCCCAGACTTGTAGCGCGTATCGGCCCGCGCCTCTGTAGACGCTGACTTCCAGCATGTAGAGGCCCGGCTCCGAGAAGCAGACCGGCTCGCGGGGTGGAAGGACTGGCCACGAATCGTGGGTGATGTCGGCGACCATCGACGTGCCCTTCGGACCTCGAAGGAGCAGGTCGAGATCTTTGATCGACGAATCGCCGACGGCGTACACGCGGTAGCACTTGTCGGGGGCGGGGACCTGGAACGCGTAGCGATCGACGGGATCTTCCGACGACTGCGCTCCGAGCTTCACCTTCGTGACGGCGCGCATACCGCCGGTCGTCCCGCAGTCGCGAACGAGGCGCGCGAGGTCGCCTTCGGCGTCGCCGGTGGGAGCGAACGACGAGTAGCAAGTCTCCCACGGTGTCTTTTCGGGTTCGTCGGACGACACGACGGGAGCGGACGCGGGATGCGTCGTCACGGGCGCGGGCGCTTCGGCGACGGCAGGGCCGCAACCTGTTCCAAAGAGCGTCAGGAGCAGCGAAACGCCGAGAGCCGTGGGGTCCCACTCACCGAAACGAAGCATGAACGAAGGCTTATGCTATCGAAAGGCAAGGCCAAGTCCACAGAAGCACACGAAGGCACGAGAAGTACTTAGGACATTTCCTGTCCGGGCAATGTCCAATGTGGGGCGCGAACGGGTTGCTTTTGTTCGGCCTGGAAGTATGTTCAGTGCATGGCGCTGCCTGCCCATCTTCTCGAGCATTTTCCCGCTCGAATCCGCCCCGGCGAGTCGGGGGGAACGGACGAGCCAAAGGTCCTTCCCTTGGGGATCGACGAGCTCGATTCATTGCTTCCCGGCGGCGGTCTGCCCAGGGGCGGGGTCGTCGAGCTTTCGGTCGCCGGCGGGGTAGCTCTCGCCACGTCGGTAGCGCTCGCTGCCTGCCGCGCGGCGGGGGAAGCGGCGCGGGCTGCCGGTGGCGACGTTCCGTGGTGTGCTTTCGTAGATCCGTCCCAGACGCTCCACGGTCCCGGCGTCCAGGGGGCACAGGTCAATCTAGAGCGCTTGCTCGTGGTGCGTCCCTCGGTCGAAGCACTCGGGCGCACTGCCATCCGTCTCGTCGAATCCCAGGCGTTCTCGGTCGTCGTGGTAGACACCGTGGGCGTCCCTGGGGCAGCGCTCGACGTCGCGCTTTCGGCATGGCCGCGGGTCGTCCGCCGTCTCGCGATGGCCGCCGGCGAGGGCGGGACCACGGTCCTTCTCATTACGGACACGGAGGCGCACCGTCCCCTGCCGTTGCCCGTCGCTCTCCGTCTCGAGCTCCAGCGCCCCGGGGCGGATCGTCTGTCGGTGCAAATCGCCAAAGAGCGCCGGGGCCGCATTTCTCACCCGCGCACCATCAACTGGGCAAAGCCCAGGGCGAAGGTGTTGCCGCACCGTCCGCTGGCCCCGGTCGCGCCGATATCACCCGCGGTTTCGTCATGATCCGGCGCGTCGTTGCGATCGCCGTTCCCAAGCTCCTCGTCGAGCTCGCCCGAGGCGCGCTCGTCGTCCCGAAGCCGTCGAAAAGCCCGCGCGGCCGAGCAAAATCTCCGCCTCTCGGTGTCCTGCTCGTCGATAGCGCCCGAACGCCGCCCTCCGACGAAGAAACACGAGCGCAGCGGCCCGAGCCCATTCCCCCCACGTCCGAGCTCGCCGCAGTCGACGACGTCGCCGCACGGTTCGGCGTTCGCGTCGGTCAAACGGTCGCGGAGGCGCAGGCTTTCGTCGCCAAGCTCGTCGTGCGCGAAGTCACTCGAGATCAGGTGCTTGCCCGGCTCGGAGAAATCGCGGAGGTCGCCCTCGGGTTCGGTCCCATCGTTTCAATAGAGTCGCCGGATACGGTGTGGGTCGACGTCACCGGCGCTGCGCATCTCTCGGGTGGGGAGCCCGCCCTCGCGCTCGAGCTCGCGGCGCGGGTGCGTGCCCTCGGTCACGCCGTGCGGGTCGCCGTTTCGGACGGCCCGCGGCTTTCGCAAGCGTTCGCGCGCTGGGGGCGGGTCGGTCGAGAGGGCACCCTGGTCGTCCCTCCGGCAGAAACGACTACCCAGGTTGCCGCTTTGCCGGTCCGCGCCCTCCCCATCCCGGCGGATCGTGCCGCGTGGCTCTTGCAGCTCGGCGTCGTCACCGTGGGAGATCTCGCGCGCCTTCCGCGCGCCGCCACGGCTTCTCGGCTGGGGGAAGAAGCGGGGAAGGTGCTGGATCTCGCGGAGGGCAAGGACGAAGCGCCCCTGGTCCCCTACGCGCCGAAAGCCATTCCTCGAGAAGAGACATCCTGGGACGACCCCGTGGACGGGATAGAGCCGCTTCTGTTCGTGCTTCGCGGGCTCGCATCACGGCTCGGGGCTCGCCTCGAAGGGCGGGGAGAAGCCGTGCAAGCGCTGGATCTCTGCCTGCTCCACGACCGCGCTTCGGCTCGCTTGGCCAACGTGTCGCCGACCACGTCGTTGAATTTCGAATTTGCCGCGCCCCTCTATCGGCCAGAAGAGCTCTTTCGGGTCATCGCCTCCCGCCTCGGTCGCACGGCGCTCGCGGCGCCCACGGTCGGGTTGCGTCTCGAAGCGCGGGCGATCACGCGCGCCCTTGCTCTGCAGCTGTCCTTGTCGCGCTATGCCGCGGGCTTAGGCGGCAGCGCAACCACGGGGCCGGAAACGCTCCCGGTGCTGCTCGCCGAGCTGAATGCGGATCTCGGCAGAGACAAAGTGGGCGTCCTTTCCCTCAAGAGCTCGCATCGCCCCGAGCGCAAAGCCCGGCTTGCTCCCGTCACTCCGGCGATGCTCGGCAACCCCGCGCTCGAAACAGCGCGCGCCAAGGCGGAGCTGCTCGTTCTCCCGAACCTCGACGTCCGCGAAGCCGCAGAGCGCACGCCGGTGCGCCTGTTGCCCCGTCCCATCCCCTTCGAAGCGCCCCTCCGCCGCGGGGCCACCGTGCCGCTGGATCACCGCCTCTACACCGTAGAAAACATCACGTTCGAGCGCCGGCTCGAAGCCGTCGAGTGGTGGACCCCCGAGCCCGTTTCTCGCGACTACTTACGGGTGTGGTTACAGAGCCAGAGCAGCGGCGTCGAAGCCGTCGTCTACGTCGATCGCACGACCCGCAAACGGATGATCCACGGCTTTTACGACTGACCATGTAGCCGGCTTGCACTGAATCCCGACGAATGACGGAATGCTCGTGCAGACCATGAAGCGACGTCCCTTCGGTCCATCGGGCGTATCCGTAGCCGTCATTGGAGAGGGCACCTGGAACATGGAGGGTGACGATCGCGCTTCGGCCATCGTCTCCATTCGAACAGCGCTCGATCTCGGGGCCACTCACATCGACACGGCAGAGATGTACGGCCAGGGTCAAGTCGAGCGCCTCGTCGGCGAGGCCATCGCGGGCCGGCGCGCAGAAGCGTTCCTCGTTTCGAAAGTGCTGCCGACGAACGCGTCGCGACACGGGACGGTCGCCGCGTGCGAGCGCTCGCTGAAGCGCCTCGGCACGGACTACCTCGATTGCTACTTATTGCATTGGCCCGGCAGCCACCCGCTCGAAGAGACCATCCGCGCGTTCACGGAGCTGGAGCAAGCCGGGAAGATTCGGTCGTTCGGCGTGTCGAACTTCGACGAGTCCGAGCTCCGAAAAGCCGTGCGCATCGCCGGCAAGGGGCGCATTGCACAAAACCAGGTGCTCTATCACCTCGGCGAGCGACGCATCGAGCACGAGGTGATCCCCTATTGCGAAGAAGAAGGCATCGCCGTCGTCGCCTACAGTCCGTTCGGTTCCGGCGACTTCCCTTCGGAACGCGATGACGGCGGTCGCGCGCTATCGGCGATCGCCACGGCTCACGGGGTGACGTCGTATCAGGTGGCGCTCGCGTTCTTGACCCGCCAAAAGCACGTCTTCGCGATCCCCAAAGCAGCGACTCCCGCCCACGTCGAAGACAACGTCCGCGCGGCGGATCTCGTGCTGACGGACTCCGACCTCGCCGCGATCGAAAAAGCCTTTCCGCGCGGCCCGCGCCGGCGCGGCGTCCCAATGCTCTGAAAATACTAGAGCTATCAGCGACTAAGATTCATCAATAATTTCTTGGCACTAACATCAAGAGCTCATTCTTTGCTTGATACTGTCCATGTGTTCAGTGTACCGAATCCTCCGTGTTCACGGAGCTCCTCGGTCGGTCCGCGTTTTCGTTTCTTCGCGGTGCTTCGCAGCCGGAAGAAATGGTGGCCAAGTCCAAATCACTCGGCCACGGCGCCATCGCGCTCTGCGATCTAGATGGACTCTACGGCGTCGTTCGCGCCCATGCGCATGCCAAGGAATGCGGGCACCGGCTGATCGTCGGGGCCGAGCTCTCGCTGGCCACGCCGGGGCAAGTCGTTCGCCGAGTTGAGGGGGGACGCCCGGCGCGGCGCGGACGTCGCGTCACCTCGGCATCGGCGTCGCAGGGCGCACCCCGCGCTGCCCCGCGCGCGCCGACCCTCGCGCTCCTCGCCGCAAACCACGACGGGTACACGAACCTCTGCCGGCTGCTCACGCACGCCCACGCCGGCTTACCGAAGGGCGAGTCCTTTCTCGAGCTCACGGCGCTCCATTCCCATCGAGAAGGCCTCGTCGCGATCGTCCCCGGCGCTTGCATGCCCGGCGCGCCCGAAGCGCCCCCCGAAGAGCTCTTTGCGATCCTGTCCGACGCCTTCGGTCCCGAGCACGCGGCGGTCGCGGCGTATCGAAGGCTCGACGGCCTCGACGCCGAGCGGGGCGCGGCGGCGGAGGCAAAAGCACGAAGATACGGGCTTCCGGTCGTCGCCAGCGCGCGGCCATTCTTCCATGACCGTTCGCGCAAGCCGCTCGCGGACGTCCTGCACTGCATTCGAGAGGGCACGACGCTCGACGCCGCCGGCGAGGCCCTGGACGCCAACTGCGAAGCGTTTCTTCGCTCCGAGGACGACATGCGCAAGCTCTTCCGCGGCAGAGAAGCGTGGGTCGACCACGCCGGAGAGCTCGCGGAACGCCTTTCGTTCTCGCTCGCCGAAATCAAATACTCCTTTCCCTGCGAGCTCCGTCCCGGCGAAACGGCGAACGACGTGCTGCGCCGCCTCGTCGAAGAAGGGGTGCGCCGCCGCTATCCGAGCGGCGCGCCGCCCAGCGTCGCGGCGCAGATCGAAAAAGAGCTCTGGCTCATCGCCAAGATCGACGTCGCGCCGTACTTCTTGTCGACGTGCGAGGTCGTCGAGATGGCGCGCTCGCGGCGCATCCTGTGTCAGGGACGCGGCAGCGCGGCGAACAGCGCCGTTTGTTACGCGCTCGGCATCACCGCGGTGGATCCATCGCGGAGCAACCTGCTGTTCGAGCGCTTCCTGAGCCTCGAGCGGCGCGAGCCGCCGGACATCGACATCGATTTCGAGCACGAGCGCCGCGAAGAAGTCATTCAGGAAATCTACGCGCGCTACGGGCGGGATCGGGCGGCCATGGTCTCGGAGGTCATCTCTTATCGAAGCAAGAGCGCGCTTCGAGAAGTGGGCAAGGCCTTCGGGCTCTCGCTCGAGCAGGTGGATCGCCTGAGCGGCATCCTCACGCATTGGGACTCCGTGGACGACGGTTCGAAGCGGGCGAAGGAGCTCGGATTCGATCTGGAAGACGACCGCTT